>NZ_JAAXOQ010000026.1 GCF_012396015.1 Tsukamurella spumae | reverse complement strand
CCGCCGGCTGCTGCGGGGTCGCCGGCGGCGGGGGCGCCACCGGCGGGCCCTGGACTGCGGCCGGCGGGGCCTGCACCGGTGCGAGCCGCGGCTGGGTGGGCGCCTGTCGCGGCATCCGCGGGGGCGGCGGGAGGGGCACCACGGGCACCACCTGCTGGGCCTGGACGTCGCAGTACCGAAGTTCCTCGTCGGTCGGGTTGAGCACGATCTCGATCGGCGGGCGGCCGCCGATCGCGACCCGGACCTTCGACGCCGAGACCTGCTCGACCACGAGATCGGCGTTCGCGCCGAGTGACGGGCGACCGGGCTTGCGGAAGGTGAGCATCGTGCGCTCGGGCACCGCATCCGCGGGGGCACCGTCGAAGACGGTGATGTCGGCCGGGCGACCCCCGGCACCGTCGGCGATGCGGAAGCGCGACGGGTCCGCCAGCGTGGCCGCGAGCGTCGCCCACTGCTCCGGGCGGTTCGTGTGCACCGCGACCGACGCGCCCGCGCCCACCGAGCGCAGCAGCACCAGCTGCAGCGCGATCAGCTCGGTCGCGAACTCGACGCGCAGGGTCTCGGGGACGGGCGAACCGTCGAACAGGGGCAGCGCGATGGCGTCGGTGCCGGAGATGCCCCACACCGGGCCGGCGGGGCCGACGGGGATCTCGACGGCGCCGAGTGCGGTGAGCGGCGCGGACGGCAGGTCGACGATGCTGGACCCGCCGCCGGGCAGCGTGCCCCGCGTGAGCTCCATCTGCCGGCCGGGGACGGGAACGAGGGCGTCGTCGAGGTTGTCGACGATCGGCACCGCGGTGTCGTAGCGCACCAGCCCGCTGATCTCGACCGGCGACTGCGCGGTGGCCTTGCGCAGGCGCAGCACGACGGCGGTGCTGTCGCTGTCGAGGCCCCACCAGCGGTCGAGCTTCTCCGTGGAGGTGCGCACCGGGTCGACGAGGTAGGTGGTGGCGAACTCGGAACCGTGCTCGATGTTGTGCCAGTTCTCGGAGCCGCCCAGGGGATCCGCGCCGAAGGTCATCCGCGCGTCCAGCCGCGCGAGCTCCTCGGCGGGCAGCACGCGGGCACGGATCAGCCGCTCCTGCAGGCGCTGCTCCAGACGGCGGGTCGCCGCCATGAGGGCCTTGGGGCCGGCAGTGCGGGACGGCCCGCGGCGCACGATGCCCGCGAGGTTGCGCTGCGTGTTCACGCGCAGCACCAGCCAGGTGGAGCGCTCCGCCATCGCGGAGTAGAAGCGCACGCCCTGCGCGTAGGACGCGCGGTACGCGGGGCCGGGCGGCACGCGGCGGCCCACGGACGCGACGTCGATGTCCACGTCGAGGCCGTACTGCGTCATCATCGTCGCCAGCAGGTCCAGCGGTACCGTGTCCGCGGCGTGGGCCCGGCCCTCGCGCAGGCGGGTCTCCGACGGGTCCGCCGTGAGCTCGATCGCCGAGACCAGCTCGTAGCCGTCGTCCTGGCGGACGCCGCAGCCGTCGACGTCGATCACGCGGCCGGGGATGCCGCCGGAGGCGCGGCGCCGGCGGCGCAGGTACCGGTAGCGGGCGCCGATCTTCTCGGTGAGGACCGTGCCGCGCACGGAGACGAAGGCCACGAGGGCGCCCGCCACGGCCAGCGCGATGACGGCCCACAGGGGCCAGACGTCGATGAGTACCGCCGCGAGCAGGGCCGAGAGCACGGCCCACACCAGCGCCCGGCGCAGGGTGACCCGGATGCCGAACAGCCTTCGCCGCCGGGCGATCTCGGGATGAGTGGGAGCCTCGGTGTCCATCACGCCCTCCGCTTCCGGCCGGGGCGGGTCAGCGCCACGACACCACCGAGCACCACCAGCGCGATCACGCCCGCGCCGGCCACGATCGCGGCGGTGCGCCGCGGCCGCGTGTCCGGCTCGGGCGGGGGCGGCGGCACGAGCAGTTTCTGCACCGACTGCGGGTCGATGTCGGTGTCCACGTCCGGCACGTTCGCGGTCAGCGCCGCGACCGGGTCGATGAGGCCGCGGCCCACCTTGTTGTCGGTGCCGCGCCCCGGGGCGTGCGCCGTCGCGACCATGCGGGCCGCGACCTCCGTCGCCTTGAGGTGCGGGTACCGGGAGCGGATCAGCGCCGCGGTACCGGCCGCGTAGGCCGCCGCGTACTCCGGGCCCGCGAAGGGCACCAGCGTGCGGTCCGACGGGACGCCGTTCACCACGCCGTCGCCGCCGCGCGAGCTCAGCGAGATCAGTCCCGCGCCGGGGGCGGACACGTCGAGCCACGGGCCGTTCAACGAGCCGACCAGCGGCGTGCCCTGCGCGTCGGTGGCCCCCACCGACAGGACCTGCCCGTCGAACCAGTTCGGGGTGGCGACGGTGGTCACGGCCCGCCAACCGCGGGGATCGTCGGGCTGTCCCGGGTCGGGGTCGGGATTGGCCTTGCAGTCGTTCGCCCCGACGCTGCTGCCCTTGCGGTCCGTGGCGCCGGCGCCCACGACCACCAGTGCGTCCTTGGCGCGCAGCGCGTAGGCGACCGCGCCGCCGATCTCGCGTTGGCGGAACTGGTTGTCGGCGGCCATGCACACCGGCTCCGGCACCACGATGACCTTGGCGCCGCGGTTGGCGGCGCGCACGATCGCGCGGGCGATGCTGCGGGTGGTGACCGCCGCGCGGCTCTGGTTGGGGTCGGCGTCTGCGGCGGGTGTGTTCTGCAGCGAGAACGCCGAGGAGTCGACCCGGATCGAGAGGACCCGCGCGTCCGGCGCCACCCCCACGAAGCCGTCGCCCGCGGCGGGCTGTGCGGCGACGATGCCCGCCACGAGCGTCCCGGTCGAATCGCAGTCCACCAGACCACGATCCGCGGTCGCCATGTTGTCGCCCGCACCGTCCAGCCCGCGCAGCCGCGCCTGCGGCCGCACGCCGGTGCTGAGCACCGCCACCGTCACGCCCGCTCCGGTGGAGAACTTGTGCGCCTCGTCGATCCGCAGGGTGTTCGACGGTGCCGGCGGCGCCGCCAGGTTCGAGTTCGGCAGCACGCCGGGCTCCACGCAGCGGGGGTTGTTGAACCGCAGCGGGCGTTCCGGGCCGTCGGAATCGGGCGGAGCGCCACCGATATCGGCGACGGGCGGTACGACGGCGCCGGACACGGCGGGTGCCCAGCTCCCGGCGATGACGACGGTGACGGTGGCGGCCAGGGCGAGGGCCGTCTGTGGGAGTGCGCGCACGGCCCCTCTACTTCAGGAACGACAGGTCGAGTTCACGCATGAACGCGAACACCCGGGTGGTCCACAGCGCGAGCATGACCACGGCGAAGATCGCGAACTTCTCCCCGAACTCGATGCGCCCCATCAGACGCGCGGACAGCGGGCGGCCGTGTCCCGCCGGGTCGGTGGACACGCGATCCGCGAGCAGCAGCGCGCCGGTGCCGAAGGCGGCGAGCGCGATCGCGCTCACGACGATCACCGCCAGGCGCGCGAGATCGGAGTCGACGGCGGTCACCAGGATCACCGCGAGGCCGGCCGCCACGAGGAATCCGGCGACGAAGAAGACGGTCGCGTGCACGCGGTCGTCGAGGGTGCGCCCGCGCAGCACGCAGATCACCGAGACCAGCGCCGCGATCACGACCTCGCCCCAGAAGTAGTGGCTGTGCGGCACCAGGACGGTGAGCGCGGAGACCACCAGCACGCCCGCGATCGCGACGTAGAACCCGGTCAGGAGCTTGGCCGCGGTGCGCGCCTTGCGCTCGAGGCCGGTGTTCTCCTGCGCGCGAGCGAGCTCCGTGGTGCTCTCGTCGTCGAAGGTGTCCACGTGGTACGCCGCGTCGAGCTCGTTGCGGTCGATGTCCTCGCCCGGCGGCGGGAGCGTGTCGGGCCGCACCCGGGCCAGCATCAGGGCCCAGCCCTGCGCCCAGTTCGCCAGCAGGAGGCCGCCGATCACACCGATCGCGGGGATGGCCGGGCGGTCCAGCGGCGTGTACGCGAACAGCGCGCTCGCCACCACCGTGACGGCGGCCGCGAGACCGAGGCCCGCGAGGACCGCCGCGCCGAGCCCGCTCGCGCGGCCCAGCACGATCACGCCGATCAGCGCGAACAGCGCGCCGACGAGGACGTTGGCGGCGGTGAAGGCACCGTCGGCGCCCCCGTCCGGCGGGATGAGGACGAACCCGGCCGCGAACAGCACCGGGCCCGCAGCGATCTGCAGGGCGTAGGCCACCTGGCGCGCGCCGTACTGCCGGTCGGCGGAGAGGGCGGCCAGGACCACCGCGATCGCACCGAGCGCCGCCACCGGGAACCACCACAGGGCACTGGAATGCGCGAACCACGCGGTGAGCACCAGCGCCGAGAACACCCCCGCACCGAGCACCAGCGCGACGAGGCCGAGCGCCCGCGCCGTCGCCGACTCGAACCGGCGGAAGCGCTGCCGGCAGAACTCCTGGATCGCGTCGGCGGTGCTCTCGATGAGCGGGCGGAAGGTCTGCGTCGAGAAGGTCTCCGCAAGGATCAGGCGGTCACCGTCGAGCACGCCCGCGTCGCCGAGCGACTTGTCGCGCGCCAGCGTGGTCCCGCCCTCGCGGGCGAAGGTCCACGCTCCGGTCGTCGAGAAGTCGTGGTCCGGGAAGATCTGCTCCAGCCCGGGGATCACCGAATCCATCACGACGGACAGCCGACGGCGGGCCAACAGGCTCCGCTCGACGGAGTTCTCCCCCACCTCGATCAGGACACGCACCTGCTCGGGGACGGCGGACCGCCCGGGGCCCGACTGCTGGGTACCGGCGGCGGGCTCCGGGGTGATCGGGAAGACCATCGTCGGTTAGCGTCCCTCGCTCGTGCGCACCTGCTGCAGCTCGGCCAGCTTCTGCGCGGCCGGCGGCTCGTAGCCCGAGTTGAACCCGTCGGCCAAGTCCGCGGCCAGCTCCTCGAAGGCCCGGATCGTGCCCTTGCGGAGCAGGTCCAGGTCGATCGGCTGATCGGAGTCGAGGTGCGGGTCGTACGGGATCTCGTGGACGCGCAGCTTCTGGCCGGCGCGGAACAGCTCGTCGAACTGCTCGACCGAGACGCTGCCGCGACGCTTCGTGTGGTTGATCACCACGATCGTGTTCGCGAGCAGACCGTGCCAGCCGTGGTGCCGCAGCCAGTCGATCGTCGCGGCCACCTTGCGCACGCCGCGGGTGGTGGCCGAGGCGGGCAGGATCAGCGCGGACGAGATCTCGAGCACACCGGTGCCCGTCTGGGTCTGCAGGCCGCGGCCCGCATCGGCCAGCGCGAGGCTGTAGTGCGGGCGGAAGATCGAGTACAGGTCCAGGACGTCGTCGTAATCGGTGACATCGCGACCGTTGAACCGCCACGGGCTCGGGAGCACGTGCAGGTTGGTCGAGGTGACGGCGAGGTGCTTGTCGACCTGGTTGCGGTCGGACAGGTCGCTCTGCTGGATGAGGGTGCGCGCCGTCGACCCGCCCTGGTGCCACGCGGTCACCTGGTCGAGGTCGCCACCGTCGGGATCGAGGTCGAGGGCGACGACATTGTCGGCGCGGGTGCGCTCGAGGATCTGGCCGAGAACGCCGACGATGAGCGTGCCGCCCGCGTTGTCGGCGAACACGCTGGTGACGTGGAACTTGTTCTTGGGAACGCGGATGCGGTGCACCAGCTCGGCGTGTTCCTGATCGTTCGCGCTGGGGCCGATGTCCAGGCCCATCCGGCGCAGGAAGGCGCGCCAGCCGGACACGCGGACCGCAGCGTCCGAGAACCGGATCTGCTGGTTGAACGAGGAGGACGCGGTCGACATGGGCGCCGCGAGCGACTCGCCCATCGGATGCATCGGGGCCTGCTGGTGCTGCGGCGGGGCGAGCGGAGCCTGGCCGTTCTGCACGGGCGCGCCCTGCTGCCCGAAGGGCTGCGGCGACGCCGGTCGCTGGATCTGGCCGGACGCCTGGGGCGCCTGGAACTGACCGGTGGGCGGTACGGGCTGGAAGGGCGCCTGCTGGACCGGACCGGCCTGCGCGGCGGGCGCCTGCGGGCCCGAGAACCCGTTCTGGCCCGGCCACTGCTGCTGCGGGACCGGCACGGGCGACGGCGCCACGGCGGCGCTCTGCTGCGCGGGCACCTGCGCGGCGACGGGCTTCGGCGCGGCCTTCTCGCCGGGAACCGCCGCGGGCGCGGGGAGCGCGGGCTCGTCGGTCGCCGCGGCATCGGACTGGTCCGAGTCCTCCCCCTCCGCCGTCGAGTCCTCGGCCTTCGCGTCGGACGTCGGCGTACCGTCGGCCTCGATGGACGCGCCCGGCGTGGACGGGCCCACCGGCTCGTCCTCGATCACGGGCTGCTCCGCGGTGGGCCGCTCGTCTCCCGGCACGACCAGGGGCGAGGTCGGCGCGACGGTCGGGACGACACCCGCCACGTCGAGATCATCGACCTCGGGCAGCGCGGGCTCCTCCCACTCGCCGCTCGGCTCGGACACCGGTCCGGCGGCGGCCGGCCGGATCACCGGCGCGGCAGCGGTATCGGTCGAGGGCAGCACCGGGGCCGTGGTGGTGTTCTCACCATGTCCGTTCTGCGGCACAAAGGGCACGCGAACGTTCGTAGCTGCGTCGCTCATGGACTGCACCTCTCTTACTCTTCGGTATGTTTTGCAGATTAATACACGGGCAGGTCAGAGAGCCAGAGGGGTCGGCTCTCAGCTCACCGTGTCGAACCACCCGGCGGAGCCGCCGCGCTCGACCAGTTCCACGAGTCCCTCGGAGAATCTCCGCCGCGTTCCCGGACTGATCGTCACGTCGAGCACGCCGTCGGATCCGCGCTTCGTCGTCGAGAGCACGCGGCCGGCGTCGGTGTCCATCACACCGACGGCCCACCGTGCCTGCGCCCGAACGCCACTGGAATCGGCCCGGTGGTAGACGATTTCGGCCCGTCGACCGGAGTACCGCGCGGCCTGCACGAGAAGGTCGATCGTCTGCGGCGAGAGGTCGTGCTCCCGCAGCCTGCCGCGGATCGCCCGCTCGCTGCGGGCGTCCCCCACGGAGGGATCGAAGGTCGCGACGATCTCCGCGAGCTCGGCGGCGTCGACGGTGAGCGAGTCGAACTCGGCCGGCTCCCGGGCGCCGAGCACCCGCCACAACGGTTCCACGATCGTCGCGTCGAAGTCCTCGCGGTCGGTCGTGAAGCCCTGGACCGTGAGCTGATCGTCGTTGCGGAACGCGATGACCACCTGGTCGGCGCGGCGCACGGCCGCCCCGCGGAGCACCGCGTCACCGTCGAAGATGCGGATCGCGAGCTCGGCGGACGGCGACTGCAGGACCCGCAGCCACTGGGCCACCTGGGCATCGACGCGCCCCGTGCCGTCGACCAGACCCGCGGTCAGCAGGCCGGGCATAACGGCGAGGTCGACCATCAGCTGATCGTCCGGCCGGTAGACGGTGGGGTGCACCGCCAGGACGATCGGCGCCAACTCCGTGACGTCCGACAGCCGCATCAACAGCAGCAGTTCGTCGATGTCGACGGCGAAGGCGGACAGCTTCGCCGCCTGTTCCTCGCGCAGCACAGCTACCCGCTCCTCCGGTTGTTGCCCTGCGGGGCCGGTCCGAGACCGGCCCCGATCGTTCTAGACGCCGTAGAGGCCCGCGGCCTGCGCCTGGCCGGCCTGATGGATCGCGGCGGCGGTCTGGATGTTCACGCCGGTCTTGCGGATCGCCATGGCGAGGTTCTCGTTGGCCTTGAGGCACACCTCGTGCACGTGCTGGTAGCTCTCCTGGTCCACACCGACCCAGTTGCCCGTGTTGAGGTTCGCGGTGTTGTTCGCCGTCAGCTCGGCGATGTTGGCGTCGGCCACGGCCGCGGCCTTGCCCAGCCCGGCGGACGTGCCGTCGTAGCTCGCGTAGTTGACTGTGATGCGCTCGGCGGAGGTCATCTCGGTACTCCTTCGTGTATCGGTGCGGCGGTCTAGACGACGTAGCCGGTGAACAGGCCGCCGGCGTCGCCGTCGGTGCTGGTGATGAGGCCGCCGTTACGACCCAGTGCCTCGGCCACGGCCTCGAGCTTCTGCTGCTCGGCGTTGCACACGGCGATCAGTTCCTCCATGTGCGCGGAGGCCTTGTTGGTGGTGTCGCCGGCGTTGGCGGCGCGATAGGCCTCGGCGGTGGTGCGCACGAACTTGATGTTCGCCAGTGTCATCGCGGCGACGTCGTGGGTCTTCGCGGTACCGGCGGCGTGCGAGATGGTGTTCAGGTCGTAGATCTGCGGGGGCATGATTCCTCCAGTTCAGAGATGATGTCGGTCGGTGCGGGCTACGGCGGGGATCAGCGCGCCTCCCCACTCGACGGCACGTCGACGGGGACGGACTCGAACTCGGGCACCGAGTCCTGATAGATCGGGACGGCCGCGGTGTCCGGCACCACGATCCGCTCGCGCTGCTTGCCCTTCGACCGCGCGACGGGCGCACTGGTCCCGGTCGGCAGGATCGGGCGCAGCGGCTCGACGGCCACCCGCGGGACCGGCGGGGGCGGGGGCGCCACCGTCAGGCCGTCCGTCATCCAGTTCGACGGTGCCGCCACCTGCGGCAGTGCGGTCGGCGCTCCCGGCGCGGCCCGGAGGGCCGCCGCCGAACTCGTGGACCGCTCGCCGCGGGACATCCGCTCGAGCGTGGGCGAGCCGGGCCGGGCTCCGAAGTACCCGACGGTGCTGGTGCGGTTCTCGGCGTTGATGCCGCCGATGAGCGAACTCATCGGCTGGTAGACGACACCGCCGCCCACGCCGCCACCGACGACCTGGGCGCTGCCGCCCGCGCCCTGGAGGGCCTGCTGGGCCCCGGCGGCGGCGACGCCGCCCGCGACGCCCGCGACCTGCGGCACGGCACCGCCGAGCTGCTGCACGAGTGCGCCGCCCAGCTGTTGCCCGGTGGTGGTCCGGACGGCGCCCGGGGTGTCGCGCGACTGCGATTCCGCGGTGGCCGCGTTCGACGCGACCTGCTCGAACCGCTGCGCGTTGACCGCGACGGTCTGGGCCAGCTTGGTGGCGGTGAGCACGCCGCCCGCGACGCGCATCGCCAGCATGCTGGCCGTGGCCTGCGCGCCCTGCGCCGCGAGGGTCATCTTCGTGACCACGGCATCGCCGACGGACGCGGCGCCGGCAGCGGCGGCGGGGATCGGCACGCCGATGGCCGTGGCCATGGGCTTGGGCGGGATGAAGGGCTCGAAGGTCATGTTGGCGACCGAGTTCGCCAGGTACACCGCCATCATCGAGGCGTTCTGCGCCCACATGCCCGCGTACTGCGCCTCGTTCGCGGCGATGGCCGCGGTGTTCACGCCGAGGAAGTTGGTCGCGTTGAGCACCCCGTTGGTGATGTGGTTCTGCGCGATCTCCGGCAGCTGGGCCATCCCGGTCAGTGCAGCCGAGTAGTCCGCCGCCTGCTTGGTGTGCCGGGTGGAGGCGAGCAGCGCCTGCACCCGCAGGGCCTCGTTGTGCGCCATGTACATCGCGACATTGCGCGTCATCAGCGCCGTCTCCGGAGCCTGCCACGACGCCGCGAGGCGCGGGAGCAGCGAGCTGAGGAAGACCGAGCGCGCGCTCACCGACGCCGCCACCGAGGCCCAGCCGGCGGCTGCCGCCGTGGCGGGCGCAGGGCCGGCCCCGGACATCAGGCGGCCGACGTTGACCTCGGGAGGAAGCGCTGGAAAGGTCACGACATCACACTCACGTCAGAACTGGACGGCGTTGTCGGCCATGATGTAGGTCGACGCGACGGCCGCGAGGCTGACGCCGTACTGGGCCACCTCCGCATGATCGACCACGGAGGTCGCGAGGAAGTTCGCCGCGTGCGCGGCGGAGCCCGCCGAGACCAGCAGCGACACGTCGTCGGCGCCCGCGGGCACCACCGCACCGATGGTGCCGGCGGCACCACCGATCAAGCCCGAGGTGGTGGCGACGTTCGCCAGGACCTCGTTGGTTCCTGCCAAGAGCTGTATAGGCGCCACGTTCAGGCCCACCTGCTATCCCCTTTGCTTGATTTTCAAGTTGCAACTAAAACAGAATTGTCAAATTTCGTCAATCCCCAGTTGTCCGAAATTCTCATCCCCAAACATCCTCCTCGGCGACCGACTCGTCCCGCCGCACCCCGTTCCAGGCGACCTGGACGATGTCCGACGCCGCCCCTCGGCCCGGATGGAACCGGCCGCGGCCGGGGATGCCGAAGCGTTGCCCCCGCTCACCTGCGATGTTGAGGTTGAACTTGTCCGCCGACAGCGCCAGCGCCATCGAGCTGTGCGTGTCCAGGAACTGGATCAACGGGTCGGAGCTGGCCTTGTAGAGGAACTCGGTGTCGTTGAGGACGACGATCACGTGGAAGCCCCGAATGACACCGTCGTTCATCAGCTTCACGGTCTGGGTGAGGGGGTTGGTGCGGTCGCCGCGCGCCACGACCGCGTCGTAGTCGTCGATGATGAGGAACACCTCGGGCCCGGTCCACCAGTCCCGTCGCGCGAGGGCCGCGCTGTCGGCCGCGTCGGGGACGCGGCGGTAGGTGACCTCGTTCGGGTCGGACTCGCCCTCCCCCATCCACTCGACGAGCTTGTCCTGCCATCTGCGCAGGAAGTCGTAGAGGTCGGAGCCGTGCAGCCCGAGGTTCTTCGGGTTCGGCGCGAAGGCGCCGCGGTGCACGCGCTTGGGATCGAGCAGCGCGATGGCACCGTCGTCGATCGTGGGGTACCGACGGCTGATCGCCTCGATGAGCGTGTGCACGAGGGCCGAGCGGCCCGAACCGCTCTCGCCGACCACGTACATGTGCGCCTCGCGCCCGAAGTCCGCGACGGCGAGGCCGCCGTCGGTCTCGCGCACGCCGAAGGGAAGGCGCACCCGCTCCCGCTCGCTCGCGGCGGCGGGAAGCACGGAGAACAGGTCCTGCTGGAGCACGACCTCCGGGAGCGCGAGGAGCTTCGGCGCCGTCGCGCCGGAGGTGTTGGCCCGGCGGATCCGCTCGACCACCTCCTCGATGCCGGCGCTGAGCGTCTCGGGTGAGCTGTCGCCGTCGGCGCGCGGGAGCGCCACCAACGCCAGCAGCTCGCGATCGGTGGTGATCACGTGGCCGGCCCGGTCGGGAACCACCTTGTTGCGCTGCGAGTTCACCACGGACATGTCGTAGCTCGCGGTGGACACCCGGCCCTCGATGATGGTGTGCATGTGGCTCGCGAGGCCGCGCAGCACCGTGTTCCGCGCGGTGGTGACCACGAAGTGGACGCCGTAGTTCAGCGCACCCGAGGCCAGCGCCTCCAGCACGGCGACCTTGTCCTCGAACACACCGCCCTCGGTGACGGCGGCGTCGAAGCCGTCGATCACGATGAAGACATCGCCGAAGGCGTCCTCGGCCGTCACCGCCGACTCGGGGTCGCTGCGCAGCCGGCGGTACTCGGCCATCGAGTTGACCCGGTACTTGCGGAAGAGCTTGACACGCTGGTCGATCAGGTCCGACATCTGGGACACGATCCGGTTGATCGCGTCCTCCTCGGCGCGGGTCGCGATCCGCGAGACGTGCGGCAGATCCTCGAGCCGCATCCAGCCGCCGCCGGTGTAGTCGACCACGAAGAACTGCACCTGCTCCGGGGAGTGGGTCAGCGCCAGCGAGGTCACCAGAGTCATCGCCGCGGTGGTCTTGCCCTTCTGCGGCGCACCGTAGATGAGCACATTGCCCTGGCCGCCCGAGAGGTCCAGCTCCCACACGGGCTGCTGGTGCTTGGCGGGGTCGTCGAAGACGCCGAAGGGCGCCTTGAGGGTGGCGGGGGTGGTCACCTTCGGCGCCACCCATTCGTCCGCGCTCAACGACGGTGCCACCGTGTCCAGCGTGGTCGAGGTCAGCTCCGGCAGCCACGGCTTGTAGGCCGGGCGGGCGGGGGCCTGCGTCAGCAGCTCCTTGACCACCGTGAACACCGTCGGCGCCGCGAGCAGTTCCTCCTCGGTCCGCTCGATCTCGTCGTCCTCGATGATCTCGACCTCGAGGTCCGGGATGTCCACGCGACGGGCCGTGAAGCCGCGCGAGGACAGATCGTCGGCGGTCGGTTGGACCACCTCGCGCACGACGGGCTCGGGGGCCGCCTCCGGCGCGAAGTAGGGCTTGCCGGTGAATCCCGCGTAGAACCGGATCAGGTCGTCCTCGTGGAGCGTCTTGATCAGGCCGTTGCCGGGCTTGCCGGGCAGGTTCTTCGCGTCGGGCACACCGATCACCGCACGCGAATCGCCGGCGGTGCCGGTGCGAAGTGCGATGTGGTAGTGGATGTTCGACTCGAGGCCGCGGGAGCGGGCCATCTCCGCGTTCTGCGACGCGAGCAGCAGGTGCACACCCACCGACCGGCCGACGCGCCCGATCTGGCTGAAGATGTTGACGAACTCGGGCTTGGCCTCGAGGAGCTCGGTGTACTCGTCGATGAGCACGAGCAGCGCGGGCATCGGCTCGAGGTCGGGGCAGTGCCCCGATTCGCGGGCCTTCTCGTACTCGGTGAGCCCGATGATGTTGAACGACGGGTACTTCGCGGCAGCACTGTCGAAGAGCTGCTGGCGCCGCTTGAGCTCGCCGGTGATGACCTCCATCATGCGGTCGACCATGCTCTCGGACTTCTCGAGGTTGGTGACCACGGCCGCGACGTGCGGGATGTCCTCCATGCCCTGGTAGGTCGCGCCGCCCTTGAAGTCCACCAGGAGCAGGTTCAGCATCGACGGCGGATGGAACAGGCACGCGTCGAGCACGAGGCAGCGCAGGAACTCCGACTTGCCCGAGCCCGACGTGCCGATCATCTCGCCGTGCGGACCGGTGCCGCCCTGGCTCGCCTCGCGCATGTTGAGGAAGATCCGGGTCCCGTCGGGCGCGAACCCGATCGGGAAGTTGAGTCGACGGGGGTCGTCGAACCGCTTGATGCGCTGCCAGAAGTCGACGACGTCGATGGCCCCGGGATCGTCGACCTGCACGAGGTTCGCCCAATCGCGACCGGTGTCGTGCCGCTCCTTGGACAGCAGCGAGGCGGTGGTCTCGAGCTCCCAGCGGGCCAGCTTCCGGGCGGTGGTGTGCGCATCCACGAGGTCGACGTAGTCGGCGCGGGCGATCTCCTTGGGCGCCTCCAGCGGGAGGTCGGAGTCCCAGCGGGTGACGATGCCCGCCTGGTCGACGTCGAGGAGCACGGCGTGCGGGAAGGAGTCGATGACGCCGTCGGGCGGGGCGATGAGGACCCAGGTGACGTCCGCGAGGGAGGCGATCGCCTGGTCCGTCATCCGGGCCCGCTCCGCGGATTCCACGATCACGACGGTGTGCCGGGTGCGGCCGGTCACCTCCGACTCGGTGGTGAACGGGCGGGCGTAGTCGACGATGCGGTCCCCCTCGGCGGCCGGCTGTTCATCACCGCCGGCGAGGTCCTCGAGGAAGTCGGTCCAGTTGCCGTAGATCATGCGGCGCGATCCGAGCGCATCGATGAGCGTCGGATGCTGCACCTGCGGTAGCCATTTCAGGTACTCCCAGCGACCGCCGTCGGGGGCGTCGGCGACGACGGCGATGCGGAGCCGGTCCGGACCGTGGGTGATCGCGAGGTGGTTGAGCATCGCGCGCACCATGCCCGCGCTGCGCTCCCGATCGCCGCCCACGCCGAGCACGGGCAGGTTGCGCAGGGTGAAGGCGACCGGCATGTCGGCGACGGTGGAGTGCGTGTGCAGGAACTTCACGGTCTCGGTCCACTGCACCGGGTCCAGGAACTCGCCGTCCGGCGCCTCGGGGGTGAGCAGCTTGGCCTTGGGCACGATGCGACCCCGGCCGTACCGGGCCGCGGTGAAACGGCTCCGGCGCTCCGGGTCTCCGTCGCCGACCTCCCACATCCGCTCGGTGCCGATGAGCGAGGCCACGACGGCCGGGTCCGGATAGGCGTGCGCGAGCGCGTCGTGGTAGTTGCGGCCGCGGGCGAGGGCCTTCTCCCGCGAGGCGCCGATCGAGCGACTCGCCTGCTTGCGGTCGTGCAGCAGCTGCCCCTTGGACTTGCTGCCGCTGCCGCCGGGACCTCCGCCCATGTAGGCGAACATGCCGAACAGCAGCATCATCGGCATGAGCAGCATCACCGGGTTGAAGCCCCGATTCATGCGGATCATCATGAACAGCATGCCGAGCACGGCGACCACCATGACCACCGGCATCATCACCGTGCGCCACTTACCGGGCGGGTCGATCTCGTCGATGGTGTCCGGGGTCCGGACCTCCACCTCCTTCTTGATGACCCGGGGCTCCTTCTTCGGGTGCAGTGGGGGCTCGAAGACCTGCCTACTCATCGTCCATCCCTCACTTCGTGCCGCGCGGATCGAACTTCGCCACGACCGGGTCCTGCGCGCCGCCGTCGTGCTTGATGGATGCGCTCGCCTGCGAGAGCGTCGGCCCCTGCGCCAGCAGGCTGATGATGGTCCACGGCGCAGGAACGGGATTGCGCAGGCCCAAGGCCTTGGCCGTGGATCCGACCTCGTTCGAGCCCTGATCGTCGAGGCCGAAGCGGATCCCGGTGTCGGCGATCCAGAACTCCCCGCTGTGCTCGCGCGAGTCCTTCGCGGAGCCCGTGGCGTACACGAACCGGCCGCTGTTGGCCGGCAGGTAGACATCGTCGGCGACGGTGCCCGCCGACCCCGCGGCCCCGATCAGCGGGATCCGGGCGGCGTTCTGCTCGGGGGTGAGCGGCAGCCCGCTGGAGACCATGACCCGCACCGAAGCGGTCGGCTTGTCGCCGTCGTGCGCCCAGGCCAGGCACGTCACCGGGTCGGCGGTGGTGTCCTCGATCCGCACCTTGCCGGCCGGGAAGTGGTCCACCGCGATCCGGCCGCCGACCTTGGGCCACTGGTTCGCCTTGGCCGCCTCGGTCTCCACGACTCCGCTCTTGACGGGCGAGACGGTCTGCAGGATGGCGGCCGCGGTCTGCCCGATCTGCTGGATGCCGTCGGCCGCGGCGACGTAGTAGGTCCAGCTCCCGTCGACGGTCGGTACCCGCAGCGTCGTTCCCACCAGCAGCTTGTCCGTGTTGGGGAACCGCACCGGCTTCCCGAGGTCGCTGATCGGCGGGACGTCGATGGGCTCGCGCGCGGCGAGAGCGTTGAACAGGCCCGCCGACATGGGGATCACGCGCTGGTCGATCGAGATGCCCAGGGTCTCCCGGATCGCGGAGTTGCCGAGGTCGAGCCGCGCGCGGCCGACCACGCCGTCGTGCTCGTAGACCAGCCAGGTCTGGCCGTCGAAGGCCACGACGCGGGCGCGGTCGCCGGTCAGTTCGTCCGTACCGTCGGCGGGCGTCGGCTCCCCGCCGATGACGGTGACCTTCACCGCCGAGGTGGCGGTCGTCGGCAGGCCGGTCGACGGGTCGAGCGGGACGGCCGATCCGGTCGCCGTGCTGTCACAGATGGCCCATCGCGATGAGGTGCTGTCGGAGTTGCGGATCACCGTGGGGGCGTAGGGAATCCCGACCATCGGTCCGCGCGGCAGCTTCTCGATCTCGGACGACTTCGCCTGCACCGGCTTCGCCGGGGAGCCGATGATCAGTTGCCCCGAGACCACGTTCGGGATCGGGCTGAGCGCGTCGCCCACCTTCACGTACAGGGCACCGGTCTGGCTGTCCTGGATGATGTCGCCGTCCTTGACCTTGCCCGCGGGAAAGATCACCGCGCCGATGACGCAGCCCAGCACCCCGATCAGGCCGGCGGCGAGCGCGATGTACAGGGGCGACCCCTGGTACTTCTTCACGTCGTCGATCCACCGCGTATCGCGGCGGACCAGCGCCTCCTCGTTGCGGCGCTGCAGGTAGGCCTCGCCCGACTTCTGATACTTCGAGGTGAGCCGGAAACCGCGGACCCGCTCCTGCAGGCCCGATTTCGCGCTCGACGGATCCGGGGTCGTCTCAGCCATTCGCCTCCGCCTGCCAATCCGCCAACAAGTGCCACTCCGACCACGGGAAGTTCGGTGATACGCGCAGCGTCTCCTCGTACGCGAGCCGGACGTCCTCCAACTCCAAGGTGCGCAGCAGGGCGCGCTTCTCCTCGGTCGAGAGCATCGAACGGTCGATGCCACTGACCCGGAAGTCGCGGAAACCCCGCGCGCCCGAGATCACGGTGCGCATGAAGCGGGCGTTGGACATGAGGTCGACGCCGGAACACATGCGCCCCTTGAGGTCCAGCGCGCTCACCTCCGCCAGCCGCTTGTTGTGCTCGTCGAGGTAGCCCCGCACCCCCTCACCCAGCTCCTCGCGACTCTTCGCCGCCACCGACTCCGCGATCGCGACCAGTTCCTCCGGGGTGAAGGAGCTGAACGAGATCCGGGTCGGGAACCGCAGCGGGAGACCGGGATTGACCTGCAGGAGTCGGTTCATGTCATCGTCGTAGCCGGCGAGCACCACGACCACCTTCTCGCGCAGCGGCTTGTCACCCTCGTTCTCGATCCGGGCCAACAGCGCCTCGAGCGCCTCGCGACCGAAACGCGAGGCCTGATCCTCGCCGTCCCCCGCGACCAGCCCGTAGGCCTCGTCGAGGAAGAACAGGCCGCCCCGGGACTCGTCGATGAGCTTGTTGGTGCGGATGCCCGCCTGCCCCACGTAGCCCGTCATCATGTCGCTCGGCTGGTGCTCGAACACCTCGGGCCGGGCGATCACGCCGAGGCCGTAGTACAGCTTGGCCAGGATCCGCACGCCGGTCGTCTTGCCGGTGCCGGGCGGGCCGGTGATGATCGCCGACAGGCGCATCTCCTCCTCGCTGTACTCCTCCCCGAGCTCCTCGCTGAGCAGCTTGCGCTCCCGGTCCATTTCGACCTTCGACGCGAGACGACGGATCTGCGACTTCACATCGGGGCTGCCCACGAGCCCGTCCAACTCGCGCCAGGCGTCGGCGAGGACGACATCGCGCTGCCGGTCGAGCGTCGCCTGCTCGATCTCCTGCGCGGTCGTGCCCGACGACGGGTTCCACGGGTCGCTGCGGGTCTTCATCGACTGCGCGGTGACCACCTCCAGCGATCCCCCGGCGGCCGCATGGTCCAGGTCGGCGCGGTTGGAGATCCACGCGCGGGCGTCGCGCACGAGTTTGACGGCGCCCTCCTCGTCGCCCGTGGCGCGCAGGGCATAGGCCTGCGTCACGATCAGGCTGGCCTGCACGAGTTTGAAGTCCTCGGACGCGAGCGCGGTCCTGGTCGCGGAGAGCGCCTGATGCGCGTCGCCGGTCCCGACGAGGGCCCGCGCCGTGAGCGCCGTGACCCCGAGCTGCCAGAAGCGGACGGCCCCGTCGGTCTCGGGAGAGACCCAGAGCGGCTCGCGGCCGTCGGAGACCGTCGAAAGGATCTCCGGCCAGCGGTGCGCGAGCCCCAGCAGGCAGATCCACAGGTATCGGACGTAGTTCCGCTGCGCCGGCGAGTCGGCGGTCACCTCGCGCTGCAGGCGCGTGAGCTCCTGTGCCGCCTCGGCGAGGAAGCCGGCCTGGGCGAGGATCACCGCTGCGCCGGCCCGGGCGTAGATCACATCGGTGACCGGCATGCCGAGCTCGACCACCCCCATCTGCACGGGGATCTTGAGCCCGAGGGCGCCCTCGGCGGGATCGACGACCATGCCGTTGCGGCGGAGTTCCGCACCGAAGTTGCGGGCCGATTCGAGCAGCCCTCGCGCGGCGGCCGGATCGGCGAGTCGGGTCCTGTCGACGGCCATCAGGCCCATCCACGCATCGCACATCGTGGGGTCGGCCTCCACTGCGAGCCGGAAGGCCTGAGCGGGCTCCTTCGTGTCGGTACGCGCCGCGAGAGACCGCAGCCCGAGCGAGAAGTACCGCTGGGCAGTGGGATTCGATGTCGTCATCGTGCCTGATTCGAGTCCTGATCCTGGCCCGCGAGGAACCGGGCGAATGTCCATGCGTAGAGGGCCGAGTCGACGTCACCGTACGCCGCCGCAAGAGTCGCCACCACGATCGCCCGCTCCACCATACGGTCCTGCAGCCGGCGGGCGTCGGGCGTCGGGCGGAACAGATCCTCGGCCGAGGCCGGGATCCGGTCGAGGCGGAGGACATCACTGAGCGCCTGCTCGTCCCGGTGCAGCTGGTCGAGCACCGGGGGCGGCACCGTGCCCTTCGCCTCGAGGAAGCAGCGCGCGTCCAGGCGGGCGGCCTCGATCCCGATCGCATGTTCCGGGGTGATGGCCACCGACTCCAGGTCGCGAACGAGAGCCCTGGCCTGACGACCCGCTTCTTCCGCGTTCAGCGAGCGGATGTGCTGCAGCCGGGCCGGCGAGACCGTGGCCTCGAGCCTGCTGCGGCCCCCTTCGAGGATCCTGCCCGGCCGACCGACACCGACGAGGTTCTCGGCACCCACGACGGCGCTGTAGGCCCGGCTCGGATGCGTGGTGGCGACCGCGGTGAGCGAGAGGTCCTCGAGCGTCGCGTACTCGATGAGCTGACGCACCGGGTCGTCGACGGCCGCCCAGCGGTAGCCGGTGGGCATGTTCCAGACGACGCGCGCGCCCGCGGGGATCACCACGCCCGGCGGCAGCCAACCCGCGTCCGACGTGGTGACGACCATGATCGCCTCCGAGTCGCTCTCGAGCAACCCGGCGGCCCAGTGGAATCCGGAATCGGGGCCGTGCGGCGAGCCGCGCAGCGAGCCGAGGATCGAGGCCACCGCGTCGTGCACCTGCTGCACCGCGGGGGATGCCCGCCGGGTCAGCACGAGCGGTTCCGTGCGTCCCAGGATCACCGGACCGGTGGCGAGCACGGGCGGCGCCTTGGGCGCGGCCGGCGCCTCAGGTGTCTCCGGGGCGGCCGGGGTCTCCGGCTCCGCCGGCGGATCCGGCACCGTGCGCCGGTCCGCAGCCGCGGCAACGGCGAACGAGACCGGCTCGTCGGTGACGGGTGTCCGGCCCGCGGCCTTCATCAGGTCGGAGAACTTGACCGTCTTGGCCGTCTGCCGCGCCGGGCGCTGCGGCCGAACCGGTTCGGGTTCAGGCGCGGGTTCCGCCGCCGGCGCAGGTTCTGGCTCGGGCACAGGTTCAGGCTCAGGTCCGGACTCGAGCGCGGGCGCGGGCTCGTCGGGTCCCTGCGCCGGGTCCGCTTCGTCGGCGACCGCAGCATCCTCGACGAGGTCGTCGGGCTCGGCTGGGTCGGCGGGCTCGGCCGAGTCGGCGGGCTCGGAGGTCTCAGCCACGTCGTCGGGCTCGGTCGCGTCGGCGGGCTCAGCCATATCGGCGGGCTCGGAGGTCTCAGCCACGTCGTCGGGCTCGGTCGCGTCGGCGGGCTCGGCCGGGTCCGGTTCCGTTCCCTCCACGGGTTCGGCGGACTCGTTCTCGATCTCGGAGTCCTCGGTCACGTCCGGATCCTCCGCGGGATCGGCGTCATCGACCACGTCGGCGGCGTCCGCGAGGACGTCCGCATCCCCGGCCGCATCCGCATCCTCATCCCCGGCCGCGGCCTCGTCGGCCGCATCCGCGTCCATGTCCGCCTCCGCGTCCGCCTCCGCCGCCTGCTCGGCGGCGAGGTCAGCGGGCGCCTCGTCGTCGGCAGGTGCCTCGTTCTGCTCCTCCGACGAATCCGCGGCATCGTCGGCCGCATCGCGCGACTCGTCCGCATCCTCGGCCGGTCCAGCGGCGACCGCCTCGGACTCGATCAGCGCAGGCTCCGCCTCGTCGACCACTGCGTCGGGTTCGATGTCCACCTCGGCGACCTCCGGCTCGATCGCCGCGGGCGGGTCGACCGCCACCGGCTCGGGATCGGGCGACGACGGCACCGTCGGGACCGCTCCCGCACCCGCCGCCCACGCGCCGGTGGACGGCACCCGCCCGAACGAGAGGACCTCGTCGACCGCGGGCGCCGGACCGGACTGGGCCTCGTCGGTCAGGGGAAGCGCGGAGGCGGCCTCGTCGGTCGCCTGCCCCGCCACCTCGGCGGCGACGGGGCTCGACGCCGGAATCGGCACGAACTGCGCCGGCGGCATGATCGGGATCGGACCGCTGCTCGCGGCCGAAGGCTCCGCCGGCACGGGAGCCGCGGAGCTCCCGTTCGCCGTGGGAGTCCGTCCGAAGGCAAGGAAGCCGTTCATCAGCGGCTGCGGCACCACCGCGTCGTCGGCGGACGGCAGCGCGCGCGTGGGCACCCGACCGAGGTCCAGGAAACCATTGGCCGAGGCCGGCTCGTCGATCTCGGCCACCGGGGCCGCGTCGTTGGTGTCGGTCACGTCGGCGACGTCGAGGTCGGAGTCGATCGCGTCGGAGGGCGCCGCGGGCGCGGCATCCTCGATCTGCGGACCCTCGATGACCTCGGCGTCGACGTCGGCGCCGACCGTGGGCTCGACGACCGTGGGCTCGACGGCCGCTACCGGCTCGACACCGTCCGTGGGCTCGACGACCTCCGCCTCCGCAGGCACGGCGCTCGACGGTGTGCGGCCGAAGGACATGAAGCCGAAGACCATCGTGGTCTCGTCGCCGGAGTTCGCGAAGGCGTCCTGCGCCGCGGCGGCGGCGTCCTGCTCGACGGTGCCCGCATCCGCCTCGATCCGGACTGCGGCGTCCTGCTCGACGAGGGCGGCCGGGGCCGTCTCGAGCGTCGAGTCGTGCCCGTCGGTCTCGTTGATCGGGGCCGCCTCCGCGGCCTCCGCGTGCCCGTTGTGCTCGACCTTTCCGTTCTGCGCGGCGCGGGTGTTGCGCACCGAGTAGCCGTTGCGGGCCTCACCGTTACGGGCGTGCCCGGTGCGCGCGACCCGGCCGTTGCGTTCGACGCCCTCAGTGCTGGTGCCCGGCACCCGGCCGAAGGCCATGAACCCGCTGACCAGACCGACGGCGGGCTTCTTCTTCCGGGTGGACTGCTCCGGGGTCGGCATCTTGTCGGCGACCTCGGTGGCCCGCGCCCGGGCCAGCGCGATCAGCTCGGCGATCCGCTCCGCCGGGTCGACGCCGGCAACGGCGGACTGCCGCTGCGCGGCCTCGATGTCGGCCTCGACCTGGTAGACGATCTCGGACTGCTCCAGATTCACCTGCTGCAGGCTGCGCGCCAACTCACCGAGCGCGTGCGAGACGTGGACGAGCGACTCGCCGACCCGGACGATCCCGATGAAGCCCTGCGCCCACTTGCCGGTCTCGGACTCGAGGAACTCGGTGACGTCGACCTCGCCCAGCTGAGCGGTCGCCGTGGTTCCCTCGCTCGCGACGCGGAAGGCGTAGGACGACGCCTGCGCAGCGGACAATGCCCGTGACGCCAGGTCGTCCGGGGTCACCTCGTCCTCCCAGATGCCTTCGAGGAGAACATCGGCGTGGGGGGTATCAGGGCGATCGATCACAACGAATCCTCAATCAGGTCGTGCGCGGCGCGGGGGCCGCAGCGAACCGGGTGCTCACGAGGGAGAACCGACCTTCTGCTGGGCGGACACCCACACCGACGAGCGCGGCGCCGTGCCGCGGCCCGGCGACTGCGCGGCGATCAGCGCCTCAGCGGCCTCGAGCTCGGGTACGACATCGTCGATGAGGTCGTCGATGGTCTCGACGATCCGTTCTCCGTGTGCACTGGTGGAGCCCACGGCGGAACTGATCGACTTCACGGTCGACCGCAACTGAGCCGTCGCGATGGCCGCGCGCGCTTCGATCGCGCGTGCGCCGGCGCTCTGGCCGAGGTTCGCATCGTCGTCCTGTTCAGACCCCATGCCACCCTCCTGTCCTGCCAGCACAGGCGGCACTGACGCGCCGCCTGAATTCGTTGTCGCAAAAGAATGTACCATCCGCATTGCGACTGCACTTTTCTGAACTATCACTTTTGCTACCGCAAGATTACCTGGTCAGAGCTAGCACCGCGGTCCGCGACAATGCCGGTTGTCGGACAATGCGTGCCGGTCGACCGAGCGGGCGACCGCCCACCCCGACCCAACCCACGGCAACCTTCGCAATTTCACCCGAGCGTCGGCGGCCGGCGAGAATCGACGCCGCCCGACACTCGCGGTAAAGCACTGTCGGAAAAGACCTTTCCCGAAATCTATCGCGCAAGGACGAACGCCCCGCCCACGCATGCGAACTCTCTTTTGTTTCGCACCGCACCGAGCGCGGTGAAATTCACACTGGCAATCATTTCGGAAAGTGCACCTACGCGAACGAGCGGCCCACGACGCTGTGGCGGACACGGCTCTCGCCCGTGCCATGCTGTCCACCATGAGGGGAATTCGAGGCGCACTCATCGGCGTGGGCACGGCGACCGTCCTCGCGGTCACCGGGTGCTCGTCGACGGTAGCCGGAACCGCACATCCCGATCCGAGCGCGGCCGTCCGGCTCGACACGGGCGGCTACCCGACGAGCCCGCGCCCGGTTCCCGAGCGGACCGACCCGAACGACCGACGTGTCCAGAGCAGCTACGAGCTCGCCGGGTACCTCATCTCCCCCGCTGACGTCGATGCCGCATTCGACTGGGCGGGGGCCTCGCGGGTTCCGGTGCTCGCGTCGCAGGTCAGTCTCGCGGTGGCCTTCGGTATGCCGCAGTCGACCGCGCTCGCCCAGACCGACGGCCTCGTCGGCGGGGCGGTCTCGGCCCGGCAGACCGCAGGGACCGCCTCGGCCGACACCGCGTCCATGACCACCTACGTCATCCGCTATCGCACCGCGGCCACCGCCACCGCGGCCGGGGCGGCGCTGCGCGCGCTCCGGAAGGAGGCCGACCAGGAACTTCCCGGGCGCCCCGGCTCGTTCCGCGGGCCCGAGAACGCCGCCACCGATCTTCCGACCATGTGGTGGCAGCCCCACCAGGACTACCTTCTCGGCGTCGGCTTCAAGTCCGTCCCCGACGAGCGGGCGGTCTCACTCGCCGGCCGCTGGCTCGACCGCCAGACCCGCGAGCTCGCAGGAGTCACGACCACCGTCGAGCAGTTGCTGGCGCTGCCCCCGGACCGGGACGGGATCATGTCCCTGACCATTCCCGACGCGGTGCGCGTCGCGGACGGCACGCAACCCGCGCTCGCGTACATGTCGACCCGTGCGTGGCTCAACGTCACGACGGGTCAGTGGACGCCCCGGTCCCGGCTCTACGAACGAGCGGGGGTCGACCTCATCGGGTCCGCGGGGTCGACGGTCTTCCGGACCCGGAGCGCAGCCAGTGCCCGCTACCTCCTCGACGCGATGCGCGACGGCGAGGGCGGCTCCGACGGGACCGAGGTGGCGGAGGCCGCGCCTCCCGGACTGGCCGGGTCGCGCTGCAGTTCGTTCACCACCAGCGCCAACGGCGCGCCGCGCAAGGCGTACCAGTGCGTCCTCGCCGTCGGCCGGTACTACCTCAACACCGGTGCCGTGGGCACGCTGACCCAGGCGCACCAGCAGGCCGCGGCGAGCTACCTCATGGCCAAGGACGCGAAGTAGCGGGCTACGCCGTCACGCGCGCGACAGCGCCCAGCGGATCCGTGTAGACGCCGTCGAGCGCGGCGGCGCCAGCGGCCTGCTGCTGGACGCGACCGCCCGCCCCACTGACCCGCACCGCCCGGCCGGGCTCGGCCGAGGTGGCCTTCAGCGCGGCCGAGACGTGCGGCAGGATCGCGGTGTGGTCGGTGAACGCCTGGCCGCCCAGGATCAGGCGGTCGGGGTTGAAGATGTCCGCGACCAGAGCCGCCGCCTCACCCAGGACGCGGCCTCGTTCGGCGACGATCGCCCGCGCCGTCGCATCACCGGCGTCCGCGAGCTTGTGCAGATCGGCGATGGTGCGCACCGGAAGCTTCTGCGCCCGTGCGGCATCGACCACTGCGGTGTCGGTGACGGCGTCCTCGAGCCGGCCGGTGCGGTGCGGGTCGAGCAGCACGACGTCGCGGGTCGGCAGGTGGCCGATGGTGTGCGGACCGGACTTCGGCGAGTGCACCGCGCCGTGCAGCGCCAGCGCCACGCCGACCGTCTCGCGGCCGTAGACGTACAGGGTCGACCCCTGCGACTCGTAGTCCTCCGAGAGGTGCAGCTCGGCGGCGGCCATCGCCTCGACGTGCGGGGCCACCGTCACCGGCAGGCCGATGGCGCCCGAAAGACGCTCTCCCAGTGCGACATCCTTCCATCCGAGGCGCGGATGGTCGGCGACGACGCCGCGATCGTCGACGCGACCGCCGATCGCGATACCAGCGCCGAGAACGGTACGGCCGTCCCAACGAGCGAGGAACCGCCGAGCGCTCGTGGCGATCACCGACAGCACCTCACCCGGCTCGCCGCTCTCGGGCGTCGGAATCTGAATGGCGCCGACGACCTTGCCCGCGACATCGTGCATCGTCACCGTGCTCACCCGGAACCCGATGTGGATGCCCAGCGCGAGCGGGCCGTTCGGATCCACCTCGAGCGGGAGGCGCGGGCGGCCGACGACGCCGCTCGCGGCGCGGTCGGCGCGTTCCCGCACCAGGCCGGCCTCGATGAGCGCGGTGACCTGACGGTTCACGGTGGCGGCGGAGAGCTGCGTCTCGCGGGCGATCTCGTCGCGCAGCACGAGGCCGCCGCGCCGGATCACGCGCAGCACGGCGGCGGCCGGCTTCTCCGAAACCCGCAGCTGCGGGGCGAAGACGCGAGCGGGGGCGGCCGGCCGCGCCGGCCGCTCGGCCCCGGCCGGACGGGCGAGGGGGTTGCGGGGCCGGGTCGTGCGGGCCGCCGCCGGGCGGACCTGTGCGGTGCGCGCCGGCGCGGTGCGGGTCGAAGCGGAGGCAGAGGCGGGCAGGTCGGCATGAAAATCGATGACGGTCATGGTTCCTCGAAGGTGTGCGTACGCCGCGACCTCCGGGTTCACCCGGGACGCAGACGTGAAGATGGAATTGTCGAAAGGCTCGGCCCGATCGACGGGCCGGAGGGGGTGCGAGCGGAAACGCTCAGCAGCAACACATTCGACAGTGCACGCGAACCATGGGGAGACGGCAACCCAGCGCGACGGTCTCATAACCGACGCGCAGATGGGCCTCAAGACTCCCAGACATGACATGAACCTAGCACCGCTCACCTCACGCCGCACAAGCGCCACGGTCGCCAATGGGACGCAGATCACATCCGTGGGGTCACGAAAAACAGGATGCGAAGCACACACACCATTGTCTAGACTCGATCCCATGCTCTCCTGAGACGTCCCCGGACCTGTTCCTCGCGCACCCGCCGCACCGGCCGTGCTGCGCCCCGATGGACCTCAAGGAGCATTCATGGCTACCTCTCTCGCCGTCTCCGCACTCTCCCTGCGCTGGCCCGACGGCACGATGGTCTTCGACGACCTCAGCTTCACCATCCCCGCCGGCCACGCCGCCCTGGTCGGAGCCAACGGCGCCGGGAAGAGCACGATGCTGCGCGTCCTCGCAGGTCGGATCACCCCGACCGCCGGTTCCGTGACCGGCACCGGGGTCGTCGGATACGTGCCCCAGCACCCGCAGGCACGACCGGAGGACACGCTCGCCGACGCGCTCGGCATCGGCGGCACCGTCGCCGCGCTCCGCCGCATCGAGGACGGCTCGAGCCGCCCGGAGGACTTCGACACCGTCGGCGACGACTGGGACGTCGTCGAGCGCGCGACCGCCGTCCTCGACGGCCTGGGCCTGCGACTGGGCACCCTGGAGCGCACCGTCGGGACGCTGTCCGGCGGCGAGGCCACCCTCCTGGCCATCGCCGGGCAGCTGCTGCGCCGCCCCGACACGCTCCTCCTCGACGAGCCGACCAACAACCTCGACCAGCGCGCCCGCGGCCTGCTCACCGACGCGCTCGACCGGTTCCGCGGGACCGCGGTCGTGGTCAGCCACGACCTCACGCTGCTCGAGACCATGGACAGCACCGTCGAGCTGTACCGGGGATCGGTGCGGGTGTTCGGCGGGCCCTACTCGCACTACCGCGAGGTGCTCGACGCCGAGCAGGCGGCCGCGGAACAGGCCGTGACCACGGCCAAGGGCGACCTCAAGGCCCAGCAGCGCGACCTAGTCGAGGCGCGGACCAAGCTGGATCGCCGCAAGCGCTACGCCGACAGGGCCGAGGCCGAGAAGCGGGTGCCGCCGATCCTCGCGGGCCTGCTCAAACAGAAGGCGGAGGTGTCGGCGGGCAAGCACCGCGTCCTGCACGAGGGCCGGGTGGACTCCGCCCGCGACGCCCTCGACGCGGCCCAGGACGGCGTTCGCGACGACCGCGCCGTCCGGATCTCCATGCCGGAGCCGGGTCCGGGCCTGCACCGCACTCAGCTCTCCGACGGTCCGCTGCAGGTCATCGGGCCGGAGCGGGTCGCGCTGGTCGGGCCCAACGGGGCGGGGAAGACGACGGTGCTGCGCCGCGCCGTCGCCGCCGCGCGCGACGCCGATAGCCCGACGGTGATCGGCTACGTCCCCCAGGACGTGCGGTTCGGCGCCGCCGAGGAAGGCTCTGCGCTCGACGCCGTCCGGGACGCGCACCCCGACCTCGATGCGCAGCACGCGCACGCCGCACTGGCCCGGATGCTGTTCCGCGGCCGGCAGTCGGAGCGGATCGTGAACACGCTCAGCGGGGGCGAGCGGCTTCGACTCGCGCTGGCGATCGCGCTGCTCGGGGACCCGGCACCCTCGCTGCTGGCGCTGGACGAGCCCACGAACAACCTCGACGTGCCGTCGGTGGAGCTGCTCGTGGAGGCGCTGCGGGCGTGGGAGGGCGCGCTCGTGATCGTCTCGCACGACCGGGCCTTCCTGGACCTACTGGACCTGACTCGCGAGGTCGAGATCGGGCGCTGAAGGTCGCCGGGAGGGCTCAGGAACCGCCCCTGCGGGCCGCCTCCTCCACCTCGTCGAGGCGACCCTCGATGAGGTGAAACATCCTTCTCACATGGCGCGCGTCCACCAGGGCGTCGTGTCGTCGTGCCGGGTAGCCGGGGAGCCGTTGACCGAGCAGGAGGGCGTACTCCCGCACATTGCGCGTGCTCATCGGCAGCCACCTCGGCTGCTGCGCCATGGCGCCCCAGATCTGCATGAGCGCCACCTGATCCCACGCGCCGAAATCCGCCCAGAGCACCGCGGGGCGCGGCACGAGGAACTCGTCCAGGCGTGCGCGCAGTTCGGCATCGCTGCGACGCGGCATCCCTGCGACGGCCGGTAGCACGTGCTCGGCCAGAAAGGGGTCGGCGGCCGCCCGCTCCCGGTCGTACTGGTCGGAGTGCTCGTAGAACTCGCGGCCGGTGTCGGACACCACGGCGATCGATACCAGCCGGATACTCACACCGTCCCAGTGGAATTCGGTGTCGTAGAAGTACCGGCTGTCGCGGCGGGAGTCCCGGTCCTCGGCATGCGGGCGCTCCGCCCGCCCGGCCCGTCGACGGAAGCGCTGCAACCGTCGCGCCCTATCGGGCGACGTCACGGGTCACGGTGCAACGCGACCGGGCGTGCCAGGTATCGATCATGTCCAGCATCTTGTCACAGGCGAGCTCCTCGCTGCCAGCACCACCGTCCACATCAACGCTGGTCAACGGCCCCCGAGTCCTCGGGTACCCGTCCGATCGGGTGGTCAGGACCCGCCCGTCCGGCGGATCCGGCCGGCCCCCGGCGTCCATAGAGTCGATGAGCATGATCGATGCTCTCGCAGCGGGTTCGGGCCACCGGTGGTCGGACGGCGGGGTCCACGTCTCCCGCGTCCGACGCGGCCGGCCCCTCTCGGTCCGTCGCGACGGGCGCGGCTGGGCCGTGCAGCACCGTCTCGCCCCGAAGGACCTGCGGGACTCCCTGGCGCTGCGGATCGCCGCGGAGGCCGGGCCGTGCGCGGTCGAGGAGTTCGAGCGCATGCTGGTCGGCGTGGTCCGCACCACCGTTCCCGGCGCGACCCGAGCGTGGGTCGAGTACTACCGCAATTCCATGGCCGACCTGGAGTCCGGTGTCGCCGACTTCGCGCCGGTGCACGCGACCGCCGCTGAACTCCTGGTGGGGGATTCGCTGCTGGACCTCGGGAGTTGCTTCGGATTCTTCGCGCTGCGGGCAGCGCGATCCGGGATGCGGGTGACGGCCACCGATCTGTGCGCCGGGACCATGACGCTCCTCGACACCGTCGCGCGGGAGATCGAGATCCCGTTGTCCACCCGCGTGGCCGACGCGACGAACACCGGGCTGCCGGACCGCTACGCGGACACCGTCTCCGCCCTGCACCTACTCGAGCACGTGCCACCGGAGGCCGGTGCCGCCGTGCTCGACGAGGCCCTGCGCCTGGCCCGCGAACGGGTGATCATCGCGGTCCCGATCGAGGAGGAGCCGGACACGCGCTACGGGCACGTGCGCACGTTCACTGTGGACGGCCTGCACGATCTGGTCGCGGACCGTGGACTGCGTTGCCGCAGCTTCGAACACCACGGCGCGTGGCTCGTGGTCGACCTCTAGATGATGCCCCGCTTGCTCGCCTCGTAGGCCGCCTCGGCGCGACGACTGACGCCCAGCTTGCGCAGCACGTTGCTCACGTGGAACTTCACCGTCGTCGGGGAGATGAAGAGTTGCTCCCCGATCCCGTTGTTGGAGTTGCCCTTCGCCAGCAGCCGCAGTACCTCGAGCTCCCGAGCGGTGAGTTCGTCGTCGGTCGGCCGCCCGTTCGCCAGGGTCTGCACCACCGCGACGGCGGTGCGGGAGTCGAAGGCGCTCTGTCCGCGGGTCACGGACCGGATGGCGCTCACCAACTCCCGGGTGTCGACGTCCTTGACCACGTAGCCGCGTGCACCGGCGTGCACCGCCTCGACCACCAGCCGCTCGTCCAGGAAGGTGGTGAGCACCAGCAGCCCGATCTCGGGGTGCGCCGCCGAGAGCTCCCGACAGAGCGAGAGGCCCTCCAGCTCGGATCCGCCCGAGAGCTTGAGATCGATCACCATCACGTTCGGGCGGATCGAGTCCGCCACCACCCGGGCCTCGGCCGGGGTGGCGGCCTCGCCCACCACCTCCAGATCGGGTTCGCGTTCGAGGATCGAACGCAGCCCCTGCCGGAGGATCGCGTGATCGTCCACCAGCACGATGCGCGAGTCGACGGATGTCCTCATCGTTTCCCCATTCACGAGGCCTCCTCGACCGGCAGTGTCACCTGGATGCGGATCCCGTGCAGCCGCGAGCGCCGGATGGCAAGGCTCCCGCCGCATTCCGCCGCCCGATCGGCCATGTTCGCCAGCCCCCGGCCGTGCCCATCGACGTCCCGCCCGAGGCTCGTGCGCAACCGCTCCCGGAGCACGGCGGGGTCGCCGGCACCGTCGTCGTCCACCGCGAGGTCGACGTGCCCGCTTCCGTAGCGCAGCGTCACCGTGGCGCGCTCGGCGCCCGCGTGCACGGCCACGTTGAACAGGGCCTCGCCCGCGATCCGCAGCAGCGCGTGCTCGACCGCCGCCGACAGCTCCCTGATCTCGCCCCGCACCCGTACGGCGACCTTCAGCTCGTCCGGTTCGTGCACCACGCCCAGCTGGCGCAGCATCTCGGGCAGTCCGTCCGTGTGCCGGTCCGAGCTGTTGTTGAGGGTGTAGATGGCGGAGCGCAACTGCTCCACGGCCCGGCGGGTCATCTCCTTCGCCAGATCCAGCCGCTCGGCGCGCTCGGCGTCGGGGATCTCACTGCGACACACCTCGATCTGCATGCCCGCCGACAGCACCGCCTGGGTCACACTGTCGTGCAGCTCCCGGGCGATCCGGTGCCGCTCGTCGTCGAGCGCACGGTGCCGTTGCACCGCCCCGAGTTCGCGTTGCATCCCCGTGAGCTCGGCGTTGCGCACCGCGAGGTCCGCGGCCGTGCGGCGCAGCTGCGCGTGGGCCTGCTCGGACCGATCGAGCAGCGTGGTGATGCCCTCGTACAGCGAGGCGTTGTGCAGTGCCACGGCCGTCTGACTGGCCAGGATGTTCAGGACCGCGGCATCGGTCCCGTCGAGCTCACGCCCCACCGGGGTCCAGGCGGCGATCGCCCCGACCACCGTGCCGTCGAGCACCAGCGGAACGTACGCGTGCCGGCCCTGCAGCACCGACTCCCCGGTCACCGTGTCCGCGTTGCGGATCCGCTCGAGGCATTCGGTCACCTCGTAGGGCAGCGGCGGCCCCGTCACCCGGCCCACCAGGAACGGGATGCCGTCCGGACCCAGTACCAAGCGCCGCAGGCCGGCCGCGGCGAGGCTGCCCTCGGTGAGCGCGAAGACCACCCAGTCGGCCTGCAGGTGTTCGCGGGCGGCCTGCGCAGCGGAGCTGACCACCGTCTCCGGACCGTCGACCGTGCGCACCAGCGCACCGGCGATCAGGTCCAGGGCGTGCAGGACCCGCTCGGCCCGCTCCTGCGCCCCGCGGTACTGCGGGTAGAAGGAGCTCTTGCCCGACCGGAGTCCGGTGAGCGCGGCCAGGTCCGATTCCGCGGTCACATCGCCGCCCGGAACAGCGCGGTCATCTCGTCGACGGTGGCCGACCGCGGGTTGGTGGCCATGCACGAGTCCCGCAGGCTCTGCGCCGCCAGGCGCGGCAGGACCTCCTCGGGGACCCCCAGCTCGGACAGGCCGCGGGGCCCGCCGACCTCACGGGCGAGCGCCTCGACGCGGTCGGCGACGGCTGCCGCCGCCTCAGCGGCCGGCGCGTGTTGCTCGGGCAACCCCATTCCGGCGGCGATCGCGACGTACGGGTGGGGGTCGATCTCGGCGTTGAACCGGATCACGTGCGGCAGCAGGATGCCGTTGATCACGCCGTGCGGCTTGTCCAGCAGCCCACCGACCTGATGACTCATCGCATGCGCCGCACCGAGGATGGCATTGGTGAAGGCCATGCCCGCCTCCAGGCTGGCCTGGGCCATGACGAGCCGGTCGGACATGCGGGTGGGGTGCGCCATGCTCTCCGCGAGCGACTCGGAGACCAGGCCGACGGCGCGCAACGCGTGGTGGTCGGTGAGCGGGTTGTGCGCGAGCGAGACGTACGCCTCGACCCCGTGGGTGAGCGCATCGAGCCCACTGGCGGCGGCGAGCCACCGCGGCATGGTGGTGAGCAGTCGCGGGTCGATCACGGTGACGTCCGGGACCAGGGTCCGGCCGAGGATGGTCACCTTCACGGCCCGCGCGGTATCGGTGACGATGCAGAACTGGGAGACGTCCGCGCCGGTGCCCGCGGTAGTGGGCACCATCACCGTCGGCGGTATCGGGCGGGTCACCCGGTCGACGCCGATGTAGTCGAGGATGTCGCCCCCGTTACTGGCCAGGATGGCGACGCCCTTCGCCGCGTCCATCGCCGAGCCCCCGCCGATCCCGATGATCACATCGCACCGCTCGGCGGCGTACTGCTCGAAGCCAGCGGCCACCTCGTGGTCCTTGGGGTTCGGCGTGACCTCGCTGAACACGTGCGGACGCAGGCCGGCCTCGCTCAGGTGCTCGGCGAGTTCGGCCACCCAACCCGCTTCGATCAGGCCGGGGTCGGTGACCAGGAGCGGTCGCACGGCCCCCAACCGGGCGGCCGCGTGCGCCGCCTCACCGAGCGCGCCGACGCCGAAGACGATCTCGGGAGCGTGGAACTTCACGGTGCGCGGGACCTCGCGGCCGATCAGCGGCACGGAGCGGTCGCCGGACGTGCGGCTGTCGAGGTATGTCACGGGCTGCTCCTCAACGAGAACGTTGCGACCCATGCTACAAGCACGGAGGAGTTTCAGGGCTGCCCGTCGGCCCGGGCGGGCACCTGCCCGATCAGGCAGGCACCCGCTCGTGCGGGCCTCACCGAAGTGCGTTGCCGAGGTCGCGGGCGCGCTCGATCAGCTGATCGGCGTCGCGGGCGACCACCACACCGTCGCAGTGTTCGCGGTACTGCGTCATCGCGCAGGTGGCCTGGGCCCAGTACCGCTCGGATTCCGGGGTGACCCAGGCCAGACGGTGCACGCGCCGGCGCAGCTCGGCGAGGTCCTCGGCACCGTCGGGCCGACCGCCCGAGCGGCCGTCGCCGACGATGAGCACCGAGGTCCGCTTGCCCAGTGCCGTGGGCGCTGCGAGGAGCTCGGAGAACACCTGCCCGTAGTCGCTCGACGCCTCCAGATCGATCTCGGGATCGGCGAGCACACGGGCCAGGGCCTCGTCCCCGGTCCCGGCGAGCAGCGCGTCGGTCACGTCGACGGGATGGTCGACGAACGCGAACACCTCGCACCGACTGGTGCGGCGCCGGATCGCCTGCGCCATGCGCAGGGCGAAGGCGGTGACCGGCCGCACGGACAACGAGACATCGGCCAGGATCAGCACCCGCAGCCGATCGGGCCGCGGCACCCGGGTCGCCAGCCGGAAGGGCACCCCGTCGGTGCCCAGGGCCGCGCGCGAGGTGGCGCGCATGTCCAGCCGACCGTGCCCGTGATAGCGCACCCGTTCCCGCGGTGCCCCGCGCATCCGGCGCAGGACCTCGTGCACAGCCAGCTCCAGCTCCGCATGCGAGCGGGACTCCGCGCTGCCCGGCGCGCCGGGTGCCGGGGTGCCGACCTCGGCGAGCGCACCGACGAAGGCCGCGAGCGCGGCGGCGAGCCGCTCGGCCTGCGCCTGGGTCAGTTCCTCGGCGCCGCTGTCGGAGTAGAGGCTGTTCGGGTCGTAGGCGTCGAGCCAGGCCAGGATCGACGCGGGATCGTCCCACGTGAGCGTCCCCGAGGCGGAGACGGTGGCACCGTCGGACAGGCCGCCGACCTCGGAGGCGCCCGCGCGGTCGACGTCCAGGGTGTAGCTCACCCCGCGCCGTCCGCTGTCGTCGGAGCCGTTGACCGACAGGCTCTCGTCGGCGGCCGTGACGGAGAAGTCGTCGTCGTCCTTGTGCGGGTTGAAGCCCTTCTCCGCGGCCGGCGTGTCGAACAGTTCGCCGACCTCGGCGGCGCGCTCGTTGTAGTCGGCGTAGCGGCCCAGTTCCGCGTCCTCCGCGAGCTCCAGGTCCTCGGGCAGGGCACCGGTGAGCCCCGCGCGCGCCGGGTCGCGCTCCTCGTCCTCGGCAGGTCCGGCGACGCTGTCGAAGAGCGCGGCGAACGCGCTGTCGAACCCGGCGTTCTCATGGGAGTACTTCACGCAGGTCGCGCGCAGTCCCGCGGCGAGCCGGGGCTTGTCGCGCGCACCGAGCATTCCCAGCACCCGGCGCACCTCGATCACCTCCGCCGGCGAGGCGCTCACGCCGTGCACCCGCAGGAGCATGCCGAAGGCCGCGGCGACCACGTCGAGGACGCCGGCCCCACCGGTACGCGGGAGCTCAGCTCCGCCCATGGCCCTTACCGCCGTGTCCCCGGAAGACATTGGTGGTGGTGTTGGCCGGGCTCGCGGCCACCGTCGGGCGGGGTACGGCGCGGTCGTCCTCCGGCGCCCGCGCCGTACCCCCGCGGCCGTGGACGAGGTCGACATCGGAGGAGTACTTGAGCAGCGCCGCGTACAGCAGCTCCGACGAGTCGGCGGTGCTGCGCCCCGTGGCCGCGAGCACGGCCGCGATCCGCGCCGCGTCGATCACCTCCGAGGTCGACGGGCTCTTGCGCAGCGGAAGCGTGCGCAGGTGGCCCGCGAGCTCCACCACCTCCGCGACCGCCGCGGACTCGACCTCGGGTGCCCGGGCGCCCACGATCTCCCGCTCGCGTTCCGGACTGGGGTAGCCCAGGTGGTAGTGCAGGCACCGCCTCTTGAGGGCGGCGCTCAACTCACGGGTGTCGTTGGAGGTCAGGATGACCCACGGCCGAGTGCGGGCGGTGAAGGTTCCCACCTCGGGAACCGTCACCTGGTTCTCCGCGAGCACCTCGAGCAGCAGGGCCTCCATCGACTCCTCGGTACGGTCCACCTCGTCGACCAGCAGCACCACCGGCTCCTCGGAGAGGATCGCGGCGAGCAGCGGCCGGGCGGCGAGGAAGGCCTCGGAGTACAGGCCGAAATCCTGCGTCGCCAGGTGGGCGGAGGCCTCGGCGAGGGTGTCGAAGTCCGCGAGTTCGACACCGATCCGGTCCCGCAGCATCTGCACGTGCAGGAGCTGGCGGGCGTAGTCCCACTCGTACAGGGCCCGGCTGTCGTCGAGTCCCTCGTGGCACTGCAGCCGGATCAGCCGCCGCCCCGATACCTCCGCCAGAGTCTTGGCCAGCTCCGTCTTCCCGACGCCCGCCGGCCCCTCCAGGAGCAACGGGCGGTCGAGCACCGTTGCGAGATGGACCACCGTGGCCAGGTCGTCGTCCGCGATGTAGTCGCTCCCGCGGAGGGCGTCGCGCAGGGCGGCACCGTCCGCGAATTGCGGTGTGTTCGTCCGTTCGGTGGCCACGGTAGTCATCTCTCCTCTACTCCTCGGTCAGTACTTGCCGTTGATGGCGTGGTCGACGACCGGCAGCATCGACGCGACCGTCACCTCGCGCGGGTTGCCCGGCGTGCACCAGTCGTCCTGGATGTGCTCGGAGATCGCCAGGATGGTCTTGTCGTCACCGGGGATCCGCTCGCCGCGGCCGGCGTACTTCTTCGTGTTCATCTGGTTCTTCTCGTACGAGTCCGTGCGGATCTCGCCGAAGTTGTCGGGAATGCCGACATCCTTCGCGAGTCGGATCGCGGCCTCGACGGCGGCATCGGCGGCCTGCACCGTGGTCATGTTGCGCGTGTCCACGCCCATGGCGGTGGCGATCTGCGCGTAGCGCTCGTAGCGCGAGGGCAGGTTGTACTCCCACACGCGGGGCAGCGCGATGGCGTTGTTGAGGCCGTGGTGGCTGTCGAAGAACGCCGACACCGCGTGCGAGATCGAGTGCACGATGCCCAGGCCACCCGAGTTGAACGCCTGCGCGGAGATGTACTGCGCGTTCATCATCCCCTCGCGAGCCTTGAGGTTGCGCGGCTCGAAGGTGGCCTCGCGCAGGTTCTTCGCGACGAGCTCGATCGAGTACAGGGCGTTGCCCAGCGACGGGGCGAAGTCCAGGCGGGAGACGAAGGGCTCACTGCCGTGGGCGAGCACGTCGAAGCCGCAGTACGCGGTGAAGTGCTGGGGGCAGGTGTAGTACAGCAGCGGATCGTCGATGGCGAGCGTCACGATGGAGGCCTCGTCGAAGGCCACCCACTTGTGCGGCTTCTCCATGTCGGAGGTGTCGGTGATGACATACGCCCAGGAGGTCTCGGAGCCGGTACCGGCGGTGGTCGAGACGGCGATGTGGGGCGGGTTCTCCCGGTTCGTCGACTTGGCGAAGCCCTCGAACTCGTTGATGTTGCGGCCGTCGTGAGCGATCACCACGCGGGCGCCCTTGGCGGCGTCGTGGCTCGAGCCGCCACCCACGGAGATGATGCTGTCGCACTTCTCCCGCTGGTAGGTCGCCGCGGCCTCCATGACGTTGTAGTCCTTGGGGTTCGACTCGACCTTGTCGAACAGGACCACCTCGACGCCCTGGTACTCGATCTTGCCGATGAGCTCCTCGATGATGCCGGAGCCGCGCAGTCCGGTGGTCACCAGCAGCGCGCGCTTGAAGCCGAGGTTCTTCGCCTCCACGCCGATGATGTCGTGAGCGCCGACGCCCATCAGCGCACGGGGGAAGGGATGGAACTCCTTGATCGGGAAGTCCCAGATCTGGTTCAGTTCGATGGCCATGACGTGGCTCCTTGAGTCGGGGTTCAGAGGGTTGTGATACGCCTCACAAAGACACTCTGGCCTGCCGAACCGCCGCCGGGAACAGGGAGCCGCATCAACCGTACGGTCGACCACCGCATCCCACCCGATCGGGCAGGGCCGGCCCTGCCCTGGACGGTCAGGAGGACAGGCGCTCCGCGATCAGCCCCGCCGTCATGAGCACGCTCGCGTGCGGGCCGCTCCGCAGCGGACCGGGCAGCACCGAGCCGTCGACCACCCGCAGACCGGCGATTCCGTGCACCGACCCGTCGGCGGCGGTGCGGGACCCGAGCGGCACGGTTCCCCATGCGTGCGAGGACATTCCAGGAACCGCATCGACGGTGACGGTGCCCGGCCGGACCAGGTGCGCGAACTCGGCGGATTCGAGCATCTCGACCACCTGCGCGGCACCGTCGGCCATGCGTGCCCGCGAGGTCCCGTCCGGATCACCCAGGTCGAGCTCGACCCCCGCGCCGGCGCCGAGCGGACGGATCGCGCCGGTCGTCGGACGCGTCATATCGGCGATCCCGATGGCCACCCCGCCCGCGGGCAGTCCCTCGATGTAGTTCGCGAAGTCGTCCGAGTAGCACCGGATCTCGAGCCCCTCGACGGTGTGCAGCACGGTCTGCAGCAGCGGGCTGCGGCGCAGCGGCACGGACGGGGAGAACCGCACCAGCAGCTCCGGATGCTCCTGCGTGACGAGCGGCCCGAGGAGCGGCGCCAGCAGCGCCCCGGAGCCGAGGGTGCCGGCGGCGAGGATCACCTCGCCGCAATCGATCCGGCCACCGTCGGTGAGGACGCCGGTCACCCTTCCTGCCGTCGCCGTCAGCGCGCGGGCGACGCCGCGCTCCAGTCGCGGGCGGCGGGTGGGCGATCCGAGGAAGGCATCGGCCGCGGTCCACCGGTGACCGTCCGCACGATTCGACCGAACCCGGTTGAGCCCCACCATCGGCCAGGACCCGGCCTCCGGCTCCGCCCCCGCGCCGCCGATGGGCGACCGGGGAAGGCGAGCCCCCCAGTACGCCTCGAAGGCGGTGGCGGTCTCGCCCAGCTCGTCGTCCGCGAAGGGCGTCGCCCGCATCCGTGGTTCGAGTCGGTCGAAGGCCGCCGAGATCTCGCCGAGCCGCCACGGCCACGGCGCGTAGTCGTCACGGTGACCGCGTAGGAAATAGCCACCGTTCACCACGGACGACCCACCGATTCCGCTGCCGCGCACCACGTCCCTACCGCGTGACTCCGGATGACGCAGTACCCGCCCGGCGCCCGGATGGATCGGCAGCGTGGTGAGTGCGGTGGTCGGCCGATCGGCTGCGGTCAGCGCGCCCCGCTCGAGGAGTAGCACCCTGCGCGTCCGATCGTGCGCGAGGTGCGCCGCGACGAGGCAGCCGGCGCTCCCCGCGCCGATCACCACCACGTCGGGCGCGGTCATCGACGGGTGACCACCGGACGCAGCGCCGCAAGGTCTCGACGGGCTGCGACGCCCTGCCACACCCCCAGGCCGTAGGCCAGGTCGTCGAGTCTGTGCAGCACCGCCCAGGACAGGGGATCCGGATGGCGCGCACCCGGTTCCGCGATCACCTGCGCCACCCAGGTGGCGGCGGCCTCGGCCACGGCGGCCGCGAGGAGGCGGCGCCGGAACCGGGGTACCGCGAGGGCCGCCACGAGGGTGATCGGCCAATGGTGCCGGAGCATCGACGACCAGCCCTGCAGCGTCCCGAACCACGCGGCACAGGCCACGTTCCGGGCCGCGAGTCCGTCTCCCCCGGGCACTGAGCGCAGCGCCGTGCGCAGGCGCGAGAACATCCACAGGTACACGCCGAGCGCGAGGACGGTGCCGGCCCGCGTGCGGGAGAGCAGTCCGACGGTCGCGGCGATCCCGATCGGAGTGGCGACCACGGGGGCGGCGGCCCCACCGTGCCGGCGAGCCAGTTCCGCAGCGCCGGTGCCGTAGAACCGGCGGCGCCCCAGTAGTTCCCGCAGATCGCTCCGGTGCTCGTGCGCCACCCGCGAGTCGGGCTCGTACCGCACCGTCCAGCCCGCGGCGGCGAGCCGCCAGCACAGGTCCACGTCCTCGGCCACGCGCAGCGCCGCGTCGAAGCCGCCGACCGCGTCGAGCGCCGCGCGCCGCGCGAGCAGCGCCGCCGACGGGACGTACGAGAGGGGCCGCCCCGGCGCCGCGGCGGCCGGCCGTGGGCCCATGTCGAGGCTGGAGTGGCGGTTGGCGTAGACGGCGATGGGCGCGTACCGCCCGGGCCGGCTCAGGCCGACGATCCGGGGGGCGACCAGGGCCACCGTCGGATCCGCGAAGTGCCAAGCCGCGTCTCGAAGCCACCCCGAGCAGGGCACGGTATCGGAGTCGAGGAAGGCGACCACCTCGGTGTCCGCCAGGGCCGCACCGTGATTGCGGGCGGCGGCGGGCCCCTCGTTGCGCTCCAGGCGCACCACCCGGATCAGGGGCGAGTCCGGCACCGTGATCGGCTCGGGGGAGGCATCGTCGACGACGATCACCGGCAGTCCGGGGAGAGCACGCAACAGCCGGTCGACCCCGGACTGATTGCCGCGCACCGGGATCACGACCGTCACCGCCTCGTCAGCGGCGGGGCCCGCTTCCGGGGGTACGGGATCGGCGACCCCCGCGTCGAGAAGCCTGCGGGCCACCTGCCGCGCACCGTCGTCGGTGACCCGGAGGACGCCCCCGGCGTCGATCATCGCGGCCGCGGCGTGGGACAGGGTCAGCACCCGTAGCGGTGAACCCCCGATCAGGTGGCGCCCCCGGCGGGCGCATTCCTGACCGAGCCGGATGCGGAAGCCGTCGGGAAGTTCCCGGGCGACGGGGCCGTTCACCGGAGTCGTCCGGTCTCGTCGGGATTCCACTGCGCCAGAGCCCTCGCCAGGTCCGCGCCGAGCGCTTCGACGAGCCGGCCGCCGAGCTCGGCGGTCGCGGCGGTCGGGTCGCCCAGCACCCCGTTGCGGGACACCGCGCCGACGCCACCGCTTCGCATCCGGTCGAGGATCGTGGCCAGCGGCGCGGTGGTGCCGGGCTCGATCCGGCTGCGCTGCACGCGGTCCGGCTCGAGCGCCAGCAGTACCGAGGTCTCGGTCGCACCGGCGTGGGCGTCGGCGCCGGGGAAGGCGCACGGGAACCAGGTCACGTCGCGTCCCTCGGTGCGCAGCAGCCGGACCGCCGCCACCAGGGGCTCGAGGTTGCCGCCGTGCCCGTTGACGAACGCGATCCGCCCCACCCATCGAGTCGCACTGCGCGCCAACTCGATCAGGACCAGCCGCAGGGCCTCCTGACCGATCGACACCGTGCCGGGGAAGCCCTCGTGCTCGCCCGACGCACCATAGGGCAGGGCGGGCGCCAGCACGAGGTCCGTCGGTTCCGACCCGCCCTCACCGTCGGACGCGGCGGCGACGGCGCTGCGCGCCACCGCGACGGCGATCCGGGTGTCGGTGTCGACCGGTAGGTGCGGGCCGTGCTGCTCGGTCGAACCGATGGGCACCACGAGCACCGGCCGGTCGTCCACGAGGTCCGGCCAGGTCAGGTCGGCGAGTCGACGGCTCATCGGGCCTCAGCCGCCGAAGGTGCGCTCGAAGTCCGGCGGAATGATGAGGTCGTCGCGGCTGAGCTCGTCGATGTCGGAGCGGCCCAGCCCCATCAGGGTCGAATCGATGCCCATCCGTAGCAGATCGAGCACGTTCTCCACGCCGGCCTGGCCGTTGGCGGCCAGGCCCCAGAGGTACGCGCGACCGATCATGACGGCCTTGGCGCCGAAGGCGAGCGCCTTGACCACGTCGCTGCCGCGTCGGATCCCGCCGTCGAGCAGCACGTCCAGATCATCGCCGACGGCGTCGGCGATCGGGCCGAGCACGCGGATGGTGGCGGGGGTGCCGTCGAGGTTGTTGCCACCGTGGTTCGAGACGGAGATGGCGGTGGCGCCGATGTCGACGGCGCGCTTCGCGTCGTCGAGACGCGAGATCCCCTTGACCATGAACTCACCGTCCCACTGCTCACGCAGCCACAGCAGGTCCTCCCACGTGGGGGGCGGGGTGCTCATCCACTGGCCGTAGGCGCCGAAGAAGGTGGGGCCGCTCTCGTTGCGGTCGACCAGGTTCGGGGCGCTGAGATCGGGCACGATGATCTTGCCACCGCGGATCCAGTCGAGGGCGTAGCGCGGCCGCACCGCGATCTCCGGGGCGAGCCGGGCGAGGGCCTTCACGCCGACGCGCTCGGGGATCTCCGGGCTGCCCCAGTCGCGGCCGATGTTGAAGACCCAGTCGGTGGTGACGATCAGGCCCTTGCACCCGGCCTCCTTGGCCCGCTGGACCCGCTTGAGGATGCTCTCACGATCGCCGAGCCAATAGATCTGGAAGAAGATCTGGCCGTTGACCGCCGTCACCTCCTCGACCGGCTTGCTGGCGAAGCTGGACAAGCCCATCGCGGTGCCACGCGCCGCGGCGGCGCGGGCCACCGCGACCTCGCCGTCCGGGTCGACCGCCTGAACACCGGTGGGGGAGATCATCACCGGGAAGGACAGGTCCTGACCCATGACCCTGGTGGCGAGGTTGCGCTCGGGAGCCACGCCCACGACATGCGGGGCGAAGCCCAGCTCGTCGAACGCGGCCGTGTTGTCCGTCAGGGTGATTCCGCCCTGCGTACCCGCCACGAGCGACGAGTAGACGGTGCGGGGCAGGCGCTTTTGTGCGCGGCGCTGCGCCTCATGGACGGTCTCGAACCAGGGGTTCGGCCGCCACGGATTCTTCTCCAGCAGGTCGCTGAGGAGTGCCATGGAAACGCTCTTTCCGTGTGATCGTTCAGGGGGTCGGCGTGAGGCCGGTCAGGGGGTTCTCGTCGCAACTACGGCTGGGGGGCCGCGTCATGAGCGTGAGGGGCACACCGCGGGAATGGTCCTTGTTCGCGGTGGGCTTGCTGCGCTCCCCGGCGAGCAGCGATTCGCCATAGCCCTGCACGCACTCCGGATCCGGCCCGTCCAAGGGCAGGCCCGTGAAGAACTTGGCCGCCATGCAGCCACCGCGGCAGGAGTCGAAGAAGCTGCACTGCGAGCAGGCCCCGGCGCTCTGCGGTTCACGCAGCGAGCGGAACAGGTCCGAACTCTGCCAGACCTCCTGGAAGCCGCCGTCGGACGTGACATTGCCCGCGAGGAAGTTCTCGTGGATCGCGAACGGGCAGGCGTAGACGTCGCCGACCGGATCGATCAGGCAGACCACGCGGCCGGCGCCGCACAGGTTCAGTCCGGGCAGGGCTCCGCCACCGCCGGCGCCGCCGAATGCGGACAGGTGGAAGAAGGAGTCGCCGGTGAGCACGCCGTCGCCGTGCGCCACCAACCAGTCGTAGAGCTGACGCTGCTGCTCGGGCAGCGGATGCAGATCGTCCCAGACATCGGCGCCGCGTCCCGACGGCCGCAGCCGGGTGATCCGCAGGGTGGCACCGTAGCGGTCGGCCAGGGCCTTGAACTCGTCGAGCTGGTCCACGTTCTGGCGGGTCATGACGACGCTGATCTTGGCGTCCTTGAAGCCCGCAGCGGCGAGATTGTCCAGGGCTCGGACCGCCATGGCGAAGGAGCCGGGGCCGCGGACCGCGTCGTTGACCTCGGCGGTGGCACCGTCGAGGGAGATCTGCACGTCGACGTAGTCGGACGCGGCGAGCCGCTGCGCCGCCTCGGGCGTGATCCGCAGGCCGTTGGTGGAGAACTTCACACCGACCTGGTGATCGGTCGCGTAGTCGACGAGCTCCCAGAAGTCCGGGCGCACCGTCGGCTCGCCGCCGCCGATGTTGACGTAGAAGACCTGCATGCGCTGCAGTTCGTCGATGATGGCCTTGCACTGTTCGGTGCTCAGCTCACGCGGATCGCGCTTACCGGAGCTGGAGAGGCAGTGCACGCACGCCAGGTTGCAGGCGTAGGTGAGCTCCCAGGTGAGGCAGATGGGGGCGTCGAGTCCGCGTTCGAACTGATCGACGAGTCGCCCGACCGGGGCGGGGCTGGGCCGTTCGAGGGTGGTCATGGTCTCACTCCTGAGGGAAGGCCGGGATGATCATCCCGGACCGGGCGAGTGCGTCGAGCGCATCGAGGTACGGTGCGCGATCGTCGACGGCCACGCCCGCGGCGTCGAGCGCTGCTGAGGCGCTCGGCTGCAGATGGAGGCGCTGCACCACGTCGACGACGACGAGGTTCTTGAGGAAGGACAGCTTCCGGGTGCCGAAGTGGTAGAGCAGCGCACCGAAGGGCTCGGGCCGCACCGCGACGCGCGGGTTGATCGTCCAGCCCAGATCGGGATCGAAGGGGGCGTCAGCCCCGGCGGCCACAGGGCCGCCGGGAGCCGACGCGTGCGCGACGGGCATCAGTACACGCCGCACATGCCGTCGATGGACACTTCCTCCACCAACGATTCCGTCACGAGCTCGTCGTGCGTCGTAGTTTCCTTGTCGGACATATGAACCAACCTCCTCATCGTGATTGTTGTGGTTCCCGTCACACAGTAATGGCACTCAGTGCAAAATCATAGGGGTTCGTCGGAATTCGTCCTGCCGTACGATCGCGAACAGTCCCCGACCGGCGGGAACGCGCAGAAAAAGGATGGCGACGATGGCCAGTGGTGGACGCAGCGGACCGCTCGGCGGCCGTCCTTCCGCGACCACCCGGGGCCGGCTCAGCGCCATCGCCGTGGACCTGTTCATCGAGAACGGCTTCGACGAGACCAGCATCGACGAGATCGCCGCCGCCGCGGGAATAGCCCGGCGGACCCTCTTTCGCTACTACCCGTCGAAGAACTCACTCGCCTGGGGCGAGTTCGACGATCATCTGGAGGGCCTGCGCGGTCTCCTCGACGAGGCGGCCGGCACCGGGACGCTCGGCACCCAGCTCCGCGACGCGATCGTCGCCTTCAATCAGGTACCGGAATCGGAACGCGAGCACCACCGCCGGCGCATGCGTCTGCTCCTGTCCGTGCCCGCGCTCCAGGCGCATTCGATGATCATGTACGCCGATTGGCGACAGGTCATCGCGGAGCACGTCGCCCGTCACCTCGGAGTCGCGGTCTCCGACCACGCGCCGCAGACGATCGCGTGGATGGCGCTCGGCGTCGCCCTCGCCGCCTACGACCAGTGGCTCGAACAGCCCGATTCCGAGCTGGAGGTCCTCCTGACCACGGGCTGCGAGCTGCTGATCGACGGCGTCCAGCACACCGACGCCGAGGCCGCACCACCGCGGGAGGCCGGCCGCGACGCCCCGGCTCAGAGCCGATAGGACTCCAGTCCCAGCCAGCCGGCCATCTCCGCGACCGTCTGCTCCAGCGCGGCTTCGGAATCGGCATCGCGCTCGCCGGGCTCCCAGGTCGTGGCGTGCACCAGCAGCTCCCCCGCCGCACGATCGGCCTTGACATCGCAGCGCGCCACGATCCGGTCACCGAGGACGAAGGGCAACACGTAGTAGCCGTGCACCCGCTTCTCCTTGGGGGTGTAGATCTCGATGCGGTAGAAGAAGTCGAACAGCGCCTCCGCCCGCTCCCGCTGCCACACCACGGGGTCGAAGGGCGAGAGCAGCGCCCGCGCCGCGATCGCCCGGGGCCGCTTGGCCTCCGCGTGCAGGTAGACGGTGCCCGGCCACCAGTCCGCCTCCACCGGCAGGAGTTCGCCGGTGGCAACGAGCTTCTCGACGGCGGGCGCCGCCTGCGCCGTGGACAGCCGGAAGTAGTCGCGCAGGCAGCGCAGCGTCCCGATGCCGTGCGCCGTGGCCGACTGCCGCAGCAGCTCGACGAACGCCTCCTCGTCGGACACCTCGTGCTCGGCCAGCTCTCCCAGCACCGACGTGGTGGGCGCGTACAGCCGCTCGAACTGGCTGGTGCGGCCGGCGCTGGTGACCTCGCCCGCGTGGAAGAGCACCTCCAGCCCCTCCTTCACCGACGACCAGTTCCAGCCCCAGTGCGTCTTCTCCACCACCTGCTCGTGCTCGAGGTGCGCCTCGAGCGCGCGGGCGGTGAGCGGCGGCAGCTCGGCCAGTGCGCCGCGCAGCCGGTCCAACTGGCCGGGGTGCCGGGCGTCGTAGCTCGCGAACCGCTGCGCCACCCGGTCCGCGGTCCGACGGTGCCGCAGCAGCGGCCAGGTCTCGGGCGGCACCAGCGAAGCCTCGTGCGCCCACGCCTCGACGAGCCGCCGCGGATTCCGGTCGCGGGCGCGGTCGAGCAGCGCGGTGTCGTAGTCGCCGAGCCGCGCGAAGACCGGTAGGTACTGGCTGCGGGCGACCACGTTGACGCTGTCGATCTGGATCAGCTTGAGCCGGTCGATCGTCTTCTGGACCTGCCGCATCGTCGGGGCGGCGTTGCCCGCGAACCCCGACTCGAAACCCTGCGCCGCGAGCGCGATCCGGCGGGCCTGCGGCTGCGAGATCCTCATGCGCCGGCGAGGCGCGGGAACAGGTACTGCGCGAGCATCGGCGCGATGGTCACGCCGCCGTGGTCGGCCGGGTCCAGCCAGCGCGCCTCCGCGATCTCCGCCGCCGCCCGCGGCTCGACCCGCAGCGCGGTGGCGAAGACGGTGGACTCGATATCGGTGTTCGCCTCGTTCGCGGCGGGGCCGCGCCACGACACCAGGTGCGTCAGATCCGCCGTGGTGAGGCGAACGCCCAGCTCCTCGTCGATCTCGCGGACCGCGCAGTCGATCGGCGCCTCCCCCGGCTCCAGCTTGCCGCCGGGCAGCATGAACGCGTCCGTCCCCCGTTTGCGCACCGTGAGCACCCGCCCGGCCTCGTCCCGGAAACACACCGCCGCCACCGTCAGCACGTCCATGCCCGCCACCCTAGCGACGACCCCCGACAGGTTCGCGTCAGCACTCCGGCACGTTCACGGCGAGGCCGCCGAGGGAGGTCTCCTTGTACTTCGACAGCATGTCGGCGCCGGTCTGGCGCATGGTCTCAATGGCCTGATCCAGCGAGACGCGGTGCGTCCCGTCGCCGTGCAGGGCGATGCGGGCGGCATTCACGGCCTTCACGGACGCGATGGCGTTGCGCTCGATGCAGGGGATCTGCACGAGCCCGCCGATCGGATCGCACGTGAGCCCCAGGTTGTGCTCGATGCCGATCTCGGCGGCGTTCTCGACCTGCGCCGGCGTGGCGCCCATGATCTGCGCCAACGCCCCCGCCGCCATCGAGCAGGCGGAGCCGACCTCGCCCTGGCAGCCCACCTCCGCACCGGAGATCGACGCGCGCCGCTTGTAGAGCACGGCGATCGCCGCCGCCGTCAGCAGGTAGTCGCAGACGACCTGCTCGCGTCGCGCCGCCAGCGAGGAGCGGAACTTGAGCGCGTAGTACAGGACCGACGGCACGATGCCGGCGGCGCCGTTGGTCGGCGCCGTCACGATCCGCCCGCCGCACGCGTTCTCCTCGTTCACGGCCATGGCCGCCACGTTGAGCCAGTCCATGGCATCGGCACCGTCGGACTCGACGAGCCGGCGGTACAGGCCCGGCGCGCGGCGCTTGACCCCGAGGCCGCCGGGGAGCATTCCCTCGGAGTGGAAACCCCGCTCGATGCACGCCTCCATGACCGACCACACGTGCATCAGCCCGGCCCGCACCTCCCGCTCGGCGGCGTGCTCGTCCTCGCCCGTCCGCGCGCGGCGGAGCGCGACCTCGTTGTCGAGCATCAGCTGCGGCACCGTCAGGCCCGTACGCGGGCAGCTCTCCAGCAGCGCGGCGGCGGTCTCGAAATCGTGCGGAACATCCGACGTCCCCGCCAGCGGGTTCACCGTCTCCGCACCGGAATCGCGCTCCACGAAGCCGCCGCCCACCGAGTAGTAGACCGCCTCGTGCTCCGTACCGTCGGCGAGCTCGGCGCGGAACCGGATGCCGTTGGTGTGCCGCGGCAGCACGGTGAGCGGGTGCAGCACGATCCGCTCGGCGCTCAGGGACACCTCGTCCCGGCCCGCGATCCGCACGATCGACGTGGCCTCGATCTCCGCGCCGCGCTTGTCGACGTAGTCCGGATCCACCGTCTCCGGGCGGTTGCCCTCCAGCCCGAGGAGCAGCGCGGGCTGCGTGCCGTGCCCGCGCCCCGTCGCGGCGAGGGAGCCGTAGAGATCGACGTGCAGAGCGCGCACCGCCGACGGCAGGGAACGCAGCTCGTCGGCGAAATCGGCCCCCGCTCGCATCGGCCCCACGGTGTGCGAACTCGACGGGCCGATACCCACCGAGAACAGCTCGAAGACACTGATCGTCACGTCCTCCAGCGTAGGCCCCATACAGTGGTCCCATGGGAGACGCCGCAAATCCGGACATCGACGCTCTGCTCCTCCCGGGCGAGCGCGAGTTCACCTTTCAGGAGCTCGCGGAGCAGGCGGGCATCGACGTGGCGGACCTGCGGTTGTGGTGGACCTCCGCGGGCTTCGCCGACCTCCGCGACGACGAGCAGCGGGCCTTCACGCGCGACGACGTGGCCATCGTCAAGGACCTCGGCGAACTGTTCAGCGGTGGCGTCATCGATCGCGAGGCCGTCGTGCCCGCGGCGCAGTCGCTGGGCCAGGCGATGTTCCGGCTCGCGGAGTGGCAGGCGGGCATGGTCCGGCAGTACCTCGACGATGCCGCGGCCGCCGGAGTGAAGGACCCCTCGGCCGGCGTGGCGAATGTCATCGACCGGATGGAGAACCTGCAGGCGCACGTGTGGCGCCGGCACCTGTCGACCGCGACGCAGCGCCTGGTGACGCTCGACTCGTCCGATGCGCTCACGGCGCACATGGCGGTGGGCTTCGCCGACATGGTCGGCTACACCCGGCTCTCCCGCGGCCTCGCGATCGAGGAGCTGAACACGCTCGTCGCGACCTTCGAGGCGCGCATGCAGGCGGTGATCTACGGCGGCGGCGGGTGGATCATCAAGGGCGTGGGCGACGAGGTCATGTTCGCCGCGGAGAATCCGGCGGACGCCGCGCGGATCGGCCTGGAACTGCAGGAGCCGCACGAATACCCGGAGCTGGACGCGATCGAGATCGAGTTCCCGCAGCTGCGCGTGGGCATGGCCTACGGCGAGGTGCTGCAGCGCTACGGCGACCTCTTCGGCAGCGTCGTGAACCTGGCGGCCCGCCTGACCAGTGCGGCCCGGCCCGGCACCGTGCTCATCGACGACAACTTCACGCAGGCGATCGCCGACGAGCCCGGGATCGACACCAGGAGCCTGCGCGCCTACCGCGCGCGCGGCTTCCGGGCGGTGCATCCGCACCTGCTGCGGTACAGCAAGGACGCCGTCGTCGCGAAGGATGCCGACGCGACCGAGGCCGGCACCGTCGACGAGCCGCCGACCACGAAGAAGTAGCGGGCCCGCGACAGCGGTCGCGGCGCGATCAGGCGGCGGCGAGCGCCACGGGACGCGGGCGCGTGCCGAGCAGCTCGCGGTGCACGCCGCCGACGAACTCGATCATCGATCCGCCGAGGGCGTCGCACACGCTGCTCAGGACCTCCGACGAGGCCTCCTTGCGGCCGCGCTCGACCTCGGAGAGGTACTGCGTGGACACGCCCGCCTCGCCCGCGACCTCGGCGAGCGTGCGGCCCTGCCGCGTCCGCTCCTGCCGCAGCACGCGACCGAACACCTCGCGCAGCAGCGGCGGGCGCGCAGCCTCCGCCGACTCGTGCGTCTTGATGCTCGCCACCCCGCTCGTCATGGGTTTCACCCTATCCGACGGTGCGCTCGGCGGGCGGAGCGTTCACAGTCGGCGAAACCGGCGCGTCGTCGTCGGGCAGCGGGTGCTCCAGCTCGTCGCGCGGCATCCGGGCGGCGAGGATCGCGATCGCCGCGAGCGGGATCGGCAGCACCGCCGCCAGCACGAAGGTCGCGGTGAGGCCGATCGCATGGCTGACCGGACCCGCCAGGGCCAGCGACAGCGGCATGAACACCAGCGAGACGAAGAAGTCCAGGCTGGAGACCCGGCCGAGCAGGCGGCGCGGCACACGGCGCTGCAGCAGCGTCCCCCAGATCACCACCGGAGCCTCGAAGACCACGCCCAGCACGAAGCCCGCCACGACCATGACCAGGATGTTCGTCGCGGTTCCGTACACCGCGAGCGGCAGCGCGCCGACGCCCCACAGACACATCATCACGGTGAGGTAGCGGCGGGGCAGCTTGCGCGAGGCCATGAGCAGGGCGCCCGCCACGCCGCCGAAACCGTAGGCCGCGAGGATCATCGAGTGGTCCGACGGTCCGCCGCCGGCGTGGTCCTTGATGGCGAAGGGCAACAGCACATCGAGCGGGCCGGACACGAGGAGCACGAGCAGGCTCGCGAACAGCAGCGTGGCCAGCAGCCACGGCGTGCGACGCACGTACTGCACGCCCTCCCACAACTCGCGCAACGGATGCCCCGGCTCGCGCCCGTCGGAGCCGTCGTCGACGGCACCGTCGGGCTCGAGGCGGATCCGGGAGACGAACAGGGCTCCGAGGACCGGAAGGCACCCGGCGACGACGAGGGCGAGACCCGGCGAGTGCACCGCGATCAGGGCGCCCGCGATCGCCGGCCCCGCGGCCATGGACGCCGCCGGCCGCACGGCCGACTCGTAGCCGTTGACCGCGAGGAGCTCGCCGGGCGAGACCAGCCGCGGCACCAGCGCCGAGTACGCGGGGAAGTAGAACCCGGAGACCAGGCCGAGGGCAAAGGTGGCGAGCAGCATCATCGGCACCGTCACCGCGTCGGTGAGCACGAGCACGCCGACGCTGCCGATCGTGATCGCGTTGACGATCTCCAGCACGAACAGGATGCGTTGCTGCGGCAGCCGATCCGCGAGGACGCCGCCGGCGAGGGTCGAGACGAGCAGGCCCGCCGCGGCGCCGCCGGACACGACCGAGACGCTGGTGGGCGAGCCGCCCATGCGGATGACCTGCCAGACCATCGCGATCATCCACATGCCGTCCGCGATGAGCGCGCACAGCAGGGTCACGAACAGGAACCGGTAGTTCCTGCGCAGGAGGGGGCGCAACATGCGGGGCACGTTCCAGCGCGTACCGAGATCGGTGAACACCCCTCCACGTTGCCGATTCGCACGTCCGGAATCAACTGAATTTCAGGTTGTCATCAACCGCGGTCGAGGTATTAGCGTCGCTGTGGTGAGCATGGAGACCGACGCCGGCCCGCAGCGCCGCACGAGCGGGCTGCGGTGGTTCCGGGTCGGCTCGGTCGCGCTGATCTCGTTCATCGCCTTCGAGGCCCTCGCCGTCGGGACGGTGCTGCCGCGGGCCGCCGAGCAGTTCCGCGCCACGGCCGAGTACTCGACGGCCTTCGGCTCCGCGTTCGCCGCCATGATCGTGGCGATCGCCTGGGCCGGTCCGTGGGTGGATCGCAGCGGGGTCCGCCCGCCGCTGGTGGCGGGCGGGATCCTGTTCGTCTCCGGGCTGATCGTGGTCGGCGCCGCGCAGAGCATGACCGTGCTGGCGCTGGGCCGGGCGGTGCAGGGCCTCGGCAGCGGACTGCTCAGCGTGGTGCTCTACGCCATGGTCGGCCGCCTGATAGCCGACGACGACCGGCCGAGGATCTTCGCCGCGTTCTCCACCGCGTGGGTGGTGCCCTCGCTCGTGGGCCCGGTGATCGCGGGCCTGACCGCCGACACCGTGGGCTGGCGCTGGGTGTTCCTCGGCATCGCGCTCCCGGCCGCCGCTGCCCTGGTCGCGATGCTGCGGGCCACCGTCGGGCTGGACGAGTCCGGATTCGTCTCCGACGGTCCGCCCGACCGTGCGGTTCTGTTCGCCGCCCTGGTGGCGGGGGTGGCGACCGCGGCGGCCCAGTTCGCGGCGCCCCGCGGCGGCGCGGGGTTCCTGGTGCTCACGGCATCGTGCCTCCTGATCGCGGTGGCCGCCACCCGTCGCATGCTGCCCGCCGGAACCCTGCTGGGGCGCCGTGGGATTCCGCGGCTGGTGCTCACCGAACTGCTCCTGGCGGGCACCTTCTTCGCGGCCGAGATCTACGTGCCGCTGTATCTCGTGCACGTCGATGCGATGTCGCCCTTCGCCGCCGGCTCCGTGATGACGGGAGCCGCCCTGCTCTGGGCGGGCGGGGCGCAGGTGCAGGCGCGGATCCCCGCCACCGGGGCGGTGCGCCGGCGACTGCCGCTGCTCGGGGCGGCCCTCGTGTTCGGCTCGGTGGCCGGGGTGGCCGCGTGCTTCGCCGCCGACGCCCCGTGGCCCGCGCTCTTCGTCGCCTGGGCGATCGGCGGCCTCGGCATGGGCCTGTCCTACCCGACGCTGTCGGTGCTCGTGCTGGGCGCCAGCGCGGCCGACGAACAGGGCGCGAACTCCAGCGCCCTCAAGCTGGCCGAATCCGTGGGCACGGCCCTGACCATCGCGTGCGCCGGGATCGTGTTCGCACAGGTACTCCCGTGGGGCCATGCGGGATTCGCCGTCACCGTACTCGTGCCGCTGGCGGTGGGAGCGGCGACGGTGCTGGTGGCCGCGCGGCTCCGCGATCCGGGTGACTGATCCGGGTGACTAGGCCCGGCTCGCCTCCGCGGCGGCCTCCCGCAGCAAGTGCATGGCGCGGCGCACCACCGGGTTCCGGCACTCCGAATCCTTGACGTACGCGACGATGGTGCGCCGGGGCGCGGGATTGCACACGTCGACGGCGACGGTGCCGGGCGGCAGCTCGGTCGCACCCAGACGGGGCAGCACCGTGACCCCCACGCCGCGGGCCACGAACCGCAGCGCGGACGGGTAGTCGGTGGTCTCCACGACGAACCGTGGCGTGAATCCCGCTGCGGCGCAGGCATCGAGGACAGCCTGCCGGCACGCGCCGCGCCGCACGTCGTTGTCGATCCATCTCTCGTGCTCGAGCTCGGCCATGTCCACCACCTCCCGGCCTGCGAACGCGTGCCGCTCGGGCACCACGGCCACGTACGACTCGACCACCAGGTCCTCGTGCGAGAAGCCGGCGACCGCGGTGGCCTGCCCGTGCTCCTGCCGTACCGCGACGGCGAGATCGGGTCGGCGGGCGGCGATCTCGGTGACCTCGTCCTCGATCCGCAGGCGCAGCCGGGTGTCGGGGAACTCCGCGCTGAGGGTCTGGACGACCGCGGGCATCCAGTGCGTGCCCGCGGTGGCGAAGACGTTCATGGTGATCCGGTTCGCCTTTCCGGCCCGCAGGTCGTCGACGGTGGCGCCGAGGTCGTTGAGGTGCGCGAGGACGCCCTCGGCCTCGGTCGCCAGCACCCGGCCCGCGGGGGTGAGCTCGACGCCCCGTCCGACCCGCTCGAGCAGCTTGAGGCCCGTCTCGCGCTGCAGCGCGGCGACGTGCTGCGAGACGGCCGACGGCGTGTAGCCGAGACTGACCGCCGCCGCGGCGACGGAACCGGTGGCGGCGACGGAGCGGAAGATCATGAGCCGGTGTGCGTCGAGCATGAGGCGGCCTCCATTCAGTACCACTGAATGATAATGCAGAAACGTTCGCTTGTGCTTACGTCGCTGCGGACGCAGGGTTGAGCCATGACGAAGCGACTCCCCGCCCTGGCACTCGTGGCCGTGATGTTCGCGTGGGCCTCGGCCTTCGTGGTGATCCGCGGGATCGGCCCGCACGTCTCCCCCGTCGCCATGGCGGAGGGCCGCCTGCTGGTGGGCGCCGCCGTCCTCGGCGTGATCTGGGGGATGAACGCCCTGTACAACGGCGGTGTCCGGCTGCCGCGCGGCCGGACGCTCGCGCTCACGATCGGGTACGGCGCGCTGTGGTTCGCGCTGTACACCGTGCTGGTCAACGCCGCCGAGCGGCACCTCGACGCCGGGACCACCGCGCTGCTCGTGAACATCGCGCCGATCATCGTCGCGGTGCTGGCCGGCGCCTTCCTGCAGGAGGGCTTCCCGCCGCTGCTCCTGGTGGGGATCGCGATCAGCTTCGCGGGCGCCGCGGTCATCGCCGTCACCGGCGACGGCCGGCACGACGGTTCCGGCGTCGCCCTGGCGGTCGCCGCGGCCCTGCTCTACGGCATCAGCGTGGTGGCGCAGAAGCTGGTGCTGCGCACCGTCGATCCGCTCACCGCGACCGCGCTGGGCGCGGGCGTCGGCGCGATCGTCCTGCTGCCCTGGGCACCCCGCCTCTTCGACGAGCTGGCGGCCGCGCCGCTGTCGAGCACCGTCGGCGTGATCTACCTGGGCCTGGTGCCCACGGCCCTCGCCTTCCTGCTCTGGGCCTACGCGCTGGCCCACACGCCCGCCGGGGTCACGGCCTCGTCGTCCTACGCGGTTCCGGGCCTGTCGATCCTGCTGAGCTGGGCCTTCCTGGCGGAAACGCCCACCGCGTGGGGCCTGCTGGGCGGCGCCCTGTGCCTCGTCGGCGTCGCGGTATCCCGGCTCAGCCCGCGACGTCGCGGAGCAGCACCGACGGCCACTCCTGCACGTCACGCGGAGTCCGAGCGACCGACAATCTCGCCCGCGGGAGCGTGCTGCTGAGTTCCTCGGCCGTCGAGACCGGATGCGCCGGATCGTCGATCCAGGCCAGGACGGTGACCGGCACGTCGATGCGGGCGATCTCCCCGAGCGCGGGGAGATCGCTCGCCGCGGCGCCCCGGAAGAGCGAGGGCAGGAGCGCCTCGGTGACATCGGGTCGCGTCGGCGGGTGTTCGACGGTGGCCGGCGGCGCGAGGGCACCCTCTCCCGCGGCGAGGAACTCCTCCAGCCCGCGCTCCTCGATCAGCGTTGCGGCGGCGCGGTATTCGTCCGCCTTGGCGATGCGCGTCGCCCAGGCGGTGGGCGGCACCATCAGGGTGAGCCCGCTGAACCGGCCGGGCTCGCGGACCGCGGCGTGCAGCAGCGTGCCCGTCCCCATCGACGGACCGACGCCGTGCACCCGCTCTCCGGGGAACCAGTGGTCCAGGAGCCGCAGCAGGTCGTCGGCGAGGTTCGGCCAGCGGTAGTCGTCGGGAACGGCACGGCCCGTGGAGAACCCGTGCCCGCGCGCGTCGTAGCGCAGCAGGCGCGTGCCGCTGAGGCCGCGCCCGAGGTCGAGGTCGAGCACGCGGTCACGGGCGCGGCTGGAGGTCAGCCCGTGCAGTTGGACCACGGGGTGGCCGCCCTCGTCGCTGAACTCAGCGGCGAGTCGGGCGCCGGGGACGTCGAAGCTGGTCATCGGTCTTCTCTCGCCGGGCGGACGGTGCGTGGAAGAGCTAGGGTACCGGCCATGCGACTGACCAATGTCGCGCACCTGCGCTTGCCCTTCGGCCGGCTCCACGGATACGACGTCACCGCGTCGGAGCCGGGCCGGGAGTTGCCCGTGTCCTTCGACCAGGCGCGACACGTGGGCGCCGGCGACCGCCCCGGATCGTGGATGGCCCTGTCCTTCCGGCCGCCCGGACCGGTACCGCGCGATCAGCTCGCGCAGGCGTGGCTCGCGGTCATCGCTCGGCACGGCACGCTGCGCACCGCCTTCCTCCCGGGACCCGACGGCCCGACCCTGCACGAGCTCACCGTCGGGCCGGGAGCCTGGGTCGAGCACCCCATCGGCGCGGGGCAGGCCGTGGGTGATGCGCTGCGGGACGTGCTCGACGATGCCTGTTCCCCGTATCGGCGTCCGGCGCACCGGCTGTGCGTGCTGGAGACCGCCGCCGGCCCGACGGTCATCGTGGCGGCCGATCACGCACACACCGACATGTGGTCGATGCTGGTGATCACGCGCGACCTCCTCGCCGCGCTCGACGAGATCGGTGCGGGCCGCGCACCGTCGTCGGACCCGGTGCCGCCCTTCGTCGATCACACCCGGGCCCTGCGCGAGCGTCCCCGCGCCCCCGGCGAGGTGCGCGGGCGGTGGCGGGAGATCCTGACCGCGAGCGGCGGCGTCATGCCCGTGTTCCCGCTTCCGCTCGGCGCGCCCGAGCCCTACGTCGAACGGGTCGAGGTGCGCGACGTCTTGGGCACCGACGAGGTGTCCGCGTTCGCCGACGCGGCTCGTGCGGCGGGCGTCTCGACGCTGTCCGCGACCGTCGCCGCGATGACGCGGGTGACGCTGGACCTCGCGGGCGCCCCACTGCGGGCGGTGTTCCCGGTGCACAGTCGCTACGACGAGACCTGGCACGACTCGGTGGGCTGGTTCATCACGAACTCGGTGCTGGACTCCCCGTCGGCGGAGCCGACCGCAGCGGCGGAGGCGGTGAAGGAGGCGGTGCGGCTCGGGTCGTGGCCGCTCGCCGACGTGCTCGAGGAGTGGGGCGGGATGCCCGAGGCGCCCGGCATGTTCGCGATCTCGTGGCTGGACCTGCGGCGGCTTCCTGTCCGCATCGACGCCGCCCGACTCGATGCCCAGTACGTCGGCGCGACGATCCGCACCGACGGCGTGATGCTCTGGTTCATCCTCGACGAGTCCGGCCTGCACCTGCGCTGCCGCTATCCGGACACCCTCGAGGCCCGCGCGAACGTCGGCGGCTGGCTCGACGCCGTGGTCCGGGAGCTGCAGGCCCGCGCCCGCGCGTGAACCCGATCAGCCGGCGGCGCGCTTGCGGGCCGGCCGCTCGGCCTGCGCCTCGCGGTTCTTCACCGAGGCCTTGAGCGCTGCGAGCAGGTCGGCCACCTCGTCGTCCTCGGACTCCTCCTCCGGCGCCTCGGGGAATGCCGTGCCGCCCGTGGCCTTGGCCTCGATGAGTTGGCGCAGCTGCACCTGGTAGTCGTCCTCGTACTGATCGGGGTCGAAATCCGTGGCCATCGAGTCGATGAGCGAGGCGGCCATCGCCAGCTCCTGCGGCCGGATCTTCACCTCCTCGCTGAGCGCGGGGAAGTCCGCCTTGCGGATCTCGTCCGGCCAGAGCAGGGTCTGCAGCACCATGACCTCGTCGACGACCCGCAGCGCACACAGGCGGGTGCGGTTGCGCAGGGTGAAGGTGCAGATGGCGAGGCGGTCGGTCTCCTGCAGCGCCTGCCGCAGCAGGACGTAGGCCTTCGGCGACTTGGAGGAGGGCTCGAGGTAGTAGGGCTTGTCGAACATGATCGGGTCGACATCCTCGCGGGGCACGAACTCCGTGACCGCGATCTCCCGGTGCTTCTCCACCGGCATCGACTTCACGTCCTCCTTGGACAGGACCACGGTGTCGCCGCCCTCGGACTCGTAGGCGTTGGCGATGTTCGCGAACTCGATCTCGTCGTCGGTCCCCTCGCGGACGCGCTTGTACCGGATCCGGACCCCGTCCTTCGCGTCCACCTGGTGCGACTTCGCGTCGTGGCTCTCGATCGCGGAGTACACCTTCACGGGCACGTTGACCAGCCCGAACGACAACTCACCCGTCCATATCGCGCGCATGTGACCATTGTGACTGGTGTGAGTGCAGATTGCGAGACCCCGCGTTCGCGAGCGGGCGGCGCACCGTCGACGGCCGTGCCGGAGTGCAGTGCGATCGCGAGGCGATGCGCGGGGCGCATCACCTCTCATCGACGGGGCACGGGTCACCGGGACAGAGGGAACCGGGCACCTGCACGGTCACAGCATGTCAGCCCACCCGCCTACCATCCGCGCATGACCGACATCGACCGGCTCCGTCTCGTCGCCACGGTGGTGCGGACGCGGAGCATCCACGAAACCGCCCGGGCGCACGGTGTCGCGCAGTCCACCGTCACGCGCGCGGTCGCAGCCGCCGAGAGCCTGGTCGGGTTCGAGCTGTTCGCCCGCTCCACGAACGGCTCGCATCCTCGCCCGGAAGCCGCCCCGCCCATTTCCGAAATGAGGGTGGACGATCCCGTCGCGGCAGTCGTCGCGGGCGAGGCCGACTTCGCGGTCATTCCCATGGGAACCGCAATCCCCGACGACCTCGTCTGGCAGTGCGTCCGCGCCGTCCGCGGCGGGGGGCACTGCCTTGGTGCACCGCCACACCGAGTCACCCCAGGTCACCGCTTTCCTCCGCATGATCGGCTGACAGCAGAGGGGATGCGCCCGGTGCATCACCCGGCGAACCGACTGCCAGACCCGTCGGGAGCCGGATAATGGGACCGTGGCGCAGATCCGGGAGAACCGCGAGGTCGACGGCATCGCCGTGCAGCTGACCAACCTGGACAAGGTGCTCTACCCCGCCACCGGCACCACCAAGGCCGAGATCATCGACTACTACCAGGCCATCGCCCCGTTCGCGCTCCCCCACCTGGCCGGCCGCCCGCTCACCCGCAAGCGCTGGCCCAACGGGGTCGACAAGACGGCCTTCTTCGAGAAGCGGCTGCCGAGTCACGCGCCCGCGTGGATCCGCCGCGGCAGCCAGCACCACTCCGACGGCGAGTCCCTCTACCCGGTCATCGACAGCGTCGCCGGCATGGTCTGGCTCGGGCAGCAGGCTGCCCTCGAACTCCACGTGCCGCAGTGGACCTTCGTGGCCGACGGTGCCGCCCCCGCCGGCCCGGCGGTCCCCGGCCCGCCCGACCGCCTCGTCCTCGACCTCGACCCCGGTCCGGCGGTCACCCTCGACGACTGCGCCGCCCTCGCGCTGCGCATCCGCGACCTCCTGACCGCGATGGGCATGACCGCCTACCCCGTGACCAGCGGCTCGAAGGGGCTGCACGTGTACGCACCGCTCCCCGGGGCGATCTCCTCGCAGGGCGCACGGAAGGTCGCGCACGCGATCGCGGCGCAGCTCGAGTCCGAGTCGCCCGAGCTGGTCACCGCGTCGATGGCGAAGGACCACCGCGGCGGGCGGATCTTCGTCGACTGGTCGCAGAACAGCGCGTCCAAGACCACCGTCTCGCCCTATTCCCTGCGCGGACGCGACCATCCGTGGGTCGCCGCGCCGCGCACCTGGGGCGAGCTCGCCCGGCCCGGCCTGCGCCAGCTCGAGTTCGGGGAGGTCCTCGCGCGCGCCCTGTCCGACGGTGACCTCCTGGCGGGACTGGACGACGGTGTCGCCGCGGCGGCGCCGGCTGCGGCACCGGCGGTGCCGGCTGCGGCACCGGCGGTGCCGGCTGCGGCACCGGCGGCGCCCGTGGACCTGGGCGAGTACCGCGCCAAGCGGGACGCGCGGAAGACTCCCGAGCCCTTCGGCGGCGCACCGTCGGCGGGCGATCCGATCTTCGTCATCCAGGAGCACCACGCCCGCCGCCTGCACTACGACTTCCGCCTGGAGCACGACGGGGTCCTCGCCTCCTGGGCGGTGCCGAAGAACCTGCCCGACGACCCCTCCGTCAACCACCTGGCCGTGCGCACCGAGGACCACCCGATGGACTACGCCGCGTTCGAGGGCAGCATCCCGAAGGGCGAGTACGGCGGCGGCGACGTGACCGTCTGGGATCACGGCACCTACGAGCTGGAGAAGTGGCGCAGCAGCGAGGTGATCGTGACGCTGCACGGGAATCGCCTGCAGGGCAAGCGATACGCGCTGATCCGCACCGGCGAGAAGAACTGGCTGGCGCACCTCACGAAGGACAAGTCCGCACCGGCGTCGGTCCCGGCGACCACGGCGGCGCCGGATCCCATGCTCCCCACCGAATCCCCCATCGACCGGCTGTCCGGCGCGGACTGGGCCTTCGAGGGCAAGTGGGACGGCTACCGGATCATCGCGACGGTGCGCGGCGGCACCGTCTCGCTGCGCACCCGCTCCGGGCGAGTGGTGACCGGGGAGTTCCCCGAATTCGAGTCGCTCGCACACGATCTCGACGGAATGGATGTCGTGCTCGACGGCGAGGCCGTGGTGCTCGACGCGAACGGCGTACCGTCGTTCCACCTGATGGCGGCCGGCGACACCCGGGCCGGGGCCGTGCAACTGTTCCTGTTCGACGTGCTCGCGCTGAACGGAGTCGACCTCACCACCCGTCCGTGGACGGTGCGCCGGCAAGTGCTGGAAGGCCTTGCACCGCTCCTCGAAGCGGACACCGCGGTGAGCCTGCCCGGCCTCGTGGACGCCGCCGACGGCGCGCAGGCGGCAGCACTGAGCGCGGAGCTCGGCTGGGAGGGGATCATCGCCAAGCGCCGCGACTCCCCGTACCTGCCGGGGCAGCGCGTGCGGGCCTGGCTCAAGCACAAGAACTGGCGCGACCTGCAGGTCGCGATCGGCGGTTGGAAGCCCGGGAAGGGCTCGCGGGCGAACGGGATCGGCTCGGTGCTGGTCGGCCTCCCCGCGGAGACCGGGCTGCTGTACCTGGGGTCGGTGGGGTCCGGCTTCTCGGATCGCGACCTGGCGGCCCTGCAGGAAGAGTTGGAGCCGCTGCGGATGCGGCGCTCGCCGTTCACCGCGCCGCTCGACGACGCGGACGCCCGCGATGCGGTGTGGGTGCTGCCGAAGGTGATCGGCGATGTCCGGTACTCGTCGCTGCGCCGCGGCGGCCACCTGCGGCAACCCACGTGGCGGGGCTTCCGGCGCGACCTGCTGCCCGGCGACCTGCCGACCGCCGACGAGGCGCCGTGGGAGGACCCCAAGGAATAGTTTGTGCACTATTGATTAGTGCACTACTCAAGTGCTACCGTCGGAGTCATGACCGAGACCATGACCGACGCGGATCCGCTCGCCCTGGAACGCCAGGTGTGCTTCGCACTCGCGCTCGCCAACCGCGCCGTGCTCTCGGTGTACCGGCCGATCCTGGCCCCCATGGGACTCACCCACCCGCAGTACCTGGTCATGCTGGCGCTGTGGGACTCGTCGCCGCGGTCGGTCAAGGACCTGGCCGCGACGCTGCAGCTCGACTCCCCCACGCTGAGCCCGCTGCTCAAGCGGCTCGAGGCACAGGGCCTACTCACCCGCGGACGCGCCGCGGACGACGAGCGCCGGATCGACGTCGAGCTCACCGAAGCCGGCCGCGCGCTGCGCGAGCAGGCCCTCGCGGTGCCGCCCGCCGTCGTCGAGAGGCTCGGTGCGAGCCTCGCCGAGCTGGAGGACCTGCACCGCGTCCTCACCACCATCAACGCCAAGGCACTCGCCGCGGGTGCCCTTAAGGAGACCTCGTGAACACCGTCCACCGCCCCGATCCGCTGCACTACCTCGCCTGGATCTACACCGGCTCGCTGCCGGAGCGGAACCGGGAGTGGGTGCGCCACAACCTGACCCGCCGCACTTGGATCGCCCGGCACCTGCTGCGCGGTCAGCTGGCCTTCGTGCCCGTGTACGCGCTGCTCGTACTGCTGCTGCCCGGATCGCTGTGGCTGCGCGGCGCGACGGTGCTGCTGGGCGCCCTACTGGCTCTCTTCTACAACGCGGTCTACATCGTCCCCAACCGCGTCCGCCGCTTGCAGAAGAACGGCCTCGACCCCGAGCTCGAGAACCCCTCCGTGATCCGCCGCCGCGCCGAGACGCGTCGCGCCTACGAGGCCGCGTACGCGCCCACCCGCTCCTGACCGTCCGGCCCGCGGGACAGCGCACCGTCGTAGCCTGAGGGACATGCCCGTCAGTGCGATCGTCACCATCCCCGGCGTCCGCGTCGGCCACGCCACCGACACCGCGGCCCGCACCGGCTGCACGGTCGTGACCTTCCCCGACGGAACCGTCGGGTCCGGGGAGGTGCGCGGCGGCGCCCCCGCCTCCCGCGAGTTCGACCTGCTCGCCCCCGAGCGATCCGTCGAGGAGATCCACGCCGCCGTGCTCACCGGGGGTTCCGCGTTCGGACTCGCCAGCGCCGACGGGGTGATGCGCCGCCTCGAGGAGGAGGGCCGCGGCGTCCGGACCGTCGCCGGGCGGGTCCCGATCGTGCCCACCCTCGGGCTGTTCGACCTGATGGTCGGAGACCCGAAGGTGCGCCCCACCGCCGAGGACGGTTACGCCGCAACGGCTTCCGCGTCCGCCGATGCCGAGTTGCACGGCCCGATCGGGGCCGGCACCGGCGCCACCACCGGCAAGGCCCGCGGCCTGGAGAACCTCCACGACGCCGGGCTGGGGTACGCCGAGGTGCGCGCCGGCGAGGTGATCGTGGGCGCACTGTGCGCCGTGAACGCCTTCGGCGACATCCGCACCGGCGAGTCGACCGCCACCGCGGACTTCGGCTATCAGCCCTTCGAGCGCGGCGGGAACCGCGAGAACACCACCATCGGCGTGGTGATCACCAACGCCCGGCTCAGCAAGATCGAGTGCCTGATCCTCGCGCAGGGCGCGCACGACGGCCTCGCCCGCGCGATCGACCCGCCGCACACCCGATTCGACGGAGACGCCTTCATCTCCGCCGCCACCGGCGCCGTGGAGGCCGAGGTGGACCTGGTGCGCGCGCTCGCGATCACCGCGGTCGCCGAGGCCATCCGCTCGCGCGCCTGACGCCCGTGATCGCCCTCCACCGAGCCGGCGCGGCGGCATGCCTACTGGCGCTGTCGACGGCGTGCACCGCGCTCCCGGAGTCCCCGGGCCCCGCGCCGGAGGCACCGCCGAGCCCGTCGGTGGTGGTCACGACACCGAGCGTGGCACCCTACGACGTGGTCGCGCCGGGCATCCCGGCCGCGGTCGCGGCGCGGCCCACCACCGGCGCGGGGATCGCGACCTACGCCGACCCGTTCGGGGTGTACTCCAGCATCTGCACGCTGGGCTTCCTCGCCCGCTATCCCAACGGGCAGGTCGTGGCGTTCACCGCCGGGCACTGCGCCGAGGCGGCGCGGCAGGTGCGGCCGGACCGCAACCCCGTGGCGCGGTACCTGACCTCCGCGGACAGCAGCGTCCCCTTCGGCGAGTACATCAAGGCGACCCGCAGCGCGCGCGGGCAGGACATCGCGATCATCCAGGTCGCGGGCCGCGATGTCGCGCCGGTCGCCCCGGCGATCGGGCCCGTGACCGGGTACAGCACCCCGGACCGCCTGCGCGCGGAGCGGCCCGAGATCTGCATCGTCGGGGCCCGCACGGGCCGGCACTGCGGGGTGCTCGACGACGTATCGGGCACCCGCGTCACGTGGGCGGGCGTGCCCGCCGTCGAAGGGGACTCCGGCGGACCGGTCTACGCGAAGTGGCCCGACGGGACCTTCACCGCCGTCGGGGTGGTCAACTCCGTGCACACCCGGGCCGACGGCACGGGAACCGGCAGCGGCACCGGCACCCTCATCGCCGCCGACATCATCGCGAACGACATGACACTGCTGGGAACGGCCTAGCGGGTGTCCGACGGGACCGCGTCGGCGATCAGCGCAGGTGGATCGCGGCCGCGGCGTGGATGGCATCGGTGAGCCATCCGACGGCGCGGGTGTGCAACCGCCAGGACTGCCAGTACAGCTTCACGTCGACGGTGTCGTCCGTGAGGCGCAGCAGCGTCCCGCGGTCGATGGCGTCGCCGATGTCGGCCTCCGGGAGGCTGCCCCAGCCGAGTCCGGCCCGGACCGCGTGCGCGAAGGCCTCCGACGACGGGATCCGGTGCATCGGCGGTCCGCCCTCGATCCCGCGGCGGTGCAGCACTCGGGTCTGCAACTCGTCCTTGCGCAGGTCGTACTGGACGATCGGCATCTCGCGCCAGCGCCAGCGGCCGCCCGCACGCCACCGCTCCGCGTACGCCGGCGTGCACACGGGCAGGTAGCGCATGGTGCCCAGGTACTCCACCGAGCAGCCCTGCACCGGCTCGGGGTCCGTGGTGATCGCCCCCAGGACCGAGCCCGCACGGAGCAGGTCGGCGGTGTGGTGCTCGTCGTCCACGACCAGCCGCAGCAGCGGACCGTCGGGCTCCGCGGCGACGCGCGAGATCACGTCCCGGAACCAGGTGGCGAGGGAGTCCGCATTGACGCCCACGTCCAGCACGGTCGACGGTGCGTCGCCCGCCAGCCGGCCCAGCGCGTCGGCCTCGAGGGAGGCGACGCCGCGGGCGAGCCCGAGCAGCACCTCGCCCTGGGCTGTGGGGCGGCACGGTCCCTCGCGGGTGACGACGACGTGCCCCACCTGCTGTTCGAGGGCCCGGATCCGCTGGCTGACCGCCGACTGCGTGATTCGCAGCCGTGCCGCCGCCGCGCCGAAGCTCTCCTCCTCCACCACGGCGACGAGGGTCTCGAGATGATGCCCGCTGAGCATGAAGTCATTCTAATGGGTCATCTTCTAATCGCATTCGTACTTATGCCGCCCGGACCCTAGCGTCGTGGTCATGACCTCCGCACTTCTCGCCGGCATGGGCCTCGGCGTCTCGCTCATCGTCGCCATCGGCGCGCAGAACGCCTACGTGCTCCAGGTGGGAGTCCGCGGCCGCGGGCTCGCGGCGGTCGTCGCGGTGTGCATCGCCTCGGACGTCGTCCTGATCGTGGCGGGCGTCGCGGGGCTCGGCGCCGCCGTGTCCGGGCGGCCGGTGCTGCTGGAGACCGTGAAGTGGGTCGGCGTTGTGGTGCTCGTCGGGTACGGCCTTCGATCGCTGTGGTCCGCACGGACCTCCGCCGGCCTGGTCGCGGGCGGTGACGGCGCGTCGTCGGTCCTCGCGGTGGTCGCCGGCGTGCTGGCATTGACCTGGCTCAATCCACATGTCTACCTCGACACCGTGCTGCTCCTCGGGTCGGCATCCACCCGGTACGCGGGAGACCGCGCGTGGTTCGCACTCGGCGCCTGCGTCGCCAGCGTCCTGTGGTTCTGCCTGCTCGGGTTCGGTGCGCGACGGATGGCGGGAGTGCTGGGCCGGCCGAGCGTGTGGCGCGCGATCGGTCTCGGGATCGGCGTGCTGCTGCTCGTACTCGCCCTGCGCCTCGCGACGATGCCGCTCGGCGGCTGACACCGTGGTCGATTCCTCCCACCTACCGGGCACTATCGACCTCAGGCGGCGACCGCGTTCACGGCGGTGATGACGTCCGTCATCACCGCCTCACCGTCACCGTCGAGCTGATGCCAGCCGAACCGGAGGACTCGCCATCCGGCGAGGACCAGGCTTCTGCTTGCGCGCGTCGTTCATCGCACGTTCCGGGGTGCAATGGAAGGCCCAGCCGTCGATCTCGATCGCGAGCCGGTGCGCCGGGAAGGCGAAGTCGATCGAGTAGACTCCGAAGGGGAACTGTGCGCGCCACCCCGTGAGGTGATGCAGTTCGAGCATCCTCTGGAACAGCCGCTCCGCCTCGGACTCCGCGTCGCCCGCGATCACCGCCAGCACGCGGCGGGCCTCCGCCATTCCGCGTCGCCCGGCGTTGCGCGTCATCGCGGCGGTGAGTCCGCCCACGGTGACGATCCCCTCCTGCAGGGCGCGATCAAGCAGCGCGCTGCCCCCGACCGCGGCCGACTCGAGCGCCGCCAGCGGGGCCGCGGTCACCGACAGCCCGCGAACGACATCGAGATCGGCCGGCAGCAGGTCGCGGCGGTGCACCTCCAGAAGGTACGGGACCGTCGGCGCCCTCCGGTGACTGCGAGGCACCGTCAGCGATACCGAGTCCGGCGGCGACATCGCGATGCCGTGCCACCAGGCCGCGGCCGCACCGTCGACGGCACCGCCCGTGGCGCCCGCCGCAGCGCGCAATCGGGCCTCGTCCGTGAATGTGTGCGTGGCGGAGAGGTACACGCCGCCGCCGAGCCCGATCCAGAGCTTCGCCTGGACCAGTCTGTCGATCGCCGACGAGCTCAGGCCGAGTCTCAGCGCCGCCGAACGCGTGATCACGCCGTCGTGGTCGGCGAGGTGCTCCGCGAGCTTCCGCTGCCCGCGCCGTGCCGACGACTCGGCCGAGCGCTTCGATCCGTCCCCCATGTCAATTGGACGCATCGGACCGGCGTGCGGTTCCGGCGTCACGGCCGTGGTCGATTCTTCCCGCGCAGCGGGCACGATCGACCACACGGGCGAGCGCGTACGTTGGAACGCATGGCAGCTGTCACGATCATCGGTGGACACGGCAAGATCGCGCTGATTGTGGCGCGCATTCTCAGCTCCCGGGGCGACACGGTCACCTCCTGGATCCGCGACCCCGCGCAATCGGAGGAGATCGCCGCCACCGGAGCCACGCCGCGGGTCCTCGATGTCGAGAGCGCCACCCAGGAGGAGATCGCGGCCGCTCTTGCCGGAGCCGATGCGATCGTCTTCTCCGCGGGCGCGGGCGGCGGGAACCCGGAACGGACCTACGCCGTCGACCGCGACGCCGCGATCCGCTCGATCCACGCGGCCGAGCAGGCCGGGGTGAAGCGCTATGTCATGGTGTCGTACCTCGGCGCCGCCCCCGATCACGGCGTCCCCGAATCGGATCCGTTCTTCGCCTACGCCGAGGCCAAGGCCGCGGCCGATGTCGCCCTGCGCGCCTCCGACCTGGACTGGACGGTGCTGATGCCCGGCCGCCTCACCCTCGACGAGCCCACCGGCCGCGTCGATCCGGACGCGACGCGGTCCGCGGACAACCCCGGCACGTCGCGCGCGAACGTCGCGCTGGTCGTGGCCTCCGTGCTGGACCGGCCGGACACCGTCGGTAAGGACCTGCCCTTCACCGACGGCGGTACGGCCATCGAAAAGGCCTGGACCTGACCCGGACAGCGATTGAACACCGTTACGGAGGGGAAAACCGCACTTGGGTCCAAGGGGTCAGCGCAACATCTGAGGTAGATGAGGTGTTGTCTGATGGGAAGACCGAAGAGCCCGGCGGAGCGGGAGCGTCCGTTCTGGGATCAGATCCGCAGCGGTAAGACGGT
>NZ_JAAXOQ010000025.1 GCF_012396015.1 Tsukamurella spumae | reverse complement strand
CCGCTGAGGGCACGGTCTTAACAAAGGGCTCCAGAACACGCCCGGTCAGGTTGAGTGCTCACCCAGCAGCGGCTACCGATACCAAGTCTGCCGAACTGATGTCGACTGACCTAGTACTTCCCATTAGACAGCATCGGGCGGGAGGTGCGCGACTTACACTGGCCGTCTCATGCTGACCTACGTTCTCGACATCCGCGACCTGTCGGACGTGCGCTTCGTGCTCGCTCCGATGACCGAGACGGCGCTCAGCCTGTTCCACCTGAACGGGACGATCAGCACTCCGGCGCATCTGCAGCGGTGGCAGGACAACGCACAGGCGCAACGCGATCGCTACGACCACCGGCTGATCAGCGCGCTGATCGCGCCGGGTCCGGCGATCCCGGACTTCCTGACCCCGCTTCCGAGACCGGGGGTCACGCGCCCCTCGCTCGACGACGGCCTGTCGGCGATCGCAACGACCGATCCCGAGCTGATTCACGTTCAGTTGGAGCAGCTCCGGGAGGGGAGCGAACCGTCGCCGCCGCTCAAGCGACTGCTGGACGACGGTGTGCGCGCGGGGCCCCGGATCGCGGGTGCGCTCGAGCGCTACCACCGCGTGGCGATCGCTCCGGTGTGGCCGGCGGTGAACCGGATCCTCGAGGCGGACATCACCTTCCGCGGGCGGGAACTCGCGATGGGCGGGCCGACGCAGTTGTTCGACTCACTCGCGCCGCAACTCGAGTGGGACCGCGACGGACGGCTGCGGCTGGACACCGCCTACGCCGGCGAGGAGGGGGAATTCGCCGCAGCCGGACGGGGTTTGACGCTGATGCCCAGCGTCTTCGTCACCCGCCTCGTGAGCGCCTACTCACCGGAGACGGCGGCGCCGCACGTCGGGTACCCGGCCCGCGGCAGCGCGACTCTCACGGAATCGACGCGGGTGGTGCCGCCCGGGGCGTTGCGCCGGCTGATCGGCGGGGCGAAAGCCGACGTGCTGCACGCACTCGTCGAGCCCGTGGCGGTCAGCGAACTGGCTCGGCGCCTGGAGGTCTCACCGTCGGCGGTGTCCCAGAGCCTGCGCGTGCTCTACGAGAACGGCCTCATCGACCGGGCCCGGAGCGGGCGCGAGGTGCTCTATCGCAGAACACCCGACGGTGAGCGGCTCGCGCGCGGCCACCGCCCCTGATCGATCAGAAGCGAAGTGCGGCGGGGCCGGTGTACTCGGGCTGGGACGACACGAAGCGCTGCAGTGCGGCGCGGATGCCGGCTGCGGAGAATCCGGAACGGGCGGCGGCGGTGGGGAGTGCGGCGTCCTCGTGGACATCGGCGAGGCGCGCGTAGACGGTGCCGGCGGTGGGATCGGCGGTGAGGCTCTTGAAATCGCGGTAGTTGGTCATGACCAATACTCTCCGCGTTGCGGGAGACGGGCGCCAATCTTTAAGTGATGACCTAAAGTGTGATCGCCAACACTGTGTACTGGAACACACGAACCCTAGGGAGCGACCGAATGATCGAACTCGTGCAGCAGGCCGAGCAGGTACTCGCGCCCGACGTGTGGGCGTACCTCATGCGCGGCGCCGGCACCGGCGAGTCTCCTTGGGAGCGTTGGCGGCTCGCGCCGCGCGTACTGCGCGACGTCCGCTCGATCGACACGACCACCACCGTCCTCGGCGACTGGCGCTCCCCCATCGGCGTCGCGCCGACGGCCTTCCACCGCCTCGTCCACCCCGGCGGCGAGGCGGCGACGGCCGGGGCCGCAGCCGAGTTCGGCGCCCCGTTCGTGCTGTCCATGCGCGCGACCGCCCGGATCGAGGACGTCGCCGCCGCGGTGGGCGGACCGTGGTGGCAGCAGGTCTACCTCATGCGCGACCGGTCCATCACCGACGCGCTGGTGCAGCGGGCCGCGGCGGCCGGCGCAACGGCACTGGTGCTCACCGGAGACACCCCCTATGTGGGCCGCTCCGGCGGCCGCGGGCTGCCGCCGCTGGGCGACGACCTCGCCCTGGTCAACGTCGCCCAGCACCTGCGGTCCGGGGCCGACGCGTGGGCGGCGATCGAGCAGGACGCCGGGGCGGTCCTCGACGACATCGGCCGGCTCGTCGACCTGACCGGACTCCCGGTGCTCGTCAAGGGCGTGCTGCGCGCCGACGAGGCCCGACGATGCATCGACGCGGGCGCGGCCGGGGTATGGGTGAGCGATCACGGCGGGCGCCAGCTGGGGCGCACCGTCGCGCCCGCACAGGCATTGCCGCCGATCGCCGCGACCGTCGGCGCCGACGCGACCGTGCTCGTCGACGGCGACGTCCGCGACGGGCTCGACGCGTTGACCGCCCTCGCCCTGGGTGCGGACGCGGTCTTCGTGGGACGGCCGATCCTGTGGGGCCTGGCCGTCTCCGGCGCCGACGGTGTCCGCTCGGTCCTGGGTGGGCTGCTCGCCGAGCTCCGGCACGCCATGGGCCTGGCCGGCGCCGTCCGCCTCGATGAGCTCACCCCGGACCTCGTCGTCCCCCGCTGATCCGCACGCGCCTCCCGGACCGGTCCGTATCGTGGTGCCGACAAGCTCATCTCAGGAGGACACGCATGCTCACCGGTCGCGCGCTGCTGCTGGACATGGACGGCACGCTCGTGGATTCGCACGCCGTCGTGGAACGGTGCTGGAGCCGGTGGGCGCGGGCGAAGGGCCTCGATCCCGCGGCGGTGCTGGCGGTCGCGCACGGCCGGCAGGGCCAGGCGACGATGGCGGAACTGCTGCCCGATCGCCCCGTCGAGGTGAACCTCGCGGAGAACCGTGAACTGCTCGCGCAGGAGACCGCCGATACCGAGGGCATCGTCCCGGTCGCCGGGGCACCCGCCTTCCTCGCCGCGCTCGACGGTGCCCCGCACGCCTTGGTGACCTCGGCGGACGTCCCGCTGTCGACGGCGCGGATGGGCGCCGCTGGGCTGCCCCTGCCCGCCGTGCGCGTGACCGCCGAGGACGTGCGGGCCAGCAAGCCCGACCCCGAGGGCTTCCTCCGGGGCGCGCAGCTGCTCGGCATCGATCCCTCCGAGTGCATCGTCTTCGAGGACTCGGAGGCCGGCATCGCCGCGGGCAAGGCCGCCGGGATGCGCGTGGTCGGGGTGGGGCCGCAGTCGGCCCGCTTCTCCCCCGACGCGCAGGTCGACGACCTGACCTCGGTGACGGTCACCGTCGACGACGAGGGCATCCACCTGACGCTCTGACCGGCACCGTCGGATCCGGGTGAGACGGTCGGCCGCCCCGACGACATAGAGGGGGTGTGACGTCCACGATGAGAACCGACGAGTCCGCGGACCGGACCCTCCTCGCCCGCGCCGCGGGCGGCGACGGCTCGGCGTTCGCGGCGATCCACGACCGCCACGTGCGCCCCGTCTACTGGCAGGCGTACACCGTCCTGCGCGACGCCGACGCCGCGCAGGAGGTCGCCCAGGACACCTTCCTCACGCTCTGGCGCCGCATCGACTCGGTGCGGATCGTCGACGAGTCGGTGCTCCCGTGGCTGCTGACCACCGCGCGGTACGCCGCGCTCAACGCGGGGAGACGGCTCTCCGCCGTCCGGGACAGATCCGCGCCGCTCGACGACGTCGAACCGCCCGGCGCGGCGCCCTCGCCCGAGGACGAGGTGCTCGCCGCCGAGATCCGCGCGCTCATCGCCGGCGCGGTGAGTGCCCTGTCCCCCACCGACCAGCGCCTCTACCGCCTGTGTGTGGAGGACGAACAGACCTACGAGCGGGCCGCCGCGGAGGTGGGCGTGACCCACGCCGCCGTGCGCAACCGCGTCTCCCGGTTGCGCGGCCGCCTGCGCGCCGATCTGAGCACCCTGAGGGAGCAATCATGACCACCCGGATCACCCCCGACGACATCCTCACCGACGACCGGCTCTCCGCCATGCGCGCCGCGGTCATGGCCGAGGTCGGCGACGACCTGCAGGCGCGCCGCAGCCGGCGCAGGCATCGGACGCTGGGCATCGCCGCGGCCGCCGCGATCGCGGTGGTGGCCGTGGGCGGGGTCGTCGCGAGCCAATTCCACAGCAGCGAAAGCCATTCCTCGTCGTACTCCGCCTTAGCACCGCAGACCGGTGGCCGCGGGGCTGCGGAATCCGCACCCATCACGGGCGGCCAGGCCGCCATCGCCCCCGCGCCGAGGGCGGCGCCCACGACGGGTCCGGCCGCACCGTCGACCCCGGCGAACGCGCCGACGGACCGTCAGGTGATCACCACCGGCACCGTCGACGTGACGAACACCGATCCGGCGTCGGCGGCCCGGGAACTGGCCGCGACCGCGGAGCGGCTCGGCGGTCGGGTCGACGCCCGCACCGAGACCGGCGGCGACAAGGCCCGCGCCACGCTGACGCTGCGGGTGCCGAGCGACAAGGTGAACGACCTGGTGGAGAAGATCGGCGGACTCGGCGAGGTCGGCACCGTGCGGCTCGAGCACGAGGACGTGACCGGCACCGTCGTCGACCTCGATGCACGCATCCGCGCCACCCAGGTCTCCGTCGACCGGCTGACGGCGATCCTCGCGAGGGCCGAGACCACCGACCAGGTGATCGCGGCGGAGTCGGCACTCACGTCGCGCCAGCAGGAGCTCGAGTCCCTGCAGTCGCGGCGCGCCTCGATCGGTGACCGGGTCTCCCTCTCGACGGTGACGGTGTCCATCGCGAAACCGACCGTCACCGCCGACCGGTCCGGGTTCACGGGCGGCCTGCAGGACGGCTGGGACGCGCTGCGCGGCGCCGGGCGGTGGCTGCTGGTGATCGTCGGCGCGGTGCTGCCGTGGGCCGCGGTGCTGCTGGTGCTCTACGGCGTGTACCGGGCGGTGCGCCGGTTCCGGCCGCGCTCCTGAGAGGTCAGGACGGGACGACGAGCGCGCGGGCGGTGGCGAACCGCGGCCCGCGCGCACCGTCGACCTCCACGAAGAAGTCGGCCTCCGAGAAGCTCTGCCTACTGCCGGGTTTGACCACCCGGCCGACGGCCAGGAAGGCCTCTCCCTGGGCGGGGCGCAGGAACTGCGTGTCCATCTGGGTGACGAGGCCACCCGCGCCGGAGTGCATCGCGAGCGCGTAACCGCAGGCGTTCTCGAGAACGCCCGCGATGAGCGCGGCGTGCAGGCCGCCGAGGTTCTGGCAGAGGTCGTCGCGGCGCTCGAGGCGGAGCACGACCTCCTCGCGGTCCGCGCTGAGCACCTCGATCCCCGCCCACCGGTTGAAGGGCAGCGAGGCGTTGTAGTCGACGAGTTCTTGGAAGGTCACCCCTGCACTATCGCACCCGCCGGATCAGCGACCGGTGGCGGCGAGCACCGGGGCGGGTGCGGGGCGGGGCGCCGGGGTCGGGGCGGGCCGCGGGTTCGGCGCCGGCGCGACGGGGGTGCCGAGGCCACCGAGACCGGAGAGGACGTCGAAGGCGATCTCGCCCGTCTGCCACAGTGCGAGGATCGCGCCCTCCGTGGCGGGCCGGACGCCGGGGTTCTGCAGGGCGAGCCCGTTGGCGAAGGTGAGGGTGTTGTAGCCGTCGTCCGCGGCGCGCAGCATCAGGTTGGATGCGACGCCGGCGCCGACGAGGCGGTCGAGCCCCTGCCCGAAGAAGTAGAAGGTCCACAGGCCCCATAGATCGGCGCCGTAGATCCGCTTGCTGCGCTCGGGGATCACGTTGCCGTTCTTGGCGATCGAGTCCACGATGCGGTAGAAGTCGCGCGCATTCGCCGGCGTGCTGTGCGCCTGCTCCACGGTGTAGGCCAGATCGACGGTGATGTGCGCGTTGTAGCCCGCCATCGCGACCCGGCCCGGCGGCAGTTCGCAGCGCGCGGCCAGCCGGAAGTAGTTGCCCCACCACTGCGGCACGGCTCCGCCGGTCCACTGCGCGTGAATCGCGCGCAGGTACCGGCTGATCAGACCGATCGACAGCGACTTCGCGTACCGCGGGTCGTCGAGTCCGGCCTCGTTGCGTTGCGTCGGACCCACGGCGTCGCGGATCACGCCGTCCATCCCGACGCCGAAGAGTCCGCGCCGGTCGCGGTGCGCCGCAAGGATATCGGCGATGCCCCGTTGCCGGGCGGTGAGGTCGTCGAGGCTCGGATGCGTCGGCGCCGTCGGCAGGGCCGCCGGGTCGGACAGTTCGACGATGCGCTTGTTCTCCGCGGGCGTGAGCGCGGTGCCGCAGTAGGCCGACGGTGCCGCACCCGACGGAACGGACACGAGCGAGACCGCTATCAGCGCAGCGGCGACTGTGCCGGCGATCCGCGCCGACCACCGGGACTTCATGCGTACTAGACCTCCGAGAGCGGAACGCCGGGATCTGCGAGCCGAGCCACGTCGACCACCCGGCGGGACGTGATCAGCGCACGCACATCATCGCCCACATCCCACACGTTCACGTTCATCCCCGCGAGGACACGCCCGTCCGCGAGCCAGAAGGCCACGAACTCCAGGGCTGCCAGGTCGCCGCGGATCACCACCTCGTCGTAACCGGTCGACAGACCCAGGTACTCCATGCCGAGCTGGTACTGGTCGGTGTAGAAGTACGGAAGGCGGTCGTACACCTCGGATCCGCCGAGCAGGTTCGCGGCGGCGACGCGGGGCTGGTTGAGCGCGTTGGCCCAATGCTCCACCCGCACGCGACCGCCCACCGTCGGGTTCTCGGCGGCGGCGATGTCGCCGACGGCGTAGACGTGCGGGTCGGAGGTGCGCAGGCCCGCGTCGACGGCCACTCCGCCCTCCGCCATCGCCAGACCCGCCGCCTCCGCGAGCTCGGTGTTCGGGATCGCGCCGATCCCCACGAGAACCGCGTCCGTCTCCACGGTCGTGCCGTCGTCGAGGACCAACCCCCGGCCGCCGCGCTCGACGCTTCGCACGCCGACGCCGGTCCGCAGATCCACGCCGTGCGCGCGGTGCAGGTCCGCGAAGACCTTCCCCAATTCGGGTCCGAGCGCCCGGAGCAGCGGCTGCTCGCCGGGTTCGACCACGGTGACCTCCAGCCCTGCCCCGCGTGCGGACGCCGCGGCTTCCAGCCCGATCCATCCGCCGCCGACCACACCGAGCCGGCCGCCCTTGTCGAAGACCGCGCGCAGCGCATCGCTGTCGTCGAGCGTGCGCAGGTAGTGCACGCCGTCGGCGTCCGCGAGCGGACGCGCGCGGGACCCCGTGGCCAGGAGCAGGTCGTCGTAGGGCACCGACTCGCCGGTATCCAGGCCGACGGTGCGCGCCTCCAGGTCGAGCGCGGTGGCGCGGACGCCGGCGCGCACGGTGACATCGTGGTCCGCGTACCAGTCGGCGTCGAAGGTGAAAACGCTGTCTCGATCGGCCTTTCCCTGGAGGTAGTCCTTGGACAGCGGAGGTCGCTCGTACGGAAGATGCGATTCGGCGCCGATCAGCGTGATCGGGCCGTCGTGGCCCAGATCCCGCAGCGCCTCGGCCGCTTTCGCGGCCGCCAGTCCCGCACCGACGATGATGATCGCAGCCATCTCTCGACCGTAGCCCCGTCCGCCGACGAGGGGAACCCCACGGATCGCCGTACCAGGTGCACGATTCGTCCGGTTCGATACGCTCACACCATGGAAGTACTACGCAACGTAATAGTTCTGATCCACATCGTGGGCTTCGCCGTGACCTTCGGCGGCTGGGTCGCCTCGGCGGCGACGGGGCGGTTCCGGTTCGACCGGGTCATGGACTACGGCCTCCTGGTCTCGCTCGTCACGGGCCTCGCGCTGGCCGCGCCGTGGCCCGCGGGGATCGAGCTGAACTACCCGAAGATCGGCATCAAGCTGGCCATCCTGCTGATCGTCGGCGGCCTGCTCGGCATGGGCAGCGCGCGGCAGAAGCGCACCGGCGAGGCCGTCCCGCGCGGGATGTTCTACGCCGCCGGCCTGCTGTCACTGACCGCCGCGGGGCTCGCCGTCATCTGGTGACCTCGCCCGACCCTGCGTCAACCAACGGTTGACAACTGCGATTCGTCAACGCATGCTTGACGCATGCCTGAGAACGATCCCATCAGCCTCGACGCCCTCATCCGCACCGTCCACGCACTCCACCCGGACGGCGATGCGCTCGCCCACCTCGGCGATGCCGTCGCCGTCGCGGCGCACCTCGGCGAGACCGCCGACCACCTCGTCGGGCACTTCGTCGACCAGGCGCGGCGCAGCGGCGCCACCTGGACCTCGATCGGCGAGTCCATGGGGATGACGAAGCAGGCCGCGCAGCAGCGCTCGGCGCCGCCGAGCATCGACCCGTCGGCACTCATCGACGCGACCGGCTCGCCCTACTCGCGGTTCACGCCGCGGGCGCGGAGCGTCGTGGTGGCGGCGCAGGACGAAGCACGCGCCGCGGGAAGCCCGGTGATCGACACCGACCACGTCCTGCTGGGGCTGTTCCGCGAGCCCGAGGGCATCGCGGCGCGACTGCTCGTCGGGCGCGGCGTGACCGAGACCGCGGTGCGGACACGGATCCCCGTCGCCGACAACGCCGACGTGCCCGAGCTCATCCCGTTCTCGACGGCGGGCAAGAAGACCGTCGAGATGGTCCTTCGGGAGGCCCTGCGTCTGGGCCACAACTACGTCGGCACGGAGCACGTCCTGCTCGGCGTGCTCGCCGAGGGCACGGGCCCGGGCGCCACGATCCTCGCCGAGCTCGGCGTGGACCACGCGCAGATCGATGCCGCGGTCCGCGAGGTCCTTTCGACGTACACGGCGGACTGACGTGGTCCCGCGGCTACTGTGAACGCATGGCCGCCCTCGCCCGCGTCGCACCCGCCCTGATCACCACCGTCGTCGCCGCGACGATCGCCGCGCCCGCCACCGCCGTGCCCGCCACCGCGACCTGCGGCCCCGCACGCCAGCTGGCGGCCGCCGACGCCTACATCACGGCGCTCGGCGACCGGACGAAGGCGGGTGCGGTGCCCTTCGCCCCCAACGCCGTCCGGTTCGAGAACGGCCTGCAGACCGGCTTCTCCGGCGAGCAGCTGCGCGGCGACCTGGACCGCCACCTCCAGTACTCGATCATGGACGCACCGAAGGTCACCGCGCGCACCGTCGCCCCCGGCGGCGACGCGGACCTGCTCAACTACCGGTTCATCGTGCCCGTGCGCATCGCCGGGCAGCGCATCGTGGACGCGCCCACCGACGAGGACTTCCGCATTCCCCGCAGCACCTGCCTGATCACCCGCATCGACGCGCGGATCACGATCACGCCGCCCCGCTGAGCGTCAGGAGACCCGTTCCGCGAGGGTGTTCCGGCCCTCCCCGCTCAGCTCTCCCAGGGCGACGGTGCGTCTGCTCACCACCAGGAGCAGGGCCAGCAACGGTCCCGTGATCTCCGGGCCATCACCGATGGTGACGTCCGCGTCGGTGGCGCGCAGCCGCAGACCGGCGACGTGTTCCTTCGCTCCGCCCATGCCCTTCCCGGTGCGGGCCTGCAACCGCAGGGCCCGCTCGACCGCCACCGCCGGGTAGTCGCCGACGACGCCGAGCGGACGACGGATGTCCTCGCCGTGCACCACGACCTCGACGAGGCGCGTGTCCTGTGGCGCGGGCGGGCCCGAGGTGCGATCGACGAGCGCGCGGAAACGGTCGAGCATCTGCGGCGCGGGCCCGAGCTCGCGGTCGACGCCGCTCTGGTTGTCCCGGTCGAAGTCGAAGCGCGCGAGGATCATTCCCTTGACGAAGCCGAGCCTCGTGGTGTTCGCCGTCGAGATCTGATGCGCGACCACGTCCCGCACGCGCCAGCCCGGGCACAGGGACGGGGTGTCCCATCGCGCGTCGTCGACGCCCTCGAGGAAGGCGATCAGCGCGCGGCGCTCCGCGTGGACCAGTTGCCAGACATCGGACATGGAACTCCTTCGTCCCGCTCACCGTAGCGCGCCGATTCGGCCCACGCGGGCTCTCCCGACGACCCGTGGTCCTACGGCAGCGCGAGGTGCAGCAGCGGATACGGCAGCCCGTCACCGTCGGTCTCGCTGCGGCCCGTCACCACGAAGCCGCTGTGCGCGTAGAAGCCGGCGGCCCGCTCGTTCTGCTCGTTGACATCGACGGTCCGCACACCCTGCTCACGGATCACACGCGCGAGGAGCGCCCGCCCGACGCCCCGTCCACGCGCGTCGGCGTGGACGAACAGCATCGCAAGGCCCTCCCCCGCGGTCCCCGCGAACCCGACCGGCGCACCGTCGGCCTCCGCGACCGTGAGCCGGACCTGCGGGAAGTAGTCGCTCGCGAGGCGTGACTCGATGGCGTCGCGATCCGCGGCGGCGAGGAAATCGTGCGTGGCGTCGACGGAGCTGCGCCACACCCGCACCAGCGCGGGGTACTCCTCGGGGCCGTGGACCTCGCGAAGCAGGACCTCGCTCACCCGCGCAGTGCGGCGAGCGCCCGGTCGGCGTGGGCCTGCATGTTGACCTCGGAGGCGATCACGTCGGCGACGGTGCCGTCGGCGCGGATCGCGAAGGTGGTGCGCTTGGTGGGCATCCCGGCCAACTTGAGCAGGCCGTCGCGCTTGACGCCGTAGGCCGTGGCGACCGCACCGTCGACGTCCGAGAGCAGCGGGTAGTCGAGGCCGTGCTTGGCCGTCCAGTCCTGCTGCTTGGCGACCGCGTCGCGGCTGATGCCCACGCGCTGGACGCCGGCGGCCGAGAACTCGGCGGCGAGGTCGCGGAAGTGGCACGCCTCCTTGGTGCAGCCCGGCGTGAACGCGGCCGGGTAGAAGAACAGGGCGACGGGGCCGGCGGCGAGCAGGTCGCTCAGCTTCCGCGGGGTTCCGTCCTGATCGGGGAGTTCGAAGTCGGGCGCGGTTTCACCGGGTTTCATGCCACAAGGCTAGCCTGGCGAACATGAGTTTCACCGGATTCCCCGAGGCGGCGCTGGACTTCTACGACGACCTCGAGGCCGACAACTCGAAGGTCTTCTGGGAGGCGCACAAGGAGGTCTACAAGACCGCCGTCGCCGCGCCGATGGCCGCGCTGACCGAGGAACTGGCCGACGAGTTCGGCGCCGCGAAGATCTTCCGCCCCTATCGCGACGTCCGGTTCTCCAAGGACAAGACGCCGTACAAGACGCATCAGGGCGCGTTCATCGGCGTCGGACCCGCGACCGGCTACTACCTGCAGATCGGCGCGCCCGGGGTGCGGGTCGGCGCCGGCTTCTACGAGGCGAGCCCCACCCGCCTGGCCGCCTTCCGGAAGGCGATCGACAACGACCTGTACGGCCCCGCCCTGGAGCAGGCCATCGCGAAGCTGCGCCGCAAGGGCTGGGAGATCGGCGGCGAGACGCTCAAGACCTCGCCGCGCGGCTGGGACGCCGATCATCCGCGGATCGAGCTGCTGCGGCACAAGTCGCTCAGCGTGATGCGCGACTACGGCTTCGAGGAGATCATCCACACGCCGAAGCTGGTGCCCCAGATCCGCAAGCACTGGCGCGAGACCTCCGCGCTGCTGGACTGGCTGGTCGAGCACGGCGACGCCTGACCCGCGCGCTGGTCGGGCCGACCGGCGCCGGTGAGGCCGACGAGGTGGTCAGTCGTCCAGAGCGGTCACCGCGATGCCGTAGGGCAGGAACCGGACCTTCCGCGTGACATCGGTGTTGTGCTGGTTCGAGCGGAGCGCGTCGATCTCGGTGGCGTAGACCTGTTCGACGCGGGCGCCCCCGTCCTCGGCGGTGGCGATGATCGCCCAGACCCCGTCGCCGGTCTCGCCCGCCGTCTCCGGTTGGCGCTTCGGGCGGCGGACGGCATCGTCGAACAGCCCGGAGAAGGCCTCCCGGCCGACGGTTCCGCCCACGAACCGGCCGATCATGTCCCGGGCCTCGCGCGCGAGGTCATCGAACTCGCCCGGACCGAACCCGAACGGGTTGTCGTTACCTGCCATGACTTGACTCCTCGAGCCGTAGGGACCCACGTGACTCCAGTGTCCACACCGGAGGGGGCCACGGCCACCCCTTCGTCCAGGGCGAACACGTCAGTCGAGGCAGAACTCGTTGCCCTCGACGTCGGCCATCGTCAGGCAGGACTCGTTCGCGCCGTCGGCTTCCTGCAGGTAGAGGCGGGTCGCACCGAGCTTCTCCAATCGCGCGCACTCCGCCTCGAGGGCCGCGAGCCGTTCGGCGCCCACCATTCCCGTGCCGACACGGACGTCGAGGTGGACGCGGTTCTTGACGCTCTTGCCCTCGGGCACGCGCTGGAAGAACAGGCGCGGGCCGGCACCGTTCGGGTCGACACATGCGAAGGCCGAGCCGTGCGCCTCCGGTGGCAGCGACGCCTCGAAGGCGTCCCAATCGTCGAACCCCGGCGGGGGCGGCGGCACGACGTACCCGAGCACCTCGCACCAGAACAGCGCAACGCGCTTCGGATCCGCACAGTCGAAGGTGACCTGGATCTGCCTCACAGTCATGGATTCACCGTAGCCATCGTTCCGGTCGATTCATGACCTGATTCTCGCGATGCGGCGGTGCCTGCCTGATCGCACGTACCGTGCAGTGTGAACCCGAACGCGCATCCGGAGATCGACGACGCCGTGCGGCGATATCTCACCGCCGCCGACCGCCTACTCCCCGGCTCGGTGACGGCTGCCGCCCTCGGCGGCTCGGTGGCACTCGGCGCGTACCGCCCGGGCGCGAGCGATCTGGATCTGGTCGCGGTACTCGACGATTCCTCGCGCGGGCGGCCCGGTCTGATGCGCCGACTCCGATTGCTGCACCTCTCCCAAGTCCCGCGGGTGGCCGGCCGGATCGCGCGCGGGCTCGGGTTCAGCGCGACGGTCAACACCTCGTTCGTGTGGGCGTCGGACCTGCGCCGCCCGGTCACCCGGATCGACCCGGTCGCCTCCCACGTCGGCGAGATCTTCGAGGCGCGGCGCGCCTTCGACGTGAATCCGGTTGTCTGGGCGGAGCTCATCCACGGCGGGGTGACGGTCCGCGGCCCCGATGTCGCCGCGTGGGGCCTCGATCCCGAACCCGACCTGCTCGCCGCCTGGACCCGAGCCAACCTGCGGGACTACTGGCTTCCGCTCGCGGACCGAGTCGCCGGCGGCTCCCGTCCCCTTTCCGCGGGCCGGGTCGCTTGGTGCCTCACCGGACCGGCCCGGATGCTGGTCACGACCATGACGGGCACCGTCGTCAGCAAGGCCGACGGTGCGCGCCGCGCCCGGGAGGCCTTCCCGGCGCATGCCCCGATTCTCGGCGTCGCGCTCGCGCACCTGGCGGGGTCCTGGGCGCCCGCGGCACCGCCGCGCGATCAGTGGCGGGCGTTGACCGGCGTGGCGATGCGGGAGATCATCGCCGCGGCGTGAGCATCACCAGCCGCGGCCGAGGTCGACGACGGCGCGGCCCGTGTACTCGCCCGCGCGGAGGGCCTCGACGACGGCGCCGACACCGTCGATCCCGATGTCGTTGGCGACGAGGTCGAGATGCCGCGGCCGCAGGTCGGTCTCGATCCGCTGCCACAGGGCGCGGCGGGGTTCGATCGGCAGCAACACCGAATCGATGCCGGCCAGAGTGACGCCGCGGAGGATGAAGGGCATGACCGTGGTCTTGAGGCCGGCGCCGCCCGTGAGGCCACTGGCGGCGACGACGCCGCCGTAGTCGAGGGTGCTGATGACGTCGGCGAGCGCGGCCCCGCCGACGCAGTCGACGGCGGCGGCCCAGCGGCTCTTCCCGAGCGGCCGCGGCTTGGCGTCGGGGTCGAGCGGGAGCCGGCCGATGATCTCTGCGGCGCCGAGCTCGCGCAGGCGGTCCGCTGCGGCGGGCTTGCCCGACGAGGCCACGACCTCGTAGCCGAGGCCGGCGAGCAGGTCGATGCTGGTGGAGCCGACGCCTCCGGTCGCGCCGGTGACCACGACGGGGCCGTCGCCCGGGGTGATCCCGGCGTCGACGATCGCGGCGACGCTCAGGGCCGCGGTGAAGCCCGCGGTGCCGACCGCGGCGGCCTCACGGGTGCTCAACGCGTCCAGCTTGACGGCCCACTCGGCAGGGACGACCGCCTGTTCGGCGTAGCCGCCGTCGCGGGCGGTGCCGATCTCGTAACCGTGCGCGACGACGCGGTCGCCCTCGGCGAATTGGTCCGAGGTGGACTCCAGGACGGTGCCGGCGATATCGATGCCGGGGACGATCGGGTACCGGCGCACCACACCGCCGCCGGGCGTCAGGGCCAGGGCGTCCTTGAAGTTCACCCCGGAGAACTCGACGGCGATACGAAGTTGTCCCGGCTCGAGCGGCGCCGGGTCGCGGGTCTCGACGCGGGTGGTCACCGTGTCGTCGGCGAGGTCGGCGATCAGCGCCCGGAAGTGGGTCATCGTGGTCTCTCCTGGAGGTCTCGGCGGCTTTCCCGCGATCCTAGAGGGAGTCGATCAGACGGCACCGCCGCCGATGCCGACCTCGTTGCCGTCGGGGTCGATGAAGACGGCCTTGCGCGGCGAGGAAGGCCCCGACATCGCCGAAGAGCTGATCGCCCCACGCGATCGCCCGCGGTAGGTCGGTCACGGCGATGCGCGTGAACAGGTCCACGGTCATTCCTTTCGTCGGCGCTGAGACGGGGCTCGGCGCAGCAGGTCCGGGAGCCCTGCAACGGCCTCGGCGCCGGCGAGGCTCTCGTCGATGCTGAGGAGAGCCAGCAGCCGCAGCGGCGCGCCCACTCGTGCTGCAGCCTCGAACTTGTGATGGCCGTCGAGGAGGAAGTGGGTCACGGCGCGGTGCGCGTACCAATCCGCCTCGGGGCTCGCGACCGCGGGTGCTCGGCGATCGAGGATCGACAGTGCGACCGCCGTGGGCTTCGTGCCGCCGGCGAGCAGGTCGACGTAGTGCTCGACGCGTTTCTCGTCGTTCCAACTGGGCTGCACCATGGGGACCACGAACTCGAAGAGGTGCTCGTCGGGCCCGACCTCGGTCTCGAACGTCCGGTAGTAGTGGGTCAACGGGTTCTGCGGAAGACCCCAGTTCGGGTCGATTCCCCAGGTCGCGATCTGCACGTGCGTGAAGTAGTCACGGTCGTCGTAGGGCGCCACCAGCTCCGGCGTGACCTCCACCAGGAGCGGGAGGTACGCACCGTCGGGAAGCAGCCTGGAGAAGGCGGTCACGACCTCGTCGTCGATCAGGTCGAGCCCGCGCTCGAGCTTGCCGAGGGGCTCCCTCTCGTCCGAGATGTCGTAGCCCATGGTCTTGCGCTCGAACAGGAACGGACAGGTACCGCACCAGAAGGACAACTCGAATGACGGATCTCCCTCGATGAACAACTGCCGGGACGAGGTCGGTATCTCCGGATCGATCGGGCCGATGCGAAGCCTCGCTTCGTCGTGCGGCACACCCAGGCGGCGCTGCGGGGCCGTGGCGATCAACATCCTCGGATCGTAGGCCGGGCAGCGGCCACGCACCGACTGGACACGGCCGAGGCGAATTGGGCCAGCACCCAAAGTGTACACAGTCTATTGGGTTCGGACCCGTGGCGTCAGCGGTCCGGAGCGATGAGAGTCGGAACCAGGCCGCTGCGGCCTCCCCCAGACCTCTCACGAAGGGTTCGGATCAATGCCGACCATCACAGTCCCGGTCCTCATCATCGGCGGTGGAGGTTGCGGCCTCTCGAGCTCACTGTTCCTCTCCGACCTCGGGGTGGAACACCTTCTGGTGGAACGCCACGCAGGAACCTCGATCCTGCCGAAGGCGCACTACCTGAACCAGCGCACGATGGAGATCTTCCGCCAGCACGACCTCGCGGACGCGGTCTACGAGGTGGGCGCGCCGCTCGAGCACTTCGGTCAGATCCGCTGGGTCACCTCACTCGGGGGCGACGGTCCGCTGGACGGCCGGGAGATCCATCGCCTGGACGCCTTCGGCGGAGGCGCGCTGCGCTCGAGGTACGAGGCCGACGGCCCCGTCCTGGCCACGAACTACCCGCAACTGCGCCTGGAACCGCTGCTGCGAGCGGAGGCGGAGCGGCGAGCACCCGGGAAGATCCGCTACAGCCACGAGGTGACCTCCTGGGAACAGCAGGACGACGGGGTGCTGGTGCACGTTCTCGACCGAGCCACCGGGGACGAGCTCACGGTGCACGCCCGGTACGTCATCGTCGCCGACGGCGGTAAGACGGTGGGGCCCGCGTCGGGCGTGACGATGGAGGGCCCGACCGGGATGGTCGACATGGTCAGTACTCACTTCTCCGCCGACCTCTCCGAGTACTGGGACGACAACACCCTGATCACGTGGTTCAGCAATCCCGAGGGGGTGAGTTCGTGGCAGGCCGGCGCGCTCGTCCAGGTGGGCCCCACGTGGGGCCGCAACTCGGAGGAGTGGGTGATCCACTTCGCCTTCCGCCCGGACGATCCGGAGCGCTTCAACGAGGAGGCGATCATTCCCCGACTGCGAGAGCTGCTGCGGCTGCCCGAGCTCGAGGTCGAGGTGCACAAGGTGAGCCACTGGATCCTCGACCGCATCGTGGCCGACAAGTGGCGGGTGGGCGACATGTTCCTCGCCGGCGACGCGGCACACCGACAACCGCCCACCACGGGCCTCGGGCTCAACACCGGGATCCAGGACGCGCACAATCTCACGTGGAAGCTGGCCCAGGTCCTCGCGGGCACGGCCACCGACGCGCTGCTCGACACCTACGAGCACGAGCGCAAGCCGGTGGCCACCGAGGTGGCCGATTGGGCGCTGATGGCGTTCAACCACGACCTCATCGACGCCGGCATCGGACTGGTGGCGGCCGCTCCCGTCGAGGCGAACCGAGCGGCCTTCCACGCCCTGTTCAGCGAGGGCCTGCTCGGGGAGGCCCGGCGCGAGCGCGCCCGCCACGCGATCGATCTGCAGAAGTTCGAGTTCCAAGCCCACGACCTGGAACTGGGCTACCACTACACGAGTGCCTCGGTGGTGCCGGACGGCACCGATCCAGCCCCTCGGTCGGCCACGGGCGACATCTACCACCCGACCAGCCGCCCCGGCCACCTGCTGCCGCACGCCTGGCTCGACGCCGACGGGCGCCGCGTCTCGACCCACGACCTCGTCGGAGGCGACGGAGCCTTCGCCCTGATCGCGGGGTCCGATGCCGGGCCCTGGATCGCGGCAGCGTCGACCGCGGCGCAGGAGTACGGGATCCGGATCGAGCCCGTGCGCCTCGGGGTCGACGCGCTCGATGCCGAGGGCCGGTGGGCCGAGATCGGCGAGATCGGCGCTACGGGAGCGATTCTGGTGCGCCCCGACAACCACGTGGCATGGCGGGCATCCGGACCGGCGGCCGATGCGGAGCGGGTGCTCGTCGAGGCGGTGGGCACCGTGCTCTGCCGGTGATACCGCGAGGTGGAGGATGAATGAACAGCCGGATTCACCGAGACGAGGAGAGCGCATGACCACGGAAACCATAGGACGACTCAGCGACCAGTCCGCCATGCGGCGGCTCCACGTGGACGACGTGACCTTCACCTACGTCGTGGACGGCCCGATGGCGCTCGCGGCCGCGAAGTTCCTCCCGAGCGTGCCGCAGGACTACTGGGCCGCCCACCCCGAGAGCATCGACGCCGACGGCAGCGTGGCGATGACGGCCGGGGGCCTGCTCGTCACCTACGACGACAGGCGGGTGGTGATCGACGCCGGGCTCGGTCCCATGCCGCGCGTCACCTCGCCGTACGGCCCCTTGGAGGGAGGCGCCTTCCCGCCCAACCTCGCCAGGCTGGCGGTCGAGCCCTCGGACGTCGACCACTTCCTGCTGACCCACATCCACATCGACCATGTCGGGTGGGCGTTCATCGACACCGGCGACGGGGTTCGCACTCCGTTCTTCCCGAACGCCACCTACGTTCTGTCACAACAGGAATGGGAGCCGATCACCCAGGGCCTGATGCCGGTGGACATGCCCGACCCGTCGGGCGCCGTGGACCCGCTGCTGCACCACCCGAAGGTGCAGCGGGTCCGCGACGGTCAGCGGTTCGCCGGACGGATCAGTGCGATCGTCACGCCCGGACACACGCCGGGGCACGCCTCGTACGTGATCGAGACCTCCGGCGGCCGCCGGCTGATCGCCTTCGGCGACGCCTTCCACGCTCCGCTGCAGCTGAGCCATCCCGAGTGGGGCTCCGCCCCGGACAGCGACGTGGATGCCGTGCTCGGGGCGCGGCACCGTCTGCTCGAGGAACTGCTGGAACCGGACACGTACGCCTTCGGCACACACTTCGGCGATCAGCCCTTCGGGCGCGTGCTGCGGGATTCCGCAGGTGAGGTGCGGTGGGAGCCGGTCGCCACCGAGGTGCTGACCGGCGCCTAGACTCACGCGGGGCCGAGCCAATCGCGGATGATCAGCGCCACACGCAGGGCCGTACTCGGCGTACCGCGCACGTGTCCGGCGGCCTCCAACGCCTGATTCACGCGATAGCTGACCGTGTTCCGTGAGATGTTCTCCGCCGCCGCCACCTCCGCGACGCTGCGGTCGGCATCGAGATACCGGGCCAACGTGCCCCTCAACTCGGTCATCCGCGGACCATCGACGCCCAACGCCCCCAGGTGTCGTGCAGCGTACCGGCGCGCGGCGGCCGGATCGGCGAGCAGCAGCTCGAGCAGATCGACGTCCGCGTGCGGCACGACGCACGGCAGGTCGGAGCGGGCGTCCCGCAGCTGCAGCACGCGGTGCGCCGCAAGGGCATCCCGGTGGCCGGCGATGAAGCCCTCGAGCCCCGCGGCCGGTTGCCCGACGGTGACCGTGACGCCCGGGTCCGGCGGTTCCGGCGGGCCCGAGCCCGGCGCCGCGGGGCCCCGGAGGGTGACCCACGCCCACACCGTCCGCGAGCCCGAGGGCACGGTCAGCGCAGCGCCGGGGTCGCCCCATGCGGCTGCGATCGCCCGGGACTGGCGCTCCCAGTGCTGGGTGGATCGGGTGTGATCCGTGGCCGCGGAGAAGATCATCGCGAGATGGGGCCCGGCGAACCGGTAGCCGAGCACGTCCTGTGCCCAGGACGCATCCACCACCTCGCCGTCGATCATCCTTCGCAGCAACTCGAATCGTCGTGCCGCCGACGACCGTGCCCACAGGTCCCGCTCCTGCAGGAACGCCGCCTCGGCGTTGCGCGTGAAATCGTCGATCTGCTCGAACAGCAGGACGGAGATGCGGCGCAGCTCCGTGCGCGGATCCGGGGCGAGCGTCGAGGCGCCGTCCAGCAGGGCGGACGCGAGGACGGCGTACCCCACCCGGATCGCACGCAGGGTGTCGCTGCGATCGACGCCGATCCGGGCGAATTCGCGGACCGTCTCGATCTGATCGGCGGTGGTGAGGTCCGTTTCGTCCAGTTCTCCTGTACCTGCGACCCCCGCGACCAGGCGCACCGAGCGCAAGGTCGTGGTGGTCGCGGACGACCTCAACACGTCCAGGAGCCCCGGCGCCGCACCGACCCGCGGCAGCGTCTGCCCGATCCGATCCGCGATCCGCCACCCGACCTCGGTCGACCAGGCGACGGCACCGTCGCCCACGGCCCCGGCGACCAGGCCCGCCTCCGCGTCCAGGACCGCCGATCCGCGCGGAAGCGCGGGCGCAGTGCCGGACGGATCGAGTCGCGAGGTCCAGTGAGACATGGGGTTCGACCCAGTTCCTAGGACTTCCGCCGGTAGCCGAGCATCGGCGCGATGCGGCCTTCCCTACCTGCTGGGCGCGGGGCGCGGGGTTCGAGCGCGGTGCGGATCTGCGGAGACATGCCTCCATGCTGCTGCAGATCCGCACCTCGCGTATCAAGAACGCGATTCAGAGCCCCTCGGAGCGGACGTACTCCTCGATCGTCGTCGGCCGGATCTGCGGGTAGCGGTCGTTCATCAGCGGGTCGAGGCGGCCCTGCCCCCGCATCTGGGCGCGGTAGTACATCAGCGGCAGGTAGGTGAACATGCTCGCACCGGGAACGGAGCGGAGCTCGTCGATCCGCGCATCGAGATCCTCGAGCGAGCCGAGGCGTTCGACGGTGACGGGACTGCCGCTGCCCTTCTCGTACGCCGCAACGATGCCCTGGAAGTCGAGCGTATCGCCGGCGGCGGCGAAGACCGGGCCCACCGGCTCGTCGTCGACGGCCACGGCGGCGGTGTACCGGGCGGTGTCGGCGTACGTGGTCCAGTCCATCGGAAAGCGCCCGTCGCCCCAGACGTACGCGGTCTTGGTCTGCGGGTCGATCACCCGGATGAAGCCGAACAGCACTGTACGGTCAAGGAATCCGCCGATCAGGATATGAACCACCTCCACATCGCCGCGTTCCTCATCGGCGATCCGGGCGAACTGGCGGCGCATGTCTCCGGTCAGGATCGCACCCTCGGGCACCGTGAACAGGTCGGCCGAGAAGGTCGACGGAATGAACCGGCGCACCCCCTCGGCGCGCGCCGCGGCCAACAGCCGGCGCTGCCCGTCGATGACGACGTCCGGCCCGCCCTGGACCGCGGAGATCACCGTGGTCGCACCCTGAACCAGGGCGTGCAGCGCCGCTTCATCGGTGAGGTCACCGACCACGACCTCGGCGCCCCGCTCCTCGAGCCCTGCGGCTTTCGCGCGACTGTCGGCCCTGACCAGGATCCGGAGGTGCACAGTAGGATCGGCGAGCAGCTCTGCGGCGATCAGTCCGCCGAGATGCCCCGTGGCGCCGACGAGGGCGACGGTCTTCGTCGATGCCATCACGCCACGCTCCAGCCGACGGCCTTGATCCACTGCGCGAGGTCCAGCGTCCCCGGCGAGAGCTCGCGGGTGCCGGCGAAGTCCGCTCGATAGGCCGGCAGTTTCGCGAACCAGTCGAACATCACTGCGGTATCGCCCATCTCGGCGACCGCTGCGAGCGGCAGTGCCTCGTACCGCGACGCGAGCCCGGCGGCGGCACCGAAGGCCGCCGCGATCTGCGTTCCGGTCAGCTCATCGCCCGCGATCTCGATGCTCTTCCCCTCGAAGGCTGTGCCGTCCAGCAGGATCGATGCCGCTACGCGGCCGATGTCGCGCACCGACACCATCTGCAGCGGGATGCCATCGGGCAGCGGCTGGCGCACGACGACCGTGCCGTCCTCGACGCTGACCCCCATGGCCAACAGGTTCTCCATGAAGTACACCGGTCGCACGAAAGTGGCGTGCAGACCGAGGGATTCGATGTACTCCTCGACGCGACGCTTGCTTTCGAAGTGCTCGATTCCCGTACTGCGCTCCGCACCGCCCACAGAGCTGTACACCAGGTGCGGCAGGCCGGTGCGCTGCGCCGCATCGGCGATGGCCTTGCCGGTCACGATCTCGATCCCGGCGCCCTCGGTGAAGCTCGGCGTCGTCATCGCGAAGGCCGCGTCGGCGCCCTCGAGAACGGCATCGATGGTCGCCGACTCGGTCAGATCACCGGTCACCAGCTCCACACCCCTGGATGCGAGCGCCTTCGCCTTCTCGCTCAGGGGGTCGCGGACGAGCGCCCGGACGGCCACGGTGCCGCGCTCGAGCAGCGCGTCGACGACGGCACCGCCCTGCTGCCCGGTGGCACCGATCACTGCGATGGTCTTGGTCCTCATCGTTTCTCTCCTTCGACGTCTCGTGAACGCCTTCGACGATACTGGACTAGTCAACCATTGTGGAGTCAGGTATTATTTCCTCATGGCTGACAACACATCGGAGGTCCTCGAATCGCAGGATCTAGCTGGGATGATCGTTGGGGTCGCCGAGCGGGCGCGGGCCGACTTCGCAGAGGCCGTCAAGCCCTTCGGGCTACCCGCGCATGTGGCCCGCGCACTGTTCCTGCTGGACCAGTCCAAGTCCATGCGCACCGTCGCGTCGGAGCTGTCGTGCGATCCCTCGCACGTGACCGGCATCGCGGACGAGCTCGAGACGCGCGGTCTGGCGGTGCGCTCCCCCGGAACCGACCGACGGATCAAGATGCTCGAACTCACCGCGGAGGGCTCCGCGCTACGGGAGAACATCACCGCGGCAGTGGCCGCCCAGGCGCCGTTCGCCGCCGGGCTGACCCCCGCGCAGAAGCAGACCTTGCGCGATCTGCTGAGCAAGCTCTGATCAGACCGGCGCCGAGGTACGGCCCTGCGGATCCCGGCCGAGACGCGCGTACGCCTCCGCCGCAGGCAGGTTCGAGATCGCCGCCGTATTGCGGCTCGGGCCCTCGAGGTAGCCGGCGAACACCGCCACCGCCTCCTCCGGAATCTTCGCCTCCCGGGCGGATTCGATCATGTACGCCTTCCAACGCAGGCGCTGCTCCTCGGTGATGTTCAGGCCGACATGGCGTGCCAGCACATCGGCCAGCCCGCCGCGCTCGCGGACGTAGTCCTGCGGGCCACCGAACGTGGCGCTGAAGAACGCGGCGATGTGCTCGGCGTGGTCGAACTTGCCCGCGAACATGTCGGCGAGAAGATCGTCCTCCATCGCCTTGCGCAGGAACAGTTCCGTCGCCAGCCGGATACGATCGGAGCCGCCCATCGCGGTGTACAGAGAGGTCATTGCTACACAGCCCTTCCAGGGTCGCGTGCCCCCTCACGGGCGGCACATCGTCAGGATTCGTTGCGTAGTTCAACAACCGAGGGTCGTGAATGTTCCCGGCGTCCACCGGAGCCCACAGGTGGGTCCACCGGTGTCGCGTCAGGCGTGATGCCGGACGGAGCGGCTCACCTCAGGGCGCGACCTTCTTGACGACACTCGACTTGAGCTGCATCCGGCCGAATCCAGGAACGGTGGCATCGATGTCGTGGTCGCCGACACCGTCGTCGATGAGGCGGATGCCGCGCACCTTGGTTCCCACCTTGATGACGCCACCGCCGCCGCCCTTGACCTTCACGGTCTTCGTGATCGACACCGTGTCGCCGTCGGCGAGCACGTTGCCCACCGCGTCCTTGATCTCACCGGTGCCGCTCACTGCGTCCGAGGAGCCCGCCTCCGATGCCGACCATTCGTGCCCGCACATCGGGCAGACGAGCAGCGCGCCCTGTTCGTACGTGTATGCCTCCGCGCATTCCGGACACGGGGGCAGGTTCTCACTCATGCGGAGGAGTTTATCGGTTCGTATCCGTCGCTCGACGATCCGCGTGGCCCAAGTCGCGCCCCGGGGCGACGCGGTCTCGTACCCGCTGCTTGAGGACCGTGATCTCGGGAAAACCGCCGTCCACCGCGCGGTCCCAGACCGGCGTGCCGTCCACCGTGATGCGGAAGGTTCCCTTCGGGGCGGGTCGCAGGGCCACCTCACGCAGGTCGGTCTCGAAGGTCGTCAGCAGTTCCTGCGCCATCCACGCTGCGCGCAGGAGCCACCCGCATCGGGGGCAGTACTCGATCGCCACGTCCGCCATGGCCGACCATGCTACCGAGGCCCCGGCGACCCGCCGACTGGGCCTCGCGTACCGGGCCTGACCTGCAGATCTACACGTTGAAGCGGAACTCGACGACGTCACCGTCGTTCATGACGTAGTCCTTGCCCTCCATACGGACCTTGCCGGCGGACTTCGCGGCGGCCATGCTGCCGTTGGCGTCGAGGTCGGCGAAGGAGACGACCTCGGCCTTGATGAAGCCCTTCTCGAAGTCGGTGTGGATCACGCCGGCGGCCTTGGGGGCGGTGTCGCCCTGGCGGATCGTCCAGGCGCGCGACTCCTTCGGGCCCGCGGTGAGGTAGGTCTGCAGGCCCAGGGTGTGGAAGCCGGCGCGGGCGAGCGAGTCGAGGCCCGGCTCGTCCTGGCCGATGGACTCGAGCATCTCCGCCTGGTCCTCGGGGTCGAGCTCCAGCAATTCGGACTCGATCTTGGCATCGAGGAACACCGAATCCGCGGGCGCGACGGCGGCGGCCAGCTCCGCGCGGCGCGCGGCATCGGTGAGGACGCCCTCGTCGGCGTTGAAGACGTAGAGGAAGGGCTTGGCGGTCATGAGGTGCAGCTCGCGGATCGGCGCGGTGTCGAAGCCGGCCGCGAACAGCGTCTTGCCGTCGGTCAGGACCGCCTCGGCGGCCTTCACCGCCTCGAGCGTCTCGACCAGTTCCTTGTTCTTGCGCGCTTCCTTCTCCAGTCGCGGCAGGGCCTTCTCGATGGTCTGCAGATCCGCGAGGATCAGCTCGGTGGCGACGGTCTCGATGTCGGCGAGCGGGTCGACCTTGCCGGCCACGTGCACGACGTCCTCGTCGGCGAAGACGCGCACCACCTGGCAGATCGCGTCGGCCTCGCGGATGTTGGAGAGGAACTGGTTGCCCATACCCTCGCCCTCGGACGCGCCCTTGACGATGCCGGCGATGTCGACGAAGGACACCGTGGCGGGGAGGATCCGCTCCGAGCCGAAGATCTCGGCGAGCCGGTTCAGGCGCGGGTCCGGCAGGTTCACCACACCGATGTTCGGCTCGATGGTGGCGAACGGGTAGTTCGCCGCCTCGACCTCACTGTTGGTGAGGGCGTTGAACAGGGTGGACTTGCCGACGTTGGGCAGTCCGACGATTCCGAGGGTAAGGCTCACGGGGCCTCATTCTACGTGTCCGGATCCGGCGCGAATCCCCCGCGCCCGAGCCCCGCGGGTGACACGATGGCCCTTGCGAATCACCACCGTGGTTCCCGACCTTCGAGGAGGCAGCGTGTCAGCTCCCACCGCACCGTCGAACACGGAGACGGACGGCGACATCACCTACGTCCGGACCGACCCGTCCCTGCCACCCGTGGCGATCATCGACCGGTCGCCGATCACGACGAAGCACAAGGTGATCTTCGGCGTCATCGCGATCATCGGCGCCGTGGCCTGGGCGATGATCGCCCTCGCCCGCGGCGAGACCGTCAACGCGGTGTGGTTCGTGCTGGCGGCCGTGTGCACCTATGTCGTGGGCTACCGCTTCTACGCGCGGCTCATCGAGCTGAAGGTCGTGCGCCCGCGCGACGACCACGCCACCCCGGCGGAGATCCTCGACAACGGCACGGATTACATGCCGACCGACCGCAGGGTCCTGTTCGGTCACCACTTCGCCGCCATCGCCGGCGCCGGGCCGCTCGTCGGCCCCGTCCTCGCGGCGCAGATGGGCTACCTGCCGGGCACGATCTGGATCATCGTCGGCGCCCTGGTCGCGGGCTGCGTCCAGGACTACCTCGTGCTGTGGATCGCGACCCGGCGCCGTGGCCGGTCACTGGGCCAGATGATCCGCGACGAGCTCGGCGCGGTCGGCGGCGCCGCGGCGATCATCGGCATCGCCGCGATCATGACGATCCTCATCGCGGTCCTCGCGCTGGTCGTCGTGCAGGCACTGGGCCACAGCCCGTGGGGCGTGTTCTCCATCGCGGCGACCATTCCGATCGCTCTGTTCATGGGTGTCTACCTGCGCTACCTGCGACCGGGCCGGGTGTCCGAGGTCTCGCTGATCGGCTGTGTGCTGCTGCTGGCAGCGGTGATCGGCGGTCGCTACGTCGGCGAAAGCGGCTGGGGCAAGGACCTGTTCACCCTGACGCCCGTCCAACTCAGCTGGGCCATCATCATCTACGGATTCGCGGCGTCGGTGCTGCCGGTGTGGCTGCTACTGGCTCCGCGCGACTACCTCTCGACCTTCATGAAGGTCGGCACCATCGCGCTGCTGGCCGTGGGCATCATCATCGCCCGCCCGCTCATGGAGGCCCCGGCGGTCTCCGACTTCGCCACCCGCGGCGACGGCCCCGTCTTCGCCGGCTCCCTGTTCCCGTTCCTCTTCATCACCATCGCCTGTGGCGCGCTCTCGGGCTTCCACTCCCTGGTGAGCTCCGGCACCACTCCGAAGCTGCTGGAGAAGGAGGGGCAGATGCGGCTGATCGGCTACGGCGGCATGCTCACCGAGTCGTTCGTGGCCATCATGGCGCTGATCACCGCGTCGATCATCAACCAGCACTTCTACTTCGCGATGAACGCACCGCTCGCGAAGACCGGAGGCACCGCCGAGACCGCGGCCACCTATGTCAATTCGCTGGGCCTGAGCGGTGATCCGATCACCGGGCAGCAGATCGCGCAGGCCGCCAAGGACGTCGGCGAGGAGAGCATCGTCTCCCGCACGGGCGGTGCCCCGACGCTGGCGCTCGGCATGTCCGAGGTGCTGCACCAGGTGTTCGGCGGATCGTCGATGAAGTCCTTCTGGTACCACTTCGCGATCATGTTCGAGGCGCTGTTCATCCTCACCACCGTCGATGCCGGCACCCGCGTCGCCCGCTTCCTGGTCTCCGACGCGCTGAGCAACCTGGGCGGCCCGTTCCAGCGGCTCAAGGATCCCAGCTGGCGGGTGGGCGCATGGGTCGCTTCGCTGCTCGTCGTCGCGGCGTGGGGCAGCATCCTGCTGATGGGCGTCACCGATCCGCTCGGCGGCATCAACACGCTCTTCCCCCTCTTCGGCATCGCCAACCAGCTGCTCGCCGCGATGGCGCTGACCGTGGTGGTCGTGGTGGTGGTCAAGAAGGGCTACTACAAGTGGGTCTGGATACCGGCCATCCCACTCGTCTGGGACCTGATCGTCACCATGACGGCGTCGTGGCAGAAGATCTTCAGCGCCGACCCTGCGGTGGGCTACTGGAAGCAGCACAGCAACTTCAAGGCCGCGGCCGAGGCCGGCCTGCAGAAGTACGGATCCGCGAAGACACCCGAGGCGATCGACGCGGTGGTGCGCAACACCTTCATCCAGGGCACCCTGTCGATCGTGTTCGCGCTCATGGTGCTGATCGTGGTGATCATGGGGGCCTGGACGATCTACCGCACCGTGTCCGGCAACGGCCGCCCGCTCACCGAGGAGGAACCGGTGCCCAGCAAGCTGTTCGCGCCGAAGGGGCTCATCCCCACCGCGGCGGAGAGGAAGGTGCAGGAGCAATGGGACGAACTGGGCGTGACCCGATCATCCGGGCACTGAAGACGATCCGCTGGTACGTGGGGTCGGTGATGGGCGACAACCACTACCAGCGGTACGTCGCGCACCGTCGGGCCACCCATCCGGACGAGCCGGTCATGACCGAGCGGGAGTACTGGAAGGCGCGCCACGACGGCGCGACCGTCCAGGTCCGCTGCTGCTGACCGGCGCACCGACGACCGTGTCCGAAACCCGCTAGCGGGATCGCCCCGGCGGTGCGAGAGTCGAGGGCGTGACCAACGGATCAGCCCTCCTCGACTTCGACCGGTGCTACCGGGCGATCGCCGGCCGGGACGCGCGGTTCGACGGGCAGTTCTACACCGCCGTCGCGACCACCGGCATCTACTGCCGGCCGTCCTGCCCCGCCACGACCCCGAAGCCGCAGAACGTGAGCTTCCACATCACGGCCGCCGCCGCGCAGGCGGCCGGGTACCGGGCGTGCCGACGGTGCCTCCCCGACGCCGTGCCCGGCTCGCCCCGGTGGAACCTCGAGTCCGACCTCGCGGCGCGGGCCATGCGCCTGATCGCCGACGGTGTCGTCGACCGCACCGGCGTGTCAGGCCTCGCGGAGCGACTGGGGTACAGCCAGCGACAGCTCACCCGCGTCCTCACCGCGGAGCTCGGCGCCGGCCCCCTCGCCCTGGCACGCGCCCACCGCGCGACCACGGCGCGGATCCTCATCACGAGCACCTCGATGCCCTTCTCGGACATCGCCTACGCCGCGGGATTCACCTCCATCCGGCAGTTCAACGACACCGTCCGCGAGGTCTTCGCCCGCACGCCGTCGCAGCTGCGTGCCCACCGGAGCCCCGACCGGGCCGGCGCCACAGGCGAACTCACCCTCCGCCTCGCGCTGCGCGGGCCCTACGCCACCGGGTGGGTGCGGTGGTTCCTCACCGCGCACGCGGTTGCGGGCCTCGAGCACGCCGACGGTGACCGCTACACCCGGGTCCTGAACCTGCCGGGCGGGAACGGAATCGCCACCGTCGACCTGAGTACCGCAGCGGACGGGTACGTCCGTACCACCCTTTCCCTCGCCACGATGAGCGACCTCGGCGCGGCGGTCGCCCGGCTGCGGCACCTGCTGGACCTGGACGCGGATCCGGTGGCCGTGGACGAGGCCCTCGCGGCCGATCCACGACTCGCGCCACTCGTCGCGGCCACGCCGGGCATCCGGCTGTTCGGCTGCGTCGACCCGGCGGAGCTGCTGCTACGCACCATGATCGGGCAGCAGATATCCATCGCGGCGGCGGCGACCCATCAGGCGCGGCTCGTCGACGCGCTGGGCGCGGAGGTGGACGATCCCTCGGGTCGAGTCACGCGGGCCTTCCCCACCCCGGCCGCGGTCGCCGCCCACGGCGCCGACGTTCTCACCGGACCGAGGGCGCGGATCGCCGCGATCGTCGGGGTCGCGGCGGAACTCGCGGACGGGCGACTCCGACTGCACCCCGGCATGCCCCGCGCCGAGGCCCGCGCGGAACTGCTCCGCCTCAAGGGGATCGGCCCGTGGACCGCCGACTACGTCGCGATGCGCCTGCTCGCCGACCCCGACACACTGCTCGCGTCCGACCTCGTGGTCGCCAAGGGCGCGCAGCACCTCGACCTCGACATCACCACCAATCGCTGGAGCCCCTGGGGCAGTTACGTCTCCCTGCACCTGTGGAACCACGCCCTCACCACCGACCGGAGGATCACCCCGTGACCGCATACAGCTCGACCACCGAGACCCCCATCGGGCCGTTCACCACCGTCGTCGACGTCGACGGTGCCGTCCTCGCCTCCGGCTGGACCGCCGACCTCTCGACCCTTCTCCCCGTCATCCACTCCGCGTTGCGGCCCCCGGCCGTCGAGGAGCGCGCCGACCTCGGCGCGGTGACCCGCGCCGTCGCGGCCTTCCACGCCGGCGAGGTCACCGCGATCGACGACATCGTCGTCCGCCAGCGCTCGGGCGCCTTCGTCGAGCACGCCTGGGACGTGCTGCGCACCGTCGAACCCGGCAGGACCGTGACCTACACGGAGTACGCCGATCTGTCCGGACGGCCCGCGGCCGTGCGGGCCGCGGCGATGGCCTGCGCCCGCAACGCCGCGGCGCTGTTCGTGCCCTGCCACCGGGTCCTGCGCCTGGACGGCTCGCTCGGCGGCTTCCGGTGGGGAATCGCGGTCAAGGAGTGGCTGTTGACGCACGAGGCACATACGATCGCGACGTGAGCGATGAGATGACGAACCCGCCGGGCAAGCGGACCCGCAGCGAGGTGTACGGCGCCGCGGGTACGTGGCTGGCGCTGTGGAGTCTCCGGATCGTCGCCATCGCGGCGATGCTGTACGTGGTGACCTGGGTGCTCGCCGAGTTCTGGTCGGTCCTGCTGCCCGTACTGCTGGCGATCCTGCTGTGCACCGTGTTGTGGCCGCCCGTCCGCTGGCTCCGCGACAAGGGGCTGCCGCCCGCGCTGGCCACGGCGGTGACGCTCCTGATCTCGCTCGGCCTGCTGGCCGGCGTGATCGGGCTCATCGCCCCGTCGATCGGCGGGCAGTCCAAGGAGATCGCCGACAAGGCGGTCGAGGGCGTGGGCAAGGTGCAGAAGTGGGCGCAGGGTCCGCCGCTGAACCTGCAGGACGAGCAGATCAGCAAGTTCGTCGCGTCGATCACCAAGAAGCTGCAGGAGAGCGCCGAGAGCATCGCCTCGGGCGTGTTCACCGGCGTGAGTGCCGCTGGGTCGTTCGTCGTCACGCTGGTCATGGTGGCGATGCTCACCTTCTTCCTCCTCAAGGACGGCGACAAGTTCATGCCGTGGCTGCGGCGCCACACGGGCACTCCGCTCGCCGAGCACTTCGCGGAGCTGCTCACCCGCGTGTGGGGCACGCTGGGCGGGTTCATCCGCACACAGGCGCTGGTCAGCCTGATCGATGCGCTGTTCATCGGCCTCGGCCTGGTGCTGCTGCAGGTGCCGCTCGCCGGGGCCCTCGCGGTGATCACCTTCCTCGGCGGATTCGTTCCGATCGTCGGCGCGTTCGTCGCGGGCGCGCTCGCGGTGATCGTCGCGCTGGTGACCAACGGCCTCGGCACCGCACTGGCCGTGCTGGCGGTGGTCGTCGCGGTCCAGCAGCTCGAGGGCAACGTGCTCTCGCCGATCCTGCAGTCCCGCTCCATGCAGTTGCACCCGGCGGTCGTGCTGCTGGCCATCGCGTTCGGCAGCACGCGGTTCGGCATCATCGGCGCGTTCCTGGCGGTCCCCGTCGCGGCGGCCGTCGCCGTGCTGTTCCGCTACCTCGGCGAGCTGATCGACGAGCAGACGGGCGAGACACCTCCCCCCGACGACGAGCCGGCCAAGCCGAGTCTCCGGGACCGGCTCCGGCGCAAGTCGGCGCCCGAACCCGCCGATGAGGAGCCCGCCGCCGACGCGGCCTGACGAACTTGTCAGGGGGTTCGTCCATGCTGTCGGCATGGACCTCTCGCACCTGATCGTCGCGCTGCTCGCGCTGGTGGTCGGCGTCGCCGTCGGAGTGATCCTCGCCAGGGTCGCGTCCACCCGGCTCGGCTCGCCCGGCGATGCCGCCCCCGCGCCGGACGCCCTCGCCGGGCCCGTCAACGCGCTGTTGGCGCCGCTACGGCAGACCCTCGACGCGCTGGGACACGAGTTCGCCGTCGCCGAGCGCAGCCGCGTGGCCGCGTTCGCGGGACTGCGGGAACAGATCGGCACCGTCGCCCGCACCAGCGAGGCGCTGCGCGCCGAGACCGCGACCCTGCGGTCGGCGATGAAGTCGTCCACCGTGCGTGGCCGCTGGGGTGAGCTCCAGCTCGAGCGGGTCGTCGAACTGGCGGGGCTCAGCAGGCACTGCGACTTCTCCACCCAGTACGGGGCCACGGTGGGCGAGGCGCGCGTCCGGCCGGATCTCGTGGTGCACCTGGCCGGCGGCCGGAATCTGGCGGTGGACGCGAAGGTGCCGCTCGATGCGTACCTCCAGTTGCTCGAGGCGCCGCCGTCGGAACACGCGGCGCTCCTGTCCGACCACGCCCGCCGGTTCCGCTCCCATGTCGTGCAGCTGTCGGGCAAGCGGTACTGGGAGGCCGTGGGCTCGCCGGAGCTCGTGGTGATGTTCGTGCCCGCGGAGGCCTTCCTCGATGCGGCATTGCAGGCCGACCCCGACCTCCTGGAGTTCGCGCTCGATCGGAATGTGGTGCTCGCCACACCCACCACGCTCGTCGCGATGTTGCGGGCGGTCGCGCTCGCGTGGCGGCAGCACGCCCTCGGCGAGGACGCCGGCCGGATCCAGGCACTCGGTCGCGAGCTGAACGAACGATTCGACATTTTGAACAATCACTTCTCCGTGCTCGGGTCCGCCCTGGGTAGAACGGTCGAGGCGTTCAACGCCACCGTCGGGTCGTACAACGCGCGCGTCGGCGTCACGGCGCGCCGGCTGTCCGATCTGGCATCCATGCCGGACGGCGCGCGCGAGGAGCCATTGGAGCTCACGCTCACGCCGCGAACGGTCCCCACCGGGTCGGATTCTCGGTTCTCACAGCCTTAACCGGTACGGTTCACCTTGTGTCGAAGTTCCAACCGTCCCGCTCCCAGGTGCCGGTCGACGAGCGATCCGTGCTCGCGACCGTCCCCGGACTGCCCTGGTGGGGTGCTGTCCTGACCCTGCTGGTGTTCACCGGGGTCGGCGCCCTTGCGGCGGGCGAGTACACCGGGGTCAACGCCGGGGTCCTCGCGATGGCGGTCGGGGCTATCGTCGCGGTGCTCGCCGTGCGCAATCGCGCACTGTTCACCGCGATCGTGCAACCACCGTTGGTGATCGCCACCGCGATCCCGGTGTACAAGTGGTTCTCCCTCCCCAGTCCCCGCAGCACCAGCAAGATCCTCACGGACGTCCTCTTCCCGCTCATCGCACTCTTCCCGTGGATGTTCTGGATCTCGGTGGTCGTCATCGCGATCGGCGGTGCCCGGTTCATGGTGTATCGGCGGCTCACCTCGACCGCGCGCAGCGTGCAGCGCGTGGGTTCGAAGAGCGACTCGAGGGCCGGCGCGCGGCGGGCCTCGTCGACCGCCACGGCCGACGGTGCCACCGCGAAGTCCGGCACCACCACGCGGTCCGGCGCGGCGAAGCAGCTGGCCGAGGCGTCCGGTCCCACCCTCGGCGAACGACTCCGTGCGGCGTTCACCCGGCTGCGTCCCGGTCCGGCCGCCGCCCCCGCAGCGGCGGGCGCGGCTGCCCTCGTCGCCGACGGTGCCGCGCGGTCCGAACGCCATCAGCGCGGCTCATCGCACCGGTCCAGCCGTGCCGTCCGGGACCGTGCGGAGCGCCGTGAGCGCCCGGAGACCGCGGCCACCGAGTCCGCGGCACGTGGCCGCAGCTCCGCCGCCCGGCGCGATGAGGCCCGACGTGACGAGGTCCGGCGCGACGAGGTCCGGCGCGACGACGTGCGCCGCGAGGCTCCCCGCCGCGAGGGCGTCCGGCGCGAGGACCTGCGCCGCGAGCGCACCCGGCGCGAGGAGATCGCCGCGCGCGATGCCGGCGCGCCCGCCACCCAGATCAATCACGTGGTGCGTCCCGACTCCGCGCCGATCCGTCGGCCCGAGCCCATGCGGCGGCGCCCCGTCGACGCGGACCGTCGCGACCTGCCGCGCGGGGCCCGACCCCGGCCCGCCGTCGCCCAGGGCGACCGCCCGCGGCCCGGCCCGCACGACTCCCGGGAGCTGCGCCGCGACGGCGATCGGCGTTCCCTCGACCCGCAGCCCCGGTGGCGCGGCGTCCCCGAGGCGCCACGGCCGGACGCACCGTCGGGACCGCACCGCGCCGCAGCACGTGCCGATTCCCGCGACTACCGGCGTGAGGCGCGCGACATCGACCGCGCCCGGGGCGTCGCCGAGCCCGCCGCCCCGCGGATCGAGCGGGAGCGACCGCGGATCCCCCGCGACGATTTCGCCTCACTCCCCCGCCTCTCGGGTGACCGCTCCGCCCAGCCCGATCTGCCGAGCCTCTCCCGTGACGTCGAGCGTCCTTCCCGACGGGCCGAGCCACCGTCGAGCCCGGGCCGCTACGAGCACTACCGGGCGCCGCGCTACCGGCCCCAGAGCGAGGACAGGGCCGTGGAGACGAACTTCCGCGACGATTTCGCCGAGCCCGTCGAAGAGGCACCTCGGCAGATCCGCCGGCACCGCTACAAGGACTGATCGGCTCGGTCAGCGACGGCGAGACTCCGGCTCAGAAGCTGCGGAAGCCCCGATCCTCGGGTCGCTCCGGGAGCGGAGCCTGCGGTGCGGGGGCAGTGCCCTCGTAGCGAGCCAGCCGGGCGTACAGGTCGCGCAGGGTCGCCTCGACATCGTCGATGAAGCTGTCGACCTGGTCCTCGTTGTACCCGCGGCGTCCGATGGAGGGCTTGGCGAAGGCGACGTTGTGCACGTCATCGGGCGTCAGGTACCTCATGCAGATACTGTATCGCATGTGCGATGACGTGCTTACCGGTCAGGCCTTCGCGCGGGGGCGCAGTTCACGCGGCAGCGCGAACACCAGCGTCTCGTTCGCGGTGGTGACGGACTGCACGTCCTCGAAGCCCTCACCGTCGAGGTATTCGACGACGCCCTTGACGAGGATCTCCGGCACCGACGCGCCGGAGGTGATGCCGACGGTGTTCACGCCCTCGAGCCACGCCGGGTCGATCTCCCGGGCGAAGTCGATGAGGTGCGCGGCGCGGGCGCCGGCCTGCAGCGCGACCTCCACCAGGCGGACCGAGTTCGACGAGTTCCGCGAGCCCACGACGATCACCAGATCGCACTCGGGGGCCATCGCCTTCACCGCGACCTGACGGTTCTGCGTGGCGTAGCAGATGTCGTCGCTGGGCGGGTCCTGCAGCTTGGGGAACTTCTCCCGCAGGCGACGCACCGTCTCCATCGTCTCGTCGACCGAGAGCGTGGTCTGCGAGAGCCAGACCAGCTTCTCCTCGTCCCGCACGACGACCTTCTCAACCGCATCCGGGCCGTCGACGAGCTGCACGTGCTGCGGCGCTTCACCGGCCGTACCCTCGACCTCCTCGTGGCCCTCGTGGCCGATCAGCAGGATGTCGTAGTCGTCGCGGGCGAAACGCTTGGCCTCCTGGTGCACCTTCGTCACCAGCGGGCACGTCGCGTCGATGGTGCGCAGGCTGCGCTGCGCCGCCCCCTCGTGCACCGCGGGCGACACGCCGTGCGCGGAGAACACCAGGAGCGAGCCCTCGGGCACCTCGTCGGTCTCGTCCACGAAGATGACGCCCTTGTCCTGCAGCGTCTCGACGACGTGCCGGTTGTGCACGATCTCCTTGCGCACGTACACGGGCGCGCCGTGCTTCTCCAGGGCCTTCTCGACGGTCTCCACCGCACGGTCGACGCCCGCGCAGTAGCCGCGCGGCTCGGCCAGCAGGACTCGCTTGCCAGAACTCATGCTCCCAGGCTACGGCACCTGACGGAGACTCCGCGGCCGCGATGAGGCACCCTGGACACATGAGCCGTTTACCGTTCGTGGTCCGCGTCGCCGTCGGGGCCGTGTCGCTGGCCGCCGAGAAGGGCCAGGAGATCGTGACGGGCGCCGTCAGCGCGCCGCTCACGCTGGGCAGCAAGTCCGCACAGGCCTTCATCGCCGTCCAGCAGGACCTCGCCGATCTGGCGGTCCGCGGCGATCGCGCGATCGAGTCCGTCTTCCCCGCCAAGGAGGAGGAGCAGGCCTCCTGGGCGACCTTCGACGACGACGAGGACGTCGACGTGGACCTACCGGCCCCGCCCCGGGCCGCGTACGGCGAGGTCCGCCCCGCCTCCGAGCCCGCGGCCCCCGCCGCGGATCCCGACGATGCGCCCGCCGCGGCTCCGGCACCCGTCGCCGCCGCGCAACCCGCCGGTGAGTCCGCCGGGGCCGAACAGGCCCCCTCGGGCGCCGGACGGTACGCCCTCTACAGCTCGCCCGCCCCGGCACCGTCGGAGACCGAGAGCGGCGCCGAGGCACCGGACGATCTGCCGGCGGCCGCCCGTCGCATCGACTACCCCGAGCTGACGCTCGCCCAGCTGCGCGGCCGGCTGCCCGGCCTCACCACGGCCGAGGTCGAGTCGCTCGTCGCGTACGAGCGCGATCACAAGGGTCGGGCCCCCTTCCTGACGATGCTCGAGAACCGCATCACTCGGTGACCGCACCCGGAACCGGCGCGACGGCAGGCCCCTCCTCCGGCGGACCGTCGACCGCCGAACACCCGTGGCCCGTGCGCGTGGTCTCGATGAAGATCGGGCAGTGGATCGACCGGCTCGGCGAGGTCTGGGTCGAGGGCCAGATCACCCAGCTCAACCGCCGCGGCGGCGGCACCGCCTTCCTCACCCTGCGCGACCCGTCGGCGAATGTCTCGCTCCAGGTCACCTGCCTGCCGGCCGTGCTGGACCGGTCCGAGGTGCCCCTGAACGAGGGCACGCAGGTGATCGTGCGCGGCAAGTTCACCTACTGGGCCGGACGTGGCAGCCTCTCGCTGCGGATCACGGAGATCCGCGCCGTCGGCGTGGGCGAGCTGCTGGCCCGCATCGAACGGCTGCGGCAGCTGCTGCACGCCGAGGGCCTGTTCGACCCGCGACTCAAGCGGCCCCTACCGTTCCTGCCGCGCACCGTCGGCCTGGTCACCGCCCGGGCCAGCGCGGCCGAGCGCGATGTGCGGTCGATCGCCGAGGGCCGCTGGCCCGACGTGCGGATCCGCGCCGAGTACGCCACGGTGCAGGGCTCGACCGCGGTCCCGCAGCTGGTCACGGCGCTGCGCACGCTGGACGCCGACCCCGAGGTCGATGTCATCATCATGGCCCGCGGCGGCGGCAGCGTGGAGGACCTGCTGCCCTTCTCCGACGAGGCCCTCTGCCGGGCCGTGCACGCGGCCCGGACCCCGATCGTCTCCGCGATCGGCCACGAGCCCGACAACCCGCTGTGCGACTTCGCCGCCGACGTGCGCGCCGCGACCCCCACCGACGCCGCGAAGCGCGTCGTGCCCGACGTCGTCTCCGAGCTCGCGCGGATCGCCGAGCTGCGTTCCCGCGCGGCCGCGGCCCTGCGCGGCTGGGTCTCGCGCGAGGCGCACACCCTCGAGGCGCTGCGCTCGCGGCCGGTGTTCGCGCACCCGATGCGGCTCGTCGACGACCGGTCCGCCGAGATCGAGCGCCTGCTGCGCGATGCCCGGCGGGACGTGCGGCGCACCGTCGACCGGGAATCCGACGGGGTGCGGCACCTGGCCGCGCGCCTGACGACGCTCGGCCCCGCGGCGACGATGGCCCGCGGCTACGCCGTGGTCCAGAAGATCACGCCCGACGGCGAGAACCCCGTCGTGCGCAGCATCGACGACCTCGCGCCCGGCTCGCAACTGCGGGTCCGGGTGCCCGACGGTGCCGCCAACACGGCCGTGATGGGCGTGACGAAGATCTCCGTACGAACCGAGGATGAGGGATGAGCGACGAGACACCGGTGGCCGAGCTCGGCTACGAGCAGGCCCGCGACGAGCTGACCGTCGTGGTGAAGCTGCTCGAACAGGGCGGGATCGACCTCGACGAGTCGCTGCAGCTGTGGGAGCGCGGCGAGGCGCTGGCCAAGCGTTGCGAGGAGCACCTCGCCGGCGCGCGGGCCCGGATCGAGAGGGCCATCGCCGACGGCGAGCAGTGACCTACTTCGGCCCGGCCGACGGTGCCGCGGGGGCCTGTTCCCGGGTGCGCGGCAGCGGCGCCTGGGATTGGACCGCGGACGCGAGCTCGGTGAACCGCGGCACCGTGCCGCTGCCGAACACGACGATCACGGCACCGTCGAGCTGGAGCACCCAGGCGCTGCGGTTCTTGTCGTTCGGGCCGTAGACCTCCCAGGTCCGATCCCCGACGGGGACGCTGCCCGAGGGCTTGGCCTTCGAGCCGTAGACGGACGCGACGACCGCCTCGACGGGCGATCCGGACTGCGAGAGCTGCAGCGAGTTCTTCTCGGGCGTCAGGTAGTTGACGGAGAAGACCGTGCCGCCGGTCACGTCGTCGTCGCGGGTGGCGGTCGCCTTCCAGCCGTCGGGAACCCCGTCGACCACACCCGCACCACCGGGCATCCGGACGGGGAAACCGAGCGACTGGGCCGAGACCTCGTACACGCCCTGCGGGTTGATGGCCGGGACCGTCTCGTCCTTCGGATCGGCGCCGAAGCCGAGCTTGAAGTTGCCCGACGCGAACAACACGATCAGGCACAGCACCAGCAACGGGACCATCGTGAACACCAGGTCGCGACGGCTCTGCAGGATGCGGGGTTTCTCAGCCACGCCGTCCAGTATCCCGAAGGCGCCGCGCACCGTCGGAGGCGGCATAGCCGAACCCCGGCCGGGCCCGGCATGGAAGAATCGGCGTCGAGGCCCCGCCGCGCCCGCCGCGCGCATCGAGATCAATGGAGGATCCCCCATGTCCGACAGCAACACCGACGCGAATCCCATCGCCCCGGACCGGAACCTCGCCATGGAGCTGGTGCGCGTGACCGAGGCCGGTGCGCTCGCCGCGGGCCGCTGGGTGGGCCGCGGCCAGAAGGAATCCGGCGACGGTGCCGCGGTCGACGCGATGCGCCAGCTCGTCTCCACCGTCTCGATGAGCGGCGTGGTGGTGATCGGCGAGGGCGAGAAGGACGAAGCCCCCATGCTCTACAACGGCGAGGAGGTCGGCAACGGCTTCGGCCCGTCCACCGACGTCGCCGTGGACCCCGTCGACGGAACCACCCTCATGGCCAAGGGCATGCCCGGCTCCATCGCCGTGCTCGCCGTCTCCGAACGCGGCGCGATGTACGACCCGTCGGCGGTGTTCTACATGAACAAGATCGCCGTGGGCCCCGAAGCGGCCGGCGTCATCGACATCAACGCCCCGATCGCCGACAACATCGCCAAGGTCGCCAAGGCCAAGGGCATCAAGGTCAGCGATGTCACCCTGACGGTGCTCGACCGCCCCCGGCACGACCAGCTCATCGCCGACATCCGCGCCACCGGCGCCATCGTGCGCCTCATCTCCGACGGTGACGTGGCCGGCGCCATCGCCGCCGCCCGTCCCGAGGCCAAGACCGACATCCTCGTCGGCATCGGCGGCACTCCCGAGGGCATCATCGCCGCCGCGGCCCTGCGGTGCATGGGCGGGGAGATCCAGGCGACCCTGGCACCGTCGAACGACACCGAGCACCAGCGGCTCGCGGACCTGGGCATCGACCCGAGCGTCGTGCTCGGCACGACCGATCTCGTGCGGGGCGAGCACGTCTACTTCGCCGCGACCGGCGTCACCGACGGTGACCTGCTCCGCGGCGTGCGGTACCGCGCCGACGGCGCCACCACCCAGTCGATCGTCATGCGCAGCCGCTCGGGCACCGTCCGGATCGTGGACGCGACGCACCGCCTGACCAAGCTCAAGACCTACGCGCAGATCTTCGACTGAGACGTCGATCTTCTTCTCGGGCCCTGGGAACATTCTCGGGGCCCGAGTACGTTTCTAAGGTATGGCTAACACCGCTGATACCCCGGAGACCGAGTACCGCATCGAGCACGACACCATGGGCGAGGTCCGGGTGCCGGTGGACGCACTCTGGCGCGCACAGACGCAGCGCGCCGTCGAGAACTTCCCGATCAGCTTCCGCCCGCTGGAGCGGGCGCAGATCCGGGCGATGGGGCTACTCAAAGCCGCTGCGGCACAGGTCAATCAGGATCTCGGACTGCTCGCGCCGGAGAAGGCCGCCGCGATCATCGCCGCGGCGCGCGAGGTGGCCGACGGGCTGCACGACGAGCAGTTCCCCATCGACGTGTTCCAGACCGGCTCGGGCACCAGCTCCAACATGAACGCCAATGAGGTCATCGCTTCGCTCGCGGCCCGCGCGGGCGTGCAGGTGCACCCGAACGACGACGTCAACATGTCACAGTCCTCCAACGACACCTTCCCGACGGCCACGCACGTGGCCGCGACCGAGGCGGCGGTGACCTCCCTGATCCCCGCGCTCGAGCACCTGCAGTCGGCGCTCGCCGCCAAGTCGGAGGCGTGGCGGGCGGTGGTGAAGTCCGGTCGCACGCACCTGATGGACGCGGTCCCGGTGACGCTGGGCCAGGAGTTCGGCGGCTACGCCCGGCAGGTCGAGGCCGGCGTCGAGCGGGTGCGCGCCACGCTCCCCCGGGTCGGCGAGGTCCCGATCGGCGGCACCGCCGTCGGCACGGGGCTCAACGCGCCGGAGCGATTCGGCTCGCTGGTCGTGGCCGAGCTGGTCAAGCTGACGGGCGTCGACGAGATCCGGCTGGCCAAGGACAATTTCGAGGCGCAGGCCGCGCGCGACGGGCTGGTCGAGCTGTCGGGGGCGCTGCGGACGGTCGCGATCTCGCTGACCAAGATCGCCAACGACGTGCGCTGGATGGGTTCCGGGCCGCTGACGGGTCTCGGCGAGATCGCCCTGCCCGACCTGCAGCCCGGCAGCTCGATCATGCCCGGCAAGGTGAACCCCGTGCTCCCGGAGGCGGTGACGCAGGTGGCCGCGCAGGTGATCGGCAACGACGCCGCGGTCGCGTGGGGCGGCGGCAACGGCGCCTTCGAGCTCAATGTCTACATCCCGATGATGGCCCGCAACGTGCTCGAGTCGATCGCGCTGCTGGCGAACGTGTCCCGGCTGTTCGCGGACCGCTGCATCGACGGGCTCGTCGCCCATGAGGACCGACTGCGTACGCTCGCCGAGTCGTCACCGTCGATCGTCACGCCGCTCAACTCGCTCATCGGCTACGAGGAGGCGGCGGCCGTCGCGAAGCAGGCGCTCAAGGAGGGCAAGACCATTCGACAGACGGTGATCGACCGTGGCCTGATCGGCGACAAGCTCTCCCTCGAGGAGCTCGATCGGCGACTGGACGTGCTGGCGATGGCGAACGTGGACCGGGTCAGGTGAGGCTCGCGGCGCCGATGGCGCCGTAGGGCGCCGGGGCGGGCGCGCACTCGCCGCCGGTGGCCAAGGCGGAGACGGTGACCGATCGCGCACCGTCGAGCGGGATCGAGACGGTCTGCGGCGCGTCGTCGCGCGCGAGGGTGGTGGCCAGCTTCGTCGCGCCGTCGACGATGACCAGGACGCGCACCCGCAGGGCCCGCGGGGTGTGCGGCTGGAGCCCCAGGACTCCCGTGAGCTTCGCGAACTCGCCGCCGAGCCGGTAGACGGCGGCCGCCGCGGTGCCCTCGCAGCCGATCCAGACGCCGGTCGCGCTGCGGTAGGTGGTGCCCGCGAGGGTCGCGGTCAGGGCCTGACCCGTGTCGCCGACGGCGCTGGAGCTGGCCAGGCGGGCGTAGAGCGGCGTGCCCGTGGGCGTCGCGCCGGCGTACTCCGCGGGCGTGAGTGTCGCCGCCGCCACGCTGAGCGAGCCCGGGTGCGCGTCGTTCGAGGAGGCCGCCCGTGCGCCGCAGCCGGCGATCGCGACAGCGGCTGTACAGATCAGTGCAGTGAAACTTGTTCTCAATCTCACTCGCTGAGGATAGCCCGTCGCCGAGCCCGGGCACCTCGGGTCAGCGACGATCGACGAGCACGTAGGACGCGCCCGCGGCGACCGCCGCCACGCCCAGGACCGACGGCCACGCGCCGATCTTCTTCGCCAGCGGGTGCGACGCGCCGAATCCGCCCAGGTAGATCGCACCGAGAGCGGCGGCCGTGCCCGCCCCGCCCTTCGCGTACCAGCCCTGCGCGACCGCGGCGCCCGCCGCCGCGAGCACGACGCCGCCGAGCGGACGGTTCCCCGTCTCCCGCGCCACGTAGTAGCCCCCCACGAGCCCCGCAGCCGCGATCGGCGCCGTTCCGATCCGGTCGATGATGTTCGTCATGGCTTCGACAGTACCCACTACTGGGCGTAGTAGACCTGAGGGTCGCGCCGGCGTACGCGCGATGCCCGCACGACACTCAACCCAGACTGTGCCGGATTCCGGTTTCCGCAGGTCACCGATGGCCCATGTCGCTGAGCCCGACGTTCGTGCACGCAGTTCGGATAGTAGATTCCTCCCGGGAGGTGCGAGATGTCCTTTTCTCCGGGCGAGGTCTTCGCCGGGTACACGATCGTGCGTCGCCTCGGCGTGGGCGGAATGGGAGAGGTGTACCTGGCGCAGCATCCGCGGCTGCCTCGCCACGATGCGATCAAGGTCCTTCCACCACACCTCGCGGCCGATGAGTCCTTCCGGCAACGCTTTCTCCGCGAGGCCGATCTCGCCGCCACGCTCAATCACCCCAACATCGTCGGGGTTCTCGACCGGGGCGAGGAAGACGGGCGACTGTGGCTGTCGATGCCGTACATCAACGGGATCGACGCGGCGGCTCGTCTCGCGCAGTCGCCCGGCGGCCTGCCGTACGACACGGTCGTGGCTATCGTTCGTGACACCGCTGCGGCTCTCGACTTCGCTCACCAGCGGAGCATCCTCCATCGGGATGTGAAGCCCGCGAACATCATGCTCGACACCTCGCGTGCACTGCTGTCCGACTTCGGGATCGCGCGCGCGGCCGACGACACGTCCGATCTGACCGCCACCGGGACGACCATCGGTTCCGTCGCCTACGCCGCGCCGGAACAGCTCCGGGGAGACGAGGTCGACTCGCGGGCGGATGTCTACTCGCTCGCCGCGACCGCGTACGCGCTGCTGACGGGCTCCCGACCGTTCGACCGGAGCAGCCCCGCCGCCGTGATCGCCGCTGCACTGGACGGCGCTGTCGTTCCGGTGACCACCAGACGCCCCGACATCCCGCCTTCGGTCGATCGCACCATCGCCCGCGGTATGGCCGCCTCCCCGGCCGACCGCCCACAGAGCGCTGGAGAGTTCGCGGCCGAACTCGCCCAGGCTCCGGCAGAGGCGACGGTCATCCGCGCCGTACCGCCCACGTCGGGCGCCCACGATGCTCCGACCATGATCGCGCCGACTCCGTTGCCGTCGCCGCGCCCCGAGCAGCACCGCCGGCTCAGGTGGCGCCTCCCCACCGCGGTCGCCGCCGCCCTCGTGGTCGGCGCCGTCGTCGCCGGCACGGCCGTGATGCTCAGCCGCTCCGATTCCGTGGGAACCTCCGCCTCCCCGGCCATCGAATCGAGCACCGTTCCGTCGATGTCTTCGTCGACCGTCAGGGCCGCGCCGCCGACCGCGCCCGCGATCGCCCCGGCGACCACGGTCGCCCCCGCGTCGTCTGCGCCGCCGCGCGGCTCCGGTGACCTCGGGCTCACCCGACCTGTGAGCCGGCCACCGTGCGACGGGCGGTTCATCCTGGTCCTGGGTTCGATCGAGCAGTCGAACCCCGCCGTCAGGACCCTCGTGAACGACCAGTTGTCGACAAATCCCGGCGCCGAGTACTTCTACAGCGGTGCCTTGAACTGTGGCTCGATCCGCTCCGCCGACGACAACGGCGAGGCCTTCTACACTCCTTACGTCGACTACGGCACGTCGAGCGTGGCAGCGTGCAACGGCCTGCAGCACCGCGGCGTCTACGTTCGTGTTCTCCGCAACGGCACAGGCACAGGAGAGGCCGCGAATCCTTGCAAGTAGGTTCGAGGGTATGAGCATGAGCACGCCGCGATGGTTCACCGACACCAAGGACGGCCACAGCGAGTGGTACGTCGAACGCTTCCGGACGATGGCGCGCGAGGGCGCGGACCTGGCCGGCGAGGGGCGGCTGGTGGACGCGATGGTGGGCCGCGGGTCACGGATCCTGGACGCGGGGTGCGGGCCGGGGCGGATCGGCGGCTACCTGCATTCCGTGGGCCACGACGTGACCGGCGTCGACGTGGACCCGGTCCTCATCGCCGCGGCGGAGCAGGATCATCCGGGTCCCCGCTGGCTGGTCCAGGACCTGGCCGAGCTGGACCTGGACGGCGTCTTCGACGCCATCGTCTGCGCGGGGAACGTCATGGTCTTCGTGGCGGAGGGGACGGAGACGACGGTGCTGCGGAACTTCCGGGAGCACCTGACCGACGACGGCTTCGCCGTGGTGGGCTTCCACACGAACCGCGGGCTCACCCCGGAGCGGTTCGACGCCTACGCGACGGACGCCGGGCTGCGCACCGATCTGCGCCTCGCGACCTGGGACGTCAAGCCCTGGCACGATGACGCCGACTTCGCGGTGACCATCCTCCGCCCGGCCTGACCGGGACCGGCGCTACCGCTCCTTCGAGCGCACCCGGATGCCGCTGAGCGGCAGGGCGACCTCACCCGACGGGTCGGTGAAGAAGTCGTTGCCCTTGTCGTCGACGACGATGAACGCGGGGAAGTTCTCGACCTCGATCTTCCACACCGCCTCCATCCCGAGCTCCGGGTACTCGATGACCTCCTGCGACTTGATGCAGTCCAGCGCGAGCCGCGCCGCGGGGCCGCCGATGGAGCCGAGGTAGAAGCCGCCGTGCGCATCGCAGGCCTGGGTGACCTGCTTGGACCGGTTGCCCTTGGCCAACATGATCATCGAGCCGCCCGCGGCCTGGAACTGGTCGACGTAGCTGTCCATGCGACCGGCGGTGGTGGGCCCGAAGGAACCGGACGCCATGCCCTCCGGGGTCTTCGCGGGGCCGGCGTAGTAGACCGGGTGGTCCTTGAGGTACTGGGGCATCGGCGCGCCCGAGTCCAGCAGGTCCTTGATCTTGGCGTGCGCGATGTCGCGCGCGACGACGAGCGGCCCGGTCAGCGACAGGCGCGTCTTCACCGGGTACTTCGACAGCTCGGCGAGGATCTCCGGCATCGGCCGGTTCAGATCGATCTCGACGACCGCGCCGCCCTCGATGTCCTCCGCCACACCGGCATCCGGCATGTACTGCGCGGGGTCGGTCTCCAGCTGCTCGAGGAAGACACCGTCGGCGGTGATCTTGCCGAGCGCCTGCCGATCCGCGGAGCAGGACACCGCGATCGCGACGGGCAGCGACGCACCGTGCCGGGGCAGGCGCACCACGCGCACGTCGTGGCAGAAGTACTTGCCGCCGAACTGCGCACCGATACCGAAGGACTGCGTCAGCTCGAAGACCTTCTCCTCGAGCTCCTTATCGCGGAATCCGTGCGCCGCAATGGATCCGGTCTCCGGCAGCTCGTCGAGGTAGTGCGCGGAGGCGTACTTCGCGGTCTTGAGCGCGAACTCCGCCGAGGTGCCGCCGATGACGATCGCCAGGTGGTACGGCGGGCAGGCCGCCGTACCCAGCGAGCGGATCTTCTCGTCGAGGAACTTCAGGATGCGGTCCGGGTTGAGGATCGCCTTCGTCTCCTGGAACAGGAAGGACTTGTTGGCCGAGCCGCCGCCCTTGGCCATGAACAGGAACTTGTACTCCGGCCCCTTCGGCCCCTGCTCGGTGGCGTAGATCTCCACCTGCGCAGGCAGGTTCGTGCCGGTGTTGCGCTCCTCGTACATGGTGATCGGCGCGTTCTGCGAGTAGCGCAGGTTCAGCTTGGTGTACGCGTCGAACACGCCGCGCGAGACCCATTCGCCGTCCTCGACGCCGGTCAGCACGCCCTCGGCCTTCTTGCCCATCACGATCGCCGTGCCCGTGTCCTGACACATCGGCAGCACGCCGCCGGCGGAGATGTTGACGTTCTTGAGCAGGTCGAGCGCCACGAAGCGGTCGTTGCCCGACGCCTCGGGGTCGTCGATGATCTTCCGCAGCTGCCGCAGGTGCGCGGGCCGCAGGTAGTGGCTGATGTCGTGCATCGCCTCGGCGGTCAGCTTCTGGATCGCCTCCGGCTCCACCTTGAGGAACTTCTGCCCGTCCACCTCGAAGGTCGACACGCCTTCGGTGGTCAGCAATCGGTACGGCGTGGTGTCCGGGCCGATGGGCAGCAGATCGGAGTAGATGAATTCGGGGCTGTTCGAAGTCACGCCTTCGAGGGTATTCCCCCTGCGCATCCGTGTCCGGCTTAGGCTGCCCTACCCGCGGAGGGTCGGGCCCGACGGTGCGCGGCGCACCGTCGGGCCCGACGGACCGGGGCCTACGCTCCGGGCGCGAACTCCTCCAGCATCTCGGTGACCAGGGCGGCGATGGGCGAGCGCTCGGAGCGGGTGAGCGTGACGTGCGCGAACAGCGGGTGGCCCTTGAGCTTCTCGATCACCGCGGCGACCCCGTCGTGCCGCCCGACGCGCAGGTTGTCGCGCTGCGCGACATCGTGCGTGAGCACCACCCGCGAACCCGAGCCGAGCCGGGAGAGCACCGTCAGCAGAACATTGCGCTCGAGGGACTGCGCCTCGTCGACGATGACGAAGGAGTCGTGGAGCGACCGGCCGCGGATGTGCGTGAGCGGCAGCACCTCCAGCATCCCGCGGTCCATCACCTCGTCCATCACCTCGGGCGAGGCGAGGCCGTCGAGGGTGTCGTAGACGGCCTGCGCCCACGGCCCCATCTTCTCGTTCTCGGAACCGGGCAGGTAGCCGAGGTCCTGGCCGCCGACGGCGTACAGGGGGCGGAAGACGACCACCTTGCGCTGCGTCCGCTTCTCCAGCACGGCCTCGAGCCCCGCGCACAGCGCCAGCGCGGACTTGCCGGTGCCGGCCTTGCCGCCGAGGGAGACGATGCCCACCGACTCGTCGAGCAGCAGATCGAGCGCGACGCGCTGCTCCGCGCTGCGCCCGTGCAGCCCGAAGGCCTCGCGGTCGCCGCGCACCAGCTGCAGCTGCTTCTCGGCGGTCACCCGGCCCAGCGCGCTGGACGTGCCGCCCAGCAGGCGCACGCCCGTGTTGCACGGAAGCTCCCGCGCGGCGTCGTGATCGACGACCCCGCCCGCGAACAGCGCGTCGATCACCTCGCGCGAGACCTCGAGCTCCTCCATGCCCGTCCACCCGGAGGTCACCACGTCCTGCGCCCGGTACTCGTCGGCGGGCAGGCCCACGGCGCCCGCCTTCACCCGCAGCGGGATGTCCTTCGACACCAGCACCACGTCCCGGCCCTCGGCGCGCAGGTTCAGCGCGCAGGCGAGGATGCGGGAGTCGTTGGTCTCGGTGCGGAAGCCCACCGGCAGGACGGACGGGTCGATGTGGTTGAGCTCCACTTGCACCGTGCCGCCGCCCGGCGTGGGGATCGGCTGGTCCAGGCGGCCGTGCTCGAGGCGCATGTCGTCGAGCATGCGCAGCGACTCGCGGGCGAACCAGCCGAGTTCGGCGTGGTGGCGCTTGCCCTCGAGTTCGCTGATCACCACGAGCGGGAGCACGACATCATGCTCGGCGAAGCGGGTGATGGCCCAGGGATCGGACAGCAGGACGGAGGTGTCGAGCACGTACGTGCGGGGGGTCTCGCGGAAAGACACGGTGACGCTCCTAGCCTGCGCGGCGCCCACGCACGCGTGTAGCTGCGGCCGGCCGGTCCAAACGTCTCGGTGCGCGGTCTACGCCCCGACGACGAGGACCGGGGCCGGCCCTCTCGCGACGATGAGTGTTGTCACGGTTGGAACCTCCCGGGACGAACTGCTTCCCCGCAATCCGTCACCGTCAAACTAACGCCGAACGCGCCGCCCGGGCGGGACCCGGGGCGGCGCGTTCGTTAACAGTTCGTGACGACTTAGAGCGCGAGGCCCCACGTCGAGAGCAGCCCGCTGAGGATCTCGCGGTCCCGCTCGGGCGAGCTGATGCCGGCCTCGGTGACGATGCGGCGGGCCTCGTCGAGCCCGTCGGCGGTCTCGGCGCCGATCGGCGACACGGCGCGCGCCTGGCCCAGCAGGGCCTCCTTGACGTGCCCCTCGTTGACGTCGAGCGCGACGGTGAGCAGCTCCGTCCAGTACCGCTGCTGGACGCGATCGTCGTTCGCCACCTTGCGGAGCGTCGTGACGAGGCCGGCGGGCGTGCCCTCGACCTTCTCGGCGTAGTCCGCGAGGCGGTCGAAGTAGTCGGCCGACAGCGCCTCGTGCACGATCACCATGGCGATCTGCTCGGCGACCTGGATCTCCGCGCGAGTGCCCTCGTACTGCCGGTACCCGCGAGTCACGGACTCGAGTCGCCACATCTCCAGCTGCTCGACATCGCACGTGCGGCTGACCACGACGTGATCGCGCAGCGCGATGCCGTGCCGGTTCTCCTCCGCGGTCCAGTGGCCGACGAACTTGCCCCAGTCCGACTCGATGAGATGGTGCTGCGCGAGCAGGCGGTGGAAGGACGGCAGGTGGTCCTTGGTCAGCAGGCCCAGGATGAGGCCGTTGCTGACCACCTCGTCGACCTTGACGTCACCGGGGGTGAAGTCCTCGCCGCCGAGGAAGGCGTAGTTGCGGCCGTCGTCCCACGGGATGTAATCGTGCGGCTGCCACGCATCGCCGGCCTCGACGTAGGCCGCGCGGATGTCCGGCAGCGCCTTATCGATGGCGAGCGTCAGGTCCTCGGAGATGCTGGAAGTCACCCGGTCACTCTAAAGCAGTCCCCGCTCGGCCTTCAAATCCCAGGTAGGACGGCTGACGAACCCGAAACCCGGGTTCAGCGAGAGAGTAGACCCCAATCCTCGAGACCCTCGTACAGCGGGACCTCCAGCGCGAGCGCCGAGACCCGGGCGCGCAGCGCGGCCGTGTCGGCCGCCTTGCCCTGCGCGAGCGCGATGCCGATGATGTCGGCGACCTCGGTGAACTCCTTGTCCCCGAAGCCACGGCTGGCCAGGGCGGCCGTACCGATCCGCAGGCCGGAGGTGACCATCGGCGGGCGCGGGTCGAAGGGCACGGCGTTGCGGTTGACGGTGATGCCCACCTCGTGCAGGAGGTCCTCCGCCTGCTGGCCGTCCAGGTCGCTGTTGCGCAGGTCGACGAGCACCAGGTGCACGTCGGTGCCGCCGGTGAGCACGGTGACGCCCGCGTCCGCCACGTCCTTGCCGTTCAGGCGCTCGGCGAGGATGCGCGCACCGTCGAGCGTGCGCTGCTGCTTCTCCCGGAACTCCTCCGTGCCCGCGACCTTGAGCGCGACGGCCTTGGCGGCGATCACGTGCATGAGCGGGCCACCCTGCTGGCCGGGGAAGACCGCGGAGTTGAGCTTCTTGGCCCACTCCTGCTTGGCCAGGATGATGCCGGAACGGGGCCCGCCGAGGGTCTTGTGCACGGTGCTCGACACGACATCGGCGTGCGGCACGGGGCTCGGATGCAGGCCCGCGGCGACGAGGCCGGCGAAGTGCGCCATGTCGACCCAGAGGTGCGCGCCCACCTCGTCGGCGATCGAGCGGAAGGCGGCGAAGTCGAGGTGGCGGGGGTACGCGGACCAACCGGCGACGATCACCTTCGGCTTGGTGTCGAGGGCGATCTTGCGCACCTCGTCCATGTCGACGCGGTGGTCCTCCTTGGACACGCCGTAGAAGACGTTCTCGTAGAGCTTGCCGGAGAAGTTCAGGCGCATGCCGTGCGTGAGGTGGCCGCCGTGCGCGAGGTCGAGGCCCATCAGCGTCTCGCCCGGCTCCATCAGGGCCTGCAGCACCGCGGCGTTCGCCTGCGCACCCGAGTGCGGCTGGACGTTCGCGAACTCGGCGCCGAACAGTTCCTTGGCCCGGCTCCGGGCCAGATCCTCCACCACGTCGACGTACTCGCAGCCGCCGTAGTAGCGGCGCCCCGGGTAGCCCTCGGCGTACTTGTTGGTGAGCACGGAGCCCTGCGCCTGCAGCACCGCACGCGGCACGAAGTTCTCCGAGGCGATCATCTCCAGCGTGTCCCGCTGGCGCGCGAGCTCGCCGTTCATAGCGGCGGCGACCTCGGGGTCGAGTTCGGCCAGGGACGCGGAGTTCACGCTGGAATCGCTCATGCGGTCATCCTAAGCGGCGGTGCGCTCACCTCACGCGGCGGCCGCCATCTCCCGCCGCAGCGCCGACGGGGTGAGGGGCTCGTCGAGCAGGCGGCCGAACCGATCCAGTCGTGCCGGTCCCGGCTCCGCCGCATCGAGCCAGGTTCCGAGGAGTGCGTACCCCTCGACATAGGTGGAGATGTAGGCGCGCCACAGCGGCGACCCCACGAAGCGCAGCGCCTGCCGCGCGCTGCGCTCGGCCATCAGCCCCCACCGCTGCAGGTACGCGGCCACGGCGTCCTCCCCCGCGTTCCGGTCGTGCAGCAGCAGCGCGGCGTCCTGGCGTACGTGGAGCAGGCCCGACGATGCCGCCGCGATCCGTTCGGCGAGGTCCCCGTCGAAGGACAGGCCCAGGTCGGCGTAGATCTCCTGCGCCCAGCGGCCCCATCCCGGCCCGATCGCGGCGCCCAGTGCGTGATCGGCGAGCCCCTCCGCCATGAGGCACTGCGGGGTGTTGACGAGGAAGATGGTCTGCTCGGGCTGCTGGTCGCCACGCACGAGCAGTTGCTCCTTGCGGCAGTGCTCGGTGTGGTGGCCGGGGTAGGCCTCGTGCGCGATGAGGTGCGGCAGCGACGACAGGTACTGCGGCAGATCGCCGTTCACGGCGACCCGCGAGCGGTAGTCGCCGAGGTAGTAGTTGAAGCCGGACCAGGGCTTGTCGTGCTCGATCTCGAAGGCCACGGTCTCCGCCTCCGGCAGCGGGTACCGCTCGCGCACGACATCGCGCAGCGCGCCGGCCAGCGCGTCCACGACCTCGGGCACTCGCTCTGGCGGCACCGCGAACCGCTCGCGCTGCGCCTGCATCCGGGGCTGCAGCGGACCGGCGCCGGGCAGCAGCTCGTCGAGCCTCGCGTGCGCCGCCTCGTAGTCGGCGGTGTCGTGCATCGCGATGTCCACGTCGAAGTACGCCCGGACCTCGTCGACGAAACCGATCGGCGCACCGTCGAACCTCCGGGCCGAGCATTCGAGCGCGGCGACGTGCCCGGTCAGGAACTCCCGGCGGGCGGCCGTGAGGGAGGTGTCGGCGGCGAGGTCGCGCAGGAGCGCGCGGGCCTCGTCGGCGAGGCGCGCCGGTTCGGGGGCGTCCTCGGCCTCCACGGCCCGACGGTGCGCCGGGTCACCGAAGTACGCGTCGACGAATCCGGATTCGATGCGGTCGAACCGCAGGCCGAGCCGCAGGTAGCGGTCAGTGAGACTGAGCTCATCCATACATGCCAGACTAGGGATATGCCATCCCCGGTGTGTCACGGAGTCGCCGCGTGAGCGAGCCGAGTCCGTACATCGAGATGGACCGAGCGCAGTGGCGAGAACTGCGACAGTCCACCCCGCTCTCGCTCACCGAGGACGACCTGTCCCACCTGCGCGGCCTCGGCGAACAGGTCGACCTGGCCGAGGTCGCCGAGGTCTACCTGCCCGTCTCCCGACTGATCCACCTGCAGGTCGCTGCGCGACAGCGGCTCTACGCGGCCACCGCGACCTTCCTCGGCGAGCAGCGGCACGACGCGCAGGTGCCCTTCGTGATCGGCGTCGCCGGGTCGGTGGCGGTCGGCAAGTCGACGACCGCGCGCGTGCTGCAGGCGCTGCTCGCGCGGTGGGATTCGCACCCGCGGGTGGACCTGGTGACCACCGACGGCTTCCTCTACCCCACCGCCGAGCTCGAGCGGCGCGGCATCATGCACCGCAAGGGCTTCCCCGAGTCCTACGACCGGCGCGCGCTGCTCCGCTTCGTGACCACGGTGAAGTCGGGCGCGGAGGACGCGACCGCGCCGATGTACTCGCACCAGCTCTACGACATCGTGCCCGGCGAGACGATCCATGTCCGGCGGCCCGACATCCTCATCGTCGAGGGGCTCAACGTGCTGCAGACCGGGCCGCGGCTGATGGTCTCGGACCTGTTCGACTTCTCCGTCTACGTGGACGCGCGGATCGAGGACATCGAGCGCTGGTACGTCGACCGGTTCCTGTCGATGCGGACCACCTCGTTCGCCGATCCGTCCTCGCACTTCCACCACTACTCGGGGCTGTCCGACGTGGAGGCCCGCGACCGCGCCGAGGGCATCTGGGCGGGCATCAACCGCCCCAACCTGGTGCAGAACATCCTGCCGACCCGCCCGCGCGCAACCCTGGTGCTGCGCAAGGACTCCGACCACTCGATCAACCGGGTCCGGCTGCGCAAGCTCTGACGGTGCGCCGGCTCAGGCCCCGAAACGACGGTGCCGGGCGGCGTAGTCGCGCAGCGCGCGGAGGAAGTCGACGCGGCGGAATTCGGGCCAGTAGGCCTCGGTGAACCAGATCTCGCTGTAGGCGCTCTGCCACAGCAGGAATCCGGAGAGCCGCTGCTCGCCCGAGGTGCGGATGACGAGGTCCGGGTCGGGCTGTCCCTTGGTGTAGAGGTGCTGGTCGATCCCGTCGACGGTGACCGCGTCCACCAGCTCCTCCGCCGACATCCCGGCCGCCAGCCGGTCGTTGAGCAGCGACTGCACGGCGTCGACGATCTCCTTGCGGCCGCCGTAGCCGACCGCCACGTTGACGTGGGTGCCGGTGCGGCCCTTCGTGCCCTCGGCGGCGGCCGTGAGCCGGCGCGCGGCGTCGGGGGGCAGCAGGTCCATCGCGCCGACGATCTTCACCGACCAGTTCTTGTCCGGTCCGGAGATCTCCTCCACGACATCGGTGATGATCTCGAGCAGCGCGGACAGCTCGTCGGGGTCGCGCTGCAGGTTCTCGGTCGAGAGCAGGTAGATGGTCGCGAGCTCGATGCCGGCCTCGTCGCACCACTCGAGCATCTCGGCGATCTTCTTGGCGCCCATCCGGTAGCCGTGGCTGACATCGGAGAACCCTGCGGCGCGGGCCCAGCGCCGGTTGCCGTCGCAGAGCACGGCCACGTGCCGCGGGCGTTGCGCGCCGTCGCGATAGGCGTTCGCCAGCTCGTTGGCGAGCCTGCGCTCGTAGATCGCGTACACGGGGGACGCGATCGTCCGCGCAGGCCCGGACGGCAGCGACACTGGCAGTTTCGGCACGCTCACCACGCGTGCAAGACTACGCCGCGCGACCTGTGCGACAGCTGAGGTTCAGCCGTGGGCGGCGTAGATCGCCTCCGCGAGCTCGGTGCGCAGCGCCTGGAACTCGGGGGTCGCCGTCACCGACGGGTCGCGGACGGTGTCGGGCCCGTCGCCCGGCAGCTCGACCTTCCGGTCGATCACGACGCGGCCGGGGCGGGCGCTCATCACCAGCACGCGGGTGCTGAGGAACACCGCCTCCTCCACCGAGTGGGTGATGAAGACGATCGTCTTCCCTGCCTCACGCCAGATCCGCAGTAGATCGACCTGCAACCGCTCGCGGGTCAGCGCGTCGAGGGCGCCGTAGGGCTCGTCCATGAGCACGATCGCCGGGTCGTTGACGAGTACACGGGCGATCTGCGCGCGCTGCTGCATGCCGCCGGAGAGTTCGTAGGGCCGCTTGTCGCCGAAATCGCCGAGTCCCACCAGCTCCAGCATCTTCTGCGCCTGCTCGCGCCGCTCCGCCCGGCCCACGCCGCTCACCTTGGGCCCGAATTCGACGTTGCCGCGCACCGTCAGCCAGGGGTACAGGGTCGGGGCCTGGAAGACCACGCCCCGGTCGGCCGACGGTGCGGTGACCCGCTCGCCACCGACCTCGACGACCCCGGCCGTCGGGTCCTCGAAGCCCGCGACCAGCCGCAGCAGGGTCGTCTTACCGCAGCCCGAGGGCCCGACGATGGAGACGAACTCGCCCGGCTCGACGGTGAGGTCCGTGGGCTGCAGCGCGACGGTCTGCCCGCTGGCGGTGTCGTAGGTCTTGCCGACGCCCGTGAGTTGGACGCGCTCGGTGCCGCTCATTTCGCCTCCTGTGCCGCCGACGCGTACACGCCGTCCGTGTAGTGCTGCGCCGGCCCGACCCCCTGCACCTGCCCCTGTTGGAGCAGGAACTCGGCCGTCTTCCGGATGTCGGCGCCGAGCTGTCCACCGAGGTGGTCGGGCCCGGCCTGGGTCCTCGCGTCGAAGTAGGCGTAGCCCTTGATCTGGGTGAGGACCTGGTCGAGCGGTACACCGAGCTGGCCGGCGATGTGCTCGGCGGCCTTGTTCGGGTCGGTGTTCAGCAGGTTGGCCGCCCATCCCTGCGCGGCGGTCCAGATCTTCAGGAAGGCCGGGTTGTCGCGCACGAAGTCGCTGCGCGCGCCCTCGAGGTCGTAGGTGGGTGCGCCCTGCTCGGCGACCTGCGCGCTCGTCGTGAGGACGGTGCCGCCCAGCTGGCTGAGCGTGGGTTCCCAGATGTAGGTCGCGTCGATCTGCCCGCCGCCCCAGGCGCCGCGGATCGCGTCGGGGGCCAGGTTGATGACCTGCGCGTCGGTGACGCCCGCCTTGTCCAGCGCCGTCAGCAGGCTGTAGTGGGCGGTGGAGGCGAAGGGCACCGCGATCCGCTTGCCGTGCAGGTCGGCGATGGTCTTGATGCTGCGATCACGCGCGACGAGCGACTCCGCCGCGCCGATTCGGTCCTGGATCCAGATGACCTTCATGTCGATGTTCAGTGGGGCGCTCAGCGCTTTCGCCGCGGGCGCGCTGCCCAGCAGTCCGACGTCGAGGCTGTTCGCTCCGAAGGCCTGGATGACATCGCCGCCGGAGGCGAACTTGCTCCAGACGACGTTCACGTTGGGCATGCACGTCTTGAGCAGGCTGGTGTCCTTGACGATCAGGTCGCCGTTCGGGATCTCCTGCCAACCGATCCGGACGGTGCCGCGCACCGTCGAATCCGGGGCGACGGGGCACGGCGTGCTCCCGCCGATCGACCGGGACTGTTCGGCCCTGCCGGACTCCACGATGCAGCCGGAAGCGAGCAGAGCGACGGTGCCGACCACGAGCGTCGTGCGCGCGAGGCGCCTCAGGCGGTTCATGCCTTCCCCTTCCACGGGACGGCCAGCAGGCCGATCCACTTGATGAGCGAGTCCAGCAGGAGCGCGGTGATGCCGATGACGATGATGCAGGCGATGGTCAGGGGCGTGTTGAGCTGCTGGCCGGCGAGGTAGGCGAGTCCGCCGATGCCGGGGATGCCGTTGTTGAGCTCGGCTGCGACGACGGTGGTCCACGCGAACCCGACGGCGATGCGAATGCCGTTGATGACCTCGGGCAGCGTGGCCGGGACGATGACCCCGCGGATGGTCTGCAGCCGGTTGGCGCCGAGGGCGCGGGCGGCGTTGATCTGATCGACGCTCACGCCCTGCACGCCGTTGACGGTGGAGATCGCGATCGCCGGGAAGGCCGCGAGGAACAGCAGCCAGATCTTGCTGGTGTCGCCGATGCCGAACCAGACGATGAGCAGTCCGATGTAGCCGAGCGGCGGCAGCGCGCGCAGGAAGTTCAGGTAGGGCTCGATGATCGTGTTGACCGTCTTCGAGGTGCCCATCGCGAAGCCGAGGATCGGCCCCACGATGATCGCGGCGCCGACGCCCGCGAAGATCCGCTGCAGGCTCGCGACCAGGTGCTCCCACAGGAAGTAGTTCTGCTCGCCGAGGACCTCGCGCGGGACGCCGGGGGCGACCTGATGCCAGGTGCTGGCTCGGACGGCCGCGTCCCACACCGACTTCGGGGTGGGCAGGAACTTCTCGTCGATCAGGTGCAGTCCGCTGATCAGCCACCACACCGCGACGAACACCACGAGGGCGACGATGCGGACGAGCCACGAGCGGACCGCCTGCGGCAGTGGCTCGATGACGGCGTTCTTCACCCGCAGCAGCGGGGGCTCTCCGGCCATGGGTTCCTCTCCGGCGCCCTGTCGGGCACACGAACAGTTGACCCTGTCAGGAGGAGGCTCGCACGGGAACCGTTCGAATCTCGCTGATCGTTAGGTCCGACGGTGCACGTTCCGAGCGGCTACCTGGTCCCGGGGCATGATCTGTATCGAGTCGATGTTCACATGCGGCGGGCGGGTAACGGTCCAGGTCACAGCGTCGGCGATGTCGTCGGCGGTGAGGTTGTCGACGCCCTCGTAGATCTTGTCGGCCGCGGCCCGATCGCCGCCGAGCCGCACCACGGAGAACTCGGTCTCCACGAGGCCCGGATCGATCTCGATGACGCGGATCGGCTCGCCCTTGAGTTCCAGGCGCAGCACGCGGGTCACGGCGCGGGCACCGTGCTTGGCGGCGTTGTAACCGGCGCCGGTCTCGTAGGCCTCCAGCGCGGCAACGGACCCGATGGTCACGACGGAGGCCGCCGGGGACGCCCGCAGCTTGGGCAGTAGCGCCTGGGTGACCCGCAGAATCGACAGGACGTTGATGTCGTACATGCGCGACCAGTCGGCCTCGTCGGCGGTCTCGATCCGGTCCACGCCGAGCGCGCCGCCGGCGTTGTTGACCAGCACGTCGACCTTCTCGATCGCGTCGGTGAAGGCCGTGACGGAGGCGGGGTCCGAGACGTCCAGCGGCAGCGCCGTGACGATCCGCTCGGGGTGCTGCGCCTCGAGATCGGCCTTGAGGGCTTCGAGCCGATCGACGCGGCGCGCCCCGATCACGACGTCGAATCCCGCGCGCACGAGGTGCCGCGCCGTGGCGGCCCCGATCCCGCTGCTCGCTCCGGTGACGACGGCGACTTCAGCCATGCGTGTTCTCCATTCCCACGTCGATGCGGTGATGTTCCAGGTCGTGCAGGGCGTAGACGGCGAAGGACTCGACGGTGAAGGCGGAGCCGTTGGAGCGCAATCCCGTGCGCGCCCAGTCATCATCGCCGACGGTGCGATAGGCCGCGCCGAAGGCCGCGGCCGCGGCCGCCAGCTCCGCGGCGACGGTAGCGGGGTCCTGCTCGCCGTACGCGTCCTCGACGGCCGTCACGTCCTGGTCCCAGTTCGCGAAGGCCGCGCCGTCCTGCGCCAGCATCAGGTCCAGGCGCTCGCGCATGATGCGGTTCACGTCGCGCACGTGACAGCCGTATTCGAGCACCGACCAGGTCTCATCGTTCGGCCGGTCGCGGGCGTCGGGGCGGGCGAGCGCCGCGTCCCAGCCGACGGCCGAGCGCGCGATGCGGTCGGCGACGTCCTCGCGGCGGACCGTCGACGGGTCGAATCCGCAGGCGGGACACGCCCGCTCGATGACCCACGTCCAGTCCTTGCTATCCGGTTCGATCGCCACGGGTCGAATCTACTTCCCGCTGTCGATTTCTTCGGCACTGGAGTTGCTCAGAGCACTCTTCCAGTGCCGCAGGACTCGGTGATTGCGTGTCGGACCCGGCCGCTATCGTCCGAGAATGCTCACGGCGTGGGGAGACGAGAGCGGGTCGAGGCCTGACCTCGACCCGGGTACCTACCTTCTCGCGGCAGCATTGCTCGACGAGAACGACGTATCTGCCGCACGCGACGCCATGGAATCGCTCCGGATCGAGGAACCGAAAGTCCACTGGCACGGCAGTAGCGAGACCCGGCGGATCGAGCTGGTCGAAGCCGTGATCGGACTGCCGGTTGCAGCGATCGTGGTCGTCCACCACGACACGGACGCCACCGACCGACGACACCGCCGCAAGTGCCTTGAGCACCTCCTGCCGCACCTCGCCGACGTTCCGTGCTCGAAGATCACCTTCGAGTCACGATCTTCATTGGACGCGAGCGACCTCGCAACGATGCAGCTGTTGCGCAATCGCCGAGCGATCAGTAACACCCTCCGGATCGCGCATGCGGTCGGAAGACTCGAACCGGTCCTCTGGATCTCAGACATCATTTGCGGTGCAGTCGTCCAAAGCCGAATCGGACAGTCGCGCTATCTCGACCTCCTGGGCGGCAGCGTGGACCTCCACGAGATCTGATCGGGAAAGGCGCGAGCCGCAGGCCTCGTCATCCGGCGAGTAATCCTGCGGCTCACTTCCAACCCCACCGCGATGGGGCGGCTACCTCACCAACCATACGAGGCGCGCGACCGGCGCGCAACGGCGTATCCGTGGGCCTCAGCGCAGCGCCGCTGCCAAATCGTGCAAGACCGAGTCGGTGGTGGCGAAGTCCATGCACTTGTCGGTCACGGACTGGCCGTACACGAGCGGGCCCGGCCCGGGCTGCTGCGCGCCCGCGACCAGGAAGGACTCGAGCATCAGGCCGGAGATGCCGGTCTCGCCCGCGGCGATCCGGCCGGCGATCTCCCGGGCCACCTCGGCCTGGCGCACATGGTCCTTGCCGGAGTTGGCGTGCGAGCAGTCCACCATCACCGACGGTGCGAGGCCCGCCTTCTCCAGCGCACCGACGGCGGCGGACACCGACGCGGCGTCGAAGTTGGGCCCGCCGCGGCCGCCGCGCAGGATGATGTGGCAGTTCTCGTTGCCGACGGTCTCGACGACCGCGGCCGCGCCCTCGTCGTCGGTGCCGAAGAAGACGTGCCGCGACGCGGCCGACAGCGCACCGTCGATCGCGACCTGGACGTTCCCGTCGGTCGCGTTCTTGAAGCCGATCGGCATCGACAGACCGGACGCGAGCTGGCGGTGCACCTGCGACTCAGTGGTGCGGGCGCCGATCGCGCCCCACGCGACGGTGTCGGCGATGTACTGGGGGCTGGTCGGCTCGAGGAACTCGCAGCCCACGGGCAGCCCGATCTCCAGGATGTCGAGCAGCAGCTGCCGGGCGGTGCGCAGGCCGCGGGGCACGTCGTAGGACTCGTCCATGCCGGGGTCGTTGATCAGGCCCTTCCACCCGACGGTGGTGCGCGGCTTCTCGAAGTACACCCGCATCACGATGAGGAGCCGGTCCGCCAGCTCATCGGCGATGGGCTTGAGCCGCCGGGCGTAGTCGAGCGCGGCCTCGGGGTCGTGCACGGAGCAGGGCCCCACGACCACGAGGAGCCGCTGATCGCGGCCCGCGATGACATCGGCGACGGCGGCGCGGTCGGCCTCGACCTGCGCTGCCAGGCGCGGAGCGAGCGGTAGCTCGTCGCGCAGCTGCACCGGCGAGGGAATGGCATGGAACGCCGAGACCCGACGGTTCGAGGTGGACGCCGGCGAATCGAGTTCGATGGTCATGTGATGCCTTCCTTCAGGTGGCGGCACCAGCGGGGACGTCCGGTGCCATAGAAAAAGGCAGCGAGTGCTCTCGCTGCCTTCGGCTCCGGGTCGTGCTGTTCGGTACTAGCGCACACGCGCCTCACCGACGGCCCCACCCGGAGCCTCGGTAAAGCGCCAATACGCGTTCATACCCACGCAGCGAACATAGCACACCCCTCGGGGGCGGGCCCGCGAGCGCCCCCGCCCCTGTTCACGGCGCGAGCTCCGCGGCGAGCGCCTCACCCCCGGTCACCGGCAGGGAGCAGACGCTGCCCCGGCACACGTAGGCCGCGGCCCGGCCGTCGACCGGCCCCCGCCCCGCCAGCAGCGGATGCGAATCCTGCGCTCCCGCAATGACTACCGCGCCGCCGGGGGCCAGACGGCGCGCCTCCGCCTCGAGGGCGGCGGTGCCGGCACCGTCGGCGACGGCGATCTGGAGCCCCGCTGCGGCCTGCTCGGCGACGGCCAGGTGGTGACCCGCTCCCCGCGGAACTCGGCGGACGAGCTCCCCGGACCGCGCCCGCGTGGCGGCGGCGAGCCCGGCGTACCGCTCCCCCAGCAGGACCTCTGCGTAGGTCAGCGCCTCGGCCATCAGGCTCGCGCCCGCCGGCGTCGCCCCGTCCGCGGGGTCGCGCGGGCGGGTCAGCAGGGCCTGCCCGTCCGACGGGGCGTCGTACCAGCTGCCGTCCGCGTCGGCGTCGGCGAAGCGGACGATCGCGGCGTCCAGGATCGCGGCCGCCGCTGCGGCCCAGTCGGATCCATCGGCCCGCTGGACCAGCGCCAGCAGGCCGGTCACCAGCGCCGCGTAGTCCTCGAGCATCCCGTCGGCGGCGCCGACGATCCCGCCCAGCGAACTGCGGCGCAGACGCTCACCGTCCCAATGCGTTCCGAGCACGTAGCGCGCGACCGCCTCGGCCTCGTCGACCCGGCCCGCCTCCGCCAACGCGGTGATCGCGAGCCCGTTCCAGACGGTGACCACTTTGTCGTCGCGCCCCGGCTGCGCTCGCCCCGAACGCGATTCGAACAATCGCCGCCGAACGTCCGCCAACCGCACCGGATCCGGCTCGCCGCGCAGCTGCAGCGTCGACGTACCGTGCTCGAAGGTTCCACCCGGGGTGACCGCGAAAACCTCCGCGGCCCAGGCGCCGTCGGCCTCGCCGAGCACCTCGACCAGCTCCGCCGGCGTCCACACATAGGTCGCGCCCTCCACGCCGTACCCGTCGACCACGGTGTCCGCGTCGAGCGAGGACGCCAGCCCACCGCCGTCGACCCCCAGGTCCCGGAGAAGGAAGTCGGCGGTCTCGTCGGCCACACGCAGCGCCAGCGGAGAACCGGTCCGGCGGCCCAGATGCGCGTAGAACCGGAGCAGAAGCGCGTTGTCGTACAACATCTTCTCGAAGTGCGGCACCACCCAGTCGGCGTCCACGGCGTACCGGGCGAAGCCGCCGCCGAGCTGGTCGTAGATCCCGCCGCGGGCCATCGCCTCGGCACAGCGCACGGCCACGCCGTAGGACGCGGGATCGCCGGTGCGCTCGTGGTGCCGCAGCAACGCCTCCAAGGTCGCCGACGGAGGGAACTTCGGGGCGCGCCCGAAGCCGCCCGACGGGTCCTCGTCGGCGCAGATCGCCCGGACCGCCGCGGCCAGATCCTCGGCGGAGGGAGCGGCACCGTCGGGCAGCCCGGCGGCGGCCTGGGTCAGGTGCGCGACCACCTGCGCGGAGACCCGACCGATCTCGTCGCGGCGCTCGCGCCACGTGTCGGAGATGGCCTCGAGGAGCTGCGGGAAGCTCGCCTGCCCGCCCCGGGGTTCCGGCGGGTAGTAGGTGCCGCAGTAGAAGGGCTCGCCGGACGGGGTGAGGAAGCAGGTCATGGGCCAGCCGCCCTGGCCGGTCATGGCGACGGTGGCGTTCATGTAGATCGCGTCCAGGTCGGGACGCTCCTCGCGGTCGACCTTGATGCACACGAAGCCCGCGTTCATCCGGGCCGCGATCGCCTCGTTCTCGAAGGACTCGTGGGCCATGACGTGGCACCAGTGGCAGGCGGCGTAGCCGATGGACAGCAGGATCGGCACGTCCCGCTCCGCCGCCTCCGCGAGCGCGGCGTCGGACCACTCCTGCCAGTGCACCGGATTGTCGGCGTGCTGGCGCAGGTACGGGCTGGTGGACGCGCCGAGACGGTTCATGACCCCATCCTGCCTCAGACCGCCGACGACGCCTCAGCTCTGCCACGCCATACATATATGGCGTACTGTGACGGCATGGTCCGCACCACGATCTATCTGCCCGAGGAGCTCAAGGCCGCGCTCGAAGCACGCGCGCGGGCAGACGGCCGCACGGAGTCGGACGTCATCCGTGAGGCTCTGACCGAGAAGCTCCGCGATCACGGAAAGACGGCGCAGGACATGAAGTTCGGCCTGTTCCACAGCGGCACGTCCACCACGTCCGCCGATGTCGATGACGTCCTGACCGAGACCGGGTTCGGGCTCGCATGACGATCATCGCGGACACCGGCGCCCTGTACGCCGCCTACGACCGCTCAGATGATCATCACGCAGCTACCGCGGCCTTCCTCCAACACCTCACCGAGAGACTGTGGGTCCCCGCCCTCGTCCTCGCCGAGCTCGACCACCTCGTCGGCGCCAGACTCGGCGAGAAGGCCCGGGCCACCGTCATCGACGACGTCCTCCAGACCGCGAACGTCCTCCCCTTCGACCACGAGGTCGCCGTCCGCTCGGCGAGAGTCGCGGGAACGTACGGGGGCTTCCCGCTGGGCCTGACCGACGCCACTCTCGTCGTCCACGCGCAGGACTTCACAACACTCGACCTGTTCACCGTCGACCAACGTCACTTCCGCGCGATCAGGCCACTCGGCGGCGGCTCGACATTCCGGCTGCTGCCCTTCGATGCGTGAGCCGTGACTGCGCCACCAGCCGTCCCGAGCCCGGGAGGTCGCGTCGGGACCTATCGGGGCCCGTCGCCCCCGGCACCGTCGGCGCTGTCCGACGGTGCGCCGTCGCCCTCCGCCGGCGAGGCCTCGTCGGCCTCGATGCCCGCGTGGTCCGTGCCGCCGGCCTCGTCGCCCTCGCCCGGCGCCTCGTCGTCGAAGGACTCGGGGAGGTTCTTGACGTGCTTGTTCATCGAGCGGATGAGCAGGAAGGTGACCGCCAGGAGCGCGACGATCACCGCGAGACCGAGGGGGCCGGACTTACCGAACTCGGCGCCCTTGGGCTTCTCCGGATCGGCGACGAGCACCGCCACGTCGGAGGCCAGCTGCAGCAGCGGTGCCATCACAGCTCGATCCCGCTGAACAGGTCCTTCTCGGGCATCCTGCTACTGACCACGGTCTTGGCCAGCTCGTACTCCTCGGTGGGCCACAGTCGCTGCTGCCACTCCATCGGCACCACGAAGAACGGCCCGTTCGGGTCGATCTGGGTGGCGTGGGCGCGGAGCGCGTCGTCGCGGACCGGGAAGTACTCGCCGCACTCGACCTGCGTGGTCACGCGGGCCATCATGTCGTTGCGCTCGTCCTTCCACCGGGCGAGCCACTCGGTGTAGGGATTCTCGAGACCGTGCTTCTCGAACTCGTCCGCGAAGGCCTGGAACTTGCCGCGGAGGAAGCCGTGCGAGTAGTAGACCTTCGAGATCTGCCAGGGCTCGCCGGCGTCGGGGAACTGCGCCGGATCGGCCGCGGCCTCGTAGGCCGCCATCGAGACGGTGTGGGTCATGATGTGGTCCGGGTGCGGGTAGCCGCCGTTCTCGTCGTACGTGATCATCACGTGCGGGCGGAACTCGCGGATCAACCGCACCAGTGTCTCCGTCGGCACCTCGACCGGCTCGAGCGCGAAGCAGCCCTCGGGCAGCGGGGGCAGCGGATCGCCCTCGGGGAGCCCCGAGTCGACGAAACCGAGCCAGCGGTGCTCGACGCCCAGGATCGCGGCGGCCTTGGCCATCTCCTCGCGCCGTACCTCCGGGAGCCGGTCCTGGATCCCGGGGACATCCATCGCCGGGTTGAGGATGTCCCCTCGTTCGCCGCCCGTGAACGTCGCGACCAGCACGTCGTTCCCCTCGGCCGCGTACCGCGCCATCGTGGCGGCGCCCTTACTCGACTCGTCGTCCGGGTGCGCGTGAACGGCGAGGAGGCGGTATCCGGTCATGCCGTCCAGTGTCCACGATCCGCGCGGCCGGGCGCGCGCCGGGTGCACCCGACCGGGCCCGCCCGGCGCGAGGGGCCGGGCGCGGACCCCGCGCGGGCCGTGGGACCGCCGCGCTCGAGTGTGCTTCGATGGATCCATGTCGACCGACCCCGTCCGTCCTTCCGATCGCTACCCCGACGAGCGCGATCCGGCCCGCGCGCGCCGGATCGGCATCATCGGGCTGGTCGTGGTCGTGATCCTCGGCGTGCTCATCGCGTGGCTGGGCTATCAGAAGTTCTCCCGCCAACCCGTGACAGGCGAGACGGCGGGGTACAGCGTGCTCTCGGATTCCGCCGCGCAGGTCCAGGTCACCGTCACGCGGACGGACCCCTCGAAGGCGGTCAGCTGCATCGTGTACGTCAAGAACAAGGCGGGCGACGAGATCGGCCGGCGCGAGTTCTACGTGCCCCCGTCGTCCGACACCGTCGTCGTGGTCAGCAGTGAGGTGCGCACCACCGAGCCCCCCGCCGTCGGCGATGTCTTCGGTTGCGGAACGGACGTGCCCGCGTATCTTGACCGTGCGTGAACACTGACGATTCCTCTCCCCTGTCTGGGCGGCCGGTCCGCGAACGCGCGCGGCCGGCTTTCGCCACCGTCTCGTCCCCCTACTTCCCGCTGCTGGTCGGCCTGTTCGTCGGCGTGATGATCATCAGCAACATCACCGGCACCAAGGCCGTGATGTTCGCCCCGTCGTTGCACCTCGAGTTCCTCGGCCTGAAGGTCGACGGCATCGCCACCGACGGCGCCTTCTACCTCTTCCCCCTCGCCTACGTCCTCGGCGACGTGATCTCCGAGGTGTACGGCTTCCGCGCGATGCGTCGCGTGATCCTCACCGGTTTCGCGATCCTCGCGCTGGCCGCGCTGTGCTTCTGGGTCACCACCACCCTCCCCGCCGCCCCCGACTGGCCCAACGACGAGGCCTTCCGGACCGTGGCCGGCGTCGTCCCGCGGTTCCTCATCGCGGGCCTGGCCGGCTACCTCGTGGGCGAGTTCATGAACTCCTGGGTGCTGGTGCGCATGAAGGCCTGGACGGGCGAGAAGCACCTCTGGTCGCGCCTGCTCGGATCCACCGTCGTGGGCGAGTTCTTCGACACCCTGGTGTTCTGCTCGATCGCCGCGCCGGCACTCGGGTTCACCAGTCCCGGCCAGTTCCTCAACTACACGATCCTCGGTTTCGTGTGGAAGACGCTGGTCGAGATCGTGATCATGCCGCTGAGCTACGCCCTCTGCGCGTTCCTCAAGCGGCGCGAGCCGTCGTACCAGCAGGCATTGCTGGCGGCCTGACCCGGCCAACCCGGTTGCAGCTTTCGTGCTAAGGTGAGCGGATACACGGTTCCGTATGGAGCCGTGTATTGCTGCATTTGCGGGCCCTGGGCACCGTTCCAGGGTCGGCTCGGCTGCGGAACGATGTCCCGCAGCGGGCCCCGCCGACTACGACGAAGGACAGAGAAATGACGGACACTCAGGTGACGTGGTTGACCCCCGAGTCCCACGAGCGCCTCAAGAACGAGTTGGACGCGTTGATCGCCAACCGCCCCGTCATCGCCGCCGAGATCAATGAGCGCCGCGAAGAGGGCGATCTCAAGGAGAACGGCGGTTACCACGCTGCGCGCGACGAGCAGGGTCAGCAGGAGGCGCGTATCCGCCAGCTGCAGGAGCTGCTCAACAACGCGAAGGTCGGCGAGGCGCCCACCCAGTCCGGCGTGGCGCTGCCCGGCTCGGTCGTGAAGGTCTACTACGACGGTGACGAGAAGGACGTCGAGACCTTCCTCATCGCCACCCGCGAGGAGGGCGCGCAGGAGAACGAGCTGGAGATCTACTCCCCGAACTCCCCGCTCGGCGCGGCGCTCATCAACGCGAAGGTCGGCGAGACCCGCGAGTACACCATCCCCAGCGGCGCCACCGTCAAGGTCACGCTGGTCAGCGCGGAGCCGTACCACTCCTAGGTCCGGCTCCGGCCGAACGAGAAGCGGGCCCGCCCCCTGGGGACGGGCCCGCTTTCGCGTGCGCGGGGTCCGTACTCGCGGCTACCCGGCGCGACTGCGGAGCAGCTGGCTGACGGTGACGAAGGCGTACCCCTGGTCGGAGAGCGCCGACATCGCGCGGTCGAGCGCGGTCGCGGACGAGACGAAGGTGTCGTGCAGCATGACGATCTGCCCCGGCTTCATCGTCATCAGCACCTGCGTGAGGCCGTCCGGATCGGCCTGGTAGTTGTAGTCCATCGAGTCCAGGTCCCACAGGATCTGCGTGAGCCCCAGTCGCTTGCCGGCGTCCACGACCGCGGGCGAGGTGTGCCCGCCCATCGGCCGGAACAGCGTGGGAGTACTGCCCACGGAGGCGCGGATCGCGTCGTTGGTCTGCTGCAGCTGGGCGGTCTCGTCGGCGTCCGACAGCGTCGTCATGTCGGGTTGCGTCCAGGTCCCGTTGGCCACCTCGTTGCCGGTGCCGGCGATCGCGGTCATGATGTCGGGGTTCAGGTTGACCTGCGCGCCGGTGACGAAGAACGTGCCCTTGCCTCCGTGCGCGTCGAGGGTCTGCAGGAACTGCCGGGTCACGGGGCCGGGGCCGCCGGAGAAGGTCAGCGCCACGCATTTGCTCTTCGCACAGTCCACGCTGCCGTCCGGCAGCAGCACGGGCTTGGTCACCGACCGCGCCTGGGTCCGCAACCTGGCCCGCGAGTACCTCCTGTCGCGCCCGAAGGCTGCGCTGGACATCGCTCGCGGGCGCTGACCTCGGGCGGCGAAATTCGGGTGACAGCGCG
>NZ_JAAXOQ010000024.1 GCF_012396015.1 Tsukamurella spumae | reverse complement strand
CCGAGGGCGGCGGTGTCATACAAGCCCTCGAAGGGCGACCGATAACGGCCGTCACCTCGATCCCCGTCAGGTTCCTCACACGAACACCCCGAAGGGGTCCGTAGAAAGCATGGTGCCCTAGTGACCGAGAACAGCACACCTCGCCACCTCGCCGAGACCTACTTCCACTGCTGGGAGGCGAGGGATTTCGCGCCCCTGCGCGCCCATCTCGCGCCGGATTGTCGCTTCACCGGGGTCTTCGGTGTGGCCGACGGACCGGACGAGTTCCTGGCCGGCCTGAACGGCATGGCGCGGGCCACCGACTCGCTTACGGTCCGCGCCCGGCTCGCCGACGACACCGATGTCATCACGTGGTTCGACCTCGGGATGGGTGGCGCCCCGGCGACGGCGGTCGCGAACTGGACGCATGTGGAGAACGGCCTGATCACCGCGGTGAACGTGACCTTCGACCCGCGCGAGATCCTGGCCGCGTCGGCCTGATCACCGGGCGCTGATCACCGCGCCACCGGATCGGAGGCGATCGTGCGGCCGATGCGCTGGAGCAGGTCGGCCGCGTTCGCCATGGACCGCGCCGGGTCCGGCTCGAGCTCGGCGAGCGCCAGTTCACGCCGGAAGCCCGCTGCGCGGATCTGCCCCGCGCTCAGGAGATTCCGCCCGCACACGGCGATCACGGGGACGCCTGCGGCGCGCGCCGCCGCGGCGACGCCCACGGGGGCCTTGCCGTGCAGCGTCTGCTCGTCCAGCGATCCCTCACCGGTCACGACGAGGTCGGCACCGTCGAGCTCGGCGGCGAAATCGGTCAGTTCGAGAACGAGCTCCACGCCGGGGCGGGCCTGCGCGCCGAGCACGGCCATCGCCCCGAACGCGGTACCCCCGGCGGCACCGGCGCCCGGGACGTCCCGGGCGTCCAGGGCGCCCGCCGCGGCGAGCAGGTCGGCGAAGCTCGCGAGCGCATCGTCGAGGAGGGCCACGTCGCCCTGCGTGGCGCCCTTCTGCGGGCCGTAGATCGCGGCGGCTCCGGCGCGGCCGAGCAGGGGGTTGTCGACGTCACAGGCCAGGGTGAACCGGGCCTGTGCGGCCGCCGGGTGCAGGCCCGCCAGGTCCACGTGCGCCGCCCGGGCCAGCGCCGCCCCGCCGGGCGGCAGCGGCGCACCGTCGGCATCCGTGATCGTGACCCCGAGGGCCGTGAGCATGCCCGCGCCGGCGTCGGTGGACGCGCTGCCACCGAGGCCGATCACGATGGACCGGGCTCCGGCATCGAGGGCGTGCCGGATCACGACTCCCAGCCCGAAAGTGCCGGCCCTCAGTGCATCCGGCACGCCGTCGGGCAGCAGCGAGAGGCCGACGGCGGAGGCGAGCTCGACCACCGCGGTCTCGCCGCTGCGGGCGTACGAGGTGGGTACCGGGGCGCCCGTGGGGCCGGTGGTCTCCACCGGGACCCGCGCCCACCCTGCGGCCACCGCCGCGTCGACGGTGCCGTCGCCCCCGTCGGCGATGGGGGCGCTGAGCACCGTCCACTCCGGACGGACCTCGGCGATGCCGCGGGCGAGGGCGCGGGCGACCCCGACGGCCGACAGCGAGCCCTTGAACTTGTCGGGTGCCAGGACCACTCGCATGACGACTCCCTAGTCCAGCAGGAGGAGCGCGGTCGGGGCGTCGGCACCGGCGAGTGCCAGCTCCTCGAACTCGGCGACATTGTCGAGCTCGGTGCCCATCGCGATGTTGGTGACCTTCTCCAGGATGATCTCGACGACCACCGGCACCTTGTGCTCGCGCGCCAGGGACCGCGCCGTGCACAGGGTCTCGGCGATGAGCTCCGGGTCGGTCACGCGCAGCGCCTTGCAGCCCAGGCCCTCGGCCACCTTGACGTGGTCCACGCCGTAACCCTTGGGGGCCTCCGCGACCGCGGCGTCGTGGGCCTCCGACACGTCGGCGTTGATGTTGTCGAAGCCGAGTTGGACGTGGAAGTCCATGTCGAAGGCGCGCTGCGCCTGGCGGATCAGGCCGAGGTAGGAGTTGTTCACCACGACGTGCACGTAGGGCAGGTTGAACTGCGCCCCGACCGCCAGTTCCTCGATCATGAACTGGAAGTCGTAGTCGCCCGAGAGCGCCACCACGTCCGTGCCGGGCTCGGCCTTCACCACGCCGAGGGCGGCGGGAATGGTCCAGCCGAGCGGGCCCGCCTGGCCGCAGTTGATCCAATGACGCGGTTTGAAGACGTGCAGGAACTGGCCGCCGGCGATCTGCGAGAGCCCGATCGTACTGACATAGCGGGTGTCCCGGTCGAAGACCCTGTTCATCTCCTCGTAGACCCGCTGCGGCTTGACGGGGACCTCGTCGAAGTGCGTGCGGCGCTGCATGGTCCGCTTGCGCGCCGCGCAGGACTCGACCCACTCGCCGCGGTCGGGGAGCGTGCCCGCGAGGCGGCGCTCGCGCGCGATGGCCACGAGCTGGTCGAGCGCGGCGCCCGCATCGGAGACGATGCTGTAGTCGGGCGCGAAGACCCGGCCGATCTGCGTGGGGTCGATGTCGACGTGCACGAAGGTGCGTCCCGCGCGGTAGACGTCCAGCCCGCCGGTGTGCCGGTTGGCCCAGCGGTTGCCGATGCCCAGCACGAAGTCCGCGGCGAGCATCGTCGCATTGCCGTAGCGGTGCGCCGTCTGCAGCCCGACCATGCCGGCAGCGAGCCTATGGTCGTCCGGGATGGTGCCCCAGCCCATGAGGGTGGGGATGACCGGAACATCCAGCAGCTCGGCCAGTTCCACCAGCTTGTCCGAGGCGTCGGCGTTGATGACGCCGCCGCCGGAGACGATCAATGGGCGCTCCGCGGCCTGGAGCATGTCCAGTGCCTTCTCGGCCTGCGCGCGCGTGGCCGCGGGCCGGTACACGGGCAACGGCTCGTAGGTGTCGGGGTCGAAGTCGATCTCGGCGAGCTGCACGTCGATGGGCAGGTCGATGAGAACCGGGCCGGGGCGACCCGAACGCATGAGGTGGAAGGCCTGGGCGAACACGCCCGGGATCTGCGCGGGCTCGAGCACGGTGACGGCCATCTTGGTGACGGGCTTGGCGATCGAGGCGATGTCGACCGCCTGGAAGTCCTCCTTGTGCAGGCGCGCGACCGGCGCCTGCCCCGTGATCGCGAGGATCGGGATGGAATCGGCCATCGCGGAGTACAACCCGGTGATCATGTCGGTCCCGGCGGGCCCCGAGGTACCGATGCAGATACCGATGTTGCCGGCCTTGGCGCGGGTGTAGCCCTCGGCCATGTGGGAGGCGCCCTCGACGTGACGGGCGAGCACGTGGCCGATGCCGCCGTGCGCGCGCAGCGCCGCGTAGAAGGGGTTGATCGCCGCGCCGGGCACGCCGAACGCCTGCGTCGCGCCCTCCAGTTCCAGGATCTTCGCCGCAGCTTCCGCGGCACGCATACGAGCCATGTCAGTACTCCAGTGTGGTTGTGGGCGGGGTGGTTTCTTCGCGTCAGCCGACGCGGCCGGACAGTCGCTCGACGCCGCGCAGCAGCGCGGAGTGGTCGAGGCCGCCGTCGCCGTTGGCGCGGGCCGAGGCCATGAGCTGGGCGACGAGGCCGCCGAGCGGTGCGACCACGCCGGCCTCGCGCGCGGCGGAGGTGACGATGCCGAGGTCCTTGTGGTGCAGCTCGATCCGGAAGCCGGGCGCGAACTCGCGGTCGAGCATCTTCTGCGCCTTCTGGTTCAGTACCGCGGAGCCGGCGAGTCCGCCGCCGAGGACCTGCACCGCGGCGGCGGTGTCGACGCCGTAGGCCTCGAGGAAGACGATCGCCTCGGCGAGCAGTTGGATGGTGCCCGCGACGATGAGCTGGTTGGCGGCCTTGACGGTCTGGCCGGAGCCGCTGGGGCCGACGTGCACGATGGTCTTGCCCACCACGTCGAGCACGGGCCTCGCCGCGGCGAAGTCCTCGGGCGTTCCGCCGACCATGATCGACAGTGCGGCGTTGACCGCGCCGGCCTCACCGCCGGAGACGGGGGCGTCGATGAGGCGGAGACCGCGCTCGCCGGCCTGCTGGGAGAGGGCGGTCGTCACGTCGGGGCGGATGCTTGAGAAGTCGATGATCAGGGCACCGGCGGGGGCGTTGTCGAAGACCCCGCCCTCGCCCGCGAGGACCGCCTCGACGTCGGGGGAGTCCGGCACCATCACGGCGATGACCTCGGCGTCGGCGACAGCGTCGGCGATCGACGCCGCGGCGCGGCCGCCCGCCTCGACGAGTGGCTGGGCCCGTTGCGGCGTGCGGTTGAAGCCGGCCACGGTGTGCCCGGCGTTCTGCAGGTGCACGGCCATCGGGCTGCCCATGATGCCGAGTCCGATGAAGGCGATGTTCGTCATGAGGAGTTCCTTTGCTGCGGAGGGGATCAGGGGGCGGCGATGACGGCGCTGCGCTCGGCGACGGGGAGCCAGGCGAAGGGGTCGCTCAGGCTCTGCTTGTATTCGAGGCCGATCCTGCCGCGGTAGCCGACGCGCTCGAGGTGGGCGAGGTGCCCGGCGAGGTCGAGGGTGCCGGTGCCGGGCTCGCCGCGACCCGGATCGTCGGCGATCTGGACGTGCCCGATGCGGCCCGCATGGGCGTCGATCGCTGCGCTCACGTCGTCGCCGTTGACCTGCAGGTGGTACAGGTCGGCGAGCAGGCGCAGCGCGTCGGTGCCGTGTTCGTCGCGCACCCGGTCCATGACCGCGACCGCGTCGGCGGCGGTCCGGAGCGGGTACCGGGGCGCGCCGCTCACGGGCTCGATCAGGACGACGGCGCCGATGCGCGCCGCGGCGCGGGCGGCCGCGGCGAGGTTCTCCGCCGCGACGGCGTCCTGCTCCTCGGGCGCGACACCGTTGATCCGGTTGCCGTACAGGGCGTTGAAGGCCGGGGTGCCCAGGCGCTCGCCGATGCCGACGGTGGCCTCGATGTTGTCGCGGAACTCGGCGGTGCGGGCGGGATCGGAGAGGATGCCGCGGTCGCCGTCGGGCATATCGCCCGCGAAGAAGTTCAGGCCGGTGAGCTGCACGCCGGCGTCCTCGATCGCGGTCACGAAGGCGTCGACCTGACGGTCCCCGGGGACGGCGGTCGCGAACGGCCACCAGAACTCGACGGCCTCGAAGCCCGCCTCGCGGACGGCGCGGGGGCGCTCCGGGGCGGGCAGGTCGGTCAGCAGGATCGAGCAGTTCACCGTGTACTTGGCGAGGGCGTTGGCGCTCATGGGGCTCCTTCTTCAGGCAGGGCGTACGGCGGTTCAGGTTCCGGCGAGGTCGAATCGACCTGCTAGCTTTCGCCTGTCGGAAAGAACATTTCCGTACAATGGAATTGTCGCATGTGATGGGAGTCACGTCAACCCTTTCGTCCGGTGGATCCGAGCCGGCCCGGAGCCGACGAAGCCGGAGTGCGCGTGGGGGCGCACTCCGGCTTCGAGGGCGACGGTGCCGCCGGGTCGGGTCGGGCGGGTCAGTGATCGCTGCTGGGCTTCGGTGGATTGCTGCGCTCGTCCGGGACGGCGGCGAACACGGACACGTCGGGCCGGTTGCCCGCCTTGATCTCGTTGAACAGGAAGTTGAGGACCACCGCGACCACCGCCGCCGCACTGATGCCCGAGTGCATGATGGTGCCGACGGCCGTCGGGAACTGGTTCCAGAAGGTCGGCGCCGCAACGGGGATCATCCCCATACCGAGCGCGACGGCCACGATGACCATGTTCAGGTTCCCGTCGAAGTCCACTCGCGAGAGTGTCTTGATCCCGCTCGCCGCGACGGAGCCGAACAGCACGATCCCGGCGCCGCCCAGGACCGGATACGGGATGGCGGCGATCACGCGACCCACCACGGGCAGCAGCCCCAGGACGGCGAGGATGCCGCCGCCCATCGCCACGACGTAGCGGCTCTTGATGCCCGTCAGGGCGACCAGCCCGACGTTCTGCGCGAAGGCGCTGCACGGGAAGGCGCTGAACGCCGGGGCCACGGTCGTCGAGAGCATGTCGGCGCGCAGGCCCGCCGCCACCCGCTTGGCATCGACGGGGGTGCCCACGATCTCACCGATCGCGAGGATGTCGGCCGTGGTCTCCGTCATGATCACGAGGATCACGATGGTCATCGAGATGATGGCGCCGATCTGGAAGGTCGGCGTCCCGAAGTGCATCACGGGCGGCAGAGCGAACACGGGACCGGTGCCGACCCGGGAGAAGTCGACCTTGCCGAAGATCGCGGCGATGCCCGTTCCGACCACGATGCCGATGAGGATCGACAGTCGTGACACCGCGCCCTGGAAGAGCCGGCTGATCACCAGGATGATGAGCAGGGTGAGCCCCGCGAGGCCGATGTTGGCGGTCGATCCGAGATCCTTGGCCCCGGCTCCGCCCATCGACCAGGTGAACGTGGTCGGGAGCAGCGACAGGCCGATGACCGTGATGATCGTGCCCGTGACGACCGGTGGGAAGTAACGGATCAGCCTCGCGAAGATCGTCGACAGTGCGAGGCCGATGAGGCCCGCGACGATGATCGCGCCGAAGATCGGACGCACGCCGCCGTCCTTGGCGATGGCCGTCATCGTCGAGACGCTCGCGAACGAGAGACCCTGCACGATGGGCAGTCTCGCGCCGAACGGGCCGAGCCCGAGGGTCTGCAGGATCGTGGCCAGGCCGCTGACGAACAGGCCGGCGGTCACCAGCAGGCCCATGTCGGTGGCGGACAGCCCCGCCGCGCCACCCACGATCAGGGGTGGAGCGATGACGCCTCCGTACATCGTGAGGATGTGTTGGAGCCCGTAGATGAAGGTGCGCCCGAGGGGGAGCCTCTCGTCCTCGGGCCGCTCGAGGATGGCGCTGGCGGTGGTCATCGCGTCGGCCCCTACTAGCAGAATCCGGGGACGCCGTGCCACGCCGAGCCGGCCTCGGGGGCGTCGTCACGGACGACGCTCGCCTCGATGAGGCCGTACGGGCGGTCGGCGGCGATGAAGACCTCGCCCGGGTTCTCCACGCCGAAGGGCGAGAGGTCCACGAGGAAGTGGTGCTTGTTCGGCGCCGAGAACTTGATCTCCGCGACCTCGGGGTGCTGCTCGAGCACGGACTCGCCCATGCCGTACAGGGTCTGCTGCAGGGCCTTGCTGTGGATCTGCGCGAAGCGCTTGAGCAGGATCGCGCGGATCGAGGAGAACGAGGCGTCCCAGTCCACGTCGGTGTGCGCGTAACGCCACTTCGCCACCAGGGAGGTCGCGAGGATCCGATCGTCGGTCTCCTGCAGCGTCGTGTACTTGTCCTTGAGGAAGCCGTGGAACTCGGAGCCGGTCGACTTGAGCAGTGTCAGGTCGTGAATGCCGGTGACCACGTGGGCCTTTCGGTCCGCTCCGCGGCCATCGATGTTGACGACGGTCGAGCGGATGCCGCCGCCCGAGCGGACGAAGGCGTGGTCGTGCTCCGCGCCGTCGACCAGGATCCGGTCCCACGGGTACTCGTGCACCTCGATCCGGGCACCGTCGGCCTTGGGGGTGGAGTCGATGAAATGACCGCCCAGGGTGAGGGCGTAGTCCTCGATGGCCCCCACGCCCTTCTCCTTGGCGAAGGAGAAGGCGGTGTTCTTCTGGGTGTCGGTGGGCAGAACCGCGGACTGGTCGCCGCTGATGTGCGCGTCCGTGAAGTCGCCGCGGAGGGCGGACGAGACGTTCAGGTCGCGGATCGTGTGGCGAGGGGTATCGCGGTAGATGCGCACCACACGGTTCTCGGCCTTGCCGTACTGGTTGGGGCCCAGGTGGATTGCCATGATGGTCAGCTTCCTTTGTAGGTGGAGTACTGGAACGGGCTGAGCAGGAGGGGGACGTGGTGATGGGGCACGGCGCCGTCGACCGCGATCAGGCGGAAGGTGATGGCGACCTCGGGGAAGAAGTTCTCCTGCCCGGTGGTCGCGGCGTAGCCGGCGACGTCGAAGGTGAGTCGGTAGACGCCGGCCGGCAGGTCGTCGGGGCCGAGGTCCTTGACGCGCCCGTCGTCGTCCGTGACGCCGTGCGCCACGGGGTCGACGGTGCCGTCGGGGCCGATCCGGTCCATCCGGACCGGTACGCCGCCTGCCGGGACACCGCGCGCGGTGTCGAGGACGTGGGTGGTGACGGTGCTCATGAACGCCTCTCTGCGAGTTCGTCTTCCAAATCCAGGACGCGGGCCAGGCGGCGCAGTGCGATGCCGCGCAGTTCGCGGGCCACCTCGGCGGCCTCGGCATCCGGTGCGTTCTCGAGGCGCCGGTGCAACTCGGCGAGGACCGTCGTCGCGTCCAGGCCCGCGGCGTTGATGAGGAAGACGCGGTCGAACCGCTCCTCGTAGGCGCCGTTGCCCGCGAGGAGGGCGGCCTGCGTCTGCGCGTCGGTGGCGACGCCCGACTGCTCCTTGCGGGACCACGAGGCCTCGGCGGAGGCGCCCGCCGCGCGCTCACCGATCCGTGGGTGCGCGGCGAGTGCGCGATCCACGTCGGCCGGGGTGAACGCCAGGGCCGCGGTGCCGGCCACCCGGAGGGCGTCGGAGGCGTCGGCGTAGGGCCGTCCGTCGATGACCGCATCGCTCCAGGAGCGCACATCGCAACACGCGAGTAGAGTCGCTCGGATATCGGCCTCAGGTGCCGAGTTGAAGCTTTCGAGGTCCATCTGACCTGCCTTCTTTCGGTCTGCGGAAGAAGTTTTCCACTCATCGAAGAATGACATGTGATCTGAGTCACGTCAACAGTTTGTTGAAAATTTGTCGGGGCTACGATGCGGACATGCGTCTCACCGCGGAATTCACCAGCGAGCCCTTCGAGGGCGAGGGGTCGGTCCCCTCCCACGCTGTGCGGGCCGTCGAGGTGCTCCGCGCGCGGGGTCTGGACCACGATTTCGGGCCCCTGGGTACCTCCGTCGACGGGGAGGCCGCCGCGGTGCTCGACGCCCTCCGCGAGGCGCTGGCCGGCGCGTTCGCGGGCGGCGCCACTCGTGTGACCCTGCAGATCGACCGCGCCGATGGCTGAGCCGGCAGCGGGCCCCGAACGGGATCATCCCCTGGTCGAGGCCGTGCGCGGGCTCGTGGAGCGGCTCGAAGCGGAGATCGTGGCGCCGGATGCGCTGCGCCGAGGCGACGTCCCGCTGGTGTGGGAGGGCGAGACCGTCGGCGGCGTGCGACTACCGCCGGCCGAGGCGCCCGTGGGCGACCTGGACTCCCTGCTGGCGAGCGTCGCCGACGAGCTCGGCTCGCCGCTGGGTGAGCTCGGCCGGGCCGAGAAGCAGCGGGCCGTCCGCCTGCTCGAGGAGCGCGGGGCCTTCGCCTATCGCAAGTCGGCGGAGGCCGTGGCCGAGGCGCTCGGCGTGACCCGGTTCACCGTCTACAACTACCTCAACCGGATCCGCGGCTGAGTCCGGCGAGGTCGCGGACGGCGGCCTCGGCCTCGTCGGCGGTGACGACCCCGATCAGCGCCCGGTAGGCGAAGCCGTCCGCGGCCGCGAGGAGGGCCCGCGCGCGCATGCGGTCGCCGTCGAGCAGGTTCGTCGCGAGATCCTCGGCGCCGCGCAGTGTCTCGTCGACGATCGCCCGGAGGGCGGGGTCGGTGACGGCCTCCGCGAGGTAGGCGTACCAGATCTTCGCGCCGAGCCGACGCGCCCCGTCGCGGGGGATCGCGTGGGTGAGCAGCATCGTCAGGGCCTCGTCCGGGTCGTCCGGGACGGGGTGGGCCTGCTCCGCCAGCGCCAGGTACGACGTGAGCGCGTGCCGCACGATGGCCTCGCGGTTGGGGAAGTAGTGCTGGATGCGGCCCATCGAGATGTTTCCGCGTGCCGCGATCGCGCGGAGGGTGACGGCGGCGATGCCGTCCTCGGCGATGATCGCCCACACGATGCGGTCGATCTCCGCGCGACGTTCCTCGTGGTCCACCTGCTTCGGCACCCGTCGATCGTAGCAATGCGAGTGCATCGCGAACTTGTTACAATGCGAATGCACTGCTAAGGAGGTGTGCCATGGGACGACGGATCCGGCGAGCGGTGGTGGTCGGGGCGGCCGCGACGGTGATCCTCGGTGCGGTGGGCGCCTATCTCGTGCGCGACCCGAGCCCCGTCGGGTACTGGCGGTCGGCGGACGCGCGCGCGACCTACCTCGAGCGGTACGACCGCGCCTTCCGCGACCTGCCGGCACCGTCGGAGACGCGGGACGTGCGCACCGGATACGGCATCGTCCGCGCCTACCGGTTCGGGACGTCCCGGCCCGGGGGCGCGCCGATCCTGCTGGTGCCGGGCCGGTCGTCGGGCGTCCCCATGTGGGCGGACATGCTGGCGCGCCTGCGCGATCGGGAGGTCTACGCCGTCGACGCGCTGGGCGACGCGGGCAGGAGCGTGCAGGACCGGCCGCTGGCCGGCGCCGACGACCAGGCGGCCTGGCTCGCGGAGACGATGACGGCCCTCGGGATCGGCCGCGCACACCTCGTCGGGCACTCCTTCGGGGCGTGGAGCGCCGCGAACCTCGCGGCGCGCCACCCCGACCGGGTGGCCACCCTGACACTGTGGGAGCCGATCGAAGTCTTCGCCGGGCTGCGCTGGCAGATGTACGTCGCGACGTTGCCCTCGGCGCTGCCCTTCTTGCCCGAGTCGTGGCGGCGGAAGGGGCTCTCGTCCATCGGCGGGGCCGACGAGGCCGACGCCACCGGCAGCCCGATCGGCGCCATGATCGACGCCGGCGCGGCGGGGTACCGCGCCGCGCTCCCGACGCCCGTCCAGCTCGACGATGCCGCGCTCGCCCGGCTCGCGATGCCCGTCTTCGTCGGACTCGCCGGCCGGAGCGCGGTCACCGACACCGCTGCCGCCGAGCAGCGGGCCCGTACCCTCCCGAACGCGACGGTCCGGGTCTGGCCGGACGGGACGCACTCGCTGCCGATGGAGTACCCCGACGAGCTGCTCGCTGAACTGTCGGCCGTCCAGGCCGGGCAACCGTCGTAGCTCAGTTGTACGACCATGTACGGAGTCGTACAATCGGTCGGTGACCACCGTCAGTGCGAGTGAGGCGCGGCAGACCCTGCCTGCGCAATTGGACCGTGTCGAGGCGGGGGAGCAGGTGCAGATCACGCGGCACGGACGCGTGGTCGCTGTGCTCGTCTCGCCCGACGCGTTGCGCTCGCCTCGCTCTGCGGCCGCGTGGGCGGCGGCGGACGAGATCGGCGCGCGCCTCGAAGCGGCCCGGCGGCGTCCGCTCACGCAGGGGATCTCCGTCGAACGGGCGGATGAGCTCGTCCGGGAGATCCACGCCGACCGGCAGGCGCGGTGAACCCGCTCGTCGCGTTCGACGCAGACGTCGTCATCTACGCCGGACAGGTCGGGCACCCGTTGGGGCGCCGGATACTGCGGCTGTTTCCGGACGCTCCTGACGGGATCGCCGGAGTCGGTTCTCTGATCCTCCTGTCGGAGGTCCTCGCGAAACCCATGCGGCTCGATCCGTCTTCCCCGGATTCGCGGAGGCTCCTCGAGCTGGTCGGCCGCCTCGATCTCCACCCCGTCGACGACTCCACCGCACAGCTGGCGCTGGCGCTGGCGATCGAGTACAAGCTCAGAGCCGCGGATTCGGTGCACCTCGCGACGGCGATCGCCGCGGGTGCCGATCGCTTCCTGACCAACAACCGCAAGGACTTCCCGAAGTCGATCCGCGAGATCGACATCGTCTACCCGGACGACCTCCCGGATCCCGGCGACGACCCCGCGGACCCCGGCGACGAATCCGGCGAATGACTCTCAGGCCACCGTGATCCCGGCGGCGACGAACTCCGCCAGGGCCGCCTCGGTCGAGGCCTTCGCGACGCCCGCGGTGTAGTCCGCGAGGACGCGCACCGTCAGGCCCGCGGACGCGCCGTCGAGGGCCGTGGCGCGCACGCAGTGGTCGGTGGCGATGCCGACCACGTCGATCGACGAGACATCGTGCGCCGCCAGCCATTCGGCGAGGGAGGCGCCGTCGGCGTCATGTCCCTCGAAGCCCGAGTACGCGGCCGAGTAGGCGCCCTTGCTGAACACCGGTACCCGCAGCGGCAGGCGCAGATTCGGGTGGAACTGCGCGCCCTCGGTGCGCGCCCGGCAGTGCACGGGCCAGGAGTCCACGTAGTCGGGCGTCGCGGAGAAGTGTGCGCCGGGATCGATGTGCCAGTCCCGGGTCGCGACGATCGTCGGATAGTGCTCCAGGAGGTCGTCGTGGATCGCGCGCGCCACCGCGGCACCGCCGGCCACCGCCAGCGACCCGCCCTCGCAGAAGTCGTTCTGCACGTCCACGACGATCAATGCGGCGCTCATCGGCGCTCCTCGAACCGCGTCGGGATCGCCGGCTCGCCGTTGGACAGGCCCAGGCCCTCCCACGGCAGCGTCACCAGGGCGTCGCGCAGGTGCGCCCGCGCGTCCTCGAGGGTCGGCAGCCCGTCGACCTGGTCGCCGCCGCGCACCAGCGGGATCTGCAGCGGCGTCGCGGACAGGTGTGCGGGCACCGTCGGTGTCGCGCCGGGCCGGAACAGCACCTCCTCGACGATCGTGCCGGTGCTGCGCGCGAGCCGGACCGCGCGCTTCTCCCCGCCCTGGGTCTCCTTGTGCGAGCTGCGTTTCGCGACCGGCAGGCCGTCGACCTCCACGAGCTTGTAGACCATCCCCGCCGTGGGCGCGCCCGAGCCGGTGACCAGCGAGGTGCCGACGCCGTAGACGTCGATGGGCTCGGCGCGCAACGCCCCGATCGCGTACTCGTCGAGGTCTCCCGAGACGACGATCTTCGTCCGCGTCGCGCCCAGGCCGTCGAGCTGTGCCCGGACCTGGCGGGTGATGATGCCGAGATCGCCCGAGTCGATCCGCACGCCGCCGAGCTCCGGTCCCGCCGCGCGCACGGCGCGGTTGACGCCCTCGGTGATGTCGTAGGTGTCCACCAGCAGCGTCGTGCCGGCGCCCTGCGCAGCGACCTGGGCCACGAACGCGGCCTCCTCGTCCGGGCCGTCCGGGCCCGTGTGCAGCAGGGTGAAGGCGTGCGCCGCCGTGCCGCCCGACGGTACGCCGTAGGTCCGGGCGGCCTCCATGTTCGAGGTCGTGGTGAAGCCGGCGAGGTACGCGGCGCGGGCCGATGCCACCGCGGCCTGCTCGTGCGTGCGCCGCGAGCCCATCTCGATGAGCGGGCGGCCCGCCGCCGCGGACACCATGCGCGCCGCGGCGGAGGCGATCGCGCTGTCGTGGTTGAGGATCGACAGGATCAGCGTCTCGAGGATCACGCCCTCGGCGAAGCTCGCGCGCACCGTCAGGAGCGGGGAGCCGGGGAAGTACAGCTCGCCCTCGCGATAGCCGTCGATCTCGCCGGTGAAGCGGTAGTCCCGCAGCCAGGCCAGCGTGTCCGCGTCGAGGAAGCGCTCGACGACCGCGAGCTCGTCGGGCCCGAATCGGAACCGTCGCAGCTCGTCGAGGACGCGGGCGGTACCCGCGACCACGCCGTACCGGCGCCCCGTGGGCAGGCGGCGGGCGAACACCTCGAAGACGCACGGACGGTGCGCGGTGCCGTCCCGCAGGGCCGCCGCCAGCATCGTCAGTTCGTACTGATCGGTGAGCAGGGCGGAGCTCCGCGAGGGGGAGTCGGGCCCGTTTTCATCTACCGTCACACTGGGTACCCTAGAACCATGACCGACAGCAGCGCAGCGGCCCCGGGAAGTGCCGGGGGTCCGGGCGGAGGTTCCACTGCTGCCCAGCCGGGTACGTCGGCGGTGCTCGAGCGCCGGACCGACGAGGCGATCGACAAGCCCTGGGTCACCGTCGTCTGGGACGATCCGGTGAACCTGATGTCGTACGTCACCTTCGTGCTGCGGAAGTTGTTCGGGTACAGCACCGACAAGGCCAAGGAACTGATGATGCAGGTGCACACGGAGGGGAAGGCCGTGGTCTCCACGGGCGACCGAGACAAGGTCGAGGGGGACGTCCGCAAGCTGCATGCGGCCGGTCTGTGGGCGACGATGCAGCGTGACAGCTGAGTGCGTAACTGGCAGGTCAAGCGGGGCGTACGCGGGGATGTCCGCTTCGTCTCGAAGATGGATCCGGAGGAGGTCGGCCTCGTCCGGTCCCTCGTCGGCTCCCTGATCGAGCTGTTCGACGAGCGTGAGGACTCCGCCCCCCACGACGAGCTGGCCGAACTCACCGGGCTGCGGACGGGGCACTCCGAGCCGCCCCCGGAGACGGTGCTGCGGCGGCTGCTGCCGGACTTCTACCGGCCCGACGCGAACGCGCCGGGCGCGGAGGACGCACCGTCGGGCGAGTTCGCCAAGGACCTCAACGGCGCGCTGCGCTCCCTCAACGAGCCCGAGGTGATCGACGCGAAGCGGGCCGCGGCGCAGACCGTGCTCGCGACCCTTCCCGAACGGGCCGGCACCGTCACCCTCACCGAGAGCGAGGCGCAGGACTGGCTGACCTGCGTCAACGACCTGCGCCTCGCGCTGGGCACGCTGCTCGGCATCACGGCGGACCTGCCCGACGGGCCGTCGTCGGACGATCCGACGCGTGCGGGGCACGTGGACGTCTACCACTGGCTCTCGGCCCTGCTGGACGTGCTGGTGTCGGTGATGCTCGAGCGCGAGCCGGAATAGCCCGCGCCCGGGCGCGGTTGCAGGGTGCGTGACGGGCCTGCACATCCGGCGTGAGCTGGTGGAGAAGATGATCGCGCACGCGCGCCGCGACCACCCGGACGAGGCGTGCGGCGTGATCGCCGGGCCCGAGGGCTCCGACCGGCCCGAGCGGTTCATCGAGATGCTCAACGCCGAGCGCTCGCCCACCTTCTACCGGTTCGACTCGGGCGAGCAGCTGCGCGTCTGGCGCGGCATGGACGAGCGCGACGAGGAGCCGGTCGTGATCTACCACTCGCACACCGCCACCGAGGCGTATCCCTCGCGCACCGACGCGCGGTTCGCGTCCGAGCCGAACGCGCACTACGTGCTGATCTCCACCCGCGACGAGCTGGGGCCCGATGCGGAGGTCCGCAGCTTCTCCATCGTCGATTCCGTGATCACCGAAGAGCCCGTCCACATCGAGGAGGACTGATGTCCGTCACCGTCTCCATCCCGACCATCCTGCGCCCGCTCACGGGCGACGCGAAGCGCGTGCCCGCCTCCGGGGCCACGCTGGGGGCCGTCATCGACGACCTCGAATCGCGGCACGCCGGGATCAAGGACCGGCTGATCGCCGACGGCGCGCTGCACCGGTTCGTCAACGTCTACGTCGACGACGAGGACGTGCGGTTCACCGGCGGCCTGGACACGCCCGTCGCCGACGGCGGGACCGTCACGGTGCTTCCCGCGGTTGCAGGCGGATAGGTGCGCTTCGACTCGCTGCTCGACTCGCTCGGCGGGACGCCGCTGGTCGGGCTGCCGAGGCTCTCGCCCCGGTGGGAGGGGGCCGACGGTGCGCCGCACGTGCGGCTGTGGGCCAAACTCGAGGACCGCAACCCGACGGGGTCGATCAAGGACCGTCCGGCGCTGCGGATGATCGACGAGGCCGAACGCGACGGGCGGCTCCGCCCCGGCGACACCATCCTCGAGCCCACCTCGGGCAACACCGGCATCAGCCTGGCGATGGCCGCGAAGCTCAAGGGCTACGGGCTGGTGTGCGTGATGCCGGAGAACACCTCCGCGGAGCGACGGCAACTGCTCACCATGTACGGCGCGCGGATCGTCGACTCACCGGCGGCCGGCGGCTCGAACCGGGCCGTGGCCGAGGCGAAGAAGCTCGCCGCCGAGCATCCCGACTGGGTGATGCTCTACCAGTACGGCAACCCCGCGAACGCCCGCGCGCACTACGCGGGAACGGGGCCCGAGCTGCTCGCCGACCTGCCCGAGATCACCCACTTCGTGGCCGGCCTCGGCACCACCGGCACGCTCATGGGGACCGGCCGGTACCTGCGCGAGCACGTGCCCGGCGTGCAGGTCGTCGCGGCCGAGCCGCGGTACGGCGAACTGGTGTACGGGTTGCGCAATCTCGACGAGGGCTTCGTCCCCGAGCTGTACGACGAGTCGGTGCTCACCCGCCGGTTCTCGGTGGGCTCCTACGACGCCGTGCGCCGCATGCGGCAGCTGATCGACGAGGAGGGCGTCTTCGCCGGGGTCTCCACCGGCGGGGTGCTGCACGCCGCGCTGGGCGTCGCGAACTCCGCGCTCGCGGCGGGGGAGCAGGCGGACGTGGCCTTCATCGTGGCCGACGCCGGATGGAAGTATCTGTCGACCGGCGCGTACGACGGTACGTTGGAGGATGCGGAAGAGGCCCTCGAGGGCCAGCTCTGGGCCTGATCGGCCCGGTGCCCGCTCGCGCGAGGAGGTCGCCATGACGGTTCCCAGCAACGACGGTGCGCCGCGCTCCCTGTCGAGCCGGGTCGCCGGCAGTACGGCGGGGCGCTCGGCCGTCCTGATCATCGTCTTCGTGGCGGCGCTGTGGGTGCTCGAGGGGATCGACACCGTACTCGGCAACTCCCTGGACCAGTGGGGGATCCACCCGCGCTCCGGCGACGGCGTGGTCCGGGGCGTCGTGATGGCGCCGCTTCTGCACGGCGGGTGGGAGCACCTGGCCGCCAACAGCGTCCCGGCCCTGATCCTCGGCTTCGTCGGTCTGGCCGCGGGAGCGGGCCGGTTCCTGATCGCCACCGCGATCATCTGGGTGGTGGCGGGCATCGGCGTCTGGCTCACCGGCGGGAGCGGCACCGTCGTGATCGGACTCTCCGGGGTCCTGTTCGGTTGGATGACCTACCTGGCACTGCGCGGACTGTTCACGCACAAGGCACTCGACCTCGTCGTCGGTGTGGTGCTCATGGTCCTCTACGGCGGCATGTTGTGGGGCGTTCTCCCCGGTCAGCCCGGTGTTTCGTGGCAGGGGCATCTGTGGGGAGCGATCGGCGGCATCATCGCCGCGGTGCTCGTCGGCCGCCGCGGCCGAACCCGCCCGGGTGCCGGGAATTCACGGCAGGTGGGCGCGATCGCCACGTGACGATCGCGGATCTGGCAGCATGAGCTTCATGCGTCTCACCATCCTCGGGTGTTCCGGCAGCGTCGGCGGTCCACGGGCGGCCTGCGCGGGCTACCTCCTGGAGGTGGACGGGCACGACCCGGTGGTCATGGACTTCGGCCCCGGCGTCCTGGGTGAGTTACAGCAGCGAGTGGACCCGAACACGGCGACGGTGATGCTCTCGCACCTGCACGCGGATCACTGCCTCGACCTGCCCTCCCTGCTGGTGTGGCGGCGCTACCACCCGACGCCCGCCGCGGGTCGCGCGCGCCTGATCGGGCCCGCCGACACCCCCGAGCGGATCGGGCGCGCTTCGGCCGAGTCGGCGGCGATGCTCGACGACATCTCGGACACCTTCGACTTCTCCGCCTGGGCCGAGGGGGAGGACCACACGATCGGCGGCTTCACCGTGCGGCCCTTCCGCATGTTCCATCCGCCGGAGTCGCACGGCCTGCGGATCACCGCGCCCAGCGGCAAGATCCTCGCCTACACCGGTGACACCGGGGTGTGCGAGAACCTCGTCGAGGTGGCGCGCGGTGCCGACGTCCTGCTCGCCGAGGCCAGCTGGACCCACGACCCCGCGAACCGACCGCTCGGGGTGCATCTTTCGGGCGTGGAGGCGGGGCAGGCCGCCACGGACGCCGGCGTCGGGCGCCTGCTCCTCACCCACATCCCGCCGTGGACCTCGCGCGAGGCCGTGCTCGCGGAGGCCCGCTCCACCTACGACGGCCCCGTCGACGCGGTGACGGGCGGCGACGTCTTCGAGCTCTGACGACCCGGCACCGTCGTAGGCGATAGGCTGGGCGCGTGAGCAGACGCGCAGACGGCAGGGCCGACGACGAACTCCGCCCCGTGACCATCACCCGGGGATTCACCCAGAACCCAGCGGGCTCGGTGCTGGTGGAGTTCGGCAACACCAAGGTGCTGTGCACCGCCAGCGTCGAGCTGGGCGTGCCGGGATGGCGCCGCGGCTCGGGGCAGGGGTGGCTGACCGCCGAGTACTCGATGCTCCCCGGCGCCACCCACGAGCGCAGCCGTCGTGAGTCCACCAAGGGCAAGGTGGGCGGACGCACCCACGAGATCTCCCGGCTGATCGGGCGGTCGCTGCGCGCGTGCATCGACCTCGCGGCACTGGGCGAGAACACGATCGCCATCGACTGCGACGTCCTGCAGGCCGACGGCGGCACGCGGACCGCGTCGATCACCGGCGCCTATGTCGCGCTGTGCGACGCGGTGACCTACCTCGGCGCGGCGGGGAAACTGACCGACCCGCAGCCGATCTCGTGCGCCATCGCCGCGGTCTCGGTGGGCGTCGTCGACGGGCGCGTCCGGCTGGACCTGCCGTACGAGGAGGATTCGCGCGCCGAGGTGGACATGAACGTCGTCGCCACGGACACCGGCACGCTGGTCGAGGTGCAGGGCACCGGCGAGGGCGCGACCTTCGCCCGCACCACGCTCGACTGGATGCTCGATTCCGCGATCGCCGGCACGGAGCGACTGTTCGCCGTGCAGAAGGAGGCGCTCGCGGCGCCGTACCCCGGCGTGCTGCCGGAGTTCGAGGGCGAGCAGAAGAAGAAGTTCGGTCAGTGACCTCGCGCTTGCTGCTCGCGTCCCGGAACGCCAAGAAGCTGCGCGAGTTGCGGCAGGTCGTGGCGGACGCGGGCATCGTCGGGCTGGAGGTCGTGGGCCTCGACGAGGTCGAGCCCTTCGAGGAACTGCCGGAGGACGCACCGTCGTTCGAGGGCAACGCGCTGATCAAGGCCCGACAGGGGTACGAGCGGACCGGCCTGCCGTGTCTCGCGGACGATTCGGGGATCTGCGTCGACGCGCTGAACGGCATGCCGGGCGTGCTGTCCGCCCGCTGGTCCGGGCGCCACGGAGACGATCCGGCGAACACCGCGCTGCTGCTCGCGCAGCTCTCCGACGTACCCGCCGCGCGGCGGGGCGGGGAGTTCGTCTCCGCCTGCGCACTCGTCTCCGATGCCGGGGAGTCGACGGTGCGCGGTGTCTGGCGGGGCACGATCCTGCGCGAGCCCCGGGGCGACGGGGGCTTCGGGTACGACCCGGTGTTCCTCCCCGACGGCTCGGCGGTGACCGCGGCGGAAATGTCCCCGGACGAGAAGAATGCCGTGAGTCATCGTGCGCGAGCACTGAGTTCGCTGGTGGAACCGCTCCGCGAGCTGGCGGCGCGCGTCCCGGAGTAAGGCCGCGCGGCACGGTACCGTGGCGTCGTGAGCAGCAGACCGTCGTCGGGCCGCGGTGCTCGTGTGGCCATCGCGCTGCTGTCGGTGCTCGTGCTCGCGGTCACCGGCACCGTCTGGTGGAGCACGAACCTCGTGATCGGCGGCTTCAACGTTTCGCGGGCCCTGGCCGAGGCGAAGGTGGCGAGGTCCACCGGCGGCGCCAAGAACATCCTGCTGATGGGCCTGGACACCCGGAAGGACCAGAACGGCGACGATCTGCCGTCAGACGTCCTCAAGCAGCTGCACGCCGGTACCAGTGACAACGGCGGCTACAACACGAACACCCTGATCCTCATGCACATCCCTGCGGACGGCAAGAAGGTCACCGCCTTCTCCATTCCGCGCGACGACTACGTGACCTTCGCCGGCGTCGAATCGCGGACGAAGGGAAAGATCAAGGAGGCCTACGGCACCCGCAAGGCGGAGGTCGAGGACAAGCTGGTCGCCCAGGGAGTCACCGACCGCAAGGAACTCGAGAGCCGGGCCAGGGAGTCGGCGCGCGCCGCGACGATCGCCACCGTCGGGCGGCTGGTCGGCGTGCCGATCGACCACTTCGCCGAGGTCAGCCTCGTGGGCTTCTACGACCTCGCGCAGACCCTCGGTGGCGTCGAGGTGTGCCTCAACAATCCCGTGCGCGACAGCTACTCCGGCGCGGCCTTCCCCGCGGGGCGGCAGAAGCTGAGCGCCGCGCAGTCGCTGGCCTTCGTCCGGCAGCGGCACGGGCTCGCCGACGGTGACCTCGACCGCACGCACCGGCAGCAGGCCTTCATCGCGGGCGCCATGGTCCAGCTGCAGGATCAGGGCGTGTTCGGCGACGTGCGCAAGCTGCAATCGCTGATCGCGGTGGCGCAGAAGGACGTCGTGGTCTCCGACGGTTGGAACCTGCAGGAGTTCGCGCAGCAGGCGGGCCAGATCGCCGGCACGAACCTCACCTTCACGACGCTGCCCGTGCGCGGCTACGCCACGGTGAACGAGCAGGCGGTGAACATCATCGACCCCGTGGCCATCCGCGCGCAGGTGCAGAAGGCCTTCGGGCAGTCGGTGCCCGGCAGCGACGAGTCGGCGGACTCCGGGGCGGACTCCGGGGCGGACAGCACCACGCAGGCGCCGCACCCCGTCGGCTACACGCAGCCCGCCTCGCCCGCGACGACGACCGTCTCGCCCACCCCGTCCGACGGTCCCACCCCGTCCGACGGTCCCACCCCCGACGCCGGGACCACCCTGCGGGGCGGCCAGATCCCCTGCGTGGACTGAGGAGTTCGCATGTCCGGAACCCGAATTCGTATCGGCGCCCTGCTCGCAATCGTGTTCGTCCTCGCGGGATGCACGAAGCAGGGCGGTGACACCACCTGCCAGAACTACCTGAAGATGTCCGATTCGGACCAGCGTGAGCAGGTGACGTCGTTGTACAAGGACAAGCACGGCGACGAGCCCTCGGCCCTCGTCGTGAGCGGCCTTCAGCAGCAGGCGATCCTGTACTGCAAGACCGTTGGGAAGCCGGACTCGAAGATCAAGGAGATCCCGATCTCCTGACAAGACGCGGCAGGATCCGCGCGGTGTGACATCGAACAGTCTATATTTGTGTACATGAATGATGATCGCGGCTCGGGTGCGTCGGTGGCCCTGGCGCTCGCTCTACCGCTTGTCGCCGTCGTGCTCATGTCGAGCTTCAACAGGGTGACTGCATCCAGGGTCGCCAACGTGCGACTCGACCTGGTGTTCATCGGTCTCGCCGCTTGTGCGTCGGCGGGGATCGGACTGTGGATGATCGGTATCGTCGCCGATCGGCTGGGGTTCGTCGCTTCCGGCCTGCTGGGGTTGGCCGATGTCGGTCTCATGGTCGCCGCTGCGTCGGTCTTGAAGTCGATCTCGAACGGTGAGACCGCTAGCGGCGGTGCCGGACTCGCACAGACGATGGTCATTGCGGTGGTGTTCGGGGTGGTCGCGTTCCTGATCCGTTGGGGGCGCGAGGCCGGTTCCGCGGATGGTGGGGGAGAGTCGCGGCGGACGCCGCAAGCGTGACGGGTGCGCCCGGGGAGACTTGAACTCCCACACCCTGAGGTACTGGAACCTAAATCCAGCGCGTCTGCCAATTCCGCCACGGGCGCGTGCGACAGCGAACCGTACCTGCTGCGGCGCAGGTCACGATACCGGTTTTCGGACGTCGTCGCCGCGACGGGTACCGTCGAGGGCGTGAAACGTCGTCGCCACCGTCCCGCACTGATCGCGTTCGTCGTGGTCGCCGCCGTGGCGTGCCTGGCGCTCGGCTGGTGGCAGTGGGGGCGTTTCGAGTCGACCGCCGGATCCGCCCGCAACCTCGGCTACGCGATGCAGTGGCCGCTGTTCGCGGTGGCCTTCATCTGGGGCTACCGGCGCTTCGTGCAGCTCGAGGACGAGGCCGCGCTGCAGGAGCAGCTCGAGGTCGAGGAGGCCGGCACGGCGGTCGAGGACCGGCCTGTGCCGAAGCCGGTCACCACGAAGCTCACCGCCATCCCGGACGGGTTCCTGCCGAGCCGGGCGGCCGCACCGTCGGCCCCGGAAGCCGCACCCGACGACCCGGCACACGACGAGTACAACCGACTCCTCGCCGACCTGGCGACGAGCGAGAAGATCGAGGAGAAGAAGTGACCGAAGCAGTCAAGCCGACCTCGCAGCAACTGGCGGACAAGCGCCGCACCCAGATCAAGGGCGCGCTCGGTCGATACCGCTTCATGGCCAACTTCACCGGTGTCTTCCTGCTGATCCTGTGCGCAGAGCTGATCTACAAGTACGTCTTCGCCAACCTCTTCGACTGGCCCGCGCCGGATTGGCTCTGGTACATCGGCGCAGTGCACGGCTGGGGCTACGTGATCTACCTGCTGTTCACGTTGGACCTCGGGATGAAGGTGCGCTGGCCCGCGCTCCGCTTCTTCCTGACGCTGCTCGCCGGCACCATCCCGTTCGCGTCGTTCTACTTCGAGAAGAAGAACGAGGCGGAGATCCGGGCGAAGTTCGACCTCTGACGCCCTGCGACGGGAAACGCCGCCCACTCCCGATCCAGTGGGCGGCGTTTCGCGTATCCGAGGGTCAGCTGTAGATCTCGGCGATGTCGGCGGCGCGCTGATCCATCACCACGTTCCGCTTGACCTTGAGCGTGGGTGTGAGCTCGCCGCCGTCGATGGTGAAGTCGCTGGTCAGGACCCGCCACTTCTTGACCTGCTCGGCCTTGGAGACCAGCGAGTTCGCGGTGTTCACTGCGGAGGTGATCTCGGCCTGCAAGGTCTCGTTCGCGACGGCGTCCTCCATCGAGGTGTCCGCGGGCAGTCCGTGCGCCGACAGCCAGCCGGGCAGGGCCTCGGCGTCGAGGGTGATCAGTGCCGCCACGAAGGGCTTCTTGTCGCCGAGGAGCATGGCCTGCGAGACCAGCGGGTGCTGGCGGAGCGCATCCTCGGTCTGCGCGGGCGCGATGTTCTTGCCCGCGGCGGTCACCAGGATCTCCTTCTTGCGGCCGGTGATCGACAGGTAGCCGTCGGCGTCCAGCGAGCCGAGGTCGCCCGTGTGGAACCAGCCGTCCTGCAGCGCCTCGGCCGTGGCCTCGGGCAGGCCCCAGTACCCACCGAAGACGACCGGGCCGCGGAGCAGGATCTCGCCGTCATCGGCGACCGCCACCTCGTGGCCCGGGAGCGGCCGCCCGACGGTGCCCACGCGCTGCTCGGAGGGGCTGTTGCAGGTGATCGCGGCGCTGGTCTCGGAGAGGCCGTAGCCCTCGTACACGGTGACGCCGGCGCCGCGGAAGAAGTGGCCGAGGCGCGCACCCAGGGGAGCGCCGCCCGATACGGCGCACGTGCAGTTGCCGCCGAGGGCCTCACGCAGCTTGGAATAGACCAGCTTGTCGAACAGTGCGTGCTTGAGTTTGAGCACCAGCCCGGGGCCGCCGGACTCGAGGGCCTTGCTGTAGTCGATCGAGGTCTCCACCGCGGCGCCGAAGATCTTGCCCTTGCCGCCCTCCTCGGCCTTGCTGCTCATCGTGTTGTAGACCTTCTCGAACACGCGGGGCACGCTCAGGATGTAGGACGGCTTGAGCTCGCCGAACAGGCCGGTGATGTTGGACAGGTCCGCGGTGTGCGCCACCCGGATGCCGTGCTGAACGGCGGCCACGGAGATCGCGCGGGCGAAGATGTGCGCGAGCGGCAGGAACATGACGGTGCTGTCCCCGGGCCCGGTCATCTCGCTCAGGCCCTGGTGGATCGCGTCGTACTCGGAGAGCAGGTTGTCGTGGGTCAGCACGACCCCCTTGGGCTTGCCGGTGGTGCCGGACGTGTAGACCAGCGTGGCCTCGGCGGTGGAGTCCACCGAGGTGGCGCGGGCGAGGTAGGCCTCGTCGGCGACAGCGGCACCGTCGGCGACGAGGGCGTCGACGAGCCCCTCCTCGATGACCCAGACCTGCACGCCCGCGGGCACGCCGGCGGCGATCCGGTCCGCGGTGGCGCGGGTGTCCGTGATCAGCGCGATCGAGCCCGAATCGGAGAGGATGTGCTCGACCTGGGCGGCCGAGTTCGACTCGTAGACCGCCACCGTCGAACCGCCGACGGACCAGTTGGCGTAGTCGAGGAGGGCCCACTCGTACCGGGTGGGGCTCATGAGCGCGATGCGGGTGCCGGTCTCGATCCCGCGGGCCATCAGGCCCTTGCCCACGGCGGTCAGCTGGTCGTTGAACTGCTGTGCGGTGACGGGCGACCAGCCCTCGCCGGAGGGGCGCAGGAACAGCTCGAACGACGGGGTCGACTCGACCAACGCTCGGACCTTCGTGGTCAGGTTGTCGGATGCGGAGTGGGACCGGGTGGCGGCGGTGGCCTCGATGCGCAAGAGCTTCTCCTCGGGGGCGATAGTGAACTTCAGACAACCTATCGGAGGATGTCCGAATCTGCTGGTGTTTCGCGTGTCCGGGGTACACCGCATATGCTGGCGAAACAATGTCTGAAGAATTCGGTGCCGAGCGCACCGCCCCCGTCTCCGCCGACAGTGATGCGCAGGCTTCCGATTCTGCCGCCGAGCCGGTGAGCTTCCTCGACCTCGGCATTGACGAGCGCGTCCTGCGTGCCCTCGCCGAGGTCGGGTACGAGAACCCGTCGCCCATCCAGGCCGCCACGATCCCGCCCCTGCTCTCGGGCAACGATGTCGTGGGCCTCGCCCAGACCGGCACCGGTAAGACCGCGGCGTTCGCGGTCCCGGTGCTGTCCAAGATCGACGGCGCCAACCGCAAGCCGCAGGCCCTGGTCCTGGCGCCCACGCGCGAGCTGGCGCTGCAGGTGTCCGAGGCCTTCGGCAAGTATGCCGTGCACATGCCCGACATCACCGTGCTGCCGATCTACGGCGGGCAGAGCTACGGCGTGCAGCTCTCGGGTCTGCGTCGCGGTGCGCAGATCATCGTCGGCACCCCTGGCCGCGTGATCGACCATCTCTCCAAGGGCACGCTCGACCTGTCGAACCTCGAGTTCCTGGTCCTCGACGAGGCCGATGAGATGCTCACCATGGGCTTCCAGGAGGACGTCGAGCGGATCCTCGCCGACACCCCGGAGTTCAAGCAGGTCGCGCTGTTCTCCGCCACGATGCCCGCGGGTATCCGGAAAATCTCGAAGAAGTACCTGCACGACCCGGTCGAGGTCACCGTCAAGGCGAAGACCGCGACGGCGTCGAACATCACGCAGCGCTACCTGCAGGTCGCGCACCAGCGCAAGCTGGACGCGCTCACCCGCCTCCTCGAGGTGGAGGAGTTCGACGGGATGATCATCTTCGTCCGCACCAAGTCCGCCACCGAGGAGCTCGCCGAGAAGCTGCGCGCCCGCGGGCACGCGGCGGCCGCCATCAACGGCGACATCGTGCAGGCGCAGCGCGAGCGCACGATCGGCCAGCTCAAGGACGGCAAGATCGACATCCTCGTGGCGACCGATGTCGCGGCCCGCGGCCTCGACGTGGAGCGGATCAGCCACGTCGTCAATTACGACATCCCGCACGACACCGAGTCGTACGTGCACCGCATCGGCCGCACCGGCCGCGCCGGCCGCAAGGGCGACGCGCTGTTGTTCGTCACGCCCCGCGAGCGGCACCTGCTGCGCGCGATCGAGAAGGCCACCCGGCAGCCGCTCACCGAGATGGGCCTGCCGTCCGTCGAGGACGTCAACGCGCACCGCGTCGAGAAGTTCGGCGATTCGATCACCGAGAACCTCAGCAACGACCACCTGCAGATGTTCCGGCGGCTCATCGAGGACTACGTGGGCGCCAACGACGTGCCCCTGGTCGACGTCGCGGCGGCGCTCGCGCTGCAGTCGCGCGACGGTGCCTCGTTCCTGCTCAAGCCCGACCCCCCGGAGCGCGAGCGCAATGCGCGCGACCGCAAGGACCGCGACTTCGGTGACCGCGACGCGCGTCCCGCGCGCGGCCGGGACCGCGATCGCGACCGCGAGCCGTCGACCCACCGCAAGACGGGGCGGCCGATGATGCCGTACCGGATCGCCGTCGGGAAGCGCCAGCACGCCACCCCGTCGCAGATCGTGGGCGCGATCGCCAACGAGGGCGGCCTCCGGCGCAGTGATTTCGGACATATCAGCATCCGGCCGGACCACAGCATCGTCGAGCTGCCGGACGATCTGGGGCGCGACGTGTTCGACGCCTTGGAGCGAACCCGCATTTCAGGGCAGTTGATCAACCTCGAACCGGACCCCGGCGTACCGTCGGGCCGCCCGACCGGGGGCAAGCAGCGCTTCCGCGCGGGCCGGAAGAGGTAATGACCGCTCGGCGTACGCGCCGACATGTATTAACCTTTAGTCAAGGTATAGTCCGGCCGGACTACACCGAGAGTCGGCTGCCGCCGACCCGACAGACTCGAGGAGCGCATGACCGCCGCCGGTGATCAGGGCGACGGCCCGGACGGGCGTCGCGATCGGGTCGTCCGCCTGTTGCAGTACTTGGACGAGCTGATCCGGTCCCGCTCGATGGTCGCTCGCGACCTGGACGATCACCTCGCCGTGCTGCCGCTCACCGGCGAGGGCGCGCTGACCGACACCTGGGACGCCGACGCCAAGCCCGGCGCGACCATCTTCACCGTGCCGCGGGACGACGCCCCCGATTCGCCGCACGCGCGCCTGCTGCGCGTGTTCGACGAACTGGCCGACCACCCCGAATCGGTCGAGCTGGTGCTGGCCTCCGGGTTGCTCACCGCCCGCGACGGCGACACCGCCATCCGCGCCCACCTGCTCACCCAGCCCGTGCTGCTCGAGCGCGACCGGCGCGGCAAGAAGCTGACGGTCGTGCTTCCGCGCGACTCCGTGCCGCGCGTCGAGGACTCGCTGCTGCTCGCGGGCCTGCCCTCGTTCGACCTGTCCGGCTCCGCCGCGCTGCAGGCCGAGCTGCGCGAGACCGCCCGCACCGTGCTCGACCCGGCGTGCGAGAAGTTCACCGCGACCTGGCTCGACGCCGCGTCGCGCGAGGGGGGAGCGAGCATCAAGTTCGCCCCCGCGCTGGTGCTGCGCACCCGCGGATCCGCGCCGCTCCTGGGCTTCTACGACGCGATGAAGGCCGACGTCGCCGACCCCGATCGGCCCGTGCCGATCGGCCTCGCGCAGCTCGTGGAAGGCGTGAGCTCGGAGGAGCGGATCCGGCAGCTCGCCGTCGACGGTGCGATGAGTCCGCTGGACCTGCTCGACGAGGCGTACTACGTGCTGCCCTCCAATGTCGAGCAGCGGGACATCCTGGCGCACATGGGCGCCGACTCCGGCGTCGTCGTCGAGGGGCCGCCCGGGACCGGCAAGACGCACACCATCGCGAACCTGCTGGCCGCGCTCCTCGCGAAGGGCCAGCGGGTACTCGTCGTCTCCGAGAAGGCGCAGGCACTCGCCGTGCTGGAGGACAAGCTGCCGCCGGAGGTGCGCCAGCTCGTCGTGTCGGTCACCGATGTCACCAAGGACGGCTCGGCGTCGCTCGCCGCCTCCGTCACCGAGATCGCCACCCGCAAGTCGACCTACTCCGAGGCCCTCGCCGACGCCGAGCTGCGCGACCTGCGCGCGAAGCGCGACCGGGCCGTCGCCCGCCGCGAGGACCTGGTGCGCGAGGTCTGGTCGCTGCGCACCGCCGAGACCGAGGACTCGGACTGGCTGACCTCGGCGTACTCCGGCAAGCCCGCCGAGATCGTCGCGCAGGTCCGACGGGACGCCGACACGTACTCCTGGTTGCCCGGCCCCGTCGACGGTGCCGTGCCCCCGCTCGACACCCGGGAGTTCGACCGGCTGGTCGCGCTCTTGCGCCGCAACGACGACCTGTTCTCGCGCCGCCTGACCCACAACCTGCCGGACCTCTCGGAGATCCCCGACGCCGACGACCTCGAGGAGCTGACCGGCCGCCTCGTGGACTCGCCCCTCGCCGAGGGCGGGGACAACGCGCTCGCCCACGTGCTCGGCGGCGTCGACGCCGACCGGCTCACCGTGATCCGGGCCCGCGCCGACCTGATCCGCGAGCTCGTCGACCGGGTGCGGCGCTACCCGCCGTCCGCGCAGTTGCTCGCCGAGGACATGCTCATCGGCGACCGCGCGCACCTCGCGTCGCGGCTGACCGGGCTCGAGGAGCAGATCGCGACGGCGCGCAACGCGGACGGCGAACTCGACGGCGCCACCGTCGAACTCAGCGACACCCCGGACGCCAACGACCGGGCCGCGATCGAGGACTACTCCCGGCACCTCGCGGCCGGCAATGTCGCGCGCAAGCGGTTCCGCCGGCCCGAGCAGAAGGCCTTCGAGGAGACGGGCCTCGGCATCGTCGTCGACGGTGTCGAGGGTACGGACGGCAAGCACCTGCGGGCCGCGGTGATGCACCTGCGGGTCGAGGACGTCATCGGTCGGGTCGGCGATGTGCTCCGCGCCCTCGGGCTCGAGGCGCCCGCCACCGACCCGTCCGGCCGCACCGCCACCCGCGGGCGCAGCGAGCGGCTGAGCCAGGCCGCGGATCAGCTGCTGCGTGCTCGCACGGTGGTGCGGCTGGTGTCCGAGCGCGACCGGCTCGTCGAGGCGATGCAGGCGATCTCGGAGCACGCCCCTCGCCCCAAGGACCTCACCGAGACGGAGCAGACCGCGAAGCAGGTGGTGGCGATCTCCGCCGCAGCGGGTGCCCGCGACGCGCACAGCCGGCTCGACGCCGTGCGGGTGCGGGTGCAGGAGATCGTGGAACGCGGACCGTCGCCGGAGGGCGACGCGATGGTGGCGGCGTTGCGCCAGTACACCTACGGCCCGATCCGGGACGCGCGCCGCGCGTGGGACGCCGCCCGCACCGACCGCGACGACCGCGGCGCCCTCGACCTGCTGGCCCTGCGCCTGCGGACCAAGGCGCCCGCGCTGTTCGATCTGGTGGCCCGCACCGCCGACGACCCCGTATGGGACGCACGCGTACCCGAGCTGGCCGCGGCCTGGTCGTGGCGCCGCGCGGTCTCGTGGGCCGCCTCCCGCGTCCACCCCGGCGACGACGCCCAACTCGACGCCGATCTGCAGGCCGCGGAACAGGACGTCGCGCACTACACGACCCGGATCGCGACGGCGAGCGCATGGCGGCAGTGCCTGCGGCGCATGACCTTCGACGAGATCCAGGCGTTGCACGCCTACCGTGACCACGTGTCGTCGATCGGGCGCGGATCGGGGCGGCACGCCGAACGCTTCCGGGTCGCAGCGCGCGAGGCGATGCGCCAGGCGCAGTCCGCGGTACCGGCCTGGATCATGCCCATCTCGCAGGTCGTGGCGTCGATCTCGCCGGAGCGCAACGCCTTCGACGTCGTGATCGTCGACGAGGCCAGCCAGGCGGACATCACCAGTTCCTTCCTGCTATGGCTCGCGCCGCGCGTGATCGTGGTCGGCGACGAGAACCAGTGCGCCCCCTCGTCGTTCACCGGCGTCAGCCTCGACCAGGTCTTCGACCGGCTCGACGCCCAGTTGCCCGACATCCCGCCCTACCTGCGCGACTCGCTGACCCCGCGGTCCAGCCTGTTCACGCTGCTGCGCACCCGGTTCGGGCACACCGTGCGGCTGCGCGAGCACTTCCGCTGCATGCCCGAGATCATCGACTTCTCCTCGCGGCAGTTCTACAGTGACGCCCCGTTGATCCCGGTGCGGCACTACGGCGCCGACCGTCCGGTCCCGCTGCGCGTCACGCACGTCCCGAAGGCCGAGGTCGTGGGCGAGGGGGCCCGGATCAGCAATCCCACGGAGGCCCAGGCCATCGTGGACCAGTTGGTCCGCTGCTTCGCCGATCCGCTGTACGCGGGCCGCACCTTCGGCGTCATCGTGCTGCAGGGGCAGGGCCAGGTCGACGAGCTGTACCGGCGCCTGCGCGAGGCGATCGACCCCGACGAGTGGGACGCCCGCCGGCTGCGGGTGGGCACGCCGCCCGACTTCCAGGGCGACGAGCGCGACGTGATGATGCTGTCGATGGTCGTCGCGCCCGAGTACCGGTTCCGCGCGCTGACGGGGCGGGACTTCCAGCGCCGGTTCAACGTCGCCGCGTCGCGCGCCCGCGACCAGATGTGGCTGTTCACGTCCGTCGCCGAGCAGGACCTCAAGCCCGCCGACCTGCGCGCCTCGCTACTGCGGTACATCACGCGCGCCGATGTCGAAGTGGCGCAGCCGATGCCGGCGGATGTGCCGGTCGACCGGCGCGTCGAGCCCTTCGACAACCTCTTCGAGCAGCAGGTGTTCGTGCGGCTGCGGGACATGGGCTACCACGTGAACCCGAAGGTCGTGGTGAACAACCGCGCCATCGACCTCGTCGTCACCGGCGAACAGGGCAAGCTCGCCGTCGAGTGCGACAGCGCCGATTTCGCCTCGACGCCCGAGCAGGCCCGGTCCGACATCGAGCGGGAGCGGGAGCTCCGACGGTGCGGGTGGGAGTTCGTCCGCATCCGCGAGTCCGTGTTCGCCACCGACGCCGATGCCGCGATGGCCGTGGTGCTCAAGGCCCTGGACCGGCGCGGCGTGCACCCCCTGACCCTGCAGCGGGCGCTCACCGTCGGCGAGCGGGCCTCCGACGGTTCCGTGGAGTTGTGGGAGCCCGTGGGGCTCGACATCGACACCGAGTGAGCCCGACCGCTGCGACTAGCGCAGGTGGGTCGCGAGGGTCTGGACGGCCGGCTTGAGGACCTTCTCGCGCCAGTCGTCGTTCGAGGTGCGCTCGGCCTCCGTGCTGACCTCGAAGTAGAAGCGGCCGGATTGGCACACGGCCTCGATGACGCTCTCGGTCCGCACGTCGCAGCGCTGCGGACCCCACGCGGACCCCACGTCGAGGTGCTTGCCGTGCGTAGAGAGCTGTTCGTCGTAGTACTGCGCGATGTTCGCCGGCGTCGAGATCGCCGGGAGACTGACCTCGAGGAAGGCGAGTCCCTTCAGGTCGTGCTCGTTGGGGAGCGTGAAGCTGTAGGCGCAGGTGCCCCTCGGGAGCTCACCTCCGGACGATCCGCCCGACACCGTCAGATCGGGGTTGAGGGTGCCCAGACGCCCGAGGAGCACGATCTTCTTCGGCTTGCGCGTGATGTCGGTCGCCTGCGGCAGGATCGCGGTGATCTCGGCGTCGGAGAGCAGCGTGCACGTGTCGGGCCACTGGGAGAACGCGACCTCGCCCGCGGGGACCGAGATCGGCGCGCCCGTGGTGATCGGGGAGCCGAACGTGATGTCCGGCGTGCTGGAGCAGCTCGTGACCGCCGTGGTCGCGACCAGGGACGCGGCGACCATGGCGATCGAGCACGTGCGATTCATGTGTCGAAAGATACTAGGAGCGCGAGTACTCCGAGGCGCGACGCACCAGGTCCGGGTCGGGCCGCACGCCGGTGTAGAGCACGAACTGCTCGGCGGCCTGCAGGGCGATCACCTCGGCGCCGGTGATCACCGTCGCGCCGGCCGCCCGTCCGGCGCGGACCAGCGGCGTCTCCGGCGGCATCGCGACCACGTCGAAGACGGTGTCGGCCGCCTCGATCAGCGCCGCCGGGAACGACAGATCGTCGGCGGCCGGACCGCCCGCCATCCCGACGGGCGTGGCATTGACGAGGACCCGGGCACCGTCGGGCGTAGCGGTCGCGTGCCGGAAACCGTACTGCCCCGCGAGCGCGGAGCCCGCCTCCGCGTTGCGCGCGACGACCGTCACGTCGGAGCAGCCGTGATCGCGCAGCGCCGCGACGACGGCCTTCGCCATGCCGCCCGAGCCGGCGACCGCGGCGGGCAGCGCCGGGTCCACCGCATTCGACGCGAGCAGTGAGGCCACCGCCGCGTAGTCCGTGTTATAGGCGTGCAGCACACCGTCGACGTTGACGATGGTGTTCACCGAGTCGATCGCCGTCGCCGACGGCTCCATGACGTCCACCAGCTCGATCACCGCCTCCTTGAAGGGCATCGAGATCGCGCAGCCACGGATGCCCAGCGCCCGCACCCCGCCGATCGCCGCCGGCAGATCGGTGGTGGTGAAGGCCTTGTAGACGTAGTTCAGGCTCAGCTCCCGGTACAGGAAGTTGTGGAATCGGGTACCGATGTTGCTCGGCCGGCCGGACAGCGACATGCACAGGACCGTGTCGCGGTCGGGCATGGAGATCGTCTCGTTCACCCGTTCACCCTAATCGCCTCCGGCGCGGACGCGGGTCGGCTCGCTACGGTGCCTTGGTGATGGCGAGGGACGCGAACGCCACCGCCCGTTCACATTCGACGGTGCGCCCCGGGGAGGGGTTGGTGGACGATGACCTGGTCGTGACGATTGACAGTTCCGCGCGAAACACCGCGATGCAGTAGTTGTTCTCGGCCACGACGGCGAGAGAACGGCCGTGTGCAGTGCGATCTGCCTGCCACGGCAGAGTTTTCATGTAGCGCTTGTACTCATCGAGGGTCATTTCGAGACCGACGACCTGCGAGTACTGTGTGCCGCCGCGTGCGACGCTGTAGTCGTTACCGCGCCAATGACAACCTCGATAGTTGGCAGAATCCACCTTCGCCGCGTCTTCGACGGTTGCGGGGTTGATGTCGAGGGCACGGAGTTCGCCATCGGTGTAGGCGCTGCAGGGTTCGAAGCTCGTTCCGTCGGTGCGGTCGTTGGTGCGTTCCTTGATCGTCGGGGTGAACGGCAGGGGCTTGGTCAAAGTGCTGGCCTTATTGGAAGTGATCGGCTCGCCCGGGACCGTGGCGTTGCAGCCGACCAACACCAGTGCTCCAACGAGGGTGAGAGCGATACTCCTCAGGCCCACTCAGCGGCCAATCACGTGGTTGATCTGGTCCTCGCTGGCGCCTTCGGTGCGCAGGATCCACCGGCCGATCTCGCGGTACGTGGTTGCCAAGGAGCGGGCCTCGACTGCCTGGGCGAGAAAGGTGTTGTACAGCGAGCGCTCGTGTTCGACGGCACCGAGGCGAATGTTGTGGGTTGCTGACTCGCCCTCCACCGTCGGACCGAGGTAGTTCAGTGAGCCCACGTCTGACATCTCCTCTGCCGCTTTCGCCAACCGATCAGCGTGGCGTTCCAGGGCGCGGGCGAGTTCCTCCTGCGGGTTCCCGTCGGACACCATGTTCGGGCGGTCCGCGATGCCGTCGCGGGCGGCCTCGATGATCTGCGTCAGCTCACCGTCCGCCATGGCACCCTCCTCGCATCGAGGCGCCTCCGGTGAGCGCGCTCCTATCAATTGGACGCACCAGCCCCGTGATCGGTTCCGTCCGGGATTCGACGGGAGTGGGAACCGGACGGGACGCTGGTGCGTCCAATGGACATGGAGGGTTTTCGCGACATCGGCAGCACCCCGTTCGAGGAGATGGCGGCGTCGGAGATCCGGGCGATCGCCAGGAAGCTGTCGGGCGGCGGCATCGCGGCGGACGCCCGGGCCATCGGCCAGGCGGGGGCCGCGCACGCGCAGAGCGTGGCTGAGCTGGAACGGGACATCGCCGCGCTGGTACCGCGCTGGAAGGGGGAGGCGGCGGATGCGGGTTTCCAGCAGGTCGGCCGGTTCGCCACGGCCTCCTATCTCGTCGACAAGGAGATCGCCGGGACGGTGCGGCAGCTGACGGGACTGTCGAGCGCCGCGACCGCGACCACCACGAGGTTCAGTGACCTCGCGGATCCGGGGATCGGCGCGCGGGACGGCCGGGCCGGGGGCGCGACCACGGGCGGCGTGGGCGCCGCGGTCGCGGCCGAGCTGCGGGCGACGTACACGGCCCCCGTCCAGGCGGATGCGGCCTCGATGCCGCTCGGCGCGGAGGTCACCCGGATCGGCTTCGGGCGGGACGCCGACCGCAGGGGTGATCGGTCGCCGTCCGTCGACGCCCCGCCGGTGGACGCCGAGGTCCCGTCGGTCGGCTCGGGCCCGGGCGACGGGACGACGGGAGGGGGCGGCGCACCGTCGGGCACGGGGAACGAGAACACCGGCACCGGGACCGGCCCGGTCCGGACGGATACCGCGGACGCGGGGAACGACTCCGCGGCAGCCGGGGCGGGCGCGGGGAAGGGCGGCGACACCGGGACCGGAACGGGCGCGGGCGGAACCGGCACGGGGACGGGAGTGGGCTCCGGGGCGGGCTCGCCCACCGCGGCCGAGGCCCCCGGTGCCGGAACGGTCCCGCTCACCGCCGACCCCACCGCTGACCCCGCCCCGACCGACGCCGCCGACCGGCCGCAGTCCGGGCTCCTCACCCCGGCGGCCGCCGTGCCGATGACGCCCACGTCGCGGAGCCCCGTCGGGGGAGTGGGCGGGCGTACCCCGGACCTCGCGCGGGCCGCGTCGCCGTTGGGACTGCGGCAGGACGCGCCCGCCCTCCGCTCGGCCACCACGACGACCGCGGCGGGCGCGGGCGTCCCGACCACGGGCGCGCGACCCGCGTCGGGTCCGTACGGGATCCCGCCGGCGGGCGGCGCCGGACAACGCGGTCAGGGCGACGGCCGGCACCGCGTGCCGGCCTACCTGATCGACCGCCGCAACGGCGAGGAGCTGGTCGGGGACATGCCACTGGTCGGTCCGGGGGTCATCGGGCAGTGGCGGTCCGACGGTGCGCCGGACCCGGCCCGGCCGCCCGCTCCGCCGGTCAGGACGGAGCAGTCTCCGCGGTGACTGCGGCGACCAGCGCGGGCAGCGTCGTCGCGGCCGTGCCGCGCCAGGTGTGCGTCGCGGCAGCACTCAACGGCGTGGGCTCGGGATTGATCTCGATCACCGGGATACCGGTCTCCAGCGCCAACTCGGGTAGCCGTGCGGCGGGGTGGACGAGGCCGGACGTCCCGACCACCAGCACCACGTCGGCGGTGAGCACCGCGGCCTCCGCCCGGGCCCAGGCGTCCATCGGGAGGGCCTCGCCGAACCAGACGATGCCCGGCCGCACCGCGGAGAGGCAGTGCATGCAGGTGGGCGGCGTGGTGCGCAGCTCGGGGGAGACATCGGCACCGTCGGGCAGGAAGGCGTCCACGCCCAGATAGGGGGTGTCGCAGTGCTCGCAACGCGGCGCGAAGAGGCTGCCGTGCAGGTGCGAGACCGTGCGCGAGCCGGCGCGTTCGTGCAGGTCGTCGACGTTCTGCGTGGCGATGGAGACGGCCCGGCCGGCGGCGAGCTCGGCGAGCGCGAAGTGACCGTCGTTCGGTTCCGCCCGGCGCGCCACGTGCGCGCGCCACTGGTACCAGCCCCAGACCAGTTCCCTGTCGCGCGACCAGCCGTCGACGGAGGCGATCTCCTCCGGGTCGTACCGCTCCCAGAGCCCGGTCTGCGCCTCGCGGAAGGTCGAGATCCCCGACTCGCGGCTCATCCCCGCCCCGGTGAGGACCGCGACGGTCTCGGCGGAGCGCACGAGCTCGGCGACGGCGGGCGGCGCGGGCACGGTATCGGGACGGTCGGAGGGGCGCATACCGGGCTGCATCGGCTCAGCCTACCGAGCGGCGCGTCGGCCCCTGTGATGGTAACGATTCGATAACAACTGCTACTGGCGGGAAACATCGGTGAATGCCGTCACGTGCCGGAAGACCTGCATGGATTCACGCGTGTATCAGCGCTCGGATACACCCGTGAATCGATATCCCCAAGCTACTCGTGGGTATACCCGCTGGTTACAAATCCGCACGTCAGAGGTATCGCGAAACCTGTGGTCTCATGGAATACGGGTTTTCCGCGGGCCTGCCGCGGACGTGCCGTCATAGCGGCGCGCTGTGAATTTGAACCGAGGAGATTCATGACTGTCGACGATTTCGTCACCGCGAACACGCGTGCGGCCAAAGGCCCGCGGAGCAACGACGCACTGGTCGACAGATTGGCAGCGGGGGAGCAGTACGCCCTGACCTTCGGCGGACAGGGCGGCCCGTGGCTGCCCGGCCTCGTCTCCCTCCTGGAGCAGACCGGCCTCGCCGACGATCCCGAGTACCGCGAGAAGTTCGACGGCTTCGTCGCGCGGGCGGACAGCGCGCTCGAGCCGGTCCGCGCCGAGCTGCTGCGTGCCCAGGCCCTGACCTTCGACCCGATGCGCTGGCGCGACGCGTCGATCGCCGCCTCCGAGGCCGAGACCCCCGACGAGGAGGGCGAGGAGGCCGCCCCGGCCGCGCCCGGCGCGCGCCGCGTCCTCGCGCCGCAGGTCGACGGTGCCGTCTTCTCCGTTCCCGGTGTGCTGTTCAGCCAGCTCGTCGCCCTGTACGGGCTCGAGGCCCAGGGGCTCGACCCGTGGGACGTGCCGCCCGTCGCGGTGATCGGTCACTCGCAGGGCCAGCTCGCCGTCTCGGCGTTCGCCTCGCGCGGCAGCGAGGGCGACCTGCTCGCCATCGCGCGCCTGATCGGCGCCGCGGGCCGCGTGGTCGCACGACGCCGGGGCCTCGTCGCCCTCGGTGGCGCGACCCCGATGATGGCCGTGGTCGGCGTCCGTCAGGACAAGCTCGAGGCCCTGCTCGCGGACTTCACCGCCACCGTCGCCTTCGACGCCTGCGGTCCCGTGCTCGCCGTGCGCAACAACCGCAGCTCCTTCGTGCTGACCGGCACCCCCAAGCTGCTCGCGGGCTTCCGCGAGTTCTGTGAGTCCGTCGCCGAGACCGAGGAGGTGGAGCGCAAGGAGAAGCTCACCGGCGGCGCCGCCTTCGCGCCGAAGTTCGAGGACGTGGCGGTCGACATCGGCTTCCACCACCCCGCTCTCGCCGAGGGCGTCGCGCTGGTCACCAAGTGGGCGCAGCGCTGCGGCCTCGACGTCGAGGTCGCCGGCCGCCTGGCCGCCGCCGTGCTCGTCGAGCAGGTCGACTGGGTCGCCGACGTCGAGGGTGCGATCGCCAAGGGCGCGCGCTGGCTGATCGACCTCGGGCCCGAGGACATCGCTACCAAGCTCTCGGCCGCCCCCGCGCGCGGCCGCGGCGTGGGCCTCGTCCCCGCCACCACGCTGCGCGGTGCCCGCAACCTCTTCTCGCCCGGCGGCGTGCCCGAGCTCCCGCTGGCCTGGTCGGAGTTCTCGCCGCGGGTGGTCTCGCTGCCCGACGGCCGCACCGTGCTGTCCACCCGCTTCACCGAGCTCACCGGCCGCAGCCCGATCCTGCTGGCGGGCATGACCCCGACCACCGTCGATCCCGGCATCGTCGCCGCGGCCGCGAACGCCGGCCACTGGGCCGAGCTCGCCGGCGGCGGCCAGGTGACCGAGCCGATCTTCGCCGACAACGTCGAGAAGCTGACCGCGCTGCTCGAGCCGGGTCGCGCCGCCCAGTTCAACTCCCTGTTCCTCGACCCGTACCTGTGGAAGCTGCAGCTCGGCGGCAAGCGGATCGTGCAGAAGGCCCGCGCTGCGGGCGCCCCGCTCGACGGCGTGATCATCACCGCCGGCATCCCCGAGCTGGAGGAGGCCACGGCCCTCGTCGAGGAGCTCACCGACGCCGGCATGCGCCACGTCGCGTTCAAGCCGGGCACCGTCGAGCAGATCCGCCAGGTGGCGCGCATCGCCGCGGAGGTCCCGCAGTACCCCGTCATCGTGCACGTCGAGGGCGGCAAGGCCGGCGGCCACCACTCGTGGGAGGACCTGGACGAGCTGCTGCTCGCCACCTACGCCGAGCTGCGCGACCGCAATAACATCGTGCTCGCCGTCGGCGGCGGCATCGGCACGCCCGAGCTGGCGGCCGAGTACCTCTCCGGCGAGTGGTCGCGCAAGTACGGCGCTCCCGCCATGCCGGTCGACGGCATCCTGGTCGGCACCGCCGCGATGGCCACGCTCGAGGCCACCACCTCGGACGATGTGAAGCGTCTGCTCGCCGAGATCCCCGGCACGCCCGCGTGGATCGGCGCCGGGCACGCCGGCGGCGGCATGGCCTCCGGCCGCAGCCAGCTGGGCGCGGACATCCACGAGATCGACAACGCCGCCTCGGCGTGCGGCCGCCTGCTCGACGAGGTCGCCGGTGACGGCGATGCGGTCGCCGAGCGCCGCGACGAGATCGTCGCCGCGATGGCCGGCACCGCCAAGCCCTACTTCGGCGATGCCGACGCCATGACCTACGCGCAGTGGCTCGAGCGTTACCTCGAGCTGTCGGTGGGCACCCGCGAGCAGGTCGCCTCCGCCGATCCGAGCGCCTTCGGCGACTACGGCTGGCTCGACATCACGCACCAGGACCGGTTCCTGTCGATGCTGCACCGCGCCGAGGCCCGCCTCGCCGACGAGGATCGCGGCCCCATCGAGACCGCCTTCGCCGATGTCTCCGCCACCGACGACGCCTACGCCGCGCTCGAGCAGCTTCTGCAGCGCTACCCGGCGGCATCGTCGACCCGCCTGCACCCGGCCGACGTGCCCTTCTTCGTCTCGCTCTGCCGCACCCCGGGCAAGCCGGTCAACTTCGTCCCCGTCGTCGACAAGGACGTCCGCCGCTGGTGGCGCTCCGATTCGCTCTGGCAGGCCCACTCGCCGCGGTACTCCGCCGACGAGGTGTGCATCATTCCCGGCCCCGAGGCCGTCGCCGGCATCACCCGGGTCGACGAGCCCGTGGGCGATCTGCTGAACCGGTTCGAGGCAGAGCTGGTGCGCCGCCGCATCGGCGAGGGCGCCGTCGCGCAGGCCGTCGCAGGCCGTCGCGTGGTGCCGGGCGTCGAGTCCGTGCCGCTGGCGCGCGCGCTCGCCGCAACCAACGTGCTGTGGGCCGGCCGCCTCGTGCACAGCCCCATCGCGCGGCTCGGTGCCGGCAGCACCTGGACGGTCTCGGTCGACGGTGACGTCGCCTCGGCCGTGCAGGCCACGTCCGGTGCGCGCGTCGTCGTGACCGGCCCGAACGCCGTCGTGCTCCAGGTCCCCGTGTCGGGCACCGAGCTCGTCATCCCGATCCAGGTGCCGGACAGCTGCGCCGACGGCGGCGTGCCCGTCATCGAGCTCGGCGAGGCCAGCGAGGCCATGTCCAAGCTGGTCGCCCTGGCGGCCGCGGGCGACCTGCCCGCCGTTTCCGACGGTGCCGCCGTGGTCGATTTCGAGTTCCGCGCCGAGGACGCCGCCGACCACGCGGCGATCACCGCGGACAGCCTCCCGGTCGGCCTCTCGGCGCTGTACGGCGACGAGCAGCTGGCCGTGCCGGACGCCTTCGTCGGCCTGTGCTGGCCCGCGTCCTTCGCCGTGGTCGGCGCCGCCACCACGGCCGAGGGCCGTCCCGTGGTCGAGGGCATGCTCGACCTGGTGCACCTCGATCACGCGATCGAGCTCGCCGCCAACCCCGCCCCCGGTGCCTACCGCGCCACTGCGCGTCTCGAGGACGTGACCGCCACCGAGATCGGCACCGTGGTCACCATCGGCATCGACGTGCGCTCGCCGGGCGCCGACGCCCCGGCGGTGGTCATGACCGAGCGGTTCGCGATCCGCGGCCGCACCGGCTCCGCCGAGCTGGCCGACCCGCAGCCCGCGGGCGGCGCGCGCGGCGAGACCGCCACCGAGACGCCGCGCAAGCGCGTCCGCCAGGCGGTCGTGAACGCCCCGCAGGACATGAGCGGCTTCGCCGCCGTGTCGGGCGATTTCAACCCCATCCACACCTCGCAGGTCGCGGCGAGCCTGGCCGGCCTGCCCGGCCCGATCGTCCACGGCATGTGGCTCTCGGCCGCTGCGCAGCAGGTGGCGTCCGCCTCCAACGGCGATGTCATGCACCGCAAGATCCGCGGCTGGACCACTCGCTTCCTGGGCATGGTCCTGCCGGGCGACGAGGTCCAGTTCACCGTCGAGCGCGTCGGCATCGACCGCGGCGGCGAGCTCCTCGAGGTCACCGCCCGCGTCGGCGAGGATCTGGTGATGGCCGCCTCGGCCGTCGCCTTCCCCGCGGTCACCGCGTACGTCTTCCCCGGCCAGGGCATCCAGGGCAAGGGCATGGGCCTGGCCCAGCGCTCGCGCAGCAAGGCCGCCCGCGAGATCTGGGACGCCGCCGACGCGCACACCCGCGAGCACCTCGGCTTCTCCATCCTCGCCGTGGTCCGGGACAACCCGCTGTCCATCCGCGCCAACGGCACCGTCTACACCCATCCGGACGGCGTCCTGTACCTGACCGAGTTCACTCAGGTCGCGATGGCCACCGTCGCCTGCGCCCAGCTCGCGGAGCTGGCCGAGGCCGGCGCCCGCGTGGACGCGCCGATCATCGCCGGTCACTCCGTCGGCGAGTACAACGCGCTGGCCTCCGCCGGCGTGCTGCCGCTGGGCACGATCCTCGAGACCGTCTTCCACCGCGGCCGCATCATGCAGCAGCTGGTGCCCCGCGACGAGCAGGGCCGCAGCCCGTACTCGATGGCCGCGCTGCGCCCCGAGCTGTTCGACGTCGACGACGCCGAGCTGACCGACTGGGTCGAGGGCAACCTGGAGGGTGCGGACGAGTTCGCAGAAATCGTGAACTTGAATCTGCGCGGTGCCCAGTACGTCGTGGTCGGCAACAGCGCCGGCCTGGCCGCGCTGGAGCGCGCCATCGCCGAGCGCACCAGCAGCCCGAAGGCCTTCCAGCAGGTGCCGGGCATCGACATCCCGTTCCACTCGTCGGTGCTCCGCGCCGGCGTGCCGGAGTTCGCGGAGCGCCTGCAGGAGCTGGTGCCCGCCGAGTTCGACTACACCAAGCTGGTCGGCAAGTATCTGCCGAACCTGGTGGCCCGACCGTTCGAGCTGACCGCCGACTTCGCGCTGTCGATCCTCGACGTCGTGCCCAGCGAGCCGGTCCGCGCGCTCGTCGCGGACTGGGACGCGGCCGCGAAGAACCCGATGGCGACCGCCCGCACGCTGCTCATCGAGCTGCTGGCCTGGCAGTTCGCCAGCCCGGTGCGGTGGATCGAGACGCAGGATCAGCTGCTCATCGACACCGACCACGGCGGCCTGGGGGTCGAGCGGTTCATCGAGGTGGGCCTCGCGTCCGCCCCGACGCTCGCGAACCTCGCCAGCCGCACGCTGGCGCTCGCGTCCTACCAGCGCGCCGCCGCGACGGTCCTCAACGCCGAGCGTGACGCCGCGAAGGTCTTCGCGACCGACGAGGACGTCGCCGAGGAGGACACCGTCGAGGGTGGCGACGCGGCCGAGGCCGCGGCACCGTCGGCCCCCGCGGCCGCACCGACCGCCGCCCCGGTGGCGAGCGCACCGTCGGGCGGCCCCCGCCCGGCCGACCTCGGCTTCGACGCCGCGGACGCCACGCGCGCCATGATCGCGATCTGGACCAAGATGCGTCCGGACCAGCTGGAGAAGACCGACACCATCGAGACGCTGTGCGACGGCGTCAGCTCGCGCCGCAACCAGCTCCTGCTCGACCTGGGCAGCGAGCTCAACCTGGGCGCCATCGACGGTGCCGCGGAGGCCGACCTGCCCACGCTCGCCGGCACCGTCACCAAGCTGGCGCGCACCTACAAGCCGCTCGGCCCGGTGCTCTCCGAGACCGTCGGCAACCAGCTGCGCAAGCTCCTGGGCTCGACCGGCAAGCGCCCGAACTACATCACCGAGTACGTGACCGGCACCTGGGAGCTGGGCCCGGGCTGGGCGCAGCACACCGTGCTCGCGCTGGCGACCGGCACCCGCGAGGGCGCGTCGGTCCGCGGCGGCGACCTCGCGACGCTGCTCGACGGTCCCGTGTCCAACGCGGCCGCGCTCGACGCGCTGCTCGACCGCGCGATCGCCGAGGTCGGCGCCGCGCAGGGCGTGCCCGTGGGCAAGCCCTCCGCCGGCGGCGGGGGCGGCGGCGCCACCGTCGACGCGGCGGCGCTCGCTGAGTTCACCTCCGCGATCACCGGCCCCGACGGTGCCCTCGCGGCGTCGGCCCGCGTGCTGCTGAGCAAGCTGGGTCTCGAGGACGAGCAGGGCGGCCTGCCCGCGCTCGACGACGAGTCGGAGCGGCTCGCCGCGCTGATCGCCACCGAACTCGGCGACGACTGGGCGACCGCGGTCGCGCCGGCGTTCGACGCGAACAAGGCCGTGCTGCTCGACGATCGCTGGGCCAGCGCCCGCGAGGATCTGCTCCGCGTGTGGAACATGGACCCGTCGACCTTCCCGACCTACAGCAAGCACATTCTGGAGACCGCCAAGGGCGCCGGCAAGGCGCTCCTGGACCAGGCGCGCTGGTGGGAGCAGAAGGCCATCGAGGTCGGTCGCACCGAGCACGCCGCGGCCTACAGGTTCCTGGCGGAGCTCGCCGAGTCCACTCCCGAGCCCGGGATCTACGACGGCGAGGTCGCCGTGGTCACCGGCGCTTCCGCCGGGTCGATCGCGGCGGCGGTCGCCGGGCGACTGCTCGCGGGCGGCGCCACCGTCATCGCCACGACGAGCCGGCTCGACGACAAGCGCCTGACCTTCTTCAAGGAGCTCTACCGCACGAGCGCCCGCACGGACGCGGCGCTGTGGGTGGTCCCGGCCAACATGTCCAGCTACGCCGATGTCGACGCCCTCGTCGAGTGGATCGGCGAGCGGCAGGCCGAGACGGTGGGCCCGTACACGGTGGTCCACAAGGAGGCGCTGAACCCGACCCTGCTGTTCCCGTTCGCGGCGCCGCGGGTGTCCGGCGACATGTCGGATGCGGGCCCCCGCGCCGAGCTGGAGATGAAGATCCTGCTGTGGACGGTGGAGCGGCTGATCGCCGGGCTCGCCGCGATCGGCAAGGACGTCGATCTCGCGTCGCGGCTGCACGTGGTGCTGCCCGGCTCGCCCAACCGCGGCATGTTCGGCGGCGACGGTGCCTACGGCGAGGCGAAGGCCTCCCTGGACGCGCTGGTCACCCGCTGGAACGCGGAGAAGTCCTGGTCGGAGCGGGTCACGCTGGCGCACGCCATCATCGGCTGGGTCCGCGGCACGGGCCTGATGGGCGGTAACGACCCCCTCGTCGAGGCCGTCGAGGCCGCCGGTGTGCGCACCTGGTCCACCTTCGAGATGGCCGACAAGCTGCTGGCCAATGCCAGCCCCGAGGCGCGGGAGCGGGCCGCGACGGCTCCGCTGTTCGACGACCTGACGGGCGGCCTGGGCGGCGTCAGCCTCGACATGAAGGCGCTCGCCGAGCAGGCCATGGAGGCCCGCCTGGCCGAGGCCGCGGAGTCCGAGGACGACGGTGCCATCGCGGCGCTGCCCGGTGCCCCGGTCGCGACCCTGGGCGATCCGAACTGGGGCCCGATCGACGCGCGTCCCGAGGACATGGTCGTCATCGTCGGCGCCGGCGAGGTCGGCCCGTACGGCAGCTCGCGCACCCGGTTCGAGATGGAGGTCGACGAGCGTCTCTCGGCGGCCGGCGTCGCCGAGCTGGCGTGGGTGACCGGCATGATCACCTGGGAGAACGACCCGGAGCCGGGCTGGTACGACGCCGAGTCGGGCGACCTGGTGCCCGAGGCGGAGCTGGCCGACAAGTACCACGACGCGGTCGTGGAGCGCTGCGGCATCCGCGAGTTCAGCGACGACGGCGACATCATCGACAAGACGGCGCCGCTGCTGGTGTCGGTCTTCCTGCCCGAGGACATGTCCTTCGTGGTGGCGAACGAGGCCGAGGCCCGTGCGTTCGTCGACGCCGACCCGGAGAACACCCGCGCGGTGGCGATGGAGTCGGGGGAGTGGAACGTGACCCGCAAGGCGGGCACCGAGATCCGCGTGCCGCGTCGCACCAAGCTGCTGCGCAGCGTCGGCGGCCAGATCCCGGACGGCTTCGACCCGACGCACTGGGGCGTCACGCCCGAGATGATGGAGTCGGTCGACCGCCTGGCCCTGTGGAACCTGGTGGCCACCGTGGACGCGTTCATCTCCGCGGGCTTCGAGCCGGCCGAGCTGATGGAGTACGTGCACCCCTCGCACGTGGCCAACACGCAGGGCACGGGCATGGGCGGCATGAGCTCGATGCGCGACCTGTTCATCAACACCCTGCTCGGCGAGCCGAACCAGAACGACATCCTGCAGGAAGCCCTGCCGAACGTCGTCGCCGCGCACGTGGTGCAGAGCTACATCGGCAGCTACGGCGCGATGATCCACCCGGTGGCGGCGTGCGCCACGGCGGCGGTCTCGGTCGAGGAGGGCGTCGACAAGATCAAGGTCGGCAAGGCCCTGTTCGCGGTGACCGGCGGCTTCGACGACCTGTCGATCGAGGGCATCACGGGCTTCGGCATGATGCAGGCCACCGCGGACAGCGAGAAGATGCTGGCCAAGGGCATCAGCCCGCGCCGCTTCTCCCGCGCCAACGACCGCCGTCGCGGCGGTTTCGTCGAGTCCAACGGCGGCGGCACGGTGCTGCTGGCCCGCGGCGACATCGCGGCGAAGATGGGCCTGCCCGTCCTCGGCGTGGTGGCGTGGGCGCAGAGCTTCGGCGACGGCGTGCACACCTCCATCCCGGCCCCCGGCATGGGCGCGCTGTCCGTGGCCGCCGGCGGTCCGGAGGCGCCGATCGCCCGTAGCCTGCGGCAGCTGGGCGTGTCCGCCGACGATGTCTCGATCATCAGCAAGCACGACACGTCGACCAACGCGAACGATCCGAACGAGGCGAACCTGCACGAGCGGATCGCCGACTCGATCGGCCGCAGCGAGGGCGCCCCGCTCTTCGTGGTCTCGCAGAAGTCGCTGACCGGCCACGCGAAGGGCGGCGCCGCCGCGTTCCAGCTGATCGGCATGTGCCAGATGCTCACCGAGCAGGTGCTCCCGCCGAACCGCAGCCTCGACTGCGTCGACGACGAGATGCGCAAGTACCCGCACCTCGTCTGGCTGCGCGAGACGCACCGGTTCGACGACGCCTTCCGCCCGAAGGCCGGCCTGCTCACCTCGCTCGGCTTCGGCCACGTGTCCGGCCTCATCGCGGTCGTGCACCGCGACGCGTTCCTGGCCTCGCTCGACGAGCAGGCGCGGGCGGAGTACCTGCGGACCGCGCGTGAGCGCGAGGTCGCGGGTCGGCGCGCGGTGCTGTCGGCGATGTGCGGCCGGTCCGACCTGTACCGCAAGCCCCCGGCGGGCCGGCGGTTCGGCACGGACGTCTCCTCGGAGGTCACGGATCGGAACGAGGCGGCGCTGCTGCTGGACGACAGCGAGCGGCTGGGCCCGGACGGCACGTACTGCGCCGACGGGTGCCGGTAGCGCAGTAGGCTTTCCGCCATGGCCGTGGTGGGGATCGGGATCGACGTGGTGCACGTGCCCGGGTTCGCGGAGCAACTCGCGCAACCCGGGACCACGATGCTCTCGTCCTTCAGCCCCGGGGAACGACGGGACGCCGCGGGCGACGTGCGTTCTTTGGCCGCCCGCTGGGCGGCCAAAGAGGCCGTGTTCAAGGCGTTCTCGTCGAGCTTCTACGCGCAGCGTCCCGCCGAGAAGGAGGTCGGGGCGCGAGAGGTGGAGGTCGTCTCGGACGCCTGGGGGCGTCCCGCGGTGCGGGTGCACGGGCGGATCGCCGCCGACCTCGGGGAGGGCGCGACGATCCACGTGTCACTCACCCACGACGGTGACACCGCGGCGGCGTTCGCGGTGATCGAGAGAACTTAAGAGCGGGACGGTCCCACCGAAGGCGGGGCCGCGTCACGCACCAGTTGAACCGAAAGGGAACAAGCGAGTGTTCAGCCGAATCGCCATCGTGAACCGAGGTGAGGCCGCGATGCGCCTCATCCACGCGGTCCGCGACCTGGCCGCCGAGACCGGGCAGCAGATCGAGACCGTCGCCCTCTACACCGACGTCGATCGCACCGCGACCTTCGTCCGCGAGGCCGACATCGCGTACGACCTGGGCCCCGCAGCGGCACGCCCGTACCTGAACTACGAGCTGCTCGGCAAGGCCCTGCAGGAGACCGGCGCCGACGCGGCGTGGGTCGGCTGGGGCTTCGTCGCCGAGGATCCCGTCTTCGCGGAGAAGTGCGCCGAGGTGGGCGTCGTCTTCGTCGGGCCGAGCCCCGAGGCGATGCGCCAGCTGGGCGACAAGATCGGTGCGAAGCTCATCGCGGAGGAGGTCGGCGTCCCCGTCGCGCCGTGGAGCCGCGGCCCCGTCGAGACGCTCGAGGAGGCCAAGGCCAAGGCGAAGGACATCGGCTACCCGCTCATGCTCAAGGCCACCGCCGGTGGCGGCGGTCGCGGCATCCGCATGGTCGCCTCCGACGCGGACCTCGAGGACGCCTACGTGCGCACCCGCGACGAGGCGGAGCGCGCCTTCGGCAGCGGCGTGGTGTTCCTGGAGCGCCTGGTCACCGGCGCTCGGCACGTCGAGGTCCAGGTGATCTCCGACGGCGAGACCGCGTGGGCCCTCGGCGTCCGTGACTGTTCGGTGCAGCGCCGCAACCAGAAGGTCATCGAGGAGTCCGCCTCGCCGGTGCTCGGCCCCGAGCAGGTGCAGCGGCTCAAGGAGTCCGCCGAGCGGCTCGCGATCAAGGTCGGCTACCGCGGCGCCGCCACCGTCGAATTCCTGTACCACCCGGGCGATGATCTGCTCGCCTTCCTCGAGGTGAACACCCGCCTGCAGGTGGAACACCCGATCACCGAGGTCACCAACGACTTCGACCTGGTCCGTGCGCAGCTGCACGTCGCCTCGGGCGGCAAGCTCGACGGTGCGCGTCCGGTCGAGCGGGGGCACGCCATCGAGGCGCGCCTGAACGCCGAGGACCCGGACCGCGACTTCGCGCCCGCCCCCGGCCGCATCGCGCTGCTCGACCTGCCGGCCGGCCCGGGCATCCGGATCGACACCGGCGTCTCGCAGGGCGACACCATCCCCGCCGACTTCGACTCGATGATCGCCAAGGTCATCGCCTACGGCAGCGACCGCGACCAGGCCCTGGGCCGGCTGCGCCGCGCCATGAACGAGACCCGCGTCATCATCGAGGGCGGCGCCACCAACAAGAGCTTCGTGCTGGACCTGCTGGGCCAGCCCGAGGTGATCGACGGCAGCGCCGACACCGGCTGGATCGACCGGGTGCGGGGCGAGGGGCGCCTGGTGGCGGACCGGCACACGTCCGTCGCGCTGGCCTCCGCCGCGATCGATGCCTACGAGGACGAGGAGCGCACCGAGCTCACCCGCCTCCTGACCACCGCGTCGGGCGGCCGTCCGCAGGTGCAGCACGAGAGCGGCACCCCCCTCGACTTCAAGCTGCGCGGCGCGAGCTACCGCGTCCGGGTGGCGCGGATCGGCGCGCACACCTTCCGCCTCGTCATCGACACCGGCGCGGAGACCCGCACCGCCGACGTCGAGCTCGAGCGGTTCGACTCGCACACCGGGCAGGCCGTCGTCAACGGCGTCCGCTACCGGCTCACCACCGGCACCCACGGCCCGGTCCACGTGGTCGACGTGGACGGGGTCACCCACCGCGTCAGCCGCGACGAGGGCGGCGTGGTCCGCTCGCCCGCGCCGGCCCTCGTGGTCGCCGTGCCGCTGGCCGTGGGCGACGAGGTCGAGGCCGGTGCCCCGCTCCTCGTGCTCGAATCCATGAAGATGGAGACGGTGCTCCGTGCGCCGTTCTCGGCGCGGCTCAAGGAGTCCTCGGTCACCGTCGGCAGCCAGGTCGAGGCCGGCGCGCCGCTGCTGCGTCTCGAGCCCCTCGGCGACGGTGCCGAGGAGGACGCCGCTTCCGCGGCGGGCCCGATCGACCTGCCGGAGGAGCCCGCGAAGGTCGGCGCCGTCGAGCGCGCGGCCGACGGGCGCGAGGCCCTGCGCAACCAGCTGTTGGGCTACGACGTCGATCCCGCCGACGAGAGCCGCCTGCTCGACGCGTACCTCGTGGACCGCGTGGCCGCGGAGCTCGAGGGCGCCGCTCCGGCGCCGGAGGAGCTGGCCCTGGCCGGGGTCTTCGCAGACTTGGCCGAGCTGGGCCTGCGCCGCTCGGTGGCCGGCGACGACGAGGTGCACAGCCCGCGTGAGCACTTCCACACGTACCTGCGCAGCCTCGATGCGGACCGCGCCGGCCTGCCCGATTCGTACCGCGCGAAGCTGGCGGCCGCGCTCGCCCATTACGGCGTCACCGAGCTGGACCGCACGCCGGAGCTCGAGTCCGCGGTGTTCCGGATCTTCCTGGCGCAGCAGCGCCCGAAGGTCGGCGTCCGCGTGATCACCGCGTTGCTGCGCAAGTGGCTGCGCGAGCCGGCACCGTCGACCGAGCAGGGCGACGACGCGCGCGCCGTGCTCGAGCGGCTGATCGACGCGACTCAGTCGCGTTACCCGGTCATCGCCGACCTGGCGCGCGGCGTGGTGTTCGCGTGGTTCGGCCAGCCGCTGCTGCTGGGCAACCGCGAGGGCGTCTACTCGGCCGTGCGCGCCCATCTGACGCACCTCGACCAGAACCCCACGGCCGCCGATCGTTCCGAGCGGATCGCGGAGATGGTGCGTAGCACCGAGCCTCTGGTCCTGCTGCTGGGCGAGCGCCTGGCGGGGGACCACCCGACGGGCAACGGCGTCATGCTCGAGGTCCTGACCCGCCGCTACTACGGCAACAAGGGCCTGACGGAGGTCCGCACGCAGGACGCGGCCGGTACGGAGTGGGTCGTCGCCGAGCGCGACGGTGCCCTGCTCGCCTCCGCCGCGGTCTCCTTCGACGGGCTCAGCGACGCCGTCGCCGGTCTGGCGACGGTGGCCGGCGGCGCCGCGTCCGTGGACGCGGACATCTACCTGAGTTGGGAGCAGCAGCCCGACGACCAGGACGAGATGGTGGCCGCGTTCGACAGCGTGCTGTCGGCGCATCCGCTGCCGGCGCAGGTGCGTCGCGTGACGGTCACCGTCGCGGGCAGCGGCGGCGCGGTCATGCACCACCACTTCACCTTCCGCGCGGCCACCAACGGGGTCACCGAGGACCGCCTGATCCGTGGCCTGCACCCGTACATCGCGCAGCGCATGCAGCTCGAGCGGCTGCGCCGCTTCGATCTGACCCGCCTGACCTCGTCGGACGACGAGGAGGTGTACCTGTATCGCGCCGTCGCCAAGGACAATCCGGCCGACGATCGCCTGGTCGCCTTCGCGCAGGTCCGCGATCTGGCCGCGGTGCGCGACGACAAGGGCCGCCTGCTGGCCCTGCCGACGGCCGAGATCGCGCTCGCCACGTGCGTGGACTCGATCCGCCGGGCCCAGGCCGGGCGGCCCAGCGCCAAGCGGCTGCCCACCAACCGGATCGTCATGTACATCTGGCCGCCGGTGGATCTCAGCGATGCCGAGCTCGAGGCGCTGGCCGGGCACATCGAGTCGACCTCGGAGGGCGCGGGCCTGGAGGAGGTGCTGCTCATCGGCCGCCGGCGCGACGAGTCCACCGGCGATCTGGTCAAGACCGAGGTGCGGGTGTCGTTCAGCCCCACGGGCCGTGCCGACCTGCACATCGGCGCCCCCGTCGAGGATGTCGCGGACGTCGTGGAGCCGATCGACGGCTACCGGCAGAAGGTGCTGCGCGCCGCGAGCCGCAACACCGCGTACCCGTACGAGCTCACCTCCGTGCTGGGCGACTTCGTCGAGTACGAGCTGGCCGAGGGTGACATCGCCGACGTGCTGGTCCAGACCGACCGGCCGAAGGGCCGCAACACGGCGGGCATCGTCGTGGGTGTGATCTCGACGCCCACCGATCTGCACCCCGAGGGCGTCAAGCGCGTTCTGCTGCTGGGCGATCCGACGAAGTCGCTGGGCGCGCTCGCCGAGGCGGAGTGCCGCCGGATCAGCGCGGCGATCGACCTCGCGCACCGGATGGAGCTGCCCGTCGAGTGGTACGCCCTGTCGGCCGGTGCGCGCATCTCCATGGACTCGGGCACCGAGAACATGGACTGGGTGGCCGCGTCGCTCAAGAAGATCGTCGAGTTCACCCAGCAGGGCGGCGAGATCAACATCGTCTCCGCCGGCATCAACGTGGGCGCGCAGCCGTACTGGAACGCCGAGGCCACGATGCTCATGCACACCAAGGGCGTGCTGATCATGACGCCGGAGTCGGCCATGGTGCTCACCGGCAAGCAGTCGCTGGACTTCTCCGGCGGCGTCTCGGCCGAGGACAACTTCGGCATCGGCGGCTACGACCGGATCATGGGTCCGAACGGCCAGGCGCAGTACTGGGCCGCCGATCTGATGGGCGCGCACAAGATCCTGATGGAGCACTACGCGCACACCTACATCGCCCCCGGCGAGCAGGCCCCGCGCCGCGCTTCCACGACGGATCTGGCGGAGCGCGACATCACGGTGTTCCCGCATGTGCTGGCGGACAGTGATTTCACGACCGTCGGCGACATCTTCTCCGCGGAGAAGAACCCGGATCGCAAGAAGCCCTTCGACATCCGCACCGTGATGCGGGCGCTGTCGGACCAGGATCACGAGGTGCTCGAGCGGTGGGCCGGCATGGCCGACGCCGAGACGGCCGTGGTGCAGGACGTGCACATCGGCGGCATCCCGGTCTGCCTGCTGGGCATCGAGTCGAAGTCCGTACCGCGCCTGGGCTTCCCGGCCACGGACGGCCCGGACACGTACACGGCCGGCACGCTGTTCCCGCAGTCGTCGAAGAAGGCGGCCCGCGCGATCAACGGCGCCAGCGACAACCGTCCGCTGGTGGTGCTCGCGAACCTGTCGGGCTTCGACGGTTCGCCCGAGTCGCTGCGCAAGCTGCAGCTGGAGTACGGCGCGGAGATCGGCCGGGCGATCGTCAACTTCTCCGGCCCGATCGTGTTCTGCGTGATCTCGCGCTACCACGGCGGCGCGTTCGTGGTCTTCAGCAAGCAGCTGAACCCGAACATGACGGTGCTGGCCATCGAGGGCTCGTTCGCCTCGGTGCTCGGCGGCGCCCCCGCCGCGGCTGTGGTGTTCTCCGGTGAGGTCAACGCCCGCACGGCCGGCGACGACCGCGTCACCGAGCTCGAGGCCCAGGTCAGCGAGGCCACGGGCACCGAGCGCGCCGCGCTGCTCGCCGAGCTCGACGAGGTGCGGGGTTCCGTCCGCGCCGAGAAGCTGGGCGAGGTCGCGTCCGAGTTCGACGGGGTGCACAGCATCCGCCGCGCCGTCGAGGTCGGGTCCGTCGACGAGATCATCGCCGCCGCCGACCTGCGTCCGAAGATCATCTCGGTGATCGAGGCCGCGCAGTAGGTCTCACGCACGAAGGGCACCGTCGGGATTCCCGACGGTGCCCTTCGGCGTTCCAGCGGACGTGGAAGTGCGGATGCGCGGAGAGTCCTGGTAGCCGCCGAGGTTCGTCGTGACCGCGAGGGTTCGGCGCGCATGGCACTCTCGGATTCTGTCCGCTGTGGACACGCTGTCCGATCCGGACAGAATTCGAGAGTCGTGCGCCGGAACCCTATGGCAACCGTCGAAGCGACCTACAGCGCGAGGTCGCGCCCGATGATCTCCTTCATGATCTCGGAGGAGCCGGCCCAGATGCGGGTGACACGGGCGTCCATCCACGCGCGGGCGGCGCGGTACTCGCGCATGTAGCCGTACCCGCCGTGCAACTGCACGCAGGAGTCCAGCACCTTGTTCTGGATCTCGGCGGAGATGTACTTGACCTTCGCCGCGTCCACGGCGGTGAGCGTGCCAGCGGCGTGCGCCACGACCGCCTGGTCCACGTAGGCCTGCGCCATCTCGATCTGGGTCACCAGGTCGGCGAGCAGGAACTTGTTGTGCTGAAACGAGCCGATCGAGGCACCGAAGGCCTTGCGCTCGCGCGCGTACTCGATGGTCTCGGCCAGGATCTGCTTGGCGTGTGCCACGTTGCCCACCGCGGAGCCGATGCGCTCCTGCGGCAGCTTCTCCATCATGTGGTAGAAACCGCGGTCGACCTCGCCGATCAGGGCGCTCGCGGGCACCCGCAGGTCGGAGTAAAAGAGCTCCGCGGTGTCGGCCTCGGGCTGTCCCACCTTGTCGAGCTTGCGGCCGCGCTCGAAGCCGGGAAGCGAGCAGTCCACGGCGAACAGCGAGATGCCGCGCGCCTTGGCGTCGGGGTTCGTCTTCGCGGCGATCACCGCGACATCACAGGTGTACCCGTTGGTGATGAAGGTCTTGGAGCCGTTGAGGATCCAGTCGTCACCGCTGCGCACGGCGGTCGACTTGATGGCCGCGAGGTCGGAGCCGGCGGAGGGCTCGGTCATGCCGATGGCGGCCACCGCCTCGCCCGCTGCGATGGCGGGCAGCCACTGCTGCTTCGCCTCGTCGGTGCCCAGGCGCACGATGTACGGCGTGGTGATGTCGAAGTCGATGCCCACCGAGCTGGCGAAGGCCATCGACACGGCCGCGAGTTCCTCCTGCGCGATGGCGTTGAACCGGTAGTCGCCCGCCTCGCCGCCGCCGTACGACTCCGGGATCTCCAGGCCCAGAACGCCCTGCTCGCCGAGGCCGCGCCACACGTCCCGGGCGATCAGCTTGTCGTCGATGTACTGCTCGGCGTGCGGCAGCACCTGCTTGTGCAGGTAGTCGCGCACGGCGGAGCCGAACTGCAGGTGGTCGTCGGTGTAGACGGTGCGTTCCAAGGCTGGTCCTCTCAGAGTTTCAGGTCGCGGCGCAACTTGGCGACGTGGCCGGTGGCGCGCACGTTGTACTGCGCCACCTCGATGTTCCCCTCCGCGTCGATGACGAACGTCGACCTGATCACGCCCGTCACGGTCTTGCCGTACATCATCTTCTCACCGAAGGCCCCGTACTCGGTAAGCACGTGCTTATCCGGGTCCGAGAGGAGCGGGAAGGTGAGGGCATCGCGCTCGACGAACTTCTTGAGCTTCTCCGGCTTGTCCGGGGAGATGCCAGCACCGCGAGGCCGGCCTCGCTGAAGTCGGCCAGGTTGTCGCGGAAGTCGCAGGCCTGCTTGGTGCAGCCCGGCGTCATCGCGGCGGGGTAGAAGTACAGCACCACCCGCCGGCCGCGGTAGTCCGCGAGGGAGACGGGCGTGCCGTCCTGGTCGGGCAGGGTGAACGACGGTGCCGGATCACCCGGCTGCAGGCGCGCGGAAGTAGTCATGCCGTAACCGTATCGGTCACGGCGGCGGCGCACCGTCGGGCCTAGCGGAGGTACCCGTTCGACAGGCCCACCAGCAGCTCGGCGACCAGCGGGTTGGGCGTCGCGTCGGTGCGCAGCACCGCGGAGACGGGCAGCGTGAACCCGGGCGCCGGGCGGCTCGCGATGCCGGGCTGGCGCGGGTCCTCGTAGAGGAGCGTCCAGCCCTCGGGGTGGTTGACCAGCTCGAAGGCGACGGGGTGGCCGTCGCGGATCTCCGGCCCGAGCCGGACCTCGAGACCCTCGGCCGCGAATACCTTCGCGACGAGGCGGTGCAGCAGCACCTGCCGGTCCGCGGGTGGGAGCAGCAGGGGGTAGCCCGCGAGCTCGGGGGGCGACGGTGCGCGGCCGAGTGCGGCCAGGGGGTGCCGCGTGGAGAAGGCGACGACGGGGTTGTCCACCCACAGCGGCTCGAGGTACAGGCCCGGCTCGTCCAACCGCCCGCGGATCAGGGCGAGGTCCGCCTCGCCCGACCTGACCGCGGCGATGCGCTGCGCGAAGGGTTTGAGGAGGAAGTCGATCTCCGCGCCGGGGTGCCGCTCCCGCACCGCCGCGGTCGCGGCGAGCGCCGAGTGGGCGAAGGACATGTTCGCGGCGAGCCGGATCCGGTCCGGACGGGGGCGCACCGCGTCGACGGCCTCGTCGCGCAGCCGGAGCAGCTCGCGGGCGCGGGAGAGCAGCGCGTCGCCGGCGGCGGTGAGGGTGACCCGGCGCCCGGCGCGTTCGAACAGCTCCGCGCCGAGCTCCTTCTCCAGCGTGGCGATCTGATGGCTCACCGCCGACTGCGAGACGAAGCACTGCTTGGCCGCGCGGGAGAAGCCGCCGTGATCCGCGACGGCGACGAGGTACTCGAGCTGACGGAACTCCATACCCCCATTCTATGAACAGAACAGATCGATGCGATCGCCAAGGAGGCGATCTACCAGGTTGAAGCGGCAGATCACATGCACCAGCCTGGTAATAGACAACGACGTCGTGAAGGAGGAGAAGATCATGCGCAGCACTCATGTCGTGGTGATCGGCTCGGGATTCGGTGGCCTCGCCGCCGCGAAGCAGCTCGCCAAGTCGGACATCGAGACGACCCTGATCTCGGCGAACGGCACCCACCTCTTCCAGCCGCTGCTGTACCAGGTGGCCACCGGCGTCACCACGGGTGCGCGCATCGCGCCGCCCATTGCGGACGTGCTCCGCGGTCGGCGCACCGTCGAGGCGATCACCGGGTACGTCACCGAGGTCGACGCCGAGCGCAAGGTGGTCACCTACGCTACCGCGGACGGCATCGAGCAGATCGGCTACACCTACCTCATCGTCGCCGCCGGCGCCGCGCAGGCGTACTTCGGTCACGACGAGTGGGAGAGCCGCACCTTCGCCCTCAAGACCCTGGAGGACGCCGAGAACCTCCGCGAACGCATGCGCGCCGCGTTCGCCGCACCCGCCGAGAGCCCGGCCCGCACCTTCGTGGTGGTGGGCGCCGGCGCCACCGGCGTCGAGGTCGCGGGCCAGGTCGCCGAGCTCGCCCGCCGTTTCCACGACGACGCGCAGGTCCGCATCCACCTGGTCGAGGGCGCCGACGAGGTGCTGCCCGTCTACGGCGGCACCCTCTCGGGCTTCACCCGGGCCGCGCTGGAGAAGGCCGGCGTGCAGGTGCACACCGGTACGTTCGTGACCGCGATCGAGGGCGAGACCGTCACCGTCAAGGACAAGACCGGGGCCGAGCGCGAGATCGAGGCCGGCACCGTCGTCTGGTCGGCCGGCGTCAAGGCCACCCCGCTCGCGGGCGTGATCGCCGAGGCCACGGGTTGCGAGACCGACCGCGCGGGCCGGCTGCTCATCAACCGGGACCTCACGGTCGGCGGCCGCGCGGATGTCTTCGCCCTCGGCGACATGACCAGCCTGAACGGCCTGCCCGGGCAGAGCCCCGTCGCGATGCAGCAGGGCCGGCACGCCGCCGACGTGATCCGCGGAAAGACGGGCCCCGGCACGCACTTCCGCTACCTGGACAAGGGCAGCATGGCGATGATCGACACCCCGCACGCCGTGCTCCAGCCGCCGATGGGCCTGCCGGGCATGACCGGCGTCCTCGCGTGGGCCGGCTGGCTGGCCGTGCACCTGTACTACTTGGCGGGCATGGGCAACCGCGTCGCGGTTCTCGTCGACTGGCTGCGGGCCTTCGTCGGCACGGCCCGTCCGGGCTTCGACGGTGCGCCGACGGTCACCGTCGAACCCGTTCCCGCGGACGCCGCCGAGGCGCTACCCGGTCTTCGCGTTGCCGGCGCGCCAGACCTCCCACGGGACGTTCCAGTCGCCTAGTCCGTCGTTACCCTCCAGGGTTGTGGCGATGGTGTCGCTGACCTTGACGATGTCGCCCCGGCGCGTGTTCTGCAGGAACCAGAGCGCGTTCTCGGGGCTCACGTTGAGGCAGCCGTGACTGGCGTTGCTCACGCCCTGCTGGCTGATCGACCACGGCGCGCTGTGCACGTAGATGCCGCTGTAGGACATCTGGGTCGCGTAGTCCACGAGGGTGCGATATCCGTTGGCGGAGTTGACCGGAACGCCGTAGGTGGACGAGTCCATGATCATCTGATCGCGGTGGTCGCCGATCATGTAGATCCCGTTGGGGGTGGCGTTGTTGGGCTCGCCCATCGAGGTGGGCATCGTCTTGACCACCTTGCCGCCCTTGCTGATCCGGATGATCTTGTCCTTGTCGAAGACGGTCGCGATTGTCTCCTCGCCGATGGTGAACTTCGTCGACGCGTCCTTCTGGCCGAAAGTGCCGTTGCCGAGGTCCACGCCGTAGATCTTCACGTCCACGCTGACCTTGGTGCCGGGCTTGAAGTAGTTCTGCGGGCGCCAGCGCACCTCGGTCGGGCTGATCCAGTAGAACGCGCCCTCGACCGGCGGCTCGGTGACGACGGTGATGGCGCGCTGCGCGGCGACCCGGTCCTTGATCGCCTCGTCGAACTTCACGCCGACCGTCTGCCCGACGCCCACCACGGGCTCGCCGACGGTGCTGAAGTAGGCCTGGGTCTGGTTGTTCGGCGACTGGGTGCTGAAGGTCGCGTTGGCCACGTTCACGCCGCCGATGCCGTTGGCCTCCGCGCGCAGCTTGTACTGCTTGTTGTAGCCGAGCACCTCGGAGTTGCTCCACGAGCGGCCGTCCTCGCTGAGCTTGCCGGCCACCTCCTTGCCGTCCGGGTTGGTCATCACGACCTTGGTGAGGGTGCCGCCGCTGGCCGTGACCTTGACCGGAAGCCCGGGCTGCACGTCGACCGCGCCGTTCCTGGCGCTCGAGGTGATCTGCGGGCGCAGTAGGTCGAAGAAGGGCGTCGAGTCGGTGATCTTCTGACTCGCGTCCGGCAGCGACATCGCGTCGTTCGCCGAGGTCGTGCAGCTCGCGACGAGGGCGGCGGTGACGGCCGTTGCGGCCACCACCGTCAGGGCGCGACGGGACACGACGGGGCGGATGCGCATGCTTCTTCACTCCAGGAGGATGTCGACGGGGTCGGCACGACCGATTGCTCCTGATTCTACCGGTGTCCGCGCGGGTCGGGGCGGTACGGTGCGGGTGTGAGCGACGACGGTGACCGACGCGGGTCCGGCGCCCGGCCGAAGGGGCCGTGGAGCGACAAGGGCTACAACAAACTGGCCCTGGGAATCGCGCTCGGCGTGGTTCTGGGGGCGGTGATCGGCACCGCGATGGGCAACATCGGCGTGGGCATCCCGGTCGGCCTGGCTCTGGGTATCGCCCTCGCCGGGGCGTTCGGCTACCGGTCCGGCCGGGACGACGGTGACGACTGACTCGCTCGAGGCGTTCGGGGTGGGTGAGAGCCTGGGGAGAACGCTGCAGGGACAGGTGAGGTGGTTGCTCCCCAGGCTCGATCGAAGAATAACTTACGGTAGCTAATAACTGAAGGGTCGGATCGTTCGCCGGGGGAAGCCGCTCCTCATTTCCTAGTTGAAACACCGTCTCACCTGGGAGCCCTCAGTGCCACCTTTGGCCGGGCGCCTGCCAGAATCGGACGGTGAGCATCACTGAGATCGCCGGGTACCGCGTCGTCCGTCAGCTGGGTGCTGGCGGGATGGGGCAGGTTTTCCTGGTCGAACACCCGCGCCTGCCGCGCCAGGACGCGTTGAAGCTGCTCGACGCGGGCGTCTCGCGTAACGACGACTTCAAGACGCGGTTCCAGCGTGAGGCTGATCTGCTAGCACAGCTGTCTCACCCGAACATCGTCACGCTCCACGACCGGGGTGAGTTCGACAACCGATTGTGGATCACGATGGAGTACGTCGATGGGACGGATGCTGCCGAACTGATCAAGGCCGGCGGTGCGCTGGATCCGACCCTCGCGCTGGAGCTAATCACTGGGGCCGGTGCGGCGCTGGACTATGCGTGGCGCAAGCAGCGGATCACGCACCGGGATGTGAAGCCCGCCAACATCCTGCTCGGTGTCGACGGCGGCGACCTCGAGGCAGTGAAGCTCGCCGACTTCGGGATCGCCAAGGCCGCGGGGGAGGCGACATCCCTGACGTCGACGGGGATCACGGTCGGGACGATGCAGTACATCTCGCCCGAGGCGATCGAGGGGGAGGACCTCGACAACCGAGCGGACGTGTATTCGCTGGGGTGCACCGCTTTCCACCTGTTGACGGGTCAGTCGCCGTACAGCGGTAAGTCGATCACTGGGCTGATGAACGCGCACCTGACGCAGCAGCCGCCGACGATGAGTGAGGTCGCGCCGCAGCTGCCGACCGAACTCGATGCGGTGTTCGCGAAGGTGCTCGCGAAGGCGCCTGGCGACCGGTACCAGAGCTGCGCCGAGTTCGGCGATGCGCTGCGGGACGCGCTGGGGGATCAGCTCGGCGACTCGCGTGCAATCGTGGTGCCGGCGGTGCCGAAGCGGGAGATCGCACCGGACGCGGTGACGGAACTCCGAGCTACTGAGCCGGACTCGGATGCCACGCACCTGCGTGCTGCATCAGTCGAGTCGGTCAGCAAGTCGCGGACGGTGCCGATCCTCGCCGCGATCGTGGTTGTGCTGGCGGTCGCGGCGACAGTGCTCGGCGTCTATGTGAGCAGGTCGGGCGGCGATGAGGCGCCGGCCGCGGTGACGAGCTCCACGTCCGTGGTGGCGGCGCCGACTGTGACGGTGAGCGTGACGCAGTCGACGATCGCAACGACCACGGCACCCGTGGTGACAACGGAGCCGATCACGACGACGCCGTTGCGGGTGGTGCCCACAACTGCTCCTGCTCCAGCCGTCCCGTCGGAAGTCGCGGGGGCGACATGCAGCCCGGGGATTCAGCAAGACTCCGCGGACGGAACGATGTACTGCAGCGGCCTGGACGGCGTGTGGATCAGCAAGACCGCCAGCCGTCGAACGCCCGTGAGAATCGGTACGGCTTGCTCGAACCCGGGTGCTCAAGCGCCTGCATTGGGGACGAACGGCGAAGGTACTGCGATTTGCAAGATCGGCCCGACCGGCGCCTACATCTGGGAATAGCGCCGGTGGACACGCGGCCGTTCGCGCCACCACCCGATACCCGCCGAACCCTGATCGCTACGTACGGCGTGCCCGAACCTCGCTGACTTCAACGACATAGCGGCCCATAACCCGACATAGCGGTGGGCTCGGTGGGTATCGGGTGGAGTAGGTACGGAAAAGGCCCCGGAGCGAAGTCGCTCCCGGGCCTCTACCTGCACCTATGGTGCGCCATCAGGGACTCGAACCCCGAACCCGCTGATTAAGAGTCAGCTGCTCTGCCAATTGAGCTAATGGCGCGTACTTGCTCGCCTCGTGCTCTCGCTCGCTGCGTGCTGAAGTACTCTAGCAAGACGGAACGGGAAACATGAAATCGGCTGTTCAGGTGGTGTTTCTGCGCTTGTCGCCGAGCTCGCGCGCCTGGCCCACCGCGTGGGCGCTGGCACCGCGCCGGACCCTCTGCTTAGCTGGGCGCATGGCCGTCCCCGGAATCCCCGTCGACCCTGGAGCGTCCGGTGCCACCGGCACTGCCGAGGTGCTCAGACCACCGGCCCATCAGGTCTCGCCCCGCGCGAAGACGTGGTGGACGGTGCGCGCCGCGATCCGCTGGGGCGTCGTGATTCCCGTGGTCACAGTGGTTCTCGCCGTCATCCCCGCCGTGCCGTGGTTCGTCGCCGTCCTGGCCTTCCTGGTGCTCGCGGTCGGCGCGGCGGCGCACCTGATCGTCATGCCGCGGTTCCGGTACGCATTCCACCGCTGGGAGATCAACCCGGTCGCGGTGTACTCGCAGGCGGGTTGGCTCACCCGCACGCGGGTACTGATCCCCGTCTCACGCGTGCAGGTGATCGACACCGTCGCCGGACCGTTGGAGCGCGCCTTCGGCCTCTCGACGGTGACGGTGACCACGGCCTCGTCTGCGGGCACCGTGCGGATCTCGGGCCTGCCGACGGAGACCGCGCAGTCCATCGCGGCGAGCCTGACCGTGAGCGCGGCGGAGGACGCTGATGACGCGACCTGACGAGACCGAGTGGAACCGGCTGTCGCCGTGGGGGATCGGGACCCGGGTGATCAAGTCCATCCCGTCGCTCATTCCGGCGCTGATCGGCGTCTTCTTCCTGGGGCGCGCCGTGGGACCGGTGTTCTTCGTCATCGCCGGTGTGGCGATCAGCGTGCTGGTCGGCCTCCTGCCGTGGCTCACCACCCGCTGGCGCGTCACCGAGGACCAGCTCGAACTACGGCACGGACTGGTGCGCAGGATCTCTGCCACGGCACGCCGTGACCGGATCCGCAGCGTGGACGTGACCGCCGGGCCGATCGAGCGCGCCCTGTCGCTGCGCAAGGTCGTCGTCGGCACCGGCGTGGGCGGCAAGGAGTCCGCGCTCGTACTCGACCCGATCCCGGCCGCGCTCGCGGAGCAACTGGGCCGGGACCTGCTGCGGCGCACGGCGGCTCCGGCGGCACCGTCGAACCCGGACCTGCACGCCGAGGGCGACAACGCGCCCGTCACGATCCCCGAGCCGCCCGAAGAGGAGCTCGCGCGGCTGCGCCCGGGCTGGATCCGCTTCGCCCCCTTCTCGCTCACCGGGTTCGCCGTGGTGGCGGCCGGCGCGGGCATCGGGTTCCGCATCGTCGACGAGGCGGGGCTGCGCGAGCGCGGCTCGGAGCTCGCGGAGTCGTGGTTCGCCAGGATCCTCGATCTCGGTGCGGCCGTGATCATTCCGGGCGCGATCGTGCTGATCGTCGTGCTTTCGGTGCTCGTGTCGGTCGTCGCCTACGTGCTCGCGTTCTGGGGCTTCCGCCTGGTCCGCCGCGCCGACGGTGCGCTGCACACGACCCGGGGGCTCATCTCCACCGTGGCGGCCACGATCGAGCGCAAGCGCGTCCGGGGTGTCCAGCTGCACGAACCGGTGCTGATGCGGATCCCCGGCGGGGCGAAGCTGCGCGCCGTCGCGACGGGCACCGACCGCAACCCGACGCTGCTCCCGCCCGCGCCGCGCGCGGAGGCGGTGCACGTCGCCGACGCCATCCTGGGCCGGCGCGGCGCGGTGGAGACGCCGCTCGTCGCGCACGGTCCGATGGCCCTGCGCCGCAGGTACACCCGAGCCTTCCTGGCATCGGTCATTCCCGTTGCGGCGCTGATCGCCGTCGCCGTCGTCGTGCCGGGGACGTGGATCTGGAAGATACTGCCGCTGGTGGGCGTCGTCGTGGTCCTGGGGCTGGCGGTGCTCTGCGCGCGCGTGCGCTACGCGAACCTGGGCAGCGTCACCGACGAGCGGCTCGTCATCGTCGGGGCGGGCACCGTGGCGCGCACCCGGACCGCCCTCGAGTTCGACGGCGTGATCGGTTTCGTCACCACCGAGACCTTCTTCCAGCGCCGGGCGCGCGTCGCGACACTGACGGTGGCGACGGCCGCGGGCGCGTTCGGCGCCGTCGACGTGACACCCTCCCGGGCCGCGGCCACGGCGCGCACCGTCGAACCCGAGATCGTGACGCCCTTCCTGACCGGCAGTGGGACCGCGGTCAGCGGGGCGTGAGCCGGAACAGCTTGATGGTGCGGCCGCCGGCCCAATCGATGTAGTCGTCGTAGGCGGGCCACACCGCGACGATGCTGGGCCACAGTCGGTTCCGGTCCGACTCGGTGACCCGCTGAGCCCGCACCGCCGTGCGGCGGGTACCCAGGAGGACCTCCGCGTCGGGGTTCGCCTCGAGGTTGTAGGACCACGCCGGGTGGTTCTTCTGGCCGAAGTTGGACGCGATCACCACGTAGTCGTCGCCGTCGCGCACGTACAGCAGGGGCACCGAGCGGGCCAGTCCGCTGCGTTTGCCCACGGTGGTGAGAGTGAGCTGGGGGAGCAGCGCCTCGGGGATGAGGTGCACCGCGCCGCCGCTGATCCGGGTGACGGCCTTGTCCAGCGGCACGGTGGCGCGCACCATGCGGGACACCGCCTTGTGCTTGCCGAGCTGCAGGAACCGGGTCTTGAGATCGTCCAGGATCGCCATGGCGGCAGTGTAATGACATCCGAGCCCCGCCGCGCGGGGATCAGCGTGTCAGCGCGTCGCGAGCTGGGCGCCGCCCGCGGCGCGGAGCACCGCGTTCAGCGAGTAGTACTGCGTGAGCCGCTGCATCACCTGCCCCGAGTCGCGGTCGGTGAGCGTGACCGCGTCGGTGATGATCCCGATCGCCGCGTTGTCGGACGTGCGCACCAACGGCCCGCCGCTGTCGCCCTGCGTGGTGACGATGTCCGAGACGATCCAGTCGTTCATGACCTTGGTGACCTTGCCGCACCGTCGACCGTTCACGGAGCCCAGCTGGCACACCGGATCACCGACCCGGGCGGTGCCCACGGACCGCGGCGCCAGGCCGGGCGCGGACGCCAGCAGCTTCACCTGCGGATCGGTCAGGCGGAAGGTGGCCCAGTCCGGACCGAACGGGTCGACGGGGGAGTAGTGCCCCGGACGGTTCGGATCCTCCTTGACCTCCGGGGCGTTCGACTGCACGACCTCGCCGACGATCCACTTCTTCACGCCGACCGGCTGCTGCGGCGCACCGCAGTGCCCCGCCGTGACGCCGAGGCGTTCGCCGTTCGGTGCGGTGACCGCGAAACCCATGGTGCACTGCAGGGATTCGAAGCGGCCGCCACCGAGCGAGCGCTGCAGGATGTCGATGCGATCGCCCGGCGCCACCGACTTCGGGGCGGGGGTCTGCGTCGGTGCGGCGCTCGGGGTCGACGGTGCGCTCGTCCTCGGCGCGGACGGGACGCCAGGCTTCGGCGTCGCGGGCGCGCTCGGCTTCGGCGAGGAGGGAACGGACGGGGAGGGGGCCGACGGTGCCGCGGTCGCGGAGGCGGGGATCAGCAGTGCTCCCGATACCAGAACGGTGACCACCCCGATCGTTCCGCGTCGCAGTGCCGCACTGGTGCGCGTCCCGTCGGCCAAGGTCGAACCCTCCTAGGGTCTCGGTCTCCAGTCGTGAATCGGCGCGCATCGAAGGCGCCGCAGAAATCGTCGCCGAGCTTACCATTCCGCACGAGCGAGATGAGTGTGCCGAACTGGGCTTTCGTCACTGGCAACACGATGCAAGAACGGCCAGCTCCGGTTCTCGGCGGAGACCCACGTGTTGCCGGAGGCGCCCGGGCTCACCCGTGGGTGGGCACGGGTGAGCCCCGCTCGGCTATTTCACGTCGGGGATGAAGACGCAGGACATGTTCGCGTCGTTCGCGTAGCAGCGGACCTTCCCGCCCTTCTCGGCGTGCTCGCCGAGAATCGCCGGGTCCGAGGTGGCTTTCGGCGGCTGCTGCCACGGGTGCCAGGCGAGCAGGCCGCTGATCAGCACCGCGATCGTGATGATGATGTGCCCGAGCGTCACCTGCCGGGGCTTCGGTGCGGCCGCGGCGCGCGCCTGCGCGGGCATCGGAGCGGCGTCGGGCGTCGGCGTGGTGTCATCATGGTTAGTCGAGTCTTGCGAAGTCACACGGCAAGTAGATCATCCCCGGCCACCGCTAGGCTCGACTGATGCCCACTCTTGCGAGGATCCGCGCCCTGCCCGGCACGGTGCAGTTGCTTCTCGCCCTTCCGGCGGCGCGGCGATGGGTGCCACCGCAGCGTCGGCCGCCGCGACCGCGACGGACGAGACGACGAAGGCCGGTCGACCAGCATTGCTGCTGATCAACCGGCCTTCACCGATTGGGGTGGATGACGGGACTCGAACCCGCGACAGCCAGAATCACAATCTGGTGCTCTACCAACTGAACTACACCCACCAGGTGCCTGGGATCGCCAGGCTCGAAGAACTTTACCCGACGGCTCCGGTGGAAGCTAATCGGTATGGCTTCCATGCCGGCGGGCCGTCCGACCTGCGGGATCAGGCCGGGCCCAGCTCCGTGACCACCGCGGAGATCTCGTCGGTCGACGGTCCCGGCGCGGGAACGAAGGCCGTTCCGCGGTAGTACTTGAGCTCCCGGATCGACTCGCGGATGTCTGCCAGCGCGCGGTGCGCGAGCCCCTTGTCGGGCTGGCCGAAGTAGATCCGGGGGTACCAGCGCCGGCAGAGCTCCTTGATCGAGCTGACGTCCACCATGCGGTAGTGGAGGAACCCGTCGAGCTCGGGCATCTCCTGAGCGATGAACCTGCGGTCGGTGGCGATCGAATTGCCCGCGAGCGGGACGGCGCCGGCCTCGATGTGCTCACGGAGGTACGCCAGCACGGCCTCCTCGGCTTCGCGCACGGTCACCGTCGACCTGCGGACCTCCTCGGTCAGGCCGGACTTGGCGTGCATGTCCTGCACGACGGGCGGCATCGCCGCGAGGGCGTCGTCGTCCACGTGGATCACCAGGTCCACGCCCTCACCCAGGATGTTCAGGTCCCCGTCGGTCACCAGCGCGGCGATTTCGATGAGGCGGTCGGAGGTCAGATCGAGGCCGGTCATCTCACAATCGACCCATACGAGTTTGTCGTCCACGCGGTTCAGCGTATCCAAGCTAGTGTGTGATCTTGGTAAAACCGCAGGTAATCGGCCTACGTATGCTCGCCAGTCCGCAGGCAGTCCGCAGGAGACTCGAGCGCGGCCCGTGCGAGCGACCCCGCTGCAGCCCTCGTCCGGTCCTCCGCAGAGGGCCACAGGTGCGCGTACGTCGAAAGCGTCGTCGTCGCCGTAGCGTGCCCCATGGCGCGCTGTACGGTCACCACGTCGCAGCCCTCAGCGATCAACCCCGACGCATAGAAGTGCCGCAGTGACTTAACCTGCATGTCGAGCCCAGCAGCGCCGAGAGTCTGCCGCCACCGGTACGCCACCTTCGAGTAGATCCACGGCACCCCGTCGGCGTGGAACAGCCATCCGTCGCCCGCGGGTGGGTGGGTGGCGATGTGAGCGGAGAGCTCTGCGAGGAGTTCATCGGCCGCGAACACCACGCGCTCGGACCCCCATTTCGGTGTCGCGGGCCGGCCGGAAGATCCGTCGCGCTGAATCTGTCGCTCGACGTTGATCCGTCGCCGCAGGAAGTCCACCGCACCCACCTGCAACCCCTGTGCCTCACCGGGGCGCAGGCCGGCGAAAGCGCAGAGCGCGACGAACGCCCGAAACCCCTCCGGTGCGGCCCTCAGGAGCGCGCCCACCTCGTCGCTGCTCGGTATCACCATGGCCGCCTCGCGACGCCGGGTGCGAGGGAGTGTGACCCCCGCCGTGGGATCGGCCGCTATGTGCTTGTCGGCGACCGCGGCCCGGAACACCGATCGGACGATCACGACCCGCGTCTTGATCGTGGTCGGTGCCAGGTGCTCGCTCATCGCCTTGATCCACGCCTCGATGTGCGAGCGGCGGATCTCGCTGAGGGCGGTCCCGCGGAAGGGCACTCCGGCCGCCGTCTCGTTCGCATTCTGCCGCGTCGACGGTGCCCACACCTGCCGTTCGGACCAGTCCGCGTAGAACGCTCCGAACGTCACGGCTCCCCGCTCCGGAGAGATCCAGGCCCCGGTGACGAGCGCCGCAGTCTGTTCGTCGACCCACTTCTTCGCGTCGACCCTGCGTGGGAACACCTTGGTGTGCTCGCGGCCCTCGTCGTCGACGTAGCGGCCCATCCACCGCAGGCCCTTGCCGTGACGCGCGCTCGGTTGGCCGTCGACCCGGGTCCACCGGTCCTCGACCCCGGACCGCCGATTACGTGTCGTCATCGTCGCCCCGGCCCTGTGCCTCCGCGGCCAGGCGGAGCTGCAGCGCGATCGCTGCCCGCTCCTGTTCCCAGTACGCAACGGTCTCCGCCGCCGACCGGAGCGTTCGTTTCGCGTTCTCGATCGACTCTTCGTAACCGAGCATCTGCTCCTGCATGGACTCTCGACTCCACCCGGCACCGTCCGGGACAGCGCTGTAGAACACCGCTAGCGGGTTTGCGTCGAAGATGTGCGCCAAGGCTGCCGCCTCAGCGACGCGGAGCGGCCTATTTCCGGACTCGATCTTCGCCACCGTGGTCTGGTGCATGTCGAAACCGAGCTCTGTCATCCGACTGGCCAGTTCGTCCTGCGACCAGCCACGACCGCGACGCCACTGCTTCACCTTGGCACCGAACGCAGCCTCGGTGGCTGTGAACGCCTTGTAGGCCTCGATCGCGAGTTGCGCTTCTGCCAGCCCAGCGGCTGCTCTCAGTTCTTCGTCCTCGACTGCACGGGCCTGCTGCATCGCCTCGGCCCACTCGGCGTGATCCGTCATGGCGACAGCGTATGCCCCAGGCGCATCGTTTCCAAGCGTTGCCAGTTGCGGCAAGCGCGAGCGTGATCTAGATTCATTCTCGGAACGCTTGAAGATCAAGCGTCACAAGGATGGAGGTCCGACGTGGAGGACGAACTCTGGCAGGCCAAGGACTGCCAGCGAGAGACGGGGATTCCGGAAGGGACGTGGCGGTACTACGCCCACGTCGGTACTGGGCCCGCGAGCTTCAAGCTCGGCAAGCGGCGCGTGTGGCGCAAGAGCGTCGTGCTCGCGTGGATCGCGGAGGCAGAGGCCGCCTCGAACCCTTCGGGGGCCGCGTGAACCGCCCGCAGGAACACCACTGCGACCTCGGTGAGGACTACGGCGCGCCCGTCACCGAGTACAGCCGGCCGCGCCGCACCCCCGACAGCACGAAGGGCCCGGATCACCAGCTTGCCGGCAACGGATCCGAGCCCAACGACCAGAACTCACAGAAGGAACCAGTCATGACCAGTGTAAACGAACCCGCCCAGGCCCGCCCCCTCGACGCGGTACTCGACGACTTCGGCGTCACCGACCCGGCCCAGCGCGCCGAGATCGCCGGCCTGTTCACCCCCGCCTCGCCCGTCGACTGCATCGACGGCAGCGTGTACGCGATCACCGTCAATGCCACCTGGAAGACGGTCACCGCGACGGTCGCCGGACCCGACCCGGACAAGCCGATGCACATCCTGTTCGACGTCGGGGATCTGCACGCCCTCGCGGATGCTCTCGCAGACATCGAGTCGCAGGAGGCAGGCCAGTGAGCACGACACCGTTCAACAGCTCGATCACCCCGCAGGTGCTTGCCTCCTACCAGCAGGCAACCGAAGAACTGACCCGAACCCTGGCGCGATCGGGCGACGTACTGAATGAGGCAATCCGCCACATGCAGCAGACTGCGGACCAGGCCCCGGCGGACGACGACCTCGACGACCTGCTCAGGCACTACGTCCGCAAGACCAACATCAACAGCGGCACGCCGGCACCTGCGCTCTGTGGCGTGATCAAGACGTGGCGGAAGGGTGCCGCGGGCGGGGCGCTTGAGTGCGTCCCGGGGATCATCTGCCCCGACTGCAACAGCGTCTACGAACGGTTCCGGCCATGACCGGGCCCGCGGCCGCAGTAGCCGCATCCACCACCGTCTTGACGCTCAAACACCATGAGCGGATCCGCAAGGCGATCAACAAGGTCATCGCCGACGGCCGGCCGTTCGACGCCGACGCGATCCACACCCAGCTCCCGAAGGCCACCCGCGAATGGCTGGACCAGCATCCGCAGGTCCTCGGTGGGTACGTGCAGGGCGTGGTGCACGACGGCCGCATTCGGTTCGTCGGCTGGACCGACTCACGCCGGCGCCCCGGCCGCCCTCAGCGCGTCTGGGACTGCCCCAGGAGGTCGAACGAGAAGTGACCGACGCACGACTACCTGAACGCTGGCTCATGGACGTTCGCTTCGCCCGCGCGTCCGACGAGGCGTTCCGCTCGTACTGCCTCGCGCTCATGTGGTCGGTGTCCAACCGCACGGACGGGGTGCTGCTGCCCGACGACCTGAACCTGATCCCTGGGTTCCGGCGCGGCACCCCGTCCGAGTTGGTGGCCGCTGGCTTGTGGACCCCGCAGTCGCAGGGCTGGCTCATCACCGACTACGAGAACACCCAGACGACGCGCGCCCAGCTCGAGGCAGCCGACCGGGCGCGCGTGCACGAACGGGAGAAGAAGCGTCGGCAGCGTGAGGCCAAGCGCCAAGCGGAAGCTGCGGACCTTCCCACCAGCACCGATCCTGTTGTCCCGGGGGACATCCCCAGGGACGTCCCGACCGACAACACAGGACAGGACAGGACAGGACAGGCATTTACTAAGGCGACCAGTTCTGAGCGTTCGCTTGCGTCGGTGCCCGACCCCGAACCTGGTGTCAGTACTACCGACACCAGCCTCCCCGCTGAGGGCTCCATCTGCCCCGTCTGCCATTGGCCCGTGTACCCGGGCAACGCCGGCGATCACACCGGCGGCTGCCCCCGCACGATCAACCGGAGGCCGCCCGCCGCATGACCAACTACCCGCCGATCCCGACCGGCCCGCGCGTGCGCCCGCCCGTCGGATCCCTGTGCCCGTACTGCCTGTGGTCCGTGTACCCGGGCTGCGAGCGCGAGCACACCAACTGCCGAACGAACATCACTGCCCCGAGGAAGGGAACCCCATGAACGAGTTCGACCCCCACAATCCGCCCGCCGAGTTCTTCATCTCCGACGAGCAGGGCATGCCCATCGGCCGCGTGAACGTGGACCGCCTGCAGTCCGACGCCACGCTGCTGATGTACGACATGGCCGCGTCCGCTGGTGACGACGACGCCACCGACCGCGTGTCCGTCGAGTGGCTATCCCGCCACGACCCGGAGTACTTCGGGTACCTCGCCACCGCCGCCCTGTCGCTCACCGTCCGATGCATCCTCGGCCCGGTCCTCGAGGCGTGCGATGCCGCAGGGCTCCGGCTGCGCGCCGGCCTGCTCGACGCGCGGGACAACGCCCACCGCACCCTCGGTGCCGACGAGTGAAGCGCCTGCAGCTCGGCGGCGACGGTGGCACAGTCCGACGCCGCGGCGACCGCATCGAGATCCGACTCGGCCACGACCACTGGCTCATGAACGACCAGGAGGCACGCGCGCTGGCCGACCGCATCCACGACGCCATCGAGAAGGGCACACGATGACCGCACGCCCATGCATCGACTGCGGCGACGTCGTCCCCACCGGTATCCGCTGCCCCACCTGCCAGCCCCCGGAGGCCCCGGAGCGGACCCCCGCCGCCCGCGGATACGATGCCGCGTGGCGCAACCTGTCCCGCCGCGCCCGCCGCCTGCAGCCGTTCTGCACCGACTGCGGCGCGACCGACGACCTACAGGCCGACCACACCCCAGCCGCATGGGACCGCAAGGCCCGCGGACTCCCCATCCGCCTCCGCGACATAGACGTCGTCTGCGGCCCCTGCAACCGCGCCAGAGGTGCCGCCCGCCCCGGAACCCATCGGTCCGCTGAACGTCGCTCACAAGGCCAACCAGACGGCAAC
>NZ_JAAXOQ010000023.1 GCF_012396015.1 Tsukamurella spumae | reverse complement strand
GCCCGGTGCACGCCGAGCGGATCTACTACGATCGACACCAGGCCACCGAAACGGTGCCTACCCTGCCTGACCAGCTGGTCCAGGTAGCCAACTGAGAGATCCTCCGGGAAACCCGGGGTGGTTCAGACAGCGCCGAGCTCACCAAACGCCTACTCGCGAGCGGCGGTGCACTCCTGATCGAGGGCAACTCGTGGCATGACAAGACTTGGGGCTCGTGCAACTGCGACCGCCATTGGGAGATCGACGGCGACAACGCTCTCGGCGTTCTTCTGATGGCTGAGCGACTACGCCGCAAGGTCGCAGGGTGATCGCGCTGCGTCGGGCCGCGCGGCAACCAGGGTTTCAGGACTTGTCAGTGGGTCGGTTCATTCTGTAGGGCTGGTCGCACTCAGGACCGGCCGCGGGTGACCACGCGACCCGATCCACCAGGAGTTCTCATGCCCACGACCCACTCATCATCGACCGACATTGAGGTCTCTTCGCCCCTGTACCCGTGCGAGTGCGGCGAACCGGACTGCACGCTCACCGTTGAGGAGGTGGAGAGCTGGTTCTCCCGCCTCGTCCCGCACCGCCTCGTTCTCGAGTGCGTGGCGGACGAGTTCCGCCTGATCGAGACCTGCGCGTTCTTCGACGACCACGTCGAGCGGTGCATCCGGAAGTTCACCGACCTCGCGGAGGCGTACCGGCCGCCGATCGCGGCACGGGCGATCGTCGAGGCCGTCAACACCTGGCACGGCTGCCCCGAAGAACTCTGTGGAGGCGATAGTTGACGCACCGTCGCATCCCCAGCAGCTCTCTTCCTTTGTGCAGCTATGGATTTCGCCCGACGCGGATATGAAAACTTGTCAGTGGTCGATGCGATGCTTCTTCCATCAGGTCCTGGGGAGGATGAATTGACCGCACGCACAAGCATTCTGATCGACGCTCACGGTCACCGCCCCTGACGGTCCGCCTTCGGCGCACCGTCGTCACCTGATCACCCGAGCCGGCAACGGCTCCGCTTCACGTCGTTCGGCACTTCCCGCCGATCGGCGATTCCCCCATCTCCGGAAATGAGGATTCATCATGTCTGAGCAGCCCTTCCCGCTGCAGCCCGGCCAGCCCGGCTCGGGTCAGTACACGCCCGGTCAGCCCCAGCCGTACCCCGCCCCGCCGGCGCCGCCGGCCAAGAAGAAGCGCAAGTGGCCGTGGATCGTGCTGGCCGTGATCGCCTTCATCATCGTCGTCTCCGTCGCCACCGGCGGCGGGAACAAGGACGACGCGGCCTCGACCGCCGGCGGGACCGCGGCGCCGACCGCCGCGAAGACCGATCCCAAGGCCGCCGGCCTGAACGCCGCCGTGCGCGACGGCAAGTTCGAGTTCGTGGTCACGGGCGTCGAGCCGGGTCTCAGCGAGGTCGGCGACAACCCGTACCTGGCGAAGAAGGCCCAGGGCCAGTTCGTCATCGTCTCCATGACGGTGAAGAACATCGGCACCAAGCCGCAAAGCTTCTCCCCCAGCTCGCAGAAGCTCAAGGACACGCAGGGCCGTACCTTCGAGTCCGACTCGATGGCGCAGATCGCGCTCGGCGACTCCGACGTGCCGGTGTGGGACAACATCAACCCCGGCAACACCGTCCAGGTCAAGGTCGTCTTCGACATGCCCAAGGACGCCACCCCCGCCACCATCGAGCTGCACGACTCGATGTTCTCGGGTGGCGCGAAGGTCACCCTGAAGTAGCAGGCCGGTTGCCCCGGCCATGTCGCACCGTGGCCGGGGCGACCGGATCGGCGTAGCATAGTGCTACACGATGCTCTTTCGTCCCAGGAGGCCACAATGCCGCACCCCACTCGCATTGCCGACGACGTGTTCGAAAGCGCCCGGATCGAGGGTGAACGAGATGGTCGATCGACGGCCGAACAAGTCAATCACTGGGCGCGGATCGGCCGCGAGGTATCGATTCACGAGAGTGCAGCCCGGAGCCGAGTAGAGGCGACCCTCGCCGGCAAGCTGTCCGCCGACGACCTCGATGACGCCGAGGCTCGCGTGTACAACGCCGAACTGCGAGTGGCCATCCGTGAACGGCTGAGCACCATCGACTTCACAGCGACCCTCGCACAACGCGGCATCGTCACCGTCTCGCTCGACGACGAGGGACGGATGGTCGAGCATCACCCCGACGGCACTCAGCGGATCGTCGCCGAAGCTCGCACCAAATGAGCCAGCTCGAGCTGGTCATCGGCCCCAACGGGGCCGGAAAGTCCACCTTTGTCGACCTCGTCCTTCACCCGTACACGCGCACAATGCCCTTCGTCAACGCCGACATCATCGCGAGGGAACGGTGGCCCGAATCGGCGGAGGAACGCTCTTACGACGCGGCACGGATCGCGAGTGCCACTCGGGATCGCCTTCTTGAGCTCGGAACCTCTTTCATCGCCGAAACCGTCTTCTCGCACCCCTCCAAGGTCGGTCTCGTTCGCGCTGCTCTGACATCCGGCTTCGAGGTCAACCTCCACGTGGTGATGGTGCCAGAGGATCTGTCGGTACTGCGCGTAGCGCACCGTGTCCGCGCCGGTGGGCACGCCGTTCCCGAGGAGAAGATCCGTGACAGGCACCGGCGGCTCTGGCCACTCGTGGTCGAGGCCACCATGCTGGCGACAACGACCACGTTCTACGACAATGCACGCGACCGAGGCCCCGTCGTCGTTGCCGAGTTCGTACGCGGGATCCCGATCGGCAGCGCAAGCTTTCCTACGTGGACGCCAACGGAGATCACAACCTTCTGGCGAATTCGGGGCGGCGCGGAAGTCTGAAACGCCGGTACATTCAGAGGCGACAGGAGGAGGTTCGAGATGGCGGATACGGTCCCCCAGGAGCTCGCTGCGCGGGTCATCGCCGCGGCCGACGCGGTGCCGGTCGGGCGGGAGCAGGCACAGGTCGCGGCGCGGGACGCGTCCCACTTCCTGCAGCGACTGCGGCCGGGCACCATCGACGACGCCTTCCGCCGGTACACCGCGAGCAACAATCCGGCGTACCTCGCGTCCGCCCGCAACGCGGTGCCCGAGCCGAGCCTCAAGAGCGGGCTGTGGATCACCCTCATCGTCATCGCGTTCATCGTCGGCACGGCGGTCACCGAGTCGATGGCCGGTGGGCTCATCGCCCTGCTCCTGACAGGCGGTGGCGTCGTCGGCTACCAGGCCTGGCGGCGTCACGCCCACGAGCGCCGCCTCGAGGAACGCGAGCAGGCACGGCTGGCAGCGAACCCCTGGCCCTTCCAGGCCGACCGGATGCCGGCGTGGAACCCGGACGCGGAACCGGGCGATACCCGCGTCGAGACCCGGCTCCTCGGCCTCGCGGTGCTGCTCACCGAAGAGATCCGCCGCTCGCCGGCGTGGAACAACCCGATCCTCGACCACCACCGCGTCCGCATCAACCTCGACGCCACGCTGCAGGACATCAGCCACCGCGCCTACCGCGTCTGGCGGATGCGCACGGACACGCCGCGGCCGTCCGGCGAGTCCTCCGTCTCCTACGCCCTGGCCCAGCACGTCGACGAGTACACCCAGGCCGCACGCATGGCGGAGAACGCCCTGCGCGATCACGTCGCGGCCCTCGCCGAGTACCTGGGCGAGCTGCGGCCCGTCGAACGACTGCTCAACGATCTGCACCTGCTGGACCGCACCAACACCGGCGCGCACCGCGAGCTGCTCGATCAGCTCTACCGGGACGCGGTCGGCAACGAGGCCGACGCCCGCCGATTCCAGCACCACGCCGACGAACTGCGCGACCTGCAGGCCAGCCTCGACACGCAGTTCCACTTCCTCCGGGAACAGGTGGCGCGGACCAACCTGCTGAGGTGACCACGCATGTCGACTCGAGCGGACGGCGCCATGGGCGCCCCGGCACGCAGCGGCTCCCCCAGCGCCTCGAACGACGAACTCACCGTGAACCCGTGCGCGGTGGACGAGGCCTCGCTCGCACCCGCTGACCTGTTCAGCTCTCTCGCGTGTCTGCGCTACGGCGCCTCGGACGAGCCGCCCCGGTGGCGCGAGGCCGCTGCGCTCCTGGCCCAGGACCCCGGCATCGTCGAGCGAAGTGTCTGGGCCGCCGCCGCGGCGGGCGACGCGCGGGCGATCGCGGCGCACCTCAGCGTCGATCCGGCCCTCGCCACCACCGCCGGCGGCCCGTTCGGCTGGCACCCCCTCACCTATCTCTGCTACTCCCGAGTCGTCCCCGATGACTCACCGGATCGCCCGCTCGCGGCCGCCGAGCTGCTCCTCGACTCCGGCGCCGACCCGAACACGGGCTTCCTGCACTCCGGTCTGCCGACCCCGTTCACCGCCCTCACCGGTGTCTTCGGCGAGGGCGAGGAGGGCGCCGGCCGCCAGCCGCGACATCCCCGGTCGATGGAACTGGCCACCCTGCTCCTGGACCGCGGCGCACACCCCGCGGACCAGCAGGCGCTCTACAACCGCATGTTCCGGCCCGACGATTCGCATCTCGAACTGCTCTTCGCGCACGGACTCGCCGAGGCCGGACCGGGTCCGTGGGACACACGCGCCGGCGCCGACACGGAGAGCCGCGCGCAGGTGTGGCGCCGCCAGGTCGATTGGGCGGCGCAGCACGGCTTCACGGAACGGCTGGCCCTCCTGGCCGAGAACGGCATCGACACCGCCGGTGTCACGGTGATCCTCCCCGTGATCCCCGACGATCCGAGCGCCCGAGGCGCGGACGGCGCGACCCCGCTGCACCACGCCGCGTGGACGGGCGACCTGGATCTCATCCGCGCGCTCCTCGACGCCGGAGCCGACCGCACCGTCGTCGATCTGCAGTACGGCACCACGCCGCGGGAGTGGGCCGAGCACGCGTATCAGCCGGAGGCCGTCCGACTGTTGAGTTGAGCAGGACGATCCACACGCGCACCGTTCGTGATTTCATCAACGAATGACCACCACTCCCACTGGCAAACCCGACGTGCGCTTCTTCGGACATCCCTGGCCCTTGGTCAACCTGTTCGGCGTCGAGATGTGGGAGCGCTTCTCCTTCTACGGGATGCAGGCGATCCTGGCCTACTACCTGTACTACACCGCCGAGCAGGGCGGCCTCGGCTTCGACAAGACCACCTCGCTCGGGATCGTCGGCGCCTACGGCGGTTTCGTCTATCTCTCGACGATCGCCGGGGCCTGGATCTCGGACCGCCTGCTCGGCGCGGAGCGCACCCTGTTCTACTCGGCGTGGCTGGTCATGGCGGGCCACATCGCGCTCGCGGCCATCCCCGGCGCGGCGGGCGTGGCCGTCGGCCTCGTCCTCGTGGCCATCGGCTCCGGCGGGGTGAAGGGCAACGCGACGAAGGTGGTCGGCGATCTGTACGCCCCCGACGACACCCGACGCGACGCCGGGTTCTCCCTGTTCTACATGGGCGTGAACCTGGGCGCCTTCATCGGCCCGCTGCTCACCGGCTATCTGCAGGACAACGCGGGCTTCCACTGGGGGTTCGGCCTCGCCGCCGTCGGCATGGCGCTCGGACTGACCCAGTACGCGCTCACCCGGAAGATGCTGCCGCGGATCAGCCAGGAGGTACCGAACCCCGCCTCCCGCAGCGACATCCAACGCGTCGCCGCGGGACTCGTGGTCGCGATCGCAGTGTTCGTCGGCCTCATCGCGCTGGGAGTCATCACCGCGAGGAACCTCGTCGACGCCGTGATCATCACGGTCGCCGCGATCTCCCTGGCCTACTTCGTGTTCCTGCTCCGCAGCAACCGGGTCGACGGTGCCGAACGCAACGGCGTGAAGGCGTTCATCCCCCTGTTCCTGTCCCAGGTCGCCTTCTGGGCGCTGTTCCAGCAGATGTTCACCTTCGTGGCCGTCTACGCCGACGAACGCCTCGACCGCGACCTGGGCGGCTGGGAGTTCCCCGCCTCCTGGATCCAGTCCGTCGATCCCGTCTACATCCTCATCTTCGCGCCGGTGTTCGCCGCGCTGTGGACCAAGCTCGGGTCGCGCCAGCCCAGCACCCCGATCAAGTTCGCGATCGGCACCATCGGGATCGGCGTCGCGTTCCTGGCCTTCCTTCTCATGCCGGCCGGCACGAACACCGCGCCGCTCCTCGGCCTCCTCGGCATCATGCTCATCTTCGCCCTCGCGGAGCTGTGCATCTCGCCGGTCGGCCTGAGCGTCTCCACCAAGCTCGCGCCGCGCGCGTTCTCGACGCAGATGGTGGCACTGAACTTCCTGTCGATCAGCCTCGGTACCGCCCTCGCCGGGCGCCTGGCCACCTTCTACGACCAGAACGACGAGGCGCCGTACTTCCTGATCCTCGGTGGCACGGCCATCGCCATCGGCCTGGTGGTCGTCGCACTGACGCCCCTGATCAAGCGGCTCGCGCCCGCCGTCGGCTGACGCGACCGGGCGGCGCCGGCAGGACGAACCCGGGCACGGCGGACCGTCGTCACTGAGAACCCGTCGGATCCGCCCCCGACCACCCGTACCGCCGAGTAGCTTCGACCCCAAGCATTGGATCGACGCGAGGAGCGGCATTGCCGGCGGACGAGTACGACTACATCGTGGTGGGGGCCGGGAGCGCGGGCGCCGTGATGGCGGCCCGGTTGTCGGAGGATCCGGGCGTCTCCGTCCTGCTCCTCGAGGCCGGGGGCGAGGCGGACGCGGACGAGATCCACATCCCCCTCGCGTTCTCCGCGATGTTCAAGACGAAGTGGGACTGGAACTACACCACCACGCCGCAGAAGCACCTGAACGACCGCCCGGCGTACTGGCCGCGGATGAAGGCGCTCGGTGGCTGCTCGTCGCTGAACGCGATGATCTACATCCGCGGCAATCACGCGGACTACGACGCCTGGGAGCAGGATCACGGGGCGCAGGGCTGGTCGCACGACGACGTCCTGCCGTACTTCGTCAAGGCGGAGGGCAACACCCGCCTCGGCGGCCCCCTGCACGGCACCGACGGTCCGCTGCACGTCGAGGACCGCCGGTTCACCCACCCCCTCTCGACGGCCTTCGTCGAGTCCGCGGTCTCGTGGGGCCTCAAGCCCACCGAGGACTTCAACGGCGCATCCCAGGACGGCGCCGGCCTCTACCAGGTGACCTGCAAGAACGGCCGGCGCTGGTCGACCGACAAGGCCTACATCGAGCCGGCGCGCTCGCGCCCCAACCTCACGGTCGCGCTGGGTGCCATCGCGCGGCGCATCGAGTTCGACGGTGACCGCGCCTCGGGGGTGTTCTTCCGGCAGCACGCCGCCGATCACACCGCGCGGGCCCGCCGCGAGGTGATTCTCTCCGGCGGCGCGATCAACTCCCCGCAGCTGCTCATGCTCTCCGGGATCGGTCCCGCCGAGCACCTCGCCGAGCACGGCATCGACGTGCGCGCCGCCCTCCCGGGCGTCGGATCCAACCTGCACGACCACCCGATGGTCCCCGTCGACTACGACACGCACGGCACCTTCGACCTGCTCGAGACGCAGAACGTGGGAAACCTGCTGCGCTGGAAGCTCACCGGCACCGGTCCGCTGTCGTCGAACGGCGCCGAGGCGGGCGGCTTCTTCCGCTCCCGCGAGGATCTCGAGCACCCGGACCTGCAGTTCCACGTGATGCCGGCCGGCGTCTACGACAACCTGCTGCACGAGACGCACCGTCGGGGCATCATGCTCGGCCCGACGCTGGTGGACGTGCAGAGCCGGGGAACGCTCCGGCTGCGCTCGGCGAACCCCGACTTCAAGCCGCGCCTGGAGCCGAACTACTTCGATGCGCCGGAGGACCTCGACGCGCTGGTGGCCGGCGTGAAGGCGACGATGGAGCTCGCCGCGCAGGGCCCCATCGCGCGCTACCTCGGCAAGCCCTGGCACATCAGCGAGTCGCCCTCGGAGGACGAGATCCGCACGCTCGTCGCGGATTACACGCAGACGCTGTTCCACCCCGTCGGCACCTGCGCGATGGGCTCCGGGGAGGACGCCGTCGTCGATCCGCAGCTGCGGGTCCGCGGGATCGACGGTCTGCGCGTCGTCGACGCCTCGGTGATGCCCAAGGTGCCCCGCGGGAACACGAACGCCCCCACCATCATGATCGCCGAGAAGGCGGCCGACGAGATCAGGAAGTCAGCATGACCGCACCGAACACCAAGACCTTCGACTCCCTCAACCCGCTCACCGGTGATGTCGTCGAGTCGTATCCGATCCACTCCACCGACCACGTGCACGCCGTCGTGGCGCGCGCCCGCGAGCAGGCCGACTGGTGGCAGGAGATCGGCTTCGAGGGCCGCAAGAAGGCCCTGAACACCTGGAAGGGCGTCATCACCCGGCGCATCAACCAGCTGGCGCAGGTCGTCCACGACGAGACCGGTAAGCCGCATGGCGACGCCCTGCTCGAGGCCGCGCTCGGCATCGACCACCTCGGCTACGCCGCGTCACACGCCAAGAAGGTCCTCGGCCCCCGTCGGGTCGGTTCGGGCCTGGTCATGGCGAACCAGTCGGCGACGGTGCGCTACCACCCGCTCGGCGTCATCGGCGTGATCGGCCCGTGGAACTACCCCGTCTTCACCCCGATGGGCTCGATCGCCTACGCGCTGGCCGCCGGCAACGCGGTGGTGTTCAAGCCCTCGGAGTACACCCCCGGCGTGGGCGTGTGGCTGGCCCGCACGTTCGAGGAGGCCGTGGGTCGCCCGGTGCTGCAGGCGGTCACGGGCCTCGGCGAGACCGGCAACGCGCTGTGCACCTCCGGCGTGAACAAGGTGGCCTTCACGGGCTCGACCAACACCGGCAAGAAGGTCATGGCCGCCTGCGCCGAGACGCTGACGCCGGTGGTGATCGAGGCCGGCGGCAAGGACGCCTTCCTCGTGGACCGCGACGCCGATCTCGACGCCGCCGCCGACGCCGCCGCGTGGGGCGCCTTCTCGAACGCGGGCCAGACCTGCGTCGGTGTCGAACGCGTCTACGTACACAAGGACGTCTACGACCCGTTCCTGGAGAGGCTGGTCGCGAAGGCCCACGAGGTCACGGCGAACGACTCGGACGACTCCAAGATCGGCCCGATCACCATGCCCGGCCAACTGCCGATCATCAAGTCGCACATCGAGGACGCCCTCGCCCGCGGCGGCCGCGCCCTCGTCGGCGGCGCCGACGCCGTCGGCGAACGGTTCGTCCAGCCGACGGTGCTCGTCGACGTCCCGGAGGACTCGATCGCGGTCACGCAGGAGACCTTCGGACCGACGGTGACGGTCGCCAAGGTGGACACGATGGACGAGGCCGTGGAACTGGCGAACGCCACGAAGTACGGCCTGGCCGCCACCGTGTTCTCGAAGGCCCGCGGCATGGAGCTGGCCGACCGGATCCGCTCCGGCATGGCCTCGGTGAACGGCATCATCACCTTCGCGGGTGTGCCGAACATCCCGTTCGGCGGCGTCGGCGAGTCGGGCTTCGGCCGGATCCACGGCGCCGACGGCCTGCGCGAGTTCACCTACGCCAAGGGCATCGCCCGCAAGCGGTTCAACCCGCTGCTCAACCTCACCAGCTTCGCGCGTACCGCGGCGCAGGAGGGGCAACTCACGCAGCTGATGACGCTGCTGCACGGCCGCAGCGGCACGATCAAATAGGCGCTCAGGCCCGGTACGCGGCGGCGATCTCGCGGGCGCGGTGCAATGCCTGCACCGCGGGCTCGCCGTCGCGGGCCTGGATGGCCCAGATCGCGACGAACTCGTCGTGCGGCAGGTCGAGGTGCGCGAACTGGGATCCCTCGGGGAAGCTGAATCCCTGCACCACGTCCCACGGGTAGGTGTTCGCGTTCAGCAGGTTCCGGACGGTGACCCCCTCCGGCCCGAGGTGCAGGCGCGGCCGCGTGAACAGCAGCGCCCCGCACGCCAGGACCACACCGATCAGGATCATGCCCACCTGGTCCGAGGTCCGGAACGTGAGCCCCGTGTTCCCGCCAACCTTGAGCAGCAGCGCGACCGCGGTGTGCCCGACGACCAGGACCCCGGCGAGCACCCACGCGTACAGCTTGATCTTGCGCGGGGTCACGTCGAGCACGGGCGCGGTGGTGGAGTCGGCGGTCACAGGTCCCGATTCTACCGATGTCGCGCCCCCGGCCCCCATGCCGAGCCGGTAGCGTGCGGCTATGGAGCTGGTCGTGGCGGTCAACCCGGATCCCGAATCGTCGTTGCCGTACCTGATCTGGGTGCCGCTCGGCGATGGGCGCGTCTTCCGCACGTCCGACACCTGGCCCCGGACGAAGGCGTTGTTCTGCTACCCGGTGGGCCGCTCGGAATGGCCCGCCGATCCCGAAATCGTCGAGCGGATCCCACTGCGGTCCTGCGCCGGACGCGGCGCCGCGATCGACGTGATCGCCGACCGGGCACGCGAGGCACGGTCGCAGATCGTCTTCACCCGGGCTCGCGGTCGTCAGATGGTGTTCTGGCAGGCCCCGCGCACCCGGAAGAAGGCGCGTCCCAATGTCGCCGTGCCCACTGCGCGCGCCGCCGGCATCGCCGACCTCGCGATCGCCGTCGACTCGCGTGAGCGATACGGCTACACCTTCAAGACCCAACAGGCCGTGATCACCAAGCACGCCCTGACCTCGGGCGACTACGCGATCCTCGCCGAGGACGGAACGATCCGGGCGGCCGTGGAACGCAAGGGCCTCGAGGATCTGATCACCTCGCTCAATTCGAGTCGCCTCGGCTTCCAGATCGCCGAACTGGCGACGCTGCCGCACGCCGCGGTGGTCGTCGAGGAGCGGTATTCACAACTGTTCAAGCAGAGTTGGATGCGGCCGGCGAAGGTCGCCGACGGGCTCGCCGAACTGCAGGTGCGCTATCCGACGGTCCCGATCGTCTTCTGCGAGACTCGCAAGCTCGCCGAGGAGTGGACCTACCGGTTCCTCGCGGCCGCGTCGGCGCACTCCGGCCTGCTCGACGGGGCCGGGGGCGCGGGAGCCGACGGCGCACCGTCGAAGCCCGTGAGGGGAGGGGCGCGGCCGCCCTCGGACGCGCCGAAACCGGCCGCGGTCCGCGCGTGGGCCCGCGAGAACGGCATCGTCGTGAACGCGAAGGGGCGCGTACCGGCGACGGTGACCGAGGCCTACGTCGCGGCCCGCGGGTGACTACACCGGCAGGCTCGCGTGCAGCGCCAGTGTCGCGTTCACGGCGCGGGCCGCCTCGGCGCCCTTGCCGACGAAGTGCCGCTCGAAGTACGCGGTGTGCTCGTCGTGCTCGTGGAAGTGGTGCGGGGTGAGCACGACGGAGAACACGGGCACGTCGGTGTCGAGTTGCACGCGCATCAGGCCGTCGATGACCGCCGTCGCGACGAACTCGTGCCGGTAGATGCCGCCGTCGACCACCAGGCCCGCGGCGACGATCCCCGCGTAGCCCCCGGTGCGGGCGAGGCGCTTCGCCGCGAGCGGGATCTCGTAGGCCCCGGGGACCTCGAAGACATCGACGTCGGCATCGTCGTGCCCCAGGCGGGTCCATTCCGCGATGAAGCCCTCGCGTGCCCGATCGACGATGTTCCGGTGCCAGGTGGCCTGGACGAGGGCGATCCGGCTCATCGGCCGGCTCGCAGCTTGCGCAGGGTCAGTGCGGTGTCGAGGGCCGCCGACGCCGCCTGCTCCCCCTTGTCCTCGGCCGACCCGGGAAGGCCCGCGCGGTCGAGCGCCTCGGCCTCGGTGTTCGTGGTCAGCACGCCGTTGCCGACGGGGACCCCCGCGTCCAGCGAGACGCGGAGCAGGCCCGCGGTGAGCGCGTCGCAGACGTACTCGAAGTGCGGGGTGCCGCCGCGGATCACGACGCCGAGCGCGACGACGGCGTCGTGCGACTTGGTCAGCTCCTGCGCGACGACGGGCAGCTCGACGGCACCCGCCACCCGCTCGACGGTGATCTGCCGGACGCCCGCCGCCTCGGCCGTGCGGACGGCTCCCGCGAGCAGCGCCGTGCAGACGGTGTCGTGCCAGCGCGAGGCGACGATCGCCAGCCGCAGGTCGGCGGCCCCGTCGAGCGTGATGTCGGGGATTCCAGCGCCGCTCACGCGGTACCTCCCTGGTCGAAGTGGTCGAGGTCGCGCAGGTCGTGCCCCATCCGGTCGCGCTTGGTGCGCAGGTAGTGGATGTTCTCGGCGTTGGCCCGCAACGGCATCGGCACCCGCTCGGTGATCTGCAGGCCGTAGCCGTCGAGGCCGACCCGCTTGGCCGGATTGTTGGTGAGCAGCCGCATCGAGGTGATGCCGAGGTCGACGAGGATCTGCGCGCCGAGGCCGTAGTCGCGGGCGTCCGCCGGCAGCCCGAGCTGCAGGTTCGCGTCGACGGTGTCCGCTCCCCCGTCCTGGAGCTGGTAGGCCTGCAGCTTGTGCATGAGGCCGATGCCGCGGCCCTCGTGGCCCCGCATGTACAGCACCACGCCGCGGCCCTCCTGCGCGACCATCTCCATCGCGGCGTCGAGCTGCGGGCCGCAGTCGCAGCGCAGCGAGCCGAAGACATCGCCGGTGAGGCACTCGCTGTGCACGCGGACCAGCACGTCCGCGCCGCCGTCGGCGGTGATGTCGCCCTTGACCAGTGCCACATGCTCCACGTCGTCGTGGATCGAGGTGTAGCCGACGGCCTGGAAGTCCCCGTAGCGGGTGGGGATCCGCGCGGAGGCGACCTGCACGACGTGCTTCTCGTGCTTGCGGCGCCACGCGATCATGTCGGCGATGGAGATCATGGCGAGTCCGTGCTCGTCGGCGAAGACGCGCAGCTCCTCCGACTTCGCCATCCCGCCCGGATCCTTCTCCGAGACGATCTCGCAGATCACACCGGCGGGCGCGAGTCCCGCCATGGTGGCGAGGTCCACGGCGGCCTCGGTGTGCCCGGGCCGGCGCAGCACGCCGCCCTCCTTGGCGCGCAGCGGCACCACGTGCCCGGGGCGGGTGAAGTCGTCGACGGTCGAGGCGGGATCGGCCAACTTGAGCATCGTCGTGGCGCGGTCCGCGGCCGAGATGCCCGTGCCCACACCGGCCTTGGCGTCGACGGTGACGGTGTACGCGGTGCCGTGCTTGTCCTGGTTGGTGGAGTACATCGGCGGCAGGCCGAGCTTGTCGCAGGTCGCACCGTCGAGGGGCACGCACAGGTAGCCGGAGGTGTAGCGGACCATGAAGGCCACCAGCTCGGGCGTCGCCTTCTCGGCGGCGAAGATGAGGTCACCCTCGTTCTCCCGATCCTCGTCGTCGACCACCACGACGGCCTTGCCGGCCGCGATGTCCTCGATCGCCCGCTCGATGGAATCGAACCTGGTCATGACTGCTTCTCCTCCTTGAGCGTCACGAGGCGCTCGACGTACTTCGCGACGATGTCGACCTCGAGGTTGACGACGGTGCCCGGCTCGGCCCCGCCGAGGTTGGTCAGGTCCAGCGTGGTGGGGATGAGCGAGACCTCGAACCAGTGCTGCTCGTCGTCCCCGGTCACGCCCCGCCCGAGGGCCGAGACCGTCAGGGAGACACCGTCGATGGTGATGGAGCCCTTCTCGACGACGTACCGGGCCAGCTGCTGCGGCAGCGCCAGGCGCACGACGGTCCAGTGCTCGGACGGGCTGAGGCTGATGACGTGACCCGTGCCGTCGACGTGGCCCTGCACGATGTGCCCGCCGAGGCGGGAGTTCACGGCGGCGGCGCGCTCGAGGTTCACCCGGTCGCCGGGGCCGAGCTTGCTCAGCGAACTGCGGCGCAGCGATTCCTCCATGACATCGGCGGTGAACGCTCCCCCCTCGACCGTGACGACGGTCAGGCACACGCCGTTGACGGCGATCGAATCGCCGTGCTTCGCATCCGAGGTCACCAGGTCACCCTGGACGGTGAACCGGGCCGCATCCGGAAGGTCCTCGCGGGCGGTGATCACGCCCAGCTCTTCGACGATGCCGGTGAACATTCGCCGCTCCTGCCACTTCGGCCTCAGGGCGGCACGACGACGCGGGAACGACCCGCGCAGTTCTCTTTCATCCGGACTATGACCGTCGGCTCCGGGATCGCACCGGAATCTGCTGACCCCCGCCTCGCGGCGGAGCGCTCGCGGGCTCGGACACCGGGATCGCCCGGAGTCCATCACCGCCGGTGGGGAATCGCACCCCGCCCTGAGAACTTCCGCTTCCGAAGGTAGCACTCGCCGGCCCAGGCCCCAAGTGTTGGGCTCACGGCGAACGCAACAGCGTGAGCAGCACGTCGTCGCCGAGTCGTTCGACGGAGCCCAGCCGGAACCTCGTCGCGTCCGCCAGGGTGCCCACGCCGGGCACGGTGACCGCGGCGAGACCCGCCCCGAGCAGCACGGGCGCGATGTACGCCTGCACCCGATCCACCAGGCCCGCCGCGAAGAAGGTGCCGAGCACCGTCGACCCGCCCTCGACCTGAACGTTCACGGCGTCACCGGCGGCCTCCAGCGCGGCCCCCGGGTCATGACTGCGGACGTGCCGCGCGTCCCCAGGTCCGGTCAGCACCCGCGCGGTGGCGGGAAGGTCCCGCTCGCCGAGGATGATCCGGGTCGGCTGGTGGTCGTGCAGCGATCCGTCAGGACGCCGGGCCGTGAGCGCCGGGTCGTCGGCCACGACGGTGCCGGTCCCGACGATGATCGCGTCGAGCTGCGCCCGCTCGGCGTGTGCGCGTTCCCGCGCCGCGGGCCCCGTGATCCACTGGCTGGTCCCGTCCGGGGCGGCGATCCGTCCGTCCACGGTCGTCGCCAGCTTGACGGTGACCATCGGCCGGCCGTGCCGCTGCCGGAAGAGCCACTCCGTGAGCGGCCAGGGCTCACCGCCGAGGTGGACGACCTCCACCCCCGCCCGGCGCAGCGTCGCCGCGCCGCCCGCGGCGAGGGGGTTCGGGTCGGCGGCGGCGTAGGCGACGCGCGCGATCCCGGCTCCGAGCAGCGCCTGCGTGCACGGCCCGGTGCGGCCGGTGTGATCGCACGGCTCGAGGGTGACGACGGCGGTGCCGCCCCGGGCCGCGTCGCCGGCCGCCGCCAGCGCCACGACCTCCGCATGGGGCCCGCCCGCGGGGGCCGTGCGACCCCGTCCGACGACGGTGCCGTCCGCCGCCAGGATCACGGCGCCCACCGGCGGGTTGGGCGTGCTGATCCCGCGGGCGGCCGCCGACTCCTCGACGGCCTGCTCGAGCGCGGCCTGCAGGTCCACCGTCAGACGCGCGGCACGGCCGCGGCCTGGGCGCGCAGCTTGCGGAGCGCCTCGGCCGGGTCGGCGGCGTTGTAGACGGCGGAACCGGCCACGAAGCAGTCGACGCCCGCGGCGGCGGCCTGCTCGATGGTGTCGGCGTTGATGCCACCGTCGATCTCGACGACCAGGCGCAGCTCACCCGAGTCGACGAGACGGCGTGCGGCGCGGGCCTTGTCGAGGACCTCCGCGATGAAGGACTGCCCGCCGAAGCCGGGCTCGACGCTCATCACCAGCAGCGTGTCGAACTCCTTGAGGATCTCGATGTACGGGTCGAAGGCGGTGCCGGGCTTGATCGCCAGTCCGGCCTTGCCGCCCGCCGCACGGATGTCCTTGGCGACGGCGACCGGGTCGTCGGAGGCCTCGGCGTGGAAGGTGACGTTGTACGCACCCGCCTCGGCGTAGGGCGGCGCCCAGCGCGCGGGGTCGTCGATCATCAGGTGGCAGTCGAGCGGGATCGTGGTGGCCCTGAGCAGGCTCTCGACCACGGGCAGGCCCAGCGTGAGGTTGGGCACGAAGTGGTTGTCCATGACGTCCACGTGCACCCAGTCGGCTCCGTCGGGCCCGCCCACAGCCTCGATCTCGGCACCGAGCCGGGAGAAGTCGGCGGACAGGATGGACGGCGCGATCATCGGCGAGGACATGCGCAGCATTGTATGTCGTCGCGTTCGACGGTCGGCCGGGTGCGCGCGACGCTTCGACCCGGTGGGCACGGCGCGGTCGTAGGCACGGGGCCGGCGCGGGGGCACGGCGCGGCGCGCCATCGTCGGCCTCATTGAATTCGACTGATCACTTTAGTAACATCAGCACCATTAGTCACACGGGTAACTCTCGTGCCGTCGATTGTTGAGAGGTCGTCATGCGGATCGCACGCACCACCTTGACCACGTTCGTGGCCGTCGCCGCCGCCACGTTCCTCGCCGCGGGGCCCGCCCTCGCCGAACCCGCCGTCCCGGCCGTCCCCGTGACCCCCGCTGCGCCCGCCGCACCCGCTGTACCCGCCGCGCCGGCCGTTCCCGCTGCACCCGCGGCTGCGGTTCCCGCCGCTGCTCCTGCTGCCGCGGCTCCTGCTGCCGGCACCGCCCCGCTCGTCTCGACCGCCAATGCTGTTCCCGCTTCGGCGCAGCCCGCGCTCACCGAACTCGCCAAGATCCCCGGCGTTCAGCAGATCATGGCCACCGGGCAACTGCCCACCACCGATGTCGCGACGCTGGTCAAGATGTTCGGCAGCGATCCGAATGCGCAGAAGCTCCTCGGTCAGCTCCTGTCCGGCCAGGCCGCGACGTCCACGACAGCGGCGACCGACACCAAGCCCGATGAGCCGCTGAAGTTCGCCGTCACCGGCGCGATCAACGACACCTTCACCAAGGACGGCGGCCAGAAGAAGTACGGCCAGCCCCTCGGCGTCGAGAAGGATGCGGCCGGCGGCAAGGTGCAGGAGTTCACCAACGGCACCATCTACTGGAATCCGAAGGTCAACGGCGGCAAGGCCGCCGGCGTCACCGGCGCGATCCGCGACCTCTACCTCAAGGAGGGCGGCCCCACCGGCAAGCTCGGCGCACCGCTCATGAGCGAGCTGGCCGTCGGCGGCCCCACCGCCGGCTCGGTCGCGGGTGCGTACAACGACTTCCAGAACGGCTCGATCGTGTGGTCACCCGAGAACGGCGCCCACGTCGTCTCCGGCAAGATCAAGGACCAGTGGGTCAAGGGCGGCGGCGCCTTCGGCATGGGCTACCCGAAGGGCGACGCCAAGCCCGGCCCCGGCGGCGCGCTGACCCAGGAGTTCACCAAGGGCGGCGTCCTCAAGGCCTGACCCCGTTCCCAATTGAACACCGTTATGGAGAGCAAAACCGCAGGTCGGGTTCTCCTAACGGTGTTCAATTCGTGGGGTAGGGATCCGATCGCAGAGCTGGTGCGTCCAATTGATGTGATGGGACGCAAGGGTGATCTGCTCGTCGGACGGACCGAGCACGCGGTGCGAGAAGAGTCCACGTCTGTGATTCGCGGCATTCGCCACGACGGTGGCTCGACGCCGTCCGTCGACGACATCCGCGATCCGCTCCGCCGTCGACCTGGCGCGATTCGCCGAGGGCGACGAGAAGATCGTCGGCCTCGACCAGTTCATCCGAATCGACAGGCAGGGGCGATCACTCACGACCACGCAGGCGGTCCTGGCGTACCTCGACGCGCACCCGCGTCTGTACGGCGCGAACCGCGTCCGGGAGGTACTCGACGAGGCCAGCACCGGTCGGGCCTCGACTTCTTCCGCCCCAGCAACCCGTGCCCGGCACCCGTTCCACGTCGACCTCGGCTCGGCCCGGTACCGCGTCGCCCGCGAGCTGCGGAAGCGAGGCTGGCGCGGCAATTCGGTTAGCGCTTGCGGAGGGCCTGGAAGAACATGCCGTCGGTGCCGTGCAGGTGGGGCCAGAGCTGGACGTGCGGGCCGTCGCCGAGGGGCAGGTCGGTGGCCGGGACCAGCGGGCGGGTGTCGATCCGCTCCAGTCCGGCGGCAGCGAGCACCTCGTCGTCGCCGACGATGCCAAGGGTCTCGGCCACGTGCGGGGAGCAGGTCGCGTAAAGCACCACGCCGCCCGGCCGGGTGAGTTCCGCAGCGGCCGAGAGCAGCTCGCGCTGCAGAACCGTGAGTTGCTTCACGTCGGCGGGCTGCTTGCGCCAGCGCGCCTCCGGGCGGCGGCGCAGCGCGCCGATGCCCGAGCACGGCGCGTCCACGAGCACCCGGTCGTATCCGGGCTCGAGGCCGGACCTCCGGCCGTCGGCCACGTGCACGTCCACGGGGAGTCCCTTGACCGCCTTGCGAACCAGCTCGGCGCGATGCTCGGCGGGTTCCACCGCGTCGACGCGCGCACCGTCGATCGCGGCGAGCGAGCCGAGCAGCGCGGCCTTGCCGCCCGGGCCGGCACACAGATCCAGCCAGCGGCCGCCGTCGGGCCCGTCCAGCGGCGCCACCGCCGCGGCCCGGGCCACCAACTGCGAGCCCTCGTCCTGCACGCCCGCGAGGCCGTCCCGGACCGGTTCGAGCGCACCCGGATCGCCGCCGGGCAGGTACACCGCGTACGGCGACAGCCTGCCGACCTCGCCCTCGACGATGAGCGCCAGCTCATCGGCGGAGATCTCCCCCGGCCGCGCCACGAGGTGCACGGGCGGCCGGGCATCGTCGGAGGCCAGCAACGCCTGCAGCTGCCCCATCGACCTGATCCCGTTCGCACGCAGCGACTCCCAGAACGCCTCCGCGATCCACCGCGGGTGCGCGTACTGCATCGCCAGGTGCCCCAGCAGGTCGTCCGCGGCTGACGGCGCCACGCGGGCGACCCAGGTATCCTCATCGTCGCGGGCCACCTTGCGCAGCACCGCATTCGCGAACCCCGATGCGCCGCGTCCCGCACTCTCCTTCACCGAATCCACGGTCTCGGAGACCGCGGCGTGCGCGCCGACACGAGTGCGCAGCAGCTGGTACACGCCCAGCCGCAGGGCGTCCAGCACCGGCCCGTCGATATCGGAAACGGATCGCCCCGAGGCGCTCTCGATCACGGCGTCGAGCAGGCCCTGCGCCCGGCAGGTGCCGTAGGTCAGCTCGGTCGCGAAGGCGGCGTCGCGCCCCTTGAGCCGGGCATCGCGCAGCAACCCCGGGAGCACGAGGTTCGCGTACGCGCCGCGCTCCCGCACGGCGGCGAGGGTCTGCAGCGCGGCGCGGCGGGCGGGATCGGTCACTGGTCCACTCCGATGATCGTGCCGTCCTCGACGCGCGCACCGCGCGCCCAGTCGGCGGCGGGCATGGGCTTACGACCGGGCGGCTGGACGGTGCCGAGCCGCAGCGCGGCGGTCGCGGTGCCCACGAACACGGCGCGCTTGGTCACCCGCAGCTCGCCGGGCGCCAGGCCCTCCGTCTCCCCGTCGACGGTGGCCGGGCCCAACTTGAGCCGCGCATCGCCGAGCGGCACCCACGCGCCGGGCGCGTCGGTCATCGCCCGGATGTGCCGGTCCACGGCGCCGGCGGGACGGTCGAACCGCACCCGGGCACCGTCGACGGTGACCTTCGCGGCGTGCGAGACCCCGTCGGGCGACTGGGGCTGGGCCTGCAGCGCACCCGCACCCACCCCGTCGACGGTCCGCGTGAGCAGCTCCGCGCCGTACTCGGCCAGGCGCGCGAGGAGCACCGTCGCGGTGTCGTCCGGGCGGATCCGCTCGGTGAGCACCCCGAAGACGGGGCCGGTGTCGAGCCCCTCCTCGATGCGGAAGGTGGACGCTCCGGTCAGCTCGTCTCCCGCTTCCAGAGCCGCCTGCACCGGCGCGGCGCCGCGCCACGCCGGCAGCAGCGAGAAGTGCAGGTTGATCCACCCGTGCGTGGGAACGTCGAGCAGGTCCGGCGGGATCATCCCGCCGTAGGCGACGACGGGGCAGCAGTCCGGTGCGAGCGCGACGATCGCGGCGCGCGCCTCCGGATCGCGGAGCGTCGCGGGGGTCAGGACGGGGATCCCCGCCTCGTCGGCCACCTGTCCGACCGGCGAGCGCCGGACGCCGCGGCCACGCCCCGAGCGGGCATCGGGGCGGGTCAGCACGCCCACCACCTCGTGCTCCGAATCGAGCAGGGCTCGCAGCGCCGGGACGGCGGGCTCCGGCGTTCCCGCGAACAGCAGCCGCATCAGGCGCGGCCTCCCGCCGCCCCGGCAGCGAGGGTCGCGGCGGGGTCGGTGAACCACGGCGAGCTGCGGATCACCCGCATGACGGCCTTGCGCTCGTCCGGCGCGAGCCTGCTCAGGTAGAGCACGCCGTCGAGGTGGTCGCTCTCGTGCTGGATGCAGCGCGCGAGGATCTCGGTGCCCTCCAGGACGACGGGGGCACCGGTGACGTCGACCCCCTCGGCGATCACGTTCATGTGGCGCGTGCACTCTCCGCGGACCTCGGGGATCGACAGGCAGCCCTCGGCCGCCGTCTGCATCTCCTCGCCGACGGCGCGCCACACGGGATTGACGATGTGCCCCTCCCGGCCACCGCAGCCGTAGACGAACACGCGCTTGCTCACCCCGACCTGGGGCGCCGCCAGGCCCGCACCGCTGTGGTGATGCATCGTGTCGATCATGTCGTCCACCAACCGGGCGAGATCGGCGTCGAAGACCGTCACCTCGTCCGCGGGGGTACGCAGGACCGGGTCCGGATAGATGCGGATGGGAAGCACGCTCATTCCCCCATTATCCAGCCCGGACCGGGCCGCGGGTGGGCGGCCCGAAGGTCACACGCACGCGTGCGTGCTAGGACTTGCGCCAGGGTTGCCTTAGGATTCGACGGTAGAAACGCCACACCAACCGCCCCGCCGGGCGAGAGAGGGTCGACGTGCAGTTCGCGCGCGCCCGGCGGCCGCTGATCGGCGCCGCCGTATGCCTTTCCGTGCTGATCGGCACGGGTTGCACCCCTACCCATGAGGGCGGAGGGGCCGCCCCGCGGTCGACCGCGCCGGCGGCACCGTCGACCACGTACCCCCCGATGCCCACCGCGTCGCTGGTCGGGAAGTTTCCAGTCACGCAACCGCAGCGCATCGTCTACACGGTGCCGGACGGCGTGTCGGACCCCGAGCAGAACTACGGCGAGCTGTACCTGCCCGCGAACCCGGCGATCCAGCAGAACCCCTCCGGCGGCCCGCTCAGCGCCCGCACCACGATCGAGCTGCCCCCGCAGATCCCCGTGGTGGTCCTGCTGCACGGCGGCGGCTGGCGGACCCCGTCCGCGGCGTCGTCGATGGCGGAGATGGCACGCTCCCTCGTCTCACACGGCGTGGCGGTGTGGAACGTCGAGTACCGGCGGATCGGCGCGGGCGGCGGCTACCCGACCACCCTCACCGACACCGCTGCGGCCATCGACTTCCTCCAGACCGTCAAGGCGCAGCACGCCCCGAACCTCGACCTGAACGATGTCGTCGTCGCCGGACACTCCGCGGGCGGTCAGCTCGCGGTGTGGGCGGCCGCCCGGTCCATCCTGACGCCCGGCGCCATGGGCAGCGTGCCCGCGGTGACGCCCGCGGCGGTAGTGTCCATGGGCGGCGTCCTCGACATGCGCCGGGCGGTGGCCGACGGCAACGTCAACACCCGCCTGTTCCTGGGCCTGCCCGATGAGTTCCCGCAGCAGTTCGCGGTGGCCGATCCGATCCAGAACCTCAACCCGAAGGTGCCGGTGACCTGCTACAACGGCACCGCGGACCGCATCGTCCGGCCGACCGGCTGCGAAGGATTCATCAGCGCCCTCACCGCCAAGGGCGGGCGCGGCACCGCGGTGCTGCTCCCCGGCGCGGGCCACAACATCTACCTGCCCTCGCAGTCCCAGAACCGCTACTGGCCCGTGGTGCAGAAGTCGATCCTGGCCTACACCGATGAGTTCCGCCCACGCGGGGGCAAATAGACTGTCCGGGCGATTGTCCGACAATTCGGACAACGGGGAGAAGGGACGTGTGATGGCGCACGCTGAAACCACCTTGGACGAGCTGTACAGCGAAGTGCTGCGTCGGAATCCAGGCGAGACCGAGTTCCACCAGGCCGCGAGGGAGGTCCTCGAGAGCCTCGCGCCGGTGGTCACCAAGCACCCCGAGTACGTCGACGCGGCCGTCATCCGCCGACTCTGCGAGCCGGAACGCCAGATCATCTTCCGGGTGCCGTGGCAGGACGACAACGGCAACGTCCAGCTCAACCGCGGCTTCCGCGTCGAGTTCAACTCGGCGCTGGGCCCGTACAAGGGCGGACTGCGGTTCCACCCGTCGGTGTACCTCGGCATCGTCAAGTTCCTGGGGTTCGAACAGATCTTCAAGAACTCGCTGACCGGCCTGCCCATCGGCGGCGGCAAGGGCGGTTCGGACTTCGATCCGAAGGGCCGCAGCGACGGCGAGATCATGCGCTTCTGCCAGTCGTTCATGACCGAGCTGTACCGCCACATCGGCGAGTACACCGACGTCCCCGCCGGCGACATCGGCGTGGGCGGCCGGGAGATCGGCTACCTGTTCGGCCAGTACAAGCGCATCACCAACCGCTACGAGTCCGGCGTCCTCACCGGCAAGGGCCTGACCTGGGGCGGCTCGCAGGTGCGGACCGAGGCGACCGGCTACGGCGCGGTCTTCTTCCTCGACGAGATGCTCAAGACCCGCGGCCAGAGCTTCGAGGGCAAGCGCGTCGTGGTGTCGGGTTCGGGCAACGTGGCCGTGTACGCCACCGAGAAGGTCGAGCAACTCGGCGGCACCGTCGTGGCCTGCTCCGACTCCTCGGGCTACGTGGTGGACGAGAAGGGCATCGACCTCTCGCTGCTCAAGGACGTCAAGGAACGCCGCCGGGAGCGCATCGACGTCTACGCCGCCGAGCGCGGTGCGATCTTCGTGCCGGGCGGTTCGGTCTGGGACGTGCCCTGCGACATCGCGCTCCCCTGCGCCACGCAAAACGAGCTCGACGGTGACGCCGCCGACCGGCTGATCAAGAACGGCACGTCGTACGTGGCAGAAGGCGCCAACATGCCGTGCACCCCGGACGCCGTGCGGCTGTTCTCCGACGCCGGCGTGGCGTTCGCGCCCGGCAAGGCCGCGAACGCCGGCGGCGTGGCCACCAGCGCGCTGGAGATGCAGCAGAACGCGTCGCGCGACTCGTGGTCCTTCGACTACACCGAGGACCGCCTCGCGCACATCATGCGGGGCATCCACGACCGCTGCCTCGAGACCGCCGACGAGTACGGCTCCCCCGGCGACTACGTCACCGGCGCGAACATCGCCGGCTTCATCCGCGTCGCGGACGCGATGCTCGCGATGGGCGTCGTCTAGATCCTGCTCCGGAAACGCCCTCGGGCCGGTACTGCTCCACGCAGTACCGGCCCGAGGTCTTCTCTCGGTTCATGCCCTCACGCCGGCACGCCGTACTTGTCGATGAGCGGCGCGAGTAGCTCCGCGGCCCGCGCGGCGGTGATGACGTCCTCGTCGGCCACCTTCTCGACCGACTTGGATTCGGTGTCCTCGTAGACGTGCTCGCCGATCATCCGGCCGTCCTCGGCATAGGGCCAGACGAACGACAATCGGCGACGGACGAGGTAGAACGCCTCCTTGTCGTACGGAGACTCCGCCTCCGGGTCGGCGTTCACGGATTGGAAGACGTTGTCGCCGAGCAACGCCCCGGGAACGAACTGACTGAACTCCGCCTCACCGGCGAATCCCCAGTCGTGCACCGCCATCCGCTGCTTACCGGTCCACATGACGAGCATGTCGAGGTCCGCGAGTTGCTGGTAGAACGCGCGCACGGCGGCCATGCCGTCGAGGATCAGGCCCTGCCCGCCTTCGAACAGACGGTAGTGCGGATGCTCCACCGTCATGGTCGGCATGAGCAGTTCCTCGTACCGCCCGGACACCTCGAGGAGCGCGTGGCGCCGATAGTTGACGAGGATCCGGCGGTGGGCCGGGTCGGTGAGCGATTCGATCATCACGTCGACGTCGTCCATCATCGCCACGAACTCCTTCTCATAGGAGGCCAGGGCCGTGATCGTGGGGGTGGGCTGCATGGTGGTGGTCCTTCTCGATCCGCTGGTTCGCTGTCGCCCTGATCCTGACCCGATCACGACGAGTCGGTCCATGTCCGAAACCGGTCACATCATGAACCGATCAGCTAATACCACTGGTCAAACACCCTGCCTGCGAGTGCTGTGCATCACAGTCCACTACAGTTGCCGGTCGTGGACCTCAACCTGCACCACGTGCGTTACCTCATCGCGGTCGTCGACGACGGTCACTTCGGACGCGCCGCCGCACGGCTCTACATCAGTGCGCCGTCGCTGAGCCAGCAGATCCGCAAGCTCGAACGCGCAGTCGGCGCGGAGTTGATCGACAGGTCGGCGCACCCGCTGCGGCCGACCCCGGTGGGCCGGCGCTTCCTCGACGACGCCAGAGTTGCGCTCGCAGCTGCGGACCGCGCAGTGGCTGCGGTGGACGCCCATCTGCGCGAGGAGAAGCGGACGCTGCGACTCGGGTTCATGACCGCCTCGACGGGCCAGCACTCCCGATCGATGATCGCGGCGCTGCGCGCACGGATGCCGGAGGCCGTCGTGAATCTGGTGGAGCTGCCGTGGCCTCAGCAAAGCTCGGCCGTCCGCGACGGCAGTGTCGACGCCTCTCTCGTCAGGCCGCCGGTCGCCGACACGGAAGGCCTCGAATTCGACGTGCTGCGGCCGGAGAACCGCGTCGCGGTGCTCCCTGCGGACCATCGGTTGGCCGGTCGGTCCGCGATCGCGATCGGTGACCTGGACGGCGAAGTCTTCGTCGACGACGACGAGGCCGACCCGGCGTGGGTCCGATGGTGGGCATGTGACCCGCGCCCGAGCGGCGTACCGGTGCAGTACGGCCCGTCGGTGCGGACTATCGACGAACTGCTCGAAGCGGTCGCGAGCGGTGAGGCCATCGCCCTGACCGGTGAGTTCGTCGCCGACATCTATCGGCGTCCCGATGTGGTGTTCGTTCCTGTGACCGATGTCGCCCCATGCGCGTTGTCGCTGTGCACGCGGACGGGCGACCGTTCCACGCTCGTCGTCGCACTCAGGCGCGCGGTCCGCTCCCGCGAGTAGCGCCTTAGCCGAACGGTTCACGTCGCCGGCGGCAGTCGGTCGCGAAAACCTACCCGACGGTGCCGTCCCCGGACCCCGGCGCGCCGGCACCATCGGCCTCGTCGAAGACGAGCCAGGTACGGGTGGCACGCACCCCGCCGAGTGCCTGCAGCCCGACGAGCACGACGTCCCGAAGGGCGGCGTTGTCCGGGGTCCGGACCAGGACCAGCACATCGAAATCGCCGCCCACGAGTGCGAAGTGCTCCACGTAGGGCAGCTCGCGCAGGTGCTCGGCGACCTGCTTCCACGCGTCCTGCCGGATCGAGAGCCCGATGTACGCGGAGGTACCGAAACCGGCCCGGCCGTGGTCGATTCGGACGCCGTAGCCGCGGATGACACCCACGCGTTCGAGGCGTTCGACCCGAACGTAGGCGTTGGCGCGGGAGACGTGGACGCGCTCCGCGAGGGCGCGCATGGAGATCCGTCCGTCCGCTGCGAGGACGTGCAGGATGCGCCGGTCGTACTCGTCCAGCCGGGGCTCCGGGGAATCGTCCGCCATCCGTCCATCTCCGTCCCGTCCGGCACCCATCAGGCCGGACATTTGGCTCACTTCTCTCCTCAATCTACGACATCTGTCTTGCACTTCCTGTTGCGTCCGAGATCTTCGTCCGTCGGTGAGACCCTCGTCACATGCCGAGAACGGAGGACGATGTGACCACCACCGACGTCGTGGGCGAGCCGAGATACCGGAAGTTCCTGCCGGCGGACACGCCCGTCCAGTACCTCGATGAGGCGGGAGCGCTCACCGACTCGCACGCGCGATATCCCCACCCCGACGAGGACCGCATGGTCGAGATGTACCGGCGCATGGTCCACGGGCGACGGTTCGACACGCAGGCCACGGCGCTGACCAAACAGGGCCGGCTCGCGGTGTACCCGTCCTCGCACGGGCAGGACGCCTGCCAGATCGCGGCGGCGATGTGCCTGCGGCCCACCGACTGGCTGTTCCCGACCTACCGCGATTCCGTGGCGCTCACCGCCCGCGGCGTGGACCCGGTCCAGGTCCTGACCCTGCTCGCCGGTGACTGGCATTGCGGCTACGACCCCGTGGCGCTGCGCACCGCGCCCCAGTGCACACCGCTCGCGACCCAGCTGCTGCACGCCGCGGGCGTGGCGCACGGCGAGCACCTACGCGGCACCGACACCATCGCGCTCGCACTGTGCGGCGACGGCGGCACCAGTGAGGGCGACTTCCACGAGGCCCTCAACTTCGCGGCGGTGTTCCAGGCGCCGGTGGTGTTCCTGGTGCAGAACAACGGTTTCGCGATCAGCGTTCCGCTCTCGCGGCAGACCGCCGCACCGAGCCTGGCGCATAAGGGCGTCGGCTACGGCATCGGCTCGGAGCAGGTCGACGGGAACGACCCGATCGCGATGCTCGGCGTGATGCAGGAGGCCGCGCACTTCGTCCGCTCGGGCAACGGGCCCGTCATCGTGGAGGCCCACACGTACCGGATCGACGCGCACACCAACGCCGACGACGCGACCCGCTACCGCACCCCCGCCGAGGTCGAGGAGTGGATCCGCCGCGACCCGATCACGCGGCTGGAGACCCACCTGCGGGCACGGGGCCGCATCGACGACGCCTTCGTCGCCGCGGTCGCCGACGAGGCCGAGGCCGCCGCCGCGGACCTGCGCGAGCGGATGAACGCGGACCGCCCCGTCGATCCCGCGGACCTGTTCCGGCACGTGTACGCCGAGCCCACGCCCCAACTGCGCGAGCAGCAGGCACTCGTCGAGGCGGAACTCGCCGCCGCCCACGCTTCCCGGGAGGACTGAAACATGCCGCGTCACACCATGGCCCAGGCGCTCAACACCGCCCTGCGGGATGCGATCGCCGCCGATCCGAACGTGGTCGTGTTCGGCGAGGACGTCGGCACGCTCGGCGGCGTCTTCCGCGTGACCGACGGCCTGACCCGCGAGTTCGGCGCCGACCGCTGCTTCGACACCCCGCTGGCCGAGTCGGGGATCGTCGGGTTCGCCGTCGGCATGACCATGGCGGGCTTCAAACCCGTCGTCGAGATGCAGTTCGACGCCTTCGCCTACCCCGCGTTCGAACAGATCGTCTCCCACGTCGCGAAGCTGCGCAATCGGACTCGTGGCGCGCTCGCCGTGCCGATGGTGATCCGGGTGCCGTACGCGGGCGGCATCGGCGGCGTCGAGCACCACTGCGACTCGAGCGAGGCCTACTACGTCCACACGCCCGGGCTGAAGGTGGCCGCGCCCGCGACGGTCGCCGACGCCTACACGCTGCTGCGCCGGGCCATCGACGACCCCGACCCCGTCGTCTTCCTCGAACCCAAGCGGCTCTACTTCTCCTCGGAGGAGACCGATCTCGCGATCGGCGAACCCTTCGGCCGGGCGGTGGTGCGCCGCCCCGGGACCGACGCGACACTGATCTCCTACGGCCCCTCGGTCGGCGTCGCCCTCGACGCCGCTGCGGCGGCCGCCGAGGACGGGCGCTCGCTCGAGGTGGTCGATCTCCGAACGCTCGTGCCCTTCGACGACGAGACCGTGGCCGCCTCGGTCCGGCGCACGGGCCGGTGTGTGGTGGTCCAGGAGGCGCAGGCGTTCGCCGGCGTCGGCGCCGAGATCGCGGCCCGCGTGCAGGAGCGCTGCTTCCACCATCTGCACGCACCGGTGCTGCGCGTAGCGAGCCTCGACATCCCGTATCCCCCGCCGAAGCTCGAGCGCCTGCACCTGCCCGGCGTGGACCGGATCCTCGACACGGTGGACCGGCTGCAGTGGGACGATTCCGTGGACCCTCGATGGGCGGTGACCGCATGAGCGAGAAGGTGTTCCGGCTCCCCGATCTCGGCGAGGGACTGGCCGAGGCCGAGATCCTGTCATGGCGGGTCGCGGTGGGCGACACCGTGACCGTCGACCAGGTGGTGGTCGAGGTGGAGACCGCCAAGGCAGCGGTCGAGGTGCCGGTCCCGTACGCGGGCACCGTGGTGGCCCTGCACGGTGCGCCCGGGGACGTGCTGCGTGTCGGCGAGCCACTGATCGCCGTCGGCAGCGGCAGCGACAGCGGCGATCACGCGGGCGCCTCCGGCAATGTCCTCATCGGGTACGGCACCAGCGCGGACCAGCCCGTCCGGCGCCGTCGGGCCACGGCCCGCCGGAGCACCGTCGAACCGGTACCGCCGGGCCCGGCGGCCGCGCCCCCGGCACCATCGCCGTCGCCCTCGGCCGTGCGGGTGATCTCCCCCGTGGTGCGCGCGCTGGCACGCGAGCACGGCCTCGACCTGGCGACGGTCCGCCCCTCGGGCGTGGGCGGCGTGATCCGGCGCGCGGACGTCGACGCGGCCCTCGCCGAGCGCGGCGCCCCCGCCCCCGGGGCCGCCGCGGCCCCGGCCACCGGGTCCCGTAGCGATGTCCACATCCCGCTCAACGGCATCCGGAAGGCCGTGGCGGACAAGCTGAGCACCAGCCGGCGTGAGATCCCCGACGCCACCACCTGGGTCGACGTGGACGCCACCGAACTACTGGCGGCACGGACGGCGATGAACGCGGCACTGCCCGAGTCCGACCGGGTGAGCCTGCTCGCCCTGCTGGCCCGGCTCACCCTGGCTGCCCTGCGGCGCTATCCGCAGCTCAACGCGTCCGTCGATCTCGGGCGCAGGCAGATCGTGCAGTACGGTCGCGTGCACCTCGGGATCGCCGCACAGACCCCGCGCGGACTGGTGGTGCCCGTGCTCGCCGACGCGGACACCATGACCACGGTCGAACTCGCGCAGCGACTCTCGGAGACCACCGCGCTCGCCCGCGACGGCAAGCTGCCGCCGGGCCGGCTCACCGGCGGCACCTTCACGCTCAACAACTACGGCGTGTTCGGCGTCGACGGCTCCACGCCGATCATCAACCACCCCGAGGCGGCGATCCTGGGGATCGGCCGGATCATCGACCGGCCGTGGGTCGTCGGCGGCGAGATCGCCGTCCGCAAGGTCGCTCAGGTGTCGCTGTCCTTCGACCACCGCGTGTGCGACGGCGGCGAGGCCGGCGGCTTCCTGCGGCTGTTCGCAGACTACATCGAGGACCCGGTCAGAGCACTGGCCCACCTCTGAGTCGGCCCCGCTCAGCCCACCCGCACCGGTGCCCACGTGTACCGGCCGGGAACGGCATCGGCGTAGCCCACCCGGTACCGACCGGCGCGCCCGCCGAGATCGACCGCCACCGTCGCCGTGAACGCGGTTCCGGTTCGCCTCCAGGAGATCTCCGTCTCGGGCGAGTCGTCGTCGGCGATCGCGATCCAGCGCCCGCCGACCCGCTCCTCGACGCGGGCGTAGCTGTCCGGGATCACCCGGTTCGGGTGCGGGCACTCGAAGTCGACGGTGAGCCGTCCGCCCGGCTCCGGCGACCGCACGGCCGCGACCCGGACCGGGCGGGGCCCACTGAGCACCGTCGAACCCGACGGTGACCCGAACCGCCCGGGGCGCTGCCGCGCCGGCGGCGTCCCGGGCTCGCTGGGCCGACCGGCGGCCAGGTCCGCGGCGAGCCGGGACGCCGTCTCGCTCACGGCGGCCAGCTGGTTGCGGCCGAACACGGTGGAACCGGCCTCGTAGCGCTGCGCGTCGTACTCCTCGGGCGTCGTCAGGTAGTGGCAGTACCCGTTCGCGTAGCCCTGGACCAGGACATCGCCGGCGGCGATGCCCGCCGCCGCGGCGACCGCATCCCGCAGCCGCGCGCCCGCCGTGACCGTGACCTCCATCGGCAGGCACAGCAGATGCAGCTCGCCCAACCGGATCAGCTGCACCGGCAGGCGTTCCTGCACCCAACCCAGCGTGCCGACGGGCAGCAGCATCTCCTTCGGCGCCTGCTGGACCGCGAGGACCCGGTCGCGCCGGTACAGCGCCCGGCTGATCGCGCCGACCCGGTTGCCCAGCCCCTGATGGAAGACCGTCGCGCCCAGCCCGTCGGAGGTGCCCGCGGCGAAGGCGGCGCCGAGCACGGCACGCCCCGTGGGTCCCGAAACGGTCTGCGCGGTACCGAAATCGACGTAGGTGAGCCGGTGGTCGACGACCGGCGCGAGCGGGCGGCCCGGTGCCGCGGCCAGGGCCCGGGCCGCGTCGAGCTGCCGACTGGCGATCTCCTCGGTGTTCTCGCGCTCGTCGTCGGTCGGCCCGTGCCCGGCGCTGCCACCGAGATTCGGCGACATGTCGCCGGCGTTGGTCTGGGCGAACGCGCTCACGAAATCCGGCAGGCGATCGCGCTCCAGCGCCTCCCACGCCGACGCCGCCCGGCCCTTGTTGTCGGAACTGATCAGGCGGTTGCCGTTGCCCATGGACGTGCAGTGCACCGCGAACCAGTCGATCGCCGCGCGGAGCTCGCCGCCGCGCTCGATCCGCACCAGGGTGACCGCGGGGTCGATGCGCCCGGGGAGCCGAGCACGATCGGGGTTGCGGTCGAACGAGCTCGCGCTGCGGTTGGCCGAGGCGTCGTGCAGCTCACCGCGGGCGACCGACAGGTCCGCGGGCGCGAGCGCGGCCTCGGCCTCGAGGACGGCCCGGACCACGCCGTCGACCAGGCGGTGGAAAGTCCGACGATGATGCCCGAGGGTCGTGATGTTGTACAGGCGGTGGCGTCCGTGGCCGCCGGGACCGCAGTGCGTGTGCGTCGCCGTGAGGACGACGTTCTCGGCGGTCAACCGGCCCCCGGTCGCGATCGCCAGGCGGTCGGTGATCTCATCGACCGCCGCCTGGAAGAACATGCCGATGTCCGCGACGACGTAGGCCACGCGGTGCGCGGGCGCGGCCACGACGAAGGCCCGGGCCCACTGCCGGGTGAGCAGGCCCCGGCCGCGCTGGCCCGGCATTCCGTACCCCATCAGGCCCACACCCCAGGGCTCGCCGGTGATGTCCGTCTTCGCCCAGCCCGCGCGCAGCCCCGTTCCGCTCATGACAGCAAGGCTAGTTGTCGGCCGGCGGCGGACCGCCCGCCCGGATCCATCCGATCCGGCGGAACCACATCTACCCGATCCGGAGCGGATCGATCTGGATCCGCACGGGATCGCCCTCCCGCCGCAGGCTCCGGCCCACCTGGGCCAGGAACAGTGCCCGCGCGAGCGCTCGCCCGTCCCGCCTCGCGACCCGGACCAGGAGCCGACACGGGGGCGGACCGTCGTCGGGCACGCCCGGGACCCGCACGCCGGGCGGCAGGTCGACGGGGCCCAGCACCTCCGCACCGTCGGGCAGGGCGGCCGCGTCCGCAAGGGCGCGCACGTCGGCCTCGACACCGTCGAGCGCCGCGAGGTGCGTCGCGGGCGGGAAGCCCACCTCCGCTCGCTCGGCGAGCTCGGACGCGGCGAAACCTGCGGCATCCCAACGGATCAGTGCCTGCACAGCGGGAATGCCCGCGTCCGCACCGCACACCACCGTGCCGTCCGCGGCCACCAGCGCCGTGGCATTCATCCAGCGGCGCAGCGTCTCCTCCCCCGCCCGCAGATCGGCCCGGCCCAGCAGCAGCCAGCCGTCGAGCAGCAGCGCCGCCCCGTAGCCACCCTCCACCACCGGCTCGGCGCCCGGCGTGGCCACCACGATCCGACGGCCCGCCGCCGTCTCGGTCAGCACGGACTCCCCGCCCGAGGTCGTCACGACCGCGCCCGGGAACGCGCGCCCCAGCTCCTCGGCCGTCCGCATCGCACCCACGATCACCGCCCGCATCGTGGTCCCGCCGCACGTCGGACACCGGTACGCGGCGTCGACCTGCGCGCACCAACGGCAGCGGAGCACCCGGCCGGACGCCTGCTCCAGCGGGCCGTGGCATCGTCGGCACCGCGCGGGCGTCCGACACCGTTCGCAGGACAGCGCCGGCGCGTAGCCCCGCCGGGGCACCTGCACCAGCACCGGACGGTCGGCGTCCAGCGCCGCACGCGCCGCGGCGAACGCGGCCGCGGGCAGCCGCGCGGAGCGGGCCAGCGGATCGCGCGCGAGCGCCGTATCGGAGTCCGCCACGCCCACGATGCGCGGCGAGCGTTGCCGCACCAGTTCCCGCGGCGCCGTGATCTCCGCGGCCCAGCCCGCGTCCACCAGGGCCTGCGACTCCGGGGTCCGGGCGAAACCGCCGATCACCAGCGCCGCACTCTCCTGGTGGGCGCGCAGCGCGAGCACCTCGCGGGTGTGCGGATAGGGCGCGCGGGGCTCGACCAGTGACTCGTCTCCGTCGTCCCACAGCGCCACGAGACCCAGATCGGGTAGCGGCGCGAAAGCTGCGCTGCGAGTACCGATCACCACCCGGGCGCGGCCGAGCCGCGCGAGGAGCCAACGCCGGTACCGCGCCGACGGCCCGAGCCCCGCCGCCAGCACCGCGGGGTCCAGATCCGCGCACGCCGCCGCCAGCCGGTCGAGGTCCGCCTGATCCGGGACGATGAGCAGAGCCGTACGGCCGGAGGCCACGACGGTGGCCGCGAGTTCGGCGAGCCGCACCGCCCACGCCTCCCCGGGGAGCGCCTGCCAGATCGCCCGGGGCGACCTGCCGCCGACCGCCGCCGCGGCGAACTGCGCGCCGTGGGCGTACTCGGTGAGAGCACCGTCCGGCGGCGCGGGGGGCGCGGCTTCGACGGGGTCCTGCTCCAGGAGCGCCTTCTCGACGCGCGCGTGCCGGGGCGGGATCGCGAGCCGCAGCACGTCGGCGCGGGTGCCCGCGTACCGTGCGGCGACCTCCGTGACCAGACGCAGCACCGCCGGCGTCAGTACCGGCAGCGGCGAGATGACCCGCACCAGCGGGGCGAGCCTGCCCTCGTGCTCGGTGCGCGGCAGCCGTTCGAGCAAGTAGCCGTCGACGAGCCGGCCGGAGAAGCGCACGCGGACGCGGACCCCCGGCTGCGCCGCCTCTGCCAGCTCGGGCGGGACCAGATAGTCGAACTCCCGATCGAGGTGACTGACCTGCAGGAGGGGCAGCACCCGAGCGATCGGGAGTTCGACGGCGGCCTGAGCCGCCTCGGCCGGGCCGAGTCCGCTCACGCCGGTGGGCTCTGTCAGAGGCCCGCCGCGGCGCGCAGCGCGTCCACCCGGTCGGTGTGCTCCCACGGCAGGTCGATGTCGGTGCGGCCGAAGTGACCGTACGCCGCCGTCGGCGCGTAGATCGGCCGCAGCAGGTCCAGCTCGTTGATGATCGCGCGCGGGCGCAGGTCGAACACCTCGGTGATCGCCCGCTGGATCGTGGCCGGGTCGACCTTCTCGGTGCCGAAGGTCTCGACGAACAGGCCGACCGGGGCCGCCTTGCCGATCGCGTACGCGACCTGAACCTCGACGCGCTCCGCGAGCTCCGCGGCGACGGCGTTCTTCGCCACCCACCGCATCGCGTACGCGGCGGACCGGTCCACCTTCGACGGATCCTTGCCGGAGAACGCGCCGCCGCCGTGCCGGGCCATGCCGCCGTAGGTGTCGACGATGATCTTGCGGCCCGTCAGACCAGCGTCGCCCATCGGCCCGCCCAGCACGAACTTGCCGGTGGGGTTCACCAGCAGCCGCACGTCGGAGGTGTCCAGGGTGGGCAGGTTCAGCTCGGCGATCACCGAGTCGAGCACATGGCTGCGCAGGTCCGGGGCCAGCATCGCATCGATGTCGATGTCCGCGGCGTGCTGGCTGGAGATGACCACGGTGTCGAGCCGGACCGGCTGCTCGCCGACGTACTCGATGGTGACCTGGGTCTTGCCGTCGGGCCGCAGGTAGGGAAGCGTGCCGTTCTTGCGGACCTCGGTGAGCCGACGCGAGAGGCGGTGCGCCAGCGAGATCGGGAGCGGCATCAGTTCGGGCGTGTCCGAGCACGCGTAGCCGAACATCAGGCCCTGATCGCCCGCGCCCTGGGCGTCGATCTCGTCCACGGCACCGTCGACGCGGTGCTCGTAGGCGTGGTCCACGCCCTGCGCGATCTCGGGGCTCTGCGCGCCGATCGCGATGTTCACGCCGCAGGAGTTGCCGTCGAAGCCCTTGGCCGAGCTGTCGTACCCGATCTCCAGCACCTTGTCGCGCACGATGTGCGGGATGTCCGCGTACGCCGAGGTGGTGACCTCGCCCGCGACATGCACCTGCCCCGTGGTCACCAGGGTCTCGACGGCGACGCGCGATGTCGGATCCTCCGCCAGCAGCGCGTCGAGGATCGAGTCCGAGATCGCGTCACAGATCTTGTCCGGGTGCCCCTCGGTGACGGACTCGCTGGTGAACAGGCGATGGGCGGAATTGGCGAATCCGGAAGCCACTGTCGAAGGTCCTCTCGATGGAGTTTGCGATGTAATAAGAAATCTAGCGGGCGGGGCCCAGTCGTGCGGACGCCGCGTCCAGTATGCGCGCGGCCATGGCGGACTTCGATCCGAGCGGTAGCGCGCTCTCGCCGCCGTCCGCCCCCAGGAGCCAGCCCGAGTTCTCGTCGACCTCGAACGCTCGGCCGTCGCCCACCGCGTTGAGGACCAGGAGTTCGCACCCCTTGCGCTGCAGCTTGGCCCGGCCGTAGTCCAGGACCGTGCCGCGGGCGTCACCCGTCTCGGCCGCGAATCCGACGATGACCGCGTCGGACCGCAAGGCGCCGTCCCGGCGCGCGGCGACCAGCCCGGCGAGCACGTCCGGGTTTTCGACCATGGTGATCGATTCGAGCGCCTCGCTCTTGCCGTCCGCGCCCTTCTTGAGCTTCGTCGTGGCGACCTCTGCCGGGCGGTAGTCCGCGACCGCGGCGGCCATGATGACGAGATCGGCCGCGGCGGCGTGCTCGGCCATCGCGGCCTGCAGGTCGAGAGCGGAGGTGATGCGCACCACCTCGACCGCGGGCGGATCCGCCAGGCCGATGGTGTTGCCCGCGACCAGGACGACGCGGGCGCCGCGCTGGGCCGCGAGCCGGGCCAGCGCATAGCCCTGCTTGCCCGAGCTGCGATTGGTGAGATAGCGGACCGGATCGAGCGCTTCCTTGGTGCCGCCCGCGGAGACGACGACCGTGCGCCCCTCGAGGTCCCGGTTCAGCGCGCCCGGATGCTCCAGGAGGACGTCCGCGAGCGCGCCGATCTCGTCGGGCTCTGGCAGCCTTCCGGCTCCCGTGTCCTTACCGGTCAGCCGACCGGACGCGGGCTCGATGACGACTGCGCCCCGCTCCCGCAGGGTGGCGACATTGGCGCGGGTGGCCGGGTGCTCCCACATCTCGGTGTGCATCGCCGGGGCGAAGACCACCGGGCACCGCGCGGTGAGCAGCGTGCCGGTGAGCAGGTCGTCGGCGCGGCCCTGCGCGGCCCGCGCCATCAGGTCTGCGGTCGCCGGCGCGATCACGACGAGGTCGGCCTCCTGGCCGAGGCGCACGTGCGGCACCTCGGGGACGGACTCGAAAACCGAGGTCTGCACCGGGTTGCCGGACAGCGCCTCGAAGGTCGCCGCGCCCACGAACTTGAGCGCGGACTCGGTGGGGATGACCCGCACCTCGTGCCCGCGTTCCGTGAAGTGCCGGACCAGTGCGCACGCCTTGTAGGCGGCGATGCCGCCGCCGACGCCGACGATGATCATGGGCTGTTAGTTCACTCGCCCTCGGTGTGCTCCAGGAGATCCTCGTGGATCTCGCGCATCGCGATCGACAGCGGCTTCTCGTGCAGGCCGGGCTCGACGAGCGGGCCGACGTACTCGAGGATGCCGTCCGAGAGGCTGTTGTAGTAGTCGTTGATCTGCCGCGCGCGCTTGGCCGCGTAGATCACCAGGGCGTACTTCGAGGAGGTGCGCTCGAGCAGCTCGTCGATCGGCGGGTTGGTGATGCCGAGCGGCTGGTCGTACACGGTCTCAGTGGTGGTGCTCACGCTTCTCCTACGTCACGAACTTCACTATTGTCGCTGGTTCCGACCAGTCTACGCCCCCGGAACGGGGGACCTACGCCCTCGGGGCCGCAGGGCCGACCAGCAAGGATACCAAATCCGACACCGCCCGGTCCAAGTCGTCGTTGATGACGACGGCGTCGTAGTCGTCGCGGGTGGCCATCTCGGCCCTCGCGGTCTCGAGCCGCCGCGCGATCTTCTCCGGGCTCTCGGTGCCCCGTCCGCGCAGCCGGCGCTCCAGCTCGTCCCAACTGGGCGGGCTCAGGAACACCGTCAGCGCCTCCGGCAACGCCGCCTTCACGCTGGCCGCGCCGGCGAGATCCACCTCGACGAGGACGGGGCGTCCGGCGTCGAGCGCCTCGTACACGGGGCCCGCGGGGGTACCGGACCGCTGCAGGCCGCCGTGGATCTCCGCCCACTCGAGCAGATCGCCGTCGGCGATCAGCCGGTCGAAACCGTGGTCGCCGACGAAATGGTAGTCACGGCCGTCCACTTCACCGGGGCGCGGATCGCGCGTGGTGGCGGACACCGAGAAGAACAGGTCGGGCACCTCGCTGCGGAGCCTGCCGACCACTGATGACTTACCGACGGCGGAGGGGCCGACCAGTACAACCAGTCGACCCCTCCGGCCTGCGGGAACTACTCCGGACACTACGTGTCAGGCGGAGAACTTCTCGAGCAGCGCCTTGCGCTGCCGGTCGCCCAGACCGCGCACGCGGCGCGTGGGGGCGATCTCCAGCTCGGTCATCAGCTCCTGCGCCTTGACCTTGCCCACCTTGGGCAGGGCCTCGAGCAGAGCCGAGACCTTCATCTTGCCGATGACCTCGTCGGACTCCGCATCCTTCAGCACCTGCTGCAGGGTGGTGGTGCCACTCTTGAGCCGGTTCTTCAGCTCAGCGCGGGCACGGCGAGCGGCAGCTGCCTTCTCCAGAGCAGCGGCACGCTGCTCGTCGGTCAACTGGGGAAGGGCCACGATTCCTCCGTCTTCGATGTACGTACGTCTTTGCCGCGTACTTGCGACTCCTGCGACGGTACCCACGTTTCGCTCGCGATGGGAACCCCACCCCCCTCTCACCTGCGGTTTGGCCGTGATGTAGGCAACACGCCTGCGCCACGGCGCGGACACCGCCCGGCGACCGGTGTTGCAATCGAAAACCGTTGCCCCGCAATACTTTCAGAACGCCAGGACCGCGTCGAGCGGCGCGTATCGGTGTGACGGGTGAAACTCATGTGACCTGCGAAAATACCTGTATTTCCCGGCGTGCCCGGGCGTGTCGGACGGTTCCCGGTCACCTCGTCGACGATGCCGCGCCCGGGCGGACCCGCCGGACCGTCCGTTCGCCGAGCCGCACGGCCGGCTCGACCACCCGCGCGATGATCGGCCCGAGCACCGCCATGATCAGCACGTAGGTGGTCGCGAGTGCCGCCAGCCGTCCGTCCACGGCACCCGCGGACACGGCCAGCCCGGCGATGACGATCGAGAACTCGCCGCGGGCGACGAGCGCAGCGCCCGCGCGGGCCCGGCCCATGCGCCGGACGCCGATGCGGCCGGCGGCCCACCACCCGGTGGCGATCTTCGTCACGGTGGTGACCACCGCGAGCAGCACGGCCCACCCCAGCACGGGCGGGATCGACCGCGGATCGGTGTTCAGGCCGAAGACCACGAAGAACAGCGCCGCGAACAGGTCCCGCAGCGGCTCCAGAAGCCGCGTCGCCTCGTGCGCGATCGAGCCCGAGATCGCGATACCGAGGAGGAAGGCCCCCACGGCCGCGGACACCTGCAGTGCCGACGCGAGGCCCGCCACCAGGAGCGCCGCGCCGATCAAGCCCAGCAGGAAGACCTCGCGGTCCTCGCTGTAGACCAGCGCGGACACCCGATGCCCGTAGCGCACCGCCGAGATCAGCACGACCCCCACGACGACCACCGCGATCGTCACCGCCTCCGCCTCGCCCGCGAGACCGAGGCCGGCCAGGATCGCCGTGAGGACCGGCAGGTAGACCGCCATCGCCAGGTCCTCGAAGACCAGGACCGACAGCACCACCGGCGTCTCGCGGTTGCCCAGCCGCCCGAGGTCGCTGAGCACCTTGGCCGCGATGCCCGACGACGAGATGTAGGTGACGCCGGCCAGGACCAACGCCCCGGTGGGGCCCCAGCCGAGCACCAGCGCGACGATCGCGCCGGGGGTCGCGTTGAGCACGATGTCGAGCACGCCGGCCAGCCAGGACTGCCGCATCCCGGTGATCAGCTCGGTGGCGGTGTACTCCAGCCCCAGCATGAGCAGCAACAGGACCACGCCGATCTCGCCGGCGACGTGGCTGAAGTCGGATGCCTCCCCCAGCGGGATCACACCGCCCACGCCGAAGGCGAGGCCCCCGATCAGGTAGAGCGGGATGGGCGAGATCCCGAACCGGCTCGCGGCGCGGCCCAGGAACCCCAGGGCGAAGAAGATCGCGCCGAGCTCGATCAGGGCGACCGTGTTCTCGTCGAGGTGGAGGGTCACCCGTTCGTCAGGATCTGCGCGGCGGCCTCGATGCCCTGCGTGGTTCCGACCACGACCAGGAGGTCACCCGCGGTGAACACGAACTCCGGCCCGGGCGAGGCCTGCACCTCGCCGGCGCGCATCACCGCGACGAGCGAGACCTTCGTCCGCGTCCGCATCTGGGTCTCCCCCAGGGTGCGCCCGTCGTAGGGCGAACCGGCGAGGATCGGCAGCTGCCGGGTGTTGATGCCCTCGAGCTCGCGCTGCTCCTCGCGCAACTGGTTGACCAGCTGCGGCGCACCCAGCAGATTGGCGAGGACACTCGCCTCTTCGCCGGTCAGCGGGACCTGGGCCGCACAGCTGTCGGGATCGTCCCGTTCCGATAGGAACAGTTCGACGCTGCCGTCCCGGTGCGCCACGACTCCTACTCGCCTACCCGTGGTCAGCTCGAAGTCCTTACGCACTCCGATGCCGGGCAGCGGTGTCACATCGACGTTCACGGAACCGACCATAGACCCGATCGGTCAGGCCAGGGCGCGCTCCACCTCATCCCGCACCGACAGCGCGGCCGAGCGCAGCGCACCGGCATCGGGCCCCGCGGCGAGCACCTGCCGAGACGAGTTGGGCAGCACCGTCGTTCCGGTGCCGAAGATCGCCGCCAGGTCCGCCGGCGTCGCGCCCTGCGCCCCGAGGCCGGGCGCCAGGACCGGGCCGCCCAGGCCGTCCAGGTGCAGGCCGTGCTGGCGGGTGGCGCCCACGACCAGCCCGACGGTGCCGGTCCCGTCCGCGTTGTCGGCCCGGGCATCGTCGACGATGCGCTGCGCGACCCCGTCGGCCTGGACCTGCGCCCCCTCGGGGTTCGAGGTGCGGGCGAGCACGAACACGCCGCGCCCGGCGGCGCGGGCCGCGTCGATCGCCGGCGCGAGCGAGCCGTAGCCGAGGTACGGCGACAGGGTGACCGCGTCGGCCGCCAGCGGCGAGTCCTGCAGCCAGGCCCGGGCGTAGCCGGCCATGGTGGAGCCGATGTCGCCGCGCTTGGCGTCCGCGATGACGACGGTGCCCGCCTCCCGGCACGCCGCGATGACCTCCTCCAGCGCGAGCATGCCGGCGGCGCCGAACTGCTCGAAGAAGGCGACCTGGGGCTTGACGAAGCCGACCTCGCCCGCGAAGGCCTCCGCGCACCGCAGGCCGAACGCGCGGACACCTGCGGCGTCGTCGGGCAGACCCCATGCCGCGAGCAGCGGCGGGTGCGGGTCGATGCCCACCACCAGCCGGCCGCGTCCGGCGGCCGCGGTGGCGACCCGCTCGGCGAAGGTCACCGGTTCACCAGGGCGGCGTGCATGTCCTGCAGGCTCTTGACGCCGATGCCGCCGCGCAGGGCGGCCTCGATGCCCTGGACTGCCGCGGAGGCGCCCTGCACCGTGGTCACGCAGGGCACCGACGCCTGGACGGCCGCGGTCCGGATCTCGTAGCCGTCCACGCGAGGTCCGGCATTGCCGTAGGGCGTGTTGATGATCAGGCCGATCTCGCCCGTCTTGATCTTCTCGACGATGGACTGCTCCCCCTCGGGGATCACGTCGGAGTGCTTGAGCACCGTCTCCGCCTGGACGCCGTTGCGGCGCAGCACGTCCGCGGTGCCCTCGGTGGCGACGATCGTGAAGCCCAGGTCGGCGAGGCGCTTGACCGGGAAGATCAGCGAGCGCTTGTCCTTGTTCGCGACCGAGACGAAGACCTTGCCGGTGGCGGGCAGCGAGCCGCTGATCGCGGTCTGCGACTTGGCGAAGGCCGTACCGAAATCCCGGTCCACGCCCATCACCTCGCCGGTGGACTTCATCTCGGGCGAGAGCAGCGAGTCGACGCCGGTGCCGTCCGCGCGGCGGAAACGGTTGAACGGGAGCACGGCCTCCTTGACCGAGACCGGCGCGTCGATCGGCATCTGCGAGCCGTCGCCCTCCGCGGGCAGGATCCGCTGCTCGCGGAGCTCGGCGATGGTCTGCCCCAGCATGACCCGCGCGCAGGCCTTGGCCAGCTGCACGGCCGTGGCCTTCGAGACGAAGGGCACGGTGCGGGAGGCCCGCGGGTTCGCCTCGAGGACGTAGAGCACGTCGTCCTTGAGGGCGTACTGCACGTTCATCAGGCCGTGCACGCCGATGCCGTGGGCGAGCGCCTCGGTGGCGGTGCGCACCGCGTCGATGTCGGCGCGGCCGAGCGTCGTGGGCGGCAGCGAGCACGCCGAGTCGCCGGAGTGGATGCCGGCCTCCTCGATGTGCTCCATGATGCCGCCGATGAAGACCTCGCCGGTGGCGTCGCACAGTGCGTCGACGTCGATCTCGACGGCGTCCTCGAGGAAGCGGTCGACGAGGACGGGGCGATCGGGCGCGAGTTCGGTCGCACGCGAGATGTAGTCGAGCAGCGCCTGCTCGTCGTAAACGATCTCCATGCCGCGGCCGCCGAGCACGTACGAGGGGCGCACGAGCACCGGGTAGCCGATGCCGGACGCGACCTCGCGCGCACCCTCCGCGGTGGTGGCGGTGCCGAACTTGGGCGCCGGGAGCCCCGCCTCGGTGAGCACGCGGCCGAACTCGCCGCGGTCCTCGGCGAGGTCGATGGCCTCGGGCGAGGTACCGACGATCGGCAGGCCCGCCGCCTTGAGGCGGGCGGCGAGGCCGAGCGGGGTCTGCCCGCCCAGCTGCACGATGACACCGACGACGCCCGGGCCGCCCTCGCCGGAGCGCTGCTCCGAGTGGTAGACCTCCAGGACGTCCTCGAAGGTCAGCGGCTCGAAGTAGAGCCGGTCGGCGGTGTCGTAGTCGGTGGAGACCGTCTCGGGGTTGCAGTTGATCATCACGGTCTCGTAGCCGGCCTCGCTGAGGGTGAGCGCGGCGTGGACGCACGAGTAGTCGAACTCGATGCCCTGACCGATGCGGTTGGGGCCCGAGCCGAGGATGAGCACCTTGGGTCGCTCGGTCTGCGGCGCGACCTCGCTGGTCGCCGACGGGTCGAGCTCGTAGCTGCTGTAGTGGTACGGCGTCTTCGCCTCGAACTCCGCGGCGCAGGTGTCGACGGTCTTGTACACCGGACGGACGCCGTGCTCGTGCCGGTAGGCGCGGATCTCGTCCTCGGAGACGCCGCGCAGGTCCGCGATCTGCAGGTCCGAGAGACCGTGGGTCTTCGCGACGCGGATCAGGCCGGGCGTGAGGTCCGCCGTGCGGACCTCGGCGCCGAGCTCGACGACGGCCTTGATCTCCTCGAGGAACCACGGGTCGATCGCGGTCGAGTCGAAGACCTGCTCCACGGTGGCGCCCAGCTCGAAGGCGCGGCCGACCAGGTAGTAGCGGCCGTCCTTGGGGATCTTGATCTCCTCGAGCAGCTCCTCGAGGGTGCCCTCGATCGGCGCGCCGGTCCAGAAGCCGTGACGCTTGGTCTCCAGCGAGCGCATCACCTTGCCGAAGGCCTCCGCGAAGCTGCGGCCCAGGCTCATCGCCTCGCCCACCGACTTCATGGTGGTGGTCAGGGTGTCGTCGGCGCCGGGGAACTTCTCGAACGCGAAGCGCGGCGCCTTGACCACGACGTAGTCGAGTGTCGGCTCGAAGCACGCCGGGGTCTCGCCCGTGATGTCGTTGAGGATCTCGTCCAGCGTGTAGCCCACGGCGAGCTTCGCGGCGATCTTGGCGATCGGGAAGCCGGTGGCCTTCGACGCCAGGGCGGAGCTCCGCGAGACGCGGGGGTTCATCTCGATGGTGACGAGCCGGCCGTCGCGCGGGTCCTGCGCGAACTGGATGTTGCAGCCGCCGGTGTCGACGCCGACCTCGCGCAGGATCGCGATCGACTGGTCGCGCATGATCTGGTACTCGCGGTCGGTGAGCGTCATCGCCGGGGCCACGGTGACCGAGTCACCCGTGTGCACGCCGACGGGGTCGACGTTCTCGATGGAGCAGACGACCACCACGTTGTCGCGGCCGTCGCGCATGAGCTCGAGCTCGTACTCCTTCCAGCCGAGGATCGACTCCTCGATGAGCACGTTCGCGGTCGGCGACGCGGCCAGGCCGGCGCCGGCGATGCGGAGGAGGTCCTGCTCGTCGTAGGCCATGCCGGAGCCCAGGCCGCCCATGGTGAACGAGGGCCGCACCACGACGGGGTAGCCGAGCTCGGCGACCGTCTCCTTGCACTCGTCGAGCGTGAAACAGACCTTGGAGCGGGCGGATTCACCGCCGATCTTGGCGACGATGTCCTTGAACATCTGCCGGTCCTCGCCGCGCTGGATGGCGTCGAAGTCGGCCCCGATGAGGCTGATGCCGTACCTGGCGAGGATGCCCTGCTCATGCAGGCCCACGGCCGCGTTGAGCGCGGTCTGGCCACCGAGCGTGGCGAGCACCGCGTCGATCGGGAAACCCTTGTCGCGCTCGGCGACGATGACCTTCTCGATGTACTCGGGCGTGATGGGCTCGATGTAGGTGGCGTCGGCGAACTCGGGGTCCGTCATGATCGTGGCCGGGTTCGAGTTCACCAGCGAGACGCGCAGGCCCTCGGCCCGCAGCACGCGGCAGGCCTGGGTGCCGGAGTAGTCGAACTCGCAGGCCTGGCCGATCACGATCGGGCCCGAGCCGATCACCAGGACGTGCTGGATGTCTGTGCGGCGCGGCATTACTTGTCTCCTGAGGTGGTGCCCATGACGGTGGCGAACTTGTCGAAGAGGTAGGCGGCGTCGTGCGGACCCGCCGCGGCCTCCGGGTGGTACTGCACGGAGAAGGCGCGGCCGCCGAGCAGCTCGACGCCCTCCACGACCCCGTCGTTGGCGCAGACATGGCTCACGCGCCCGCGGCCGAACGGGGTGTCGAACTCGTCGCCGCGCTCCCCTTCGAGGGCGAAGCCGTGGTTCTGCGCGGTGATCGAGATCCGGCCGGTCGAGTCCTCGACCACCGGGATGTTGATGCCGCGGTGACCGAACTTCATCTTGTAGGTCTGCAGGCCGAGGGCGCGGCCCAGCAGCTGGTTGCCCAGGCAGATGCCGAACAGCGGCAGGCCGGCGTCCAGCACTCCGCGGGTCAGCTCGACCTCGTGCTCCGCGGTCGCCGGGTCGCCGGGGCCGTTGGAGAGGAAGAAGCCGTCCGGGTTGAACGAGCGCACCTCGTCGAGCGTGATGGTCGAGGGCACGACGTGCACCCGCATGCCGCGCTCGGCGAACATCCGCGGCGTGTTGGTCTTGATGCCCAGATCCACGGCCACGACGGTGAACCGGGGCTCGGCCCCGCCCGACAGGACCGGATCGATGGTGTAGGCCTCACCCGTGGAGACCTCGCCGATCAGGTTGCGGCCCTTCATCTCCGGCTGGCTGCGGACCCGGTCGAGCAGCTCGGCCTCGGGCGCCAGCGCATCGCCGGAGAAGATGCCGGCCCGCATGGAGCCGTTGTCGCGCAGCCGGCGCACCAGCGCGCGGGTGTCGATGCCGCCGATTCCGACGACGCCCTGGTCCACCAGCTCGCCCTCGAGGGTGCCGCTGGCGCGCCAGTTGCTCACCCGCCGGGTGGGGTTGCGGACGGCGTACCCGGCGACCCAGATGCGGTCGCCCCGGCTCTCGTCGTCCTCGTCGTTCCAGCCCGTGTTGCCGATCTGCGGGGCCGTCGCCACCACGATCTGGCGTGCGTACGACGGGTCGGTCAGCGTCTCCTGGTACCCGGTCATGGCCGTGCAGAAGACCGCCTCGCCGAGGGTCTGGCCGACCGCGCCGAACTCGACCCCGCGGTGGACGGTGCCGTCCTCCAGAACCAGTAGCGCGGGCGAAAGGTGAGCAGTCATTCCGTTTCCCTCTTGTCCATCAGTCTTCGATAGGTCGTCTTGTCGTCGGCGCGGAACCCGGTGTCGATGACGGTGCCGGTGGGCAGCTCCCAGCGGAGCACCAGCAGGCCGTCGCCGGGCATCACCTTGCCCGCGAGCTTCGAGGCGCGGCGGACCTCCACGATCCGGTCGTCCGCGATCCACATCGGATTGCCTCGGCCGCGCTCCATCAGGTAGCCGTCGGCGTACCGGCTCAGGTTCACGGTGGCGCGGTAACCCCAGTCGCCCACCGCGACCCGGTCCTGCCAGTGCGGCGCCACGGTGCTGCCCACGTACACGCCCGACACCGGCCCGAAGACCAGCTCGCGCAGTTGCTCGGGGGTGGTCGGGATCTCACCGACCGCCGCTGCCTGCCGCTGCCCGCGGCGGCGCCAGCCCAGCATCATCAGCGAGAACAGCACCGCGAGCACCAGGAGCACGATCAGGAGCGTCACGATGTCGCTGAGGATCACGCCCGCACCTCGGTCCCGGGCCGCGCCGTCACCCCGTCGCGGGCCGTGATCCGGCCGCGCAGCACGGTGAGGACCGGCTTCGCGCGGAAGCTCAGGTCCGCGAAGGGCGTGTTGCGCGAACGGCTCGCGAGCTCGTCCGCCCGCACCGTCCAGCCCAGGTCGGGGTCGACCAGCGTCAGGTTCGCGGGCTCCCCCACCCCGATCGGCCGGCCCTGATCGTCCAGGCGCGCGATCTCCGCGGGCCGTTCGCTCATCACCCGCGCGATATCGCGCCAGGTCAGATCGCCGGTCTCCACCGAGACCTGCGCGACGATCGCCAGCGCCGTCTCCAGGCCCAGCATGCCGGGGCGGGCCGCGGCGAACTCGCAGCACTTGTCCTGGTCCGCGTGCGGGGCGTGATCGGTGGCGACGCAGTCGATCACGCCGTCGCACAGCGCCTGCCGCAGCGCGGCCACATCGGATGCCTCGCGCAGCGGCGGGTTGACCCGATTCACGGCGTCGTAGGTGGCCAGCCGCGAATCGTCGAGCAGCAGGTGGTGCGGGGTGACCTCGGCGGTGATCGCCACGCCCTGCCCCTTGGCCCACTTGAGCAGTTCGACGGTGCCCGCGGTCGAGGCGTGGCAGATGTGCACGCGGGCGCCCGCGTCGCGGGCGAGCAGCGCATCGCGGGCGACGATCGCCTCCTCCGCGGCGCGCGGCCATCCGGTGAGGCCGAGCCGCGCCGCCTCGGGACCCTCGTGCGCCACCGCGCCCTTCGTCAGGCGCGGTTCCTCCGCGTGCTGCGCGATCACCACGCCGAGCGAGGCGGAGTACTCCAGCGCCCGCCGCATGAGCAGTGGATCCGACACGCACACACCGTCGTCCGAGAACACCCGGACGCGCCCCGGTCCGGCGGCCATCATGCCCATCTCGGCCAGCTTCTCGCCCTTGAGGCCCACGGTCACGGCACCCACGGGGTGGACGTCGACGAGGCCCACCTCCTGGCCGCGCCGGTACACGTGGTCGGTGACCACGGCGGAGTCGGCGACCGGGTTCGTGTTGGCCATCGCGAAGACGGCGGTGTACCCGCCGAGCGCGGCTGCGGCGGAACCGGACTCGATGGTCTCGGTGTCCTCGCGGCCGGGCTCGCGCAGGTGCGTGTGCAGATCGACGAAGCCGGGCAGCAGGATTCGGCCGCCGCCGTCGATGACCTCGGCGTCGTCGGCCGGCGCGAGGCCGGTTCCGATGGCGGTGATCTCGCCGCCGGCGATCGCGACGTCGACCGGATCGCCCTCGCCGTAGGGGCGGACATTGGTGAGCAGCAGGCTCATTCGGGGGATCCTTCCTTCGCCAGCAGGTGGAAGAGCACCGCCATGCGGACGTGCACGCCGTTGTTGACCTGCTGCAGGATCGCGGCCTGCGCGGAATCCGCGACCGAGTAGCCGATCTCCATGCCGCGGAGCATCGGACCGGGGTGCAGCACGACAGCGTGCTCGGGCAGCAGCGCGGCGCGCTGCGCGTTCAGTCCGAAGCGGACCGAGTACTCGCGTTCGCTCGGGAAGAAGCCACCGTTCATCCGCTCTGCCTGCACCCGCAGCATCATCACCGCGTCGGCGCCGGGCAGCTCGGCCTCGAGCGAATCGGCGACGGTGACCGGCCAGGTCTCCACGCCCACCGGCACCAGCGTGCGGGGCGCCACCAGGACCACCTCGGCACCGAGGGTGGACAGCAGCAGCGCGTTCGACCGGGCGACCCGGCTGTGCAGGACGTCACCGACGATGACGACGCGGCGCCCCTCGAGATGACCGAGCCGCTGCCGCAGCGTGAGCGCGTCGAGCAGGGCCTGCGTGGGGTGCTCGTGCATGCCGTCGCCGGCGTTGATGACGACCGGTCCGGGCAGACCGCCGAGGGCGGCCGCCGAGTTCGTCCACGACGCGATCTGTTGCGCCGCACCCGATGCCGGGTGCCGGACGATCAGCGCGTCGGCGCCGGCCGCGTGCAGGGTCAACGCGGTATCGCGCAGCGACTCGCCCTTGGCGACCGAGCTGCCGGAGGCGGAGACGTTGATCACGTCCGCGCTCATCCACTTGCCCGCGACCTCGAAGGAGACGCGGGTGCGGGTGGAGTTCTCGTAGAACACCGTCATCACGGTGCGGCCCCGCAGGGTGGGCAGCTTCTTGACCTCGCGACCGAGCAGCGCCTGCTGCAACCGGTCGGCCTCGTCGAGGATCTCCTCGGCCTCCGCGCGCGACAGATCCGCCGCGGACAACAGGTGCTTGGTCACCGGTCGACCTCCGTCGAACCCGTCTCGGGCAGCTCCGAGATCAGCACGGAGTCCTCACCGTCCTTCTCCAGCAGCCGGACCTGGACGTCCTCCTGGCGGGAGGTGGGGATGTTCTTGCCGACGTAGTCGGCGCGGATCGGCAGCTGCCGGTGCCCGCGGTCCACGAGGACCGCGAGCTGCACGGCGGCGGGGCGCCCGATGTCGCGCAACGAGTCCAGTGCGGCGCGCACCGTCCGGCCCGAGAACAGCACGTCGTCGACGAGGACGACGAGGGCACCGTCGACCCCCTGCGGCGGCACCGTGGTGCGCTCAAGGGGACGGTGCGGCTTGTGCCGCAGATCGTCGCGGTAGAGGGTGATGTCGAGGTGGCCGACGGGTACCGCCACGCCGGAGAACTCCTCGATGTGCGCGGCCAACCGCGCCGCGAGAACCGCACCGCGCGTAGGGATGCCGAAGATGACGACGCGGGGATTCGGGGTGCCGTCACCCGAATCGGTGTCTAAGGCCGTCTTCTCGATGATCTGATGCGCGATCCGTGCCACCGTCCTGGTGACATCGGCCGCGGACATGAGTTCCCGAGCCACGTGACCTCCTTCTCCGCCTCTCCGGACGGCTCGCTCCGCCTCTCCGGACGGACTTCAAAGGATGCCTTGATGCACCACGAAGCATACCAGTACGTTCAGGTCATGGAATTGTCGACCAGGCAGCGCGCGACGCTCTCCGCGATCGTCGACACGTTCGCCCCGGGAGACGGTGTGGCCATCCCTTCGGCGAGCGATCTGCGCGCCGGTGACGTGGCCGCCTCCTACGCCGATCGCAGCCCCCGCGACAGCGACGGCAACACGCTCTCGCAGTCGCTGTCCCTCTTCGACAACCGGGTGTTCTGCGCCACGGTCCTGGGCACCCGCGGTCAGCGTTTCGTGGACCTGCCGGCGGCGGAGCGCGAGCGGGTCCTGGTCGATCTGTCCCGGTCGCGGTTCGTCCAGAAGCGGATGCTGTTCAAACGGCTGCGCAACGTCGCGCTCCTCGCGTACTACGCGGCCGGCGGCGCCGACGGCCAGCACGGGCCGGGCGCCGAACTGATGGCCGCGATCGGCTACCCGCGGCAGGCGCCGATGAAGAAGCCGCGGGCCCGCGCCATGCGGGCACTGCGCCCGCTCTCCCCCACCCGGTACGAGATCGACGCGTCCACGGCGTGCGATGTGGTCGTGATCGGTTCCGGCGCGGGCGGCGCCGTCGCCGCCGCCGCGCTCGCCGAGGCCGGGCTCGACGTCCTCGTCCTCGAACGCGGCGACTACGTCTCCCCCACGGAGGCGGGCGATTCCGATCACGACAACCTCTCCCGGCTCTACGCGCCCGGACCCTTCTGGACCGAGAACGCGCAGTCCTATCTCCTCGCGGCGCGCTGCCTCGGCGGCGGCACCGTCGTCTCCCACGGCGGGTACTACCGGATCCCGGACGAGGTGCGGACCGACTGGGCCGCCCGCGGCGTGGACACCGGGCCCTCGCTCGACGCCGTTCTGGACGAGGTCTGGCGGCGCTCGGGGGTCACCGAGGGAGCCGGCGCACCGTCGCACCGGGACGTGCTGCTCGAGCGGGGCTGCCTGGAACTCGGCCTGCCCGTGCGCACCGTCGGCCTGGCGGACGACGGCGAGGCCGACGGCCGGTGGGGGCCGGCCAGCCGGATCGCAGCGAAGCAGGACGCGGGACGGACGTGGCTGCGCGACGCGGAGAAGCGCGGCGCGCGCATCGTGACGGGCGCGCAGGCCCGGTCCATCGAGACGCAGGGCGGTCGGGCCCGGACGGTGATCGCGCGGACGTCCGGCGGCTCGTGGCTCACCGTCAAGTGCAGCGCCGTCGTCGTGGCCGCCGGCGGCTTCGAGACCCCGGCCCTGCTGAGCCGGTCCGGGATCGGCGGCTCACACGTGGGCAAGCACCTGCACCTGCACCCCACGGCGACGGCGTTGGGCCTGTTCGGCGACCTGATCGCCCCGTGGTCGGGCCCGCCCTCCACGAGATTCAGCGATGCGCACGCGGACCTCGACGGAAAGGGCTTCGGCGTCCGCTACGAGACCATCCCGTTGACGCCGGTGCTGGCGTCCAGCTTCGTACCCTGGCGCAACCCCGTCGAGCACCTGAACGTGATGCGCCAGCTCCCGCACCTGTCGATGGTGCGGGTGATGCTCCGCGACCGCGGCGCCGGCGAGGTCGTCATGGACGCCGCCGGTGAGCCCTCCGTGCGGTACGAGTTGGCGGAGGCCGACCGTGCGCACCTGCGGACGGGCGTCGACACGGCGGTGCGGATCCTCGAGGCGGCGGGCGCGCGGAGGATCTTCACCGGGCAGCAGCGCGGCGGCGACTACGTGCCCGGCGACCGGCCGCTGGAGGAGTTCCTCCAGCGCTCGCACGCCGCGGGCTACGGGGTGGGTGAGATCGCGCTCGGCGCGACCGACCCGATGAGCACCGCCCGGATGGCCTCGTCGGAGCGCCGCGGCGCGGCGAACCCCGAGGGCGCGCTGTGGGATGTGCCGAACGTCGTCATCGCCGACGCATCGATGCTGCCCACCGCGAGCGGGGTGCACCCGATCGGGGTCGTGCAGGCCCTCGCGCTCCGCAATGCACGGGCCCTGGCCGCGCGCCTGAAGGGGTAGCGGGACTACTCCGCGCGGTCGGCGGGCTGGGCCGCGGCCGCGGATCGCACCTGCGGAGCGAGCGTGGCGACCTTGCCGAGCACGCCGTTGAGGTAGGTCGGCGACTCGTCGGTCGACAGTTCCTTCGCGAGCTCGACCGCCTCGTCGACCACCACGGCCGGGGGCACGTCGACGGCGTTGAACAGCTCCCACACGGCGATGCGCATGATGGCGCGATCCACCGCCGGGAGGCGCGTGAGCGTCCAGCCGGTCAGGTGCGAGGAGATCACCGAGTCGAGCTGGCCGAGGTCGAGCCCGACCCCGGTGACCAGGGTCGCCGTGTACTCCGACACGGGCGCGACCGCGGCGTCCTCGGCCGCGAGCTGCCGGCGCTCGGCCAGCATGCCGTCGAGGTCGGTGACGCCGCGCGCCTCCGCCTCGAACAGCAGGTCGACGGCGCGCTTGCGCGCACGGTGGCGGGCGCCGGACTTCTTCGGCCCCTTGGTGGAGCGGGAGTTCTCAGACTGCTCGGGCACTTAGGAGTTCACGCGCCCCAGGTAGCTGCCGTCGCGCGTGTCGACCTTGAGCTTGTCGCCCGTGTTGATGAACAGCGGGACGTTGATCTCGGCACCGGTCTCCAGCGTGGCGGGCTTGGTGCCGCCGGTGGAGCGGTCGCCCTGCAGGCCCGGGTCGGTGTGCTGGACGACGAACTCGGCCGAGAGCGGAAGCTCGACGAACAGCGCCTCGCCCTCGTGCATCGAGATCTGGACCTGCATGTTCTCCAGCAGGAACTTCGCGCCGTCGCCGACCTTGCTCTCGTCCAGGTTGATCTGGTCGTAGGTCTCGGCGTCCATGAACACGTAGTCGGTGCCGTCGTGGTACAGGTAGCTGAAGTCACGACGATCGACGGTGGCGACCTCGACCTTGACGCCGGCGTTGAAGGTCTTGTCGACCGTCTTGCCGGAGACCACGTTCTTGAGCTTGGTACGCACGAAGGCGGGCCCCTTGCCCGGCTTGACGTGCTGGAACTCGATGATCTGCCAGAGCTGGCCCTCCTGGTTGAGGACCAGTCCGTTCTTGAAATCAGCAGTCGATGCCACGGGTGTCAATTCTCCTAGAGTGCGATCAAGTCCTTGGTGGTGCGGGTCAGCAATTCCGGCCCGTCCGCACGGACCACAAGGGTGTCCTCGATGCGGACTCCACCGCGGCCCGGGAGGTACACACCCGGCTCCACGGTGACCACAGCACCGTCGGACAGTGTACCGCTGCCGAGTTTGCCCAGCGTCGGGGCTTCGTGGATCTCCACCCCGACGCCGTGGCCGAGGCCGTGCACGAACTGCTCGCCGTACCCCGCGGCCTCGATGACCGACCGGGCCGCGGCGTCGATGTCGCGCACGTCCGCGCCCGGGACCAGCGCGGCCCGACCCGCCGCCTGAGCACGCGCCACCAGGTCGTAGATCTCGCGCTGCCAGTCGGCGGGCGCGCCGAGGACGAAGGTCCGGGTCTCGTCGGCGTGATAGCCGCCGTACCGGGCGCCGAAGTCGATCTTGACGAAATCGCCCGCCGCCAGCACGGCGTCGGTCGGCCGGTGGTGCGGGATCGCCGAGTTGGCGCCCGCGGCCACGATCGTCTCGAAGGCGACGGCCTCGGCGCCGAACTCGTACATGAGGTTCTCGAGCCGCCGCGCCACCTGCGACTCCGTGGCGCCCGCGCGGATCGCCCCCTCCTCGACGAGGGCGGCGAGCGCCTGATCGGTGATCGCGCAGGCGCGGCGCAGGAGCTCGATCTCGCCCTCGTCCTTGACCTCGCGGAGCCTCTCGACGAGCCGGGTCGTGGGCACCAGGTCCGGGACGTCGTCGCCGGAGAGGCGGGCGTGGTCGGCATAGCTCAGCGCAGTGGCCTCGAAGCCGACGGTGCCCGTGCCCGCCGCGCGCGCCCGGGCGAGCAGGGCCTTCGCCACGTCGCGCTCGATGACGGCCGGGAGATCGCCGGACTGCTCGGCGACCTGGGTGAGGTAGCGACCGTCCGTGGCGATGGCGTCGGCGGCCGGGTCCGCGGCGACCAGCAGTGCGGCATTGGATCCGGTGAAACCGGCGAGGTAGCGCACGTTGTCGAGGTTGGTGACGAGAATCGCGTCGAGCGCGGGGTCGTGGCTCGCGAGCGCGGCGCGGAGGGTGTCGCGCCGGCGGGAGTGGTCGGTGGTCGTCTGCGGCATGCCTCCCACGGTATCGCGGAGGTACGCGCGGTCACACCGTCGCGCGCGCGACGACCGTGACCTCGTCGGCCACCTGCAGGGTGCCCATCATGAGCGAGAAGGGCTTGACCCCGAAATCCGTCTGGCGCACCGGCACCGCCACAGCGAGCGTGGGGGCCGGCGCACCCGCCTCGTAGTCGAGCGGGAATTCGCACGGCCGCTCCGCCCCGCAGATCGTGAGTCCGCCCCGCACACGGAAGCCGTTCTCCGAGGGCTCGATCGAATCCGATCGGAATTCGATCGCGGGGTACTTCTTCACCTGGAGCGAGCGGTGCGCGTTCGCCGTGGCGACGGCCCGCTCCGGCGCGCTGAGCGGCGTGAGGCCACCCTCGCCGGAGGTCACCTCGAGCGATCCGGCGCGGACCGTCACGGTGAGCGCGACCGGACGCTCGTCGTCGAGCTGCACGACCGCCTGCCAGGAGCGGGCCGCGAGCACCAGGCGATGCCCGAGCCGCGCCGATCGACCGGCGACGCCGGTGTGTACCTCCAGCTCGCCCGTGTCCTGATCGATCGACCTCGTCGCCTTCACCCCTGCGACGGTACCGGCGCGATCGGGTCGGCAGGTCGCATCACGCGCGCCGGATCGCGAAGACCGGGTAGCGGTCCGCTGCCGCGGCGAGCTCGTCATCGGTGCTGTCGGCACTCAGGCCCGGGAAGAACGCACCGACCTCCCACGCCCACTTGCGGAGGTACGCGCGCAGGACCGGCACCTTCGCCGCCGCGTCGACGACCTCGGTCGCGATGATCGGTTCGACGGTGCGCCCCAGCCGCAGTTCGCCCGCGCCCGCGGCCCGCATGTTGCGCACCCACTGCGTGAGGCCCCGCGCCGCGACGAGGTACTCGGCGCCGTCGACGACGAGGACGTTGACGGGTACCGTCCGCCACTCGCCCGACTTCCGCCCACGGACGGCGAGTTCCCTACTGCCGTAGACCGACACGCCGCGGCGGGCGAGCCAGGCGACGGTGTTGTTGAACGCGGTGGCGGTCCGGCCGGGGCGGACGGTGGCGGCGGGTGCGGTCATGAGATCCTCCAACTGTGAGCATTGCTCTTGTATTAGATCTATGCTCCGTCTGCTGTGCAGCTTTGTCAAGAGCAGTGCTCGCGTTTCCGATCAGTGCAATGATCGAGAGGTGAACGCCTCCCTGACCGCCCGCGAGCGCGCCCGCGCCGAACTGACCGCCGAGATCATCCGCAGCGCGCGGGAGCAGCTCCGCGAGGTGGGCGCCGCGGCGCTCTCGCTACGCGCCGTGGCCCGGGACCTGGGGCTCGCCTCGTCGGCCGTGTACCGGTATTTCCCGAGCCGCGATGCGCTGCTCACCACGCTCATCACCGAGGCCTACGAGTCCCTCGGCGATGCGGTGGTGGCCGCCGACTCGGCCGCTGCGGAGCCCCGCGACCGCTGGATCGCCGCGGCCCGGGCTGTCCGTCGCTGGGCCCTGGACCACCCGCACGAGTACACGCTGCTCTACGGCTCCCCCGTGCCCGGCTATCACGCACCGGCGGAGACGACCGCCGCGGCGATCCGCACCTCGGGGACCCTCGCCCGGATCGCGGCGACCGGGCACGGCGGGGCACCGGCACCGTCGGGCGTGCTCGACGAACAGCTGCGCGCCGTCGCCGAGGCGGTCGCCCCGGGCGGCGACCCCGCCCAGCTCGCCCTCGGCATCATCGCCTGGACCCAGCTGTTCGGCGCCGTGAGCTTCGAGTTGTTCGGGCAGTTCGCGAACACACTCGAGCCCGCGGACGCGTTGTTCGAATACACACTGACCCGCTCTGCGGACCTTCTCGGCCTCCCGGAGGCGCCGTGAGCGGCCAGGCGCGCGCCGCACTGGCCGTGGTCGGCTACGCCGCGTGGACGGTGCTGTGCGCGTGGCTGGCCTGGTGGGGCGCGTGGTCGGCGATCGATACGACGTGCAGCGCCGGCACGCGCGGAGGACTCGGCGGCGTCGCGACCACCGCCGCCGCCGGAGCGCTCTGGGCCGCGCCGCTCGGCGCGTACGCAGCGCTGCGCCGCAACCCGTGGTTCGGCATCGCCGCAGCGCTCATGCTCTGCGCCGGGTGGGCGTTGGCCGTCCACACGTACGTCGAGCCGGGGAAGCTCTGCTGGTAGTGCTCTACAGGAGCACCGAGCCGCTCGGCTGCGGGCCCTCCTTGGCGACCGCGGAGTAGGCGGCGACCAGGAGCGACGGGTCCGGTGCTTCGAGCCGGCCCGGGCGGGCCAGGCCGTCGAGCACGACGAACCGGAGCATGCCGGCGCGGTTCTTCTTGTCCGTACCCATGTACTCGAGGAGCTGGCCGAAGGCGTCGGCGTCGTAGGACGTGGGCAGGCCGACGGACTCCAGGACCCGACGGTGCCGGTCCGCGGTCTCGTCGTCGAGCCGGCCCGCGAGACGGCCGAGCTCGGCGGCGTAGATCAGGCCGACGGACACGGCGGCGCCGTGGCGCCAGCGGTAGCGCTCGCGACGCTCGAGGGCGTGCGCCAGGGTGTGGCCGTAGTTGAGGATCTCGCGCAGCGAGGACTCCTTGAGGTCGGCGGAGACGACCTTCGCCTTGACCTCGATGGAGCGGCGGACCAGCTCGGGCAGCACGTCGCCGGTGGGGTCGAGCGCGGCCTCCGGGTCCTTCTCGACGAGCTCGAGGATCACCGGGTCGGCGATGAACCCGGTCTTGATCACCTCGGCCATGCCGGCCACGATCTCGTTGCGCGGCACCGTTTCCAGCGTCACCAGGTCGACGATCACGGCCCGCGGCTCGTGGAAGGAACCCACCAGGTTCTTCCCGGCGTCGGTGTTGATGCCGGTCTTGCCGCCGACTGCCGCGTCGACCATGGCCAGCAGCGTGGTCGGGATGTGCACGACCGGGACGCCGCGCATCCAGGTGGCGGCCACGAAACCCGTGACATCGGTCGCCGCCCCACCGCCCAAGCTGTAGATCACGTCCTGGCGGCTCAGGCCGATTCGACCGAGCACCTCCCAGCAGAAGCCCGCGACCTGCAGGTCCTTGCCGGCCTCGGCATCGGGCAGCTCGATACGATGCGCGTCGATCCCCTTGTCCGCCAACGCCTGACGCAGAGCCTCCGCGGTCTCGGCGAGAGTCGGCTGGTAGAAGATCGCGGCCTTGGTCGCCTCGCCGGCCGCCGCGACGGTCTCGTCGAGCAGCCCGCGGCCGATCACCACGTCGTAGGGGCTGCCCGCGTCGACGCGGACCTGCACGGGGTTCTCGCTCATCTACTACTCCGATCGATTCTTGGCGGACGTACGCAGGACGGCGGGCAGCTTCGGCCAGGGGCCGCGGCGTTCCCGCCCGGGGGCGGTGTCCTTCAGGCGGCGCTGCACCTGCCGGACGACGGACGACGGTGCGCGACCCACCGTGGAGACGCGGATCGTCGCGAGTTCGCGGTAGACCGGGGTCCGCCGGGCCATGAGGGCCCGGTACGCGGCCGCCGGATCGTCGCTCTTGAGGAGTGGACGGGCGGACCCGATGGTGCGCCGGATCCCCTCCTCGTCGGTGAGTTCCAGATAGACGACCTGATGTCGTTTCAGGAGTTCACGGGTCGCGACCGACATGACCGCACCACCGCCGAGCGAGATCACACCCGGATGCGTGGCGATCACCTCCGCCGTGACCGTCTCCTCGATGGCGCGGAACGCGGGCTCACCGTCCGTGGCGAAGATCTGTCCGATCGGCCGGCCCTCGCGCTGCTCGATCTCCTCGTCGATATCGATGAAGTCCACCCGGAGAGCCCGCGCCAAGCGCCGACCGATGGTGGTCTTCCCGGCGCCGGGCGGGCCGATGAGGATCGCGACGGGTCCGCCTGCGCGCGCGGGCGCGGCAGCCATCAGACCGCCCCGGGCGTCACCCGATGCAACCGCGCCGCCACCTGCTCGGAGTACCGCTCGATGTTGCTGCGCGTCTCCGCCAAGGAGTCGCCACCGAACTTCTCGAGAGCCGCCTGCGCGACCACGAGGGCCACCATGGCCTCGGCCACCACGCCCGCCGCGGGTACCGCGCAGACATCGCTGCGCTGGTGGATCGCGACGGCCTCGGTGCCGGTCTGCATATCGATGGTGCGCAGGGCGCGGGGCACCGTGGAGATCGGCTTCATCGCCACGCGCACGCGCAGTTCCTCACCGTTGGTCATACCGCCCTCGACGCCGCCCGCGCGGTTGGTCGAGCGCAACACGCCGCCCTTGTCGGGCAGCATCTCGTCGTGCGCCTCGCTGCCGCGCCGACGGGCCGTTTCGAAGCCGTCGCCGACCTCGACGCCCTTGATCGCCTGAATTCCCATGAGCGCGAACGCGAGCCGCGCGTCGAGCCGGCTCTCCCCCGACGCGACGGAGCCGATGCCCACCGGCAGGCCGGTGACCACGACCTCGACGACGCCACCGAGGGTGTCCCCGTCCTTCTTGGCGGCCTCGATCTCGGTGATCATCGACTGCTCAGCGGCCTCGTCGAAGGCGCGCACGGGCGAGGCGTCGATCCGCTCCAGGTCGGCCGCCGACGGCGTGGACCCGACATAGGGCTCCGACGCACCGATCGAGATGACATGGCTGATCACCTCGGCCCCGAGGGCCTGGCGCAGGAAGTTGCGGGCGACGGTGCCGGCGGCCACCCGGGCCGCGGTCTCGCGGGCGCTCGCGCGCTCGAGCACGGGGCGCGCATCGTCGAAGCCGAACTTGAGCATGCCCGAGTAGTCGGCGTGGCCGGGCCGGGGACGCGTGAGGGGCGCGTTGCGCGCCACGCCGTCCAGCAGCTCCTGATCGACGGGGTCGGCCGACATGACCTGCTCCCACTTGGGCCATTCGGTGTTGCCGATCTCGATGGCGACGGGGCCCGCCTGGGTCAGGCCGTGCCGGACGCCGCCGAGGATGGTCACCTTGTCGGCCTCGAACTTCATGCGCGCGCCACGCCCGTAGCCCAGTCGACGCCGCGCCAACTGGGCGGCGATGTCCGACGACGTGACCTCGACGCCCGCGACCATGCCCTCCACGAGGGCCACGAGGGCGGGGCCGTGCGATTCTCCAGCGGTTATCCAGCGCAACACGCGTTCCATCATCCCAGATCGACCCGCCGGACTGCGAGTTCGGGTAGCCGAAACCTCAGTCACAGGCTACGATGAACACCATGACCACCAGTGCCGCATTCTCGACTTCCGCCCGCCGCGCCGGCGCGCTGCGGCGCACCGTCGACGTGTTCGGCATCGCCTGGCCCCGGCACAAGGCCGAGGCACTGCTCGCGGCGCTGGTCGTCCTCGCCTTCGGCGCGATGCTCACGCTCGCCACCGGTGCGGCCTCGTTCGCGCCCGCCGTGCTCGCCGCCACCGGCGTCGGCGTCGCGGTGTGGTGGGCCGCCCGCGCGGTGCACACCCGCGCCTGATCGCACGGCGACGTACCGGGTTCAGGCCAGGCAGTGGGGGCCCAGCAGCGCCTTCAGGTCGCCCATCAGCGACGACGACGGGTTCACCCGGAGCGTGTCGGCCAGCTTGAGCGTGGTGCTCTTCCCGTCGCCGTCACCGCCGACGAGCTTGACGTGCACGTCCGAGACGCCGGGGTGGCGCTGCAGGACCTGCTTGAGGGCGGAGACCTTGTCCTGCGTGCACACCCTGGTCTGCATCGTGAGGGAGAGCGGCTTCGCGACACCGATCTGGGACAGGTCGATCGGCGCGATGTCGTTCGCGATGAGGGTGACCTTGTCGTCGCGGAAGTTCACCCGGGCCTTGATCAGCACCACCGCGTCCTCGACGACCTCCGCGCCGTAGGCCGCGTACGCCTGCGGGAAGAAGAAGACCTCGATGCCGCCGGAGAGGTCCTCGATCTGGGCGGAGGCGAAGGGCGCGCCGTTCTTGTTCACGCGCCGGTTCACGGACTGCAGGATGCCGCCGACGGTGACCTGGGTCCCGTCCTTGACGTCACCCTCGACGATCGCGGGGATCGCGGTGTCCGTCTGCGCGCCGATCACGTGCTCCACCCCGTCGAGCGGGTGCGCGGAGACGTACAGGCCGAGCATCTCGCGTTCGAGAGCCAGCTTGTGCTTGCCCTCCCACTCCTCCTCGGGAACCTTGATGGTGAAGACATCGTCGATGGGGCCGGCGGCACCGTCTTCCTCCCCCATCGACCCGAACAGGTCGAACTGGCCCACGGCCTCGGCCTTCTTCGTCGACAGCACCGACTCGATCGCGTCGGCGTGCACCAGGAGCAGGCCCTTGCGGGGATGGTCGAGCGAGTCGAAACCGCCCGCCTTGATGAGGGATTCGGTGACCTTCTTGGAACAGGCCGCGACCTCGATCTTGGCGAGGTAGTCGGAGAAGGAGGTGTAGGCGCCCTTCTCCTCACGCGTCCGGACGATGGAGGCGACCACACCCTCGCCCACGTTGCGGACCGAGCCCATGCCGAAGCGGATGTCCTGACCGACCGAGGTGAAGGCGTGGAAGGACTCGTTGACATCCGGCGGGAGAACGGTGATTCCCAGGCGGCGGCAGTCGCCGAGGTAGATGGCCGCCTTGTCCTTGTCGTCACCGACGGAGGTGAGCAGCGCCGCCATGTACTCGGCCGGGTAGTTCGCCTTGAGGTACGCCGTCCAGTAGGAGACCAGGCCGTACGCGGCGGCGTGCGACTTGTTGAACGCGTAGCCGGCGAAGGGCAGCACCGTCTCCCACAGCGCGGTGATCGCGGCCTGCGAGAAGCCGTTGTCGAGCATGCCCTGCTGGAACCCGCCGTAGGCCTCGTCGAGGACCTCTTTCTTCTTCTTACCCATCGCGCGGCGCAGGATGTCGGCCTGGCCGAGGCTGTACCCGGCGACCTTCTGCGCGATGTGCATGATCTGCTCCTGGTACACGATCAGGCCGAACGTGTCCGCGAGGATGTCCTTGAGCGGCTCCTCGAGCTCCGGGTGGATCGGCTTGACCTGCTGCCGGCCGTTCTTGCGATCCGCGTAGTCGTTGTGCGCGTTCATGCCCATCGGGCCCGGGCGGTACAGGGCGCCCACGGCCACGATGTCCTCGAACTTGGTGGGCTGCATGCGGCGCAGCAGATCCCGCATGGGGCCGCCGTCGAGCTGGAACACGCCGAGGGTGTTGCCCCTCTGCAGCAGCTCGTAGGTGACCTCGTCGTCCAGCGGGAGCTGGTCCATGTCGAGGTCGACACCGCGGTTGTGCTTGATGTTGCCCAGCGCGTCACCGATCACGGTGAGGTTGCGCAGGCCCAGGAAGTCCATCTTCAGCAGGCCGATGGCCTCGCACGACGGGTAGTCCCAGCCGGTGATGATCGCGCCGTCCTGCGCCCGCTTCCACACGGGGATCGCGTCGGTGAGCGGATCACAGGACATGATCACCGCGCAGGCGTGCACGCCGGCATTGCGGATCAGGCCCTCGAGCCCGAGCGCCATGTCGTAGATCTTCTTGACGTCCGGGTCCGTCTCGATCAACTGCCGGACCTCGACGGCCTCCTTGTACCGCTCGTGCGAGGGGTCCGTGATGCCCTTGACCGAGATGTCCTTGGCCATGATGGGCGGCGGCAGCGCCTTGGTGATGCGGTCGGCGATCGAATAGCCGGGCTGCCCGTAGATGACGCGGGCCGAGTCCTTGATGGCGGCCTTCGTCTTGATGGTGCCGAACGTGATGACCTGGGCCACCTTGTCCGAGCCCCACTTCTCCGACGCATAGGTGATCATCTCGCCACGGCGACGATCGTCGAAGTCGATATCGATATCGGGCATCGACACGCGCTCGGGGTTGAGGAACCGCTCGAACAGCAGGCCGTGCGGGATCGGGTCGATGTTGGTGATGCCCAGCGCCCACGCCACCAGTGAGCCGGCCGCGGAACCACGGCCCGGGCCAACTCGGATGCCGACCTCGTGCGCGTGCGCGATCAGGTCGCCGACGACGAGGAAGTAGGCCGGGAAACCCATCTCGTTGATGACCGACAGCTCGTACTTCGCGCGCTCGACGTAGTCCGCCGGGGGACCGTCGGGGAAACGACGGTTCAGGCCGTCCATGACCTCCGACTCGAGGAAGGACTCCTGCGTGTGGTTCTCGGGCACCGGGAACCGCGGCATGCGGTCCTTGTGCTCCCAGACCTCCGCGTAGGACTGGACGCGCTCGCCGATCTCGACGGTGGAATCGCAGGCGCCCGGCACCTGTGCATCCCACAGCTCGCGCATCTCCTGCGCCGACTTCAGGTAGTAGCCGTCGCCGTCGAACTGGAACCGGGTGGGATCGGACAGGGTCTTACCGGTCTGGATACACAGCAACGCGCCGTGCGACTCCGCCTTGTCCTTGGTGACGTAGTGGCAGTCGTTGGTGGCGAGTGGTTTGATCCCGAGCTTGCGGCCGATCTCCAGCAGGCCCTCGCGGACCCGGCGCTCGATGTCGATGCCGTGGTCCATCAGCTCCAGGTAGAAGTTCTCCTTGCCGAAGATCTCCTGCCACTTCGCCGCGGCCTCCAGGGCCTCCCGCTCGTGCCCGAGCCGCAGCCGCGTCTGCACCTCACCCGACGGGCAGCCCGTGGTGGCGATGATGCCGGCCGCGTGCTCGGCGATGATCTCCGCGTCCATCCGGGACCACTTGCCCAGCTGGCCCTCGATCGACGCGAGCGAACTCAGCTTGAACAGGTTCCGCAGGCCCGTGGCGTTCTCCGCCACCATCGTCATGTGGGTGTAGGCGCCCGAGCCCGAGACGTCATCACCCTTCTGCGACGGATCGCCCCACTTGACGCGCTTGGTGTTGAACCGCGACTCCGGCGCGATGTACGCCTCGATCCCGATGATGGGCTTGATGTCGTACTTGCGCGCCGTGTTGTAGAAGTCCGAGGCACCGAACATGTTCCCGTGGTCGGACATGCCGACCGCCGTCATCCCCAGCCGTTGGGCCTCCGCGAACAGCGGATCGACCTTGGCCGCACCGTCGAGCATCGAGTACTCGGTGTGGTTGTGCAGATGGACGAACGAGCCGGCGGCGGACGTCATGGGTTGTTCACCTCCGGTGGAGAATCTCATCGCTGTCATTAGGCAGTGTAGGCCGTCCCTCCGACAGGTCCGGACGGATCACGCGGCGAGAACGATGACCAGGATCAACACCAGCAACGCCACTACCGCCACTCCCACGAGCACCAGCACGCCGGGCGACATCACACCCGAACTCGGGGCCTTCGCGGGCCGGCCGCGCGGGGCGGGCGGGCGCGGCGCCGGCTGCCGGGGAACGGCCCCGGAGGGCACACCCGCGCCGTACAGCGGCTGCGGCGCCACGGGCTGCTGCGGACGCGCCATCGGGTAGCTCGGCCGGTTCGCCTGCCCCCGGATGCCCGGTGCGACGGTGCGCTGCACCGGCTGGGACGGACGCGGCGCGCTCGCGGGCTGCTGCGGGCCGGACGGGTGCCCCGGGCCCGGAACGTACCCGGACGCGGGCCGCTGGACCTGCCGCGGCGCAGGCCGTGCGACCGGCGCCGCCAGCGCGGACTTCAGGGCGTTCGCGAACTCCCGGCACGTCGCGAACCGCTCGGCGGGAGTCTTGGCCAGGCCGCGGGCGACCACGGCGTCGACCGCGGGCGGCACCCCGTCGCGGATCTGTGAGATCCGCGGCGGCGGGGCGTTGAAGTGCGCGTCGATCACCGCATCGGTACTGGCACCCGTGTACGGAACCTTGCCCGTGACCAGGTGGAAGAAGGTGGCCGCCAGCGAGTACTGGTCCGACCGCGGGTCCAGCTCCTCTCCGCACAGCTGCTCCGGCGAGGCGTAGGCCAGCGTCGCGAGGACGGTGCCGACCGCCGTCAGCTGCGAGGTGTCCTCGCCGCCCTTGGCCACGCCGAAATCGGTCAGCAGCGCGCGACGCTCGTCCCCGTCGTCACCGTCGTCATCGATAGCGGTGACCAGGATGTTGGCGGGCTTGATGTCGCGGTGCAGGAGCCCGGCGCGGTGCGCGCGATCCAGGCCCCGCCCGATCTGGCCGACGATCTCCACCGCGACCGCGGGCGCGAGCCCCGTGGGCGTGCGCTTGAGCAGCACGGAGCAGTCGTCGCCCTCGACGTACTGCATGGCGATCCACAGGCGGGTGCCCTCGGTGCCGCGGTTGTAGATGGTGACCACGTTCGGATGATCGAGCCGCGCCGCGAGCTCCGCCTCGCGGAGGAACCGCTTGCGGAAGGCGTCGTCGCCCGAGTAGCCCGCGCCCAGGACCTTGAGCGCGTCGTAGCGCGGCAGCTCGGGATGCTTGGCCAGGTAGACGGAGCCCATGCCGCCGGAGCCGAGGCGCCGCTCGATCCGGTAGCCGCCGATCACCGTCCCGGGTGCGAGTTCATCGCTCATGTCCGCCGCTTCTGTCCCTCTTCGTCCGTTCTTCTCGGCCACCAGCCTATCGCGCGCACTTGTCACAACCTTGGCAACGACCTGCCCGCGGACCGGCGCGTCGTCAGATCTCGACGCCCTCGAATTGCGCCCGGTACAGATCGGCGTAGTGCCCGCCGGCGGCGAGGAGCTCCTCGTGCGAACCCTGCTCGACGATGCGCCCGTGGTCCATCACGACGATGACGTCCGCGTCCCGGATGGTCGAGAGCCGGTGCGCGATGACGAAACTGGTCCGGTCGGCGCGGAGTGCGTGCATGGCCTGCTGCAGCATCACCTCGGTGCGCGTGTCCACGGAACTGGTCGCCTCGTCGAGGATCAGGATCGCCGGCTCCGCGAGGAAGGCGCGGGCGATGGTGATCAGCTGTCGCTCGCCCGCCGAGACGCTGCCCGACTCGTCGTCGAGCACCGTCTGGTACCCGTCCGGCAAGGAGTGGACGAACCGGTCGACGAAGGTGGCCCGTGCGGCCTCGTACACCTCCTCATCGGTCGCATCGAGACGCCCGTACCGGATGTTGTCCATGATGGTGCCCTCGAACAGCCAGGTGTCCTGCAGCACCATGCCCATCCTGTGACGCAGGTCGGCGCGCTCGACCTCCGCGATGTCGACGCCGTCGATCGTGATCCGCCCGCCGCTGAGCTCGTAGAACCGCATGATCAGGTTGACCAGGGTCGTCTTGCCGGCGCCCGTGTGCCCGACGATCGCGACGGTCCGCCCGGGCTCCGCGACGAGATTCATGCCCTCGATGAGCGGCTCGTCGGGCTTGTAGCCGAAGGAGACGTTCTCGAAGGCGACGCGGCCGCGCGTCGGCTCCGGCAACGTGCCCGGCCGCCCGGCGACCTGTTCCTCCGCGTCGAGGATCGAGAAGACCCGCTCGGCGGACGCGACTCCGGATTGGAGCATGTTCACCATCGACGCCATCTGCGTGACCGGCTGGGTGAACTGCCGGGAGTACTGGATGAAGGCGATGACATCGCCGAGACTCATTCCGCCGCCGGCGACCCGCAGCCCGCCGACCACGCACACCGCCACGTACTGCAGGTTGCCGACGAACATGCTGATCGGCATCACGAGGCCGGAGAGGAACTGCGCCCGGTAGCTCGCGTGCATCAGGGCGTCGTTCTCGGCGGCGAACCGCTCCTCCAGCGCGGCTCCGCGGCCGTAGACGGTGACCAGGTCGTGTCCGGTGAAGGCCTCCTCCACCTGGGCGTTGAGCGAGCCCGTCGACTTCCACTGCGCCACGAAGTGCTTCTGGCTGCGTTTCATGATCTGGCCCGCGAAGACCACGATCAGCGGGATGACGACGACCGCGACGGCCGTCAGCAGCGGCGAGACGACGAGCATCATGACGAGCACGCCGATCACCGTGAACGCGGAGACGATCAGCTGGCTCAGGGCCTGGGTCAGCGACTGGCCCAGGTTGTCGATGTCGTTGGTCACCCGCGAGAGCAGCTCGCCGCGGGGTTGCTTGTCGAAATAGCTGAGCGGCAGCCGGTTCAGCTTCTCCTCCACCTCCCGGCGCAGCGAGTACATGACCCGCTGCACGGCCCCGTTGAGGAGGTAGCCCTGCACGTACTGCAGGGCCGCGCTCGCCACGAACAGCACGACCACCCAGAGCAGGATCGTCCCCACGCGGTGGAAGTCGATGCCCGGACCGTGCCGCAGCTGCGAGCGGAAACCGTCGTAGATCGCATCGACGGCCGTGCCCACGACCTTGGGCGCGAGCACGGCGGCGGTGACCGAGCCGATCGAGAGCACGATCGCCGCCATCATCGCCACCCGCTGCTCACGCATCCGCCCCAGCAGCCGCTTCAGCGACGGCCAGAAGGTCATGGCTTTCTGGTTGGGCGCCCCCGCCGCCGCGGCGGCCGCCGTCCGCCCTCCTGGCCGTGTCATGCCGCACTCCCCGCGCTCGCCTGGCTGCCCGCTATCTCCTGATAGGTCGGGCAGGTCTCGAGGAGCTCCGCGTGGGTGCCGTGGCCGACGACCTCGCCGTCCTCGAGAACGATGATCTGATCGGCGCTCGCGATGGTCGAGATGCGTTGCGCCACGATGAAAACGGTCGCCTCACGGGTGTAGGGCCGCAGGGCCGCGCGCAGCTTCGCGTCGGTCGTGAGGTCGAGCGCCGAGAAGCTGTCGTCGAACAGGTAGATCGCCGGCTTCGCGACGAGCGCGCGGGCGATCGCGAGCCGCTGGCGCTGCCCGCCCGAGACATTGGTCCCGCCCTGCGCGATCGGCGCATCGAGACCGCCGAGCTCGGCGACGAAGTCGGTGGCCTGCGCGATCCGCAGCGCCTCCGCGAGCTCGTCGTCGGTCGCGTCGGGATTGCCGAACCGCAGGTTCGAGGCGACGGTGCCGCTGAACAGGTACGCCCGCTGCGGCACGAGGCCGACGTGGCCCCACAGCGCATCCGACCGCAGTTCACGCACGTCCACGCCGTCGTAGCGGACCGCGCCCCCCGTGGCGTCGAACAGCCGCGCCAGCAGGTTGATCAGGGTGGTCTTGCCCGAGCCGGTCGACCCGATGATCGCCACCGTCTCCCCCGGCCGCGCGGCCAGATCCACATCGCGCAGCACGGGCTGCGCCGCACCCGGGTAACACATCGTCACCGCGTCCAGTTCGACGGCGCCCGTGATCGTCCGGAGCGGAGCCGGATGCTCCGGCGGCGCGACGGTGGGCGGGGTGGACAGGACCTCGGTGATCCGGTCCGCGGCGACCGAGGCGCGCGGCACCATCATCACCATGAACGTGGCCATCATCACCGACATGAGGATCTGCATCATGTACTGCATGTAGGCGGTGACGGAGCCGATCTGCGCGGAACCGTCGGCGATGAGATGCGCGCCGAACCACCAGACCGCGACCGTGGAGAGGTTGAGCACCAGCATGACCCACGGGAACATGATCGCCATCAGCCGCATCACGCGCACCGAGGCGTCCGTGAGGGAGGTGTTGGCACCGTCGAACCGGTCACGCTCCACGGGCTCACGGACGAAGGCCCGGATCACTCGGACGCCCGTGAGCTGTTCCCGGAGAACACGGTTCACGGCATCGAGCCGGGTCTGGACGAGCCGGAAGCCGGGGATCATCTTCGCGATCACCACGCCCAGAACGGCGCCGAGGACGGGCACGGCCACCACCATCAGCCAGGCCAGGCCAGGTTCCTCCCGGATGGCCATGAAGACGCCGCCGACCGCCATGAAGGGCGCTTGGATCATCATCGACAGCGACATCAGGACCAGCAGCTGCACCTGCTGCACATCGTTGGTGGTGCGCGTGATCAGTGACGCCGCACCGAATTTCGACACCTCGCGCCCCGAGAACCGGCCGACCGCGCCGAAGAGGGAGCGGCGGGTGTCCCGGCCGAAGGCCATAGAGCTGCGGGCGGCGAAGTAGGTGGCGCCGCCCGCCGCGATCACTTGGATCAGCGTGATCCCCAGCATGACCGCACCCATGCGCCAGATGTAGCCGGTGTCGCCGGGCGTGACGCCGAGGTCGATGATCTTGGCATTGATGCTGGGCAGCACCAGGTTCGCGATGACGCTGACGAGTTGGAACACGGCCACTGCGAGGAGCCAGGGCCGATAGGGCCGCAGGTGCGCGGCGATGAGGCGGATCAGGGTCACGGAATGGTCCTTCCGGCGGCGGGGGCTGCGGGGGCTGAGATTCCGTCGAGCAGAACGTCGACGATGGTGCGGGGCGAGAGCACGTGCCCGTGGCTGATGTGCGGGTGGCTGCCGGAGAAGGTGAGCAGCCGCAGCAGGTGGATCGCCTCCTGCGGCGGAACGCTGAGCTGGTCGGCGTCGCCGGCGATCACCCCGGCGAGACGCTCGACCAGGGCGGGCCCCTCCTCCTGGACCCGCAGCCGCGAGTCCTCGTCCTGGACGTGGGGCGGCGAGACCATGCCGAGCGCGGCCATCAGTCCGAAGATGTGCTGGAACCGGTTCTGGACGATCTCGACGAACGCGTACAGCCGTTCGCGCAGCGGGAGGCCCGGTTCGATCGCGTCGATCCGGTCGAACAGCTCCCCCGTCACGAAGGACTCGCGCACGACCGCGTCGAGGAGCGCCTCCTTGGACTCGAAGACGCGGAAGATCGTTCCCTCCGCGACGCCGGCGTGCTGCGCGATCTGCTTGGTGGTGGGAACGGCGCCGTACTCGAGCAGCGCGTCCCGGGTCGCATCGATCAGCGCCGCGCGCCGCTCGTCCTGTGGCAGGTGCGGCGCGCGCGTCCGAGAACCGTTAGCCGCGTGCACGACTTTGAGGCTACAGAAATGAGCGCCCACTCACAATGCTTTTCGCGGAGCGCGAACCACCCCGTTCACGCCGGGCGCGCACTGGAGACGAGCACCAGCTGCGGCCCCACCGCGATCCGTTCCGATCCGGCGTCGACCTCGGCGAAATCGCCGGCGAGCAACAGCGGTGAGCGGGCGGCGACGACCCTCCCATCCGCACGGAGCAGCGCGGACCGCTCCCCCAGGCGCCGCAGCGCGGTACGCGCACGGCGTTCGACGCCCTCGATCGTGACATCGAGCCCGACGACGCCCACCGGTCCAGCACCGCCGTCCGGCTCCGCCGCCACGACGGCCCGCGTCAGCGTGAGGATGAAGTCGTCCGTACAGAGCAGATCGATGTACGGCCCGGTGACCGCGAGGTCGTCCGGGTTCGCGACCGCGGCCTGGAACCAGTCGTACCGCGCGTACCGGTCGGCGGGGCCGAAGCCCGCGTCGCCGATGGCGTCGACCCGGCTCTCGCGAACGACCTGCCACCAGGCGATGTAGCCACGGCCGTCACCGAAGAGCCGGTCGCCCGAGACGAATCCGGCGCCCACCACGCCCAGCTCATCCGCCCGCAGCAGCGCCTCGGCACCGGGCCGGACGAGCTTGTCGATCGCGGCGCCGGGCACGCCCGCCCGGGCGGCCCCGCCGATGCCGCGCGAGACCGCGGCGCGGAACTCCGACAGGCTCCTGTCCAAGTGCGTGAAGTAGTCGGCGAGGGCCTCGACCTCACCCTGATCGTGATCCGTCACGTGCCACTCGCCTCCTCCGCCTCGGCCCGATGGGCGATCAACCATGCGAACTCGTGTCCGACGAGGGCCCGCATCGCGGCCCCGGCACGGTCGGGGTCTCGCGCGGCGAGCGCCGTCGACACGGCGCCGCGGGCGACCTCCGCCGCGCGGCGGTACTCCTCGTCGTCGTTGGGCAACAACGCGAGCGGACCGAGCTCCGACTGCAACAGGACCACCTCGTGCGCGAGCCGGGCGGACCGCCCGATCGTCGCGACCTCGATCGCGAATTCGGACTCCGCACGCCGGGCGGCGACGGCGAGCGCGGCCGCGCCCCCGCCCTCGTCCGGCGTGGGTCCGATGACCGCGCGCAGCTCGGCGAGGTCGGCGGGACCCGCGCGCCGGGCCGCGAGGCGGGCGCAGTGCGCCGTCACCGCCTCGTAGTGCTGACCGAGGTCCGACAGTCCCACCTTGCTCATACCCGCGAGCCGCTCCTGGGCACGCGCGAGCGCGCCCACGGGGTCGGCCGCGACGAAACTCCCGCCGGTTCGACCTCGCGTCGTGGTGATCACGCCTTCAGCGCGGAGCCGGGCGAGCGCCTCCCGCACGGTGACCGCGGAGACGCCGAGCACGGCCGCCAGTTCGGACTCGGTCGGCAGGCGTTGGCCCGCAACGAGCAGCCCCGAGTCGACGGCGCCCGAGATGCGGGCCGCGACCTCGTCGGCGAGGCCGGTCGTGCGCACCGGCGAGAACACGCCGACGAGGCTGCGCGGCGGTCGTACCTGCACCGTCATCGCACCTCCTCGTCGCATCGCGCCCGGTCGGACACCCGGACTCGGACATTACCGGACAGATTCCTGGAAAACATTTACTTCATACCTATGGTCTTATATGTTTTGCGATATGACGCCCATCACATCGACTCCCGCGAAGGAACGCCCATGACGACCCCCACCCCCGACGGCGCCGCGCCCGACGCCCCCGCGATCCGGCTGCGCGATGTGGTCAAGAAGTACGACGACACCCTCGCGGTCGACCGCCTCGACCTCGATATCCGTGCCGGCGAGTTCTTCTCGATGCTGGGCCCGTCGGGCTCGGGCAAGACGACGGTGCTGCGCCTGATCGGCGGGTTCGAGGCCGTCACCTCGGGCACCATCGAGCTGGGCGGCGTCGACGTCACGACGACGGCCCCCTTCGAGCGCGCGGTCAACACGGTCTTCCAGGACTACGCACTGTTCCCGCACATGTCGGTCCTGGACAACGTGGCGTACGGACTGCGCGTGCGCGGCGTGGGGCGCTCCGAGCGCCGCGAGCGAGCGCGGGCAGTGCTGGACCGGGTGCAGCTCGGAGCGTTCGCGGACCGTCGCCCGGACCAGCTGTCGGGCGGGCAGAAGCAGCGCGTCGCCATCGCGCGGGCCCTCGTGGTCGACCCGCAGGTCCTCCTCCTCGACGAGCCACTGGGCGCGCTCGACCTCAAGCTGCGCCGGCAGATGCAGGTGGAACTGAAGGAACTGCAGCGCTCCCTCGGCATCACCTTCGTGTTCGTCACGCACGACCAGGAGGAGGCGCTGACCATGAGCGACCGGGTCGGCGTCTTCAACGACGGACACCTCGTGCAGTTGGACACCCCGCGCGAGCTGTACCGGAACCCGAGGGGCCGCTTCGTCGCCGACTTCGTCGGCACCTCGAACCTGTTCGCGCCCGCGGCCGCGGAATCGATGTACCAGCGCTCCGAGGCGTTCAGCCTGCGCCCGGAGAACCTCTCGGTCGGCGCGGGTCCGGCCGGCTCGGGCCGCGCGCTCGAGGGTGCGATCACCTCCGTCGTCTACCTCGGTCCGGCCACGCACGTCCACGTCGCACTCCAGGACGGCACGGAGGTCGTCGCCCTCGCCCGGGAGGCCGCCGAGTCCTTCACGACCGGCGACCGGGTCTTCGTCTCCTGGTCCGACGATGACGTGGTCTGGCTGCCGGAGACCGCGGCGTGACCGGCACGCTCCGCGGGTCGATCCGCATCGGGGCCGCCGCCGCGGCCTGCGCGCTCGCCGTGGTCACCTCCGCCTGCGGCACCACCCCTCCGACCCGGTCCACCACTCCGCTCGCGGCCCTCGGTCAACCCGAAGGGAAGGTCTCGATCCTGGGCTGGCCCGGCTACGTCGAGGACGGCGGCAACGACCCCGCGGTCAACTGGGTGACGCCCTTCGAACAGCAGACGGGCTGCAAGGTCGAGTTCAAGCCCTTCGGCACCTCGGACGAGGCCGTGACCCTGATGCGTTCGGGCCAGTACGACGTGGTCTCCGCCTCGGGCGACGCGGCGCTGCGGCTCATCGGCGGGGGCAACGTGGACCCGATCAACACCGCGCTCGTACCCAACTACGCGGACGTCTTCGGCTACCTGAAGAACAAGCCGTGGAACTCCTACGAGGGCCTGAACTACGGTGTGCCGCACGGCTGGGGCGCGAATCTGCTCATGTACCGCACCGATGCGGTCACGCCGGCGCCGACCTCCTGGCGCTCGGTCTTCGAGGACGCCGCGCAGTACAACGGCAAGGTCACCGCGTACGACTCGCCGATCTACATCGCGGACGCCGCGCTCTACCTGATGGCGCACCGCCCGGACCTGAAGATCACGAATCCGTACGCGCTCGACAGGACCCAGTTCGACGCGGCCGTGGATCTGCTCAAGCAGCAGCGCAAGCACGTCGGCGAGTACTGGTCGGACGTCACCAAGGAGGTGCAGGCCTTCGGCAGCGGCTCCTCGGTCATCGGCACCACGTGGCAGGTGGGCGCGAATCTGGCCCAGGAGAACAAGACCCCGGTGAACACCGTCCTCCCGAGCGAGGGCGCCACCGGATGGTCGGACACCTGGATGGTGAGCTCGAAGTCCAAGCACAAGACCTGTGCCTACAAGTGGCTCGACTACATCGTGAGCCCCAAGGTCAACGCCCAGGTGGCCGAGTACTTCGGCGAGGCGCCGGCGAACTCGAAGGCCTGCGCCGAGACCAGCGACAAGGACTTCTGTACCACCTACCGCGCCGAGGACGAGCAGTTCGCCGACCGCATCTGGTACTGGCGCACCCCGATCGCGGCCTGTCTGGACGGCCGCACGGACGTCACGTGCATCGACTACTCGGCGTGGACCGAGGCTTGGATCGAGATCAAGGGCTGATTGATATGACCGTCGAAACCCCCGAGCGCGCCGAGGATCCCACCGCACGGCCGCCCGCGCTACGCTCCCACCCGGTGTCCGCGCTGCTCTACCGGCGCCCCGGCCTGCGTCTGGCCGGCCTGCTCACACTGCCCTCGCTGTGGCTGGTGCTGGTCTACGTGGCGGCCCTGGTGGCTCTGCTCGTGACCGCGCTGTGGACCGTGGACGCCTTCACCGGGACCATCTCCCGCTACTGGACGCTGCACAACCTGCAGACGGTGCTGAGCACCTGGGTCTACCAGAAGGTCGCGCTGCGCACGATCGCCGTCGCGCTCGCGGTCACCGTGATCGACATCGTGCTGGCGGTGCCGATCGCCTTCTTCATCGCCAAGATCGCGCCGCGGCGCTGGCAGAAGATCCTGGTGGCGGCGGTGCTCATGCCGCTGTGGGCCTCGTACCTCGTGAAGGTCTACGCGTGGCGCACCATCGTCTCCGACGGCGGCCTGTTCTCCTGGCTGGCCAAGCCCTTCGGTCTGGACTCCCCCGGCTACAGCCTCACGGCGGTGATCATCACCCTGGCCTACGTGTGGTTGCCGTACATGATCCTGCCGATCCACGCCGGCTTCGAGCGGATCCCCGGATCCCTCCTCGAGGCGTCCGGCGACCTCGGGGCGCGCCCGTGGCGCACCTTCCGGTCCGTCCTGCTGCCGCTGCTCGTCCCGTCGATCATCGCGGGCACCATCTTCACGTTCTCGCTGTCCATGGGCGACTACATCACCGCCCAGATCGTGGGCGGCACCACGCAGATGCTCGGCAACATCGTCTACACCAATGTCGGTGCGGCGAACAATCTTCCGCTCGCCGCCTCGGTGTCGTTCATACCGATCGTGGTGATCTTCGCCTACCTCCTCCTGGTGCGACGCACCGGCGCCCTCAAGAACGTCTGACAAGGAATCGTCATGCACCTCTCCCGCGCCTCCAAGTGGTTCCTGGGCATCGTCACCGGCCTGGTCCTGGCATTCATCTACGTGCCGCTGCTCCTCGTCCTGGTCAATTCCTTCAACGCCGACAAGGCCTTCGGGTGGCCGCCGCGCGGCTTCACGCTCGAATGGTGGCGCCGGGCCGCGCACAACGACAGCGTCCTGACGGCGTTGGGCACGTCGGTGAAGGTGGGGCTCAGCGCGACGGTGATCGCGCTCGTCCTCGGCACCATGCTCGCGCTGGCCCTGCAGCGGTACAGCTTCTTCGGCAGGAGCACCGTCAACCTGCTGTCGATCCTGCCGATCGCCCTGCCGGGCATCGTCACCGGCATCGCGCTCAACAACATGTTCACGACCGCACTCGGCATCCCGCTCAGCATCTGGACGGTGATCGTCGCGCACGCCACCTTCTGCATGATCACCGTGCTCAACAACGCACAGGCCCGGCTGGCGCAGATGAACGGGCGGCTCGAGGAGGCCTCGGCGGACCTCGGGGCGGGCGTCTTCCGGACCTTCTGGTCCGTCACGCTGCCGCAGCTGCGGTCCGCCCTGCTCGCCGGCGCGCTGCTCTCGTTCGCGCTGAGCTTCGACGAGATCATCGTGACCACGTTCACCATCGGCGCGTCGGATCAGACCCTGCCCGTGTGGATCCTGGAGAACCTGTTCCGGCCGAACCAGGCGCCGATCGTCAACGTCGTCGCGGTCGTGTTGATCCTGGTCTCCGTGATCCCGATCTACCTGGCGCAGAAGCTGTCCGGCGAGACCTCCGTGAGCCGCTGAGCGTCAGAACAGGTCGGACAGCGCACCGTCGAGCTCGGGATACCGGAAGGCGAATCCCGCGCCGGGGAGCACCGTCGAGGTGGCGTGCCGGCCCGTCAAGCCGAGGGCCGGGTCGCTACGCATCCCGATCGCGCCGAGCGCGAGCATCGGGGCGGGCGTCGGCGGCGCGGCCGGACGGTGCAGGTGCCGGCGGAGCGCCGCCATGAGGTCGGCGTTGCGGACCGGGTGCGGCGCCGCCGCGACGACCACCCCGTCGGGCAGGACGACGCCCGGCTCGATGCCGAGACCCGCGCGGACGATGGCGAGCCAGTCGTCGCGGTGGATCCAGCTGAACCACTGCCGTCCGTCGCCGAGACTGCCGCCGAGGAAGGCGCGGGTGACGCCGACCATCTTCGCCATCGCCGGCGAGTCGGTATCGAGCACGATCGAGGTTCGCAGGACGGTCAGGTGTGCGGTATCGGCATCGGCGGCCGCTTCCTCCCACGCTCGCGCGACGCCGGTCATCTGCGGCAGGCCGGGCTCGGGCAGCGGGGTGTCCTCGGTGCACCGGCGCTCCCCCGCGTCGCTCCAGATCGCGGTGGTGCTCGCCTGCACCCACCGCCGGACGCCGCGGCCGCGGGCCGCGTCGACGAGGGCCCGCGTGGCGTCGACGCGGCTGGCCGTCAGCGCGGCGATGTTGGCCGCCGTCGGCCGGCAGTCGACGAGCTTGCCGGCGAGGTTGATCACGGCGGTGTTCGGTGCGTCGAGCACCGCGGCCCAGGCGCCGACGGTGCGCCCATCCCACGTGACCTGCGGGTACGGGACGTCGGCGCGGATCGACCGGGTGAGGATCGTCACGGCGTGACCGCGGCGCACCAGGTCGGCCGCGACCCTGCGACCGAGCGCGCCCGTGCCGCCCGCGATGACTACGTGGAGCGGATCCTCGGCGCGCGGCGGACCGGCGAGCATCGCCAGCCGCGCCAGGGCCGTGTCGGCATCGGCGGCGAACCGTCGGGCCACCAGGCGGCCGAAGAACGGCCCGGAGACGCCGTCGGCCGTGACGGTCTGCTCGACGACGGTGCCGCCGTCCCGCGGTGTCAGCGTCCAGCGGAGCACGGTGGTCCCGGCCGGCTCGGGCTGGCTGATCGCGAGGGAACGCTCCGGCACGAACTCCGCCACCGTCGCGGGTGCCGCGAAGCGGCGATGGATCCACGCGGCGCGCAGGTCCGGCATCCAGTCGAGACGGGCGCCGAGCGCGACGGGGTCGCGCAGCGCCGCCGAGACGACGAAGGGCTGCCAGCGCGGGAGACGCTCCGGATCGACGAGCACGTCCCACAACACGCGGGCCGGAAGGGCGATGAATCCACTGCTGCGATGCACTGTTCCCATACCGACGACGCTAGTTCGCGATGGCGCGGAAGCAATGCACGACGACGGAGAGAACTCTCACATGGTGAGATCGGTCGCAGGTTCGGGTGTCACGCCCGCGGCACCGGCCGGTCGTCGGGGCCGGGGGCCGCGGTGTCGATGGAGGACGGGAGCAGGGCGGAGACCCCGAAGCGGGCACCGTCGCTCGGCATGACCTGCACGGACCGAACCCCGGGGCGCCCGGCGACGGCGCGCAGCGCGTCACCCGTGCCGAGCACCACCGCGCCGACCACCGCGGGGACGCCGGCCCGCAGGCGCGCGGCGCTCACGCGGGCCACTGCCGCGCCGCGCGG
>NZ_JAAXOQ010000022.1 GCF_012396015.1 Tsukamurella spumae | reverse complement strand
CGACGGGATCGCGCAGCTGATCCGCGGCTACAGCACCCTCGGCTGCGCCTGCGCGAACACGGACTGCCGATACCGCACAGCCCGGTTCCACGGCGAGCCGGACGCGGACGGCGCGATCACCCGGTTCATCACCCTCATCAACGTGGTCATCAACGAGCAGGACCTCACCGACGGCGCCGCAGATGCGAGTACGCAGGCCCCGGCGGCGACCACGGCGGCGACCACAGCACCCGGGCGTGGTGGCGGGCTCGCGTACCTGGAGGGACACGGCCCGATCAGCGTGGCGCTCGCGCGGGCACTGGCAGCCCGCGAGGACGCGGTCATCCGCCCGTTCGGCCGCCGGATCACCAACCACGACGATGGTGCTGCAGGCTCCTCGAGCCCGCCGGCGTGCGGCGCCCCGGACGGGGGCGATCACACGCCGACCGAGCCGCGCGGCGCGGTCGACGTCCAGTGGGCCTGGCGCGATATCGTCGCCCGCCTCGAAGGACATCACGACCCCGGCGACACGGGCTTCGATCCCGGACCCGACGGCCCCGGACCCGACGCACCCGACGGCGATCCACGGCCGGGCGGCACGCACCCACCCGAACCCTTACCCGCAGTCCCACCCGGTGCCCCACCCGCGCTCGTGCGGGCACGGGGAAGCTCCGGCTACCGGCCATCGGCGGACCTGCGCCGCTACCTGCGGCTGATCCACCCGCGGTGCGTGTTCCCCCACTGCAACCGGCCCGCGGCCCGCGCGCAGATCGACCACCGCCGCGAATACGACCACACCGCACCCGAACTCGGCGGACAGACCACCGCCGAGCAGATCCAACCGCTGTGCATCAGCCACCACCAACTCAAAACCGCAGGCCAGTGGATCGACGCCCGCCTACCCGACGGCCGGATCCTGTGGACCGCACCCGACGGACGGCGCTACATCGTCGACCCCACCGGCATCATGCTGCAACTCTTCCCCGACCTCACCCGCATCGAATGGGACATCCCCACCACAGCGTCACCGGAGACTGCCGACACTCGCACAGCGCAACCCGGCGGCCGCACCCGCCTGCAACGCGAACACGCCCGCCGCGAACGCCGCCGCCGCGACACCGTCACCGCGTTCCAGGCCGACAAGGACCGGAAAGCCCTGCCCAACAGCGAGGTCGAGATCGGCATCATGCGCATCATCGGCATGCCCCACCAACGACCAGCCCCGACATTCGACAGCCCACCGCCCTACTGAGAGCCGGCGCCCGTCCTGGCGTTTCCTCGCGCTGTCAGCGTCCGAGTGTCAGGAGACGATCACGCCTCGGGGGTCGGTGTGGCTGTCCCGGTCGGCGACGGCGCGACGGATGTCCCGTGCGCGGAAATCCAGTCCGTCGTGATCGCTCGTCAGCCAGACGAGGAAGACGGTGAAAGCGATCAATGCGAGCACGCTGAGCATCGTGACCTCCTAGGTTCGAAGAATCGCATGATAGTAATGAACCTCTAATCTATCATCGAGATTCCGGTCGATCCAGGTGACGCTGAGCACGTCAGCGGCGGAAGCGGAGCGTGACGATCTTGAAGGGGCGCAGGGACAGACGCACGTCACCGGCGGGCTCGGGATCGGCGACGGGTCGCTCCAGCAGGTCGGTGCGGACCACGGACTCGTACGGGAAGTCGGCGTGGATCGTCGCGTCCGCGCGGCTCCCGCGCGACTCGTACAGGCGCACGACCACATCGCCGCTGCCGTCCTCGGCGAGCTTGACGGACTCGACGATCACGGCGGGGTGATCGACGGTGAGGAGCGGAGCCACAGATCCGGCCGGACCGACGACGGTGCGGGGAGCGAGGTTCCGGCGGTAGCCCTCCTCGACGGCGTCGCCGATCGCCGCACCCGGGCGCACCGAGATCGCGAGCCGATGGAAGCCCTGATCGGTCTCCGGGTCGGGGTAGCGGGGAGCGCGCAGCAGGGACAGACGCACGACGGTTCCCCCGTCGACCGCGGTGATGTCGTGACCGTAGGTGGAGTCGTTGGCCACAGCGACGCCGTAGTCGGGCTCGCCGACGTGCACCCACCGGTGAGCGCAGATCTCGAACTTCGCGGCGTCCCAGGAGGTGTTGGCGTGGGTGGGCCGGAAGACATGGCCGAACTGGATCTCCGAGGCGCTGCGATCGGCGCGCACGTCGAACGGGAACGCCAGCTTGAGCAGCTTCTGCCGCTCGTGCCAATCGATCTCGGTGACGATGTCGAGCGCGGGGGAGTCGGCGCGCAGGCCGATCCGCTGGGTGACCGTCGACTCGCCGAACGCGCGCCGCACCACGACCTCGTCGCCGTCGATCGTCACGGATCGGGCGTCGTCGAGGTCCGTCACGTCGCGCCGGTAGAAGGAGTCGATGTCCCACGCCTCCCAGTGGTTCGGGATGTCGCGGTGCAGCTGGAGCAGGTTGCCGGGGCCGGCCATCGCCTCGCGGCCGGAGGCGGCGTCGACGAGCGAGACGAGCAGGCCGCCGGCGTCGACCAGCGCGGAGACCACGCCGTTGTCGAGGCGGTAGCCCGAGCCCTCCCGCACCGGCGGCGTGGCCGCCGCCGCGCTCACCGCGGCGGCACCCAACGCCGGTACGCCGCCGCGGGTGTGCGGCGCGGCGTTGAACACGAGTGTCTGCTCGGCGGCGTGCGCGACCCGCTGCGTCGGAGCGCCGGTGCCCGCCAGTGCTTGCAGTGCGGCCGCGATGATCCGCTCGAGCCGCTTCGCCACGGCGGCGTAGTTGCGCTCCGCGTCCTTGTGCACCCAGGCGATGGAGCTGCCGGGCAGGATGTCGTGGAACTGCTGCAGCAGCACCAGATGCCAGATCTCCTCGAGCTCCTCCAGGGGATAGGCGAATCCGGTCCGGACCGCGGCGGTGGCGGCCCAGAGTTCGGCCTCGCGCAGCAGGTGCTCGCTGCGCCGATTGCCCTGCTTCGTGTTCGCCTGCGAGGTGTACGTGCCGCGGTGGAACTCGAGGTACAGCTCGCCGGACCACCGGGCAGGTCGGTCCAGTTCCGCTGCGGCGGCGTCGAAGAACTCCACCGGCGTGCCGACCGACACCGTCGGCGAACCGTCGAGCGATGCGGTCCGCGCCGCGGCGGCGAGCATCTCCCGGGTCGGGCCGCCGCCACCGTCGCCCCAGCCGAACGGGACGAGGGAGCGCGTGCCCACGCCCTGCTCACGATAGTTCTTCTGCGCCCGAGCGAGATCCGCGCCGGAGAGGTCCGAGTTGTACTTGTCGACGGGCGGGAAGTGGGTGAACAGGGCGGTGCCGTCGATGCCCTCCCAGAGGAACGACGAGTGCGGCATTCGGTTGGTCTGGTTCCAGGACAGCTTCTGGGTGAGGAAGTACCGCGAGCCCGCCGCGGCCACGATCTGCGGCATCGCCGCCGAGTAGCCGAACGAGTCGGGAAGCCACGCCTCCGGGGTGTCGATCCCGAACTCGTGCAGGAAGAACCGCTTGCCGGCCACGAACTGCCGGGCCATGGCCTCGCCGCCCGGCATGTTCGTATCGGCCTCCACCCACATGCCGCCGACCGGGACGAACCGCCCCGCCGCCACGTGATCCTTGATGCGCGCGAACAGCTCCGGGTGCCGGTCCCGCACCCACGCGAACTGCTGCGCCGACGAGCACGCGAAGCGGAAGGACGGGTCGCGGTCCATGAGATCCACGACATTGGCGAAGGTCCGCGCGCACTTGCGCGCCGTCTCGCGGACGGGCCACAGCCACGCCGAATCGATGTGCGCGTGGCCGACCGCCGTGATCCGGTGCGCCGACGCGGAGGCCGGCGAGGCCAGCGCGGGGGCCAGGGCCGCGCGTCCCGCGGCGGCGGTGGCGGCGATGTCGTGCGGGTCCACCACGTCGAGCATCCGCTCGAGCGTGCGGAGCACCTCGTGCCGGCGGGGCAGGTCGAAGGGCAGCTCGTGCATCAGGCCGTTCAGCGTCCAGACGTCCTGCTGCAGCTCCCACACCGTCCGATCGCGCAGCGCGAGGTCGATCGTGCCCAGCCGGTACAGCGGACCGTCGCCCGCGGTGGCCCGGTCGCCGAGGTGCGTGGGGGAGACGAAGTCGCCGCCCAGGTCGGGGTTCGCGGCGCACTCGATGTACAGGTCCACGGGTTCGCCGGGCTCCAGCGGCACGTAGGCGTTGAACGGCGAGATCCCTTTGACGACGGTGCCGTCCGCCCGGTACACGAGGCCCTCGGCGTTGAACCCCGGGCCGCCGGTGAAGCCGAGCTCCACGCGGAGCTCCAGCGCACCGTCGTCCTCCGTCCAGTCCGACGGCGGCGCGCCGGTCACGTGCAACCACAGCGTGGACCAGGGCGCGCCCCACGGCGTGCCGGGGGAGATCGGCGTGAACGCCTGCGCCGCCGCCTCCGCGAACGGCACGGGTTCGCCCGGGGCGGCCCACCCCGTCACCGTGACCGGGGCGGCGTGCGAGTACACCGCCCCGTTCAGGAACTCCCGGGTGAATCTGTCGAGGCGCTCTTCGGTCAACCGCCGATCGTCGTGCATGACACTGAACCTACGGCCTCGCGCGCGTCAGGGGGTCGGATGCGCCGGGAGGAAGGCCGACGCGTCGTGCCCGGTGGAGTCCTCCGCGCGGATCACGTGCACCACCGCGTTGATCAGCGCCAGGTGGGTGAACGCCTGCGGGAAGTTCCCGAGGTGCTTGCCCGACTTCGGGTCGATCTCCTCCGCGTACAGCTTCAGCGGCGACGAGTACGCCAGGAGCCGTTCGCACAGGGCCCGGGCGCGGGCGACCTCGCCGATCTCGACGAGCGCCGACACCAGCCAGAACGAGCAGATCGTGAACGTGCCCTCCTCGCCGTGCAGCCCGTCGTCGGTCTCCTCGACCCGGTAGCGCAGGACGAGGCCGTCCTCGGTGAGCTCGTCGGCGATGGCGAGCACCGTGGCGCGGACGCGGGGATCGTCGGAGGGCAGGAACCGCAGCAGCGGGACCAGCAGCAACGATGCGTCGAGCGCCGGTGCGCCGTAGCGCTGCGTGAACACGCCCCGCTCGTCCACGCCGTGCTCGAGGATGTCGGCCTTGATCACCTCCGCCTGCTTCGACCACGCGCGGGCGTAGTCGTCCTCGCCGTGCATCAGCGCGAGCTTGGCGCCGCGGTCCAGCGCGACCCAGCACATCACCTTCGAACTCGTGAAGTGCTGCGGCTCCCCGCGCACCTCCCAGATGCCGCGGTCCGGCTCGCGCCAGTGCTTGAGCGCCTCCTCGACCTGCTCCTTGAGCACCGGCCACAGCGTCTCCGGGATGCGCTCGGAGGACTTGGTGTTCAGGTACACCGAGTCCAGCATGGTGCCCCAGATGTCGTGCTGACGCTGGTCGTAGGCACCGTTCCCGATCCGGACGGGCCGGGCACCGTCGTACCCGGACAGGTGACCGAGCTCCTCCTCGTGCAACGTGCGTTCCCCGCCGACGCCGTACATGACCTGCAGCGGATGCCGTTCGCCGTTGTTGGCGCCCGAGACATCGGCGATGAAGGAGAAGAAGTCCTCCGCCTCGCGGTCCAGGCCCAGCGTGTACAGGCCCCAGAGGGCGAAGGTCGAGTCGCGGACCCAGGCGTACCGGTAGTCCCAGTTGCGCACGCCGCCCGGGGTCTCGGGCAGGGAGGTCGTGGACGCGGCGAGCAATGCGCCGGTGGGCGAGTAGGTCAGGCCCTTGAGCGTGAGCGCCGACCGCTGCAGGTAGGTGCGCCACGGGTGGTCCGGGAACTGGCCGCGGTTGATCCACTGCCGCCACGACTCCGCCGTCGACCACATCTTCCGCGCGGCCTCGGCGTAGGTCTGCGGCACCGGATGCTTGCTCCAGGACAGGGCGACGAAGACCTCGTCGCCCTCCTTGAGGCGGGTGTGCGCGCGGGCCTCCCGGCCCTCCAGGCCGAGCCGCATGTTGGTGGTGAGCTTGAGCTCGGGGTGCGCGCCGAAATCGGTGCGGGCCCGCGCCACGGCCTCGCCGTAGCCGTCGCCGGAGTAGGTCCACTCGGCGCCGGCGCGGTTGTAGTCGAAGGCGGGCTCGCAGTTGAGCTGCAGTTCGACGGTGCCGGACACGCACCGGGCGGTGCGGAGCAGGATGTGCTCGGCGTCCCAGTCCGTCGGGGTCCGACGGTGCGTGCGGGACCGGGTCTGCGTGTCGTGCCACGGGCCCATCACGAGCGCGTCGCGCACGATCAGCCATCCCGTCGAGGTCTGCCAGGTGGTCTCGAGCATGAGGCTGCCCGGCAGGTAGCGCCGGTCGACGGGGACCCGCACGCCGTACGGCGCGAGGCGGAAGGACCCGGCGCCGCGGTCGAGGATGGCGCCGAAGACGCTGGGGGAGTCCGGGCGGGGGATGCACATCCACTCGACGCTGCCGTCGCGCGCGATCAGGCAGGTGTTCTCGCAGTCCGAGAGGAAGGCGTAGTCGTGGATCGGCGGGAAGACCGCGTCCCCGAGGGCCGGGGCTTCGGTGATGAGCGCCTCGGGGCCGGGGACCTCGTCGACGGCGGTGACGGGACCTGGGGCATCGGAGGTCGGGGTGTCGTTCTTCGATGGCATGCCGTCAATGATGAGGCACGGCGACCGGTTCGCGCAGGGCGGTCGCTACGCTGGGTACGTGCATGCGATCGCGCAGTGGTGGGATTCGGTGGAGCTGTGGCTCACGGGTCTACCCTTCGCGCTGCAGGTCAGCCTGGTGATGGTTGTACTCGCAGTGATCGCAATGTTGGTGGTGCGCGTGCTGAGTGCCCTCATCGACCTGGTCGCCAACGCGCTGGATGCCCGCCTCGTGCGCGCCTCCCACGCTGATGTCGCAGGTCACGAGGCCGGAGAAGGGACTGACGAGAGTGTCTGACGCAGGCCGCGGATGGCGGGCGCTGGTGCCCAAGTCGAAGGTGACGCTCGCGCTGATCGCGCTTCTGGTGCTCCTCGTGGTCGCGTGGGCGCTGCTGCGCTGACGGGGCTTCGTACGATTCTCGCCTGACCCATTCCCGAGGAGAACGGCGAGACGTGACCAGACCCACCTATCGTGGCCGCGCCCTGAGCATCGCCGCGGTCGCACTGACCGCGCTGCTCACCGCCTGCGGCGGCGGCTCGACGGACGACCCGCACGGTGTGGACATCTCCAGCGGCAGCCAGCGCGTGAACCTCGTCGCCTTCGCCGCGCCCAAGCCCGCGTTCGATGTGGCCATCCCGCTCTTCCGCACGACCGACCCGGACGTCGGGTTCTCGCAGTCCTACGGCGCATCGGGCGACCAGTCGCGCAAGGTCGCGCGGCACGTGCCCGCCGATGTCGTGAACCTGTCCGTGGCGCCCGACGTGACCCGCATCGTCAAGGCCGGCCTCATCGACAAGGACTGGGAGAAGGCCTACCCGCGCAAGTCGGTCGCCTTCACCTCGCTGGTCGCCGTCGTCGTGCGCCCGGGCAATCCGAAGGGCATCCACGACTGGTCCGATCTGCTCAAGCCCGGCGTCGAGGTGATCACCCCCAACCCCGCCAGTTCCGGGTCGGCGAAGTGGAACCTGCTCGCGCCGTACGCGGCCGTGTCGAACGGGGGCCAGGAGCCCGCCAAGGGGCTGGCCTTCGTCAAGGAACTCATCCGCGACCACACGACGGTGAGCCCCGGATCGGGCCGCGACGCGACTGCCGCGTTCGAATCGGGTCAGGGCGATGTCCTCCTCAGCTACGAGAGCGAGGCGGTCCTGCTGCAGCGGCAGAGCGTCGAGGACGGCAAGCCGAGCCCCGAGTACTTCATTCCGCCGCAGTCCTTCCGGATCGACCTGCCGGTCGCGGTGGTGAAGACGGCGCAGGACCCGGACGCCGCGAAGCGGTTCGTGAACTTCCTGTTCTCCCCCGAGGCGCAGCGCGCGATCCCCGCATCCGGCTTCCGCGCCGGTGATCCCGCGATCGCCGCCGAGACGGCCCACGTGTTCTCCGCGCAGCCCCAGCGGCTGTGGACCATCGATGAGCTCGGCGCCGTTCTCGGGAAGGGGACCGCCGCGAAGAACAACGGCAAGGACCTCGTCGGCTGGCCCGCCGTGGATGCGGCCCTGTTCGGCGACAAGGGCGCCATCGCCACCGCCTACAAGAACGGGGGCAAGTGATGCGCCGCTTGATCAATCCGATGCGCATCGGAGTCGCCTGGCTGTGGATCTCGCTGATCGTGCTGTTGCCTATCGCCGCGATCACGACCAAGGCCTTCGACAACGGCTGGTCCGGATTCTGGGACGCGTTGACCGCGAAGAACGCCGTGTCGACCCTCGTGATCACCGTGTGGGTGGCGCTGCTGGTCACGGTGATCAACGTGGTGATGGGCACCGTCATCGCCTGGGTGCTGGTGCGTGACGACTTCCCCGGCAAGGGGATCGTCAACGCCCTCATCGACCTGCCCTTCGCGCTGCCGACGATCGTCGCGTCGATCGTCCTGCTCTCGCTCTACGGGCCGGACAGCCCGGTCGGACTGACGCTCAACGCGACCCAGCCGGCGATCGTCATCGCCCTGGCCTTCGTGACACTGCCCTTCGTCGTACGGCAGGTGCAGCCGGTGCTCATCGAACTCGACCGCGAGGTCGAGGAGGCCGCCGCGTCCCTCGGGGCGCCGAACCGGGTGATCGTGCGGAAGATCGTGATTCCCACGCTCCTGCCCGCGATCCTGTCCGGTGCCGGCCTCGCCTTCACCCGGGCGATCGGCGAGTTCGGATCGGTGGTGCTGGTCGGCGGCAACGTTCCGGGCAAGACGCAGGTCGCCTCGCAGTACATCCAGCAGCAGCTCGAGGTCGACAATCAGGTGGCGGCGTCCGCCGTCTCCGTGGCGCTGCTCGCCATCGCCTTCGTGTTGTTGGCGGTGATGCGGTTCGTCGGGGGAAGGACCGCTAAGCGGGAGGAGAACGACTGATGACCGGATACCGGACGGCCCCGCACCTCGGTCCCGGCGAACCCAGGGAGGAGAACGACTGATGAACCTGTCCAAGAAGACGATCCTGAGTCTGCGATCGGTCGCGCTGCTCTACCTGCTCGTGCTGCTCGTGCTGCCCATCGGCGTGATCCTGTACCGCTCGTTCGAGCGCGGATTCGGCGAGTTCTGGGCGTGGATCACCACGCCGGCCGCGATCTCGGCGCTGCAACTGTCGCTGCTCATCGTGGCCATCGTGGTGCCGCTCAACGTGATCTTCGGCGTGCTGGTGGCGCTGGCGCTGGCGCGGGGGAGGTTCCGCGGCAAGGCCGCGCTCCAGGCCGCCGTCGACCTGCCCTTCGCGGTGTCGCCGGTCGTCGTGGGCGTGGCGCTGATCATGCTGTGGGGCGTGGGCGGCTGGTTCGGCGGGATCGAATCGCTGGGCTTCCGGGTGATCTTCGGACTTCCCGGCATGGTGCTCGCCACGACCTTCGTGACGCTGCCCTTCGTGGTGCGCGAGGTGGAGCCGGTGCTGCACGAGATCGGCCAGGACCAGGAGCAGGCCGCATCGACGCTCGGGGCCAATGCCTGGCAGACCTTCTGGCGGATCACGCTGCCCGCCATCCGCTGGGGCCTGACCTACGGCGTGGTGCTCACGATCGCCCGCGCACTGGGCGAGTACGGCGCGGTGCTCATGGTGTCGTCGAACTTCCCCGGCATCTCCCAGACGCTCACCCTGCTCGTGAGCTCACGCAATCACGACGACTACAACACGTTCGGGGCGTACGCCGCCGCAACACTTCTCATGCTGCTCGCGCTCATCGCGCTGGTGGTGATGTCCCTGCTCGAAGCGACCCGTAGGAGGAACCGCGATGACGATTAACGTGGTGGGAGCCAACAAGCGCTACGGCGACTTCGCGGCCCTCGATGATGTGTCCCTGGAGATCCCCGATGGATCGCTGACGGCGCTGCTCGGCCCGTCCGGCTCCGGCAAGTCGACGCTGCTGCGGTCGATCGCGGGCCTGGATCGGCTCGACTCCGGCCTCGTCGAGATCAACGGGGTGGACGTCACGCACGCGACGCCGCAGCAGCGCGACATCGGCTTCGTCTTCCAGCACTACGCCGCGTTCAAGCACATGACGGTGCGCGAGAACGTGGCCTTCGGCCTGAAGATCCGCAAGCGTCCCGCGGCCGAGGTCAAGGCGAAGGTCGACGACCTGCTCGAGGTCGTCGGGCTCACGGGCTTCCAGACCCGCTACCCGGCCCAGCTGTCGGGCGGCCAGCGCCAGCGCATGGCGCTCGCCCGGGCGCTCGCCGTGGACCCGCAGGTGCTCCTGCTCGACGAGCCCTTCGGCGCGCTCGACGCGAAGGTGCGCGACGAGCTGCGCTCGTGGCTGCGCCGCCTGCACGACGAGGTGCACGTGACCACCGTGATCGTGACCCACGACCAGCAGGAGGCGCTCGACATCGCCGACCGCATCGCCGTGCTCAACAAGGGCCGGATCGAGCAGGTCGGCACTCCGGCGGACGTCTACGACCGGCCCGAGACCGAGTTCGTCATGTCCTTCCTCGGCTCGGTCGCCAAGCTCAACGGGGTGCTGGTGCGGCCGCACGACATCCGGGTCGGCCGCACGCCGGAGCTCGCCCGTGCCGGTGACCAGACCGCCGAGGAGGCGGGTGTGCTGCGCGCCGAGGTCGAGCGGGTCGTCTACCTCGGCTTCGAGGTGCGCGTGGAGCTGAAGAACGCGGCCACGGGGGAGTGCTTCCATGCGCAGATCACCCGCGGCGACGCCACCGCGCTGCACCTGGCCGAGGGCGATGTGGTGTACGTGCGCGCGACCCACGTCCCGGAGATCGCCATCGCGAAGTGAGACGCGGTGCGCGGGTACCGTTGCCGGCATGGCCGATTTCACAGGTATCGACTTCCAGCGCGTGACCACCCGGGAGCAGCTGCTCGGCTTCCAGGAATGCGCATCCGTCGGTTTCCAGATGAAGCTGCCGGATTCCGGGCCGTGGCTGGACGCGGTGTCCGCCCAGTTGGAGACGCTCGATCATCGCGTGGCGGTGGACGGCAGCCGGACGGTGGGGACCTTCCTGTCCTTCGATCAGGAGCTGACCGCGATCGGCGGCGCAGCGGTACCCGTGCGCGCGGTCTCCGCGGTGACGGTCCTGCCCACCCACCGGCGCCGCGGGATTCTCAACCGGCACATGCGCACCTGCCTCGCCGAGGCGCACGCCGCGGGTGCGGCCGCCGCCACCCTGGTCGCGGCGGAGTACGCGATATACGGCCGGTTCGGGTTCGGGCCGAGCACCGAGACCGTGGACTACCGGATCGCCGTCGACCCCGCTCGCCTGCCGGCGCCGCCGGTGGACGAGGTGCGTTACGTGTCCGGCGAGGAGTACTTGGCGGCGACCTTCCGGATGCAGGAGCTCCTCGACGTCCCCGGGCGCGTGACGATTCCGGAGCTCGACATGCGGCGCACGGCGGGGCTGCTGCGCGGCGATGAGCCGGATCCCGCCCTGCGCGTGGTACTGCGCCGCGGAGCCGACGTGGCCGGCGTCCTGACCTACACGGTCGAGAGCAAATGGGCTGAGAGCCGGCCGGACTCCACCCTGAAGGTCACCGAACTGGTCGGCGTCGATGCGGCCGCCGAACGCGACCTGTGGTCGTTCGCGATGAGTATCGACTGGGTGCGCCGGGTCGAGGCGCCGCAACGCCCGCTCGATGACCTGGTCTCCACCGTCCCCGCCGACCCGCGCACCGTGCAGGTCTCGAACCGCTCGGACATGCTCTGGATCCGGCCCCTCGACCTGCCCGCGCTGTTCTCCGCGCGGACCTACGCCGCCGCCGGCCGGATCGTGCTCGACGTCACCGACCCTGGGTTCGACGGTGTCGGCCCCGGCCCGGCGCACGGACGGTTCGTCATCTCGTCCGACGGTGGCGCCGGAACCTGTTCCGCCACCGACGAACCCGCCGACCTCGCGCTCGATGTCACGGACCTCGGCCGGCTCTGGCTCTCCGACGAGCCGGCGTCGCGGCGCGTCGCGACCGGCTCCGTGCGCGAGCTCACCGAGGGCGCCGCAGCCCGCGCCGATCTCATGCTGTTCAGCCCACGGCGGCCGTGGGCGGTCGAGCACTTCTGACGGTCGGCGGACCGTCGAACCGCCTAGACCAGGTGGGCGAGCGCGTCCCCGACCAGGCCCGCGGCGAGGGTGTTGCCGCCGGCGGGGTCGATGAGCAGGAAGCTGCCCATCTCCCGGTTCTTGTCGTAGTCGTCGGCGACGATCGGCTCGGCGGTCTGGACCGTGATCCGGCCGATCTGGTTGAGCTCCAAGGTCGTTCCCTCGCCCACCGTGAGGTTCTGCTCGTCGAAGACGGCATCGAGCCCGCCGACGATGGCCTGGGTGGTCTTGGTGCCGTGCTTGAGCAGCAGCCGCGCACCGATCCGCAGCGGCTTCTCGGCCAGCCAGCACACCGTCGCCTCGAACTGCTGCCGCGGCTCGGGGGCGTCGGCGGCGGAGACGATCACGTCGCCGCGGGAGACGTCGACATCGTCGGCGAGGATCACCGTGACCGAGCGGCCCGTGTGCGCGGAGGCGAGCTCGCCGTCCGCGGTGTCGATCCGCTCGACGCGGCTGCGGGTGCCCGCGGGGAGCACCAGGACCTCGTCACCCACGTCGACGGTGCCGGCGGCCACCTGACCGGCGTAGCCGCGGTAGTCGGGGTACTCGGGGGTGCGCGGCCGGATCACGTACTGGACGGGGAAGCGGAAGCCGATGGGCTTCGTGTCCGGGTCCGTCGGGATCGCCTCGAGGTGCTCGATGAGCGAGGGACCGTCGTAGTAGGGCGTGCTCTCGGAGCGCGAGGCGACGTTGTCGCCGTGCAGGGCCGAGACGGGGATGGCGTGGACGGCATCGTCGGACCAGCCCAGCGAGGAGGTCAGCTCCCGGAAGGTCGCCGAGATCTCCTGGAACACCGACGCGGGATCGTCCACGAGGTCGATCTTGTTCACGGCGAGCACCAGGCGCGGCACGCCCAGCAGCGACAGCACGGCGGCGTGCCGGCGGGTCTGCTCGATGACGCCCTTGCGGGCGTCCGTCAGCAGGATCACGACCTGCGCGGTGGACGCGCCGGAGACGGTGTTGCGGGTGTACTGCACGTGGCCCGGGGTGTCGGCGAGGATGAACGAGCGGTTGGGCGTCGCGAAGTAGCGGTAGGCCACGTCGATGGTGATGCCCTGCTCACGCTCGGCCCGCAGGCCGTCGACCAGCAGCGACAGGTCGGGCGTGTCGAGGCCCTTGTCGACCGACGCGCGGGTGACGGCGTCGATCTGGTCGGCGAGCACCGACTTCGTGTCGTACAGCAGGCGCCCCACGAGGGTGGACTTGCCGTCGTCGACGGAGCCGGCGGTGGCCAGGCGGAGCAGTGCGGGTGCTGTGTTCACGGGAGCGCTCATCAGAAGTAGCCCTCTTTCTTCCGGTCCTCCATGGCGGCCTCGGAGACCCGGTCGTCGCCGCGGGTGGCGCCGCGCTCGGTGAGCCGCGACGCGGCGACCTCGGCCATGATCTGCTCGTTGTTCGACGCGGTGGACAGGATGGCGCCGGTGGTGGAGCCGTCGCCCACGGTGCGGTAGCGCACCGACAGGGTCTGCACGTCCTCGCCCTCGCGGGGGCCGCCCCACACGCCGGAGGTCATCCACATGCCGTCGCGGTCGTACACCTCGCGCTCGTGCGCGTAGTAGATCGACGCCAGCTCGATGTCCTCGCGGGCGATGTAGCGCCAGATGTCGAGCTCGGTGAAGTTGCTGATCGGGAACACGCGCACGTGCTCGCCGGGCGCGTGCCGGCCGTTGTAGAGGTTCCACAGCTCCGGGCGCTGGCGCTTGGGGTCCCACTGGCCGAAGGCGTTGCGGAGCGAGAAGATCCGCTCCTTCGCGCGGGCGCGCTCCTCGTCGCGGCGGCCGCCGCCGAACACCGCGTCGAACCGGTTCTCGGAGATGGCGTCCAGCAGCGGCACCGTCTGCAGCGGGTTGCGGATGCCGTCGGCCCGTTCCTCGAGCCGGCCGTCGGCGAGGTAGTCCTCGACCTTCGCGACGTGCAGCCGCAGGTTGTACTTCTCGACCATCCGGTCGCGGAAGTCCAGGACCTCGGGCAGGTTGTGGCCCGTGTCTACGTGCAGCAGCGCGAAGGGCAGGGGCGCCGGCCAGAAGGCCTTCACCGCGAGGTGCAGCAGCACCGTCGAATCCTTGCCGCCCGAGAACAGGATCACGGGGCGCTCGAACTCGCCCGCGACCTCGCGGAAGATGTGGATGGCCTCGGACTCGAGGGCATCGAGCGTGCTGAAATCCGTGCTGGCGCCGGCGGACACGATTGACTCCGTGGGTTCTGTGATGGTCATGAGGCGTGCAATCCGCATTCTGTCTTGGTCGAACCGGCCCAGCGGCCGCTGCGAGGATCGGAACCGGGGGCGGGCTTGTTGGTGCACGGCTGGCAGCCGATCGACGGGTATCCCTCGTCCACCAGCGGGTTGACCAGGATCCCGTTCTCCTCGATGAACTGCTGCATCTGCTCGTCGGACCAGTCGACGATCGGGTTCACCTTGAGCAGGCCGAAGCCCTCGTCGAAGGAGATGAACGGCGCGTTCGCGCGGGTCGGCGACTCGACCCGGCGGATGCCGGTGACCCAGGCCCGGTAGCCCTTGAGCGATTCGCGCAGGGGCACCACCTTGCGCAGGTTGCAGCACTGCGCCGGATCGGTGGCGAAGAGGTCCTTGCCGATCGTGGCGTCCTGCTCGCCGACGCTCTGCTCGGGCGTCACGTTGAGCAGTTCCACCTCGTAGATCGCCTCGACCGCGTCGCGCATGCCGATCGTCTCGGGGAAGTGGTAGCCGGTGTCGAGGAAGAGCACCTTCGGGCGGTCCTGCACCTGCTTGGCGAGGTGCACCAGCACCCCGTCCTGCATGTTGGACGCGACGATGAAGTCCTCACCGAAGGTGTCCAGCGTCCACTGCAGGAGCGTGAGCGCGTCGGCGCCCTCCAGCTCCTTCGACGCGCGCGCCGCGAGGGCGCGCAGCTCGTCCGCGTCCCGTCCGGTCAGGGGGTTCGACGGTGCCGTCATCGCAGGTCCTCCTCCGCGGCGCGGAGCGTCCACTGCGCGAACCGCTCGCCGGTCTCGCGCTGTGCCACGAAGTTCCGCACCACTCGTTCGATGTAGTCCCCGAGCTCCGTCGACAGCACCTTGTGCTGGCGCAGCTTGCGACCGAAACCGCTGTCGAGCCCGAGGCTTCCACCAAGGTGAACCTGGAATCCCTCGACCTGATTCCCCGCGTCGTCGTCCACGAGCTGCCCCTTGAAGCCGATGTCGGCGATCTGGGAGCGGCCGCAGGAATTGGGGCAGCCGTTGATGTTCACCGTGATCGGTACGTCCAGCTGGGCGTTGATGTCGTTCAGGCGCTGCTCCAGGTCCGGAACCAGGACCTGCGAGCGCTTGCGCGTCTCGACGAAGGAGAGCTTGCAGAACTCGATGCCGCTGCAGGCGATGAGGTTGCGCCGCCAGATCGACGGGCGGCCCTGCAGGCCCAGGGGCGCCAGCTCGTCGATCAGCGAGTCCACCTGATCATCGGGCACGTCCAGCACGATGAGCTTCTGGTACGGCGTGAACGAGGCGCGATCGGTCCCGACCCGCTCCATCGCGTCGGCCACCTTGCTCAGCACGGTGCCGGACACGCGGCCGGCGATGGGGGAGAAGCCGACGGCGTTGAGGCCGTTGCGCAGCTTCTGCACGCCGATGTGGTCGATCGGCCGCTCCGGCTGCTCGGGCGCCGGACCGTCGATCAGCTTGCGGCCGAGGTACTCCGTCTCGAGGACGTCACGGAATTTCTCCACCCCCCAGTCCTTGATGAGGAACTTCAGCCGCGCCTTCGACCGGAGCCGCCGGTAGCCGTAGTCGCGGAAGATCGAGACGACGCCCTCCCAGACGTCGGGGACCTCGTCGAGCGGGATCCAGGCACCCAGGCGTTGCGCCAGCATCGGGTTCGTCGAGAGGCCGCCGCCGACCCACAGGTCCAGGCCGGGGCCGTGCTCGGGGTGCTCGACGCCGATGAAGGCCACGTCGTTGATCTCGTGGACCACGTCCTGCTGACCCGAGATGGCGGTCTTGAACTTGCGCGGCAGGTTCGAGTACTTCGGGTCGCCGATGTAGCGGCGGACGATCTCGTCGATCGCGGGCGTCGGATCGAGGACCTCGCCGAAGGACTCGCCCGCGAGCGGCGAGCCGAGCACGACGCGCGGGCAGTCGCCGCACGCCTCGGTGGTCTTGAGGCCCACGGCCTCGAGCCGCTTCCAGATCTCCGGGACGTTCTCGATCTCGATCCAGTGGAACTGCACGTTCTGCCGGTCCGAGAGGTCCGCGGTGTCGCGGCCGAACTCGGTGGAGATCTCGCCGAGGGTGCGGACCTGGGCGGCGTCGAGCTTCCCGCCGTCGCACCGCACCCGCATCATGAAGTACCGGGCCTCGAGCATGTCGATGTTCTCATCGCCGGTGAAGGTGCCGTCGTAGCCCTGCTCGCGCTGGGTGTACAGGCCCCACCACCGCATCCGGCCCCGGAGATCGGCCTTGTCGATCGAGTCGAAACCCTGCTTGGAGTAGATGTTCTCGATGCGCGCACGCACGTTGAGCGGGTTGTCGTCACGCTTGGACTGCTCGTTCGCGTTCAGCGGGGTGCGGTACCCGAGCTTCCACTGACCCTCCGAAGTGCGCTTGACCGGGCGCGTGCGAGCGGGCCGCGTGGGCGCGGCGTCGGAGGAGGGGACAGGGGCGTCGGTGATCGACGTCATGGAGACTCCTGGGATTCATGGGATGGCGCGCCAGGGCTGGTGGCGCTCAGGGGCTCGACGCGGTACGAGGCGGTACGAGGCGTCGGGAATCAGGCCCGACAGCCGCTGCTGCAGACCCGCAGGTAATCGATGTGCCGGCGCGATGCCAGCAACTCACCCTGTCCATCCATCGAGATCATTGTGCCATCGGATGGGCGGAGAAGTGGAATCGGGTTTCGCTCAGTGATGCGTGAAAACCGCAGGGTCGCGCACCTGCAAGACTGGAAGGATGTCCGCGCCCTCGATCCCCGAGCTCAGCAGGCTCGACGGTGCCGCGACGCCGTTCGGGCTGTATCTGCACGTGCCCTTCTGCGCGACGCGCTGCGGCTACTGCGACTTCAACACCTACACGGCCGGCGAATTGGGCGCGTCCACGTCGCCGCAGGCGTGGGCCGAGGCCGTCGACGGGGAGCTCGCGCTGGCGCGGCGCACCGTCGGCGACGTACCGGTGTCGACGGTCTTCGTCGGGGGCGGGACCCCGTCGCTCCTGGGCGGCGACGGCCTGGCCGCCCTGCTGGACACGGCCCGTCGGCACTTCACCTTCGCCGACGATGCGGAAGTGACCACCGAGTCCAACCCCGAGTCGACCTCGCCGGAGTTCTTCGCGCGGCTGCGGGAGGCGGGCTTCACCCGGGTATCGCTGGGCATGCAGTCGGCGGCCCCGCACGTGTTGCGCGTGCTGGACCGCACGCACACGCCCGGGCGGGCGGTGGCGGCGGCCAAGGAGGCCCGCGCCGCGGGCTTCGACCACGTCAACCTGGACCTGATCTACGGCACGCCGGGGGAGTCCGACGACGACCTGCGGGCCTCGCTGGACGCCGTGCTCGACGCGGGGGTGGATCACGTCTCGGCGTACGCGCTCATCGTCGAGGACGGCACCGCGCTGGCCCGCCGGATCCGCCGCGGCGAGCTCCCCGACACCGATGACGACGTCCTCGCCCACCGCTACGAGATGCTCGACGACGCCCTGCGCGCCGCGGGTTTCGACTGGTACGAGGTGTCCAACTGGGCACGATCGGACGCCGCCCGGTGCCGGCACAACGAGCTGTACTGGGAGGGCGCGGACTGGTGGGGCGCGGGTCCCGGCGCGCACGGCCATGTGGGCGGCACGCGGATGTGGAACGTCAAACACCCCGCCCGGTACGCCGAGGCCGTCGCGGGCGGGGCGCTGCCGATCGCGGGGCACGAGGTGCTCACCGCCGAGGACCGGCACGTCGAGGAGATCATGCTCCGGGTCCGTATGCGGTCTGGGATCCCCGTCGAGGTGCTCCGGGCCGAGGAGATCGGCCGCGCCGATACCGAGGTCGCGACGGGGGCGCTGCGTCGTGAGGGGAACGCGTACGTACTCACCGACGCGGGGCGGCTGCTCGCCGACGGCGTGGTGCGGCGCCTCCTCGACTGAGCTACGACAGCTTCCAGACCACCGTCACGGTCACGGTCAGCGACTGCTCGCCGGCCTCGATCGGCACCGGGGACGCGGCCACGCCGGGCGTGGAATCGGGCGTGTACTGACGGGTCGTGATCGGCCGCACGGCCGCACCCTCCGACACGGTGCGGACCTCGCCGAGCTTGCCGCCCGAGAGCTTGGCGTACTGCTCGGCGCGGCTCTTCGCCTCCGCGAAGGCCTTGTCGCGTGCGGTCGCCTTGAGGGCCGAGTCGTTCTCGATGTCGAAGCCGACGGAGCTGATCCGCGTCGCGTCGCCGCCCGCGGTCGCCAGGTCGCCGAGGAGCTTCGAGGCGGTGTCCAGCTTGCGGACCTTGACGGTGAGCGACTGCGTGGCCTCGTAGGAGGTGATCTGCCGATCGGTGCCGTAGTGCGGATTGACCCGCACGTTCGCGGTCTGGACGTCCTTCGGGTCCACGCCGTTCGCCCCGGCGGACTCGATCACCTTCTGCGCGCTCGCGGAGGCGTCGTTGAGCGCGGTCGTCACATCCGCGGCCTGGTGCTGCACCGCCAGCTGCACCGTCAGGACATCGGGCTTGCCCGACGCCTCACCGGTGCCGACCGCCGTGATCTCCCGGGGAGAGTCGTTGGAGGTGCTGGACGAGCCGCATGCGGTCACCGAACCCGCCATCGCGAGCGCGGCGAGGAGTGCGATGCCGGTCACGCGCCAGTTCCGTGCTGTGCCGGATGTCCGATTCGTCATGGCGTCAGCGTGGCAGGAGCGGCACGCCTTCGCAGCGGATCGGTGCTTACGGCAACGTTCCTGGCGGTTAGACCAACTCCCATTCGACGACGACCTGCGCGGTCACGATGCGCTCGCCGGCCTCCATCGCGGGGCCCGACCCGGGCGCCGCCGCGGCTTTCGCCGCGAGCATCATCTGCGGCCGCGGCGCGGACGACGGGTCGTCGGCGATGCTCAGCACGGCGCCCAGCGCGTCGCCGGACAGGCGGGCGTACTGCTCGGCCTTGGCCCTCGCGTCGGCGAACGCGGCGTCGCGGGCCGCGGCGGCGGGGGCGGCACCGTCGGACAGCGCGAAGGTGACGGAGTCGATCCGGGTGGCGTCGCGCGCCGCGACGGTGGCCGCCTGCAGCACCCAGGCGGCGTTGGCCACGTCCCGCACGGTCACCACGAGCGACTCCGACGCGGCGTAGCCCTCGAGCCTGCGGTCCTCCCAGGGGCCCGTCTCCACGGTCTGCAGGCCGACGTCGGAGGTGGCGATGTCGGCGTCGGCGACCCCGGCGGCGCGGACGGCCGCGACGACGGCCCGCGCCGCGTCGCCGGCGCCGGAGAACGCCGCCACCACGTCCGGCGCGCGGTGCTCGACCCCGATCCGGGCGATCACGACGTCGGGGATCGCGACGGCGGATCCGGTGCCGGTCTGGCGGATGGTGCGGGTCATGGGCGTCCCTTTCAGTCCTGGCGGGCGTGCTTACCGTGCCGGCCCGGGGAGGCCGGTCGCGGCGGGGTGCCGGGCGGCAGCGAGTACACGCGGCAGTGCAGCACCTCGCGGCCGCGCAGCGCGGATCGCACGGCCCGGTGCAGGCCGTCCTCGAGATACAGGTCGCCGTTCCAGGCCACCGCATGCGGGAACAGGTCGCCGTAGAAGGTCGAGTCCTCCGAGAGCAGCCGGTCCAGCGCGAGCACGGTGGTCGTGGTCACCAGGGCGTTCAGGCGGACCTGTTGGGGCGGGATCTGCGACCACTCGCGCGCGCTGAGGCCGTGCTCCGGGTACGGCTTCCCGTCGAGTACGCCCTTGAAGATCACGGCACGACTGTAGCCCGAGTAAACTGGCCGTTCGAAGTCCACACGAGAAAGGGCGGCGCATGTCGAGCACGGAGGACCGGCGGTTCGAGGTGCTCCGGGCGATCGTGGCGGATTACGTCGAGACCCAGGAGCCGGTCGGCTCGAAGGCGCTGGTCGACCGGCATCAGCTCGGCGTGTCCAGCGCGACGGTCCGCAACGACATGGCGGTCCTCGAGGCCGAGGGCTACATCACGCAGCAGCACACCAGCTCCGGACGCATCCCGACGGAGAAGGGCTACCGGCAGTTCGTCGACCGGATCGCGCAGGTCAAGCCTCTGTCGGCGGCCGAGCGCCGGGCGATCGTGCAGTTCCTCGAGACGGGTGTCGACCTCGACGACGTGCTGCAGCGCTCGGTGCGGCTGCTCGCGCAGCTCACCCGGCAGGTCGCGGTGATCCAGTACCCGGTGATCAGTTCGGCCCGGGTGCGGCACCTCGAGGTGGTGGCGCTGGCGCCCACGCGGCTGCTGCTCGTGGTGATCCTCGACTCGGGCCGGGTCGAGCAGCGGCTCGTCGAGCTGGGCGGCCCCGCGTCCGACGACGACCTCTCCCGTCTGCGCGAGCTGTTCGGTGCGGCGGTGCACGGCAAGCTCATCCCGGACGCGTCGATGGGCGTCGCCGACCTCGCGCCGCTCGCGCCCCGGGACCTGCGGGACGCGGTGATCCGGGTGTCGACGGTGCTCGTCGAGACCCTGGTCGAGCGCGTCGACGACCGGCTGGTGCTCGGCGGCACCGCCAACCTGACCCGCAACGCCGCCGATTTCGACGCGGTGTCCGGCTCGCTGCGCAGCGTGCTCGAGACGCTGGAGGAGCAGGTCGTGGTGCTCAAGCTGCTCACGGCGCGGCAGCAGCCCGGCACGGTGTCGGTGGCGATCGGATCGGAGACGCAGGACGAGAACCTGCGCGGCGCGTCGGTGGTCTCCACCGGGTACGGGGCGCCCGGCGCGGTGTTCGGCGGCGTCGGGGTGCTCGGTCCCACCCGGATGGACTATCCGGGCACGATCGCCTCCGTGGCCGCCGTCGCGCGGTACGTCGGAGAGGTGCTCGGTGCGCGCTGACGGCGCGCCGTCGCCCGGTTGACCAGGGCGAATGTTCCGAATCGGCCCCGTGGTGGAATCATGGGTTGAGTGCGGTCCGAGCAGGTCCGCTGATTGTCGTCCACGAGTTAGAGGGATTCGCCGCTGTGGCACGTGATTACTACCGCATCCTCGGAGTCGATTCGAAGGCTTCCGACCAGGAGATCAAGCGCGCGTACCGCAAGCTGGCCCGCGAGCTGCACCCGGACGTGAACCCCGACGACGCCGCGCAGGAGAAGTTCCGCGACGTCTCCGATGCCTACGAGGTGCTCAGCGACCCGGAGAAGCGCCGCGTCGTCGACATGGGCGGCGACCCGCTCGACAGTTCGCCGGGCGGTTTCGGCGGCGGCGGCTTCAGCGGCTTCGGCGGTGGCGGGCTGGGCGATGTCTTCGAGGCCTTCTTCGGCGGCGGCATGGGCGGCGGCGGGCGCGGCCCTCGGGGCCGCGTGCGCGAGGGCAACGACGCGCTGATCCGCATGGAGCTCGACCTCGACGAGTGCGCGAACGGCGTGAGCCGGGAGCTCACCGTCGACACCGCGATCCTGTGCGACAAGTGCCAGGGCTCGGGCACCGAGGGTGACAGCAAGCCCTCGACCTGCCCCACCTGCCACGGCGCGGGCGAGGTGCAGTCGGTGCAGCGCTCCTTCCTCGGCCAGGTCATGACCTCGCGGCCGTGCCCCACCTGCGCGGGCGTCGGCGAGATCATCGAGAACCCCTGCAGCAAGTGCAGCGGTGACGGGCGGGTCCGCACCCGTCGCAACCTCACCGTGAAGATCCCCGCCGGCGTCGGCGACGGCATGCGCGTGCGGCTCGCCGGCCAGGGCGAGGTCGGCCCCGGTGGCGGCCCCGCGGGCGACCTGTACGTCGAGGTCACCGAGCGTGAGCACGAGTTCCTCACCCGCGACGGCAGCACCCTGCACGTCACCGCGCGGGTCCCCATGTTCGACGCGGCGCTGGGCGCCGAGGTCAGCGTGCCCACCGTGATCGACGGCGAGCTCACCGTCGAGGTGCCCGCGGGCACCCAGACCGGCGACAGCAAGGTCCTGCGCGGTCACGGCATGCCCCAGGTCAACTCGCAGGCCCGCGGCAACCTGGTGGTGCACTTCGACGTGGCGGTCCCGTCGCGACTGGACAAGAAGCAGGCCGACAAGCTGCGCGAGCTCAAGGCGCTGTTCCCGGACGAGGGGCCGCACGTGGCGCGCCGCGGCGGTCAGGATCAGGGCGGCGGCATCTTCTCCCGCCTGCGCGACACCTTCGCCGGACGGTAGCCGCGGGTGGCGGCCACCGTCTTCCTCGCCGAGGCGCTCCCGGCCGAAGGAGGGGAGTTCCTGCTGGCCGGTGACGAGGGCCGGCACGCCGCGGCGGTGCGGCGCGTCCGGGTGGGCGAGGAACTCGTCCTGTCCGACGGTGCCGGGGGCTTCGCCCGGTGCACCGCGATCGCGGTCGGCAAGGCGGACGTGACGGTGCGCTGCTCGCAGACGTGGACGGTGCCGCCCGCGTCCCCACGGGTCGTGCTGGTGCAGGCCCTGCCCAAGTCCGACCGCTCCGAGCTCGCCGTCGAGTTGGCGACCGAGGCGGGGATCGACGAGATCATCCCCTGGCAGGCGGCGCGTTGCGTCTCCCGCTGGGACGGCGGCGGGGCCGGCGGCAAGGGTTCCGGGAAGGGCTCGGCGAAGGCGGAGAAGGGCGTCGCGCGGTGGCGCGCGGTGGCCCGATCGGCCGCGAAACAGGCTCGGCGAGCGTATGTTCCGGAGATCCACGACCTCGTGACCACGCGGGAACTCGTTCCGCTACTCACCAGTATGGATGCGAATGTAGTTGTCCTACATGAGGGTTCGGCGGTCCCGTTGGGTGAGGTTGACTTCTCAGTAACCGGAACCATCGTTATCGTGGTGGGGCCGGAGGGCGGAATCAGCCCCGAGGAACTGGATGCCCTGGTCGGGATGGGCGCGCAGCCCGCGCTCCTCGGCCCGACGGTGCTGCGGACTTCCACCGCGGCCGCCGTCGCCCTGGGTGCTCTGGGAGTAATGACCGACAGATGGTCCGGCACCCCGCCGGACTGACGGCCGGACCGGCGGGACGCCGGTGCGGCGGGGTGGCTCAGGAGGGCTCGGACACGATGGCGCGTCGCATCTTCTACGGCAGCGAGGACTCGCAGCACGGCCACTTCTACCCGGGCGATGCGGACAAGCCGCTGATCACACTGGTGCACGGTGGGTTCTGGCGCAGCCTCTACACCATGAAGATGGAGGCGAAGGTCGCCAAGGACCTCAACGACCGCGGCTACCCGGTGTGGAACATCGAGTACCGCCGGGTCGGTGAGCCCGGCGTCACCTGGCCGATCCTCAGCCAGGACGTGCTCGCCGCCATCGACTACGGCACCGCGAAGCTCGCGAAGGGCGCGGGGCACATCGTCGCCGCGCACAGCGCCGGCGCCACCCTCGCCGTGTGGGCGGCCGCGCAGCGCCCCGACGACCTGCTCGGCGTCATCTCCCGCGGCGGGGTCCTCGACCTGATCGAGCGCGGCGACGGTGATCAGTCGATGCGGCTGCTCTTCGACCTCGGACCGAATGCGAACCCGCGGCTGCTCAAGCGCACCTTCGCCGAGGCCAGCCCCGTCGGGCAGATGCCCTTCGCGACCCCCGTGCGCGTGCTGCACGGGCGGCTCGACGAGCAGGTGCCGTATCAGCTCTCCGAGTGGTTCCTGCAGCGTGCGCAGGAGAACGGCATGGGAGACGTGACGCTGACGATGATCGAGAAGGAAGGTCACGACGACTTCCTCGAGCCCGGTTCCAAAGGGCACGCCGCCACCGTCGCCGCGATCGAGGAGCTCTCCGCGAAGTAGGGGCTGTCCGAATCTCGGAGGCGGTGCCACCCGGTGGGGGACTAAACTGCAGATATCCGCCCCGACGGGGTGGTGCCCCGCCTCATCGACGAAGGATCGACGCACCGCGTGCCAGAGAGCAACAGTTCCGATATCCGCGCCCAGGCAGTGACCCCGGCGCGGTCCACCATCGAGATCCCCATCGAGCTGACCTTCGGACTCCTCGGCCCCGCGGACGCGAATCTGCGTGCCCTGGAAGGCGTGCTCGCCGCCGACGTCCACGCCCGCGGCAATGTCATCACGCTGTCGGGCACCCCGGCCGACGTGGCGCTCGCCGAGCGCGTCGTCGCCGAACTGCTCGCCGCCGTCCGCAGCGGCGTCGCGGTGAGCCCGGAGGAGGTGCGCCGCTCCGTCGCGATGATGACCGACGGTTCCGGTGAGTCGCCCGCCGAGGTGCTCACGCTCGACATCATCTCGCGCCGCGGCAAGACGGTGCGCCCGAAGACGGTCAACCAGAAGAAGTACGTCGACGCGATCGACGAGCACACCATCGTCTTCGGCATCGGCCCCGCCGGCACGGGCAAGACCTACCTCGCGATGGCGAAGGCGGTGCAGGCGCTGCAGACCAAGCAGGTCAGCCGCATCATCCTCACCCGGCCCGCAGTGGAGGCGGGGGAGCGGCTCGGCTTCCTGCCCGGCACGCTCAACGACAAGATCGACCCGTACCTGCGGCCGCTGTACGACGCGCTGCACGACATGATCGACCCGGAGTCGATCCCCAAGCTCATGGAGGCCGGGGTCATCGAGGTCGCGCCGCTCGCCTTCATGCGTGGTCGCTCGCTCAACGACGCCTTCATCATCCTCGACGAGGCGCAGAACACCACCGCCGAGCAGATGAAGATGTTCCTCACCCGCCTGGGATTCGGCTCGAAGATCGTGGTCACGGGCGACGCGTCTCAGGTGGACCTCCCGGGCGGCGCCACCAGCGGGCTGCGCGCCGCGGTGCAGATCCTGCGCGGCATCGACGACATCCACATAGCCGAGCTGACCAGCGCCGACGTGGTCCGGCACCGCCTGGTCGCCGAGATCGTGGACGCCTACGCCCAGTTCGAGCAGCAGCTCGAAGCCACCAAGCGCCCCCAGCTGGGTGGCGCGCGACGGATCCCGGGGCGCCGATGAGCATCGAATTCGCCAACGAGTCCGGTTTCGAGGTCGACGAGGCCGAGGTCGTGGCGGTGGCCGCGTTCGCCATCGCCGCGATGGACGTGCACCCGGGCGCCGAGCTGAACATGCTCGCCGTCGACCTGGACACCATGGCCGACCTGCACGTGAAGTGGATGGACCTGCCCGGCCCCACCGACGTGATGAGCTTCCCGATGGACGAGCTCACCCCGGGCGGCCGTCCCGACATGGTGGACGCGGGCCCCGCGACCCTCGGCGACATCGTGCTGTGCCCGCAGTTCGCCGCCGAGCAGGCCGAGGCCGCCGGGCATTCGACGGACCACGAGCTCAACGTGCTCACGGTGCACGGCGTGCTGCACCTGCTCGGCTTCGATCACGCCGAGCCGGAGGAGGAGCGGGAGATGTTCGCGCTCCAGGACGGCATCCTCGCCGACTACTACGCGCAGCAGCGCGAGCGCGACCGCCGGGCCCGGCAGTCCGCGCGCGACGACACGCTGCTGGGCCGCGCGGGCTTCCTGGGGCGGCGGGACTGACGCGTGTTCTCGTCGATCCTGCTGATCGTCGGCGTCGTCGGGCTCGTCCTCCTGGGCGGACTGTTCGCGGCCCTCGACTCCGCTCTGCTCACGGTGTCCCCGGCGCGGGTGGAGGACCTCGTCGAGGACGGCCGTCCGGGCGCGCGGCGCCTGCAGCGCGTGCTCGTCAACCGTCCGATGTACGTCAACCTGGTGGTGCTGCTGCGCACGGCGTGCGAGGTCCTCGCCACCGTGCTGGTCTTCCTGGTCCTCGATCGCTACCTGTCGACGGTGTGGACCGCGGTGCTCACCGCAACGCTGATGACGGTGATCAGCTACGTCCTGATCGGCGTCGGACCCCGCACCCTCGGCCGGCAGCACGCGTACACGCTGGGCTGCACCGCGGCCGTGGTGCTACAGGCGATCGCGATCCTCATGGGCCCGATCACCCGCCTGCTCATCCTCCTCGGTAACGCCATCACGCCGGGTCGCGGCTACCGCAACGGCCCATTCGCGACGGAGGTCGAGCTGCGCGAGCTCGTGGACCTCGCGCAGCAGCGCGGCGTGGTCGCCGAGGACGAGGGCAAGATGATCCAGTCCGTCTTCGAGCTCGGGGACACCGCGGCCCGTGAGGTCATGGTCCCGCGGCCCGAGATCGTGTGGATCGAGGCGGACAAGTCCGTCACGCAGGCCACTCGACTCGCCGTGCGCTCGGGTCACTCACGCATCCCGGTCATCGGGGAGAACGTCGACGACGTGCGGGGCGTGGTCTACCTCAAGGACCTCGTCGCCCTGCTCAGCGGCCCGGGGGACGACCGGCACGGCACCATCGAGGTCGGCCGGATGGCCCGTCCCGCTGTCTTCGTGCCCGACTCGAAGCCGGTCGACGCCCTGCTCCGCGAGATGCAGCGCACGAACAACCACATGGCGGTGCTGGTCAACGAGTACGGCTCGATCGCCGGTCTCGTCACGATCGAGGACGTCCTCGAGGAGATCGTCGGCGAGATCACCGACGAGTACGACGCCGGCGAGATCGCTCCCGTCGAGGAGCTCGGCGACGGGCTCTTCCGGGTGTCCGCGCGCCTCGACCTCGAGACCCTGGGGGAGCTGTTCGACGAGGACATCGAGGAGGACGAGGTCGACACCGTAGGCGGCCTGCTCGGCCTCGCTCTCGGCCGCGTGCCCCTGCCCGGTTCCGCGGCCCACGCGCACGGGCTGATGCTCGAGGCGGAGGGCACCACGAACCGGCGTGGGAGGATGCGGATCACCACGGTGCTCGTGCACCGCCTGGTTCCCGAGCCGGAGTCGTCCGACGACGGCGCTGCCACCGACGAGAGGGAACCCGCGTGATGGACGTCTCCGACGAGGACCGCAAGCTGGTGACCCTGGCCCGCGGCGCGATGGGCCGGGCCGGGTCCGCGCACGGCGCGGCGGTCCGTGACCTCGACGGCCGCACCTACGCCGGCGCGCCCGTCGCCCTGCGGTCCCTGGCGTTGACGGGGCTGCAGGTGGCGGTCGCGACCGCGCTGGGTTCCGGGGCGGAGGGCTTCGAGGCCGCTGTGCTCGTGGGGGAGGCCGACGGTGCCGACGCCGGAGCCGCGGCAGTGCACGAGGTGTCGCCGGCGGCGCCGATTCTGTTGTTCGACGAGCGTGGAGAGGCGCGGACGTGACCGAGGAGATCGAGACCGGCGGCGACGAGGGCGGGGACTTCCGCTCCGGATTCGTCTGCTTCGTCGGACGGCCCAACACGGGCAAGTCCACGCTGACCAACGCCCTGGTCGGGACCAAGGTGGCCATCACGAGTTCGCGGCCGCAGACGACCCGCTCGACGATTCGCGGCATCGTCAACCGGCCCGACTGCCAGCTGGTGCTGGTGGACACGCCCGGCCTGCACCGCCCGCGGACCCTGCTGGGGCAACGACTCAACGACCTGGTGCGCGACACCTACTCCGAGGTCGACCTCATCTGCCTGACCATCCCGGTGGACGAGAAGATCGGCCCCGGCGACAAGTACATCCTCGACCAGGTTCGGCACATGGCGCCGCGCACGCAGCTGATGGGTGTGGTCACCAAGATCGACAAGGTGGGCCGCGACAGGGTCGCCGAGCAGCTGCTGGCGGTGTCGGCGTTCCTGGGCGACGGCTGCGACGTGATCCCCGTGTCGGCGACCTCGGGCCAGCAGGTCGAGGAGCTGGTGCAGCTGATCGCCTCGAAGATGAAGCCGGGGCCCGCGTTCTACCCGGACGGCGAGGTCACCGACACCGACGACGACACGATGATGGCCGAGCTGATCCGCGAGGCGGCGCTCGAGGGCGTGCGCGACGAGCTGCCGCACTCCCTGGCCGTGGTCATCGAGGAGGTGGTCGAGCGGGAGAAGACGCCGGCGCAGGAGAAGTCGGGCAGGCCCGCGATGCTGGAGGTGCACGCGCTGCTGTACGTGGAGCGGTCGTCGCAGAAGGCGATCATCATCGGCAAGGGCGGCTCGCGCCTGAAGTCGGTGGGTACCGCCGCGCGCGAGGAGATCGAGAAGCTCCTGGGCCGCAAGGTGTACCTGTCGCTGCACGTGAAGGTGGCCAAGGACTGGCAGCGCGATCCGAAGCAGCTGGGGCGGCTGGGTTTCTAGAGTCTTGGTTCTAGCGGCCGAGCATCCGCTGCCACCAGGTGGGACGCGCATTTCGGTACTTCTCGGTGTCCGGAAGTGGCCCGGGGTCGTCGGCCCTGCCCTCGACGAAGTCGATCATCTGTTGGGGCACAGGATCCTTGAACGCGCGCAGTCCACTCACGACCACACGGATCATGTCCCGACGCTCGTCGATGGACACCGGATCTCGCGTCGCGTCAGTCATGGTGGCCTCCCGTGGTCTGCTTCCGGTTCTCAGTATCCTCGCGGTACCGGATCGTCGCCATGTGCATCGAGATTCCGCGCTCTGTCGTGGTGCCCAGTGACGATCTGAGCAGATCGTCGATGATCGCCCAACCGTCTCGGCGGCGCGGCTCTTCGGTCCGATGCTGCACGCCATCGTGCACCCGGTGACTGACAGGTTCCGACGCGCCGCACGGCACGGGCGCATCTGTCGGGGTGGGGTGGGATGATGGTGCTCATGAGGTCGTACCGGGACAGCGCTGTGGTGCTGCGGCAGCACAAGCTGGGGGAGGCCGACTACATCCTCACGCTGCTGACCCGGGAGAACGGCCTGGTCCGCGCGGTGGCGAAGGGGGTGCGCCGGCCGCGGTCGCGGTTCGGTGCCCGGCTGGAGCTGTTCGCCCACGTCGACCTGCAGCTGCACCCCGGCCGCAATCTGGACATGGTGACGCAGGTGCACTCCATCGCCGCCTACTCGGGTGATCTGGCGGGCGACTACGGCCGGTACACCACCGCCTGCACGGTGATCGAGACCGCGGAGCGGCTCGCGGGCGAGGAGCGGGCCCCCGCGCCGGAGCTGCACAGGCTCACCGTCGGGGCCCTGCGGGCGATCGCGGCGGGCGTGCGCGACCGCGACCTCGTGCTGATCTCGTTCCTGCTGCGCGCCATGGATTCCGCGGGCTGGGCACCCGCGCTCACGCTGTGCGCCCGCTGTGGGGACGAGGGGCCGCATCGTGCCTTCCACGTGGCCGCGGGTGGGGCGGTCTGTGTGCATTGCCGTCCGCCGGGGTCGGCGGTGCCGGGGCCGGGCGTGCTGGATCTGATGGCCGCGCTGGCCCGGGCCGATTTCAACTTCGCCGAGACGATGGGCGACCGGGTGCGCCGGCAGGGCGCGGGCCTCGCCGCGGCGCACCTACAGTGGCACGTGGGACGGCAGCTGCGATCGCTGCCGATGATCGAGCGGCACGCGCCGCACAGTCCGGCGCTGACGGCCGGTGAGAGGGAGGTCGACGGTGCCGGGACTGCGGCGGGGTAGATCCAAGACGGCACCCGAGCGGGTGACGACGGTGCGCCCACCCGACCCGCACCCGTCGGGCGCGACGCCCCCGGAGATTCCCGCGGAGCTGGTCCCGAACCACGTCGCCCTCGTGATGGACGGCAACGGCCGCTGGGCCAAGGAGCGCGGCATGGCGCGCACCGAGGGGCACAAGCGCGGTGAGGCGGTGCTCATGGACACCGTCTGCGGGTGCATCGAGATCGGCGTGAAACAGCTGTCGGCGTACGCCTTCTCGACGGAGAACTGGTCGCGCAGCCCCGAGGAGGTGCGCTTCCTCATGGGCTTCAACCGCGACGTGATCCGCCGCCGGCGCGACGAGATGCACGAGATGGGGGTGCGGGTGAAGTGGGCCGGCCGACGACCGCGCCTGTGGGCCAGCGTGATCAAGGAGCTCGAGGTCGCCGAGGAGCTGACGAAGGACAACACCGTCATGACCCTGACGATGTGCGTCAACTACGGAGGCCGCGCCGAGATCGTCGATGCCGCACGGGAGATCGCGCGGCGGGCGGCGGCGGGGGAGATCAACCCGGAGCGCATCACCGAGCAGTCCTTCCAGCAGTACCTCTACCAGCCGGACATGCCCGACGTGGACCTGTTCCTGCGCCCGTCGGGAGAGAAGCGCTCGTCGAACTTCCTGCTGTGGGAGAGCGCCTACGCCGAATACGTCTACCAGGACACGCTGTTCCCGGATTTCGACCGCCGCAACCTCTGGGCCGCGTGCCTCGAGTACGCCCAGCGCGACCGTCGGTTCGGCGGCGCGCAGTGAGCGCGCAGGATCCACGGCTCGACGCGCTGCGCTCGCGTCTCGAGTCCGCCCTGGCCGACGGGGTGGTTCTGCGCCGCGACGAGAATCAGGCCGTGCTGATCGATTTCGGCGAGACACCGGCTTCCGTCCAGGTCTTCGAGCTGGCGCGCGATGTCGACGTGTATTCGCTCACCCAGGTCGTGGCATGGGATCTCGCGCTCACCGAGGAGCTCCGCGCCGACGTGCGCTCCGTGGCGGAGAGCATCCAGTTCGGTTCGCTGCGGCTCATGGAGCGCGAGGTCTCCGCGGATCTGGTGCTGCACTACAGCTTCCCCGCCGGCACGCTCGGGGGCGACGCGCTGCGCGAGTTCGTGCTGTTCGTACTGGCCCAGGGCGTCGACGCGCGCCGCCGCCTCGTCGCCGAATAGCGCCCGCGCACGCCGATGCCCGACGGTGCCGGGCACCGTCGGGCATCGATCGGCACGTCAGGGGCGCAGGAGGACCTTGCCGACGCGGCCCGCGCGTCCGCTTGCGGCGGCCGCGGCGGAGATCTCGTCGATGCCGAACACGGCGTCGACCGGGAGCGCGAGCGTGCCCGCTGTGACGCCCTGAATGACCTCGCTCATCAGCTCGGCCCGCTTCGCGGGATCCATCTCCTGGCTCACGGTGCGGCCCCAGAAGCCCTTGACGACGATCTCCTTGAAGATCGCGACGTTGACGGGGATCTCCAGCATCGCGCCCTGGCCGGGGTCGGTGGCACTCATCGCGCCGAACGAGACGAGGGTGCCGCGCTGGCCGAGGAGCAGGGCGAGCTGGGTGCTCGCCGCGCCGCCGATGGAGTCGACGGCGGCCGCGTAGCCGGCCTCGCCCGCGAGCTCCTTGGCGCGGGCGCGCCAGCCCTCGGTGTCGGTGGCGATCACATTCGTCACGCCGAAGGTCGCGAGCTCGTCGATGGCGGCGGACCGTCGGACGAGGCCCGTGACGTTGATCCCGCGGGCGGTCGCGAGCTGTGCCAGCATGCGCCCGACCATGCCGTTCGCGGTGTTCTGCACGATCCACTGCCCGGGCTGGACGTTCAGGTAGTCGAGCAGGCTGATCGCGCTGAACGGCATCGAGAACAGCTGCGCGGCTGCCTCGTCCGCGATGGCGTCGGGGACGGGCATCAGGCCGGCGGCTCCGGCGACGAAGTACTCCGCCCAGGTGCCGAACGCCGAACCGGTCGCGACGCGCTGGCCGACGGTGAACCCCTCGACCCCCTCGCCGAGGGCGTCGATGACACCGACCGCCTCGGAGCCTGCCGCGGCGGGCATCGTGGGCTTGTAGCCGTAGTCGCCCTTCACGGTCCACAGGTCGTGATTATGGATGGGGGAGAGCAGGGTTCGGATCCGGACCTGGCCGGCGCGAGGCTCCGGGAGCGGGACCTCGCGGACGGACAGGACGCTCGCGGGATCGCCGAACTCGTCCTGGATCAATGCGCGCATGGGGTATCTCCTTCGTGGGGGTGGTGGAGCGATTCAGTCGTCGGCCACGGTCACGGTGACATCGACGTTACCGCGCACCGCGTTCGAGTAGGGGCAGACCTGGTGGGCCGCATCGGCGAGTGCCTGCGCCGCATCGTGCTCGACCTCGGGGATGATCACCTCGAGAGCGACGGTGAGGCCGAAACCGCCGGATCCGTTGGGGCCGATGCCGACCCGGGCGCCGACGCTCGAGTCGCCGAGGGCGATCTTCTGCGACCGGGCGACCATCTGCAGGGCCGAGTGGAAGCATGCGGCGTAGCCGGCGGCGAAGAGCTGCTCGGGGTTCGAGCCCTGGCCCGATCCGCCCATCTCCGTCGGGATGGCCAGCTGCAGGTCGACCCGCCCGTCGTCGGTGCGGGTGCGGCCGTCGCGGCCTGCTCCGGTGGCGATGGCCTCGGCCGTGTACACGGCGTCCATGTTCGTTCTCCTCTTCGTGGGTCGTGAGTTCTAGCGGGTGCGTGCTTCGCTGAAGCGAGTGGCGAGATCGCGGAGCCGGACGGCGTCCTCGACGGGGAAGTCGAAACCCTCGTACACGCGCCGCCGGGCGGCGGCGACCGCGGGTTGAAGGGCGCGGCCGGCGTCGGTGACGTGGACCGTGACCAGGCGTTCGTCCGACCTGTCGCGGCGGCGCTCCACGTAGCCCATCCCCTCCAGACGCTTGAGGAGGGGCGAGAGCGTGCCGCTGTCGAGTTGGAGGCGTTCGCCGAGCGCGCGCACCGTGACGGCGTCCTGCTCCCAGAGGGCGAGCAGGGTCACGTACTGGGTGTACGTGAGCCCGAGTGCCGTGAGCTCCTCGCGGTACGCGTTGGAGGCCACCTTCGCCGCCGAGTACAGGGCGAAGCACAGCTGCGAGTCGAGTGTCTGGTCCGCGTCCACCCGAGAATGATTGCACGCAATTCGATTGTGCACAACTGAAAAGCCGCCCATCGACAAACCGGACCGTGCTGTCTACCTGCAGGTTTACAGCAGCGCGAAAACTGTCCAGTAATCGCTTGACAAATGCTGCTCGGCTGTCAAATACTCGTCTCAGAGCGTATGACATCAGTCACAGCCCCGCCCGGGGCGCCAACGATAGGGAGGGCACCATGAAGGGCCTGGCTTATATCGACGCGGACGGCAACCCCGCAGTCTGGACGGACCACAAGAAGCGTCTGTGGCTGTGGGGCCTGTTCGTTCCCACCGCACTGTTCTTCGCCGTCGGGCTCATAGTTCTGCTGGGCATCGGCAGCACCCCGCTGATGTACCTCGCGCCGGTGCTCTGGTGGATCGGCCCGCTCCTGCTGTACGTGATCCTCCCGATCGTCGACATCAAGGCCGGCGACGACGGGGAGAACCCGCCGGAGGAGGTGATGGAGGCGCTGGAGAACTCCATGTACTATCGCTGGCTCACCTACATCTTCCTGCCCTTCCAGCTCCTGTCGCTGGTGGCGATGTGCTACTTCATCACCGCCGATGACCTCAGCTGGCTCGGCGGCGTCTACGCCGACGGCGGCGGGCTCAGCCTGATCAGCCAGATCGGCATCACCCTCAGCCTGGGCGTCGTCGCGGGGATCGCGATCAACACCGGCCACGAGCTCGGCCACAAGAAGCCCGAGAACGAGCGGTGGATCGCCAAGCTCACCCTCGCGCCGGCCATGTACGGCCACTTCTTCATCGAGCACAACCGCGGCCACCACGTCCGTGTCGCCACCCCGGAGGATCCGGCCAGCGGCCGCTTCGGCGAGACCTTCTGGGAGTTCCTGCCGCGCAGCGTGTGGGGCAGCCTGAAGTCCTCGTGGAACCTGGAGAAGACCCGCCTGGAGCGTCTCGGCAAGAGCCCGTGGACCCTGAAGAACGACGTGCTCAACGCCTGGCTCATGACCGTCGTCCTGTTCGGCGCCCTCGTCGCGGTCTTCGGCTGGTACGTGCTGCCCTTCCTGATCATCCAGGGCGTGTACGGGTTCAGCCTGCTGGAGTCGGTGAACTACCTCGAGCACTACGGACTGCTGCGCCAGAAGCTGGCCTCCGGCCGGTACGAGCGCTGCGCCCCCAAGCACTCCTGGAACTCCGACCGCATCATCACCAATGTCTTCCTGTACCACCTGCAGCGGCACAGCGATCACCACGCGAACCCCACGCGCCGCTACCAGACGCTCCGGTCGTTCGAAGAGGCACCGTCGCTGCCCCAGGGCTACGCCACGCTGATCGGCGTGACCTACTTCCCGCCCCTGTGGCGCCGGCTGATGGACCACCGCGTCCTCGACCACTACGACGGTGACATCACCAAGGTCAACATCCACCCCCGTGTCCGCGACAAGGTGTTGGCCCGGTACGGCGCCCCCGCGGGCGGAGAGCAGGCCGCGGCATGAGCGCCTTCAAGTGCCCCGTGTGCGGTTACGTCTACGACGAGGCCGCCGGTGCCCCCAGGGAGGGCTGGCCCGCCGGCACCGCCTGGGCCGCCATCCCCGACGACTGGAACTGCCCCGACTGCGGCGTCCGCGACAAGATCGACTTCGAGCCGGTCTGAACGAGCGCGACCGCACGAACGAATCAGGAAGAACGAGAAAGGAATCCATCATGAGTGACGCACCCTTCAAGCTGTTCCGCTGCCTCCAGTGCGGGTTCGAGTACGACGAGGCCGAGGGCTGGCCCGAGGATGGCATCGAGCCCGGCACCCGCTGGGACGACATCCCCGACGACTGGTCCTGCCCCGACTGCGGTGCCGCCAAGGCCGACTTCGAGATGGTCGAGGTTTCCCGAGCATGAGCACCGACGGTGTGGTGATCGTCGGTACGGGCGTCGCCGGCGCCACCGCGGCCCTGGCGCTGCGGACCGGCGGATACGACGGGGACGTGACCCTCATCGGGCGCGACCCGCACCTCCCGTACCGGCGCCCCACGCTGTCGAAGGACGTGCTGCTCGCGGGCATGCCGGTCGAGAAGGCCCTCATCAAGCCCGCAGCGCACTGGTCCGACATCGACGTCGAGGTCCGCACCGGGGTCACCGTGACCGGTGGTGAGACCGGCCCGCGCACGCTGGAACTGTCCGACGGTGCCGCCCTCACCTACGGCTCGCTCGTGCTGGCCACCGGCGGCGCGTCCCGGCGCCTGCCGGGCCTGCCGCCCGGGCCGCGCGTGCGGTACCTCCGCGACTTCGCCGACGCCGTCGGGCTGCGCGACGAGCTGGGCCGGGCCGGCAGCGTGATCGTGCTCGGCGCGGGTCTGATCGGCTCGGAGGTGGCCTCGGCCGCCGCGAAGCTGGGCGCCTCGGTCGCCGTCATCGAACCCGCGCCCCTGCCCCTGGTGCGCGTCGTGCCCCCGTCGATCGGGGAGCGACTGGCCGGCCTGCAGCGCGACGCCGGGATCGATCTGCTGCTCGGCGTCCGGCCGGGCGAGATCACCGTCGAGACCGACCAGGTCGCGGTCGCGCTGCCCGACGGTGCGGCCCTGGTCGCGGATCTGCTCGTCGTCGCGGTGGGCTCCGTCGCCGACACCGGGCTCGCCGAGCGGCTGGCACTGCGGGTGGACGACGGTATCCTGGTCGATGAGCGGTACCGCACATCCGCCGAGGGCGTGTACGCCATCGGCGACTGCGCCCGGGTGCCCCATCCGCTGGACGGCGGCAGCTACCGGGCCGAGAACTGGTCGGCGGCACAGGACCAGGGCACGGCCGTCGCGCAGGTGCTCCTCGGCGAGTCGCCGGCGCCCACGGTCCCGTGGGGCTGGTCGGCCCAGTTCGGTGCGGTGCTGCAGTTCGCGGGGTGGCCCGCGGCGGACGACGCGCTGGAGGTGGACGGTTCGATGGACACGAACTCGGGTGGGGCCTTCTTCGCCCGCTGCAACCGCGGCGGTGCACTCGTCGGTGCCATCGCGATGGGCCGCCCCAAGGAACTGCGCGCGGTGCGCGGCGAGCTGTCCGAGCAGATCGCGGCGGCGGTCGCGCGATGACGGTCCTCGCCGGGCGTGACGCCGACGCCGCCCCCAAGCAGTCCGTGCGCGATCAGGCGCTCGACGCCGTGAGCGGCTTCCTGCGGGGGCGCGAGTGGTCGGCCGTCACCATGGCGGCCGTCGCCCGTGAGGCCGGCGTCAGCAGGCAGACGCTCTACAACGAGTTCGGCTCCCGCAAGGGCATGGCCGTGGCCTACGTGACCCGATTCGTCGATGGACTGCTGGCCTTCGTGCAGGAGCGGATCGACGCGAACCCCGGCCGGATCGGCGAGGCCGTCGAGGACGCGATGCGCGGGGTGTTCCAGATCGGCATGGGTGACCCGGTGGTGCTCAACATCGTGGGCCCGAACCCGCACCGCGACCTCATGGGCATCGTGACGGTCGACGGTACGCCCATCATGCAGCGGGCCACCGAGGGGCTCGCGGAGATCCTCGCGATGAGCTGGGCGCAGGTCCGGCGGTCCGAGGCGCAGGTCGCCGCGGGGGTGCTGGTGCGCCTGGCCTTCAGTCACCTGACGATGCCGATCGAGGGGCCGGACGAGGCCGCGCGCGAGGTCTCCCAGGTGCTCTCGCCGTTCCTCACCCAGGCCGTCCGGGCCTGACGCCCGGGGCGCCCCGTCGGGCCGCCGGGGCCGCTACGCCGAGCAGTCGGCGCACCGCCCGAAGATCTCCAGCGTGTGGGTGACCTCCGTGAAGCCGTGGGCGGCGGCCGTCCGGGCGGACCACGCCTCCACGGACCGGTCCGTGACCTCGACGGTGCGCCCGCACTCCCGGCACACCAGGTGGTGATGGTGCTCGTCGGAGCACAGGCGGAACAGGGCCTCGCCGCTGTCGGTGCGCAGGGTGTCGACGGCGCCCGCGTCGGCCATCGCCTGCAGGTTCCGGTACACCGTGGTCAGGCCGATCGACTCCCCGTCGGTGCGCAACTGCTCGTGCAGCTCCTGCGCCGACTTGAACTCCGACACGGACCGCAGCGCGTGGGTGATGGCGCCCCGCTGCTTGGTTGCGCGGACGCCCGTGCCGCGTGACGTCTCGCCGGTCATGCGCTCGCCCGTTCGGCGGCGTGGGCCACGGCGTCGACCACGATGTGCGCCAGGTGGTCGTCGACGAGGCGGTAGATGATCTCCCGGCCGTTGCGCTCGCCGCGCACCACGCCCGCGGACTTGAGGACGCGCAGGTGCTGGCTGACCAGCGGCTGGGTCACGCCGAGCGCGTCGACCAGTTGGTGCACGCACAGCTCGGAGTGCATCAGCTCGAGCACGATCGAGATCCGGACCGGCGCGGCCAGGGCGCGCAGCAGGTCGCCGGTGGCGGTGAGCACCTCGGGATCGGGCTGCGCGGTCCGCGCGAACTCGGGATCGACGGGACACTCGGCGACGATGTCGATGTCGGTGGGAATGGGAACACCTCCTGTTATCAACAATCATTTTCATATGCGGGATCGACTACGTCAAGCTCGTCGGCGCAGGCGTCCCATCGCGCCGCGGGTGGGGGAGCGAACGGTAGAGTCGATCCGTACGTTTTTCCTTTTCACAACCTTCTCGGAGATGAAGCGCGCCGTGGCCAAAGCAACCAAAGTCGATATCGTCGCCAACCTGTGCAAGCGCAGGGGGCTGGTCTTCCAGTCCGGTGAGATCTACGGCGGCACGAAGTCGGCCTGGGACTACGGGCCGCTGGGTGTGGAGCTCAAGGAGAACATCAAGAAGCAGTGGTGGCGCAACATGGTCACCTCGCGCGACGACGTGGTGGGCCTGGACAGTGCGATCATCCTGCCCCGCCAGGTCTGGGTCGCCTCGGGCCACGTCTCCGTCTTCAACGATCCGCTCGTGGAGTGCCTGAACTGCCACAAGCGGCACCGTCAGGACCACCTGCAGGAGGCGTACGCCGAGAAGCGCGCCGCCAAGGGTGACGAGGTGAACCCGGACGACGTGCCGATGACGGAGATCGTCTGCCCGGATTGCGGCACCAAGGGGCAGTGGACCGAGCCCCGCGACTTCAACATGATGCTCAAGACCTACCTCGGCCCGATCGAGTCGGAGGAGGGGCTGCACTACCTCCGCCCGGAGACGGCGCAGGGCATCTTCGTGAACTTCAAGAACGTGATGACCACGGCGCGCAAGAAGCCGCCGTTCGGCATCGGCCAGATCGGCAAGAGCTTCCGCAACGAGATCACGCCCGGCAACTTCATCTTCCGTACGCGCGAGTTCGAGCAGATGGAGATGGAGTTCTTCGTCAAGCCCGGCGACGACGACCAGTGGCACCAGTACTGGATCGACTACCGGCTCAAGTGGTACACGGACCTGGGCATCAACCCGGAGAACCTGCGGCTGTTCACGCACCCGCAGGAGAAGCTGAGCCACTACAGCAAGGGCACCGTCGACATCGAGTACCGCTTCGAGTTCGCGGGCAGCGAGTTCGGCGAGCTCGAGGGCATCGCCAACCGCACCGATTTCGACCTGGGCACCCACTCGAAGCACTCGGGTGAGTCGCTGGAGTTCTTCGACCAGCAGAGCGGCGAGCGGTACACCCCGTACGTGATCGAGCCCGCGGCCGGCCTCACCCGCTCGCTGATGGCCTTCCTCGTCGACGCCTACACCGAGGAGGAGGTGCCGAAGGCGAACGGCGGCACCGACACCCGTGTCGTGCTCAAGCTGGACCGCCGCCTCGCGCCGGTGAAGGCGGCGGTGCTGCCGCTCTCCCGTGACGAGAAGCTCTCGCCGAAAGCGAGGGAGCTCGCGGCGCAGCTGCGCCAGTACTGGAACGTCGAGTTCGACGACGCCCAGGGCATCGGCAAGCGCTACCGCCGGCAGGACGAGATCGGGACGCCGTTCTGCATCACCGTCGACTTCGACACCCTCGAGGACGACGCCGTGACCGTGCGTGAGCGCGACACGATGGAGCAGGAGCGGGTGCCGCTCGCGGAGATCCAGCAGTACCTGGCCGCGCGCCTCGCCGGCTGCTGATCGGCCAGCAGTACCGACGGCTCCGCCCGTCCCGCGGTATGCGGGGCGGGCGGAGCCCTTTGCTAGCTGCAGGTGATCTCGACGCGGAACTTCTTGGTGCTCAGGTTCGCCGCGCGAGCCTCACCCGTGATCGTGTAGCGGTTGCCGGCCTTCGACGCCTTCGCCGAACCGATCTGCCCCACGGGCGTGTTCAGCACCGTCATCGCGTTGCCGCCGGTGGCGATGAACAGGCTCGACACCGTGGGCGGATCGCCCTCGGTGAGCACGGCGCCGATGCCCCGCGCCGTCTGTACGCTGCCGGATCCGATGGTGATCGACTCGCCGTTGCGGGTGCAGCCCGCGTTGACGAATTCGGCTGCGCTCTCGGCCTTGCCGTCGATCTCGACCACGGTGCTGGAGTCGGTGTTGGGGGAGGTGCAGGCCGCGAGGGCGACCAGGACGCCGCCCGCGAGGGCGACTGGCGCGATTTTCATAGACACACCGTACCGGCAGGATTCCGGCCCGCCGTGGAATACTCGATCCATGACGAACGGCAAGGTGGTCCACTTCGACACGCAGCGCGGCTTCGGCTTCCTCGCGCCCGATGCGGGCGGCGAGGACGTCTTCCTTCACGTCAACGACATCGACTTCGACGAGTCGGCCCTGCGGCCCGGCACGGCGGTGACCTTCGACGTCGAGAAGGGCGACAAGGGGCTCAAGGCCGTGAACGTGGCGGTCGTGGGCGGCGCGCCCGCGGCATCGTCGGCACCCCGGCGCGACAACCGCGACCAGCGCGACAACCGGGGCGATCGGGGCGATCGGCGTGAGCACGCGCCCCGTCGGGACGCCGCACCGCGCGCGGCCGCCGTCGCCGGCGCGCTCGACATGCAGTCCTTCGTCGACGAGCTGACCGAGCTGCTGCTCGACTCCTCGGACGATCTCACCGCAGGCCAGATCATCGAGATCCGCCAGCGCATCGCGGACTTCGCCTTCGCGCGCGGTTGGGTCACCGAGTAGGTGCCGCTGCTGCCAGGGCCGGCGGCCTACCAGCCGGCCGACGTCGACAGGCTCGTCGCCGAGCGGCCCAAAACGGCGGGCCTCGAGGCGGATCCGGAACCGACACTCTTCTCGGGTCCGCAGTGGGAGGCGCTGCGCTGGGAGGGGCACAGCTCCGCCTTCGCCCGCGACCGCGCGCGCGTGCTGCACAGCGCCGCCCTGCGCCGGCTCGCGGATAAGACGCAGGTCGTGGGCCCGCGCGAGGGCGACACCCCGCGCACCCGGCTGACCCACTCGCTCGAGGTGAGCCAGATCGGCCGCGGCATCGCCCTGGGCATCGGCTGCGATCCGGACCTCGTCGACCTCGCCGGGCTCGCGCACGACATCGGCCATCCGCCCTACGGTCACAACGGCGAGCGCGCGCTCGACGAGGTGGCCCGGCACATCGGCGGTTTCGAGGGCAATGCCCAGAACCTGCGCATCCTCACCCGGCTCGAGCCCAAGGTGCTCGACGACCAGGGGCGTTCGGTGGGGCTCAACCTCACGCGCGCCGCCCTCGACGCGGCGACGAAGTACCCGTGGTTGCGGCGCGAGCCCGGCGGCAAGTTCGGCGTGTACGACGACGACGCGCACGTCCTCGACTGGATGCGCGGCGGCGAGAACGGGCCGCACGGCACCCGTCAGTGCCTGGAGTCGCAGGTCATGGACTGGTCCGACGATGTCGCGTACTCGGTGCACGACGTGGAGGACGGCGTGCTGTCGGGCCGGCTGGACCTGCGCGCGCTGTCCTCGCGCGAGGAGGTGCGCAGCCTGTCCGGCTTCGGCGCCGACAGCTTCCGCGGCGCCGAGGCCGCCGAACTGGAGGAGGCCGGCGCCCGCCTCGCCTCCTTCGAGGTCGTCGTCGCGGCCGCGCAGTACGACGGTGGCCTGGCCTCGTCCGTCGCGCTCAAGCGGATGACGAGCGAGCTGGTGGGCCGGTTCGCGTCCGCCGCGATCGACGCGACCCGCGCCGCGACCGGCAACGAGCCGGTGTGCCGCTACGAGGCCGAGGTCGCGGTGCCGCCGTCGGTGCGCGCCGAGGTGATCCTGCTCAAAACGATGGCGCTGCAGTACATCTACTCGAATCAGCTGCATCTGGCCGTCCAGCAGGGCCAGCGGGACCGGATCCACCGGGCGGCGGACTACCTGATGGGCGCGTCACCGTCGCACATCGATCCGCTGTACTCGCCCGCCTACCTGGCCGCCGAGACCGACGCCGCCCGGCTGCGCGTCGTGGTCGATCAGATCGCGTCGATGACGGAGACGCGGCTGGAGCGGCTGGACCAGAAGGTCCTCGAGGGCTGAGCGGCAGTACACTCGAACTCGTGGTCGGCAGAATCCCGGAGCGTGACATCGCGGCGATCCGCGACCGTGCGCGCATCGAGGACGTCGTCGGCGAGTACGTGGCGCTGCGGCCCGCCGGCGTGGGGTCGATGAAGGGCCTGTGCCCGTTCCACGACGAGAAGACCCCCAGCTTCCACGTGCGGCCCACGCAGGGCTTCTTCCACTGCTTCGGCTGCGGCGAGGGCGGCGACGTCATCTCGTTCCTGCAGAAGATCGAGCACGTCCCGTTCGTGGAGGCGGTCGAACAGCTGGCCGACAAGGTCGGCATCCACATCAGCTACGAGGGCGGCGGCTCCGGCCCGAAGCAGGACCGCGGCACCCGCATGCGCCTCGTGGCCGCGAACACGGCCGCGCAGAAGTTCTACGCCGAGCAGTTGCGCACGCCCGAGGCGGAGATCGCGCGCGCCTACTTGGCCGAGCGCGAGTTCACCGAAGAGGACGCGCGGTTCTACGGCTGCGGGTACGCGCCGTCGGGCTGGGACACGATGACGAAGGCGCTGCTGCGCCAGGGCTTCGACGTCAAGGAGCTCGAGGCCGCGGGGCTGTCCAAGCAGGGGCAGCGCGGCCCGATCGACCGGTTCCACCGCCGGTTGCTGTGGCCGATCCGCAACCTCGGCGGTGACGTCATCGGGTTCGGCGCGCGCAAGCTGTTCGACGACGACAATCTCGGCAAGTACATGAACACGCCGGAGACCATGCTCTACAAGAAGTCCCAGGTGCTGTTCGGGCTCGACCACGCGAAGAAGCACATCGCCAAGGGGCATCAGGTGGTGGTCGTCGAGGGCTACACCGACGTCATGGCGATGCACTCCGCCGGCGTGGAGACCGCCGTCGCGTCCTGCGGCACCGCGTTCGGTGAGGACCACGTCTCGCTCGTGCGGCGGCTCATGATGGACGACAGCTACTTCCGCGGTGAGGTCATCTACACCTTCGACGGCGACGAGGCGGGCCGGGCCGCCGCGATGAAGGCGTTCGACGGCGACCAGAAGATCGCCGGGCAGACCTTCGTGGCCGTCGCCCCCGACGGGATGGACCCGTGCGAGCTGCGGCAGCGCCGCGGCGACGAGGCGGTCCGCGACCTCATCGCCCAGCGCGTGCCGATGTTCGAGTTCGCGGTGAAGACGCTGATCACGGAGTTCGACCTCGATACCGCCGAGGGGCGGGTCCACGCGTTGCGCCGTTCGGTGCCCGTCGTCGCCCGGATCAAGGACATGGCGCTGCGGGACGAGTACGCCCGCCAGCTGGCCGGGTGGGTCGGCTGGGACGACGTCACACAGGTGCTGCGCCGCGTGCGCGAGGAGTCCGCGCGCATCCGCCGTGGCGAGGGACGTCCCGGGCCGGGGGCGCCGGCACCGTCGAACAACCGGGTCCGGGAGGCGGTCCCCGAGGCCCCGGCACCCCGCCCGACGGGGCCGCAGCGCCCGGACCCGAGCGACCCGGTGCTGTGGGTGCAGCGCGAGGTGCTCAAGGCCGCGCTGCAGGTGCCCGCGCTGGCGGGCATGGTGTTCGACGCTCTGTCCGACGACATGTTCACCGACCCCGCGTACCGCGCGGTGCGGCTGGCGATCGAGGCCGCGGGCGGGATCGCCGCGGGCCTCGGCGGCCCGGAGTGGGTCGACACCGTGGTGCGCACCGTCGACGGCCCGGTGCTGGAACCGCTGGTCACCGAACTGGCGGTGGAGCCCCTGCAGGTGGCCGGCGACCCGTCGCCGCGGTACGTGGAGTCCGTGATGGCGCGGCTGCAGGAGGTGTGGGTCGGTGCCCAGGTGGCCGACCTCAAGTCCAAGCTGCGGCGCATGTCGCCGGGGGCCGACGGTGACTACAACCGCCTGTTCGGCGACCTGGTGGCGCTGGAGAGCTACCGGCAGAGCCTGCTCAAGATGGCCGTGGGCGACTCGGGCTTCTGACGTTCGGCGCGGTCAGTCCAGGTCGGTCTTGGGGGAGTAGATCACCGTCTGCGCGTCGATCTCGCGCATGGTGCGCATCTTCGGATCGGGGTTGAGCTGCTCGGCGAGCTTGCGGCGCCCGATCTCCACGGCCTTCTTCGTGGCCGGGCTGGTGGCGATGGCCTTCGCGGTGCGGTTGATCTGCTCGTACCGGCGGCGCCCGGCCTTGGTGCCCAGCACGTAGCCCGCACCTGCGGCGATAACCAGTCGGATCATGAGGCCACTGTACCGGCCGCGGGCCGGCATCCGCGGGCGGTGCTGTCAGTCGCCCTCGCTGTGCACGTGCGCGCGCTGACCGTCGCGATCGAAGATCATGAGGATCTCGGTGGGGCCGCCGATCGCGGCGAAGGCGTGCGGGGTCATCGTGGCGAACTCTGCCGCTTCCCCGGCGGCGACGGTGATCTCGCGGTCGCCGAGGAGCAGGAGGAGTTCTCCGCTGAGCACGAACAGCCAGTCGTGCCCGGGGTGCACCTGCTGACGCGGTCGGGCGGCGGTCGGCTCGATCAGCGCCTTCAGCGCTTGCGTGCTACCGCCGGGCTTGCTGAGCGCCCACATCGTCCTGCCCGTGGACCGGCTCGGTACGGGGCGGATGACCACGTCCGCGTCGTCACTGGTGTCCAACAGCGCGTCCAGCCCGACGTTGAGCCCCGTGGCCAGCGGAAGCAACACGTCCAGGCTGATCGCGCGCTTGCCGGTCTCGATCCGGCTGATCGTGGACGGGCTGAGGTTCGTCCGCGCGGCGAGCTCGTCCAGGGACAGGCCGAGCGTGGTGCGCAGGCTGCGCAGGCGGGCCCGGACGACGGCTTCGATCGTGCTGAGTTGGCTCACACCGACCTCCTTTGCTGATTGTGCAAGAAGCATGGCATATTCCGCAGGAGAGATCTACGGTCGAAGGCATGAGTGAACACCACGCCGCCACGGAATCCGCGCCCTCGTTCGTCCGCCATTGCGATGTCGCCGTCATCGGCGGTTCCGCGGCCGGGCTCGCCGCCGCGCTCCAACTCGGGCGTCAGCGCCGGTCGGTGATCGTGGTCGACTCCGGAGAGCCGCGCAACGCGCGAGCCGAGCGCATGCACAGCTTCCTCGGCCGCGACGGCACCGATCCCGCGGAGCTCCTCGCGGCGGGGCGCGCGGAGGTGCGCGGGTACGGCGTCGAAGTGCTCTCCGGCCGGGTGACGCGGGTGACCGGTGCGGCCGGTGCGTTCGCGGTCGAACTCGCCGAGGGCACCGAGATCGTGGCGCGCCGCATCGTCGTCGCGACGGGACTGTCCGACGAGCTGCCCGAGGTCGAGGGGTTGGAGGAGCACTGGGGCCGCGCGGTCTTCCACTGCCCGTTCTGCCACGGCTTCGAGGTCCGGGACCAGCGCCTCGTCCAGCTGGTCACCCACCCGATGGGGCTGCACGCGGTCCCGCTGATGCGGCAACTGAGCGACCGGCTCACCGTGGTCATCGCCGATGGAGTCGAGATCATCGACGCGGAGCTGCAGGCCCTTCGCAGCGCCGGGATCGACGTCCGTCTCGCCGCGACGGCGCGGCGGGTGATCGTCGCCGCTGGCGGCGGTTTCGCCGGCGTCGAACTCGCCGACGGCACCCGCGTGGACGCGGACGCCATGCTGGTGGGAACGCGCTTTCATCCGCGATCCGGCCCCGTCGCCGGCATCGGTGTGCAGGCTTCGGCGCACGCGAGCGGTATGGGCGAGGTGATCGAGGTCGATCCGATGGGCGCCACCGCGATCGACGGGGTGTACGCAGTGGGAAGCATCACCGAACCCGGTCAGCAGGTGCTCTCCGCGGCCGCGCACGGCGCTCGGGTCGGCGGCGCGGTGGCGATCGACCTCGCGACCGAGGACCTGCACGCCGCGGCGCGCCCGTCCGGCTCCGCGACGGACTGGGACCACCGCTACGGCGGTGACGCGATCTGGAGTGGGAATCCGAACGGCTCGTTGGTCGTCGAGGCCACAGGCCTGCGCGTCGGCAGGGCGCTCGACGTCGGGGCCGGAGAAGGAGGCGATGCGCTCTGGCTCGCCGAACAGGGCTGGGACGTGACCGCGACCGATATCTCGTCCCAGGCGCTGGACCGCATCGGCGCCGAGGCGCGGCGTCGCGATCTGCCCGTCACGTGCCGGCTGGCCGATGCCAACGCGCGCGATCCGTTTCTCGTGGAAGAGCCTGGATCCGCGGGTGCGTTCGACCTCGTGACGGCCGCGTACGCGTCGATCCCGCGGACCCCCGATGGGCGCGGGGTGCTCAGCATGCTCGGTGCCGTCGCGCCCGGCGGAACGCTGATCGTCCTCAGCCACGATCCCGACGCGATGCGTGCACACCGGCACGGGCACGTGCCGTTCGATCCGGACGCCTACGTCGGTATCGACGACATCGTGGCGGAGCTCGATGCCGATCCCGCCTGGACCATCGAGATCAACGACACGCGCACTCGTCCGGCCGGGGCGGCGTCCGCGGGCCGGCACGTCGACGATCGCGTGCTGCGCGCCCGGCGCGCGGGCTGAGCCTCGGCGCGCGAGACGGTCGCAGCGACCGGCCGATAGGCTCGACCCATGAGCTCGTACCCGCCCCCGCAGACCGTCGAAGCGTTCGAGGCGAACATCGCGGAGGTCCTGCGCCGCATCGACGCGGCTGCGGTCCGGGCGGGGCGGTCACCGTCGGACGTGCGACTGCTGCCCGTCAGCAAGACGGTGCCCCAGGAGCGGCTGCGCCTCGCTGTCGCGGCGGGCTGCCGGGAGCTCGGCGAGAACAAGCCGCAGGAGGCCAAGCGCAAGAGCGCCGAGATGGCGGACCTCGACGTGTCGTGGTCGGTGATCGGGCACCTGCAGACGAACAAGGCGAAGGACGTCGCGGCCGTCGCCGCGGAGTTCCAGGCCCTCGACAGCCTGCGGGTGGCGGAGGCGCTCGACCGTCGGCTGCAGGCCCTGGGCCGGGGACTCGACGTGTACGTGCAGGTGAACACGTCGGCGGAGGAGCAGAAGTACGGCTTGCCGCCCGCCGAGGTGCCGGCGTTCCTCGAGGCGCTGCCCACGTTCACATCGCTGCGCGTGCGGGGGTTCATGACCCTCGCGGAGTTCTCCTCCGACGAGGCCCGGGTGCGTGAGTGCTTCCGGGTGCTGCGCGGGGTGCGCGACCGGTCGCTGGACAAGTGGCCCGAGTTCACCGAGCTCTCGATGGGCATGTCCGGCGATTACGAGCTGGCCGTCGAGGAGGGCTCGACCTGCGTGCGGGTGGGCCAGGCGATCTTCGGCTCGCGCGCGCTGCCCGACAGCCACTACTGGCCCGCCGAGCGCTAACGCACCGAGAGCACCTGAACTCTGGCGCCGGCCGCGGGAACCATGGTGACATTGCGGTGCCGTGCGGGCTCGCCTGGGCGATCGTGGGTGCGGAGCTCGGTTCGGCGCAGAATCTCTCGCACGAGATAGGTGATCTCGGCGTTCGCGAGCGGGGCGCCGAGGCATCGTCGATGTCCTCCGCCGAACGGGAGCAAGGTGAACGGGGCTGGTCGAGCGTCGTGAAATCGCTCCGGGGTGAAGGCGAACGGCCTGGGGTAGAGGTCATCTCGGTGATGGAGCAGCAGCACGCTGATCTCGGCGACCGTGCCCGCCGGCACGATGTGGTCACCGAATCGCCACGGCACCATGAGTTCCCGCGTGATATAGGGGACAACCGGCCGGCTCCGGAGCGACTCGAGGACGGCGGATTGCACGACATCGTCCTCGCCGGCCAATGCGGCGTCGCGTACGGCGTGATATGCCCGGCGGTGTCGCGTCAGCCGCTCGAATGTCCAGGCCACCGCGTTGCCAGTGGTCTCGTGTCCGCCCAGGAGCAGCGTGAGCAATTCGTCGGAGATCTCGGCGTCGGTCAGGGCGGAACCGTCAGGGGCGTGCGCCCGCAAGAGGAGTCCGAGGACGTCGTCGCCTGGGTCCGGCGAGCGGCGGCGTTCGGAGATCACGTGTCGAAGGTTGCGGTGCCAGAGCCACATCGGTGGCCGGTTGAGTAGCTGGGCGTCGCGCCACGGAGAGTTGACCATCTGGGCGACCCTGGCGATGTGGCGGCCGGATGCCCACAGGAGGAACTCGGAGACACCGCGCAGGTGGGTCTCGGCGTCGGTCAGCTGCTCCCTGGGCCCCAGCAGCGACGTCAGGATCACGTCGAGGGCGACCGACTCGGCGATCCGTGCCAATCGGGCGGTGCCGATCGGAAGTGTGGACAGGGCTCTGTCGGTTGCGGTCTCCAGCGCCGCGCGATGTCCCGCGAGGGAGACGCCGTGGAAACGTGGTAGCAGCAGGTCGCGCTGGTGCGCATGCCACGGCCCGACCGAGGTGAGGACGGAGCTGCGACCCACCACGGGCCGAATCGGATACAACCGCGCCGCAGTGTCGGCGAACCTGGGGTTCGCAGTCAGGAGGGCCCGCACGTGCGCTGGATTGCTGATCACGACCGTCTGGCCCGGGTTTGCGGGGTAGCGGTACCGAACCACCTCGCCGAGCCGGGCGGCATCGTCGAACATGGCGTCCGCGTGGTGCCAGGTATGCCGGAAGAGTGTGCCGACGGTGCGGGGCGTGACCCGCCCGCCGGTCCCGACCGGGGCCGGGTCGCGGTCGGTGCCGTGTGACGCGGTGGGCTCGTTCAGCGGCTCCGCGGCGTCGGCGTCCGCGCCGAGACTACGGAGTCCGCTGGCCGCGCTCGCGGCCCTGCGGTGCCACCCGCCCATCGAGGTACCTCCATCGAACGGTTCGACGGTACGCCCGGGTGGCGCCCGGCGCCGCGGTTCCGGACGGTCAGTAGATCGTTTCGCGGCTGTGCGGCGCGGCGTTGGTGCAGTCCACGCCGATGATGTAGTGCTTGCCCGTCGGCCGCGCTCCGTACACGTAGACGTCGTACCGGCCGGCCGAGGGCAGACGGAACCCGATCCGCACGTCGTCGAAACTCGCCCCCTTGGGGCGGGAGTGGTACGTGCACCAGCCGGCGTCGCCGTAGCCCCAGTTGCGGACGAAGATCTTCGCGCCGACGGGGGTGGCGACGGGCTCGTCGAATCCGACGTTCGCCGGTTCGGCGGAACTGGCGCCGCTGCCGAGGAAGGTCAGCGGAATCGCGCCGAGAATGCCGAGTAGTGCGGCCGTGACCTTGTGATTGAGCGTCATGAGGGCTCCTTCAGTGGATGAGGGATTGTGCGCTTTGAACAATGGCGCGATAGTCCGTGGAGCACACGAGTGGTCCGCTACTCGAAAACGGTGGTGCGAGCGCTCGGAACCGGGGATTCGTACGAAGTACGGATATAGAATTCTGCCGTGGATGCGGGGGAGTCGGCGATCGTCGGGCGGGGTGTGGAAACGTCCGAGGCAATGCTCGCGGTATCCGGGGCCAACGGCGGCGCGCTGATCGTGGGCGAGCCGGGGACGGGCAAGACGGTGCTCGCGCGCACCGTCGCCCGGAGATTCGCGCCCTCGGTCGATGCACGATGGGTGGCCGGCACGGAGTCGACGCGAGCCATTCCGCTGGGCGCATTGGGGCACCTCGTCGCTGTTCGCGCGGAGATGGATCCCATCGGGCTGCTCGCCGCGGCTCACCGGTCGCTCGCCGACGAGGCGCACCGATTGCTCGTGGTCGACGATGCGCACCTGCTGGACGCGCTCACCGCTATCGTCGTCCAGCAGTACGTCCTCGCCCGTCGAGGGCCGGTCATCGTCACCGCCAGGGCGGGTGAACAGCTTCCCGACCCGATCGCGCGGCTGTGGAAGGACGGGCATCTCCGGCGGATCACGCTGCAGCGCTTCGATCGCGATCAGAGTGAGGAGCTCGTGTGCGCTCTCCTGGGCGGCCGTGTCGAGCCTGAAGCCGTCGAGGCACTGCACCGCTACGCGCAGGGCGTTCCCCTCATCGTGAGCAACCTGGTCCGGGTCTGCATGGATACGGGAGCGGTGGTGGCACACCACGGGACATGGCGTTTGGATGGCGCGCTCGAAATGGGATCCGATCTCGCGGAACTGTTCGCTCAGCGGCTGACGGGGCTGTCCGCCGAAGCGTCCGATACGCTCGCCATGATCGCGCTCGCAGAGGAACTGGCCCTCGATGCGGTCGTCGCCGCGGGAGGCACCGCCGCCATGGCGGAACTGGAATCCCGCAGGCTGGTGATCATCGATTCAGCGGGCTCCGGACACGTCGTTCGGGTCGAACATCCGCTCCTCGGCGACGTCGTCCGGGCACGGACCGGCGTGACTCGCGCGCGATCGTTGCGGGGCCGGCTCGCCGAGCAATTGGGACGACGAGGCCCCGGCGGTGCCGCGCCCGACGCCCGGACGCTCGTGCGCGCCGCGCGGCTGCGGATCCAGTCCGACCTTCCCGTCGACCTCGAACAGGTCTGCACCGCCGCCGGTCGGGCGACGGCGATGGCGGCACTCGAGGTTGGCGAGGAACTCGCGAGGTGGGCTGTGGCGAACGGAGGCGGTGTGTCCGCAGCGCTGGTCCTGGGTGATGCGCTGACCTGGCAGGGGCGCGGCGGCGACGTCGAGGCCCTGATGGCACCGTACGTCGAGCAGGACCTCGGGGAGTTGCTCGCGATCCGGGTCGCAGTCCTGCGGGTGGTGAGTCTGTACTGGAACGAGGCCCGCCCCGACTCGGCGCTCAAGGTGCTCGACGGCGCCCGGTCGATCGCCACCCTGCCGCCCGTTCTGGACGTGATCGAGGGGATCGAGGCGCAGATGCGTTTCTTCCTCGGCGACGGATCGTCGCTCGCCGAGGCCGCCCCCAGGCTGCTAGCGGCCCCGAACGGCCTCCCTGAGGCGGCCGTGAGCCTGGCGGGAACAGCGGCGATCTACTTCGGCCTGGCGGGGGAATCGGCGTCGCTCCGAGCAGTGGTCAAGCGCGGGGAGGGCTTCGCCGCGCAGTCGGCGACGGGTCTGGTGCAGTTCAACATCGCCGTGGGGCAGGTTTTCGGGGACGTGCTCGAGGGCTCCCTGGACGAGGCCGACACGGTCATCGCGAGGTGGCGGATCCGTGCGGGCGGCGAGCAGTCGGCCGAAGCCATCGTCGACATGCTGGAAGGACGAGTGTCATTGGCGCGCGGCGAGCTCGACGATGCGGTGCGGCTGCTGCGCATGTCGCTGGCGCAGCCCGTCCATTCGGGGTGGCACCTGCTCGCGGCTCACATCCTGGCGTCCGCCGAATTCGAGCGCGGAGACGCCGAGGCGGCGGGTGCCGCGTGCGAACTCGTCGAAGCAGCGGTACTGCCCAACCTTGTCTGTTATCAGCCCTCGCTCGAGCTCACCCGCGCGTTCGTCGCGGCGGCGCGCGGCAACATCACGGGAGCGCGCGATGTGGCGATGCGCGCCGCTGCCGTCTACCGGTCCCAGCAGTCGTACGCAGGTGAGGTGCTGGCGCTGCACCTCGCCGTGCGGTTGGGGGATCGAAATCTCGCGGACCGACTTGCGGCATTGGACCGGCGACTGCGCAGTCGCTACAGCGGGGCCGTCCTCCTGCACGCGCGCGGTCTGGCGGGACACGCATCGAGTCGGCTCCGGGATGCGGCGGACGCGTTCGAGACCTTGGGACTGCTCTGCGCGGCAGCGGACGCTGCGGCGCACGCCGTCATGGAGTCGGACGCGCCCGAGGCCGATTCGCATCGCGCTCGGCTCAACCGCCTCGTAGCCGCAACCGGGCAGAGTACGCCGGCGGTGCGCGCGGCCAGGCGCACCCTCACGCTCACAACGCGGGAGGAAGACGTGACCGCGCTGGTCGTGGCGGGCCTGAGCAACAAGGACATCGCGCGTGAGTTGGGCGTGTCCGTGCGCACCGTCGAGGGACATCTGTACCGGATCTTCGCGAAGGCCGGAGTCTCCGATCGATCCGCCTTGCGTACATTTCTGTGATGGATCGCGTCGCGTCGTCGAGTCGGTAGGCGCGCCGACGACGACCGGTGCCCCGACGCGGGGTGCCGGCCGGCGACGGGGAGGTCAGCCGCAGGTCTTCGCGACGGCCTGGGAGAAGCCGCCGGCGAACTCGATCGTTCCCGACCTCACGATCGGCTTAGGGGTGTTGGCCAGATTCAGGATCGGCGTGCTGGTCGCCGTGCACGAGAGTGCGATTCCTGCGAGGCCGGCACTCTCGACGGACACCTTCAGTGTGGGGTAGGTGCCGATCGGCGCCCGTGCCGTACGCGTCCAGCTGTACCCCGCGCCGACGAAGACCTTGTTCTCGTCGACGACTCGGCCGTCGTCGCCGATGTAGCTGATATTGATGATCGACGCGGGGAATCCCTTGGCGGTCAGCGTGTAGCGAAGGGTGCTCTTGAGTTCGGTCGTGATCGGACCGGGGAGAGCGGAGCTGACGCCCGATCCGGCCAGCAGTATCGCGGGGGTCAGGCATGCTGCCGCAATCGCGGAACGAGTCTGGTTGGTGGTCATGGTGACTCCTGTCGCGTGTTGTTCGGTGGTGATCCCACGATGACCCGTGAACGGTGAGAACTCGCGAGTACCGGGCTACTCGATTTCCGTCGGCTGTGTGCTCGCGGAGGTCAGGTACGGCACACGCGCCGACGGTATGGCCGCCGGGCGTCCGAGCGCAGCGGCTCGGTAGTGTTCGGGACGTGCTGACCGACGACGAGGATCGCCAGTTCACCCCCTGGGACATCGTGGAGTTCGTCGCCGTGATCGTGGCCCTCGGCGTGCTGTTCTGGCTGCTGGAGCCGCTGAACCCGTGGCTGCGCTATCCGGCGACCCTGGTCGGGGCCTTCGCCGTGCTGATGGCGTGGCGCGGCGTGCGCAAGCTCCTCGAGCTGCGCTCGGGCGGCGACGCCACCCGGATCGCTCCGCTCACGTTGGTCGAGACGCCGTCCGGCGCGCACTCGCTCCTGCTCGTTGTCGGCGGCACCCCGTCCGACGGTGCCGTGGTCGAGTCGGGGCACAAGCCGAATGGCTACTTCTGGCAGGGCGTCGCCGAGCGGGTGGCACCGCAACTCGTGGAGCGGGTGAGCCTGCACAGTGAGTCCGGCATGTTCTGCGCCCGGGCGGACGACCGCGATGTGCTCGTGCTGCTCGGGGCGAAGCTGGCCCCGGTGGTCAACAATCCCGCGCGGCTCCGAGAGGTGGTCGCCGCCGCCGAGGCCGACGGATTCGAGTTCGACGACTGACCATTGCAGCACAATGGGTGGTACTGACCCGGTTGTAGCCACTGATCGGAGACCGCCCGTGCTCGGACTCGTACGCCCGTGTGTCGCCCACCTCGAGCCGGAGCTGCGCGCCCGCTGGCGCGCTCACCTGTGCGGGCTGTGCCTGAAGCTGAGGGAAACCGGCGGGCAGCCCGCCCGCGTGGCGACCAATACGGATGCGGCGATGCTGTCCGCGCTGGTCGAGGCGCAGCAGGGCGTTCCCGCGTCCACCCGGTCGGCCGGACCGTGCGTACTGCGGGGCATGCGGGGCGCCGAGGTGATCGCGCCGTCGGAACTCGGTGTGCGGCTGGCGAGTACGGCCTCGTTGACGTTGGCCGCCGCCAAGCTGGGTGACCGGGTCGCGGAGCAGGAGTTCGGCCTCGCGGGGAGGACGTCGGTGGTGGGGCGGCGTACCGTCGAGCTCGTTCGGAGAGCCGAGCGGCGGCTGGCCGGAGGCGCGGTGGCGGACGCTGCGGTCGCAGAGGCCGCGCGTGTGTCGGATTCGCTGCGCGGCCTGGCGGACCAGGCGCGGATCGAGGCCCGGGCGACCTCCCTGGCCGACGTGACGGCGCCGACCGCGCAGGCCGTGGGGGAGATGTTCGCCGCGTCGGCGACGCTGGCCGGACGCCCGGAGAACGTCGTTCCCCTGTCCGAACTGGGACGCGCCTACGGGGAGTTCGCGCACCTCGCCGATGCCGTGGAGGACCTTCCAGGGGATCGAGCCCGGGGCGACTACAACCCGCTCGATGCGACGGGCACGACCGTCGAGCAGGCGGTCGATCGCCTGAAGGTGTTGCAGGGCATCGTGATCGACCGGTTGGGTCGGGTACGGATGCGCGACGATCGGCTGGTCCGGCCGCTGCTGCTGACCGCGATGGCGACAGTGCTCGCGGCCAACGGCGTGTCGCTGGACAAGAAGGCGAAGAAGAAGGAGGGCCGGCGGTCGGCGGGCGCGGGCGAGAACGCGGGGGACTGCTGCTGCGATGGCGACTGCTGCTGCGGCGACGGGTGCTGCTGCGACTGCTCCTGAGACGACTCCGCCCCGGTGGAAGCGGGAGCTTCCACCGGGGCGGTGACGGGTTCTACTGGGGGCCTTGGCCTATCGGGCCCGGTTGTCAGGCCTCGACGCGGACGTCGGCGCGGGCCGGGATGACCACCGGGTGCACGCCGGACATGCGCTCGAGCACGCGGACCACCTGGCAGGAGTAGCCGTACTCGTTGTCGTACCAGACGTAGAGCACGAGGTCCTTGCCGTCGGCGATGGTCGCGAGACCGTCGACGATGCCGGCGCGGTGCGAGCCGACGAAGTCGCTGGAGACGACCTCGGGCGACTCGATGTAGTCGATCTGCTGGCGCACCTTCGAGTGCAGCGACACCCGGCGGAGGTAGTCGTTGACCTCGTCCTTGGTGGTGGGCTTCTCGAGGGTGATGTTGAGGATCGCCAGCGAGACGTCGGGGGTGGGGACGCGGATGCTCGACCCCGTGAGCTTGCCTTCGAGCTGCGGCAGCGCCTTCGAGACGGCCTTGGCCGCACCGGTCTCGGTGATCACCATGTTCAGCACCGCCGAGCGGCCGCGGCGGTCGCCCTTGTGGAGGTTGTCGATCAGGTTCTGATCGTTGGTGAACGAGTGCACGGTCTCGACGTGGCCGCGCTGGATGCCGTACGCCTCGTCGAGGGCCGCGAGCACGGGGGTGATCGCGTTCGTGGTGCAGGAGGCGGCCGAGAGGATCGTGTCGGTGTCCTCGATCGTGCTGTCGTTGATGCCGTGCACGATGTTCTTCAGCGGCGCCTTGCCGGGCGCGGTGAGCAGCACGCGGGCGGCGCCGGTGCTCTTGAGGTGCTGGCCGAGGCCCTCCTCGTCGCGCCAGCGGCCGGTGTTGTCGACGATCAGCGCGTCCTTGATGCCGTACGCGGTGTAGTCGATGGTCGCCGGATCGTCCGAGTAGATGACCTGGATCCGGGTGCCGTTGGCGATGATCACGTCGTTCTCGGCGTCGATCGAGACCGAGCCGGCGAACGGGCCGTGCACCGAGTCGCGGGCCAGCAGGCTGGCGCGCTTCTCGAGGTCGTTCTTGACGCTGCGGCGCACGACGATGGCGCGCAGGCGCAGGCCGTGGCCGTTGCCGGCGTGGCTGATCAGGATGCGGGCCAGCAGGCGGCCGATGCGGCCGAAGCCGTACAGCACCACGTCGGCGCCGCCGTCCTCGCCGTGCACGGGGACGTTGCGCTTGGCGATCTCGGCGCGGAGCAGCTCCTGGATCGCCTCGTCGGTGTCGAGGTCGCCCGCCAGCTTCGCCAGCCGCGCGATGTCGATGGACGCCGGTTCGGGCTCGATCGCGAGCAGGCCGCGCAGCACCTTCTCCGTCTGCTCCAGGGTGAGGGCCTGGTGGCCCAGCTCCTCGGCGCGCTCGTGCGCCGAGATCACCGCGGAGGTGGAGAGGTTGATCAGACGGTGCCCGTGGATCGACGACACCACGCCGAACTGCCGGTACAGGCGACCGATGATCGGGATCAGGCGCTCGGCCTGCTCCTCGCGCGCCACCCAGGCGTCGCGGTGGCTGTCGTACGCGCCGCGGGCGTTGGCGTCGTACGAAGGGGAATCCGAATCCAGCTGTTGCGTCACGCTCCACATTATGCAACGGTGCGCCGGAGCACGGGCGAAGTGGGCCGTTCCTGGGCGGACGATGCGGGTGAGTAGTTCGTTCGGATGATCTTCGTCGCCAACGTGCGCAGTGCAGTGCCGAAGGAGGGAAACTCCGACGATGACCGAACGGTATCCCGGCCCTTTGCCTCCCAACCAGCCCGGTCGGATTCCTCAGTACGGTGGCCCGGCCCCTCAGTACGGTGGCCCGGCCCCTCAGTACGGTGGCCCGGCCCCTCAGTACGGTGGCCCGGTCCCTCAGCACGGTGGCCCCGATCATGTGGATCGCTGGTCTGCTCCGATTGGATTGAATCCGCTCCCGCCCGGTCCTCCGCGGAATCGGAAGGCGACGTACTGGGCGCTCGGCGCGGTCGGAGTCCTCGTAGCAGCGGTGTTGGTCGTCGCAGTGGTCTGGCGACCATGGAAGGACGTGACTGCAACGGCGGCGAACGGCAGTGACACGCATGTGGTGAAAGTCCCCGGCGGACTGATCGGGTATGCGCCGAACGGCGAGTTGCTGGTCCTCGCGTCCGGCGGGGTTGAGCGTTGGAGTGCCGACGGTCGTACGCGGACACACGGTGTGGTCCGCCCCGATTTCGCCCAGGGCACGATTACTGCGGCGCTGTCGCCGGACGGACGCACGCTTGCGACGATCGGCACCGTCAGTAGCGGAAGCGAAGCATTGGTGGTCCTCGATGCGGACTCGGGGGCGCAACTGTGCCGGACGGGTGACGCCGATGGTGCCGGTACTCCGCTGATCTTCTCTCCCGACGGGGCGGAGTTGGTTACCGAGCAGATGGGGGGCTACCTGTCGGTCTGGGAGCCCCGTAGCTGCGCGCGGCAGCGGCAGCTGAAGATCAATGACACGCTCGGTCCGACATCATCGATGTGGACAGCGGCGGCCTACTCGCCGGATGGCCGGCGTCTGCTCGGCGCGGAGGGCGGTAGCCCGCTGCGTGAGTTCACTCGCCCGTTCGGTAGTTCCAGGGATGTCGTGAGCGCGGACATCGCGAATCTGTGGTTCTCGTCGACCGGCTCGGTCGCGCTCATTACGTCGTCGCGCCCAGAAGGCACGATGGTGTCGGGGCTGGACGCAAGTACGTGGGACGGCGTCAGTTGGACCAGGCTCGGGGCCCAGGTCGGCCGCGTCGAAGGAGCGGCACTCGCTCCTGACGGGCGTAGCTTCGCCGTGTCTTTGCCCGACTCGGTCGAGATCCGTGACAGTCGGTCCGGGGCAGTGACGCGAACTCTCACCGTGGGAATCTCGTCACCCGGTGTGCTGGCGTACAGCCGCGATGGCGCACGGTTGGCGGTACAGCAGGATTCGAGAGGGGGCGTGGCGTCGGTGTCGGTGGTCACCTTGGGGGACGAGTGAGCTCCTGTGACCTGTCGTGCGCGCATGCCACGAAATCCTTCGGACACGGATTGTGACCCTTCGGTAGCCGCGCGGCGGCGCCTCGTCGTTTGTCGGGTCGCATAGCGGTCGGCTCGCGTCCTCGGGGCCGACGGTGCGCTCCGGCACACCGTGTCGGTTCATGAGGTTGCCCACCCAGGTCGTCGTTGCGCCGGAACTCGATGTGCAGGTCGCTCCGTTCTCACGCGAGGATGCAGACGAGTTGTTCGAGGCGCTCGACTGGGCGCAGGTGTGGGAGCGCATCCCACGTGCGCGCCCCGCCGTACCGTACCGTCCGACCTCGCGGCGCAGTTGGAAGCCGACGTGCCCAACCGGAGAGCATTCGTCGTGAGGTCTCATCGCACGGTCGTCGGCACGTCGTCTTACTGTCTGGATCCCGCGGCCCCACAGGACATCGAGATCTCCCTGGAGCACTCTGTGGCTCGGGATGTGGGGCGAGTGGGGCTCGAACCCACGACCTACGGATTATGAGTCCGCGGCTCTAACCGACTGAGCTATCGCCCCCGACGCGCGGGCGGGGCCCGCAGCGGCTCGATAGTACCCGCGCACCGTCGAACCCGATCCCGGCGGACGGGTGCCGGGGCGGGCAACGGCGCACCGTCGGGCTACGGCCCGGCGCGTCGTGGGCCGTTTCGATCCAGAACGGGGGAACTCGTTCTAACGTGTGATGCGGATCACCCGAAACGGACATGGGGGTACGAGTGCTCGACCACTACGACGTGCGCAGCGGTTACTTCAACCTGGGGATCCGGCCGCCGGCGGGCCGCCGGGAGAGCCTCGGGCTGTGGCGCGTGGTCAAGGCGGTGCTCAACTCGGCGGCCGAGCTCGACGTCTACGTGTGCGCGACGCGCTACAGCGGGCGGCGTGGGGGCTGGGCGTCGTCGTAGCCCGCGGACCGACGACTACGCTCGACGGCATGGCCGACGACGCTCCCGCGCTGCCCGACGACGCAGCCGGACCCGAGCCCCGCGCGGGGCGGAAGATGCTGGCCAAGGGGGCCGCAGCGGCGCGCGCCGCGAACCGCAGCAAGGCGATTACGGGCCTGGTCCGTGCCGCCCGGGAGAACATGCCCGGCGGGCCCAAGAAGGAACTGTTCCAGCCGGACGCGGAGTCGACGGAACGGCTGTCGAAACTGGTGGACCGGATGGTGGGCGACGAGCCGACGGTGACCCGCGAGCTCGGCACCCTCGCGACGGCCACCTGGCAGGCGATGATCAGCCGGCGCGACCGCGATTACCTGCCGCCGAAGCCGATCACGATCCTGTTCACCGACCTGGTCGCCTTCTCGACCTGGGCGCTGGAGCGCTCGGACGACGACATCGTGCGGCTGCTGCACGCGGTCAACAAGACGACCAGGGAGATCGTGGAGCGGCACGGCGGCGTCATCGTCAAGACCATGGGCGACGGTGCCCTGGCCGCGTTCGACGGGGACACGGCGATCGAGGCCGCGTACGAGGTGATCGAGGCCGTCGGGATGATCGACATCGCCGAGGGCTACCGCCCGACGCTGCGCGCCGGCCTGCACACGGGCACGCCGCGGCGGGTCAAGGGCGACCTCATCGGGGTGGATGTGAACATCGCCGCCCGGGTCGCGGAGGCCGCGAACGGGGGAGAGGTGCTCGCCTCCGAGACGGTGTTCTCGATCGCGGAAAAGGACCGCTACCAGGTGCGACCGCGCCGCTTCAAGGCCAAGGGGGCGCCGCAGAAGCTTCAGGTCTTCTCCGTGCGGCCGCTGTACTGAGCCTCCGGGACAACCCTGAACTTCTCAAAACAAAATGCCGCGGGCTGTAACGATCCGTGGCACGGTCCGTATAGAGCGTGTGAATCGAATCCGAGAGTCCAGCGGGGCGCGACAGCGCACCGTCGAATCACCCAAGGATGGGAACCACATGAATACGAAGAAGATCGGAGCCGCCTCGTTCGCCGTCGTGGCCGCGGCGGGGCTCCTCGCCGGGTGTGGCAAGTCGACCGAGGGTGACAGCCCCGTCGCGTTCTCGCCCGTGACCGGTGACCAGTTCACCGCGAACCCCGGCGCCTTCCAGACCGACGGCGTCGCCGTGCCGCCCAAGGGCGTCACGATGGTCGGCAACGCGGTCGCCGCGCAGGCGGTCGCCAACTCGGGTCTGCCGCAGGGCACGATCACCTCGACCAGCAACAACACCACGGTCTACTACCCGCCGGCCCCCGTCATTCCGGGTATGCGTGTGGCGCCTCAGCCGGCGCCTCCTGCCCCGATGGTGCGCCCGGCGAACTACAAGCCGTGGAACTACACCCCGCAGGAGATCACGACCTACCAGCAGATCTGCGAGACGGGCTACTACAAGTCGACGACCACCTCGCCCGGCGTCAAGGTGAGCACCGAGACCCAGACGCAGACCTGCTACACCCTGTACGGGCGTCAGCTCGGCGTGAAGCCGTGGCACCCGGGTCAGCCGAAGCCGTGGCAGCAGCCGAGCTACCCGAAGCCGTGGTTCGAGGTGGGCTTCCAGGTCGACGTCCCCGTGATGTGGGTCTACCCCAAGACCTGGACGCAGCCGAAGCCGCAGCCGATCATCTCGGTGTCCATCGGAATCAACCTGGGCAACAACCCGTACCGCCACGTGAACCCGAAGTACAACGATCCGTACTACCCCGTGTGGGCGGTCACGCCGGGTCGCGTCGTCGAGGTCCGTAACCAGGACCGGATCGTCGCGCCGATCTACACCTCCACCACGACCACCACGTCGACGACCACCACGACCACCACCGTGATGGCGCCCGTCGCCCCCGGTGTGGTGCTCCAGCCGCTGCCGACCTCGGCGAAGGTGGAGCCCGTGCTCGCGCTGCCCGGCGCGAAGGTCGTCGGCAACGTCAACCTCGATGCCAACGTGACCGTTCCTGTGGCCGCGGCCGTTCAGGGCGCGACCATTCAGGCCGGTACCACGGCGTCGCTGAACGAGGCGATCGGTACGTCGGTCCAGGCGACCGTCGCGAAGCCCAGCTCGGACAACGCCAACCGCGTCGAGGTCCAGGGCGGCGCGGGTGCGACCGTCAACGGCGGTGCGGGTAACGGCACCGTCACCGGTGGAGCCGGCGGCAACGTGACCGGCGGCGCCGGTGCGGGCAACGGCACCGTCACCGGTGGTGCGGGTGCGAGCGTGACCGGCGGTGCCGGCGCGGCCACCACGACCACCACCAAGCCGGCGGCGCGCCCGACTGCTCCGACGCAGGCTCCGGAGACCACGCAGACGCAGACCGAGCAGCCGACTCGGACGCAGACGCAGGCCCCGGAGACCACGGCGACGCAGACGCAGACCCAGGCTCCTGAGACCACGCAGCAGCAGATGACTCAGGCGCCGGTCACGACCACCACCCCGGCCGTGACCCCGCAGGCCGCGACCCGCACGCAGGCGACGCAGAAGCCCGCTGCGAGCGCCGGTGTCTCCGCCGGTGCCGACGCGACCGTGTGCACGCCGGCTCAGGCCAAGGCGGGCACCTGCTCGGCCGGTTCCTAGTAGGTCGATCGCATGACTCCCTCGGGGAGGCCCTCGGAGCGCCACAGGCGCCTCGGAGGCCTCCCCGAGGGCGTTGTGGGGTTCCGGGCCGCCGAGGCCCGTAACTTTCCCCCGGCCCGACGGTGCGCCGCCCTCGCGTCAGCCACCCGGGCGCGGTGCTCGGAGGCGTCTGTGGACCCGTCCTCGCTAGGGCTCTGACCAGGCGATTGGTAACTCCGAGTGTCCATGCGCTAGAGTCTCTTCTCGGTCAAAGTTCATTCCCCCATAGCTCAATTGGCAGAGCATTCGACTGTTAATCGAAGGGTTGCTGGTTCGAGTCCAGCTGGGGGAGCCCACTTATAGCAGGTCAGGCCCGGTATTCGTACCGGGCCTTTCTTGTGTCCTGAGGCCGATTTCGGGCCAGTTACTCTCTTATCTCCCCTCTAATCGCCGAAACACGCAGCGGCGGGCAGCTCTGGCCGATGCCCTCGCGGGGCGCTCCGTACGCCGGCCTCCTGCGTCGGCAGGCGCACGGTTCGGGGTGGCGTGGTTGCGTTGAGCGCCACTCTATAGCATTGCTAACGACCGGTGCGATAGGGAGACTTTCTCCAGGGCTCGGTCACGGGCACCCCGCAGCGCCGGGCCGGGCGGATGGATCGACACACATCCACCCGACGCAGGGGAGTTTCAACGTGAATTTCACCAACGATCAGCTCTGGATCGAGCAGCAGATCGCCCGCCGCGTCCTCGCGCCCGGGGCTCGGGGCATGTCGGCCGCCGAGGCTGCACGACAGCACAACGAGGCCAACGCCCTGTCCAGCACCGACCCGGCCTACCTCGTGCCGCCGATCGTGGTCGTGGACCGTCGGATCGACGACCGGCCGCAGGTCTGGATCGGCTGCTTGGAGTGCTACAACGCGGGTGACCTGGTCGGTCACTGGTACCCGGCCGCCGACGCGGCAGGAGTCACCACGGACGCCCTACACGGGCGCCCCGTCGCCCCGGAGACGCACGAAGAACTCTGGGTGATGGACAGCGAGCGCATCCCGGTCCGTTACGAGATGAGCCCGGCCACCGCGACTGCGTGGGCCGAGGTTCTGGACGGCGTGCCCGAGCATCAGCGCCCCGCGTTCGATGCGTGGATCTTGGATCGGGACTGGCACACCGACCCGGACCCGGAGTTGGTCACCGAGTTCGACGAGAAGTACGCCGGCGAGTGGGACTCGTTCGAGGACTTCGCGCGCGAGTGGATCGCCAGCACAGGGCTGCTCGACGGTGTGCCGGAGGAGCTCTCGCGCTACTTCGACCACCGCGCCTACGCCCGGGACCTCGAGCACAACTACGACGTGATCAGATGTCCCGGCGGCGTGTACGTGTTCCATCAATGAGGAGGAGGCAGCGATGCCGATGCTCGACTGCCCCGTCCACGGTAGGCGCTGGCACACGCCGACCGACCCGCCGCGGTGTCCAGCGTGCGCCCACGGAGCGACACCGTATGCAGGGAGCGTTGAGGAGATGCTGGTCGCGCTCGCCGCGGAGGTCGAGCACGACCGCGGGGAGCACCGAGACCGCGGGGACGACCTGCCGAATTGGGATTGATCCGCTACCCGTTCCTACCTGCTGGAATATGTGATGGGGATAACCCTCCGGGTGACATCTCATACTTATTCGGAGGGTAGCAGACGCTGCCAAATCGGTTGCGCCGAAGCCCTTGCATTCCCAACCTGTTCTGCCTAACGTGCTGGTCGCGGGGGTTGAAGATGGCCCCACCGCGAACCCGGCAACGGTGCTCGCGGGCAGGCCGACTGCGGCCTGTCGCGTAGGCCGATGAATAGTGCTGACGACTAAGTGCGACAGCATGGTTGGTCGGTTACAAGCATGGTCTCGGCCGCGCGCGGCGTTGATCGCCACGTGTGTCGAGGCCAATGACCCTGGGGGTGCTCACATGTCTCTGTCTCGCGGCCGTACGGCCCGAACGACTCTCGCGGCGGCCGTCGTCGCGGCGGCCGTCTCCGCCTCGCTGCCTGCCGCAGCGTCCGCGGCGCCGGTCCCGGCGAACCTGGTCGGCAACTGGAAGGGCGACGTCACCTGGCCTACGGGCTCGCACGCGGTGACGCTCACCATCACCTCGTCCCGCCCGGTGCGCGGCCACATCAACGTTCCGGGCTACTGCGCCGGCGAGTGGCGCGAGGTCGACCGGAACGCCGAGACCGTGCGGGTGGGCTTCACCCGCACGTCCGGGATCGGGTGCGGGACCCAGAACGTCTGGCGACTGGCGTTCCCGCGTGAGCAGGGCTACATCTACGGCGTCAGCCTGACCTCGAGGAACGACTACATCGCCCTCTCCAAGGCCTCGTGATGCTGGGCAACGTCCGCGCAGCAGTGCTCGCACTCATGGTTACAGCGCTCGCCCTGACCGCTTGCTCGAACACGACAGAGGGCGGGGCACAGGCGCCGGCGACGGCTTCCGCGACGGCGAGCGCCGCCGGTTCGTCGACAGCGCAAGCATCCGCGCCTGCCGCAGCCCCGGTCGCGCCGGTGCCCGGCGCGTATGTGGGCGCTGGCGGTCCGCGCCCTGCCGATGCCACGCCCCTGCCGACGTACCTGGTCGGTGGCGTGCGGTCGGCGCATCTATCCAGCCCCTCGGGCGGCATCAAGTGCGACTTCCAGGTCGCCAGCAGTGACGGGTTCCAGGGCCAGTGTGGGGTGCGGAGCTACGCGACTTCCAGTCCGTACGGATGCACGCCGGTGGATGGCGGTCGGGGATGTAAGGCAAACTGGCTGTTCCCGTTCAGGAACGGCCTCGTCGAGGCGATCACGATGACCCGAGGTACCACGGGCTGGATGAACGTCACTCCCAGTACCGGGTACACGATCCCTGTGATCGCTTACGGCAGGAGCGTGTACTTCGACGACTGGGTATGCGCGTCGGCGTTCAACGGCATGACCTGCTGGAACACGAAAACAGGCTCTGGGGTGTTCATGTCGAATGAGCGCTCGGAGAAGTTCACCGGTCCTGGCGCCAGTGGTGCGGTCCAGGCGCCCGTGCAGACCTCCGCAGCCCCGCCGACCCAGCAGGAGCAGGGCGAAGCGGTCGTCCTCGGCTCGCTTCCCAGCAACGGCAGCGGTTACGGCGTCGTACGTCCGGGCGCGATCGACAACGGTGCGTCGATCACCGGCCGCGTCACAGGCATCAGCTGGTCGAGCTGGGGTGGCGACCGCGCCGAAGGGCGCGGCACCGCCTACAACGCGATGGGTGACGTGATGGGCGGAGCGCCCGAGACCTATCCCGTTCAGCTCGTTGCCTTTGAGATCGGGACGTGTGATGGCAAGCGGGCGTACCGAAAGCTCGCGGTGTACAAGGCCGGCGGGACGTTCAACGCCGCCAGCGCCAGCGACGTGTGCTGGACGGAGAAATGACGTGACAGGCGTTGAGTCGATGGTGAGCGACGGGTAGCCGAGCAGGAGAATGTGCCTGATTGCTCAATTCAGTCGAGTCGTTCGAGGACTCAGAGCGGGTGGAAAAACTCGATGCGCATGCGACGGCGATCTCGGTAGGTTCTACCCATGACGGACAGTAGAGCCCTGTACGACGTGCTCTCCCCGCGCGGCGGGACTGAGGGTGCATGGCCCGGCCGTGTCCCGCTCCGAGGCTGAGGCGGACCGATGGCGACCCAGTATGACCACATCACCGAGCGCCTGCAGGCGTTCATCGAGGACCAGCACATGTTCTTCGTCGCGACCGCGGCGCCCGACGGCCGGGTCAACGTGTCCCCGAAGGGGCTCGACTCGTTGCGGATCATCGGCCCCAACCGCGTGCTGTGGCTCAACGGCACCGGCAGCGGCAACGAGACGGCCGCGCATCTGCTGCGCAGTCCGCGGATCACGCTGATGTTCTGCGCCTTCGAGGGCAAGCCCCTCATCCTGCGCCTGTACGGCACGGCGAGGGCCGTGCACGACGGTGAGCCGGGCTGGCCCGAGCTCCTCGCCTCCTTCCCGCCGATGCGGGGCGCCCGCAACATCTTCGACGTGGATGTGGACCTGGTGCAGACCTCCTGCGGCTTCGGCGTGCCCCTCTACGAGTACGACGGCCAGCGCACGCTCATGGACTCGTGGGCCGAGAACAAGGGCGACGAGGGGCTGGAGCGGTACCAGCAGGAGCGCAATCTACTCAGCATCGACGGATTCCCGACGGGGCTCCCGGTCCAGTAACCACGCCGACGGCCCGGCGGTGGGCCGCCGGGCCGTCGTTCGTGTTCGGTTGTGGGGGAGCGGGTTACTTCTCGTCGCTGGTGGTCGGCTTGTCGTCGTCCGACGGTGTCGTGTCCGGCTTTTCGGTCTCCGGTGTCACCTTCTCTGTGACGTCGGTGCCGCCCCCGCTGGTGATCTTGTCGCTGGCCTTGTCGAGACCGCCGGTGATCTTGTCGCTGGCCTTGTCGAGACCGCCGGTGATCTTGTCGCCGGCTTTGTCGAGACCGCCGGTGATCTTGTCGGCGATGTCCTTAACCGGGGTGCCCGTGCGGTGCTTGCCACCACTGGTGTCTGCGGCTCCTGCGTTCGTACCAGCCGGTGCCGGGGACGGATCGTTGTTTTCGCCGACGGTAGGAATAGCGTCCGACGTGGCTTCCGGAGTGGCGGGTGCGGCTGCCGGCGTGGGCGTCGACCGGAGCGCAAGTGGGCTCGATGCGGGCGCGCTTGCCTGCTGCGCAGCGGGAACGGGCTGCTGCTTGTCCGCCCCGGGCAGGTTCTTGCTTTGGTCCACTGCCCGCTGTGAGAGATCCAGGATGCTCGACGCAGTGTTGTTCACCATCGGGCCGTACTGCTGCGTTGCCAGGTCCGAGATCGGCTTGAGGGCGATCGTGGAGAACACCTGGTAGACAGGCCCGAACGCCGTCATTACGGGTGTGATGACTTTGTCAATGCCTAGTAGGTGCGTCAGCGAATCAACGCCGAATGGTGCCAAGACGCCGGTCGTGATCTGACCGAGCGGATCAGTGGGCAGGAGGGTCGACGGAATCAGTCCGGCTGAGGTATTCGGCCCGGTCTTCTGTCCCACCTGGAGCAGGTTGTCGGAGAACAACTTGATCCCGAAGAGCGACGGCGAGGTGAGTCCTGCACCCTCCACTCCAAAGTTGAAGCCCCCAAGGCCGTAGAGCAACGGAATAGGCACACCTAGAGGGTTCTGCATTACGAGCAGGTTCTGGCCGTTGTTGAGGTTGATGCCGTTTGTGCCGACGTAGTTGCCTGTCGTTACGTTCAGGTTCGTCAGTCCGAATCCGAGCGCAGTGTTCACGTTCGAAAGCGTTGCGCCAATCGGCGAGTAGACGCCGTTGGCTGTCGGAAGCAGGACATTTCCCCCGAGCGAGCCGAAGGAGGCCACCTTCATCGGTAGCTGCACACCTGAGCCGAAGATGGGGACTGCGATGACAGTCGTGATGTCATCTGTGCCGGTGAGCCACTTGGGGATGGTTACGGCCCCCGTCGGCATCGCGCCCCACCAACCCAATTTGGTCTGCAGGGGGAAGTTGTACGTGCCGTTGCCCTGCGGAACCCAGATGGTTCCGGACGGAAGCGTTCCATTCGGAAGGAGCGGAATCTTCGTGAGGTCGACTCCTGTGATCCCTCCCAGGATCCCCCCAATCCCGCCGGGGTCGAGCCCTACGATGCTCCCGAGATTCAGGGTAATGCCGCTCGGGGTCTTGAGGAAAGTGTTGAGAAATTGGGTTTGCCCGTTGACTCCGAGCAAGCCCCAGTTGTATCCGCTGGTGTACTTCGTTTGGGTGGCCTCAAGGCCGACGATGAGACTGCTGAGCGAAGCAGAATCAAGAACGTTAACGAACGGTTTGACTAGATCGCTGGAGAGGATGTTGCCGAGGTTGGTTCCCACAGTAGTGAGCACGTTGCCACCGGGAATCGTGGTTGGTAGCGGGAGGGCGATGGGCCCGCTGCCTGGCACCGAGATGTTTGGCACGACCCCCGGGATTGTAGTGGGAAGCGTGAGACCACCGACGTTCTTCAGGACCTGAGGAAGACTCGAGATCTTGGTGATGTCGACCTTCGAGTAGTCGGACCCGAAGACCGGAAGGAGGCCCCCGGTGCCGCCGGCGACCGGATTCCATACGCTCCCCCCGGCGTTGGACGCGTTGTTCGCGGCGTTGAGGAAGTTGTCCAACGCATGTGAGTAGTCGCTGATCACTTGGGTGTAGTTGGGTGCCGCAGCCTGGGCCGGCGCGCCCATCAAGCCGACGGCCGCGGTGGCGCCGACGGCGGTCGCTGCGACGGCGGTTCGTTTCGCGGCCAGCTTCGACGCCTTACGATGCTTCGCACTCATGGTGGGAGGTTCCTCTCGGACGAAATGCAGATGACGCAATCGTGCATCCGCGCTGAGAATAAGTCCGTTGAAGTGTTGAACATCATCGATTGTGCAGAAGCAAATTTAGGGAGTTGGATGTCAAGTGTTTCTTGCTCTGCTATTGACCAAACCTAAGTTCCTGAAAGATTCGCGATAGGGTGGGGGGCAACGAGTGGAAGGAAGCGAATGAGCCTCGCGGAGTTGTCCGAATGGCCCGTCGAGAACGCGGCGGGGGCGCTGCTGCGCACCGACCTCGGGCGTACCGTCGACACCTACGGAGATGTCGACCGACAGTACGAACTGGCTTCTGTCACCAAGCTTCTCGTCGCATACGGGGTCCTCGTCGCGATCGAGGAGGAGGCGATCGCGCTGCGGCAGCCCGCCGGGCCGGAGGGGAGCACCGTCGAACATCTCCTGGCGCATGCATCCGGCATCGCCTTCGATTCTCCCGCCGTGCAGGCGCCGCCGGCCAACCAACGTATATACAGCTCTTACGGCTACGAATTGTTGGCGCAACTGGTCGAGCGCGAGACCGGAATCCCCTTTCCGGAGTATCTCCGCGAGGCGGTGTTCGCGCCACTCGGGATGCGGAACACGGAGCTCGCGGGGCCGGCCGGGCACGGCGCGCGGTCCACGGTGGCCGATCTGGCCCGCTTCGCCGCCGAGGTCGCCGCGCCCACCCTGCTCGACCCCGGCACCGTCGGTGGTGCGCTGTCGGTCCACTTCCCGGGCCTGCCCGGCTTCGTGCCCGGCTACGGCAAGTTCGCGAACAACACCTGGGGCCTCGGCTTCGAGGTCAAGGGCGACAAGCGCGCGCACTGGACGGGATCGCGGAACTCGCCGCGCACCGTCGGGCACTTCGGGCAGGCGGGGACGTACCTGTGGTTCGACCCGGACCTGCAGCTGGCAGCGGTGATCCTGACGGACCGGCCGTTCGGGGCGTGGGCGAAGCCGCTGTGGTCCGAGTTCAACGACCGGCTGATTTCTCAGGAACTTCAAGGCGTGTAACTGGCGCAACACGCGCATCATGGTGCACAATGGCTTCATAACTACATCGATGTGATAAAGCGCAGCTGGTAGCTCCGCTCGTTCTCGACAGGTGGCTTGGGGAAGACGTCCTCGTCGAAACGAAGAAGGTGGCAACCATGCAGCAGCTGAGTCAGTTTGCAGAGGTGACGACGGGAGTCGTCTGGATTCACGCCGCACCTGCTGCACTGTGCCCGCACGTGGAGTGGGCACTGTCGAGGACCCTCGACGCCCGGGCCACCCTCAAGTGGTCCGCGCAGGAGGCCGTCCCCGGCACGCAGCGCGCCGTCGTCGACTGGGTTGGCCCGGTCGGCAGTGGCGCGCGGATGGCGAACACCCTGAGGGAGTGGAACTCCATCAGGTTCGAGGTCACCGAGGATCCCTCCGAGGGGGTCGACGGTGAGCGGTTCTGCTACGCCCCGGGGCTGGGGCTGTGGCGCGGCACCATGAGCGCGTCCGGCGACACCCTGCTGGGCGAGGCGCAGCTGCGCTCGATGATGCTCGAGCAGGGCCCCGAGGGCATGCAGACCGCCCTCGACTCGCTCCTCGGCACCGCCTGGGACGACGCGCTCGAGCCCTTCCGCATGGGCGGCCAGGGCGCCGAGGTCACCTGGCTCTCGCAGGCCGTCAGCTGACGGTCCCTCTCATACCTGCCTGAAACCCGGCCCGGGCGGGCGAGCGCGGCGCGATCGGCGATGGCGCCCCGCCGGGACCGGGAACCCCTTCTCCTATCGACGAGGACCTGTCGGCCCGATCCGTCACCATCGGGACACGGCACGCACCTCGTCCGAGACACACGCACGGATCGCCGGCGCCCACCCGGGCGACCCGGGCACCGTCGGACATACGAAACCGGCCGCCGGGATGCCCCGACGGCCGGTCTCTGGAGAAATGCTCAGTGCTCACCGGAGTGAGCGCCCGCAATCGACCCCCGACGAATCGGGAGGTGCAGGGCTTACTTGCCCTTCTCGGCCTCGTACTTGCCCTTGAGCTCAGCGGCGAGATCAGCGTTCTCGGCCTCGAGCTTCTGGATGTACGCGACGGCGTCGCCGACGGTCTTCAGGCCCGCGAGGTCCTCGTCCGGCACCTTGACGCCGTACTTGTCCTCGAGCTGCACGGCGATCTCGACCATCGAGAGCGAGTCGATGTCCAGGTCGTCGATGAACGCCTTGTCCAGGGTGACCTCGGAGGGCTCGATGCCGGTGACCTCTTCGATGATCTCGGCGATGGCGGCGACGATTTCGTCCTGGCTGGTGGCCACAGTGGGTCCCTTTCCTTGTGTGACCCGACCCGCGATTTCACGGAGACGGGAGAATCTGTGCGACGTACGTCGCGGGTTCGACGGTGCCGGGGCGGCCCGTCGGTGATCGACGCGCTACTGCGCGGGGGCGAGCAGCTCGGCCAGGTCGGCCGGGGTCTTGACGGCGACCTGCGGCACGCCCTTGAGCTCGCGCTTGGCGATGCCCACGAGGGCGCCGGCCGGCGGCAGCTCCACGACCATCGAGACCTCGGCCTCGCGCATGGTGGCGGTGCACAGGTCCCAGCGGACCGGGCGGGTGACCTGCGCGACGATGGCCGCGAGGGCCTCGGCGCCGGAGGTCACGGCCTTGCCGTCACGGTTCGACAGCAGGGTCAGCTGCGGGTCACTCGGGGTGATCGACTGCGCGGCGGCCGCGACGGCCTCCTGCGCGGGTGCCATGAACTCCGTGTGGAAGGCGCCGGCCACGGCGAGCGGGCGCAGGCGCGCCTTCTCGGGGGCGTTGTCGGCCAGCTTCGCGAGGTTCTCGACGGTGCCGGCGGCCACGATCTGCCCGGAGGCGTTCATGTTGGCCGGGACCAGGTCGAAGGACTCGAGGGTGGCGAGCACGTCCTCCTCGACGCCGCCGAGGACGGCGGTCATCGACGTGGGGACGAGCGCGCAGGCCGCGGCCATGGCGCGACCGCGGATCGCGGCCAGGCGCACGGCCTCGTCGGCCGTGATCACGCCGGCTACGGCGGCGGCGGCGAGCTCACCGACGGAGTGGCCGGCGACGAGGGTGTCCGACGGCTGGTCGCCCATCTGCTCGAACGCGAGCAGCGCGGCGGCGACGACGAGCGGCTGAGTCACGGCGGTGTCCGTGATCTCGTCGGCCTCGGCGATCGTGCCGAGGCGGACCAGGTCGAGATCGGCGATCTCGGACCACGCGCGGAGGCGCTCCACGGCGGAAGGCTGGTCGAGCCATGCCGTCAGCATGCCGGGCTTCTGGGAACCCTGTCCGGGTGCGAGCAGTGCAATCACGCTTACCAGGAAACACCCCGGGAACCTGAAAGGAAGGTGTTGGAGCCTGAGAACCTGCCCCAGGGAATTTGTGGGGTTTCCACAAAAGTGCTGCTCAGCGAGTCCTGGCTGTTACCAGAGTGTTATTTGTGACTCGGCTAGCTCAGTGAGAGATCTGTGATCCGCGTCATAGCGGCGGGGGTGAAACGGTCCGGATTGGCCGCCGCGAGACGCCCGATCGTCGCTGCCACACGCAGTACGAAGGCGTCGCGCGGGTCCTGCGGATCCCGCCCGGTGATCTCCGCGATCTTCTTCAGGCGGTACCGCACGGTGTTGGGGTGCACGAACAGCTCGCGGGCGCAGGACTCCACCGCACCCCCCGAGTCGAGGTAGGCGTCCAGCGTGTCCGACAGCGCCGAACCGGCCTCCTCGAGCGGCTTGACGAGCAACTCGTAGAGCGTGCGGCCCGCATGCGTGTCGCCGATCAGGGCCCGCTCGGGCAGCAGCTCCCAGCTGTGCACCGGGCGCGGCGCCCCGGGCCAGCCCGCCACCGCGTTGACGCCGGCGATGGCCTCCAGGGCCGACGCGTGGGCGTCCTCGAGGGTGGGCACGGTGTGCCCGATCACCACGGGACCGTCGGCGAAGTGACGCATGAGCGCCTCCCCGAACGGGTCCCCGGTGGTGACCGCCCCGCTGACGATGACGACCAGTTTGGTGCCCTGCACAACGGCGAGGGCCGAGCGTCCGTGCGACCGGGCCGTGTCGTGGACCGATCCGGCCACCGAGACGTTCTGGTCGGGCGGGGGATTGCCGACGATGACGGTGGCCGACGCGACCGGGTCCCAGTTCAGGGCCGCGGCGCGGGAGAGGAGGTTCGCGCCGGTGTCGCCGCGGACCACCGCGTCGACGACCAGCGCCTCCATCCGGGAGTCCCACGCGCCCCGGGCCTCGGCGGCCGAGGCGTAGATCGCCGCGGCGCCGAACCCGATCTCCCGGCCGTACCGCAGCACCGCCTCGGTGAGCGCGATCAGCTGCTCCTCGTTGCGGGCCAGCAGCGGCAGCCAGCGCTCGAAGAACTCCATGGCCACGCGGACCATCTCGACGGTCTGCAGGAGCGTGACACGCCGGGCCAGGTCCTGCGGCACCGATTGGAACGCCGCCACGGTGTACGCCACGTCGCCGCCGTGGTCGATCCACTCCGCGAAGTTGACCACCGCGGTCTGGACGACCAGCTGGATCGACGCCCGCTGGCTGGCCTCGAGATCCGCGAAGTACGGCAGCTGCTCCTCCATGGAGCGCACCGCCTCCGTCGCGACGCGGCCCGAGTACTGGCGGATCCTGGCGAGGACCGCCTCGGGCAGCACTTCACGGGGCTCGGGCCGCTTCCTGGTGAAGCCCCCCTTCCCCGGCCTCCCGGGGAGGGGGAACGAGCCCGTATCAGCGGTCATGAAGTCCTAGGCTACGCCGGGGTCCGAAACCTGCTTCGGGGCGGCGAGCACGTCGTCGATCCGGTACCGCTTCGCGGCCTCCGCGGCGACCGAGAAATCGAGCGCACCGTCGCGCGCGAGCCCCAGCAGAACGCCCACGACGATCGACTCGGCGTCGACGTTGAAGTAGCGCCGGGCCGCCGGACGCGTGTCCGAGAACCCGAAGCCGTCGGTGCCGAGCGTGACATAGGTGCCCGGCACCCACTGCCGGATGAGGTCCTGCGTACCGCGCATGAAGTCGGACGCCGCGATCGTCGGGCCCTCGGTGCCGCCGAGGATCTTGGTGACGTGCGGGGTGCGGAACTCGGCGCTCGGATCGCGCAGCGCCGCCTTCTCCGACTCGATGCCGTCACGCGAGAGCTCGACCCAGCTGGTCACCGAGAACACCGACGCGGAGACACCCCACTCCTCGGCCAGCATCTGCTGGGCCTTCAGAGCGTCGGGCATCGTCACGCCGGAGGCGAGGATGTTCGCCTTCAGCGCGTGGGCGGTGTCGGCCGGCTTGAACAGGTACAGGCCCTTGAGCAGACCCTCGACGTCCAGGTTCTCCGGCTCCGCCGGCTGGTGGATCGGCTCGTTGTAGACGGTGATGTAGTAGTAGATGTTCTCCGGGTTCTCCCCGTACATCCGCCGCAGGCCGTCGATCACGATGTGCGCGAGCTCGTAGGCGAACGCGGGGTCGTAGGCCACGACCGCCGGGTTGGTCGACGCGAGCACGTGGCTGTGGCCGTCCGCGTGCTGCAGGCCCTCACCGGTGAGCGTGGTGCGGCCGGCGGTGGCGCCGAGCACGAAGCCGCGGGCCATCTGGTCGGCGGCGGCCCACAGGCCGTCGCCCGTGCGCTGGAAACCGAACATCGAGTAGAAGATGTACAGCGGGATCATCGGGACGTCGTGCGTGGCGTACGACGTGCCCACCGCGGTGAACGAGGCGGTCGAGCCGGCCTCGTTGATGCCCTCGTGCAGGATCACGCCCTGCGGGTTCTCCTTGTACGCGAGCATCAGCTGCGCATCGACCGCGGTGTAGGTCTGGCCGAGGCGGTTGTAGATCTTCAGCGTGGGGAACCAGCTGTCCATGCCGAAGGTGCGCGCCTCGTCGGGGATGATCGGCACGATGCGGGGCCCCACCTCGGGGTCGCGCAGCAGCTCCTTGAAGATGCGCACCACGGCCTGCGTGGTCGCGACCTCCTGCTTGCCCGAACCCTTGAGCATCACCTTCACCGCGTCGATGCCGGGCGTGTTGAGCACCTGGGCCTGCGTGCGGCGGGTCGGGACGAAGCCGCCGAGCTGCTTGCGGCGATCCAGCATGTACTGGATCTCCTTCGACTCCGGTCCCGGGGTGTAGTACGGCGGGAGGTACGGGTCCTTCTCCAGCTCCTCGTCGGTGATCGGGATCCGCAGGTGATCGCGGAAGCCCTTGAGATCGTCGAGGGTGAGCTTCTTCATCTGGTGCGTGGCGTTGCGGCCCTCGAAGTTGTGGCCCAGGCCGAAGCCCTTGACGGTGTGCGCCAGGATCACCGTCGGCTGGCCCTTGTGCTCCATCGCCGACTTGTAGGCCGCGTACAACTTGCGGTAGTCGTGGCCGCCGCGGCGCAGGCCCCAGATCTGCTCGTCGGTCATGTCCTGGACCAGCTCCTTGGTCCGCGGGTCGCGGCCGAAGAAGTGCTCACGGACGAACGCGCCGTCGTTCGCCTTGAAGGTCTGGTAGTCGCCGTCGGGCGTGTTGTTCATGATGTTGACGAGGGCACCGTCGCGGTCCTTGTGCAGCAGCTCGTCCCACTCGCGGCCCCAGATCACCTTGATCACGTTCCAGCCGGCGCCGCGGAAGAAGGACTCCAGCTCCTGGATGATCTTGCCGTTGCCGCGCACGGGGCCGTCGAGCCGCTGCAGGTTGCAGTTGACCACGAAGGTCAGGTTGTCCAGGCCCTCGGTCGCCGCGATCTGGATCTGGCCGCGCGATTCGGGCTCGTCCATCTCGCCGTCGCCGAGGAACGCCCACACGTGCTGGTCGGAGGTGTCCTTGATGCCGCGGTCGTGCAGGTAGTGGTTGAACCGCGCCTGCTGGATGGCGTTCATCGGGCCCAGGCCCATCGACACCGTCGGGAACTCCCAGAAGTTCGACAGCAGCCGGGGGTGGGGGTACGACGGGAGGCCCTTGCCCTTGTCCTCGTGCGACTTCTCCTGGCGGAAGCCGTCCAGGCGCTCCGCGGGGATGCGGCCCTCGAGGAAGGCGCGCGCGTAGATGCCGGGGGAGGCGTGGCCCTGGATGAAGACCTGGTCGCCTCCGCCGGGGTGCTCCTTACCGCGGAAGAAGTGGTTGAAGCCCACCTCGTACAGCGACGCCGCGCCCGCGTACGTGGAGATGTGGCCGCCGACGCCGACGCCGGGGCGCTGCGCGCGGTGCACCATGATCGCCGCGTTCCAGCGGATGTAGGCGCGGTAGCGGCGCTCGATCTCCTCATCGCCCGGGAACCAGGGCTCGAGCTCGGTGGGGATGGTGTTGACGTAGTCGGTGGAGGTGAGCGAGGGGATGGAGACCCGCTGCTCGCTCGCGCGCTCCAGCAGTCGCAGCATCAGGTACCGGGCGCGGGCCGGGCCGTGCGTCGCGATCAGGTCGTCGAAGGACTCGATCCACTCGCCCGTCTCTTCCGGGTCGATGTCCGGCAGGTAGGAGGCCACGCCCTCGCGGATCACGCGGACGCGGTCCGGGCGGTTGTCGTTCGACGGTGCGGGGTCCCCTCCGGATGTGGTTGCCGGGGTGGTGGCGGTCGAGTCGGTCACAAGTGCTCCTCACGGGTCGCGAAGGCGGTACTGGATGATGCCGGGGGTGTGCGGTGTGTCGCAGATCCCATCCTGCCGCATTCGAAAGCTACTCGACAGTCGCATTCCGCGTAGTGGAATACGCCAGGTCCGCAGGCGCGAGTTCGGCGTACCCCGCTTGCGTGTAGGCGCGCGTGCCGTAAGTTGACACGAAACACAGATGAACGGGCGGCGTCGGGCCGTCCGTGCGAACGCGAGGAGGCTCCCACCGGTGTCCACGAATGGGTCATTCGCCCAGAAGATGGGCCTGCAGCCCGGAAACATCGTGCAGGAGATCGGTTGGGATGAGGACACCGACGACGACCTGCGCCTCGCCATCGAGGAGCTCACCGGCGCGGAGATGCTCGACGAGGACGTCGACGAGGTCGTCGACGTCGTGATCCTCTGGTGGCGCGACGACGACGGCGACCTGGTCGACACGCTCATGGACGTCATCACTCCGCTGTCGGACGACGGCTACGTGTGGGTGCTCAGCCCCAAGACGGGCCGGCCCGGCCACGTGCAGCCGAGCGAGATCGCGGAGGCGGCGCCCACCGCCGGCCTCACCCAGACCTCGTCGACCAACCTCGGGTCGTGGATCGGCTCGCGCCTGGTGCAGCCGAAGTCGGGCCGCGTGGCCAAGCGGTGACCACGCCCTGCCCCGACGGTGCGCCGTCCGCACCCCTGCAGGTCGGAGCGGTCGCGCCCGACTTCACGCTGCGCGATCAGAACAATCAGCCCGTCTCGCTGGCGTCTTACCGTGGGCGCAAGAACGTGCTGCTGGTGTTCTTCCCGCTCGCGTTCACGGGCACCTGCGAGAGCGAGCTCGGGGGCATCCGGGATTCGCTCCCGTCCTTCGAGAACGACGATGCCGCCGTCATCGCCGTCTCCGTCGGCCCGCCGCCGACGCACAAGGTCTGGTCGGGCTCGCAGGGCTACCTGTTCCCGATCGTCTCCGACTTCTGGCCGCACGGCGCGGTGTCGCGGGAGTACGGCGTGCTCAACGAGCGCAACGGCTACCCGAATCGCGGCACCTTCGTCATCGACCGCGACGGCGTGATCCGCTTCTCCGAGATGAACGAGCCCGGCGTCCCGCGCGATCAGTCGCTTTGGGAACACGCCCTCGCTGCGCTAGCCTCATCCGGCAAGCGCGTGTAGCTCAGTTGGTTAGAGTTCCGGTCTTACACACCGGCTGTCGGGGGTTCGAGTCCCTCCGCGCGCACCATGTGATGAGTCGCGACATGTGTCACACATGAGGCGCGGTCGGGACGAACGTCCTCATCGATCGGGACGCAGTCCCGGGACATGTGCCGGTGCCTCACGGCGGTGCACAGGGGAAAGATTTAGTTGACGGCACAAATGAGTCGAGGGCGTGGACTCGGCTGCCGTCACGTCCGATCACCCCAACCGGAAAGACCACATGATGACCTTCCGCACCGCTATCGCCACGGCGGCGACTCTCACGGCCGCCGCAGCATCGTTGCCCCTGTTGCCGGCGTCGGCATCGGCCACCCCGGCGGCGCCTTTGCCATCCGTGCGCGACTGCGCGGGCAAACCGACCATCAGGCCCACCACCATCGTATTGACCTGCGGTGACGCCAATCTGAGGCTCGACGGGATCCGATGGCACGAGTGGGACGCGCAGGAAGCCGTTGGTTACGGAACCTTGCGCGAGAACACCTGCCGCCCCAACTGCGCGCGCGGCACGACGGTCAGCAAGCCCGTGGGGATCACCCTGCATTCTCCGGTCGGCGCGGCGCATCAGCGGCACTTCACCACCGCCACCTACGGTGCGTCCGGCGCGTGGGGCAACAGTTTCCGGGATGCGGCGCTGCCGTGAACCTCTGAGCAGGGACCGCTGCACCGTGGTGGCTCAGAGCACCTTCGGTGCAGCGGGTCCCGGTGGATCGGTCGTGGTCAGAAGTCCCAGTCCTCGTCGGCCGTGGGCTCTTGGGATCCGACGACGTACGAGCTGCCCGAGCCGGAGAAGAAGTCGTGGTTCTCGGCCGCTCCGGGGTCGAGCGCGGCCATGATGTGCGCGGGGACCTCGCATTCGTCGCGCGGGAAGAGCGGGTCGAACCCGAGGTTCGCCAGTGCCTTGTTGCCGTTGAAGCGCATGAACGGCAGGACCGGATCGGTCATGTCGAGAGGGTCGTACAGGTAGTGCGCGTAGCCGACCTCGTTCTCGTAGAGTTCGCCGAGCATGGAGTGGGCGAACTCGCGCAACTCGGCCCGGCGTGATGCGCCGCTGTTCTGGATGCCGCGCTGGAACTTGTAGCCGATGTAGTAGCCGTGGACGGCCTCGTCCCGGATGATGAGTCGGATGATGTCGGCCGTGTTGGTCAGGATCGATCGTGACGCCCAGTGCAGGGGTAGGTAGAAGCCGCTGTAGAACATGAACGATTCGAGCATCACCGAGCTGATCTTCTTCAGCGGATCCTCGCCGCGGTAGTAGTCGCGAATGATCCGCGCCTTCTTCTGGAGGAACTCGTTGCTGCGAGACCAGGCGAAGGCGTCGTTGATCTCCTGCGTACTGCACAGGGTGGAGAAGATCGAGCTGTAGCTCTTCGCGTGCACCGACTCCATGAAGGCCATGTTCGTGTACACGGCCTCCTCGTGCGGAGTCGCCGAGTCGGCGAGCATCTCGATGCAGCCGACGGTGCCCTGCATGGTGTCGAGCAGGGTCAGTCCGGTGAACACCCGCACGGTCAGTTGTTGCTGCTGCTGCGACAACAGGCTCCAACTGGGGAGGTCGTTGGACAGGGGGACCTTCTCCGGCAGCCAGAAGTTGGCGGTCAGCCTGTTCCAGACGTCGAGGTCCCGCTGGTCGGGGACGTCGTTCCAGTTGATCGCCTCGACCGGGGCGGACGTATTCGGCTCAGCCACGGGCCGTCCCGACGTCGTCGCTGGCGGTTGCCGACGGTTGGGTCATCAGGGGCTCCGTTCGCAGTGGACTTCCGAACGTCAATATCCTAAGTTAGGCGAACCGAAAATAAAAGTATTAGCACCCGTAATCTCAACGAGACGCGGCACCCCAGCGACGTCGATGCGTGATCGACGCGCTCGACCACGGCGTCATCGGTCCCGATAGGCCTCCAGCAGCCGCAGCCACACCTCGCTGATCGTGGGGTAGGCCGGCACCGCGTGCCACAGCCGCGCGATCGGGACCTCGCCCACCACGGCGGTCGTGGCCGCGTGCAGGAGCTCGGCCACCGCGGGGCCCACGAGCGTCACGCCGATCACCACGCCCCGGCTCTCGTCGACGACCATCTTCGCCCGCCCGGCGTAGTCGTCCGCGTACAGGCTCGCGCCCGCCACCCAGCCCAGGTCGTAGTCGACCACCGCGATGTCCGTGCCGGCCGCGCGCGCCTGCGCCTCGGTCACGCCGATCGCCGCGACCTCCGGGTCGGTGAAGATCACCTGCGGCACCGCGGTGTGGTCGGCCGTCGCGACGTGCGCGCCCCACGCCCCGTCGTCGACGGGCTCGCCCTTCGCCCGCGCCACGATCACGTCACCCGCGGCCCGCGCCTGGTACTTGCCCTGATGCGTCAGCAGCGCACGATGATTCACGTCGCCGGCCGCGTACAGCCAGTCGAAGCCCTCGACCAGCATCGTGTCGTCCACGGCCAGCCACGTCCCGGGCTCCAGCTCGACCGTCTCCAATCCCAGGTCGACGGTGCGCGGCGACCTCCCGGTGGCCGCCAGCACCTCGTCGGCCACGACGGTCCGCCCGCCGGAGGTCTCGATGGTGACCTCGCCGTCCGTGCGCGTGACCCGCGTCGGCGACTCGCCGGTCACGATCTCGACGCCCAACGCGCGCAGACCGTCCGCGACGGCCTCGCCCGCGAAGGGCTCGAGGTTCGTCAGCACGCCACTGCGCGCGATGAGGGTCACCGCCGAACCGAGCGAGGCGTACGCCGTGGCCATCTCGGTCGCGACCACGCCGCCGCCGATCACCGCGAGCCGCCCGGGCGCCGACCTCGCGCTGGTGGCCTCGCGGCTGGTCCACGGCCGCGCCGCGCGCAGGCCCTCGATGTCGGGCACGGACGCGTCCGTCCCGGTCGCGACGACGACGGCGTGTCGCGCGGTCAGGGTGGTCTCGGCACCGTCGGGCCCGGCGACGGTGACCCGGCGCGGCCCCGCGAGCCGGCCGTGCCCGCGGACGGTGACGATCCCGGACGCAGGCGCCCAGCGGGCCTGGCCGGTGTCGTCCCAGTCGTGGGCCACGGCGTCGCGCCGCGCGAAGACCTCGGACGGATCCAGCGCGGCGGGGCCGGCGAGGGCGCCGCGCACGTGTTGCGCCTCGCGCAGGGCCTGGCCCGGTCGCAGCAGCGCCTTCGACGGCATGCAGGCCCAGTAGGAGCACTCGCCGCCGTACAGGTCGCTCTCGATCAGGGCGGCGGTGAGCCCGCCCCGGACGGCGCGGTCGGCCACGTTCTCGCCGACCGGCCCGCCTCCGATCACGATCACGTCATAGGTCGTCTCGTCCATCGCGCACCTCCTCGGACCACCGTAGTGCGGGCGCCGGAAAAAGAAGATGCGGCGGCGTGCGACCACTGGCTACGCTGGGCCGGACCGTGACAGGCCCTGAGGAGGTGAGACCCGTGAACGTTTCAACGATGTCGGTGCTCCCTCCGATCCCACGGCTGAACTAGTGGCGCGTGTCGTTAATCATTGAACGGTTCGACGCCTGCGAGAATCGGGGTATGGCGAATCATCCTGCTCCGGCGTTGACGCTGCGCGACGGCGACCGGGAGGTACTGGAGTCGTGGACCCGG
>NZ_JAAXOQ010000021.1 GCF_012396015.1 Tsukamurella spumae | reverse complement strand
GTGGACGGCGAAGTCGACTTTGAAGGCGCCGGGTCCGCGTCGGAATCTGGTGAAGGCGCGGTGGATTCGGGGTGGTAGGGCGTCGTCGAGGATGCGGGCGACCTGTGCGGGGTCGAGGTCGAACAGGGTGAGGTCGCTGGGTGGTAGGTCGTTGCGCGAGGTGACGCGGGCACCGGTCTCGATTCGTCCGCCGAGCTCTGTGAGTTCCGCGGCCAGCGCGGCTGCGATCGCCCCGGAGCCGCCGGCCGCGACCTTCCACCCGAAGGCGTGGCCGGCGGAGAGCAGGCCGAGACCGATGGCCGAGGTCATCGGTTGGTGCAGGGGTCGGAAGGTGTGCGCGGCGATACCGCCCCACAGTGCGCGGCCCTGCGGGGTACGGAACGCCCGGGCGAGCGCGGAGGCGGGAAGCGGTGCCGGAGCGCCGAACCGGGCCAGGTGGATCGGGTGCCTCGGGACGCGGAGGAGGGGCGAGAGGATCGCCGGCCCGACCTTGTCGATGTTCTCGACGGTGCCGGCGAACAGTCCCCGCCACAGCGCACCGTCGGCCCCGAGCCCGGCGGCGGTCTCCGCGACGGACCGCCGCAGCACCCCGCCGGTGCCGTCGTCGAGCGGCTGTACACAGTCGATCTCGGTGTCGAGCCAGTGCAGTCCGTGCCGGGCCAGGTCCAGCGAGTTCAGGAACGGGGACCCCACGGCCATGGGGTGGATCGCGGCGCAGTGGTCGTGGATCAGGCCGGGCGCGATGCCCTCGTAGGACCGGGTGCCACCGCCGACGGTGGCGGCCGCCTCCAGGACCGTCACGTCCACCCCCGCACGGGCCAGGGTGATCGCGGCGGCGAGGCCGTTGGGGCCGGAGCCGACGACGGTGGCGGTGCTCATGCTCCGACCGCCGGCCGATCACCGCTGGGCGTGCCGGTGCGGATCGTCGACCAGGTGGGAGTGTGCGGGGCGGGACCGTCGGGCAGCCAGGGCTGCGTCGCGGCGACCTCGTGCACGTTCCAGACGCCCTCCTCCACGACGCCCAGGGCGGCGTCGATCACCTTGTACGCCTGCGTCTTCTTGTGCACCGGCTGCGACTCGACCCACACCACGACGCACTCGCCGGGCTCGAACCGCGCCTCGTCCTGCACGGCCTTGATCATGTCCTCGTTGTGCAGGTGACCGTCGCCGAAGTTGAAGCCGAGGATCGAGTTGCTGAGGAACTCCGCCTCGCGGACGGTGCGGCTGTCGATGTCGGGCAGGGTGGCCAGCAGCACCGAGAAGATGCCGCGTCCCTGGCTGTGCAGCGACCGCCAGCCGATCGTCATCTGCAGCGTGATCTCCGCCCACAGCGGCGGGTAGCCGGCCGCGATGAACTGGTCGATCTGGTTCGGGGCGGAGCGGGTCACGCGGTTGAGCTTCTCCTCCGCGCCCGGGGCGAAGGCCCACACCGCAGAGGCCCAGTTGCCGGCGTACTGGCGCATGGACGGCAGGAACGAGACCTTGTCCGGGCGGAGGTTCCCGAGGACCGGGAAGAAGGCGAGCCCCGCGGCGATGATGATCGCCAGCCAGGCGGGAGTCATGTCCCACGGTGCGTAGCCGCTGCCGGCGGGGAAGCCGATGAACAGGAAGATCGCGGTGTAGCCGAACAGCAGGTTCCACTCCAGCGGCACCGCGAGCGGGAAGGTGGAGACGATGAACAGGTGGTAGAGACACATGAACACGGCGGCCACCACGGTGACGGTGCGGTTGGTCGAGAACAGCAGGATCAGTGGCGCGATGGTCTCGATGACCACGCCGGGGCCGTGTGCCATGAACCGCGCGACGGTGGACGGACGCATGTCCCGCGAGAAGTCCGTGTACTGCAACTTCTTGAACCAGCTGCCGGGCACGAGCGGGCTGTTGGAGACCATGGGTGGGATGACCATGGCGAAGTGGAGGTTGCACTTGGAGATGCCCGCGCCGATCCACACCACGCCGATGATCAGCTTGAGCGCGATGATCATGTTCACGAAGCCGTGGTCGCCGAACAACAGCGGCAGGAGCGCGAAGGCGAGCATCGGGGGCAGGTACTGTTCGCCGCGCGCGGCGAGGAAGATCGTCTTGTCCCGCAAGCCGATCAGGATCAGCAGGGCGATCGGCGCGATCAGCAGCGCCGGGCGCATCAGGCCGTGGGAGGCGTCGATGCCGAGCGCCGCGATCGCGCCGTCGAACCCGCCGAGGCCCGGCACGCCGGGGAGAGCGATGGCCACCACGAGCGAGACGAGCAGCGCGAGGTACACGAGGACGTCGAAAGCGGTGCGGCGGTTGCCGTTCGTGCCCGGGACCCACTTCCACGGGCGTAGCCGGATCGTGCCGGGGCGAGCCCAGAACAGGATCCCGCCGGTCATCGGCTTCGCCTTGCCGGCGAGCGGGCCCCACGACCCGGCGACGCCGATCGCCTCCAGGAGCACCGTCCACAGCACCAGCTTCTGGTACACGATGGGCTGATTCCACCATTCGCCCAGGGCGAAGGGCTGCATCCCGGAGGTGAGCGTGGCCAGCGCTACGCCGCCGAGGCCGTAGAAGACGAACAGCTTGAGCACGTAGATGACGTGGACCATGTACGGAGTGCCGAAACCGAATTCGGCCCACTGCGTGCTGAGTACGCGAATGCGCTCCATGAGGGGGCGCTGGAGGAATTCCTCGGGTTCCACTGCGGGGAACACCGGATCCTTGAATCCCATGATGACTCTCCTTGGTCGGGTGGTGGGTGGGGTGATGCGAGGTTGCTAGGGCGCGGCGACCGGGGGCGCGGTGCGCCTGCGCATCGTGGGCTTGTCGAGCTTGCCGACCGCGTTCTTGGGAAGGCTCGGGAGAGTCGTGATCTCCACCGGCAGTTTGTACTTGGCGAGCCTGCCCGCCGCGTGGGCGAGGATCTCCGCGGACTCGAGGGCCGCACCGTCGGTGAAGGCGACGAACAGGACCGGCACCTCGCCGAACTTCGGGTCCGGCCGGCCCACGACCGCCGCCTCGGCGACCTCCGGGAGCTGGTAGACCACCGACTCGATCTCCTTGGGGTAGATGTTCTCGCCGCCGCGGATGATGATGTCCTTCGCCCGGTCCACGAGCGTGAGGTAGCCGTCGTCGTCGAGGACACCGATGTCGCCCGTACGGAGCCAGCCGTCCACGAGCGTCGTCGCGGTGTCCTCGGGCCGGTTCAGGTAGCCGCGCATCACGTTCGGGCCGGCGATCAGCACGTCGCCCGGCACGCCGGCCGGCAGCGCCGCGCCGCCCGCACCGACCACCTTCACCTGCACGCCGGGGATCGGCGGCCCGACGGTGCCGGGCTTGCGCACGCCGTCGAACGGGTTGACGGTGGCGACGCACGTGCATTCGGAGAGGCCGTACCCCTCCCCGAGTGGGAATCCGTAGCGCCGCTGCACCTTCGCGAGCAGTTCGACGCTGGCGGGTGCGGCCCCACAGACGCCGAACCGGATCGAGGAGGTGTCCGGCCGGACGTCGGCGGGAAGGTCGGCGAGCATCTGGTAGATCGTCGGGACGGCCGAGAAGTAGGTGGGGCGCGCGCTGCGGACCTGCTCGAAGAAGGTCTCCGGGCGGAACCGGCCGGCCACCGTCGTGCGCCCGCCGACCAGCAACGGCGACAGGGTCCCCACGATGATCCCGTTGGCGTGGAAGAGCGGCAGGATGAGCAGGCTGTGATCGGCCGGCGTGAGCCCCAACGCCTGCGCCACCGAGGTGCACTGCGCGGTCAGGTTGGCGTGGTCGAGGCGAACGCCCTTGGGGCGGCCGGTCGTGCCGGAGGTGTAGATGAGGAGGGCGAGGTCGTCGGCGTGCGCGTCGGTCCGGGGGTGCGCCCCGTCGGCACGCAGATCGTGGGTCAGGAGTGCGGGCGCTCCGAGATCGACGTCGGGTTCGTTGTCGGTGACCAACACCGACGAGCCCGCGTCCGTCACCTGGTACCGCACCTCGTCGGCGGTGAGGGCGGGGTTGATCGAGGTGACGGCCGCACCGAGCCGCCACGCGGCGAACAAGGTGATGATGAGGTCGGCGGTGTTGGGGAGGAGGACCGCGACCACGTCGCCCCGGCGCGTACCGCGGGCGGCGAGGGCGGCGGCTGCGCGGGATACCGCCTGGTCGAAGGCGGTGTTGTCGAGGGCTCGGCCGTCGTCGGCGATCGCCATGTCCGACGGTGCGGTGCGGGCCCGGTGAGCGGGGAGGAGCGCGAAGTGCATCGGGGGTGCCCTCTCGGGGGACGGGAAATGCTGCACCTCGAAACCTAGGTGCGCGTGATCGGCGTCACATCGTCCGCGGCGGCCAACGATTCCCGCCGCGTTGTCCGCGACGAACAACGGCGGAAGTCGGCGAACCGTGATCGGGCGTGGGATCGATCGATACGCTCGGTGCCATGCCGGATACCGAGGACTCCAGCGCGTCCGCCGCCGCGTCGGCCGTGATCGTGCGGATGGAGCCCCGTGCCGCGGAGGTCACCGACGCGGTCCGGGACGTGATCCTCGCCCAGATCCCGGAACTGCGCGGCGACGCGCAGCTGGTCCAGCTGCTCCGCGCCAGCGTCGACGGCAACATCACGACGATCTTCGCCGCGATCCGGCACGGCATCGACGTGGCCGGCGTGACCGCGCCGGTCGCGGCGGTCGAATACGCGCGGCGGCTCGCACAGCACGACGTGACCCCCAACGCCCTGGTCCGGGCGTACCGCCTCGGCCAGCAGGAGCTGCTGCGCCTGGTCTTCGCGGAGGTGCGGGCGGGCGGGCTCGACGCCGACACCGCGCTGGAGGTCTTCGAGGCCACCTTCACCGCCACCTCGCAGTACATCGACTGGATCTCCGAGCAGGTCGTCGAGGTCTACCGGCAGGAGTTGGACCGGTGGCGCGAGGGCCGCGAGCGGATTCGCGGCGAGCAGATCCGGCGGATCCTCGCCGGTGGGGCGGAATCCCGCAGCGTCGACGATTGGAGCTCCGCGCTGCGGTACCCACTGCGCGAGCACAGCCTCGCCGTCATCGCCTGGTACCCGCAGCCGGCGCTCGAGCGCGGCGAGCTGATCGGGATGGAACGCTTCCTGCACCTCGCGGCGAAGCAGCTCGGCGCCGTCTCGACGCCACTGTTCATGGCGCACGACCGGCAGACGGCCTGGGGGTGGATCCCGCTGTCCGCCGAGGCTTCCGACGGTGCTGTGGAGGCGCTCCGGCGGTTCGCCGCCGCGGACGGCCAGGCCCCGTCGCTGGCGATCGGCTCGCCCCGTCGTGGTGTCGCGGGCTTCGTCCGCTCGCACCAGCTCGCGGCCGATGCCAGGACGGTGGCGCTGCGCGCCGCGGGGGAGGAGCGCGTGACCGTCGCCGCCGACGACACGGGTGTGGCGATCGCGGCGATGCTCGGCGGAGACCTGTCCACGGCCGATGTCTGGGTGCGCGAGGTGCTCGGGCCGCTCGCCGAGCCCACCGAATCGGATGCGCACCTGCGGCACTCGCTGCAGGTCTACCTGGAGGCCGGTTCCAGCTTCACCGCCGCCGCGCCGCTGCTGCACCTGCACACCAACACGGTGAAGTACCGGGTCCGCAAGGCCGTCGAGCGCCGCGGCCGGCCGCTCGAGGACGGCCGGCTCGACGTGGAGATCGCCCTGCTGCTGTGCCGGCGGTTCCCGACGATCACCGGACCGCACTGGCGCTGAACCGTTCGTCGAGCGGCCGACGCCCGATCGGTCAGCCGAACTCCTTCTTCGCACCGCGGACGAGGCCGCCGCCGATGATCAGCCGCTGGATCTCGGAGGTGCCCTCGTAGAGGCGCAGCAACCGGACGTCGCGGTAGATCCGCTCGACCGTGCTCTCGCGCATGTAGCCCGCGCCGCCGTGGATCTGCACGGCGCGGTCCGCCACGTCGCCGACCATCTCGGTGCAGTACAGCTTCGCGACCGACGGCGCGATCCGCCGGTCCTCGCCGGAGACCCACTTCGCGGCGGCGTCCCGGGCGAGGGCTCGGCCCGCCATGACTCCGGTCTGCATGTCCGCCAGATGCGCCTGGACCAGCTGGAAGTCGCCGATCGGTGTGCCGCCCTGCGTCGCGATCGCCGCGTGCCGCAGGGACTCGTCCAGTGCCCGTTGCGCAGTGCCGACCGCGAGGCCCGCGATGTGCACGCGGCCGCGGGCCAGCGAGGTCATCGCGGCCCGGTAGCCGCCGTCCTCGTCTGCGCCAACCAGGGCGGATGCCGGGACGCGCACACCGCTGAACGAGACATTCGAGGTCCAGGCGCCCTGCTGGCCCATCTTCTCGTCGTGCGGCGCGACGGTGAGCCCGGGGGCGTCCGCGGGGACGAGGAACACCGCGATGCCCGGGCCGGCGCCGGCCGCCGCCGGGCGGGTGCGCGCGAAGGTCACGAACAGGTCCGCCGATTGCGCATTGGTGATGAAGCACTTCTCGCCGTCGAGCACCCAGTCGGCGTCGACCCCCGCGCCGTCCCGGACGGCCCGGGTGCGCAGGCCCGCCGGGTTCGACCCCGCGCCGGGCTCCGTCAGCGCGAAGGACGCGACGACCTCGCCGGACGCGATCGGTTCCAGCCACGCCGACTTCTGTTCGGCGGTACCGAAGTTCACCAGCACCTGGCCGGCGATGCCGTTGTTCGTGCCGAACATCGACCGCACCGCTAGCGAGGTGTAGCCGAGCTCCATCGCGAGCTCGACGTCCTGCGCGAGATCGAGACCGAGGCCGCCCCACTCCTGCGGGATCGCGAAACCGAAGAGCCCCATGTCCTTCGCCTGCCGGCGCAGGTCGTCGGGGATCGCATCGGCGTCGGAGATCTCCCGTTCGCGGGGGACGACGCGGGTGCGCACCCACTGCCGGACCTGCTGCAGGATCTGCGCGAAATCCTCGGCATCGACCCCGCTCATGCGGCGGCCTCGAACAGCCAGGACATCACCAGCGCACCGGGATCCGGCACGCCGCGCACCGCATCGCCGAGGTAGCTCGCCCGGCCGCGGGAGGCGACGCCGTCGGCCGTGGCCGCCACGCCCCGGGCGGCCGCCGCGGCGGCGTCCGGCAGGGACCCGCCGCCCGACAGCACATCCGCGGCGGGCGAGAGCGCATCGACCACGGTCTTGTCGCCGACCCGCGCCCCGCCCAGCTCGACGACGGCGTCGAGACCGGCCCGCACCCCGGCGGCGAAGCCGGCACCGTCGGGCGCCAGGGCCCTGCCGAGCTCGGTGAGGAAGGTCCCGAAGACGGCCCCGGAGGTTCCGCCCGAGCGCACCAGGTACGAGGTGGCGATCGCTTCCAGGACATCGGAATCCGGGCCGCGCAGGGGCAGGGTGAAGTGGCCCAGCGCGGCGGCCATGTTGGTTCCGAAGTCGCCGTCGCCGGCCCGGCGGTCGAGGTCGGTGAGCTCGTCGATCGAGCGTTGCACGCGGCCCACGAAGTCCGAGAGCCACACGTTCGGCTCGCCGCGGTCCGCGGAATCGTCGGGCAGCGCGTGCGCGAGCGGGTCCGGATACGACGGTGCCGTGGCGGTGTTCGGCCAGCCCGGGGCGGCGGTCGGCGCGTCCCAGAGCCGGATCAGCTCCTCGTCCAGCGGGACGACGGTGACGGAGGCGCCGGCCATGTCCAGCGCGGTGATCACGCGCCCGACGAGCGAGCGCGTGACCTCGATCCCGCGCTCGCCCAATTGCTTGACGGTCTCGGCGAACAGCACGCCGAGCTCGAGATCGGTGACGGCGCCGAGGTTGTTGACCAGGACCAGTGCGCGGTCGCCGGAGCCCAGGCCGGTGCCCGGCAGGATCCGCGCGAGCAGGTCGGTGACGATGTCCTCGGCGGCGAGCACGGGCCGCTGGTCCCGGGCGCGCTCGCCGTGGATGCCGACGCCGAAGGCCATCTCGCCATCGGGGAGGTCGAAGGACGGCTCGGTCGCGCCGGGCACGGTGCAGGCCGACACCGACACCGCCATCGACCTCGCCCGGGCGACCGTACGCCGGCCCAGCTCGGCGACCTCGGCCAGCGGCGCCCCGAGATCGGCTGCCGCACCGCAGATCTTCTCCACGACGATCGTGGCGGCGGTGCCGCGCCGGCCGGGGCCCGCCGTGTCCTCGGTGGCCACGTCGTCGTCGACGAGCACCACCTCCGTCCGGACGGCGGGCCCCTGCGCATCGGCGACCGCGACCAGCCGCCGGGCGACCGCGAAGTTCATGACATCGCCCGTGTAGTTCTTCACGATGTGCAGTACGCCGGCGCCGGTGTCCACGGCGCGGGTCGCCGCGGCGATCTGAACGGCGTTGGGGGAGGTGAAGATCAGCCCGGGGCATGCGGCGTCGAGCATGCCGGCGCCGATCATGCCCACGTGCATGGGCTCGTGCCCGGAGCCGCCGCCGGAGACCAGGGCGACACCGGAGGCGCGCGGCGTGCGGCGGGAGACGAAGCCCGCGTCGTGCCAGACGGCATCGGGATGGGCCGCGAGGACGCCCCGCAGACCGTCGGTGAACAGGGAGCCGGCGGAGTTCTCGAAGCGCGCGCGTACCGTCACGCCCCCACGTTAGCGAGGAATGTGCAGCTCCGCGTGCCCGTCCTCGACAACGGCGAAGGCCGAGGTCGGGAACTTGGCGAAGGTGAAGGTGGGATCGAGGAGCTGGGCCGCCTCGGCGAGCCCCGGATCGTGACCCACCACCAGTACCGTGGTCGCGTCGCCCCGCTCCGCGTCGACGATCGTGAGGATCTGCTCGCCCGTGGCGCCGTACAACGTCGGGAGGAAGCGCACCGGCGCATCCATCGCCGCCTGCGCGAGCGTCGCCCGCGCCCGCTCGGCGGTGGAACACAGCACCAGATCCACCACGTGCCCGTAGCGGCGGATCGCCTTGCCCGCCAAGCCCGCCTGCCGGATCCCGCGCTGGGCCAGCGGCCGGTCGTGATCCTTCACCTTGTCCGGATACGCGGACTTTCCGTGCCGCAGCAGGATCAGGGTGTCCATATCGGACATCCTACGGGGTGAACCACGCGCGCAGTCGCCCCGATCCGGGTGCGGCGGGGCCGTCGTCGAGGTCCAGCAGCACGACGGTGCCGGGCGAGAAGCCCGGCAGCTCGGCGTGCGGGTCGAGCTCGGCGGCCGCCTCGGGCAGGCCGGGGAAGTGCGCGACCACCAGCAGGACCGGCACGTCGCCGGGGACGCCGTTGATCTCGTCGAGCACCCGGCGGCCGGGGCACTCGTACAGCTCCTCGGTCGCGGTCATCGGGCACCCCAGCCCCATCGCGTGGAAGGTCTCGACGGTGCGCCGCGCGAACGAGACGAGCGCGTGGTCGGGCTCGAGCCCCTGCTCGGCGAGCCACGCCGCGGACCGTCGGGCCTGGTCCCTGCCGTTCTCGGTGATCGGCCGGGCCTCGTCCGGGATCGACATGCCCGCCTCGCCGTGCCGCATGAGTGCCACCACCGTCATGCCCCGATCTTGCCCTGCCGGGAATGCGTACATTGGTGACATGGCTGGAAAAGAGCTCGATCCCGCGCGCAAGCAGGCCGCGCTGGACGTCGTGAAGCAGCATCCGGGGATGGTCGCCGCAATGGCCGCCCCGGCGGTGGTCGTGGTCGCGGTGGGATTCTTCATCAGCACGGGCCTCGGGTTCCTGCTGCTGGTGGCCCTCGGTGTGCTCGGAGCCGTCGGGTACTCGCGGCTCACGCGCCGTCGCTGAGACGTGCGGGTAGACGCCTGGCTGTGGTCGGTGCGGCTGACCAAGACGCGGTCGGCCGCCGCCACGGCATGCCGTGGCGGGCACGTGCGTGTCAACGGTGCCACCGCGAAGCCGGCGCAGCACATCGTGGTGGGCGATGAGGTGCGGCTGCGCCTCGGTGGCCGCGAGCGCATCGTCGAGGTGGCCACGCTGATCGCCAAGCGGGTCGGCGCGCCCGTGGCCGCCACCTGCTACATCGATCACAGTCCGCCCCCGCCGCCACGGGAGATCGTCGCCTCCATGCCGCACCGCGACCGCGGCGCGGGCCGTCCCACCAAGCGCGAGCGCCGCGACACCGACCGGCTACTCGGGCGGGACTGACGCGGCGTCGATGATCCGCTCGAACCACAGCTCCTGCGCGCCGAAGATCGCCGGGTCGTCGCCGAAGTAGCGGCGGATCACCGCCTCGATCTCGTCCTCGCGCGTAAAGCCGAGGAGCCGGCACAGTCTCGCGGCGTCTTCCAGGTCTCCTGCGGACAGTCGCGTCGACATCGCCTTCATCGCGAGAATGTATTCGGGGGAGGCGCTCGAGTGCGGCGAGCAGCTCCTCGATGTCCGCGGTCGTGAGGGAGAGCGGCACGTCAGACCCCCTCGAGATTCCCGGCCGCGAGGATCACGTTACGTTCGCGGAAGGCCGCCGGAGTGCGCAACATCTCGAGGAGCCGGTACCGGTGCGGGATGCCGAGCGGATCGAAGAGTTCGGTGCAGGTGCGGCTCGGATCGTCGCACCAGTCGAGTACTCCCGCCGAGACGCGGCCCGCACCGGTGAACACCGCCGCGCCGGCCAGGATCGTGTCCCATCCCGGCAGGTCCGTCGCCGGAGGCTCGCGATGGAAGGCGTCGAGCGCGGCACCGTTGGGCAGGCTGCGCGCCTGGAGGACGGACTCGCGGAGGACTCGCACCGAGAGGGACGCGTCCGCGCGCAGCACCTCGTCCGTGCGCAGGTGGCGAGCCAGGTCGGCGTAGGACGTGAGGCCGCGCGGGACCCCCGTCGATCCGATCGCCGACGCGAGCGTCTCCGACCTCTCCTTCCGTTCGTTTCAGCGTACGTCCGCACCCTCTACCGTGGAACCCATGACACCATCACCGGCCCGGGTCGCGCGGGCGCAGGACGCCGCCGCCGTGGCGGCGCTCGCCGCGCGGACCTTCCCGCTCGCCTGCCCGCCGTCGCTCCCGCGCGAGCACATCGCCGCCTTCATCGCGCAGCACCTCGGTGCGGCCGAGTTCGCCGCGCACATCGCCGATCCGGACCACCGGGTCTGGGTGGTCGACGGTGCGCCGGGACCCGACGGCACCGTGCGGCCGGTCGGGTACGCGCTGGTCCTGCACGGCGATTTCGCGGAGGGGCCCGAGAGCCTGCGCGGCGCACCGTCGAGCTACCTGTCCAAGCTCTACGTGGATCCGGACCACCACGGTGCCGGGGTGGCGCGGACGCTCCTCGACGCCGCGGCGCTGGACGCGGGCCGCGAGCCGCTGTGGCTCGGCGTGAACAACGACAACGCCCGCGCGAAGCGGTTCTACGCCAAGTCGGGGTTCGTGGTGGCGGGCACGCGCACGTTCACCGTGGGGGAGACGACCTTCGTCGACGACGTGCTGGTGCTCGCGGCGGAGGCGGCGCGCGGCGCGTAGAGCCGGGTGATCTCGTTGCGGCCCCGCAGATCCTGTTCGTCGGTGAAGCGCCAGTGCTGCGACTCCGCCTCGCGGGCACCCATGACCGCGGGCTCGGAGGCGACCGGCAACGAGGTGTCGCGCTTGGCCACCTCGGACAGGCGCGCGGACTCGTTGACCGGGTCGCCGATGACGGTGAACTCGTACCTCTCGATCGCACCCACGTTGCCCGCGACGACGATGCCGTACGACACGCCGATCCCGGCGGCGAGGTCGGGCACCGCGGCGGGCAGGCGGTCCGCGATCATCCGGGCCGCCCGGAGCGCGCCGCCGGCCGGATCCGGGTGGGGGAGCGGCGCGCCGAACACGGCGAGCACCGCGTCGCCCTCGAACTTGTTCACCAGGCCGTCGTTCTCCTCGACGGCCGTCACGATCACCTCGAAGAACCGGTTGAGCAGCCCCACCACCTCGGTGGCCGGCCGCTCCCGGGCCAGCGTCGTCGACCCGACCACGTCGACGAAGAGGACCCCCACCACCTGCTCGGAGCCACCCAACTGCACGCCCCAGCCCAGAGCCTGTTCGGCGACCTCGCGGCCGACGTGCCGGCCGAACAGGTCGCGCAGGCGTTCGCGCTCGGCCAGTCCCGTGGTCATCTCGTTGAAACCGGCCTGCAGCTCGCCCATGTCGGAACCGTCGAACACCGTGATGGAGACGTCGTGCTCGCCGTCCCGGACGCGCCGCAGGGCGCTGCGCAGTACGCGCAGCGGCCCGACGATGGTGTCGGCGTTGAGCAGGGTCAGCAGCGGGCCGGTGAGCAGCGCGATCGCGGCGATCGCGGTGACGCCGACGAAGATGTCCATCGTCGAGGTGTCGTCGCGGAAGGTGGCGAACACGACGACGAGGACGATCCCGACGATCGGCACGCCCGAGCCCACCGCCCACGCGGTGAACGCCCGCGCCCGCAGGCGGCTGCGGCGCGCGATCGGGTACCCGGCCTCGAGCGCCCGCGCCGCGGTCGGACGCAGCGCGAACTCGGTGATCAGATAGGAGATGGCGCACACCACCACACCGCTGAGCCCGGTGATGAGGGAGACCTTCGGCATCAGTTCGGGCGCGACGATGCCGTAGCCCACCGTGACCACGATCGTGCCGCCCGCCCACAGCAGCGCCTGGATCACGGTGAGCCGCCAGGGCGCGGTCATGGCCGCCCGCGCCTCCTGCGCAGTGGGCGTCTCACCCCGGATCGACCAGCGCAGCGACCGGACCAGCCGGACCGTGCCGAGCACGACGCCGAGGAGGAAGGCGATGCCGATGTAGATCGGCATCACCAGGAAGGGCATCCACCAGGGGTCCCACCGCATCGCGGGTCTGGGGATGCCGACCGTCGCCAGTGCGATGGCGAGCCCCACGCCGATGGCGTTGGCGATGAGCACGCCGGTGGTGAGCACCAGCTGGATCCGCACCCGGCTGGTGCGGGGGCTGTCGTCGGTGGAGCCCAGCAGGACGGACCCGTAGTCGTTGCGGAACCGAGGCAACCTCATTCCGACAAGGTACCGGTCCCGGGCCCTGCTCGGGTCAGACCTCGCGCGCGTCGAGGAGCTCGTCGAGCTTCGCGTATCCCTCGACGATGCCCTTCTCCATGCCGCTGGCCAGCATGCCGTCGCGGCTGTCGAAGCTGTCCAGCAGGGAGACGATGCGCAGCCGGGTGCGGTCGTCGCCGAGGTCCTCGAAGGTCATGGTCTCCAGCGAGACGCCGTCGGGCACGTCGTCGTAGGTGAAGGTCTGCACGATCCGGTCCTCCCGGACGTCGTGGAAGCTGCCGTGGAAGGCGTAGCGCTCGTCGCCGCGGCGACTGACGTACGCCCAACTGCCGCCGGTGCGGGCGTCCCAGTGCAGGATCTCGGTATCGATGTCGGACGGGCCCACCCAGCGGGTGTAGATCTCCGGGTCGGTGTGGGCGCGGAAGAGCTGCGCGGGGGTGGCGTGGAAGTCGCGCGTGATGGTGACGGTGGGGAGGGTGGCGGAGGCCTCGATGGCGGCCTCGGCGTTGACGCTGGTCATGATGCTGCTCCTCGTTCAGTGGTGTCGGTGGGGTTCTCTTCGGCGTTCATGTCGGCGAGCACCGCGTCGAGGCGCTGGTAGCGCTGCTCGGCACGGCGGCGGTACCGCTCGATCCAGCCGTTCATGAGGTCGAAGACCTCCGCCTCCAGGTGGGCCGGCCGGGCCTGCGCCCGCCGGGTCCTGCTGATCAGGCCGGCGTTCTCGAGCACCGTGAGGTGCTTCGAGACGGCCTGGATGCTCACGTCGTAGCGTTCCGCGATCTCCGTGAGCGTGGCGTCGCCGTCCGAGAGCCGGGCGACGATGTCGCGGCGCGTGGGGTCCGCCAGCGCGGCGAACGCGCGGGACAGGTCGTCGGTGTCGTCCGTGGCGCACCTCCCTTCATGTTCAACCAATCGATTGAATACGACGGTACGCCGCCGGCTCGGGTTATTCAACCCCTTGGTTGAATGGGCTCGTCCTCGGGACGAACGTCCGCCTCGGTGATAGGAACGACGCATGCGAACAACAGCATCCGTCGCCGACGCCGCCCGCACCGGGCGCACGGCGCTGCGCCGGGTGGTCCTCGCGCTGGTGGCGGTGCTGCTCGTCGCGGCCCCGCTGCCGGCGCAGGCCGACCCGGTGCCGCCCGTGGGCGGTGTCCTGCGCGTGGGCACGGAGGGCGTCTACCAGGTCTACAGCTACCACGACGATTCCGGGAAACTGACGGGCTACGACGTGGAGATGATCACCGCGATCGCCGAGAAGATCGGCGTCCGTGTGGAATTCGTGGAGACGCCCTGGGACTCGATGTTCTCCGCGCTGGAGGCGAACCGGCTCGACCTGGTGGCGAACCAGGTCTCCGCCAGCCCCGCGCGCGCCGCCAAGTACGACCTGTCCGATCCCTACAGCACCGCGACCGGGTCGATCCTGGTCCGCAAGGGCGACGACTCGGTGAAGTCCCTCGCCGACATCCGGGGCAAGCTCGCGGCGCAGAGTTCCACCAGCAGTTGGTCCGGCGTCGCCGAGCAGGCGGGCGCGCGGATCGAGCCGGTCGCGGGGTTCACCGAGGCGGCCACCCTGCTCGCGCAGGGCCGGGTGGACGTGGTGGTCAACGACACCGGCGTCATCCGCAACTACCTCGCGGTCAACCGCGACGCACCGGTGGCGATCGCCGCCGAGACGCCCGACAGGTCCGAGTCGGTCTTCGCGGCCCGCAAGGGATCCGGGCTCATGCCCGCGATCAACCGCGGCCTCGCCGAGATCCGTTCCGACGGCACCGCCGAGCGGATCTCACAGAAGTACTTCGGGGCCGAGGGTACCGCGCCGAAGCGGTCCACCACCTGGGACCTGGTGCGGCGCAGTCTGGTTCCCCTCCTCAAGGCGATGGTCACGAAGACCCTGCCGCTCACCGCCATCAGCTTCGTGATCGCGCTGGCCGTCGCGCTGGCGCGGATGTCGGCCCGACGGCCGCTGCGCGCGCTCGCGACCGCGTACATCTCCGTGATCCGCGGCACCCCGCTGCTGGTGCAGCTGGTCATCATCTTCTACGGGCTGCCGGCCATCGGACTCGTCTTCGACCCGTTCTTCGCGGCGGTGATCGCCTTCTCGCTCAACGTGGGCGGCTACGCGGCGGAGATCATCCGGGCCGCGATCGGCGCGGTCCCGCGCGGGCAATGGGAGGCGGCCACCACGATCGGCATGGACTACCGCACCGCGCTGCGCCGGATCATCCTGCCGCAGGCCGCGCGCACCGCCACCCCGCCGCTCGCGAACACCCTGATCTCGCTGGTCAAGGACACCTCGCTCGCGTCCACGATCCTGGTGACGGAGGTGTTCCGGCAGGCCCAGATCGCCGCGGCGCCCACCTTCGACTTCTTCGTCATGTACGTGGTCGCCGCCTGCTACTACTGGGTGATCTGCCAGGTCCTCAGCGTGTTCCAGACCCACCTCGAGAACCGCTTCGAAAGGTACGTGACGCGATGAGCGACCTGATCTCCGTCCGCGGGCTGACCAAGTCCTTCGGCGACGTGGACGTGTTGCGCGGCATCGACTTCGCGGTCCCGGAGGGAACCGTCACCGTCATCATCGGGCCCTCCGGGTCGGGCAAGACGACGGTGCTCCGCTCGCTCAACGCGCTCGAGCTGCCGGACGGGGGGACGGTCACCGTCGGCGATGCGACGGTGGACTTCGGCGCCGGGCCGCCGGGGAAGGCGGAGCTGAAGCGCTACCGGGCGCAGAGCGCGATGGTCTTCCAGTCGCACAACCTGTTCCCGCATTTCACGGCGCTGCGGAACGTGACCGAGGGGCCCGTCGTCGTGCAGAAGCGGCCCGCGGCCGAGGTCGAATCGCAGGCGCGGGAGATGCTCGCGCGGGTCGGCCTGGCCGAGCACGCGGACAAGTACCCGCACCAGCTCTCGGGCGGGCAGCAGCAGCGCGTCGGGATCGCGCGGGCGCTGGCGCTGCGGCCGCGGGTCGTACTGTTCGACGAGCCGACGTCCGCGCTCGACCCCGAGCTGGTGGGCGACGTGCTGACCGCGATGCGCGACCTCGCGGACGAGGGGCGGACCATGGTCGTGGTGACGCACGAGATGGCCTTCGCGCGGGACGTGGCCGATCAGGTGCTGTTCGTCGACCGCGGCGTGGTGCTCGAGGCCGGCGCACCCGCCGAGGTCATCGGGAACCCGCAGCAGGACCGCACCCGCGAGTTCCTCGACCGGATCCTGCGGCCGTTGTAGTCGCGGGAACCCCGCGCGGGTCGTGCCGGCGCGGTGCCTGAGCTTTACTGGGTCCATGCACCGTTTCCGCCAGGTCGACGTCTTCTCCTCCGAGCCCCCGCGGGGCAACCCGGTGGCGGTGGTGCACGACGCCGACGACCTCACGGACGAGCAGATGGCGGCGTTCGCGCGCTGGACCAACCTCAGCGAGACGACCTTCCTGCTGCGCCCCACCGACCCGGCGGCCGACTACCGGCTCCGGATCTTCACGCCCGGCGCCGAGCTGCCCTTCGCCGGGCACCCGACCCTCGGCAGTGCGCACGCGTGGCTGGAGGACGGCGGCGTCCCCGCGGCGGACGGCACCGTCGTGCAGGAGTGCGGCGCCGGCCTGGTGCGCCTGCGCCGCGGCGCCGCGCTCGCCTTCGCGGCACCGCCGCTCGTCCGGTCCGGGCCCGCGGACGCGGCCACCGTCGACCGGATCGCCGCGGGCCTGCGCCTTCCGGTGGCGGAGATCGTCGCCGCTCAGTGGGTGGACAACGGCCCCGGCTGGGTGGCGGCGCGGCTGCGCGACGCGGATGCCGTACTGGCGCTCCGCCCGGACTTCGCGGCGATGGGAGACCTGAACGTGGGCGTCGTGGGCGCGTATCCGGCGGGTGCCGACGTCGATGTCGAGGTCCGCGCCTTCTGCCCGGACCTCGCCGTGCCGGAGGATCCGGTGACGGGTTCCCTCAACGCGGGCCTCGCGCAGTGGCTCATCGGCACCGGTGCGCTGCCGGACCGCTACACGGCGTCCCAGGGCACCGCGCTCGGCCGGCGCGGCCGGGTGCACGTCGCGTCCGGCGACGGTGAGATCTGGATCGGCGGCGCGACCAGCACCACGATCAGCGGGACCGTCACGCTGGGCTGAGCCGGGAGACCTCCACACCTCCGCGGAGCACCCGCAGCAGGTCCAGGTCGGCGGACAGTTCGAGCAGGTCGGCGCGCAGGCCGGCGGAGAGCTCGCCCCGATCCGTCAGCCCCAGCAGCCGCGCGGGCGTCGTCGCGCCCGCCCGGGCCGCGTCGGCGAGGGGGACCCCCGAATACCGGACAGCGCGCGAGAACACGTCGAACACCGACGAGGTGCCCCCGGCGATCGCGCCCGGCGTCCCGTCGGGCGTGGTCAGGCGGGCCGTGCCGTCCCCGACGGTGACCTGCAGCGGCCCCAGCGAGTACTGGCCGTCGGGCATCCCGGCCGCCTGCATCGCGTCGGAGACGAGCGTGACGTGGTCGGGCCCGACGGTCGCGAAGACCATCGCGACGGTGCCGGCCGCGAGGTGCACGCCGTCGCCGATGATCTCGGCGACCGCGCGCCCCTCGGCCGCGACCTCGAGCGCCGCACCGACCGCGCCGGGGTGCCGGTGGTGCATCGGGTGCATGCCGTTGAACAGGTGCGTGATGCTCACCGGGCCGGTCGGCGTGCCGAGCGCGGCCGCGACGGTGTCGTAGTCGCCGGCGGTGTGCCCCACCGAGACGACGGCCCCGGCCGCGGACAACTGCTGGGCCAGCACGTCGAAGTGCGCCGTCTCGGCGGCGACGGTCATCGAGCGGATCCGGCCGCCCGCGGCGTCGAGGAGCGTCGCCAGTAGCGCCGGGTCACCGTCGACGATGTACCGCGGGTCCTGCGCCCCGCACACCTCCCGGGCCAGGAAGGGCCCTTCGAGGTGCAGGCCGGCGACGGTGCCGTCGTCGACGAGGGGCGCGAGGGTCGCGATCCGCTCGAGCAGCTTCTCCGGCGCCGCCGAGACGAGCGAGGCGAGCATCGTCGTGGTGCCGCGACCGAGATGGTGCGCGGCGGCCGCGCGGGCACCGTCGGCATCGGAGTCGGGGAAGCCGAACCCGCCGCCGCCGTGGCAGTGCACGTCGATCATGCCGGGCACGTACACCCGGTCCGACGGTGCCGGGAGCGTCGCGGCCGGGAACGCGGAGGCCGGGCCGACCTCCGCGATCACGCCGTCGACGAGGGCGAGGACCCCGTCGTCGATCGCCCCGGAGGGCGTGACGACGGTGCCGCGCAACAGTGGGGTCAAGCCGTGGCCTCCGCGTCCAGGTCCTCGTCCTCGCGACCGGGGGTCTTGAGGTTGCGCCGTTTGATGATGAAGGTGAACGAGAAGTAGTAGATCACGGCGTAGACGAGGCCCATCGGGATGAGCCAGAGCGGATTGGTCGCCTTGCCGAAGTTGAGCACGTAGTCGATCGCCCCCGCGGAGAAGGTGAAACCGTGGTGGATGCCGAGCCAGTTCGCTATCAGTAGGGAACTGCCGGTCAGGAGCGCGTGCACGAACAGCAGCGGCCAGGCGACGAAGATGAAGGAGAACTCCAGCGGCTCGGTGATGCCGGTGACGAAGCTGGTGAGGCCGACGGAGAGCATGATCCCGCCGACCACCTTGCGGTTCTCGGGCTTGGCGCAGCGGTAGATCGCCAGGGCGGCGCCGGGGAGGCCGAACATCATGATCGGGAAGAAGCCCGTCATGAACGTGCCGGCGGTGGGGTCGCCCTGGAGGAAGCGCGCGATGTCGCCGTGCACGACGGTGCCGGACGCGGTCTTGTAGTCGCCGAGCACGAACCAGACCACCGAGTTGATGATGTGGTGCAGGCCGAGCGGGAGCAGCAGGCGGTTGGCCGTGCCGTAGACGCCGCCGCCCACGACCGAGTTCTCGGCGACCCAATTGCCGAGACCCGTGAGCGCCCAGTTGAACGCGGGGTAGATGAAGGACATGACCACGCCCACGACGATCGCGCCGGACGCGGTGAGGATCGGCACGAGACGCCGGCCGGAGAAGAAGCCGATGTAATCGGGCAGCGTCGTCTTGTAGTACCGCTGCCACAGCATCGCCGACATGATGCCGATGACGATGCCGCCGAGCACGCCGTACTCGACCACCGCCGCGGCGCCGTCCTTGTCCGTCTTCCCGGCCAGGACGACCGGGGACATCGCCTTCTCGACGGCCTGGAAGGACAGGTAGCCGACGAGGGCGGCGAGCGCGGTGGAACCGTCGGCCTTCTTCGCCCAGCCGATCGCGATGCCGACCGCGAACAGCATCCCGAGGTTAGCGAACAGGGCGTTTCCCGCCCCGCCGATGACGGCGGCGACCGTCTTCATCGAGGAGAAGCGGCCGAGGAGATCGTCCTGGCCGAGGCGCAGCAGGATGCCCGCAGCGGGCAGGACCGCGATGGGCAGCATGAGACTGCGGCCGAGTTTCTGGAGACCGCTCAGATCGAGCCGTCGTGCTGATATACCGGATCCGGATGAGGAACTCATTTTTCGCTCCTGTCGAGGGACGAGTCCACTAGGGTGACGACAGGTTATAACCAGTTGGGGGCGGCGGGAGCCGGTTTCCCCGAACCTCACCGGAAGGGCGGCAGGCATGTCGAAGGCTCAGGACATCGTGAACGGACTCGGCGGGGCCGACAACATCGAGGAGGTCGAGGGCTGTATCACCCGGCTGCGCTGAGAGGTCAAGGACGCCGGTCTCGTCGATCAGGCCGCGCTCAAGAAGCTGTCGCACGGAGTGATGGTGGCCGGCTCCGCGGTCCAGGTCGTGGTCGGGCCGACCGCCGATGCCCTCGCGGAGGAAGTGCAGGACCTCCTGTGACCGACGTCCTCGCGCCGGTCGGCGGGCGGCTGGTGCCGCTCTCCGCGGTCCCCGATCCGGTCTTCGCGGGCCAGATGGTCGGTTCGGGTGTCGCGATCGAGCCGGCCGTTCCCGCCGACGGTGCCGACGCCGTCGTCGTCTCCCCGGTCGCGGGAACGGTGGTCAAGCTGCATCCGCATGCGGCGATCGTGCTCGGCGACGGTGGCGTCGGTGTTCTGGTGCACGTCGGGATCGACACCGTGAATCTGGCCGGCGAGGGCTTCACGCTGCTCGCTGCGGAGAAGGCGAGGGTCGCGGCGGGGGACCCGCTGATCTCCTTTTCCCCGTCGGGCATTCGCGATCGGGGCCTCAGCGCGATCTGTCCGGTCGTGGTGATGGATTCCGGCCCCGGATCGATCGCGGATCCCGAGGAGCGCGATGTGGTTGCAGGGGAGCTGCTGTTCGCGATGTGATCGGGCGTGTGCTCCGGCGTGTTCATCTGGTCACAGTGATCGAATCGAGGGGTAATCCTCTCATCGGGTTGAGTACTGTGAGCGCGAACGATGTCGAGCGGGTGACCGTGAACCATTCGTAGGACAAGTGATTCGGGCCGCGCGAGCGGAGATGGAGGGTACGTGGTGCGCTCGACGACCACTGTCGATGAGGGGTGTGTTCCGTGAACGCACATCTGATCGAGCAACTCATCACGATCCCGTTGTTCACCGGCGTCATCGGCTACATCACCAACTGGACCGGCATTCTGATGCTGTTCGAGCCCAAGCGGTTCTACGGCGTCAAGGTTCCCGGCATGGCCACGCTGTACCTCCTCCTGCCACGGCGGGTCCAGGTGATCCCGGCCATCCAGCCGGACGGCCGTGTCGGATGGCAGGGGATCGTGCCCTCGAGAGCTGAGAAGATGGCGAGCATCGCCGTCGACAAGTCGCTCAACAAGGTGGGCAGCATCGCCGAGTTCTACGAGGTGATGGATCCCGAGCACGTCTCCGAGGTGCTCACCCGCTCGTCGCTGCCGATGATCCCGTCGATCGTCGAATCCGTGATGCGGCGCGAGAATCCGCGCCTGTGGTACTCGCTCCCCGAGGACGTGAAGCTGCTCGTCTACCGCCGCGTGTCGGCATCGCTGCCGAAGGACGTACGGCGGATCACGTCGACCATCGGCGAGAACATCGACGACTACATCGACGCCAAACTCCTGGTGATCCGGTACCTCACCAACAATCCTGCGGTCCTCAAGGACATCTTCTACAACATGGGCCGCAAGGAGCTGAAGTTCATGCAGAACTTCGGCTTCTACTTCGGATTCCCGATGGGTTTCCTCCTCGTCGCGCTACTGCACTTCTTCCCGTACTGGTGGCTGCTACCGCTGGGCGGCATCGTCATCGGCTACGTGGTCAACTACATCGGGATCCTGATGATCTTCGAACCGATCCACCCCACCTGGTGGGTGCCGTGGAAGCAGGGCCTGTTCCTCAAGCGGAAGAAGGAGATCGGCGAGGAGTACGCCAAGGTGATGGCCGACAAGGTGATCACCATCGAGAACATCTGCGACGAGCTGTTGCACGGACCGCGCTCGGACCGGACCCGGGCCACCGTCGAGACGGTGCTGCGCGAGTCGATCGACAATGCCGCGGGCTGGGCGCGCGGCTTCGTCAAACTGTCGGTGGGGAGTGAGACCTACGACCGCGTGCCGCAGTTGGTCGGTGCCGAGGCGCTCAAGGTTGCCGAGGCGACGGTCAGCCAACCGCAGTTCGTGGCCGAGCAGCAGACCAAGGTCCGCGAGTTCGTCATCGAGCGCATGAGCAAGCTCGGCCCGGACGATCTCAGTGAGCTGCTCCGGTCGGCGATCAAGCAGGACGAGTGGCTATTGTTCCTGCACGGAGCGGTGCTCGGCTCGTTCGCCGGGTTCCTTCATCTAGCGATCTTCGGGGTGTGACAGACGTGAGTGACGAGTTCGGTTCCACCGCAGCGCGGAACGCCGATGATGCCGAGGTGCGCGAGCTGGCGGTGCGCGGCGAGGGGGAGTCCGGCGGTGGCCTCCTCGGGCGGCTCGGGCGCGTGTCGAACTCGGCGTTCAACGTGACCCGCGAGATCGGCGGCTCGGCGCAGCGGCTGACGCAGCAGTTCGTCAGCGAGGCCGGCCATCTCGTGGACGTCGCGCTGACCACCGAGGTGGCGCCGCGCGTCGTCGTCCACGGTGAGGTCGTCGACGAGCTCGACGAGCGTGAGGACGAGCCCGTCACCACCGCCGAGCAGCTGCGCCGCACGGGCGATCGACTGCTCGCCCAGTCCGCCGAGCCGGCCGGGGCGCAGGCTCCCCATCCGGCGTTCGCGCACATCCTGCAGGAGCTCTGCCCCGACGAGGCCCGGATCCTTCGGCTGCTGTTCGACGACGGTGCGCAGCCCGCCATCGACGTGCGCACCAACCGGCCGTTCGGGGTCGGCGCGGAGACGGTGGCCGCCGGTCTGTCGATGATCCCCGAGATTGCGGGCTGCAGGCACCCCGAGCGCATCGCCGCGTATCTCGGCAACCTGCACCGCCTGGGCCTGATCTGGTTCTCGAAGGAGCAGGTCGAGGTGCGGCGGTACGAGCTGCTCCAGGTTCAGCCGCAGATCATCGAGGCGGTCAGCGCGGCGGGCAGGTACGCCAAGACGGTGCGCCGCCGGATCGAGATCACCCCGTTCGGCCGGGACTTCTACGCGACCTGCTTCACCCCCTCGGCGTCGCGGGACGGCTTCTCCGCGTCCCACTGACTCGGTCACCGGTCTTTCTGCACAGCGGAAGGTCATTGCCGCGGTCCTGTGACGGCGCCCACAGTCGATGAATGATCGATACTCGCCTCAGCGCCGCCACCGACACAGGATTCCGGTGGCTCACACCGGTTACCGCCATCGCACTGTCCGTGTGCTGGCTCATGGTCGTCTTCGACGGCTACGACATCGTCATCTACGGCAACGTGATCTCCAGCCTGCAGGACGAATGGGGGATCAGCTCGTCCACGGCCGGCACGCTCGGCAGCCTGTGCATCGTGGGCATGATGTTCGGCGCCCTGGTCGCCGGACGCCTCGCGGACGCCATCGGCCGCCGGCGTGCCGTGCTCGGCTGCGTAGCGCTGTTCTCCGTGGCCACCGTGTTCTGCGCGCTGGCCACCGGCCCGGTCATGTTCGGCATCACGCGGCTGATCGCCGGGCTCGGCCTCGGCGGCCTCGTTCCGACGGCGAACACCCTCGCCGCGGAGCTGGTTCCGGACCGCGTCCGGGCCGCCGTCGCGACGCTGATGATGTCCGGAGCGCCCATCGGCGGCGTCGTGGCGGCCCTGCTGGGCCGGCAGGTGATCCCGGCGTGGGGCTGGCGGCCGATGTTCTGGTTCGCGCTGGTGGCGCTCGTCGTGCTCCTGCCCCTGGGCCTGCGCTTCCTGCCCAAGGACGAGCGCGCCGTCCGCGGTTCTCGCGCGGGGGCCGGATCCGAGGTGGGGGAGGGCTTCCGCGCCGTTCTCAGTCCCCGGTACCGCACGGCGTCGATCCTGTTCGCCCTCGTCACCGTTGCGACCCTCCTGGCCTGGTACGGCTTGGGCACCTGGCTGCCCAAGCTGATGCAGGACGGTGGTGCCGATCTCGGGAGCGCGTTGACCTTCGCCCTCGCACTGAATCTCGGCGCGGTGGCAGGCTCCTTCCTGACCGCATGGGCGGGTGTGCGGTTCGGGCCGATCCGGACCGGGGTGGTCACCGCCGGCCTCGCCGGGATCGGACTGCTCCTGCTACTGACCGAGCCGCCGACCGGCGTCATCTACCTCATCATCGTGATCGCGGGCATCGGCACGCACGGCACGCAGTGCCTGGTGATCGCGGCCGTGGCCTCGCGGTACCCGGAGGCCCTGCGCGGGACCGCACTCGGCTGGACGCTGGGCATCGGACGGATCGGCGCCGTGATGGCGCCGCAGATGGGCGGATGGTTGCTCTCCGGCGGGGCCGGTGCCAGCGGCAACTTCATCTTCTTCGGAACCAGCGCCCTGGTCGCCGCCGCACTGTTGCTCGTCATCCTGCGCAACGCCCGGAGCTCGGCGCCGGTGGCCATCGCGGCATAGGGAATTAGTTGCGCGAACGAGCGTTGTAGTCGGCGAAGAGAATCTGACTCGGACGAAGGACGAATGATGAGCGTGGATGGCAAGACTGCACTGGTGACCGGCGGCGGGCGCGGAATCGGGAGGGCGATCGCCCTGCGGCTCGCGGCCGACGGAGCGGATGTGATCGTCAACTACCGCAGCGGCCGAGAGGCGGCGGAGAGCGTCGCGCAGGAGGTGGAGCGCCTGGGCCGCAAGGCCTTCGTCATCCAGGCGGACGTCAGCCGACCCGAGGAGATCACGCGGCTGTTCGCGGAGGCTCGCGAGGTCGCGGACCTCGACATCGTGTGCAGCAACGCCGGTATCGAGCACTTCGGTCCGTTCCACGAGGTGACCGCGGACGACTTCGACGCGGTCTTCCGCACGAACGCCCGCGCCCAGTTCCTCGTGGCCCAAGCGGCGGGCACGCAGCTCTCGCGCGGCGGGGCGATCGTGCTGACCTCGTCGACCAGCGCGCGTACCCCCGTCTATCAGCACACCCTGTACGCGGCCAGTAAGGCCGCGGTCGAGGCCATCGTGCAGCACCTCGCGCTCGAGTTCGCGGATCTGGGGATCCGCATCAATGCGATCGCCCCGGGTGGCACGTCGACGGACATGGCCGCCGAGGTGGGGGCGGAGTACGTGCATCCCGCGCTCCGCGGCAAGATCGGTACGGAGGAGTTCATGCGCTCCTTCGCGGCTCTGGGCCGCATGGCGTCGGTCGACGAGATCGCCGCCGCCGTGGCCTTCCTGGTCTCGCCCGACGCCTCGTACGTCACCGGCAGCACCCTGCGCGTGGACGGTGGGCAATTGTGATCGCGTCGCGCCCGCGCCGACTATCCTGTGGAATCGCAGAATCTTCCATCCCGACTCGCCGGAGGTCACATCGTGGCATCGTTCGCCCCTGAAGAACTGGACTACATGCGCACCCAACCGCTGGTGCGCGTCGCCACGGTCGATTCGGACGGCCAGCCGGACCTGGTGGTCACCGGGTACGAGTTCGACGGCCGGGACTTCTGGATCGGCGGATTCGACCCCACGCGGACCCGCCGCACCCGCAACATCCAGAGTGGAAACAACAAGGTGGCACTGCTCTTCGACGATCTGATCACGCAGGGCGGCTGGACGCCGCGCTACATCCGCATCTACGGCACCGTCGAGCTGGTCGAGGCGCCCGCCGGGTCGGGGACGCTGAACATGCGCATCACCCCGGACGTCTCGTGGAGCGTGAACCTCACCCCGGATTCCACCGGCCCCGCGCACTCCCTCAAGCCGCGCAAGACCATCCACAGGTAGGCGGGAACGCCGCTCCCGCTGCCGGACCCGGCTACACCGTCGCGAAGAACTCCCGGAGGATCTTCGCGACGGTGTGCGGGGCCTCGTCGCACACCCAGTGCCCGCAGTCGTCGATGATGCCGCCCGTGACGGATACCGCGGCTTGATCCATGCAGGCCTTCGGCGCGTCGCGCAGGCAGTGCGAGCCGCCCCACGCCGTCACCGGGATCGTCAGCGGCGTGCGCGCGTGCGCGATGTTCTGCTCGGCGCTGGTGAAGAAGTCGCGGTAGTAGCCGAGCCCGGCGTGCAGGGCGCCGGGAGCGGTCATATCGCGCACGTAGGCCTCGATGTGCTCCTCGGGCACCGAGTCGGGCGCGTACGCGTACTCCTTGTAGAAGAAGCGCAGGTACTCCTCCTCGTGGCCGGCGAGCAGCAGATCGGGGATCGCCGGGACGCTCTGGAAGGCCATGTGCCAGAGGAAATTCCCGCCCGGCTGGGGAGTCATCGCGGCCTCCATGATGCCGAACCCGGGCGGCGCCATCTCCAGTACCGCCAGCGCGCTCACCTCGTCGCGGTAGTTCGCGGCGTAGCTGTAGGCGACAGCGCCACCCCAGTCGTGTCCGGCGATCCTGACCGATTCGATCCCCATGCCCGTGATCAGCTCGTGCACGTCGGAGGCCACCGCGTCGGTGTCGTAGGCGGTGGCGTTCTTGCCCGAGTAGCCCATGCCGCGCATGTCCGGTGCGATCAGCAGGTAGGTGTCGGACAGATCCGCCATCACGCGGTGCCACTCCCTGCTGCTCTGCGGCCACCCGTGCAGGAGCACGACCGGTTCGCCGGCGCCGGCCATGGCGTAGTGCAGGCGGATCCCGTTCACCACGGTGGTGTGGTGGGTGCGCGCGGACGCGTCCCCGCTCATTGCGGGTCCGTGCCGAAGATCTCTCCCGCCATCTTCTGGAAGTCCGGGTCGCTCCCGTCGATCAGGTTGGGATTTCCGTCCGCCCACTGGAACTGGTGCTTGAGGCGGTTGATCCGCCAGCCCTCGGGCGTCCGGACGAGGTCGTTGTCGTACCAGCCGTACTGCGTGTAGTGGTCGTCGCCGGACTTGTTCGGCTTCCGGTGGCGTGAGACGTGGTAGACGATGGCGTGCGCGTGGTCGGGGTCGCCATCGGGCGCCAGGTCGATGTGGAAGTTGGTGTACCGGTGCAGCACCACCAGCGGTCCGAGGGCGTTCTCCGCGAACCGGGCCCACAGCTCGGGCGTCGTCCGGCCCGCGGGCAGTCCGGTGAGGTCGTAGAAGTCGACATCGAACGGATCGGTCAGAGTGGTCGCGTACCGGGACCAGTCGTGGGTGTCGAGTGCCCGCCCGAAGGAGAGCATCACATCGGCGATCTGCTGGCGGTCCCACAGCTCGCGCACCATCGATTCCAAGGGGGGATAGGCGGTGTCGGTCATGTCGGTCTCCGATCGGAGGAAGGGGGTTGGTCAGTGCTCCATGAGCGCGGGGTTGATCGGGCCCCAGTTGTTGGCGGCCGCGACGTCCACCTCCCAGGTCTTGGGGTACTGGGGCGAATCCTCGTGCCACGGCCGGGGCTCGAAGTAGCCCTTGTCCTCGTCCGCGATCTGGTCGAGCTGCGTGAACAGCTCCACCATGTTGCCGTCGGGGTCCTTGTGGTAGGTGAAGACGTTGTGGCCGGCGCCGTGCCGGCCGGGACCCCACTCGAGCCGGAACTCGTTCGAGGCCAGTGAGTCCAGCATCATCTGCAGGTGATTGAGATCGCGGGCCTCGTAGGCGATGTGGTGCAGGTCCTTGAACGATGAGCTCTTGAGGAAGTTCGCCGTGTGGTGATCGCGTCCGCAGCGCATGAACACGAAGAAGTCGCCGATGGTGTCCGACCAGCGGAAGCCGAGCAGATCCTCGTAGAAGCTCTGGGCCTTGTCGAGGTCCGGCACGAAGGACGCCACGTGACCCAGCTTGGTGGGCCGCAGCCAACTGCGCGGCACCTCCACCGCATCGATCTCCGAGAACAGGTGCAGCGGCGTCTGCGTCCCGGGCTCGGTGAGGATCAGGGTGTCGGGCGAGCCGGGGCCGATGTCGCGCCGCCGCTCGGTCTCGTAGCCCCGCTCACGCATGCGGCGCTCGGCGTCGTCGAGCGACTCCTCGATCTGCCATCCGACGAAGGTCCGCCCGCGCGGCGCGCTGGTCTTCTGCAGCACCACGTTGTGGTGCTCGGATCCCGTGGTGAGGTAGGCGTACTCGGCCCCCGCGTCCACGACCACGAAATCCAGGTTCTTGGTGTAGTAGTCGACCATCGCGTCGATGTCGGGGGTCTCGAAGCCGACGTAGCCGAGCTTGGTCACGGTCGCGGCGGGATCGGTACGGGGGGTGCTCATTGCGGGGTCCTCTCGGGTTGGTGTGCTCGATCGATCGCCGCGGGCGCGGCGGAGTATTCGTTGAGGTAGTTCCACAGCCGCTGCAGCAGCGGCGGTCCGGCGGCGCGCCAGGCGGCTATCTCGTCCGCGTCCAGCTCGTGCGCGTCCCTCCCGGCAGCGAGTCGGACTCGGCACGCGGTGTCCAGCAGGTGCATCCGGGCAACGGCGAGCCCGGGCGAGGCGCCGACGGTGACGGCGCCGTTGCCGCGCAGCACCACCGCGTCGGACTGATCGAGCGTGCCGGCGACGGCGACGCCCGCCTCCCGGTCGCGCACCAGGCGCGCGGTCGGATGGACGGGCACCGTCGGGCCGAGCAGCGCGGCCTGGCCGTGGACGGGTCGCAGGGCGTCGTACACCGCGCCGGCGGCGAAGGAGGACTCCGGAATCGCCCGGCAGATGCCGCCGACGTCCGCGCGGGAGTGATACACGCCCAGGTGGATCCACGCCTCCCCCGGGGCGCGGGGCGGGAGCTCGGAGGCATCGAGTTCGACGGTGACCAGCTCGTCCGGGGTGGCGGAGGCGAGTGGCGCCGCCGGGGTGATGATGATCCGCTTCTCGTCGATCCGCGCGGACACGTGCCCGAAGGGGCCGACGATGCCCAGCGCCGCGACGACCCGCGCGGCGGCCACCGTCTCGGCGACGAGGTCGGCTGGAGTCATGACGAGGCGTCGGCCTCGGACGCGATCTGCGCGAACAGGGGCGCAGAATCGATGTAGACCCGCATCGAGGTGATCAGTCCGGCGCCGTCCCGGTCGATCTGAGTCACCACCGGCAGCGGCACCGGTGTCCCGGCCCGCGTGGTGTAGTGGCAGATCGCCTCGATGGAGGTCGGGCCGTCCCCGACGACGTTGACGAACTCGTGGCGCAGGCCGCCGATCGAGCTCCAGAACTCGCCGAGCATGCCGCGGATCGCGTCGTGCCCGATGGCGGCCGGATTGTTGCCGAAGCGCAACTCGGCACCGGGGGTGAAGAGCGGCAGCAGGTTCTCCATGTCCTCGGCGTCGACGATGCCGTAGGTCGTGGTGACCCAATCGGGTGCGGTCATTTCGGGTCCTCGCGATCCTGTGTGATTACTTGTTTACGAAGGGGTTTCGCCGGAGGCGACTTTGCGAATGGCGGTGAGCGTGGCCTTCACCGCGCTGAGGTAGTCCACGGTCATCCCGTCCGCGAACTCCTTCTCCCGGGGCGAGCCGCCTTCGACGCCGCTGATCACCAGCGCGAAGCTGAACCGCAGCTCCATGGTGTCCCCGTCGCCGATGATCTCGTTGGCGATCACGCCCAGGATCGGGCCCGACGTGCGGGTGAACACCACACGGTGTGGCTCCTCGAGGGTGATCCGCTCGGTGTAGGCGTCACCGCGGATCACGATGTCGCGGTCGAAGACCGTCTCGCTGAGCCGGCCCGTCACGGTGCAGTCGCTCATGGCGGGCACGAAGGGCAGGGCGTTGTTGGCCTTCCGTACGAGGCCGGCCCAGACGTCCTCGCGGCTGAGACGGATCGATCCGGGCTCGTTCACCGGGATTGCGTGGCTGACGAAGATCATCGTGTGGTGCTCCTCACTCTCTGGCCTCTAACTGTATGCACTTTTCGGAGTTCGTCAAGCCTGTATACAGGTTTGCTCGCAGTCTGTTGCACAATGTGCGCATGGGAACACGGACCTCGCGCGTGGATGGGTTGGAGCGCTTGCAGATCGCCGGGCAACGCCAGTCGATCGGGCCCATCCACGCGTACCTGCGCGAATGCATCATGGATGGCACGCTGCCGCCCGGAACCAAGCTCTCCCAGGTGGGGCTCGGCGAACAGCTCGGCGTGAGCAGGACACCCGTGCGCGAGGCGCTGCGGATGCTGCAGGAGGAGGGCCTCGTCGAGTTCGAGCCGAACCAGCGCATGCGCGTGGTCGGCTTCGATCCGGAGGTACTGGACTCGATCTACGGCTCGCGGATCATGCTCGAGTGCCTGGCGGTGTCGGTGACGGCGGAGGTGTTCACCGCCGCCGATTCCCGCCGCGCGAAGGTGAAGCTGTCCGAGATGCGCAGTGCGGCGAAGAAGAACGACACCGAATCGTGGTTCGTCGCGCACGCGCAGTTCCATCAGATCCTGGGCCACGCCGTGGGCGAGCCCCTCGACGGTGAGCTCCGCTCCCTCGCCGACCGCAGTACGCGCTACATCCGCCTCGCGCAGGAGTTCGACCCGCGGGTGTGGGCCGAGGCGGGCGACCTCGAGCATCTGGCGATCCTGGAGGCCGTCGCCGGGCACGACGGCGCCGAGGCGGTGTCCCTGATGGCGCACCACCTCGAGCGCACTGCGCTGCAGGTGCTTTCCCACTGTGCCGTGGACTTCGATCCGCTGCGCGTACGCAAGGCCCTCAGCATCGTGGTCGCGCCGCACCCGGTCGTGGAGGCCTAGGGACGCCCCGAGGACGCCCCGAGGTCAGAGCTGCATCTGGCGCACAGTGGGTGCGATCGGTCCGCGCCACATGTCGATCGACGATTCCAGGGAGGCGTCGAAGACGCGCGGGGTCCAGGCGTCGTCGTCGTGGATCAGGCGAGTGCCCACCGCGTACTCGTAGGTCAGGTTCTCGGGTCCGCGGAAGTAGACGAACGCCGATCCGGACGTGGGGTGCCGGCCGGGACCCTGGATGATCTCCACGCCGTTGTCCACCAGGAAGTGCCAGTTCCGGAACAGGTCGTCGTGGCTGGCCACCTGGAAGTTCACGTGGCACAGGGCCGGCCGCTCGCCGTAGAACACGGCGAGCTTGTGGTGCATGGGATCCACGCGCAGCAGGCAGGCCTTGTCGCCCACCCAGTCCGAGACCTTGGCGCTGAACACGGTGGTCCAGAACTTCCCGGCGGCGATCACGTCCGGGGCGTCGAAGCACGAGTGCCCGAACTCGGTGATCCCGGCGTTGCGGCCCGGCGAGAGCAGATCGGCCGTCACGAACTGGCGCGCGACCAGTTCGACCCGGTTGCCCCACGGATCGTCGAAGCCGATGAAGGCGCCGCATCCGCGCGACGCGGCACCGGCCTCGTCGCCACGGGTCACGGTGATCCCCAGCTTCTCCAGCTGCGTCTCGGCGTCCGCGAGCTCGTCGAGGCCACCCACGCGCAGGCCGGTCGCGATCGCCCCGGAGGGACCCTGCACGAAGGTCAGGCAGTGGACGCGATCGTCGGCGCGCAGGTGCGCGACGCCGGGTTCATCGGTGGGGACCTGCGTCAGGCCCACGATGCGGGTGGCGAAATCCACTGCCCCGTCGAGGTCTTCGACGCCGGAGCGGACATAGGCGATGTCGGGGATGGTGATCATGATGGAACTCCTTGCTCGAATCCGAGGTAACCGCGTTCGCGGGCCTCGGGGGGCCAGTGATCGCACTGGGCCCCGGTCAGCTGTGTCTGCAGGCACAACGGCGGATGACAGGGGCAGCTGCGGACGCTCGCGCGTCGATCCTGCTCCATCTTGTTCGGCCAGTCCGGATCGACGAAGAGCGCTCGTGCGAGGGCGATTCCGGCTGCCTTTCCCTCGGTGACGGTGCGTGCGGCCAGGTCGGGATCGGAGAGGGCGCCGTTCGCGATCACCGGGATGTCGGTGGCCGCACTCAGCGCCGCGGTGTCGCCGAGCGAGTACCCGGGGCGCCCCAGTAGTCCGAGGTTCTCGGGCAGACGCAAGGTCTCGAAGGTCGACGGGATCGCGAACAGGAACTCGGCACCGTCATCGGCGAGCAGCGGTGCCAGTCGCGCCGCCTCGGCGATCGACCAGCCACCGTCGATCAGCTCGTCCGACATCAGGTGCACGCCGACCACGAAGTCCTTCGAGGTGGCCTCGCGGACGGCCCGGACCACCTCGCGGACCAGCCGGGTGCGACCGTCGAAGTCGCCGCCGTACTCGTCGGTGCGGAGGTTGTGCCGGGGCGACAGGAAGCCGGACAGCAGGAATCCCTGCGCGGCGTGGATGTCGACACCGTCGAGCCCGGCCTGCTCGCAGAGCCTGGCGGAGTTGACGAATTCGGCGATCGTTTCATCGATCTCGGCCCGGGTGATCTCGTCGGGCATGACCTCGCGTCCGGGGAGCAGTTCGAAGGCGACCGCCGACGGCGAGAGCCGGCGTCGTGCCTCGTACTCCTCCCAGGGACCGCCGTAGCGACCCGAGTGCACGAGCTGCACCATGGCGAGGGCGCCGTGCCGGTGCACCGCATCCGCGAGCGCCGTGAGTCCGGGGAGGTGCTCGGGTCCGGAGACGATCGGCTGCAGCGGCATCTGCCTGCCGCCGAGGCTCACCGCGAAGTTCTCGGTGAACACGGTGCCGACGCCGCCGGCCGCGCGACGCGCGTAGTGCTCGACCTGCTTCGGCGAGATGAACCCGTCCGGAGTGCCGTATCCCACGGACATCGGCGCCATGGACAGGCGGTTGCGGGCGGTGGCCCGACCCAGGGGCAGCGGTTCGAACAGGGTCTCGATCGCGGAGCTCATGCTGGTCACGCCTTTCCCGCCATGGTGTTCCGGAGCGAACCGACGCCGGCGATCTCGATCCGCAGGACATCGCCGTCGGCCAGGAAGCTCTCCTTGCCCGCGCCCACCCCCGCGGGCGTGCCGGTGGCGATCACGTCCCCCGGCTCGAGTGTCATGCGGTGGCTGGCGGCGCTGATGAGCTGCGCGACATCGAAGATCATGTCGGAGGTGTTTCCGTCCTGCTCGTTGACATCGTTGCGCCACAGCTTGATCGACAGATTCCGCGGGTCCTCGATGAACCACGCCGGCCGCAGTCCCGGGCCGATGGGAGTGAATCCGTCGGCGCCCTTGGAGGCGAGCCAGTCGAAGGCGAAGGGCGGGGCCAGCGGATCCGGGCGGCGGTGCCTGCCGCGCGAGGATATGTCGTTGACCACGGTGTACCCGGCCACCCGGTCCAGGGCCTCCTCGACCGTGACCTCCTTGGCGCGGGCGCCGATCACCACTCCGAGCTCGGCCTCCCAGTCCACTCGCGCGGCGGGATCGGAGGGGATGTCGACGGTGTCGTCCGGCGCACTGATCGACGTGCTCGGCAGGAGGAAGAAGAACGGTTCCATGGTGGGCGGCACCGAGTCGATCCCCATCTCACGGAGGTGATCGGTGTAGTTGGCGCCGGCGCAGATCAGCTTGCCAGGCGCGGGGAACGGGGCCACGATCCGGCCCGCTGCGACCCTGGTTCCGGAGCGCGGATCGACCCCGCGCAGGACGGGACCGAGTGTCGGCCAGTCCCGGGCGACCGCGCCGACATCGGCGTAGCCGGACAGCTCGGGGGTGCTCCAGTACGTGCCGTCGTCATCGGCGAAGGCGACGCTCGTGGCCGGCGAGCCGGGCGGCGTGGATTCGGCCTGGTACGTCACTAGGGTCCACATGGCGTTCCTCCGGGTCGGCTGATTGTTCGTCGGGCACTGACAGGGATGCCGTGCATCCCCTCGCTTCATAGTGCATACAGTTTCGCCCGGATGTCAACGCTTGACTTGACCGACAAAACTGTACACACTTTTGGGGACGGGTCGATCTCCCTGATGTCGACCGAGGAGGGTGCGGTAATGACCACGCAGATCATCTCCGACTGTGCGGCGGAGCTCGCCGAGGCGTATCGCACGCGCCGGGCGATCACGCCGATCGCCGAGCGGTTCCCGGAGCTGACGATCGACGACGCGTACCGGATCCAGCAGCTGCAGGTCCAGTCCTGGATCGACGACGGTGCCGCCGTCCGCGGCCACAAGGTGGGCCTCAGTTCGCGGGCGATGCAGCGCCAACTCGGCGTGGACCGGCCCGATTTCGGTCACCTGCTGAACACGATGTTCTATCCGGACGGAGGCCGGGTGCCCGCGGGCACCTTCATCGCCCCGCGGGTGGAGGCGGAGATCGCCCTGATCCTGGGGAGTGACCTGAGCGGACCCGGAATCACCCCCGCGGAGGCGCTCGGCGCGATCGCCTGGGTGACCCCCGCACTGGAGCTCATCGACTCACGCATCGCCGACTGGCGGATCGGGATCGTCGACACGGTGGCGGACAACGCCTCGTCCGGCGGCGTGGTCCTGGGCTCGCAGCGCGTCCCCGTCGAGCAGGTCGATCTGCGGGGAATCGGCGGAACACTACGGGTGGGCGGCGCTCTCGTGGACACCGGCGCCGGCGGCGCGGTCCTCGGATCGCCGGTCAACGCCCTGGTGTGGCTGGCGAACGTGATGGGCGAGCACGGGGTGACGCTGCGCGCCGGGGAGGTGATCCTCCCGGGCTCCGTCACCGCGGCGCACGCGGTGGGACCGGGTGATGTGGCCGTGGCGACCTTCGACCGGATCGGCTCGGCCACAGTTCGATTCGTAGGTGAGGAGAGCGAATGAGTGCATCCGAGTGGACCGTCGAGCGGGCCGCTGATGAGATCCGTCATGCCGAGGTCAGTCGTACCGACCGGACGCCGATCTCCGACGAATGGCCCGAGCTGGACGTCGCCACCGCGTACCGAGTGCAGGACCTGGTGATCAACCGCCGGTTGGAGGCGGGGGAGACGATGGTCGGCGTCAAGCTCGGGCTGACCTCGCGCGCCAAACAGCAGCGCATGGGCGTCGACTCGCCGGTCACCGGCTGGCTGACGGACGAGATGGTGCTGGGCGTGGAGATCCCGCTGCAGGTGGACGAGCTCATCCACCCGCGGATCGAGCCCGAGATCGTCTTCGTGCTCGGCGAGCGCCTGATGGGCCCCGGGATCACCGCCGCGCGCGCCATGGGCGCCGTCGCCTCGGTGCACGCCGGGGCCGAAGTGATCGACAGCCGGTACAAGGACTTCCGGTTCCGGATCACCGACACCATCCTCGACAACGCCTCGTCCGCGAAGTTCGTGGTCAATCCCACCGGCGTCTCGCCGGTCGGGCTGGATCTCGCGCTGCAGGGCTGCCTGCTGGAGGTCGACGGGGACGTCGTCGATTCCGCCACCGGGGCCGCCGTGCAAGGGCACCCGGGGGAGGCGCTGGCGCTGGCCGCCAATGAACTCGGACGGCGCGGGATCGCGCTCGAGGCCGGCTGGATCGTGCTCACCGGAGGCATGACGGACGCGGTCTACGCCGAACCGGGCCATCAGGTGGCCGCCCATTTCGCGGATCTCGGCAGCGTGTGCATTGCGTGCCGCTGACTCGCTCGAACGCACAACAGAGAGGACCTGAAATGCCATTGGTGGAGATCACTCTCGCCCAGAAGCGAGAGCCGGAGGTGATCCGAGAACTGCTCCGGTCCGTCCATGACGCGGTCAAGGCGGCGCTGAGCGTTCCGGACGAGAAGATTCGTGTGGTGGTGCGGGAGGTGCCGTCCACGCACTGGTCCGCCGGCGGCGTCACGCTGGCCGAACGGGAGGAGCGGGCATGAGTCTTCCGTTCTTCGGTCATGTCATCGACGGCGAGGAGGTGCCGTCGGCTTCCGGCGAGACCTTCACATCCATCGATCCGTACACGCAGGAGCCCTGGGCCGAGATCGCGCTGGGCGGTGCGGCCGAGGCCGATCGCGCGGTCGCGGCGGCACGCCGCGCCTTCGACGAGGGCCCCTGGCCCAGGATGGGTTTCACCGAGCGCGGCCGCCTGATCCACCGGTTCGCGGATCTCATCGAGGAGCACGCCGAGGAACTGGGGCGGGCCGATACGCACGACATGGGCAAGCCCATCACGCAGTCCCGGGACAGCGACGTGCCCCGCACCGCGATGAACTTCCGCTTCTTCGCCGACCACGCGCGGCTCGCCACGGGTGAGACCCTCCCGATGGATACCGGCCACCACGCCTACACCCGGTTCGACCCGGCGGGCGTCGTGGCCGCGGTGGCGCCGTGGAACTTCCCGATGATGCTGGAGTCGTGGAAGGTCGCGCCCGCCCTGGGGTGGGGCAACACCGTCGTCCTCAAGCCTGCGGAGGACACTCCGACCTCGGCCACGATCATGGCGCGCCTCGCGCTGGAGGCGGGGATTCCCCCCGGCGTGTTCAACGTGGTGCACGGCTACGGGCCGGATTCGGCCGGAGCCGCGCTCACCGAGAATCCCCACGTGGACCGGATCACCTTCACGGGCGAGTCGGGTACGGGCCGGATCATCGCCGCGGCGGGTGCGCGCAACCTCGTGCCGGTCAGTCTCGAGCTCGGCGGCAAGGGGGCGAACATCGTCTTCGACGACGCAGAATTGGAGAACGCGGTCAGCTGGTCGATCCGCGCGATCTTCACCAACACCGGTCAGGTGTGCGTCGCCGGCTCCAGGCTGTACGTGCAGCGCGGCATCTTCGACACGTTCATGAAGCGGTTCACCGAGGTCGCATCCGCGATGGTGATCGGTGATCCGCAGGACGAGCGGACCGAGATCGGTCCGCTCGCCTCGCAGGAGCACTTCGGCAAGGTGTCCGAGTACGTGAGCACCGTCGAGTCCTCGGGCGGAACCATCGAGACCGGCGGCTTCGTCGACGGCTGGCGCGTCGCGCCCACGGTGGTGACCGGTCTGGGACAGGATTCCCGGCACGCCCGGGAGGAGATCTTCGGCCCGCTGGTCGTGGCGATCCCGTTCGACACGGAGGAGGAGGCGCTGGCCCTGGCGAACGACAGCAGGTACGGCCTCAACGCGATGCTCTTCACCGAGAATCTTTCTCGCGCACACCGTATGGCGGCGCGGCTCAAGGCCGGCAGCGTGTGGGTGAACTGCTTCTTCATCCGCGATCTGCGGGCTCCGTTCGGTGGAGCCGGCGATTCCGGCATCGGCCGGGAGGGCGGCGACTTCAGCCGGGAGTTCTTCACCGAGCCCAAGGCCGTGGTGATGCAGATCGAGCAGTAGCGGCCGGCGCCCCTCGGCGCCCCTCCGCGGTTTCGGGGGATGCCCGAAGCCATCCCCAGTTATGCATAGGATGCGAAGGTACAAGTATCAGAACTCCTGAGAGGTGCTTTCCGTGGCGCAGGGCAAGTCCAACATCAAGATCGTCCCGGCGACCGACGGCGAGGTGTACGCGGTCGCGGGCGACAACTATCGCGTGGTGATCTCCGGCGATCAGAGCAACGGGATGTACTCGGCGTTCGACATGATCGTGCCGCCCGGGGGCGGCCCCACGCCCCATTCGCACCCCAACTTCATGGAGTTCTTCTTCGTCATCGAGGGCGAACTGACCTACAAGACGGAGGCCGGCCACGCCGTGGTCGGCAAGGGGGGCCTGGTGCACATCCCCTTCGGCGGCGACATCCACTGCTTCAAGAACGAGTCGGATTCGGTCGCCCGCGTTCTGTGCGTGACGCTGCCGACCGGGATGGAGCGCATGTTCGCCAAGATCGGTGAGGCCGCGGCCATCGGCGAGTTCAAGCCCGTGCCCGACATGACCGCAGAGCGGATCGCCCTGCTGAACTCCGTCAACGACGAGTTCCAGCAGGTGACCTACCCCGCCGACTACCTCGACTGACCGTCCCATGGGCAGACCGGGCGGGTTCGGTCCAGGGCCGGGTATGGGCCGGCCGGCCATGGACGAGGATGCGGTTCGGCGGCGCAACGCCGAGGCGCCCGCGGTGGCCGATCTCGGCCGCCGGGTCGCGGTGCTGTTCGCGCCGTACCGGTGGCAGATCGCGGCCACCTGCGTGATCGTGATGGGCGCGGCCGCGCTCGGCGTCGTCCCACCGCTACTGGTGGAGAAAGTGTTCGACGACGCCCTGTTCCCCGCGTCCGGGCATTCGTCGTTGTCGCTGCTGGTCCGGCTGGTGCTGGCCATGATCGGGCTGTACCTGCTCTCCGCCGCGCTCAACGTGGCGCAGACCTGGCTCACCTCCACGATCGGCAACCGCATCACCGGCGACCTGCGCGTGCGACTCTTCGAGCACCTGCAGTCGATGGAGTTGGGCTTCTTCACCCGCACCAAGACGGGCGTGATCCAGTCGCGCCTGCAGAACGACGTGGGCGGCGTCTCCGGGGTGCTCACCTCGACGGTGACCTCGATCCTGGGCAACGTGGTCACGGTGGTCGCCTCGATCGTGGCCATGGTGCTCATCGACTGGAGGCTGACCCTGGCCTCCGTGGCGGTCATGCCGATCCTCATGCTGGTGCAGCGCCGCGTGGGCAAGGTGCGCGCGCGGATCGCGGGACAGACCCAGGAATCGCTGTCCGAATTGACCGCGATCACCCAGGAGACGCTGAGCATCTCGGGAATCCTGCTGTCGAAGTCCTTCAATCGGCAGCGCACCGAATCGGGCCGATACCAGGCGGAGAACGCCAATCAGATCCGCCTGCAGGTCAAACAGGCCATGAGCGGGCAGACCTTCTTCGCGGTGGTCCAGGTACTGATGTCCTCGGTGCCGGCGGTGATCTACCTGCTGGCGGGTGTCCTGCTCACCGACGGATCGGGATCGTCGATCACAGCGGGAGCCATCGTCGCGTTCACCACCGTGCAGGCGCGACTGCTGCAGCCGCTGGTCTCCCTGATGCGAGTGGCTCTCGACGTGCAGACCTCGCGGGCCCTGTTCGCGCGGATCTTCGAGTACCTCGACCTGGTCCCGCAGATCGTGGACGCACCCGACGCCATCGACGCCTCCCGGGCGCCGGGCCCGCGCGGAAGCGTCGCCCTCGACGGGGTGCTCTTCCGGTTCCCGGACGCCTCGCCCGAGAGCCGCCCGACGCTCGATCACGTCAGTCTGACGGTCGCGCCGGGCCAGCACGTCGCGCTGGTCGGGCCGTCCGGTTCGGGCAAGTCGACGATCCTGTACCTGATTCCCCGCCTGTACGACGCCACCGAGGGCGTGGTCGGGCTCGACGGTGCGGACGTCCGCACGCTGACCGGGGCCTCGATCATCGATGAGGTCGGGATCGTCTCGCAGGAGACCTACCTGTTCCACGCCACGATCGCGGAGAACCTGCGCTACGCCAAGCCCGACGCCACCGACGAGGAACTGGTACGGGCCTGCACCGCGGCCAACGTGCACCACATCATCATGAGCTTCGAGAACGGGTACGACACCATGGTGGGCGAGCGCGGCTACCGGCTCTCCGGCGGCGAGAAGCAGCGGATCGCCATCGCCCGGGTGTTGCTCAAGGACCCGCCGATCCTGCTGCTCGACGAGGCGACATCGGCGCTCGACACCGTCTCCGAGCGGGTGGTGCAGGAGGCCCTCGACGCCGTCGCCGATGGGCGCACCACCATCACTGTGGCGCACCGACTTTCGACCATCGTCGATTCCGATATGATTCACGTGGTGAACGCGGGAAGGATCGTCGAATCCGGGACGCACGCCGAGCTGATGGCGGTCGGCGGCCTCTACGCCGAACTCGCCGAGCAGCAGGTGGCCGCCGCGCGCATCGACGGCGCCGGCCCGAAGGACGAGCCGCCGCTCCCGGCGCGGCGCGCCGACAAGTGCCCGGAGCCCGACGACCTGCCGGAGGAGATCGCGGCCCTCACCGCACCCGATCTCACGGCACGGGCCACCGTGCCGCCTGCGGGATCGGGCGTCGAATGGCCGCCGAGGATCCAGTAGTGGCGCGCGGACCTTCGGCCAGCGATTTCATCGCCTGTGGAATAAGTCGGCCAGGGGTGCGTTGCACGGGGCACAGAGTCAATCGAAATCGCACCGTGGACCGGCCGTCGCGCTCATGCCGACGCGCCCCGTGGGTGCGGCGATCGGGAGGGTAGTGATGGGTTCCTTCGGGCATCCGCTCAGGTTCGGCGTGGTCATCGAGGCCGCCGCGGGGGATCCCGCGCGGGCGGCTCGACTCGCGGCCGTCGCCGAGTCGGTGGGTTTGGACCTGGTGGCCGTGGAGGGCGACGCGACGTCCGAGGGGTTCGACCCGTGGACCACGCTGAGTTGGGTGGCGGGCCGAACGACGACGATCGGGTTGCTGCCGGTATCGCTCGATCCGGCGGAGCAGCCGCCGGCCGTGACGGCGCGTGCGGCACTGAGCCTCGATCGACTGTCGGACGGACGGGTGAGCCTCGCCCTCACCACCGGGCACGACACGCAGCAGGAGTCCGTCGCGCAGCTCGCGGAGGCGGTGGACATCGTGCGCGGAGTGTTGACCCCTGGCGCGGGTGGGTTGGACTACCGGGGCGATCACTTCCAGGCGCACGTCGACGCGGGACCGGCGGCGAAGCACCGCATTCCGCTGTGGCTGAGCGGCTCGGGAGCGAAGCTGCTGTCCCTGGTGGGCCGTTCCGCCGACGGGTGGTTGGCAGATCTGGGCACCGGCGATGAGCGTGCACTGGAGGATCTGCGGTCGGGCAACTCCGCGATCGACCTCGCCGCGCACTTCGCCTCCCGCGACGCGGGCGACATCGCCCGCATCGTCCGGGTGCGCGGCGGTTTCGACGCCGCCGGCGCGGCCGACGGATTCTGCCACGGCGAACCCGCGCGCTGGGTCAAGGATCTGGCGCCGCTCGCCGTGCGCGACGGCGTCTCGACCTTCCTCGTGACCCTGGCCGACGAAGCCGCGATCGAGCGCTTCGCGGCCGAGGTCGTCCCCGCCCTCCGCGAGCGGGTGAACGCCGACCTGGGGGTGGAACTGCCCACCCGATGGCCGCGCACCGCGCAGGCCCGCAGCCGGCGGGCGCCGGGACTGGACTACGACGCGATCCCGGAGGAACTCGCCGAGATCGCCGTCGAGCCGGGCGATTTCGACTACGCGCGGGTGCGTTCGACGCTGTTCGTGACCGGGACCCCCGCCCTCGTGCTCAGGCCGCGCACCGTCGACGAGGCCGGCAGTGCGGTGCGGTTCGCCGCGGGCACGGGCCTGGAGATCGCCGTGCGCAGCGGCGGACACGGGATCGGCGGCCGCTCGACCAACGACGGCGGCATCGTGATCGATCTCGCTCGGATGAACACCGTCGAGGTGCTCGATGCCGGGGCCGGACTCGTCCGCGTGGGCGCGGGTGCGAAATGGGGCCAGGTCGCCGTCGCTCTGGCTCCGTACGGCCTCGCTCTGACCTCGGGCGACAGCCCCGGCGTCGGGGTGGGCGGTCTGGCCCTGGGCGGCGGGATCGGCTTCCTGGGCCGGGAGGACGGCCTGACGATCGACCGGATGCGTGCGGCCACCGTCGTCACGGCGGACGGTTCCGTGCTCCGCGCCAGCGCGGAGGAGAATCCCGATCTGTTCTGGGCGCTCCGCGGTGCCGGAGCGAACATGGGGCTGGTCGCGGAGTTCGAGTTCGAGGCCGCCCACCGGACGGACGTGGGGTGGGCGCAACTGGTGGTGGACGCCTCCGACCTTCCGGGCCTGATCGCCGGGTACGGGCGGGTCGCCCAGGCGGCGCCGCGGGACACCACGGCCTTCTTCCACGTCGGTCCGTCGGCGCCGAATCAGCCACGGGTGGCCCAGATCTCCGTGATGGTGGCATCGTCGGACCCCGATCAGGTGCGTCAGCGCCTGGTGCCCTTCACCGAGCTCGCGCCGGTGTACGACGTGCAGGCCGTGATCGCCCCCTATGCGGCGATCATGGGCTCGCTGCCCGACGACGAGGACGGCGGCGGACAGCAGGGCGGGGGCGAACTGGTCTCGCGTTCCGCGCTGGTGCCCGAACTGGACGCGGGCGTCGTGACGAGCCTGGCGACGATGCTCGAGCGCCGCGTGGTGTGGGTGGTGGCGATCCGTGCGATGGGCGGCGCGATCAGCGACGTGCCCGTCGGCGACACGGCATTCGCCCACCGCGACGCGGGATTCCAGATCTTCGCCCGCGGAGCGCGTCTCGCGCAGGTCGACGGGGCGTGGGACCAGCTCTCGCAGTCGGCGGTCGGCACCTACATCGGCTTCGACTCCGACGAGCGGCCCGAGCGGATCAACGCCGCGTACCCGGACCTGACGCTGGCCAAGCTGCGCGAGATCAAGAAGACCTACGATCCGCGCAATCTCTTCCACGACAACTTCGACGTGGCGCTGCCGCGCACGCGCCGTCCCGAGTAAGGAGACGAACATGCCCGACTACGGACACGAGCCGATCTTCGGTTCGTTCGCGACCCCCGTCAACGAGCCCACCTTCGCCGCGGTGGAATCCGCGATCGCGGCCGAGAACGCAGGCTTCGACCTGGTCAGCATCCAGGACCATCCCTATCAGCCGCGGTTCCACGACACGTGGACCCTGATGAGCTACATCGCCGCGCGCACCAGCCGGATCTCCATCACCGCGAATGTCTTCAATCTCCCGCTGCGTCCGCCGGCGATGCTGGCCAAGTCCGTGGCCACGCTTGATCAGCTCTCCGGCGGCAGGATCGAGGTGGGCATCGGCGCGGGCGGCTTCTGGGACCCGATCGTCGCGATGGGCGGTCCCCGGCGCACACCCGGCGAGTCCCTGGTGGGCCTGTCCGAGGCGATCGACATCATGCACGAGATGTGGGACACGAGTAAGCCGGGGGGCGTGCACTACCGGGGCGAGATCTACACGGTCGACGGCGCGAAGCGCGGTCCCGCACCCGCGCACGAGGTCGGGATCTGGGTGGGCGGCTACAAGCCGCGGATGCTGGGGCTGATCGGTGGCAAGGCCGATGGCTGGCTGCCCTCGCTGAGCCGCCTGGAGGGTGGACTCGAGGACGTGGCCCGGATGAACGCGGTGATCGACGAGGCCGCCCTGGCCGCTGGGCGCGAACCCGCGGACATCCGCCGGCTGTTCAACCACAGCGGTCGACCGGGATCCCCGCGCGAGGGCCGGTTGACCGGGCCGTCCGAGGCGTGGGTCGACGATCTGGTGGAGCTCGCGATCGACTACGGCATGAGCGGTTTCATCATCGGCGGGGACGACCGCTACACCCTGGACGTGATCGGTGCCGAGGTCATTCCCGCGGCGCGAGAAGCGATTCGACGGGCGCGGGCCTGAGCGCCCGCACTGAGTAGAACAACGAAAGGATCGACGACGATGTCGGACATGAGGAAGCTCCCCAAGGAGCAGGAACTGCGATTCAACCAGCAGAACATCAAGGAGTTCCGCGAGAACGCGGGCAAGGTCGGCGGACCGTTCGCCGGCATGCCGCTGCTTCTCCTGACCTCGATCGGTGCGAAGTCGGGCGAGGAACGGACCTCCCCGATGGCGGCCTTCGAGATCGACGGCGGCATCTACGTGGTGGGCTCGGCCGCCGGCCGGGACGCCGACCCGGCGTGGGTGCACAACATCCGCAAGAACCCCTCGGTGAAGGTGGAACTGCACCACAGGACCTACCAGGCCACCGCGGTGGAGCTCGATCGCGCCAAGCGGGACGAGATCTTCGCCGTCGTTTCCGCGAAGGCGCCCGGCTTCGCGCAGTACCAGCGACTGACCGAGCGCGTGATCCCGGTTTTCGAGATCACCGCCTGACGCGGCCCCACGCGGTCAGCGGGCCCCGCCGGACTCGGTGACCGTCATCTGCACCTGGTAACGGTCGGAGCGGTACCAGGAGTAGCTGTGTTCGACCCGCGTGGTGCCCGAGAACGCGACGCGATCGAAGGCCAGGATCGGGGCGCCCGCGGGCACCCCGAGCAGGCGCGCCAGCTCGCCATCGGCGGAGATCGCCCCGATCGACTGCTCGGCGCGGTCGATGTGGTGTCCGTACTCGGTGCGCAGCAGCTCGTAGATCGACTGCGTGAGATCGTGCGTGTCCATCCCGGGCGCGACGGACTGGGGGTACCAGGCGTCGTCGATCGAGATCGGCACCCCGTCGGCCAGCCGCAGCCGCTTGATGCGGAACGCCGGGTCCGCGGCGCGGATCTGCAGCGCCGCCGTCGTCGACGGGGGCGGGATCCGCAGCTCGGTCTGCAGCACCACCGTCGACGGTGAGCGGCCCAGGCGCCGCATGTCGTCGTGGAACGACGCGAGGTGCAGCTGGGAGCGGGCGGGACGGTCCGCGACGAAGGTGCCCTTGCCGCGGATCCGCACGAGCGTGCCCTCGGCGACGAGTTGCCGCAGCGCCTCGCGCACCGTGATGCGGGAGACGCCGTACTCCTCGCACAGCTGCCGTTCGCTGGGGAGCGCCGAGCCGGGCGCGAGACCGTCTGCGCAGCGCTGCTCGAGGAGCGAGCGGAGCTGCTCGTGCTTCGGAATCGGGCCGTCCGAGATCATGCCAGCATCTTGTCACACCAGGTCATGACCAGTGGATCAGCGGACCCCGGCGACCCGGAACTGCACGCTGATGCGCGGCCCGGCGTGCGGGACCTTCGGCACCGCGTGCTCCCAGGTGCGCTGCGCGGAGCCGCCCATCGCCAGGAGGTCGCCGTGGCCGATCGACAGCTTCGTGCTGGCACCGCCGCCCCGCGGCCGCATCAGGAAGGGGCGCGTGGCGCCCAGGGAGACGATGGCGACGATCGTGTCGTGCGTGGCACCGCGGCCGATCGTGTCGCCGTGCCAGGCCACGGAATCCGCCCCGTCGCGGTACAGGCACAAACCGACGGACGTGAAGGGCTCGCGCAGATCGTCCCAGTACAGCTCGGTGAGCCGCTCCCGCGTGCGGGCCAGCTCGGGGTGCGGGAGTGCGGCCCCCGTGTCGTAGTAGCGCAGCAGTCTGGGGACGGGCAGCGTGCGCTCGTACATGCGGCGCCGCTCCTCGACCCACGGCACATCGCGGCCCAGGGCCTCGAACAACTCGTCGGCCTCCGGCTGCCACGCCGTGCGCACGTCGAGCCACGCACCGTGGGCCAGGTCCCGACGGTGCGGGGCCAGCGGTACGGCGTCGTCGAACAGCGAGTCCTGCATCGCCCACGACGATACGACGACCCACCGACATGTTCGGGCCGGCGTCCGTAGGGTTGGGGGGTGCGATTCGGACTCTTCCTCCCGCAAGGCTGGCGCTTCGACCTCGTCGGCATCGACCCGGCGGACCACTGGTCCGTCATGAACGGCCTCGCCCAGCGCGCCGACGGCGGGCCCTGGGACTCGGTGTGGGTCTACGACCATTTCCACACCACACCGGTGCCCAGCCGGGAGGCCACCCACGAGGCGTGGTCCCTCATGGCGGCCCTCGCCGCCACCACCGACCGCGTCAAGCTGGGCCAGATGTGCACGGCCATGGGCTATCGCAACCCCGCCTACCTGGCGAAGGTGGCGGCCACCGTCGACCTGATCTCCGGCGGCCGCACGCAGATGGGGATCGGCGGCGGCTGGTACGAGCACGAGTGGCGGGCCTACGGGTACGGCTTCCCGTCGGCCGGCGAGCGGCTGGGCCGGCTCGACGAGGGCGTGCGGATCATGCGGCAGGCCTGGACCGAGGGAACGGCCACCCTGGACGGGAAGTACTACCAGGTCGACGGTGCCATCTGCGAGCCCCGCCCCCTGCAGGACGGGGGCATCCCGCTGTGGGTCGCCGGCGGCGGCGAGAAGAAGACGCTGCGGATCGCCGCGCAATACGCGCAGTACACGAACTTCGACGGCACCTTCGACGGTTTCGCGCACAAGTCGCAGGTGCTGCGGCAGCACTGCGCCGACCTCGGCCGCGACTTCGACGCCATCACCCGGTCGGCCAACTACAACATCGCGATCGGCGAGGCCGCCCGCGACGTGCAGACCCGGCTCGACGAGACGCGCAACCGGCTGCTCGAGCACGCGCCCGAGGCGGCGGTCGACGCCACCATGGGCAGCTTCCTCGGCATGCCCGGAGTGGGCACGCCCGCCGAGATCGTCGCGAACCTCCAGCGCCTCGAGGCCGAGGGGATGACCTATGCCATCTGCTACTTCCCCGAGATCGCCTACGACACTTCGGGACTCGAGCTCTTCGAGCGCGAGGTGATCCCCGCCTTCAGCTGACCGAGGCGGCGCGCCCCCTCGGTGAGTACCTCCTCGCGCTTGGCGAACGCGAACCGCAGGAGGTGTCCCCACCGCGCATGGTCGTCGGCGAGCGCGCTCACGGGCACCGCGGCCACACCGATGCGTCCCGGCAGTTCCCGGGCGAGGGCGGCGGCGTCGTCGAACCCGAGCGCCCGCCCGTCGGCCACGACGAAGTACGTGCCCTCCGACGGGTGCACCGTGAATCCCGCCTCGACGAGCGAGGCGGTGAGCAGGTCGCGACTGTCCTGCAGTGTGGGGGAGAGCTTCTCGAGCCACGAGGACTCGTGGTCGAGGGCGTGCGCGACCGCGTGCTGCAGCGGCGTGGCGCCCGTGAAGGTGAGCCACTGCTTGGCGGAGCGGCACGCGTCGGCGAGCTCGCGCGGGGCCGTGATCCAGCCGATTTTCCAGCCCGTCACGTTGAAGGTCTTGGCGGCGCCCGAGATCCGGACCGTTCGCTCCCGCATGCCCTCGAAGGCGGCGAGTGGGCGGTGCACCCGGCCGTCGAAGAGCAGGTACTCGTAGACCTCGTCGGTGAAGCAGAGCAGGTCCCGCTCGATGCACAGGTCGGCCACGAGCCGCAGGTCCTCGTCGGAGAGCACGGTGCCCGTGGGGTTGTGCGGGGAGTTCACGATGATCGCCGCGGTCCGGTCCGTGACCGCGCCCCGGAGCATTGCCGGATCGAGGCGGTAGCGGCCGCCGTCCTCGACCAGCGGCACCACGACGCGTACCGCGCCGGCCATCGCCACCGTCGCGGCGTAGGAGTCGTAGTAGGGCTCGATCAGGATCACCTCCTGGCCGGGCTCGACGAGGCCGAGGACCGCCGCGGCGATCCCCTCGGAGGCGCCGACGGTGATCAGCACCTCGCCGTCCGGGTCGTAGTGCAGGCCGTACTCGCGCTCGACCTGCGCGGAGACGGCCCGACGGAGCTCGGGCAGACCGTCGCCCGGCGGGTACTGGTTCATCCCGCCGTCGATCGCGGCCTTCGCGGCCGCGAGCATCCCGGCCGGGCCGTCCGTGTCCGGGAACCCCTGCCCCAGGTTGACGGCGCCGGTATCGGCGGCGAGCGCCGAGATCTCCGCGAAGATCGTCGACGTGAAGGGTTGCAGTCGTCGCACCGTGCGCATACCGGCAGCCTACTGACGGCGCTGGCTAGTGTGGAGCAATGACCTCAGCCGTCGTCGTCGGATCCGGCCCCAACGGGCTCACCGCTGCCGCGTACCTGGCCCGCGCAGGGCTCGAGGTGACGGTGCTCGAGGCCGAGACGACGATCGGCGGAGCCTGCCGGTCGGACGAGATGTCCGGCACCGTCGTCGATCGGTTCTCGACGGGGCATCCGCTCGCCTACGCCTCGCCCGCGCTCCGGGACGTGGGTCTCGACATCGCCTGGGGCACGGCGGAGATCGACGTGGCGCACCCGCTGTCCGCGGACGCACGCGCTGTCGTGGGCACACTCGCGGACGTCCCGGACTGCGGCCCCGACGTAATGGCTGCCTTCTTCGCGCCGATGACCGAGGTGCCGCGGCACCCCGTCCTCGCCACCCGGTGGGGCCCGCGCTTCGCGCTCCCGGCCGCCGTCACGGCCGCCGCGCTGGGCCGCGTCGGCGGCGCCGTCTTCGCCGGAGTCGCCGCGCACGGCATCGTGCCCCAGCACCTGCCGCTCACGAGTTCGCTCGGATACCTCCTGGCGGGCGTGCGGCCCTGGCCGGTGCCGCTGGGCGGCTCGCAGCGGATCTCGGACGGGCTGGCCGCGCTGGTGCAGGAGCACGGCGGGACGATCCGCACGGGCGAGCGGGTGACCGCACTACCCGATGCCGACCTCGTCCTCCTCGATACGGGCGTACCCGCGGCGCGGGAGTTGTTGGGGCGCAACGCTCCCGCGTGGCTGCGTCGCCGGACCCGGCGGTGGCGGTTCGGTGCTGCCGCGTTCAAGGTGGACCTGGTGATCGACGGCGGGATCCCCTGGGCGCAGGAGGATCTCCGACGGTCCGCCTTCGTCCATCTGGGCGGCACGGCGCGGGAGATCGCCGCCAAGGAACTCATGGTCAACAAGGGTCGGATGCCCGAGCGCCCCGTGATGATCCTCTCCCAGCAGTACCTGGCGGACCCGTCGCGCTCCGCCGGCGATCTCGTGCCCGTGTCGATGTACGTGCACTGCCCCAACGGATTCCCCGGCGATCTGACCGAGTCCGTGGTCGCCGAGGTGGAGCGGCACGCGCCGGGCGTACGGGAGCGCATCGTCGAACTCCGGTCCGTGGGGCCGGCCGGCCTGGAGGCGGGCAATGCCAACCTCGTCGGCGGCGACATCGCCGCCGGCGCGGCGATTCCGGCGCAGTTGGTCCGCCGACCGAAGCTGGTCGATCCCTACCGGCTCACCGATCGGGTGTACCTGTGCTCGGCCGCCGCGGCCCCCGGGCCGGGCGTGCACGGCATGGTCGGGTGGCACGCGGCGAAGGCGGCACTGCGGGCGCTGTAGTCGGCTACCGCGCGGTCGCCACCGCTACAGGGCACGGATCGCGTCGAGCTCGCGAGCACGCCGAGCCCTGGCGGTGAGCGCCTGGTCGAGGCTGACCGCCTCGAACCGCACTCTCGTGTTCGGCGGCATCTGGCCGATGAGGTCCATGTCCGCGCTGATGACGGTTCCGATCATCAGGTATCCGCCGCCAGAGACGGCGTCCCGGTGCAGGATGATCGGCTCCTGCCCGGACGGCACCTGGATCGAGCCGATCGGGTAGCACGCGTCCACGATGTTCGACGGGTCGTCGCCGGCGCCGAAGGGCGGCTCACGATCGACGAAGGCGAGCGGAGTGCCGCCCTTGAGGCGGTAGCCGATCCGGTCCGCCTCGGAGCCCACGGTCCAGGTCTCGGCGAGGAAGGTCGCCATCGACGCGGGCTGGACCCGGTGGTCGTAGAGCCCCGGGACCATGCGCAGGACGTGCTCCTTCGCGAGCGGGGTGCGCAGCTCGGGTGGCAATGTGCGCCCCGCGGCGCGGGCGGCGTTCGCCGCACTCCGGGGGCCGGTCGGCAGCACATCGCCGGCCTCGAGCTTGCGGCCGTTCAGCCCTCCGAGGGAGCCGAGCGCGTAGGTGGAGCGGCTGCCGAGGCGCTCGGGCACGTCCAACCCGCCGGCCACCGCGAGGTAGGCGCGGGCGCCGGCGGTGGCGAAGCCGAACGAGAGGACCTGTCCCGCTCGGACCGCGAGCACCGTATCGGTCGGTTGCTCGACACCGTCGATCTTGGGCGCCATCGCCGCGCCCGTCACGGCGATGGACGTGTCGGCGGTGAACCGGAGCTCGGGACCGAGGAGCGCGCACTCGAGGACGGCGGCGGTCTCCTCGTTGCCGACCAAGAGGTTCGCGGCGCGGAAGGACCGCTGATCCATCGCGCCGGACGGTGGGATGCCTAGGTGGTAGTAGCCTGCTCGCCCCTGATCCTGCACCGAGCTGAGCAGGCCGGGCTTGATGACCTCGATCGTCACGGGAGTGCCTCCAGGAGTGTCGCGGGGTAGCCGGTGGGGTCGGCGGTGAACTCGGCGAGGTCGAACCGGACCGGGGCCGTGCGCGGGGCGTACCGCCCGGCCTGCGCCTCGGCCTCGATCGCGTCGTACTCGGCGCGGTCGATGGGACGGAACTTCACGATGTCTCCGGGGCGGAAGAAGATCATGAACTCCCGCAGGTGCGGGGCGCGCTGCTCCGGGTCGTAGATGGGAACCGGTGTGATGCCGAACATCTGGTACCCGCCGGCGCCGCGGACGGAGTAGATGCAGCTGAACGCCCCGCCGTAGCCGAGTGTGCCCTTCGGCGTGTCGGTGCGGGGCCGCAGGTACTTGGGCACCTGGATCTGGCGGTCCCGTTCGACCATCTGGTACATGAACGGCAGGCCGGCGACGAAGCCGACCATGGACACGAACCACGGTGTGGCCGAGTGCGCTTCGATGAATCGCTCGGCATCGGTGTAGCCGTTGATGCGGGCGGCGTACTCGAGGTCCGTGGCCTCGGGGGCCTGGTGCCGGTCGCGGAATCGCATGAGTGTCTCGTGCGTCCACGGATCGTTGTACAGCACCGGGATCTCGACGATCCGGGTGTCGAGCACGGCCTCCGTCGTGCCGAGCCCGGCTTCGATCGCCTCGAGCTCGGCGCGCAGTGTCTGCACGCTCAGCACGTCGGGGTCGAAGCGCACCTGGTAGGAGGCGTTGGCCGGGCAGATCTCCGTGACACCCGGCAGGTTGCGTGCGGCGAGCTCGCGGGTGATCAGGATGCCGCGGAAGAAGGCGTCCAGGGACATCGATTCGGACAGCTCGACGAACAGGTGCTCGTCGCCGCCCGGGGTGTAGCGGGTGCTCACCGGGTCTCCGTTCGTTGTTCGATCCACGTGGTGTGCAGCTCGTTGTTGCGGACATCGTCCTCGGCGAGGAGCTCCTCGAAGAAGGGCAGCGTCGTCGCCGGGCCGACCAGCTCGGTCTCGCGCAGCGCACGCGCGAGCCGGGCCAGTGCCTGTTCGCGGGTCTCCGCCCACACGATCAGCTTGCCGATCATGGAGTCGTAGAACGGCGGGATCCGGTATCCGGAGTAGACCAGCGAATCCACGCGCACCCCGGGCCCCTGGGCCCAGTCGACGTTGTCGATCGTGCCGGGGGAGGGGCGGAAACCGGCGGCCGGATCCTCCGCGTTGATCCGCACCTCGATCGCGTGCCCCCGCCGGTGGATCCGGTCCTGGCGGTACGGCAGCGGGTCACCCTGGCACACGGTGATCATGGCGCGGATCAGGTCCACGCCGCAGATCTCCTCGGTGATCGGGTGCTCCACCTGGATGCGGGTGTTCATCTCGATGAAGTAGTACTCGCCGGTGTCCGGGTCGTAGAGGTACTCGATGGTGCCGGCGCCCACGTACCCGACGGAGCGGGTGAGAGCGACCGCCGAGGTGCACAGCGCGGTGCGGGTGGCCTCGTCGAGGATCGCGGCGGGCGCCTCCTCCCAGACCTTCTGCCGGCGCCGCTGCAGTGAGCAGTCGCGCTCGAAGAAGTGCACCGCGTCCGTGCCGTCGCCGAGGACCTGCACCTCGATGTGCCGAGCGCGCGCGATGAACTTCTCCAGGTAGATGCCGGCGTCGCCGAAGGCCGCCTCGGCCTCTTGCCGAGCCTCCGCGAAGGCCTGCGCGACCTCGTCGTCGCTGCCGGCGATGCGGATCCCGCGCCCACCGCCCCCGGCTGCGGCCTTGAGCAGTACCGGATAGCCGATCCGCCGGGCACATGCCACCGCATCGTCGGCGTCGGTCAGCAGGCCGTCGCTGCCCGGGACCACGGGTACGCCCGCGGACCGTGCGGTGGCGATGGCCTCCGCCTTGTGGCCCATCCGCGAGATGGTCGCCGCGGCGGGCCCGATCCAGACCATTCCGGCGTCGGTGACGGCCCGGGCGAAATCGGCGTTCTCGGACAGGAATCCGTAGCCCGGGTGCACCGCGTCGGCGTTCACCGTGCGCGCTGCGGCGAGCAGTGCCTCCGGGTTGAGGTAGCTCTTCTTGGCGTGTGCGCCGCCGATGTTGATCGCCTCGTCGGCGAGAAGCACCGCGAGGGAGGACTCATCGGCGTCGCTGTACGCGGCGATCGCGACGATGCCCATCTCCTGCGCCGCGCGGATCACCCGCACTGCGATCTCGCCACGGTTGGCGACGAGGAGTCGTTCGATCCGGGCCATCAGTCGGCCACTTCGATGCGCAGCAGCGTCTGGCCCACGTCGACCGGATCCTCCGATGCGACGAGGATCTCCACGACCGTGCCGGCCACGTCGGCGGTGATCGGGTTGAACATCTTCATCACCTCGATGAGGCCGATCTGGTCGCCGACGGCGACCACCGATCCCACGGTCACGAACGGCGGGCTGGTGGGGGACTCCTGCTGGTAGAAGGTGCCGGGAAGGGGTGCGGGAACCTCATGGATACTCATGGCGGGTCCTCTCTTTCGGTGTCGTTCGGGGTGCTGTGCGCGGTGCTGGTCGGAGCGTCAGGACAGGGGGACGGGCGGCGCGAAGGAGCGGACGGTGATCCCGGCACCGTCGAGCGCGGACCGGGTGCTGGTCATCAGGTCGATCGCGCCGCGGGTATCGCTGTGGATGCAGATGGATTCGAAGGGCACCCGGACGGTGGTGCCGTCGACGGCGGTGACGACACCGTCGCGGCAGGCGCGGATCACCTTGGCCGCCACCTCGTCCGGGGAGAGTGCCCCGACATCGCGGGTGAAGACGATCTGCCCGTCGGGGCCGTAGTGCCGGTCGGCGTAGAACTCCCGGATCACCGGGTGTGCGCGCTCGCGGGCCACGCCCTCGATGACGGAGCCGGCCATGACGAGGACCGGGAGCTCCGGGTCGATCCGGTGCAGCGTGCCGATCAGCGATTCGGCGAAGGCGGCGTCGCGCGAGGCGTGCATGTAGAGGGCGCCGTGCAGCTTGAAGTGCTGCAGGCGCAGGCCGTTCAGGGCCACGAACTCCCGCACCGCGCCCAACTGGTAGACGCAGTCGTCCACCAGTTCCTCGGGGCGCGCGTCGATGTGCCGGCGGCCGAATCCGGCGAGGTCGCGGAAACCGGGGTGCACGCCGACGCCGACGCCGTGCTCGCGTGCCAGAGCGACGGTGCGGGCGATGATCCTCGGATCACCGGCGTGGAAGCCGGCGGCGACATTGATCGAGCTGACCAGGGGCATCATCTGCGCGTCGACGTCGTCGCCGAAGGACCATGCGCCGAAGCCCTCGCTCATGTCGCAATTGATATCGATCGTGGTGGTCACGGGTCTCCTTCTGTGATCTGAGGCATAACCTACGAAAGCGCCCGGGTATTGGGAAGAACAAATATCTGATCCTTCAATATCGGCAGAACCGATAGCCTGGCCCCATGAGCTTCTCGGTGCGGCAACTGCGCTATTTCGTGGCCGTCGCGGAGTCGGGGCAGGTCAGCGGGGCGGCGCGCGAGCTCTTCGTCTCGCAGTCGTCGGTCACCGCTGCCGTTCAGCAGATCGAGCAGCGGCTCAAGGCCCCGGTCTTCCACCGCAGCGCCCGCGGCGTCGCGCTCACGCCGACGGGCCGTGCGCTGCTGCCCAAGGCGCGGCAGATCCTGCAACTCCTCGAGGAGGCGGAGGGCGTGACGCCGGCGGACCTGACGGTGTCGGGGACCCTGCGCGTCGGGGTGTCGTACACCGTGATGGGGTACTTCCTGCCGCATCACGTGCAGCAATTGGCGGTGCTGTACCCCGGGCTCAAGGTCGAGTGGTCCGAGATGGACCGGCAGCCCATCGAGGACAGAGTCGTGGCGGGTGACCTGGACTTCGGTCTGCTCCTCACCTCGAACCTGGCCGACGACTCGCAGCTCCAGTACGAGACCTTCGTGCACTCACGGCGGCGACTGTGGATGGCGCCGACGCATCCGCTCGCGGGCCGGGAGGGCGTGCGCCTCGCCGATGTCGAGCAGTACCCGTACGCCCTGCTCACCGTCGACGAGGCGGCCGTCACCACCCGTTCCTACTGGCAGGAGCGACCGATGAACGTCCTCATCAAGACCTCGTCGATCGAGGCGATCCGCAGCGTGGTCGCGAACGGCAACGCCGTGACGATCCTGTCGGACATGGTCTACCGTCCGTGGTCGCTCGAGGGGCGCAGGATCGACACGACGCTGTTGGCGGATCCGGTGCCGGACATGCGGATCGGGCTCACCTGGGACCGCGGCCGGGAGTTCACGCCGGCCATGGTCGCGCTGCACGACTACTTCTACCGGATCTTCCTCACACCCGCCCTGGGGTGAACGCCCGCGGCGCCCCGGGGCGACCGTTCAGTATCGCCACCGAATGGCGGTAGAAATACTCGCTGGACCCGGCCCCGCGGGTCCCGCAGGATCGTGGCAAGTGATGCACGATCCGACGAAAAGGCGGGTGACCAATGCGATTCCACGACCATCTCGCGGACCTGTGGGCACGCTTCGGCGAGCTCCGCCGCACCCACGTCGAGCTGTACGAGCGGCGTCAGATCCTGCTCGAGCCGTGGACGCACGAGATTCTGCACTGGGGGTCGGACAGGACCCTGCACGGATCGATCGCCGTCGGGCGGGCGAGGCCTCCGGTGACGCGCGGAGGGTGGTGCCCGTGCCGTCCGTTGGACGTGGTCGCCGAGGGGCGCGGGGTTGTGATTAGTAATTAGTAACTACTAATCTATTCGGGTGGCCACCCGAATGAGCGGATCCGAACGCAGAGCGCAGGTATTGGGGATCGCCGCGCGTGAGTTCGGCGCGCACGGCCTGCACGGAGCGTCGATCGACACCGTCGCTGCGGAGGCGGGGATCACGCAGGCGTACGTGTTCCGGATGTTCGGCACGAAGAAGGCGCTGTTCCTGCAATTGGTCACCGAGGCGTTCGGCGGACTGGTCGACGCGATGGCGAGGGCGGGCCAGGGCACCGTCGGGATCGAGGCGCTCTCGCGGATGGGCGCCGAGTACTACGACAACCTCGCCGACGACACGGCCCTCCGGCTGCAGCTCCAGGGCTTCGCCGCGTGCGGGGATCCCGAGGTCCGCGACGTGGTCCGCGACTGCTTCGCGAGCCTGTGGGACACCACTGCGGGCGGCACGGGGCTCGATCCCGTCACCGTCAAGACCTTCCTGGCCTTCGGCATGCTGCTCAACGCGGGCGCCGCGCTCGGCGTCGGCGAGGTCGACGCGCCCTGGGCCGACGGCGTGCGGACCCTGATCCGGCCCGGGCTGTTCGAGCACGTGCGCGCCGAGACCAACCGGCCGGCCTCGTGACCGGGCGGCTCCCCGGTGCGCTGGTCACCGTCGCCCTCTGCGCGGCGGTGATCGGGAGCGTCGGGGCGCCGCTCATCACCGCCGTGGCTTGGTCCGAGGACGTGTCGCTGGGCGCCGCCCAGTGGACCCTGACGATCACGCTGTTCGCGGGCGCGATCGCGGGGCCCGTGCTCGGCCGGCTCGGCGCCGGACCGCTCCGCCGACGCACGATCCTCGGCACGCTCGGCCCGGTGGCTCTCGGCGGTGTCCTGACGGTGCTGCCCCTACCGTTCGGCGTGCTCCTGCTGGGTCGCGCGCTGCAGGGCGTGGGCACGGCGCTGGTGCCACTGCTGATCAGTGTGGCCCGCAGTGCCCTCGGGACCGAGCGGGCGGCGAGGACGATCGCGTCGCTGTCGGTCGCGTCGACGGTGGGCATCGGCGTGGGGTACCCGTTGATCAGCCTCGTCGATCAGTTGCTCGGCCTGCGCGCGGCCTACGGAACCGGGCTCGCGATCACCCTGGTCGCCCTCGCCGTCGCGTGGCGGGTGGTCCCCGTCGACGAACCCGGGGTGCGCCCGCGGATCGACGTGCCCGGCGCGCTCCTGCTCGGTGTGGGCACCCTCGGTGTGCTGCTGCTCGTCGCGGAGCCCGCGCTCTGGAGTCGGCCGGGGGCGGCACTGGGCGTGCTCGCCGGTACCGTCGCCGTGCTCGTGGCGTGGGCCGCCGTCGAGCTCCGGACCGACGCGCCCCTCGTGGACCTGAGGCTCGCCGCGCGTCCGGTCGTGGCCGCCGCGAACCTGGCGATGCTGGTGGCCGGGATCGGGATGTACCTGCTGTTCAGCGATCTCACGCGGTACGTCCAGGTGCCATCGGGTGCGGCGTACGGCTTCGCCCTCCCCGGTGTGCTGGCCGGCGCCGCGCTGATCCCGTTCTCGGTACTCGGCTTCGTCGCGGGCAGGCTCGTGCCGCGGGCATCGGACCGGCTCGGCCCGCGCGGGACCTTCGCCGCGGCTTCGTCTCTCGTGGTCCTCGCTGCCGGGGTGTTCGTCGCCGGACGGGACCACCTCCCGGCGGTGCTGCTCGCGTTCGCGGCGCTGGGTCTCGGCGTCGGCGGGGCGTCCGCGGTGATGCCGCGTCTCGTGCTCGACGGGACGCCGCAGTCCGAGACCGCCAGTGCCATGGCGGTCAATCAGATCGCCAGGGCCGTCGGATTCGCGGTCGGTAGCGCGCTCGCGGGATTCCTCCTCGCCCGTGCCACGCCCGACGGTGCGCTCCTTCCCGCGCAGGGCGGGTACGTCGCCGTTGCGCTCTGGTCGGCGGTGCCAGCGATGGCGGCCGTCGCGGTGCTGGTGGCGGGGCGAGGGAGCCGCGTGCCGGGCATGCGTTCTACCTAGTCGCCTCATCTCGAAAACTTGTCGGTGGGTCCGGGTAGCGTCCTGGTATGGACGAAAAGCTTGCGGTAGAGGATGACCCGCCTCCTGATGGGGCGGTGGGTGTGGATGTGGTGGACCGGTTACGTTCGAGTGAACTCCGACGCTGCCGATTGGCGGTCGAGCAGTACGCACTCGCGGCGGACCTGCTCCGGCAACGGGTCTGCGAACGCGCCGCGGCGGGGGTGCCGCAGGACCGGTGGCAGCAGGGCGTCGCCGCCGAGGTCGCGCTCGCCCTGCACATCTCCCCGAACACCGCCGCCCGGTTCCTCGCCCGCGCGGTGCAGTTGGAGAAGTACATGCCGCACACCCGCGCCCGCCTCTACGACGGTGACCTCTCCCCGGAGGCGATCCCCACCCTGCTGGCCGGCCTGTCCCATTTGGACCTCGCCCGCCGTCAGCAGGCCGACACGGAGCTGTGCGCCGACCCCGCGACCCTGGCGGGGTTGGGGCTCAAGCAGTTGGCGGGGAAGGTCGAGCAGGTCGCCTACCGGTTGGACGCCCGCGCCACGGTGGATCGGAATGCGGCGGCGGAGAAGGACCGGTCGGTGACCCTCCGGCCGCTGCCGGAGGGCATGGCCCGGCTGTCGGTGCTGCTGCCGATGGCGCAGGCCGTCGGCGCCTACGCGGCGCTGCGCACCCACGCCGACACCCATGTGGGGCGCGATCAGGAACTGCGGACCCGGCCGCAGCTGATGGCCGACACCGCGTTCACGCGTCTGACCGGCCGCGACACCGCCGACGGGCAACCCGTCACCGTGCACCTCACCGTTCCCGCGACGGTGCTCCTCGGTGACCGGCCCGGTACCGCGCATCTTGACGGCGGCGGCCCCCTGCCGGCGGAGATCGCCCGCAACCTCATCGGGAAAGCCACCGCCGCCGGCGTCGCCTGGGTCAAGCGGCTCTTCGTGACGCCGGAGACGGGTGCGGTGGTGGCGATGGACTCCCGGCAACGCCTCTTCCCCGACGGACTGGCGGAGGTCATCCGGGTGCGGGATCGGTACTGCCGCACCCCCTACTGCGACGCGCCGATCGCGCACACCGACCACATCACCCCACACGCCGCCGGCGGAGCGACGAGCTACAGCAACGGGCAGGGCCTGTGCGCGGCATGCAACTACGCCAAGGAAGCCCCCGGCTGGCGCAGCGCAACCGTTGACGACCCGTCCGGGAGGCACACCGTCGAAACCCGAACCCCGACAGGGCATGTCCACCGATCCACGGCCCCGGAACAGGCGGCCTGAGGGGAGAGATTCAGTTCGCCTCGCCGATGGCGGGGCCGAGGATGTCGTCGGCATCGACGATGCGGTAGGCGTAGCCCTGCTCCGCGAGGAAGCGCTGGCGGTGTGCGGCGTAGTCGGCGTCGAGGGTGTCGCGGGAGACGACGGAGTAGAAGTGCGCGGTGCCGCCGTCGTGCTTCGGGCGCAGGAGCCGACCGAGACGCTGGGCCTCCTCCTGCCGCGACCCGAAGGTGCCCGAGACCTGCACGGCCACCGAGGCTTCCGGGAGGTCGATCGAGAAGTTCGCGACCTTGCTCACCACGAGTGTCGAGATCTCGCCCGATCGGAACCTGTCGAACAGGGCCTCGCGTTCCTTGTTCTTCACCGACCCGGTGATCACGGGCGCATCGAGCTCGCGCCCCAGTTCCTCCAGCTGATCGAGGTAGGCGCCGATCACGAGCGTCGGAGCGCCCTTGTGCCGCTCCAGGATCGACTTCACCACGGCGATCTTCGTGTGGGCGGTGGAGCACATCTGGTAGCGCTCGTCGGCCTCCGCGGTCGCGTACTGCATCCGCTGGTTCTCGGTGAGCGTCACCCGCACCTCGACGCAGTCGGCGGGAGCGATCCAGCCCTGCGCCTCGATGTCCTTCCACGGGGCGTCGTAGCGCTTCGGGCCGATCAACGAGAAGACGTCGCCCTCGCGGCCGTCCTCGCGCACGAGCGTGGCGGTGAGCCCCAACCGCCTGCGGGACTGCAGGTCCGCCGTCATCCGGAACACGGGTGCGGGGAGCAGATGCACCTCGTCGTAGATCATCAGGCCCCAGTCGCGGGAGTCGAACAGGTCGAGGTTGCGGTACTCGCCCTTCGACTTCCGCGTGAGCACCTGGTACGTGGCGATGGTGACCGGGCGGATCTCCTTCTTCTCGCCCGAGTACTCGCCGATCTCCTCCTCCGTGAGCGAGGTCCGGGCCAGGAGCTCACGCTTCCACTGGCGCCCCGCGACGGTGTTCGTCACCAGGATCAGCGTCGTGGCCTGCGCCCGGGCCATCGCCGCCGCGCCGACCATCGTCTTGCCCGCGCCGCAGGGGAGCACCACGACACCGGAACCGCCCAGCCAGAACGAATCGGCCGCGGTCTTCTGGTAGTCCCGCAGCTCCCACGGGTTCGAGTCCGTGTCCAGCGTGATCGGATGCGATTCGCCGTCGACGTAGCCGGCGAGGTCCTCCGCGGGCCACCCGACCTTGAGCAGCAGCTGCTTGAGGTGACCGCGCTCCGAGGGATGCACCACCACGGTGTCGTCGTCGATGCGGGCGCCCACCATCGGGGCGATCTTCTTGTGTCGGAGGATCTCCTCGAGGACTGCCCGATCCAGCGAGACCAGCGTGAGCCCGTGCGCCGGATGCTTGACCAGCTGGAGGCGGCCGTAGCGGCTCATGGTGTCGACCACGTCCACCAGCAGCGGTTGCGGCACCGGGTACCGCGAGAAGCTGACGAGCGCGTCGACGACCTGCTCCGCGTCGTGGCCCGCGGCGCGCGCGTTCCACAGCGCCAACGGCGTCACCCGGTACGTGTGCACGTGCTCGGGCGCACGCTCCAGCTCGGCGAAGGGGGCGATCGCCGCGCGGGCGGCGTTCGCGAGCTCGTGGTCGACCTCGAGGAGCAGGGTCTTGTCGGACTGGACGATGAGCGGTCCGTCGGTCATGAGTCAGTTCCTGTCCTTATTTGTGCTGGTAGCAGGTCCAGCGTCCCATGTGAACGGTTCGTGATCAGGCTTCGATCCCGCAGCAATCCCGCAGGAGTTCTTGGCGAGGGCTTCGATGGCGGCGTCCAGGTTCGCGGCGACCTCATCGAGGTCGGAGTCGAACAAGTCGCTGTACACGTCCAAGGTCATGCTCGGTTTCGAGTGTCCGAGCATCCTCCTGAGAGCAAGGACGTTCGCGCCTTCGGACACCGCGAGGGACGCCGCAGTGTGGCGTAGGTCGTGAGGGGTGACTGTAGGGAACATCGAGTCGGAACTCTGACAACGCGCCACAGCGGGACGGAACACTCTATTCCGCCACGTCCCGACGCGGAGCACATTCCCCTGTGTGTTCGTGAACACCAGGTCGCCTCGCGCCTTGCCCTTCACCTGCTCGGCGAGAGAGGCGGCGAGAGCAGAGGGGAACGGGACCGAACGCCGCTCGGTTGACTTAGGCGTCTTCCATACGAGCTTGCTCGCCTCCACTACAGCGCGCGAGACATTGATCCGTCGTCGTGTGAAGTCGATGTCTTGGACGCGCAACGCCGCCATCTCCGACCAGCGCAGCCCCGTGTACCCCAGCGTTAGCACCACCAGTTCATCATCCTCGCACTGTGCGGCAAGCTCGCGAAGTTGCAGGTGAGTGAGGTAGCCACGGTCGGGATGATCCCGTTTCGGGAGCCGTACTCCTGCTGCGGGGTTCTGGGCGATCCGCTTATCCTCCACCGCTGCATCGAGAATCATTTTCAACAGACCGTGGGCGTTTTCGATGGACGGCACTCCTGTGCCTTCGGAGACCATCTCTGCGATCCACGTCCGCACGGTGCTGGGCTTGACCTCGCCGACGGGCTTCTTCTCCCACTTCGGCGCGACGTGGACCTTCCACGTGCTGGCACGCTGGATCGCGGTGCTCTTGGCGATGTGCCCTTGTCCGGTGCTCCACTCGCGGTGGATGTCGCCGATGGTGACCTTCCCCTTGGAGCGGGGGACATGCTTGCCGCTGTCCACCTCGGCGAGCCGCGCGCGGAGCCACGTCTCAGCCTCGCGCTTGACCTTGAAGACCTTCTCGACCTCGGTGGAGTCGTCCGTTACGTACCGAGCCCGCCAGCGGGACTCCACGCCGTGCTTGGCGGACGGCACCTCGGACCATGAGCCATCGCTCTGGCGAACCCGCTTGACCCATCGGTCCTCGACCCCGCCACGGACACCCCTGTAGCCCACGGGTTACCTGCTGGTGATCGTGAGCAGGTTCGGCACCTGCTCCACGAGGTCGCGCACCTGCGCCGCAGCCGTGCTGTCGGCAATCTCGACCACCTCGGGGTTCCGAGGTGCCGCGTCGTCGGCAGCGTCGGGGGCAAGCGTCATCCACTCGCCGACCGCCTGCGCCCACGCGACCAGGGACGCGCGCAGCGCTTGTTCCGCCTGCTGGGCAGCCGCACGAGCGGGCGCGGCGGGATCGTCGGCGTCGTCGGACTCCGCGATGAGCACCGTCGGGGTGGTGCCCAGGGACGCCGCTATGGCGACCAGCTCGGGCACGCGAGCAGGACGCGTACCCGCTTCAATGCGCGCGAGAACGCTTGCTGCCATAGGTATTTCGTTCTGTTCACGGACACGCTTCGCGAATAGCTCCTGACTGAGCGGGAGCTGTTCGCGTCGTCGGCGGATCGCCGCGCCGAGGCTGTCATCCGTGAGCACGTGGTCAGCGTACCCGACTATCCCCCATATCAGACGACAACCCCCTGAAATGGGGTTGTGATACCTCAACCCTCAATATAGACTGGGCGATGCTAAAACAGGCGGGGCTTCGCCCCCATTGCAGACAGGAGGGGAGCATGACGCTCCTGACTACCCGAGAAGTGGCGAAGCTGGTGAGCAAGTCGCCCGCCACTGTCGCCGACTGGCGCAAGGACGGAATCGGACCCGCGTACCTCAAGCTGTCTCCGGGGCGGCAAGGCAGTGTGCGCTACGAGCTGAGCGCCGTCGAGGCGTGGATCGCCGAGCGTGCCGCTGCTACCCGCGCGGTGATCGAGGCGAAGCCCATCGCCACGGAGGTCGCCTAAGCCCATGACCACCAGCACATTCACCGCCTGCGGCGTGACCGTGACCCCAAACCCAGAGTCGGGCACGATCACGATGACCGACACCCTCGGATGCACGATCACGGTGCCCGCTGGCTATGCGTCGGACCTCGCCCATGACATCTGCGAAGCGATGCGTGAGGGCTGCACGGACGGTGTGCTCGAAGATGGTCCGCACTCGATTGCCTACGACGGGGCTCTCGGCGGCGCGGACCCGCGCTGGGTGCAGGGCGGTCTCCCCGACGCTTTCGCCGCCGTGACGACTTTGTACCTGGGCATCTTCGCGGCGGTCGCGGGGATCAAGTCGGTGCCGATCCAGCAGGCACTAGAGGTGCTGGGGGTTACCGGGTACATCGCGAGCGGCGGACCCCACTACGAGAACGACGGCTACGCGCTGTTCGTCAGCTCGATGGACGTGGCGCGGTTGCTCGGCGTCGATGAGGCATCCCTGCTGCGGCTCGCCGAGCTGGGACTGCTCGGGAACCACGGTCGTCGCGACGGGTCCGTGCTCGCCGTGGATGTGCTTCGTGCGCTCGGGCACGCAGTGCCGCAACGGATTCACCCATAAAACACGTCAGCCACCTCGGGCGGAGGTGGCTGACGGCAATCCCGAAAGGAATATCGACTTGTCAACCCAGGTTAACAGCGCGCCCTCTGCGTCCGCAAGCGGATCGCTGAAGAAGGCTGCGCCGCGCAAGAAGTCCGCGCCGAAGGCGACCAACGGCACCCAGCCCGAGGACACCACCACCGCAGCGGCTGCGTCCGCGCCCGCCGTGGACCCGACCACGGGCAAGATCAGCATCGACACCTCGCTGCCAGGGAAGCTGGTCGCGGGTGGTGTTTCGCCCGTGGGCGACTGGGGCGACCCGTCCAAGAAGCTGCTCGACAAGGACGGCAAGCCCGACCCGTTCTCGCAGGTTTCAGCTCCGCCGACGTACTCGGCTTGGGGCAGCCTCACGCGCCCCCTGCGTCCGTGTCAGACCACGGAGGTGGGTGAGAAGCACGTCGCGGCGATGCAGGCGCTCACGGGTAAGGCTCGCGAGCAGCTCATGCAGCAAGTGTTCCCGCCCGTGGTCCCGACCATTCCAGAAGTCGGCCCCACCCCATCGCTTCCTCCTCACCGCGCGGACTGGTCCGACGCGCTCGACCCTCAGCGCGAGTGGGACTTCTTCTCTGCGACGCCCTTCCTTCGGGCGATCCGCAACTGGGCGCGGGCGAACAGCATCAACCCCTGGTCGGCGTTCGCGGCGGCAATGGAAGCGATCCTCGGACATGTAGGGCCGCATGTGGTTATCCCGCAGATCGTCGGTGGAAAGCTCGGGAGCCTGAACACGGTGGTCGTGTTCGTCGCTCATCCAGGTGGAGGCAAGGGCACCGTGTTTGAGATTCGGGTCCGACTGGGCGGGACCGAGGAGCCTATTGGTGCGCCCGTGATCGACACGCCTGGATCAGGGGCGGCGGTCCCGGAGGCGTTCGCCTCACCTGAGACCACAGAGCTGGGCGAGAAGCGGATGCTGATCCGCAACGCGTCAGCGATCCTGCGGTACAACGAGATCACTCAGTTCGCCGACATCGTGACGCGTAAGGGCGACACGATGGATGCTGAGTTGCTCAAGAGCTACTCGGCGGAGGGGCACGGAAGTCGTGTCAAGAACTCCCCGTGTTGGACGCAGGACCACGAGACTCGTTCAGGGTTCGCGATCAACTGCCAGCCCGAAGCGGGGCAGTCTGTAACCGGAGACATCAACGCGGCCACGGGCAAGGTTCAGCGCACCCTCTACATGCCCGCCGAGTTCATCTCGGACGAGCCCACTGAGGAGGAGCTGGCAGCGGTCAAAGCCGACCTCTACGGCCACGAGAACCCCGATGACGACGACCTCAGCGCGTACGACGATCCCGAGTTCGAGAGGGTCTCCGAGCCGTTCACGGTGTACTTGCACCCCTTGTTCGGCACGACACGGTACAACGCAGCGGGCTACGTCGCGGGTGAGCAGGACTTCCACCTGATCAAGGTGCATAAGGCGGTCCGCGACCTGATCAAGCAGATGCGGCGTGTGCGTGGCTGGGACGCCGAGTTCGACGCCCGTGACACCCACGCCGCACTGACGCGGCTCAAGGTGGCGGTGGCACTCACAGTGATGCACGGCGGATACCTCGTGACTGTGCGGTGGTGGAACCTCGCGGGACTGGTGATGCAGACCTCGAATGCGGGGCGCACCATCGCCTACAACGGTGCTTCCAAGGCGAAGCGCAACGAGGCGCGGGCGGAGGGTGAAACCTCCGCTGAGCGTCGCGACGCTGAGGCGGAGAAGCTCAAGGAGCTCAAGGCTGAGCGTCTCGCCCTCCTCCGCAAGAAGACGCTCGACCGTGCACTGCAATGGGTGAAGGCGAAGCCTGTGAAGCACCCGTTGGGCTGGACGATCACCGAGATGTGCACGAGTCTGAACAGCTTCATGAACCCCAAGGGCACGACCCCGAAGACGACCGCTGAGGACGTGCGAGCCTGCGTCGATTCGCTGGTCGAGGAGGGCAAGCTCACGCTGATTCCCGACTCTCGGTTCGACATCAAGGGGAACGCGGTGCCCACCTTCCTGCCGACGGTGGCTATCGGGGCGGGGGCGGCATGATGATCAACTCCACGTCCTCGCGGCGGGGTATCGGACCCTCCGTACCCTCCACCGCGTCCTCCACGGAAAACGCCTGGTCAGGGCGGACCCTCCGTGCCCTCCGTACCCTCCGCCTGAGTGCCGTTCCGACTGACTCAGCGCTCACCCCCCTGCAACAGAAGAAGTTTAATATAGTGCATTCTCTCTGCTCTTGGGGCGAGCTGAGGCTGACGCGTGAGGGTGCTCAGACTCCGACCCCCGCAGTGGAGGGCACGGAGGGTACGGAGGGTCCGCGCCGACCTGCGGTTTTCTGTGGAGGACGCAGTGGGGGGTCCGTGGTCACAGAGCGGAGGGTCCGCGCGATTTCGGGCCTCCTCCCGCGTGAATCGCTCCTCGCCGCCGATTTCTCCCTCCCTTCGAGGCCAAGCGGAGATGCACTATGACAAACTTCTACGTCAACGATGGCGCTCCGATGTCCGATTTCGAGGCGGAGGGTCCGTGGATGATCACCACGCCCCTGAGCCCCTCCGATGCGCTCGACCTCCTCACCTCACTGGTGCGCCCTGAACCCGCCGTGCACCCCGCTCTGGTGCGGGCGTGCGCGCAGGTGCTCGACTACGACTCCCGCGAGGGGAACGGGCTGCTGTACGCAGCGGGGGCGGACGAGGCAGCAGAGTCCAGCCTCACTCGTTGGGCGCAGCAGATGCCGTCGGGGCTGCGGATCACGCAGGCGGGCATCGTGCCGCTTTCGTTCTCGGCGGACCAGTGCCGCGTCGAGCTGCTCAACGTCACCGCCTGGAATCGTCGCATCATCACGGCGGCACCGACTGTGGTCCCCGTGTGTGTCGGCGCACTGGGGGTGCCTGTCCTGCGGGCGACTATCAACACCTACGCGGGCTCGATCCCGAAGCTCGGTCTGCGGGCGCTCCACAGTGCCCTCCGTGACCACCTCCGCGAACAAGCTCACGGACCCCGCGTCCCCGCGACGAAGCTGCGCATGGACTGGGACTTGTTCACCGTCGAGGGCGACCGCACTGACCGCGACATCGACCGCCGCATCATCGCTCTCCTGGACGACCCGTACCCGGAGGGCGCGGGATACCGCGAGGACGTGCTCTCCACCCTGTGCGCCGCGTTCATGGAGTGCCCCGACGTGAACTACCGCCTGTTCGCCGAGCTGGTGACCGCCGCCTTCTCGCTGGCTCCCGACGTGTCCCTGGACGCGCTCTACGGGGTCGGCACCTTGCAGGCCGTGCTCGGAGTGGGCGCAGTCCTGGATGAGGCCGTCGCAGCAGGAGTGGTGTGGCTCGGTTCCGACCAGCTCCGCGAGCTGGAATCTGCCGCTGACTATGCCCGTGAACACCTCGGACTCGGCAGCCCCGCTGCCACCCCTGCCTGACCCAGAAAGGAACCCGACATGTCTCTTCCACACCGCTCCCGCCGCCACGCCCGCGAACGCCACCTCTACCTGGTCCCGCCGCTCGACGGGGCCGACAGCACGCCCGAGGCCCCCGCGCCGAGTAAGCCCAAGGCCGCGCCGACTGGCTTCCCCTGGGACATCCCCACCACCCCAAGCCCCTGGGGGATGCCGAGCAAGCCCAAGGCCGCGCCCTACGCGGGACGCCCTGCCTACGTGCACACGATCCCGCAGACCATGCCCGCCGACGACCACCACGAGCACCCCGCACGTCCCCGCGTGCAGTGGCAGCGCCTGACCGACCAGGAGGACAACTGACATGACCTCACCCATCGACCGCGACGATCCGCAGCTCGCCCACCTCACGCCCGTCGAGCGTGCGCGCTGGCTGGCGGAGGCAACGCGTATCCGCTTCTTCACGCCCGACGCCCCGCTCCCGCCGATCCCCACGCGCGAGGCCCTGGACGAGGCGGCTGCCCGCGCTGCCGAGCGCGCACGGCGGGAGCTGGACGAGGCCGCCCCGCACCCCGACAGCGGGCTGTGCAGTGATCCCCGCTGCCCGAACTGTCACATGGCCCCATCCGTGTCCGGCGTCGAGTTTGACCTGACCCCGCTGCCCGAGCTGCACTCCGAGGTGACCGCCATCTCCGAGCGCGTGTACCGCGCGGCCTGGTTGCTCCCGCTCGTGCACGTCGTGCGGGAAGGGATTCAGGCCGACCGCGAGCTGACTCTCGCGGCTGATTCTCAGTCCCGAGCTGCCTTGGAGCGGATGGGCCTCGGACTGGACCAGACCGTGCGGGTCGAGGCGATGGCGAGCGCCCTGCGCCCGTCACGTCCCCCGCGTTTGGGCGGGGTCACGCCGCACCTCCTCGCCCTCTGCGGGGAGGCGGAGGGAGTGCTGCTCCGCCTCGCCGAGGGCGATGCCCGCGCCCTCGACGACGCCGTGGGGGTCTACGCCCGCCTGCGTCGCGAAGCTGGCGCGCTCGCCGGGGAGGAACACATTTCCTCCCAGGCTCCGACGCTCACCGAGTCCGAGCTGCGCCTGCCCGCCTACGCCGAGCTGATCACCGATGTCCCCGCAGAACCCGCCCTAACCATCGACAACCCCAACAACCAGGAGAACGACTGACATGTCCGAGAACACCGAGACCACCGAGACCCCCGAGGTTGAGACCGCCGAGGCTGCGCCCTTCGGCACCGTGCCGCGTCCCTTCGATCTGGGGAAGTTCATGGAGACCCAGCGCGCGTGGGCGACGGAGGTGGGGCGGCGGCGCGCGGCGGAGGCCGCCCAGGCTCGCCTCGTTTACGACGAGCGCCAGCGTGTTGCCGCCGTGGCGTCCGCCGAGGTGCTCGCGCGAACCGCCTCCGCTGCGATGGCAGCGGACGTGGCCGCAGCGCGTGCGGCGCTCGCCCTGGAATACGCCCAGCGGGAGGCGGACGCCACGGCAGCCGCCGCCCAGCGGGCGCATAACGAGTACACCCGCGCTGTCGCCACTGCGGCGGCTCTGCCCGTCGTGCCCAACGACGCCGACCCCGAGACCGATGAGGAGACCCCGCGACCATGACCTTGCCTACCCTGTTCCGCCGTCGCCCGACGGCGACGCCGACTCCCGTTCAGCGGGCGCGCCGCTATTTCGCCCGTCTCATCTGGCTGTCGCTGGCCCTGAGCATCATCGGCAACGCGCTGCACAACATCGCGAGTATCGCGGTGTCCCTTCCCGTGCAGGTCGTGCTCTCGATCATCCCGCCGATCCTGCTGGCCTTGCTCATCCACGGCCTGTCCCACCTCGCCGCCGCGCAGCTCGGAGGCGCGCTCTACAACTGCGCGGCGGGTGCGGTCGCTGTCCTCGCGGCAGGTGCGGGTGTGGTCTCGTTCGTGACTCTGCAATCCCTCGCCCTGATGCCGTACCAGGCTGCGGGCTCTGTCCACGGCGGGTGGCCCGAGGGCTGGGCCTTTCTCTTGCCCGTGCTCTTGGACGTGCCAGTAGTCGTCGCGACGGCGGTGCTCGTGTCGATTGACCGCGCCGCGATGCGCACCGCTGGGGCGACCGTCACCGACGATGCGCACCAGGCTGACGCCCTTGCACCAGAGGGTGCGGGCGATGGTGCGGACCCCGCACCAGGCGATGCACGGCCCATTGACGGCACCGCTCCGGCCTCGGACCCTGACACGGGCGCGTCAGTGTCCGCACCAGGTCCGCACCAGCTCGTGACCTCGGGCGATGCGCTCGCCGATGCACTCACGCCCGAGGTGGTGCACCCGTCCGATGCGCCTGATGCGGAGCCCCGCACCACTGACTTCGACGTGGTGCGCGACGGTGCACCCGAGCCGCACCAGGGCGATGCGCTTGCCTCGCTCGCTGAGGCGCTGGTGCGTGCGGGACGCACCACTGCCGACCCAGAGACCGTGCACATCGTGCTGATGCGCACCGTCTCGGGCGCATCGTCACGGCGCGTTGCCGAGGAGGTGGACGGGCTCAGCTACAGCGCGGTGCAGCGGATTGTCCGCGCCGCGCGGGAGATGGGGGAGCTGCCCACCGTCGACTCCGCGTCTACTCCGATGCGCTTGGTCGGGTGAGCGCGCGACCTGCCCCAGCGCGCAACAGAGCCCGCCCTCCGATGATGGAGGGCGGGCTCTGTTGGTGTCCGGAGATGTCTATCGCGACGCCTGGCGCTTGAACGAGAAGTAGTAGCCGCCGCTGGGGGTGCCGTAGCAGCTCGCGCCGACCACGGTGACGCGCTTCATCTGCGTGCGCGCCTGATCACAGGTCCAATCTGAGCTGAACGGCCCGCGCTGCGCCCACTCGACGTTGCCGTAGGGCGTGGCGCTCGCTGCGGGTGCGGCGAGCGTGCTGACCGCCCCAGCTCCACCGAGAACCGCCGCGCCCATCAGCACGCCCGCCATCGTCCGCTTCGTCTTCGACATCTTCGTTCCCCTCCAAGTCGGTGAACGCGGAGGTGTCCCCGCGTCGTCGGAACCGACCTTCTCGATCTGCGCCAAACGGGCGCTTGGCGGACACTTGCACGTGCTCACGAACAGCACGGTCCCCCTGTACCGTCCTGGTGCATGGGGAGACGAAGGACACCACTGACCATTGCGATAGCTGCGGTCGCCGTGACGCTCAGCGCCTGCTCGACGGTCACGGGCACCGCCGTGCCAGACCCGAGCGTGGCAGCGAAGTTCAAGCTCAACACAGGGGGATTCCCGACCTCGCCGCGCAAGGTGGAGGCGGGCAACGCGCTCGACGCCTGGCAGCAGGAAGGGTGGCGGATCGCTTCTGCCGTCGTCACGCCGTGGGCGTTCTACCCCTCGCTGACGAAAGCGTGCAGCGACAACGACGACACCGCCGCGCCCGCCTTTTCGGCAGCAACGCTGACCAAGGCCACCGCCGCGATGTCCACCGAGCAGGCGAACATCGCGGGCAGCAACGGATACCAGACGGGGTTCATCGCGTGCGGCGACGACAAGAACAAGACCCGACTACGGGTCGGGATTCTCCGCTTCACCGACGAGGCATCGGCGAAGCGGGCGGTCGCACTGATCGCGGACAAGAACCCCTCCGAACAACACAACGTGCCTGCAAACTTCCCCGTGCGCGACGCGACGCTGACCATGCTCGGCGCGAACAGCGCGGTCGGGATTGCCTCGCTCACCACGATGGTCGCGCGCGGGAACCTCGTGGTGGTGTCGGGGATGATGGTGCCGACCGCAGCGGGCGGCCCCACCGCAGCGACGGTATTCGACGTAGTGGGCAAGGCGATGGCTGCGCAGGTCGCGAAGCTCGGCGACTATCGCCAGACCCCGTTCACGCTCGCGCAGGGACAGTCGGTGATCCCTGCCGTGCCGATGGACGACGACGGGATCATGGGCCTGACCGCGCCACCGTCGGAAGCGCAGGGCGCATCGGGACTGTCATCGAAGACCGCGCCCCTCGACGGCTGGGGAGACGCGCATACGTACACACTGAACTCGCACGAGACTATCGACGGTTTGGAGCGGTTCGGGCGTGCTGCTCTGAACGTGGTCCTGCGCTTCACCGACGACAAGGCATCTGCGGAGTACATGAGCCAGATGTACAGCGGGGTGAAGCAACCCATCGCGGGCATCTCCGGACAGTTCGGAGGCTGCATGGCGGTCCCCCTGGCGAATACCGCACAGACCGCCACGTTCTGCGTCGTCCGTTCTGGTCGGTACGTCGGTACCGCCTATTCACGGACGGCGGAGCAGGCGCAGCAATCAGCGTCGGCGACGTACCTCCGTCTCAAGGGAGCGAAGTAACCCTCTTCCGATCACGCGGGACGTGACACGTTCCGCCCCTGCACTTGTCGGTGGTCGCGGGCAAGGTCGGGGGCATGGACACACGCTCGCTGATCCGCCTCGCCCGCGCGAAGGGGTGGCAGCTAGACCAACGCCGCCGACACCTGCGCCTAGTGCCGCCGCAGGGCAGTCCACATCCCGCCGTGTGGATACCGAGGACGCCCTCCGACTGGCGGAGCACGAAGAACGCCGCAGCGCACCTGCGTCGCTGCGGCGTTCCTGTCCCGCACCGTGGCGGGAGGGGTTAAGTCAGGTTGGCGTACTTGCCCTTGGGGCCAAACCGCTCGTGTGCAGCTTGGCGGCTGCACCCCAGAGCGGATGCGATCATGTCCCAGCTATCTCCGGCTTCGCGGGCATCCGCGACCGCGTGGGCGAGCTTCGCGTTCGCCTTCTGCATCGCCTCGCGCTTCTCGCGTACCGCAACGCGGATCGCGCTGTAGTAGCGACCGTCACGGGCCTCATAGTCGCCATCAGCGAAGGCGTTGATTATTTCCTGGGCGTTCGTTGCCGTTGTCATGGTCTACGTCCTCCTTCGAGTGCGATTCTCAGGTCTGCTGGTAGGTACTTGTACAGCTTCCGTTGAAGCTTGTTGCAGTGACGAATGCGGTTCGGTGTGTCGTACGGGACTGCGATCACCTCCAACAGCTCTCCACTGCGGCTCCATCCGATGATCAACTGCTGATACTCGCCGTTGTACTCGTACCTGTTGACGATCTTCACCGCGTGCTCCTGCGCGTGCTCTATGTCCTCAGCGGAGTAGTGCTTGAGCGCGCTGTCCATGATCGCGAGGGGAATCTCGTCCTCTTCATCATCCGCCCACCAGTCGTATTCTGTCAAGGCTTCCCTGACACCCCCTCCTGCGCTCCGTCGCACCTCAGTATCGCAGCGGCTGATTGTTTGTGGCAGCTACTCTGCCGTCGCTGCCCCGAGCGCGCGGTACAGAGTCGCGCGGTGCACGCCCATGCTCCCCGCCACGTGACCGACCGATTCCCCGCCCGCGACCAGCAGCCGCGCATGGCGCACCTGCTCGACGCTGAGGGAAGGGCGACGACCAGGGCGCGCACCCCGCGCCCGAGCAGCGGCAAGTCCCGCGCGGGTTCGTTCGCTGAGCAGCGCCCGCTCGAACTCGGCGAGCACGAGGAAGATGTGCATGACCATGCGCCCGCTTGCGGACGATGTGTCGATCTGCTCGGTGATCGACACGAGGGCGATATCTCGCTCTGCCAGCTCGGCGGTGAGGACGACGAGGTGGCTGAGGTTCCTCCCCAGGCGCGACAGGCTGTAGACCACGAGCGTGTCCCCGCCGGACAACTCCGCGAGGAGTGCATCGAGTCGCGGGCGGCTCGTCGTGGACCCGCTCACACCGTGATCGGTCCACACCGCCGAGCACCCTGCGCGGTCGAGTGCATCGAGCTGTAGGCCCTCGTCCTGCTCGACCGTCGAAACGCGCGCGTACCCGAGCACGCGCCCCTCGACGGCTCTCGCACCCTCGACCGTGACCATGTTGTCGTTCACGTCCTGCTCCTCCCGAATCGTCGCGCAACGATGGTCTACACCCGATGTGCGACACAGTTTCGTCGCCTCGATTCTGCGACAGGAATCTGCGACAACCCGAGCTGCGAGAACCGTCGCGCCGCGCGCTGTCGCGCAGACGGTCGGTTCCGCGACATCCTGTCGGAGCCCATCGTGTGTCGAATCGACGGCGGGCGGGAACACGGAGATGTCATGTCCCGCGCGGTTGGACGGAGCGCACATCTACTCTCACCGCATGAGCGTTGTGCAATCGCTACTGCCGTGGGGTACGACGATCTTTAGCGCCGTGTCGTCCCTGACCGCCGTCGGAATCGCGACCTGGACTGTTCGTCATCAGAACAGAAGGGAACTGCGGAGCTTCGCCCGAACTCTCGTGACTGAGCACGTCACCGCTGTGATCACCCTCGCCAACGATGAGCTGGCGATGCTCAGCGCCGACGAGGCGGACCTGGGCGAGAAGCTCGCGCCTGGCGGCAAACATCTCGCGGACCTACACGCGCGACTGGTGAGCCACTCGATAGCTATCGACGTGGTGTCGCCGTCGTGCGCGCGCGTCCTGACGGAGAGCATCGAGCGGATTCGGGAGCGGCGGAAGGTCGCGGAGGATCAGAACACCAACTTCATGTACGGAGTGCTGTACGACGAACTATCGGCGCTGCGAGTAGCACTCCCCGCCGCACATCAGCGAGCACTCGCCCATCCTCGCGCGGACGAGAAGGAGGTCAAACAGACCGCCGAGGTGCTCAACTTCCCAATCACCATCGACAGGGTGGCGCGTCTCAATCCACGGCGGTACATCGACGAGGAGTAGCTACACCGCCGACGCCCGCGCGCGGTGCGCAGCGACCCGACACGCACCCGAACAGAAGCGCGCGGGACGCCCCGTGGAGCGCTTCGGGATCACCCGTCCGCAGTGCCCGCAGGAGGGTCGAGTTTCGTTACATCCGTCATCGGTTTCGCCGCCTGTGTAACGAAACTCCCTGTTGCTCCAGACCACTTCCGTGCGGCTGCCGTCGCGCCCAATCGGAGACTGTTCCGTCCGTGCGAGGAACTCAGTTCGGTGCCAGTCCGCGAACAGCTCGGCGTACAGCTCGGACTCGTAGCCGCTGAGGATGACTGTGGCCCTGCATTCCCTGAGAGCCGTCGCCAACTCGCGGTGCGCCCTCGCCCCAGCCATCTCCACGCGGTAGTTCCGCCTCCGCGTTTCCCCCAGATACGGCGGGTCCACGTACAGCAGCGTGTCCATGTCGCCGCCGTAGCGCGCTATGACTTCGAGAGCGGGCCTGCACTCAAGGGACACCCCGCGCAATCGCTCACTGACCTCCGCCATGCGCTCGACCGACGTGCTCATCGAGCGGGGAATCGGGTAGTGGCCCGAGTCCGTGGAGTGCTTCCACCCCGTGTTGATCAAAGTGCCTGCCCTGCCCTGCACGAGCGCTGACCAGACCCGCCGCGCAACCTCGATGTCGTCCAGATCGGCGGGGATCGACTTGGCGAGATTCCTCTCCTCGCGGCTGTGCGGGGTAAGCGCGCAGACCCGAGCAAGCTCGTCTGGCTGGTCTCGCAGCACGCGCCAGAACGTCATGATCGACTGGTCCAAGTCATTCACGACTTCGCTGCGGCACTGTGGTTTCGCCAGTAGCACCGACAGCCCACCGCAGTACGGCTCGACGTAGCGCCTGTGCTCGGGCATGAGCGAAACGATGTTGTCGGCCAGGCGGGCTTTCGAGCCGTAGTAGGGAATCGGACTGCGCACGCGATGCACGTTACCGGCTACATCACGATGTGCACGGGAAGCGCGCACATCCCGAATCGGCCATCCGACAGCCTCGCGACCCCGCCCCTGACCACGCCCACGTGCACCGCTCGGATCGTGCCCACGGATCAACCCCACGGATAGCGGTGCGGATCAGACCGCTGGACACCGCCTGTGCGGTGCCGAACAGGCCGTTCTTCCATCCGTGATGCGCGCAGACCCGCCGAATCGGACGGCTCGGGGCGATCCGTGATCCACGATTTCTGATCTACACAGCCATCCGTGAGGCTGATCTGGCGCGTGGACGCGGGCACGGCGAAAACGAGGTCGTGTTTCTCTCCAATAGGCACTCCCACCTGCTGCGTTTATGAACACGCGCACTGCCCGCGCGCACCTCGATTCCGTGATCCGAACCGCTATCCGAGGCGGGTCCGCCTTCGCGGTCGCAATGATCCGAACCCTCATCCGTGCGATGATCCGTGCGCTGGGGCCTGATCGGGCGCGGAAGAGGGCGGATCGGGCCTCGGGCGCTCGATTGGGCGTTGCCAAGCGGACGCCAGGTGGGCTGACGGATACTGCGACCGCAAAGCACCGCACATGCGGGACTGTCCCGCGCGATGATCTGGACGGTGTGGGTTGAGCAGGGAGATGGGAATGTGCACGTGATCGTGCGGTAGGGCTATCGCGGGGGACGTGACATGAAAACAGGCTTCGCACAGGGGGTTCGTGCGTCATGACTAGACCTGAACAAATGTTCGGGTTACCGTTTAGGCAGACGAAGGAGATGACCATGCGCAGGACAGCAGCGATGATCGCGGCGCTCGTGATTTCGGCGGGTGCTCTGTCGGGGTGCGCGGACAAGATCGACGGCACTCCTGTCACGAGCACGGGCGCGGCGGGGGCTACCTCCACCGCTGCGGGTGGTTCTTCTGCCGCCGCTGAGCGTGTCTCGGGAATGGAGAAGGTCCAGTGTCGCGTCGTCACTCCTGGCGACACGGGATGCATCTCTCGTACATCGATCCCCGCGAGCGCAGCGAAGCCAGTCTCCCTGCGAGCAGGCGACGCGATAGCCATCGCCTCGGGCAGTAACCAGACCATCGTCTCTGTCGGCGCACTCGTGACTGACGGCTCGACCACATGGGCGCTCGCGGGTGCAGCAATCCCGCGCACGCGCGAGGGGCGCGCGGCCATTGCCACCGACGGCACAACGCTCGGAACCGTTGCCAGCGTCCTGCTGTTCGGGGAGTCCGAGTACGAGGTGGTCGCTGTGAAGCTGGCGAGCAATGTGCATCCCACCGCAACGTCGGCGGGTGCTTCCACGGCTCCCGCCGCCGAGCACACCTCCTCGACGTTCACGGGAGCGGTGACGACCACGCCAACAAAGTGCGACCTCATTCACGGCGGGGAGACTTGCTTCTTCCCTGTGCCGACGATGCAGCCGGGTGATGGTGGCGGACCCGTAGTAGTTGGCGATCAGTTGGTGGGCATGGTGAGCATCGCCAGCGGCTCGGTGATTCCGTGGCCCAGTGTCGCGTCGCAGCTTTCGAAGCTCGGCGGTGGGGCGCACCTGCTCACGAAGTGAGCGTGTCGGAAGTCGCGCGAAGAGTCCGATTCCACGTGGAATAGATGTGCAGGCGAAACATCTACACGGAGGAACAGGACGACATGGCTATTCCAGTAGAAGGCGTTGACCCGCCCGAGTCGCAGGCTGAGGTAGGCGTGAGCGGCGTTGGCGAGTTGGGCCGCGCGTGGAAGTCGCGTGGTGATCAGGTCACCGCCATCGGGCATCGCACGCTGGCGTTGCAGATCGCGGGTGAGGGCACGTTCCCAACATCACTGCGGAAGAGCTTGGACGCGCTCGCTCAAGCGTGCACCACCCAAGGTGCGGCTCTCTCGGAGGCGGGCAAGGCCGCGATCAAGCAGGGTTCGCACGAAGAGACGTTCCAGGAGCAGTACAAGCTCGCGACCGCATCGTTGACCAAGGCGGTGGCCGCGAAGCAGCAGGCGCTAGTCATTGCCTCAATGGGCGGCAGCCCTGCGTACATGGCTAGCGCGCAGGCCGCAGAGACGAATGCCCGCGCTGGGCGGAAGCTGGTGCTCGACAACGGGGTCGCTGGCACGCAGATGAATCTCGACTGCCTCCCCGGACACGCGCGTGACGCGACCGAATCCGTCGGCAAGGCGCAGGGGCAGCTCACTCTCCAAACGGGATTCGAGCCGACAGGTAACAACGTCGCGCCCCCGACGGCTCCCTCCGCGCCCGCTCCGCGCGTGAATACGGGCGGGAACGCGAAGCCGTCGAGCAACACCCCGAGCAAGCCGACTGACACGACGCCCGACGCGGCGAACAAGAACAGCGTCGATGACAAGGGGCAGACGCCGACGGGACAGCAGCCCCCGAACCAGCAGGCGCAGCAGCTTCCGCAGCAGAGCCCGCAGCAAGGACAGCAGGGTGCGCCCCAGGCAGGTGGACAGGCGGCTCCCGCTGGCGGTGCACCCGCAGGGGGACAGGGCGCGAAGCCGAGCAGCGCGGTTCCCGTTCCTGCCGTGCAGCCGATCCGTACCGACTCGGGGAACAAGGGCGGCGGCGTGCGTCCTTCTACTCCGCCTTCGTCGCCACAGGGCAATACCCCGCCTGTTGGTAAGGGTGGCGTGATCGGCAGCGGGTCGGGTGGCGGCTCGACCGCTTCGCCCGCTGGTGGACAGCAAGCCAACAAGGCGGGCGGCGGCATCGGCAGCGGAGTAGGAGGCGGAACTACGTCGGGCACCAACAGCACGGGCGCACGCCCGATGATGGGCGGAATGATGGGAGGCGCGGGAGCCGGACACGGCGCAGGCGGCACCGCTCGCCCCAAGGGCGAAGTGAAGAGCACCGATCCGAAGATGAGCGCAGAGGACATCGCGCAACAAGCGTTGGGCGGCATCGTGCGCGACGACGATGACGGCAAGCCCGTCACCCCTCCGCCGCCGGGGTCGAACGGGAAGGCACCCGTCCCTCCGCCGATTCCCCCGAAGCCGTAACCCCTCATAGACCACGTAGGAGACCACGATCATGGCAACAGTCAGCAAGGCACACCTCGACCTGTTGGAGAAGCTGGCGAGCAGCCTCGAAACCGAGGCAGGAAACCTGGTGAACATGCCGACCAGCGCCCCGTCGGGCGCGGCGGACGCCCGCGCGACCGCGACCGCGAAGACGGCGGGCACGTCGTATCAGACCGCCGCCGCGAACGCTGCGAGCAACACTGCGCCGCTTTTCAATCAGCAAGCCGCCGCGATCCGTTCGTACGTTGAAGGGACACGCAAGATTCAGGAGCAGACCGAGCGTGGCGTGAAGAAGACGGAAGCGGTGATCCCGACGATGCCCACGCCGAAGGCGACGGCTCCGAAGTTCGTGGCGGGCGGCGTGCAGCATCCCGACGGGACGATTGACGTATAAGCCGTGTCGGCGCTCGCGCATCGTCCGCTGACGCGCCGACACTGGAAGAGACGGGGAGAGCCCCGCCATTGCCCACCGCCCCGTAGCGCGCCGTTATCTGTCCTGATCCTCGGCGCTACGGGGCGGTGGTGTGTCTGCACCCGACCGTGCGTGTCGTGAGTGGCGCGAACAATTCACGCGGCGGTCGAATGGATAAAGGACAGATAGGAGGCTCTCCCCATGAGCGATTCCCCGGTCGGGCAGACGCCGACAAACCCCAACAAGAAGTCGAGCACCATCGACCACGAGCGGATCGCATCCGCCGTGAAGTCGATCCGTGCGCACAGCTCCGATTTCGACATCAGCGCCGAGTGCGACGCGATCCTTGCCAGCTTCGACCGTGAAGTGACAGAAGGGGTAGCCGGGTGCCCGCTGCCTGACGTGTGGAAGGGACCGCGCGCCGCGTTGGTCGAGGCGTTGGATGCGATCAAGCAGAAGGTCAGCGAAATCCCCGCCGCGATGAACGCAGACGCGAACGCGTTGGAGACGTTCTCGAAGAGCACCCGTGCAACGCAGGACACCGCCGCACAGCAGGTGCAGCAGACCGTCGAGCAGCTCCCGAACGTGAGCGTGAAATAGGAGGCGGAATCGACATGGGTAAGAACCTCATCGACAAGGTGTACGCCGACGTGTGCGGGCAGTGCCGCGAGGGCGACAACGCGGTGCCCAAGGGCGACAACCGCGCGCTCCCGATGATCCCGCGCGATCCCGAGGACGTGCTTCGCCGCGCCGAGAGCGCGGTGTCGGGACCGGGCTCGGGCATGAGCATCTGGAACCCGCTGTATCCCATCGCCGCTATCAAGGACACGGTGACCGATCCGTTCGGGAGCCGCGAGGAGGCGCAGGCGCGGGAAGTCGCGACACGCGTGCTCAAGAAGATCGCCGCGTCGAATGCCGCATTCGCAGCGGTGGACGCGAACCTGCGCCCTGTCGCGAAGATGTTCGCGTTCCCCGACCCTGACGGGAACAACCCGAACGCGGAAAAGGCTGTGTGGCGTAAGGGCTCGGGTCGTCCAGATGACATCACACAGCTCACCGAGACAACGCAGTTGATCCACGCGCTCAAGTCCAAGCTCGATGAGCTGTCCGACAACAGCCTCACGCAGGTGTACAACAGCGGGAAGGTCAAGGAGGACACCTACGTCCAGCAGCTCTGGACGGGTGGGCGGCAGAACACCGCGAAGGCGTTGCGTAGCAGCCCCGTGGACGCGCTCTGCTCCGCGCTAACGGGCTGCAAGTCCACGGGCGGCGGGTCGCCCATCAACATCCTCGGCGGGAAGGACAAGCCCGCCGAGACCACGACCTCGGGCACGTCCGCGCGCGACGCGATCAACACCCTCTGGCTCGCACTGACGAAGAAGGCGGACAAGGCGCGCGATGTGCTCGTCAACGGCGGCGACCCGCTGCGCGGGGAAAAACTGATGACCGAAGAAGTAACGAACGCGGCGAAGAACGTTCTCGTGTCCGCGAACGCAACGCTGACCACGGCGGTGAGCAAGGCGAAGAGCTGGAACCTCGCGCTCGAATCGGGTGAAGTATCAGAGGTAGTGACCGCTCCCGCCAAGACGACCACCCCCACCCCGACGCCCACACCCACTCCCACCCCGAAGCCGTCCACGCCGACCCCGGGCACGCCCAAGCCTGAGGACAACAAGGGGAACGACGACAAGGACAACAAGGGCACCAAGCCGCTCACGACGGATGACATCAAGAAGATGATGGAGCAGCAGACGCCGAAGACCACCACGCCTGCGGCTACCACGCCCAGCGCGAACATCCCAGGTCTCGGCGGTGGCAGCAACAGCGGCGGTGGTCCGCAGTCCGCCAAGCCCGCGTCGAACACCCCGAGTGGGGACGAGCCGAAGAAGGTCGAGCCGAGCAAGACGGACGACAAGAAGGACGAGGACGCGATCAAGAAGGCGGAGGAAGAGCGCAAGAAGAGGGCTGAGGAAGAGGCAGCCAAGAAGAAGGAAGAGGAAGAGAAGAAAAAGAAGGAGGAAGAGGAGAAGAAGGCGAAGGAGAAGGCTGAGAAGGAGAAGGCGGAGAAGGACGGAAAGGACAGCGGTCCCAAGGTGACACCGCCTCCTGGCTCCGAGGTCAAGCCTGGGGACGAGAAGGACAAGCCCGCCGCCCCTGGTACACCGCAGCCTCCGCAGGGTCAGCCTGGGGTGCCCGCAGCGCCGCAGGACAGCAAGCCCGACAACACCGTGAAGATCGCGGGCAAGGACGTGACCTACCCCAGCGGTAAGTCCGCCGCTCTCGGTGAGCTGCTCAGCCGTGGTACACCCGAGCACCCCGCCAGCTTCTCCAACGCCGCCGCGCAGGCGGGGATCAACCTGCCGCCTGTGGGTGAGCTGGTCGGTCAGCCCGTGTCCCCGCAGCAGGCGCAGGTCGGTGACGCCGCCGTGGACAAGGACGGGAAGATGTACCAGGTCATCGGTGACGGCAAGGTGATCGGTGAGGACGGTAAGACGCACAACTTCAAGGACTTGCAGTTCGGGGACACCGGCAACGGCTTCTTCAAGCTCGACGGCACCGCAGGTGACGCCCCGCAGGGTGCTGTTCCTCCGCAAGGTGATGCAGGTCAGACCCCACAGCAGGGCGGCGCACAGCAGGGCGGTCAGCCTGGCGCACCTGGTGCTGGCGCTCCTGGTGCAGGTGTACCCGGGGTTGGACCCGCTCCCGCCGACGGTGCAGGCGGTCAGGGCGGTGCGCAGCCTGGCGGTGCGGGCATTGGGGCGAATGCAGGCATCCCGCAGCCGTCGAACTCGCCCACGCCCGATGACGGGTCCAAGCCCGCGCCTGGCGCGGGGCAGCCTGGCGCGCCTGGCGGTAAGCCCGACGGGGCGGGCGCGTCCACGTCGGGTGACCCGTCACTGCCGCAGCAGGGTAAGCCCGACGAGGGCACCCGCCCGCCGACCGCGCTGGGGTCGGGTGTGCAGCACGACCAGACCGTGCTCGACCCGTCGGCGGTCCCGAGCGGGAACTGATCCTCGGCGGTTGGTTGGCTGACCGCAGGGAAGTTGCTCCGCCCCTGTCCGAGTACGCGGACAGGGGCGGAGCTGTTTTGTGGGGCTGTTCTGTAGGGGATTGTCAATGTGGGTTGACAGCGGGCGCGGGCAGTAGCTCGACCAGGAACTGCGCGTCGTCGAGCAGGATGCTCACCTGTGGGGAGTCCACTAGCCGCTCAGTCACCTCCTCCATGACGTACTCGCTCACGGACAGTGGAATCCCCAGTTGTTCTAGCGCGGTGGGGAAATCGCACGGGGTCCAGCAGCTCCACCCACCTACGTCCCACAGCCACTCCGCGACGATGAACGGACCCTCCACGCTGCGGACACCGCTGCGGGTCGTGAGCGAAATCCGAGTGTTGATCACAGGCTCGCCGTCTCGGAAGAACACGTAGGGGGCGAGGCAGTAGGGCTGCCCCTCACACACGGGCGGGCTCCGTTCCGTCGAGCACTCCCACCGACGTGAACAGCGCCTCGGCGATGTCGGCGAGCTGCTGCGCACTCACCGTCGCCTCCCCGGCTTCGACCATCTCCACCTCCACCTCGTACATGCCCGCCGCCTCCGCCAGATCGTCCACCGACATGTGCAGCCTCTCCCGCTCCCTCGTGATCCGTGTACCCACGGTCTCTGCGCCGTCATCGGCAAGGCGACGGTACCGCGCCCACTGCTCCCGTTCGCGGTCCTCACGCTGGCGCCGTTCCCGCGCCTGCGCCTGCACCCTCGCGGCGTACTCGGCGTGCGTGTCCTCCACCGCACCCGCTAAGACGACGCGGTGCCGCATGAGGTACTGCACGTCAGCGGGCAGTCGGGACGGGGACATGCTCCTGATCCTGGTCGTGGGCGCTGACATCCACGGGGTTCGCGGGGTCATGTCCCGTGCGCGATGGGCTGGTCCTGGGATGCCAGGAAAAGAGAGGTCGCCTCTTGGTGTTGTTCCTGGTCAGGGCATATTTCCGAGCGGATAATGGAGGAATGAGCCGCACACCCGCACCTGCCCCGTACGTGCCCGCCGCCTACCGCCCAGGGACACCGCTCGCCGCAAAGATCGCGCGCGAGAACGCGGAGGCGAACCGCCGCCTGCGAGCCGAGCAGGCACGCCGCTCGGCTCTGTACGGCTCTCCTCAGCCGAATCGAGGGCGCGAGGCACCCTCCGCGCCCGAGAGCGTGGACGCGGAGGAGGGCAAGGGGAAGGGGAAGCCCAAGGGCGAGAACGGTCCCCGCCGTCGGCGTCGCCCAGGGGAGGCTCCGACTCTGGGTCCGTGGCAACGCGTGTACGGGATCGTGTGCCCGCGTTGTAGCGCAGTGAGCGGGGAGCTGTGCCACACCAGCGCTGGCGAGTTCCGCAGCGTGTGGGAGCCGCACCGAGGGAGGGAGAAGCACCACCTTGGCAAGCGCAGCGTCGGGGATCGCGGGGTGCGCCCCCACTTCGCGGCTGCACTCGCGGCGTGGGAGGACGGGATGAGTGCGAAGGCGGCGGGGATCACCAATCGGCTACCCGGTGACGAACAGCAGCGCCAGCGAGAGCAGGGCGCGGGGACTCGACAACAGCAGGTCCGAGGGGTTATCGGAGGGGGTAAGCAGGGCAAGCCCAAAGGCAGGGTGCAGTCCGCGAGCACGAGCGGGTCGGGGGCGGTCGGGGTGCTCGGGGCTTGGCTGGGCTCGTGGGTGTCCGCGTTCAAGTCCGCGTACGCGGACTTGGGCGAGGCGTATGAGCAGGGGAAGCGGCGGTGACCACAGTGCCCGCAAGCAGTATCAAGTCCGATGATCTTTGCAGGTCGCGGGCGGCGTCCGATCCCGCAAAAATCCCGCAGCACGGAGCGTCTCCTCACAAAATACGAGGAGGGTTAGACCCATTCCGCTGGAGAAACGGCTGGTAGGCGCGTTTTCGGTCCTATCTCTTGTCGGACTGGACGATGAGGGGTCCGTCGGTCATCTATCCATTGTGCCGCGCGAGGCGGCGGGCGAGCACGGGCACCACGATCGCCGCCGCCGCGATGTGCGTGAGGATCAGGACCGCGGCGGAGGCACCGTCGAAGCCGAAGGTGAGGTCGGGGACGAAGGACAGGACCAGCAGCCCCGCGCAGACCCGGACGAAGGTCGCGCGCGGGCGCCGGGCACGCCGCGCCAGCACGGCGGCGATCCCCAGAGCGATCAGCGAGAAGACCAGTGTGAGCTGCGCGAATCCCAGCAGGGGGATGGAGGCACCGTCGGGCCCGGCGAAGGTGACGCCCGCGCCGGAGGCGATCGCGGCGATCGCGGTGGTGACGATCGACGCCCCGACGGCGGCGGCGAGGCCGTGCCGCCACAGGGGCAGGCGGCCGGCGCGGGCGGGCGAGGCGGTGGTTGCGGCGATGGTGCTCATGGCGTGCTCCTCGGTAGTGGTGGCGCTCGGCCTGAGCGCGTCCTACCCCTTCCACGAACGGCGTCGGCGGATTTCGACATCGGTGCTGCGAGGAATTCTGGTGGCCGGGCCTCGTCGCTAGCGGCTCCCTACTCCACGTACTCCGCGGTGGTCACGCGGTGCAGGGCGAACCGGCGGGGAGCGTCACCGTCGACCGCCGTGAGCTGCCCGTGCCGCACCGACTCGGGCACCACGACGTGTCGCGTGAACACGCCGTTCGCGTCCACATAGCCCAGCCGGACGGACCGGCCGTCGCCCGCCGCGGACTGCAGCAGCTCCATCAGCTCCGGGCCGGAGACGCCGGTACCGTCGTCCGACGGGGCGTCCTGCCGGCGGATCTGCACGGCGGCATCGGCCAGCTGCTCGAGCGTCGGCCGCGCGGCGGGCGGCCGGAACCGGGGCGGGGGCAGCCGGATGGCGGACGGACGCAGGTCGACGACGACGCCGCGCGAGTCCTCGGCCGCCGCGTTGAACCCCGCGGCCGCCAGCCCCGCCACCAGATCCGACAGCGAGACCTGGGCGATGAGCACCGTCGGGGCGACGGCCCGCAGCGCCAGCGCCTCCGCGGAGGGGGAGGAGAGGACCGCGGCGATGAGTGCGGGATCGTCGGAGCGGAGGAACGAGCCCGCGACGCCCGCGCGCAGGGCGCCGTGCCGGCGCGCGACATCGTCGACCAGATAGGTCAGGCCCTGCGGCACCGGCGTCACCGCGTGCGCGGCGAAGAAGGCGTGCACCTCGGCGGAGGTGCGCCCGGCATCGAGCGCCCGGCGCACCGACGCGTCCGTCACGCGGTACACGGCCGCGCCGCCCGCGGACTCGAGGTCGGCCACCAGGGCCACCGACGCCGCGAAGTCGTGCGTCGTCGGTCCGGGAATCGTCAGCGTCAGATCCGCCTGGAGCAGGAACTCCTCGATCGGCTTCGGCAGCGCCCCGGCCATCGCCTCCGCGGAACCCCCCGCGCGGCCCGCGGCCGTCAGCGCGCCGCCCGCGACGAGGCCCACCACCTGCGCCTGCCCGACGATGTCCGCGATCGCCTCCAGCGTCAGCCTGCGGTACCAGGACGGGTGCGCGTACCGGGTCGCGGCGTGCACGTCGGCCGTCGCCGGGGCGGTGCCCTCCGGGGCGAGCGCCAGGGCGTCGAGCACGGCCGCGCGGTCCTGCGGGGCGACGGTGCTGCGCGCCGCCCGGTGCAGCGGCCCGACAATGCCCTCCTCGCCGCGGGTGCCGATCAGTGCGGGCTGTCGCCGCAGCTCCAGCCAGGTGCGGGCGAGCAGCGCCCAGCGGTCCGCGGGCTCGGACCGCTGCCACTCGTCGACCGCGACGGTCGGCGCGAACACCGAATCCTCCTCGCCGTCGAGCTCGCCCTCGGCGATCAGCGCCGCGGCCGCGAGCAACTCCAGCAGGAGCGCGGCGCGGTCCTCGGCCAGGCCCGCGGCCTTCGCCACGCGGCGCAGCTCGCGGATCCCGATGCCGCCCGCCTTCACCCGCTGCGCGGGAACGGCGCCGAGCACGCCCAGCACGTCGTCGGCGTGGCGCAGCAGCTCCAGCGCGGCGACCGCGCCGGCACCGTCGACGCCGGGGACGGGCGGACCGTCGAGCACGGGGGGCTTGAGGGACGTGCCCAGCGGCAGTTCGCCCCGTAGTCGGGCGCGGACCTCCCACGGCAGCTCGACGGTCTGGTGATCGACGCGCGCCAGCAGCCCCGAGGCGAGCATTCGCTGCACCGGATGCTCGGACGACGTGCCGGGGCCCGCGGCGGCGGTGCGGCCCAGCGGCGAGCCCTCCGCGAGGCGGTCCAACAGCGCCCGCTCGTCCTCGCCCGCGGCCGCGAGAGCGGCGTCGATGTCCGCGAGGTCCGGCGGGGCGATCAGCTGCGCGGTCCGCCACGGCACGGCCTCCCGAACGGCGGGCGCGGTGTGCAGCTCCTGCTCGCCCCGCACCAGCGCGAGCCCGACGAGCTTGTGCACCGACTCTGCGACCTGCTTCTTCAGCGCCCGGCCGCGGAGCCGGCGGGCCAGCGTCTCGACGTCGATCCCGGATTCGGCGAGCACGAGCTCCAGGACGGCCAGGTCGAGCAGGGTGAGGCGCTCGGACACCCGGCCCAGCGACGAGGGGCTGAGCAGCCGGCTCGCGAGTACCGGGAAACCCGCGGGGATCGGCGACGCCACATCGCGGCGGGCGTCGAGGAGGGCCGTGATCTCCGCGTCGTCGCGGCCGCGCAACCAGTCCGCGAGGAGCGCCGCGGGGGCGGCCGACGCCGCAATACTGCTCACCGATACAGCCTAGACACCGCGGCATGTCAGAATAGCGGCGTGTCTGAGACCTCGAATGCGAAGAAGCCCGGCTACGTCGACAACGGCTGGCCGCAGGCGAACGACGGCCATGCCGCCCACGCCGTGAACGAGCTGGCCGCCCCCGTGGTCGGCGCGATGTCGCCGTTCGGCGAGATGGAGTTCCCGCAGGAGCACATCCCGTACGTGCACCCGTCGACGAAGATCAACCGCTGAGCGAGCCTCACTCCGCTTCCCGCGACCACGGCGCGGTGAACGCCCGGGAACGCGATGTGCGCGAGCAGGGGCTCACGCACATCGACCCAACGGGCGCCGCCCGCATGGTCGACGTGTCCGCCAAGGACGTGACCGCGCGCACCGCCGTCGCGGCCGGGACCTTCCGGACCACCGAGACCGTCATCGCGGCCATTGCCGACGGAGCGGTCCCCAAGGGCGACGTGATGGCCACCGCCCGCATCGCCGGGATCATGGCGGTCAAACGCACCGCCGACCTGATCCCGCTGTGCCACCCGCTGCCGATCTCGGGCGTCACCGTCGACCTCGCGCCCTCGGGAGCGGAGATCACCGTGACCGCCACCGTGCGCTGCACCGGCCGAACGGGCGTCGAGATGGAGGCGCTCACCGCGGTATCGGTCGCCGGCCTGACCCTGCACGACATGGTCAAGGCCCTCGACCCGGCCGCGGTCATGACGGACATCCGTGTGCTCACCAAGGACGGCGGCAAGACCGGCCACTGGGAGAGATGATGACCGAACCCCTCCGACCGTCCCGCGACCGCTGCGCCACCGTCGTGGTCGCCTCCACCCGCGCCGCCCTCGGCGAGCGCGAGGACACCACCGGCCCCGCGATCGCGGACTGGCTGCGCGAGCGGGGCTTCGAGGTTTACGGCCCCGTCGTCGTGCCCGACGGTGCGGAGGTGGGCGCCGCCATCCGCTCCGCCGTCCGGCGCGGCGACGCCGTCGTGCTCACGACGGGCGGCACCGGCCTCACCCCGACCGACCGCACGCCCGAGGAGACGCGTGGCGTGCTCACCTTCGAGATCCCCGGCCTCGCCAACGCGATCCGGGCCGCCGGCCTGCCCGACGTCCCGACCACGGTGCTCAGCCGGGGTCTGGCGGGCGTCGCCGGATCCTCGCTGGTGGTGAACCTGCCGGGGTCCAGCGGGGGCGTCCGCGACGGGCTCGCCGTGCTCGACGGGGTGCTGCTGCACGCGCTGGACCAGATCCGCGGCGGCGATCATGGCTGAGGTCGTCATCGCCCAGGTCACCGAGGACCCCATCGACCTGCCCGCGCACGAGGCGGCGGTGGCGCGCGCCGAGGCCGGCGCGGTCGTGGGATTCGTCGGCGCCGTGCGTGATCACGACGAGGGCCGCGGGGTCACCCGGCTGGAGTATTCGGCGCATCCCACCGCGGGACGGGTCCTGGCGGAGGTCGTGCAGGCCGAGGCGGACGCCGCGACGGGCGTGCGCGCCGTTGCCGTGTCGCACCGGGTGGGCGCGCTGGAGATCGGCGACGCCGCGCTCGTGGTCGCCGTGTCGGCGGATCACCGCGCCGCCGCGTTCGCCACCTGCGCGCGCGTGGTCGACGCGGTCAAGGAGGCGCTCCCCGTCTGGAAGCACCAGCAGTTCCTGGACGGAACAGACGAGTGGGTCGGCAGCGCGTAGCTGCCGACCCACCACCGGTCCGTTACGAGGTGACCGGAACTACGGGCACGTGGTGACCTTCGTGGGGTCGCACGGGCGCGGAGTGAACAGGGGGACACCGAGGTGTCCGGGAACCACGGGGACGCCGAGCACACCGTCGGGGATGGTGGCGCCCGGGTTCGCCGGTCGCTGCGGGACGTTCGCCGTGGCGGGCACGACGGGCCGCTGCGGCGAGACGCCCGAGCTGGTGCCGGGCACGCCGACGCCGTCGATACCGCCGTTGTCGCCGACCGCGAGCGGATGTCCGGGGCGGCCGATCACGCCGCCGATGCCCGCTCCGGGAGCGCCGACGGGCACGCCGCCGACGCCCGCGATGGCCGGGCCGCCGAGGCCGCCGGGGATGGGGGTGCCGGCTCCGCGGGGC
>NZ_JAAXOQ010000020.1 GCF_012396015.1 Tsukamurella spumae | reverse complement strand
AGCTGCGGCTGGGGCTCGGTGCGCCGCACGCGGCCGGTGCCGTTGCCGAGGCGGTGGCCGCGGCCGAGCTCGCCGCTCGCGCGGCCCGGCCCGGCGGGGGCACCGTCGACGCCTCGGCCCTGGCCGGGCGCACCCTGTTCACCGACCCCGGAACCCGGGGCGCGCTGACCGCGCTCGATCGCGCGCTGCTCGAGCCGCTGCGCGCGCAGGATCCCGGTCTGGCGCAGGCGCTGCGCGCGTACCTCGAGAATCACGGGCAGTGGGAGGGGACCGCCGCGGCCCTCGGCGTGCACCGGCACACCGCGCGGGCGCGGGTGGCGCGGGCCGAGGAGGTGCTCGGTGTCGACCTGAAGTCGGCGCGGGTACGCGCGGAGCTGCTACTGGCCCTGCTGCTGGGCGACGAGTAGCGCCCGCAGCCCCTCGATCATCGCCGCGAGCCCCAGGTCGAAGGCCTGCAGCGAGCGTTCCGGGCCCGACGGTGCCGCGGCCAGCGCCCGGCGCAGGTCCGCGGCGCCCGGCTCGTCGCCGACGCGGATCGGCTCGTCGGGCGCGGACGCGTCGAGCGCCGCCCCGAGCAGGAAGTTCTCCACGCCGACGATGATCCCCATGACCTGCTCGGCGGGGAAGCCCGCGCGGAGCAGCGCGGAGGTCGCGGCGGTGTACATGGCGAGGTTCTGATCCCCGCCGATAGGCTCGGTCGCGAGCAGCCGCACCGCGGACGGGTGTGCGGCGAAGGCGTCGCGGTAGGTGCGGGACCAGGTGACGAGCGCCTCGTCCCACGGCTGCGCGTCGAAGCAGCCGGCGTCGATGTCGGCGGTCACGAGGTCGCGGACGAGGCCGACGATCGCGGCGCGGCCGTCCGCGTGGTGGTAGATCGAGGAGACCGTGACGCCGAGCCGGCGGGCGAGGCTGGGGAGGCTGAAGTTGCCGTCCCGGTCGACCAGCTCGAGCGCCGCCGCGCCGATGGAGGCGCGGTCGAGTTGCGGGGTACTCGGGCGTCCGGCGCGTCTGCTCACCTGCGTGAACCTACCGGACAGGGCGGCAAATCGAAACCCTGTCGATTGGGTCTTGTGGTGCCCGTCACGCCGGGTGTATCTTTATATCGAAAGCCTATCGATTAAGTCGTCAGGAGACGAGATGGACCTCATCGTCGCACCCGGAATCCCGGTATCACCCGCCCGCGTCGACCAGCCGGAACGCGCGCCGTTGCGGGTCGGCCTGGTCCAGCACCGCTGGCACGACGACGCCGCCCTCCTCGCCCAGGAGCTGACCGACGCGATCGGGCAGGCCGCGGCCGCCGGCGCGCAGGCGGTCTTCCTCTCCGAGATCACTCTCATGCAATACCCGGCGTTCGAGCGGGGCGGGGCGCAGCCGAGCGCGCTCGCCGAGGACCTGCTCACGGGCCCCACCTTCACCTTCGCGGCCGCCGCGGCGGCGAAGCACGGCGTGGTGGTGCATGCGTCCCTGTACGAGCGGCACCCCGACGCGGAGCCGCTGGGGTACAACACCGCGATCATGGTCTCGCCGTCCGGCGAGCTGCTCGCGAAGACCCGGAAGCTGCACATCCCGGTGACCGCCGGCTACTACGAGGACACCTACTTCCTTCGCGGCCCCGGGCCGGACAGCGGCGCCGATCCCTACCCGGTCCACGCACCGTCGGAGCTGGGCGGCGCGCGGTTCGGCCTGCCGACCTGCTGGGACGAGTGGTTCCCCGAGGTCGCTCGCGCGTACTCGCTGGGCGGCGCGGAGATCATCGCCTACCCCACGGCGATCGGCTCCGAGCCCGACCACCCCGACTTCGACACCGCGCCCCTGTGGCGGCAGGTGATCGTGGGCAACGGGATCACCTCCGGCACCTTCATGGTGGCGCCCAACCGCTGGGGGAACGAGGGCGCGATCACGTTCTACGGCAGCTCCTTCATCTCGGACCCGTACGGGCGGGTCCTCGTCGAGGCGCCGCGCGACGCGTCCGCCGTGCTCGTGGCCGATCTGGACCTCGACCAGCGTCGCGACTGGCTCACGCTCTTCCCGTTCCTCGCCACCCGCCGGCCGGACACCTACGGTCCGCTGACGGAGCCGGTGTCGGCGCGCGGCCCCCTGGGCGGTGCCCGGTGACCTGGCACATGCCGTCGGAGACGGCGCCCCAGACCCGTACCTGGATGGCCTACCCGTCCGCCGGGTACTCGCTCGGTGACAGCGCGGAGGAGCAGCACGCCGCCCGCACCACGTGGGCGGCGGTGGCGAACGCGATCGTCGACTTCCAGCCCGTCACCGTCGTCGTCGATCCCGACGAGCGCCAGGCGGCCCTGCGCTACCTGGCCGGCGCCGTCGATGTCGTGGAGGCGCCGCTGAACGACGCCTGGATGCGCGACATCGGCCCCACCTTCGTCGTCGACGATGCCGGGCGGCTGGGCGCCGTGGACTGGGTGTTCAACGGCTGGGGCGGCCAATCCTGGGCGCGCTGGGACCGCGACAGCAGGATCGGGGCCTTCGTCGCCGAGCTCGCCGGCGCCGAGTACATCGGGTCCCAGCTCGTCGGGGAGGGCGGCGGTATCAACGTCGACGGTGCCGGGACCGTCCTGCTCACCGACACCGTCCAACTGGATCCGGGACGGAACCCCGGCCTCTCGCGGGCCGACGTGGAGGCCGAGCTGGCGAGGACGATCGGTACGACGCACGCGGTGTGGCTGCCCTTCGGGCTCGCTCGCGATTCGGACACCTTCGGCACCCGCGGTCACGTCGACATCGTCGCGACCATCCCGTCGACGGGCACCGTCCTCCTGCACGACCAGCGCGATCCCGCGCACCCGGATCACGAGCGGTGCGCGACGATCCGGGAGGTCTTCGCCGCGTCGACGGACGCGGCGGGTCGCCCCTGGGAGGTCCGCTCCGTTCCCGCCCCGACGGTGCTCCGCGACGACGAGGGCTTCGTCGACTACAGCTACATCAACCACGTCGTGATCAACGACGCCGTGGTCGCGTGCTCCTTCGACGACCCGAACGACGCCGTGGCGGTGGAGGTCCTGGCCGCCGCCTACCCCGGCCGGGAGATCCTCACCGTCGATGCGCGGCCGCTGTTCGCCCGCGGCGGCGGCATCCACTGCATCACGCAGCAGCAACCCGCGGTCTGAGTCCGCTCCGCGGCGCGCAACAATCGAAGCGTTCTGCGACGCAGAGGGACTGACCCGGCGCAGATCGACTCGAACGATGTGCGTCGGAGAGGCGGGCCATGACGGCGTGGATGATCGCGGCGATGGTGGTCGCCGGGTTCGCCGCGGGCCTGATCGGATACATCACCGGGCTGGCCTCGCTGGTGTCGTACCCCGCGCTGCTCGCGATGGGCCTGTCGCCGGTGGCGGCCAATGTCACGAACACGGTCGCGATGGTGGCGGTGGGCGGGGGCTCCATCGCATCGTCGGCGTCCGAGCTGGTGAAGAACAGGCCACAGATGCGGTTGCTCGCCGTGCTCGCGGTGGCCGGCGGGGTCGTGGGCTCCACCCTTCTCCTGCTGGCTCCGGGGAGCACCTTCGAGGCCGTGGTGCCGGCGCTCATCGCGGTCGCCGCGGTGGCGATCCTGCTGCAGCCGCGGCTGCGCGAGCGCCCCGAGGTCGCGCGGCTCGCGCGGCACTACCCGGTCGGCGTCTTCCTGGTCGCCGTGTACGGCGGCTATTTCGGCGCGGGCGCAGGGGTGATGATCCTGGCGCTCACCCTGGTCGCGACGTCCGAACCGCTCTGGCGGGCCGCGATGCTCAAGAGCTGGGTGCTGGCACTGGCGAACCTGGTGGCGGCCATCGGCTTCGCGATCTTCGGCCCGGTGCACTGGCCGGCGGCGATCGCCATGGCGATCGGTGGGTTCCTGGGCGGCTGGTGCGGCCCGCCCGTGGTGGCACGGATCGACGCGGGGCGCCTGCGCGTGGTGGTCGCGATCTGCGGGCTGGGACTCGCGGCGTGGCTGGCGCGGGTGTGGTTCTGACCGGTCAGCAGGAGCCCTGCACGACGGCTTTCGCGGTGCCGAAGAACTGGTAGAGGTAGACGAGCTCCCAGTCGGCGGGGCCGTAGTCGTAGGAGCGCGGGACCGCCCGCAGCACCGTTTCACCGCTGTAGCACCGGTCGAAGATGTACCGGGATCGCGTGAGGTGGTAGCCCCAGCTGATGACGATCACCGACTTCCAGCCGTGCTGCTCCGACAACCGTTGCGTGAACATCGCCTCGCCGCGCGTGGTGCTGGGCACGGGCCGCTCGCAGGTGATGGCGATGTCGTCGATCCTGGTGTCGCACAGGTCCTGCATGGTGCGGTCGGTCGCGGCGTACGGGTTCGACAGGACCACGTTCTTGGCGTAGCCCTCCTGGGCGAGCCGGATCCCGTAGTACTCGCGAGAGTCGTGCTCACCGCCCAGCACGATGATCGCGTCCACCGGGCGGAGCGGATCCTCGTGCGAGACACCGAAGAGCAGGTAGCCGATGCCGCCGACCGCGGTGAGCACGGCGACGACCAACACCGCCGTCACCCACAGGAGCCTTTGCAATCGCCGCACGCGGTCACTCTACCGGCGACGGTCGCGCGGCGCCGACCCGAGCCGCGGGTCGGGCACCTCCCGCGCGCCGCTGTCGCGCCCTGCCTGCGGGTACGTCACCGGCGGAGGTGGAAGTCCGCCTCGTCGGGCTCGGACAGCATGCGCACCATGGTCTTCCGGTCGAACGGCCACAGGTCGATGGTGCCGCCCTCGGTGAAGTACCAGGAGTTGCAGCCGGTGTTCCAGACCGTGGGTCCCATGGCCTCGGCGACCTGCTCGTTGAAGGCGTCGGTCGCGGCCTCGGTGACCTCCACCGAGGCGACCTCGCCGCGGCGGAACCGGTCCAGCCACTGTGCGATGTACCGCGCGGTGAGATCGGCCGAGAACTGGAGGGAGATCGACCCGGTCGGGGAATTGGGACCGAGGACGGTGAACAGGTTGGGGAATCCCGGGATCGCCGTCATCCGGTAGGCGCGCGGGCCGTCGGACCACGCCTCGTCCAGCGTGAGCCCGTCCCGGCCCGTGACCCGCATCGGCCGCATGTAGTCGTGCGCCCGGAAGCCCGTGGCGAGCACGATGAGGTCGGTCTCGTGCAGGTTCCCGTCCGCGGTGCGGATGCCCTTGGCCTCGATCCGATCGATCGCCGCCGAGACGAGGGAGGTGTTGCGCGCCTTGATCGCCGAGTAGTAGGTGCCGGAGACGACCTGCCGTTTGCACAGCGGCTCGTCCGCGGGCGTGAGCCCGGGCCGCAGGGCGGGCGGTACCTGCGCGCGCAGCGACAGCCGGGCGTAGGCCTGCACCGCGCTGCGCCGCCACGACGGCTTCGTCGCGATGTCCGCGAGGATGCCCGAGCATTGGAGCAGGCCCTGGTGCACCCGGTCGAGCAGTCCCGGAACACGCTCCAACAGAGCGGTGATCGGCGCGATCTGCGGCAGTCGCATCGGCGCCCACAGCACCCACTGCGGCGACCGGACGAAGTGCGTGAGGTGCTCGGCGCCCGGCTGCAACGCCGAGACCACCTGCACGCCGGTCGATCCCGTACCGATGACGGCGATCCGGCGGTTCTCGGTGATCAGCGCATCGTCCCAGCGGGCGGTGTGCACCACGTCGCCGTCGAAGTCCGCGAGGCCCTCGATGTCGGGGATCGCCGGGTTGTGCAGGACGCCGGTGGCGCAGACCAGGAAGTCGGCCGCAATCGTCTCGCCGGTGTTCAGGGTGAGGCTCCAGGTACTGGAGGCGTCGTCGAACTCCGCGGCGAGAACCTCGGTGTTGCAGCGGATCCGGTCCGCGATGCCCAGCCGATCGACCACGTCGCGGTGGTAGCGCTGGATCTGCGGACCCGTGGCCCAGATCCGCTCCCAATCCGGCTTCGGCGCGAATGCGAACTGATAGATCTGCGAGGGCACGTCGCACGTGAGGCCGGGGTAGCGGTTCCAGAACCACACGCCGCCCACGTCAGCGCCCTTCTCCAGCACGACCCAGTCCGTGAATCCCTGCTCCTGCAGGACGTGCGCCGTCGAGATGCCGGCCACGCCGGCGCCGATGACCACGATGCGGGGCTCGGTCATCGCGCCGCCTCCAGCCCGCGCCGGACGGCCGACGGGGCGGTCCGCCGCGCGGCCTCGAAGGCCTCCGCGCGATGGCCCCGGGCCATGAAGTTCGCACCCAGCCCGGCCAGATCGGCACCGTCGGGCGAGATGACGGTGACCTTCTGGCCGCGGGCCCGGGCCACGGCTACCTCGGCCCAGAACACCCGCGACATCGGCCCTCTCAGCGCGGCGTACTCGATCAGTCCGCCGATCCCGGGGGCGCGGACGCCGGGAGCGGAGGCCATGGACACGACCGCGACGATCTCGTCGGCCTCCTCGGGGGTGATCAGGTCGACCGAGGCCGTGGAGGCGGCGCCCCCGTCCACGAATGTGCGACCCGCCACCTCGACAGGCGGCATCCACGCGGGGATGGCCCACGATGCACGGAGCGCCTCCGAGGCGGTGGCGTGCGGTGCGTCCGGCGCGCCGAACGCGACCCGCTCCCCGGATGCCGGCTCGTAGGCCACCATCCGGGCCTTCGCGGGGACCGGCGCACCGGGCCCGACGGTGGCGTCGGCGAGCTCGGCCAGCCACGTCGCGTCGCCGCGGCCGCGCGGGGCGATGCCCGTGAGCGGGGCGTGCCCACCGCGCCGGGACCACAGCGTGGACGGGTCCGCGGGCAGGGAGAACGGGATGCGCGGCAGGGGAGCGGGGGTCGCGGCCAGGTGGCGTTGCAGTACAGCCGATTCGGTGCGTCCCTCCTGCATCGCGACGAGGTCCTGCACTGAGAAGCGCTGGAGCGCGGTGATGATCTCCGAGCCGGCGGAGGTCCCCTGCAGCACGTCGAACTCACGGACATCGGATCCGAGCTGCTCCTCGAGTGCGGCCAGCGCGGCGACGGTCCAGGCGCCGCCGATGGTGCCGCCGCAGCCGATCACGAGCGCGCGGGTCACCGGGCGGACTCCTCGTCGCGGGCGTGATCCGTGGCATGGCGGTCGATCCGCTCGGTGTACGCCGTGCGTGCGGCCGCATCGAGGTCGAGCGTGCGCCGGTCGTCGATCAGCCTGCGCGCGAGTCGTTCGACCGGCTCGGGCACGAAGGCCTCGACGAGGCGCCAGCCCGGTGCCACCCACTTCGGCACGGACGTGCGGGCCGCCCGGGTGCGCAGCGTGTCGACGATCGCCGCGGCGACGTCCTCGGGGTCGACGGTCGGCATGCCGGCGCCGAGCTGCGCGCCCGAGGAGAGCTCGGTGCGCACGGCGGACGGGAGGATCGCGCACACCGCGACCCCGGTCCCGTCGTACTCCCGGCGAGCGCCGAGGGTGGCGCCGAGCGCCCCGTACTTGCTGGCGTTGTAGGTGACCATGCCCGGGATCGGGATCATGCCGGCCATCGATGCGACGTTGACGACGTGGCCGCGCCCGCGTGCCACCATGCCCGGGATCGCGGCGCGCATGCCGTTGAGCACACCGCGGATGTTGACGTCGAGGATGAGATCGGTGGTCCGCTCCGACTCCTCCTCGAAGTGGCCCAGCGGCATGACGCCCGCGTTGTTGACGAGGACGTCGATGTCGCCGCCGATCTCGTCCAGAGCGGTCCGCCAGGAGCCCCGGTCGGTGACGTCGAGCCGCACGGCGCGTGCGCCCGGGATGGTCGCCGCCGTGGCCTCGGCGACGTCGAGGTCGAGGTCCGCGAGGACGACGCGGGCACCGTGCAGCGCGAACAGGCGGCCGGTGGCGGCGCCGATGCCGCGGGCGCCGCCGGTGATCACGACCAGCGCACCGTCGAGTCGGGCGAGGTGGTCGCGGGAAGGGCCGAAGAAGGCCATGGTGGATCCTTTCGATCTGGTGCGACCGACAGTATCCGAATACTGATAGTTTTTGAATACCTCCTCGCGTATTCTTCTCGCGTGGCCAGGCTGACCAGGGTGGAGCAGCGCGCGCAGACGCGCGCCGACCTGCTGATCGCTGCGCGCGACCGTTTCCTGGAGGTCGGCTACGCGGCGGCGAGCCTGGAGGACATCGCGGACCGCGCCGGCTACTCGAAGGGCGCCGTCTACTCGAACTTCGTCGACAAGCCGAACCTGTGCCGCGAGGTGTTGCAGGCGATCCACGAGGAGAAGGTCGGCGAGCTCGCGGGCCTGGTGACCGGCCAGGGGGAGTTGCAGGCCCGCATCGACCTGCTCGCCGACTGGGTCGAACGGACCGCGGGCGACGTGGGGTGGACGATGCTCGAACTCGAGTTCGTCACCGTCGCCCGCAACGACCCGGACCTGCTCGCCATGATCGTCGAGCTGCGGGCCGCGGCGCGCAGCACCGTCGTGGAGATGCTCGTCGACCTGGTGCGAGGCGAGTCCGGCGCGGAGGACGTCGCGCCCGAGCTGAGGACCGTGCTCGAATCCGCGGCCGAACTGCTGCTGTCCGCGGGCATCGGGCTGGGGATCCAGCGCGCCATCGACCCCACGATCGCGACCGGGCCGGTCATCGAGTCCATGCGGTCCACGCTGACGATGCTGGTCGCGGCCGGTTCCTGAGCGTCGGCGCGGCGGGGTTGCTCAGAGGAGTACGAGGGCGTCCTGGTGCACCGCGACGGCGCGACCGTCGTCGAGCTTGACCGACACCGCCTCGTTGTCGGCGCTGAGCACGGTTCCGAAGCTGAGCGCCTCGTCACGCAACTGCACGCGGTCACCTGGGGTCATCTCGTTCACCTCCATCGTTCATCGAGAGGTGAACAGTAGCCGCTTGCAACGGCAAGAGAGGGCGGGTTCACGCGATGTTCACCGGCCTCCGCCGGCATTGGGTGCGGGGCCGCAGGTGACGAGACGGCTCCCGCCCGAAACGGGCACGGGGCTCACGAGGGAAATGGCACGCCGGTCAACTCCTCTGAGATCCGCCACATGCGCTGGGCATCGGCTTCGCTGCGGAGGCGACTGTAGAGCGGCTGCTCCGCGGGGGCGCCGCCGAGGTGCATGAACCCCGAAGGGCCGTACATCCTCCCGCCGGCGTCCGGCGTTGTTCCGGCCATCAGAGCGGGGAGCTTCGCCGTATCGACGGTTCCGACGATGAAGCCCCTGGCTGAAGCGAACCGGATCAGCCGCACGCCGAGAGTATCGCCGTCGCGGCCGATCTCGGGGCGCGCCGACAGCAGGCTGGTCGGGGCGACGCCCGGGTGGGAGAGGTTGCTGGAGATCCCCCAATCGTGCTGGCGACTGCGGCGGTCGAGCTCGAGCCCGAACAGCCCGAACGCGATCTTCGATTGGCTGTACGCCCCGGAGCCGTTGTAGGTCTTCTCCCAGTCGAGGTCGTCCCAGTTGATCGCTCCCTGGTTCGCCGAGATGCTGACCTGCGAGGTCACTCGGGCCCTTCCCGCACGCAGGAGCGGGAGGAGGTGGGCGACGAGGGCGAAGTGTCCCAGGTGATTGGTGCCGAATTGCAGCTCGAACCCGTCCCTGGTGACCTGCCGATTCGGTGGTGTCATGACTCCGGCGTTGTTGATGAGCAGGTGGATCGGTCGGCCGTCTGCGAGTAGCCGCTCGCCGAGGTTCGCGATGGAGTCCAGGGACGAGAGGTCGAGCGATTCGACCGAGACGACGGCGCCGGGGGTTCCCTCACGGATCGTGGAGACGGCTGCCGATGCCTTGGCCGGATTGCGGGCCGGGAGCACCAGCTCCGCGCCCGCCGCCGCTAGTCGAGCGGCGATTCCGAGACCGATGCCGTCAGTGCCGCCGGTGACCACTGCCCGGGTGCCGGTCAGGTCGGGAAGAGAGATGTCGATTGGTGTGCGGTTCACGCGAGTCCTCCGTCGATGGTGTCGACTCCACGATCACAGCGTTGAGCAGCCCTATCCAGGGATCGCCGATCCGTGGATACGGGAGCGCGCAACGGTAGTGTGGGCTTGTAGAAGTGGAGGGCCGGAACGTGGTTGACCGATCTGAACTGGCTGCGTTTCTTCGGACCCGCCGTGCCGCTCTCCAACCCGAGGACGTCGGACTGCCCCGGGCGCAACGGCGCCGGACCCAGGGGCTGCGACGCGAGGAAGTCGCGGCGCTGTGCCACATGTCCACCGACTACTACACCCGGCTCGAACAGGAACGTGGTCCGCACCCATCACCCCAGATGATCGCTGCGATCGCCCAGGGCCTTCACCTGAACCTCGACGAGCGCGATCATCTCTTCCGGCTCGTGGGCCACCAGGCGCCACCGCGCGGTTTCGCGGGGGACCACATCAGCCCCGGAATGCTTCGCATTCTGGACCGGCTATCGGATACCGCGGCCGAGATCGTCACCGAACTCGGTGAAACCCTGAGGCAGACCCCACTCGCGGCGGCCGTCACCGGCGATACCAGCGCCTTCGCCGGTCCGGAGCGCAGTGTCATCTACCGTTGGTTCACGGACCCTGCCTCCCGCACCATCTATCCCGAACAAGACCACGCATTCCTGTCCACGATGTTCGCCTCAGGGCTGCGCGCCGCCCTCGCCCTGCGCGGCCCCGGCTCCCGCGCAGCCGAATACGCCGACCTGCTGCTCACGCGAAGCGACGAGTTCCGACGGCTGTGGCGCGAGCACGCCGTGGGCGTGCAACCCCAGGAAGCCAAGCGCTTCGTCCATCCGCAGGTGGGGCTCCTCGAACTCAACTGCCAACACCTGATCGACCCGCACCAGTCCCACATCCTGGTCGTCTACACGGCCCAACCGGGTTCAGAGAGCTACGACAAACTTCAGTTGCTGTCCGTGGTGACCCCGCCGCCCAGCGCGGGTACACCGACACCGCTGTGGCCGGTGGGATCGCCTGACTGACAGCACTTCCGCACTCCACCCCGGCCGGCTTCGGGAGATGAGCTGTGCGCGAGACATCGAGCGCAGTGATGTGCGCGTGCAGAATTCCTCAGGGTCGCGAATAGGACAGATTCTTCAGATCTGTCCCAAATGCGTGTACAGTCGCTCCGAACGCCCGATCAGGAGGACGCGACATGACGGCTGTGCAGAATCGCACGGAGCTCGCCGAGCGCTGGCCCGCACCCGCGGAGCCGCAGATGGTGGGCACCGACCCGTTCTTCGACGCCCCGTCGGGCTTCGAGGACGCGCCGGAGGGCACCGTCCTGCGGTACCGGGACGTCTCGATCGGATTCCTGGGACGCATCAAGCAGAAGGTGCGTGCCACCCAGCTGCTGTACCGCACCGTCAACATGCACGGCGTTCCCGAGGTCACCGTCACCACCGTGATCGGCCCGCAGCGCGGCGCGGCGCCCGGTGCGCCCCTCGTCTCCTACCAGTGCGCCATCGACTCGCTGCATCCCAAGACCTTCCCCTCGTACGTACTGCAGCACGGCGTGCGCACCGAGGACGCCTCGTTCCCCCAGATCGAGTACCTGTTCATCGCGGCCGCCGTCGCGAAGGGCTGGATGGTCTCGGTGCCGGACCACGGCGGCCAGACGGGGCGCTGGGGCATTCCCCGCGAGCCCGGATACATGGTGCTCGACGGTCTGCGCGCCGCGCTCTCGCACGAGCCTTTCGGCCTCGCCGCCGACACCCGCCTCGGCGTCTGGGGGTACTCCGGCGGCGGCCTGGCCACCTCCTGGGCCGCGGAGATCGCACCGTCGTACGCCCCCGAACTGAACCTGATCGCCGGGGCCGTGGGCGCGCCCGTCTCCGATCCGGGCAATGTGTTCGTGCACCTGAACAACACCCTGTTCACGGGCCTGCCGACGCTGGTCATCGCTGCGCTCGCCCGCGAGTACCCGACGCTGCGCGAGGTCCTCGCCGAGCACGTCGACGACAAGGGTCGCAAGGTGTTCTACGAGGACGCGCTCGAGTGGTCGCCCGAGCGCGCGATCCGCAAGATGGCGCACAAGGACTTCGGCTACTACTGCCCGGACCTCACCTTCGACGAGGTCGCGCGGCTGCCGAAGCTGCTGGAGATCTTCGACGACATCCGGCCGGGTCAGTCCGCGCCGACGGTGCCGATGCTGGTCGTGCAGTCCACGAAGGACCAGATTTCGCCGGTCACGGACGCGGAGGCGCACGTCGCGCGCTACGCCGACGGCGGCACCCACGTCGAGTACCGCACCGACCAGTGGAGCGACCACTTCTCCATGCACTTCCTGTCGGCGCCCCTGCTGCTCGGCTGGCTGGCCGACCGCCTCGACGGCAAGCCCGTCGCCGACGCCGGACACACGCACCAGCGCTCCATCATGGCCTCGCCGCGGCAGGTCGGGCGCACGCTGCGCCTTGTCGGCACCCTCGCCCGGGTGGGCCTCGCCCGCCGGATCTGACTCGAGGTCCTCCACCCGCTAGAGTCGGTTGCGATCGTGAAGACCGACTGAGGGCTGAGGCGCCGTGTGGACTGATCTCGCGCGATGGCTCCGCAGCCTGCGGGGCCGGTTGCTCGTAGCGGCTCTCGTGCTGGTCGCGGCCGTCGCCGGCGGATTCGTCGGATACAGCACGACGGCCCCGTACTACGCGACGCAGGGCGCGGTCGTGGTGCTGCCGGCGGGCGCGGGCAACCCGGACGCCGGGCAGAACCCCTTCGCGAACCTGTTCAACTCCACGCAGTTCACCGCCGTCGTTGCGACCGACATCCGGTCGGAGGCGACCCGGGACCGGGTGGCCGCTGCGTCCGGCGCTCGGCGGGACTACGTCATCGAGACGGTCGCGCGCGAGGTGCGCGCGAACTTCGCGCAGAACGCCGCTCAGATCGAGTACACGATCAACGCCCCCGACCCCGATGCCGCCCGGCGTGGGGCCGACGCGCTCGTGGCCGCGATCCGTGCCGCGGTGCGCGACATCCAGGTCGCAGCGGGGATCCCCGAGGAGCGACTGGCCCGACTCCAGGTCACCGTTCCAGCACCCGCCGCGCACGAGGTGACCGGCGGACTCGTCATCGCCGCGCTGAAGAGTGGTGGAATCGCCGCGGTGATCGTGATCGCGTTGCTGCTGGTCGGGCGGTTCGTCCGGAGCGTGCGCACGGGTCGCCGACGGGACGGGGCGGGGTCGACGCAGACGCCCGCGGCCGACCGGCGCACCGCGGGCGTGACCTCGGAATGAGCACGCCGGCCCGGCTATCATTGCGGTCGCACAGAATCGGACGCACGCGCCCGGACCAGCTGCAGGAAGGAGACGAGATGGATATCGCGGGCATGGTTCGCGCCGTCTTCCTTCGCCGCGTCGTGGTCATCGTGGCGGTCATCGCGGCGGTCGTGTGCGGCGCTGCGGGATGGAAGTCCGTCACCGTCGAGTACGAGTCGGTCGGCGCCGTCGTCGCGATCCCGCCCGGTGCCGGCAACCCCAACCCCGCGTTGAACCCGTTCACCAATCTGTCGAACACCGCGCAGCTGGCCCACGTGCTCGCGACGGTCGCGCTCAGTGAGGATGCCCGCAAGGTCGTGGAGGCCAAGGGCGGCTCGCCCGATTACGTGGTCTCGACGGTGGCGGGCGAGGGGTCCTCCGCCCTGCTCTCGCCGCAGGTGTTGTTCGCCGTCCGTGCCCCGGACGAATGGACCTCCCGGGAGGCCGCGGTCGCGCTGATCGACTTCCTCCGGACTCGGTTGCAGACGATGCAGCAGGAGGCCGGTGCACTCCCGGGCACACTCGCCGACCTGCGGGTCAGCGTCGAGCCGCGGCCCGGTATCCGGAGCGGCGCCGATCCGGTACGCGCGGCCGTCGGGTATGCGATGGGCGGCGTACTGCTGGCGATGTTCGTCTTCGTGATGGTCGCGGCCCTCCGGAGCGCGGTCCGCGGACCGCAGGACGACGGACCGCGGGCGGAGGAGGATCCGGCCTCGCCGCCGGAGGGCGTCGCGGGGCCGGGCGGCCCAGCCCCGTCGGACGCCGAGCCCGAAACGGACGAGGAGTCCGAGGCGGACGGGGAGTCCGAGGCGGACGGGGAGTCCGGGACGGGGGCGCAGTCGGGCATCGAGCGTCCGAACCGGGTCCGCCTGTGAGCAGGCTCCGGCAGGCGCTGCCCACGGTCGACCCCGTCGAGGTCGGGTCGACGGTGACGCGGCGGATCGCACAGACGATCGGTCCGCCCGGTGCGGTGTTCGTCGCGGCCGGCGGGTTCGCGCTGCTGTCGATGCGACAGTCGATCCTGGTGCCCGCGACCTACGGCCTGACGCTGGCCCAGACCCTGTTCGCGATCGGTGCGGCGGTGTGGGGCACCGCGGCGTTCACGGGCTACGCCCCGGTGGTGCGCGACCGGACCATCGTCGCGGCGGTGCTCGCGTACGCGTTCGCCTCCTTCGTCTCCTACGGCGGAGCGATGGCACGCGGCGTTCCGAGCGGCATCACCGTCGACGCCATGGATCGCTATGTCATGGTCGACATGCTCCTGGTCGGGATGGTGCTGCTGATCCTCGCGGTGGTTCGGTCGGAGCACGCGCTGCGGCTGGTGCTGGGGGGACTCGTTCTCGGGGGGACGGTCAGTGCGCTGTTCGCGCTCGTGTACGCCGCCACGGGTCTCGACCTCGCACCGAACTTCCGGATCCCGGTGATCACCAAGGCCAGTGACTTCGTGCTGATCAAGAACTTCACGCGTGCCGGCCTCAACCGTCCGCAGGGCAGTGCGGGACACGCGCTCGAGCTGTGCGCGGTGCTCACCGTGCTGGTCCCACTGGGCGTGGCGTTGATCCTCAGTGCCCGCAAGCGCGGCGCGAAGGTGTGGCCGTGGGCGCTGTGCACGGCGATCATCGTGGCGGCCGACCTGGCCTCGTTGTCGCGGTCGGCGATCGTGGGCGGCGCGGCGGCGGTGGCCGTGATGTGCTGGCGCTGGCCGGTGCGTCGCCTCCTGGTGATCGTGACGAGCGCCGTCGGCCTGTTCCTCGTCGGCACGGTGTTCCAGATCAAGGTGATCCTCGCGCTGATCGAGACCTTCGCCGGCTCGGGCAACGACTCGTCGTTGCAGTCGCGGGCCGTGGGCCAGGCGTTCGTCGCGGAGAACGTGTGGAAGCGCCTCTGGTTCGGTCAGGGCGTGGGCGCGTACCCGACGCTCAAGCAGCCCGTCCTCGACAACCAGTACCTCTCCCGGCTCATGGAGGCGGGGATCTTCGGCCTGGTCACCTTCATCGCCGCGCTCGCGCTCGCCCTGTACCTCGCGATCCGGGCCTCAGCGCGGGCCTCGGGCGCGACGGCCGAGCTCGCGAGCGGCATCAGTGGCGCCGTCGCCGCGCTGATCGTGATCTGCCTGATCCTCGACACCTCCGGCTTCATGCAGATCTGGTACCTGACCTGGATCCTCGCCGCGCTCGCGGGGGTGGCGTACCGGCTTTCCGGTGAGCGGGCGCCGGAGGATTCCGATGCGGGTGCCGCCGGGTAGGATCACGGTCGTGAACCACGCGAATGCCGAGGCCACCCGAACGTCCCGCACAGCCCGCATCTGGGGCTGGGTCGGTGCCGCCGTGGCATTGGCCACGTCGCTCGTGCACCTGCCGATGCTGGGCGAGCACAGCTGGGTGGTGTCCATCCTGGTCGCGGCGATGCTCATCGGGTGCGCGCACTGCTCCGTCTGCCTGTTCCGCAATCCGACGGTGAGCGCCTGGGTGCTGACCGGTGCGATGGGCGCGATCATGATCGCCCTCCACCCGGTCCTGATGTCGGCGATGAGCTCGTCGATGGGCGGTATGGACCACTCGATGCCCGGCATGGACATGGGATCGATGGGACACTCTATGGGTTCGATGGAGCCGTGGATGACCCTGATGATCGTGTTCGCGGCCGCGGAGATCATCGTGGCGGTGGCCGCCCTCGGCATGATCGCGGTGCGCAAGCGCGCCGTGCGGTGACCACGGTCACCGTCGACCGGCGTAACGAACGGATCGGGACCGGAGATAGGTGAGAGATGAACGCGAAGACTGACCTCAAGCGAGCGGGCCTGCGTCGCGCCGCCACTCTGACCGCCGCAACCGCGCTGGTGGTGGGCCTGTCCGGGGGCATCGCCCAGGCCGACCCCGATGCCACCACCAAGCCGACCGCGCCGGCGTCCGACCTGCTGGCCAACTCCAGCGACTTCCCCGGCGGCTACATCATCGTTCCCGCACCGCAGCAGCGGCTGGCGAACGAGCTGGGGGCCGACCCGTTGACCCTCGCGTCGTCGGCGAAGGTGAACCCGCCGGAGTGCAAGAACCTGCTGTCCGCGCTGAAGAGTTCCGAGGGCGACGCGAACACGATCGCCGGCGTGAACGACAAGGACCGCAAGAGCCTCAGCGCATCGCTGGTGGCCAAGGACGTCGACGTCGACACGCTCAAGGTCGGGCTGCTCAAGATGTGCTCCGACGTGACGATCGAAACGGGTGACCCGCGCGGCGGCACGATCAAGGCGCGCGCCATCACCAAGGAGGTGGCCTCGGACACGCAGAAGGCCACGTTCGAGATCGCGGTCGACGGGACGCGCAGCAAGGGCGCCGATTCCTTCCCGATCCACCAGAAGGTTCTGGTCGGCGTCGCCTCGCTGCGCGGCTACACCGTCGCGGTGCAGGGCACCAAGCTCGGCGGCGATCCCGATCGCGGCGAGTTCGACTCGTTCTTCGACAAGTCGGTGAAGAAGATCAAGGACGCGAAGTAGCTTGTCGACGGTGGCGCAGGATCCCGAGGCCGCCCCGGAGCTCGAGCAGGTTCCGCCCGGCGCGCCCCGCGGTGCCGGCGTCGCGCTCCTGATCGGTGCGGCCGCCGCGCTCGCGGTGCTGCTCTGGCTCGTGGCCAGCGAGGGCGATCTGCGCTACCTCGTGAACGGCAACGGCTATCCGGGTGCGCTGACCGCGTACGGGTCGGCCGTGGGCCGCCTGGTCGGCACCGTCGCCGCTGCCCTGACCTTCGGGTCGATCAGCTATGCCGTGTTCCGCACCAGGGCCCTGGACTCCGGGGAGCTCGGCCTGCGCGGGTACCTCACGCAGCTGCAGGCCCGACGGTACGCCGCCGTCTGGGCCGTCGTCTCGGTGCCGATGATCTTCCTCGCCGCCGCGGAGGGCGCCGCCCAGGATCTCGTCGCCTCGTACCGGGTCGGCGGGCTCGGTGTGTTGATCTCGGCCTCGGAGACGGCGAAGGGCTGGATCGTCTCCCTGATCTGCGCGGTGGCGGTGTACGTGGCGCTGCGCACCGCCTACACCTGGGTCGCGCACCTGTGGATCCTGCTGCCCGCCCTCGTGGGCCTGCTCGCAACGGTGGTGACCGCCAACGAGACGCAGAACTGGAACCACGACTACTCCACCGCGGCCCTGACCACCCTCGCGCCGGTGGCAGCGCTGTGGCTCGGCGGCCTGTGGTCGGCGGTGCGGCTGCCGGCGCGGCCGGAGCGGCGCTGGATCGGCCCGGTGTACGCCGCGCTCGCGCTCGTCAACGGCGCGGTGATCGCGGTGATCATGGCGCCCGGCTCCGACCTCTGGGTGACCTGGTACGGCCAGCTGCTGCTGGCGACCGGCGTGCTCCTCGTGGCGGCGGGCGCGGCGCACTGGCTGCGCGCCCTGCCGGTCGCGGCGGCGCTGCTGACCGCGGCGTTCGGCACCGCGATCGCGGCGTCCGAGCTGACCCCGCCCCCCTTCCTGCGGAGCCGGCCCACGGTGGGGGAGAACTTCCTCGGCTACAACCTGCCGGACCCGCCGAGTGCGATGGCCTTCCTCGGGAACTGGCGTCTCGATCTGAACCTCGCCCCCTTCGCGATCGCCCTCGCCGTCGGCTACCTGATCCTGGTCCGGCGGACGGCGGACTGGCCGTGGTACCGGACGGTGTTGTTCCTGCTGGGCTGCGCGACGCTCCTCACCCTGACCAGTTCCGGGCTACGCACCTACTCCAACGCGATGTTCAGCGTGCACATGGTGGTGCACATGCTGATGACCTCGATCGTTCCGGTGTTCCTCCTGCTGGGGGCGCCGATCACTCTGCTGCAGCGGACGCTGCGCGGCGCGGCCGCCCGCTGGCTGTCGATGCTGCTCGAATCCCGGTCCTTCGCGGTGCTGATGCGGCCGGTGGTGCAGCTGGCGCTGTTCGCGGCGGTGCTGTACGTGCTGTACTTCACGCCGCTGTTCGACAGCATCGGCCGCTTCCACTGGGGGCACCTGGCCATCTACGCCGCGCTGCTGTTCACGGGCTTCCTGTTCTACTGGCGGGTCTTCCAGATCGATCCGGTACCGACCGAGCTGCCCTTCATCGGCCGGATCGGCATGCTGCTGGCGATGATGCCGATCACCATGGTGTTCGCCCTGATCGTCATGACGATGGACGGGCTCGTCGGCTCGCGGTTGTACCTGTACCTCGACTTCCCGTGGATGACGGATCTGCACCGCGACCAGTTCGTGGGCGGCGTGGTGGCCTGGGCGACCGACGAGGCGGCCATCGCGCTCGTGACGCTCGGACTCGTTCTGCACTGGGCCTGGCGCAACCGCGACGAGGACTCCGAGCCCGAGCTGCTCTGAGCGGGCGTGCTCGTGCCTGCCAGGAGCCTCGGTGGAATCCTGCGACGACACGCCGACCCGTCGTCGCCGACACGCACCGAGGATCCGAGGCGTCCTACGGGCGCGTGCCGAACTTCCGCAGGCGCAGGCTGTTCCACACCACGAAGAACGAGCTGAAGGCCATCGCGGCGGCGCCGACGAGGGGGTTGAGCAGGCCCGCGACGGCGATGGGGATCGCGGCCACGTTGTAGCCGAAGGCCCACACCAGGTTCGCCTTGATGGTCTTCAGCGTCGCGCGGGCCAGGCCCAGTGCATCGGGCACCGCCGACAGCTCCTCGCGCATGAGGACGACATCGGCGGCGCTCTGCGCCACATCGGTGCCGGTGCCCATCGCCAGGCCCAGGTCCGCGGCGGCCAGGGCGGGGCCGTCGTTCACGCCGTCGCCCACCATCGCGACCTTCCGGCCCGACTCCTGCAGCTCCCGAACGGCGGCGACCTTCCCGTCCGGCAGCACGTCGGCGCGCACGTCGTCGATCCCGACGAGCGCCGCCACCTTCGCCGCGGCCGCGGCGTTGTCGCCGGTGAGCAGCACCGTCCGGATCCCGGCCTCGTGCAGCCGCGCGACCGCGGCAGCGGCGTCGGGCTTGACCGTGTCGGCCACCTCGAGGACGGCGGCGACGGCACCGTCGACCTCGACGACGGCGACGGTGCGCCCGGACTCGGCCGCGGCGGCGACGGCCCCGGCGAGGGCCCCGGGCGGGGCGAAGCGGGGTGATCCGACGCGCACGGCGGCACCGTCGACCCGGCCCGACGCGCCGAGCCCGGGCACGGCCCGGAAGTCCTCGACGGCGGGGAGGTCCGCACCCGCCCGGGCCACGACGGCGCGCGCGACGGCGTGCTCGGACGCGCTCTCGACCGCCCCGGCGAGCCGCAGCACCGCGTCCTCGGTGAACCCCGGGGCGACGCTCACGGCCGTCACCGAGAGCACGCCGGTGGTGACGGTGCCGGTCTTGTCGAAGACTACGGTGTCGACGGTCTCGGTGGCCTCCAGCGCCTGGTGGCCGCGGACGTACACGCCGAGCTGTGCGCCCCGCCCCGACGCGACCATGAACGCGACCGGGGTGGCCAGCCCGAGCGCGCACGGGCAGGCGATGACCAGCACGGCGATCGTGGCCTTCACGGCGTGGTCGATGGACCCGCTGCCGATCAGCCATCCCACGAAGGTCAGGGCCGCGATGGCGAAGACGCAGGGCACGAAGACGGCGGACACCCGGTCGGCGAGGCGCTGCATCCGCGCCTTGGTGGCCTGCGCGTCCTCGACGAGCCGCAGCATCGCCGCGAAGGTGGTGTCCTCGCCGACGGCGGTGGCGCGGACCGTCAGACGCCCGTCCTGGCAGACCGTGCCGCCCACCACCGGGTCGCCGGGCCCGGCGGGGACGGGCCGGGACTCGCCCGTCATCGCCGAGTTGTCCACGAACGCCGACCCGGATTCGACGGTGCCGTCCGTCGCGATCGTCTCGCCCGGGCGCACCACGAACAGTTGCTCCTCGCGCAGCTCGCCGACGGGGATCCGCAGCTCGGAACCGTCGCGGACCAGCACCGACACCTCGCGGGCGCCGCGCGAGGCGAGCTCGCGCAGCGCGGACGCGGCCTTCGCCCGCGCGGACGCCTCGAAGTAGCGGCCGGCCAGCACGAAGACGGTGACGCCCATCGCGACCTCGAGGTAGATCGGGTCGGACTGCAGCACGGCGTTCCAGAAGCCGTGCGGGTCGGGGCGCTGCCGCCCCGGCGTGAGCACGGTGACCACCGACCACGCGGTGGCCGAGATGATGCCGACGGAGACCAGGGTGTCCATGGTCGCGGCTCCGTGCCGCGCGCCCTGGAACGCTCGCTTGTGCAGCGGCCAGGCGCCCCAGGTGACCACCGGCAGGCTCAGCGCGAGCAGCACCCACTGCCAGCCCGGGAAGCGGGTGGACGGGATGGTCGCGAGCACGATCGACAGGTCCGCGGCGGGCACGAACAACACCAGGGAGACGATGAGCCGGCGCAGCACGTCGCGCCGTTCGCGTTCCTCGGCGAGGATCGCGCGGCGCGGGCTGGGCGACTTCGGGGTGGCGCTGTACCCGGCGGCCTCGACCGTGTCCGCGAGCTGCTGCACGGTGACCCCGGCCGGGTGCTCGACGGTGGCCGTCCGCGTCGCGAGGTTGACGACGGCGCGCACCCCGTCGACCTTGGCCAACTTCCGCTCGACCCGCCCGACGCACGCGGCGCAGGTCATGCCGTCGACCTCGAGGAAGGTGCGCTGCATCCGGCCGGCATCCGGGGCGGTGTCGGCGGGCGGAGCGGGTGTGGAGAGGTCGGTCACCACTCCAGTATCCGCAGATGCCCCCGAATACGCGAAAGGCCTTGATACCGGCTCCCGGAATGGGGGGAGGAGGGGGAACCGGTATCAAGGCTCAATCACGCAACCACCGACGTGGGGGGAGACGTCATATGGCGGCCGCAGAACCTACGATACGTGGTGTACGCGTACGTGCGCCAACTTTCCTGCGATGCGCCGTGCCGCGTCGATCCGCCGCAGCTCACGGCCCGGTTACTTCGACCGATGCACCAGAGCGTCGCGGAGCACGTCGAGGGCGGCGTCGACCTCCAGGCGGGCGTCGGCGCTCACGCCCACCGAGTTGATGAATCCGTGCAGCGAGCCGGGCGCCAGCTGCGTGGTGGCGTCCACCCCGGCGTCGCGGAGGCGCTGCGCGTAGGCGGCGCCCTCGTCGCGCAGCGGATCGAAGCCCGCCACCACGACATGGGTCCGTCCGATGCCCTCGAGCCCGTCCGCGTGCCGCACATCGAACTTGGGGTCCGTGTCCTGGCCGGGCTCCGGGGTGTAGATCTCCCGGAACCACTCGATGTCGGCCTTGGTGAGGAAGTAGCCCGTGGCGAAGGTGTCGCGGCTGCGGTTCGCCGGATCGGCACCGGTCACGGGGTAGAACAGCAGCGAGAAGGCGGGCTGCGCGCCGCCCTCGAGCGACAGCTCGCGGGCCGCGACCGCGGCCAGGTTGCCGCCCGCGCTGTCGCCGGAGACGGCCACTCGGGTGGCGTCCGCGCCCAGCTGATCGGCGTGCGCGAGGGCCCACCGCGTCGCCGCGACGGCGTCGTCGGCGGCCGCGGGGAAGATCGCCTCCGGCGCGAGTCGGTAGTCGACCGAGAGCACGCGCACCCGCGCACGGTCGGCGATGTACCGGCACGGCGCGTCGTGCGAGTCCAGGTCGCCGAGCACGAAACCGCCGCCGTGGAAGAACACGACCAGCGGTGATCCGGCCTCCAGCCCCGCGGGCGTGTAGAGCCGCGCCGGGAGCGGGCCGGCGGCACCGTCGACCATGACGCCCCGGGCGCCGACCGTCGGACCGGCCCCGGTACCGACCGCCTGACCCAACTTGTTCAGCGATGCGCGGGAGAAGGCGACGTCGCGGGCGCCGGACAGCCCGTCGACGCCCTGCAGCCCCAGCAGCAGGAGCGTGATCTGCGAGTCGATGCCGAGTTCGTTGCCCTCGACGGTCCGCGGGGTCCCGAGTCGCTGCTTGACGGGCACGGGCAGCCCGAAGAGCGCCTTCGCGGCGCCAGCGACGAGCGGCGTCGGGATCTTCAGGGACAGCGTGTGGAGGAGGTCGGTGAGCGCCATGGCACCGATAGTAGGACGTGCGTCACGTATCACGGCGGGCGCGGCGGTCGCGCCCCCCGGTGCGGAGCGTCAGTCGTCGTCGCGCGGGCCGTACTTGGCGATGTAGTCGGCGTGCACGTCCGCCTCTTTCCTCCGCGCGATCACGTCGACGAGCTCGGGGTCGAGGCCGTGATGCCGCAACCGACCGCGCCGGTAGATCTTGTTCAGCGCGATCGAGAAGTACACGAACGGGATGAAGATCGGCAGCGTCATGGTCATGCGGTTCAGCACCGAGGTGTCGATGAACCAGAAGGGGACCAGGATCAGGAGGCAGGGGATCGCGAACCGCACGACGGTGCGCATGGCCGCGCCGGGCCCGGCGAGATCGTTGGCGACCCACGGGTGCATCGACGGCGGCAGCACCGTGCGGCCGTAGGCGTACGGAATGAATTGCAGCAGGTTCGGCTTGCTCCGGCCTTCGCTCATCGCTCCAGGTTCCTCTCGGTTTCGGCGCTCGACTCTGCGGGGCCATTTCTACGAGCGCCACTTGTAATAATAGAAGATCGATGCCGCGAACAGTTGGTGGGAACCCCCGGCATCCGCGCACCGCATAGAATCGACTGCTGTGAGTCCCGGCAGAAACGATAAGACCGCGCAGAGCATTCTGTCTGCGGCGGTGTCGAGTATCGGTAGCGTCGGCATTTCGCGTACCACGATGGAGAACGTCGCGAACCTCGCCGGCATCGGCGTCGCCACCGTCTACCGCCGTTTCAACCGCAAGGACAACCTGGTCCAGCAGGCCATTCGGTACGAGGCGGAGCAACTGCTCAGCGCGGTCGAACAGCAGGTCAAGGGCTTGGCCACCGTCGAGGAGGCGCTGACGGAGGGGTTCGTCGCGTTCCTGCGGGAGGCGCACCGTCGGCCCCTGATCCGGGGCATCGGCGACGGCAATGTCGTGGTCGGTCTGCCGATGATCGCGCAGGGCGGCGGCATGCTCATCGAGATCGGCCGGGAATTCGCCGCGCACATCATCGAGGGATTCCAGGCCACGGGCGAGCTCCCCGAGTTCGACGCCAAACCGATCGCGGAGATCTTCGCGCGGGTCGGGCACTCGGTCCTGTTGGCGCCGGACGGCCTGATCAGCTTCGACGACCCGTACGCCGCCGGCCGGGTGGTCCGGGAGTGCCTGATGCCCGCGATCGCGGCGCAGGCCGCGGCCGCCGGAGGAACGGCCCCGGGGGGCGCCTCGTGATCCGTCTCGCGACGCCGGCGGACGTTCCGGAGATCCTCACCATGATCGCCGAGCTCGCCGCGTACGAGAAGGAGCCGGACGCCGCGGTCGCGACCGCGGATCAGCTGCGGGCCGCACTGTTCGGCCCCGCGCCGGCCGTCTTCGCCCGGATCGCCGCGGAGGTCGGCGCCGACGGCACCGAGACCGTCGTCGGCATGGCCGTCTACTTCCGCACCTTCTCCACGTGGACCGGCACGCACGGCATCTGGCTCGAGGACCTGTACGTGCGCCCCGGGGTGCGCGGCGGTGGGCACGGCAAGCAGTTGTTGGCGGCGCTCGCGCAGGAGTGTCGGGACCAGGGCTACGAGCGGCTCGAGTGGACCGTCCTGGACTGGAACGCGCCGGCGATCGGCTTCTACCGGTCCATCGGGGCGGTCCCCATGGACGAGTGGACCACGCAGCGGCTCACCGGTCCGGCCCTCGGGGCTCTGGCCGCCGTCGCCGACGGCGCCTGATGGACGTCTTCGAGGCCATCCTGCGCCGGCGCGACGTGCGCAACGAGTTCGCGGGCGAGGTCATCGACGACGATCGCCTGCTGCGGATCCTCAGCGCCGCGCACAGCGCGCCGAGCGTCGGCAACACGCAGCCCTGGGATTTCGTGGTGGTTCAGGACCCGGGCACGCTCGCCCGGTTCGCCGAGCACGTCGGCGACTGCCGGGAGGACTTCGCGCGGTCCCTGCCCGAGGATCGGAAGGACACGCTCAATCCCATCTCGATCGAGGGGATCGAGCTCTCGCGGACCGGCGTCGTGGTCACCTACGACCCCACCCGCGGCGGCACGCACATCCTGGGGCGGCACACCATCGACGAGACCGGGCACCTGTCGGTGGCGCTGGCCATCCAGAACCTGTGGTTGGCCGCGACGGCGGAGGGCATCGGCGTGGGGTGGGTGTCCTTCTACCGGGAGCCCTTCCTGCGGGAACTGGTCGACGTGCCGGAGCACGTGCACGTTGTGGCGTGGCTCTGCGTGGGCCCTGTGACCCGGCTCCAGACCGTCCCCGACCTGGAGCGTTTCGGCTGGCGGCAGCGGCGGCCCCTCGCCGAGGCGGTGCACCGCGAGCGTTACCCGAACGGCGATGTCGGTTCCGATCGTTAGACTGCGGTCATCTGACGAGGGGAAATCAGTGAGCATGTTCAACGAGCGCGTCGGCCGGCGTGCGGTACTGATCGGTGCCGCGGCCGCGGTGCCCGTGGTCGTCGCCGGCTGCACGATCGGGGATACGGGAGGCTCGGGCGCGAGCGCGGGTCCGTCCGGCCCACCCGCGGACCCGGCGGAGGTCACCGTCAGCCCGGCCGACGGTGCCACGGAGATCAGCCCGATCGCTCCGGTCGAGGTCTCCATCGCCAAGGCGAAGCTGGGCTCGGTCACGCTGACCGACGACAAGGGCGTCGCGGTCGAGGGGGAGCTCTCGACGGACCTGCTCTCGTGGAAGCCCACGAAGCCGCTGGCCTACAGCGGCGTGTACACGCTGGTCGCGAAGTACGAGACGCTGGGCCAGCCGCGCGAGAAGCGCGTCACTTTCTCCACGGTGAAGGTCGACGAGTCGAACAAGACCCAGCCCTACTTCGAGAACACGGGCGGGATGTCGCTGAACGACGGTGCCGTCTACGGCGTGGGGCAGGTCGCGGTCGTCCACTTCGACGAGCCGATCAAGGACCGCGTGATGGCGCAGAAGCTGCTCACGGTCACCACCACCCCGGCGGTGCCGGGGGCCTGGATGTGGACGACGGACAAGACCGTCGCGTGGCGGCCGAAGGCCTACTACCCGTCCGGCACGAAGGTGTCGATCGAGGCGGGCGTCTTCGGCAAGGAGGTCAGCCCCGGGCTCTGGGGCGAGAAGGACGTCTCCGTCTCGTTCACCATCGGCGAGTCGCACGTGTCCATCGCCGACGACACCACCAAGCAGGTGCAGGTCTTCGTGAACGGACAGATGGTCCGATCGATGCCCACCTCGATGGGGCAGGGCGGCAACGAGGTCATCAACGGCAAGACCTTCCACTTCTGGACGCAGCGCGGCGTCTACACGGTGCTGGACAAGGCCAATCCCGTGATCATGGACTCGTCCACCTACGGTCTGCCGATCAACTCGCGGCTGGGCTACAAGCAGACCATCGGCTGGGCCACCCGGATCAGCAACGACGGCATCTACCTGCACGCCCTCGACAACATCTGGGCGCAGGGCGTGAGCAACCAGTCGCACGGCTGCCTCAACCTGAGCCCGGCCAATGCGCAGTGGTTCTTCGGGCTCTCCCAGCCGGGTGACGTGGTGGAGGTCCGCAACACGGGCGGCCCCGCGCTCGAGCAGTGGCAGAACGGCGACTGGTCCGTCCCGTGGTCCACCTGGATCGCCGGGAGCGCCGTGCCCGTCGACGGTGACGGTGTCCCGCTCGCCCCGGCCTCCTCCGCCGCCCCCACCCCGTCGTCGACGGTGCCGCCCACCGGCGAGCCCGGCACGAGCACGCCCCCCGGCTGATCCGCGGACTCCGGCGGCGGCCGCCGCGAGGCCGGCAGCGGTGGTCTCCCGCGAGGTACGTGGCGGCTTCGTGCGCTCTGCGCCGAAGGAGGACTCAGCCGATCTCGCGACTCTCGGATTCTGACCGAAATGGACAGTGCCGGATCTGCAGCCGCCGTTGCCATCTCGCGTCCGGCGCCGTGTCCCCCATGCGGCGCCGATTCCCGAACGTGGCACCGATTCCCCCAGGACACGCCAGGCGTCCGGTGGGGGAGAGGGTTCGTCCCCCGCGCGGCGCCGAAAGGAGCGCCGGGCGTTCGGACCCCGATGGGACGCCGGTCGTTCGGTGTGGGCTCGGCCGTCCCCCGCGCGACGCCGTGTCCCCCATGGGGCGCCGCGGCGTTCGGTGGGGGAGAGAAGTAGTCCCCCATGCGGCGCCGACTCCCCTATGCGGCACCAGATGCCTTGCGGCCCACGATGGTCCGGGATCCTGTCCATATCGGTCAGAATCCGAGAGTCAGTGCATCGTCGAGTCCTCGCGCTCGCCCACCGAGCCCACGGACCGTCGGCCTCGGAGGCCGATGGCGGCGGCCAGGAGGCACGCACCGGCGACGGCGGTGGCGAACCACGGGAAGATCGTGGCGGTGCTGTAGGTGGTGGCGAGGTAGCCGGCGATCACCGTCGGCACGCCCATCGCGAGGTAGCCGAGCAGGTAGTACGCGCTCATCACCTGGCCGCGGGCGTGCGCCGGGGCCATGGCGGCGAGGTGCCGCAGCGACCCGCCGAAGGCCAGGCCGAAGGTGGCGCCGAGCAGGACGGTGTCGAGCACGATGAGCCAGGTGTGGCCGTGGCGCACCGCGACCACGGCGAGCGCCAGCGAGAGCGCCAGGCCGATGTCGCCGACGACGGCGGTGGGGCGCGCCGGGTAGCGGCCGCCGATGTACTGCGAGATCGCGGACGCGACGGCCATCACCGCGACGAGGCCGCCGGTGAACATCACGGAGTGGTGCCCGGTCACGTGTTGCACGAGCGCGGGGTACAGGCTCAGGAACACGCCGAGCACCGACCACGCGGTGATGATCCCGATGCCGGAGAACCAGAAGTCGGAGGCGATCTCGCCCGGCACGCCGGGCCTACTCAGCCGGACGCGGCCGCCGGTGCGCCCGGTGTGCGGCTCGATCAGGGCGATGACGCCGAGGAGGATCGCGAGCACCACGACGCTCATCGTCACGAACGGCGTGCGCAGCGGGTGCGGCGCGTACTGGGCCACGGCCGCGGCACCGAGCGCGGTGGCGGCGATGCCCACGTTGAGCGCGACACCGGAGAGCATGCCGTTGCGGGCACCGTCGTCCGGCCGGACGTCCAGGAGGGCGGCGCCGGCGACCACGGTGATCGAACCGATCGCCGCGCCGTGCAGGAACCGCGCCAGGATCAGCTGCCACTCGGCGCCCGCGAAGAGGAACAGCACCAGCCCGAGCAGGATCGTCGCGACCGCGGCCAGCAGCACCGGCTTGCGGCCGATCGCGTCGGAGATCGGCCCGACGGTGAGCGCCGCCCCGAGCGCGCCGATGGCGTACACCGCGAACACGACCGTGGTCGACAGCGCCGACAGGTGCCATTGCTCCTGGTAGAGCGGGTACAGCGGGGAGGGCAGACCCGAGACGCCGAGGGCCAGCGCCAGCAGCGTGAGCAGGAGCGCGAAGGCCCAGCGCTGCGGGTGCGCATGGGTCGACGGTGCTGGTGCCTGCTGGGTGATACTCATCGGGTACGCCTCCGGTGTACGGTCGAGTTCGATGATCGTCGAACCATTACGTACGCTACACCCGGTTCGATGAGGATCAAACAGTTATCTCAGGGAACGAGAATCATGATCGACGTCACAGTCGCGTCCGGCATCGAGGTCGCCTCGCTGCACACCGTGCTCAGCGCACTGGCGGATCCGGTGCGCCTCGAGATGGTCCGGCGATTGCACCGCGAGCAGGGCCCCGTGGCCTGCGCGGACCTCTACGACGGCGTGACCAAGGCGACGGCGAGCCATCACTTCAAGGTGCTCCGCGAGGCCGGGATCACCTGCCGCGAGGACGTGGGCGCACACACCAGGCAGCTGCTGCGGGTCGACGCCGTGGAGCGCGCCTACCCCGGCCTGCTGGACTCGGTGATCAGCGCGGCCGAGCGCGAGGCGGCAGCGCCACCAGCACCAGCCACAGAGTGAGCGAGAGGATCTGAGCCCGCTGCGCCAGCCCGAGGTACAGGGCCGGTTCGAGCATCGCGAGCAGTGTCCACGCCGTCGCGAGCAGGAACGCGACGCCCGCGCCCAGGGTGAGCCGGACACCGTCGAACCGGCGCAGTAGGGGAGTGCGCCCGTCGGCGCCCTCCGCCCCGCGCCACAGCGCCCAGCCGAGTACGGCGACCACGCCGCCGAAACCGGCGATCCCGGAGGAGACGGCGTGCCCGAGGTGCGTGAACGGCACCTGCCCGGCCAGCTCCCGCGCGGCGCACGCGGCATCCGCGGTGGGCGTGCAGGACAGCGGCATCAGCGCGTCGCACATGGTCGCGGCGCCCAGGACGAGCAGGCCCAGCAGCGCGCCCCGGGCAGCCGCAGTGCCGGCGCGGGTCGTCGCCCGTGGGGCCGCCCGCCAGATCAGCGCCGCCGCGACCACGAGCGCGGTGCCCGCCAGCAGGTCCGTGGCGCGGAACAGCCGCGCGTAGGGCTGCCCCGACGCGCCGACCTCGCTGACATAGGAGGTCAGCGGGCTCAGCTCGGAGCCCAGCACGGGCGCGATCAACCAGGCCGAATAGAGCACGGCGCCCCCGATCACGATGAGGCGGGCGCGGCGCATGCGGCCAGGCTACCGTCGGCAGCTGCCGGTGGTGGTGACGGCGACCACCGTCTTCCGGCTGCGGCCCGCCCGGTAAATTCGAGGCATGCGTGTTGCGGTGATCGACTCGGGCTTCGGGATGGTCAACTACGCCGACGCCCTCTCCCGCGTGCGCCCCGACACCGAGCTCGTACTGGCGCGCGACCCCGACAACATGCCCTACGGCCTGCTCGAACCCGCGCAGATCTCCGAGTGCGTGGTGGCCATGGCCGGCGCCGCGGCGCGGTACGACGTGGACGCCATCATCGTCGCCTGCAACACGGGATCGATGTACGCGCTCGAAGCGGCCCGGGCCCGGTTCGAACCCGCGATCCCCGTGGTCGGGGTGGTGCCGGCCATCCGCCCGGCGGGGTCGACGGGGCGTCCCTTCGCCGTGTGGGCCACTGCGGCCGCGACCGTGAGTGACTACCAGACCTCGCTCATCGACGCCTTCGCCGACCCCGCGCTCGCGCACCGCATCCCCTGCTACGGCCTGGCCGAGGCGATCGACTCCGGTGAACCGACTCGCGTGGCGTCGGCGATCGCGGACGCGGCCGCCGCCACGCCCGCGGACATCGAGTCGGTGGTGCTCGGCTGCACCCATTACGGCCTGGTCAGGGAGCCGATCGTGGCCGCCCTACGGGAGCGGACGGGGCGCGGGGTGGCCGTCTTCGACTCGCCGGAGCCGGTCGCGCGGCAGACGCTCCGACGGCTCGGTGTCGAGCCCGGCGGCCCGTCGGAGCTGGGCGATGTGGTGGCCGTGCTGGAGTCCGGCCGCGTCGGGTCGCTGCCCGCCGCGCTGGCCGCCTACCCCGCGGGACGCTCACTGCTCGAGCGTTGCGTTCGCGGTGCGAAAAACACGTGACAGAAATACCGCGACGGGATATATGCATGATCGCAATGGTCCTGTTATCCTAAGACAGCACTGACCGCAGCTGACTCGCTCGCTGCGGTCAGTAGTCATTTGCAGGGCTTTTGATCTTTCAAGTTAGCCCGGTGTCTCTCAGGTGAAAGTTCAACCGTCTCAGTGCGTGAGACCCGGCCCCTACGAGGCCAGATCCCGCCGCGACTCGGAGAACGCGGCCGCGACGAGACCCGCCGCGGCGATCAGGACCAGGGCGAGGGTGGCGCCGGTCAGCACCGTCGCCCCCGGCTGCGTCGCGACGTGCTTGAACGGCGAGACCTTCGCGACCCAGTCGGGCAGCTTGAGCACATCGGCGACCATGGTCATCACGCACAGCGCGAGGACCACCCAGCCGACCGAGGACCAGTGCGCCGAGATCGCGCCGGCCAGGGCGGCGATCGCGGTGATCACCCACACGGCGGGCAGCGCGGCCAGGGCGGGCAGGATCAGCTGGCGCCCCGCGGTGAGCGAGACCCCCACGCCCAGCGCGAAGGTCGCGACGGAGGTCGCGATCACGGCGGCCGTCAGGTGCGAGGCGTACCAGCGCAGGCGCCGGACCGGCGCGGACAGCAGGTACTCGGCCCGGCCCGAGGTCTCCTCGGAGCACGCGGTGTTGACGATGGAGATGCCCAGCGCGGCCGTCGCCATGCCCATGATCGAGAACTCGGCGCCGAAGAAGATGTCGAGCATGCTCGAGCCGGATCCGCCCAGCCGCTCGAGCATCTCGCGCGTGCCGCTGTTGCCGACCAGGGAGTCGATCGCGCTGCCCATGCCGCCGAAGGCGAGGCCGACGGCGAGGAAGCCGACGCTCCAGCCGATCACCTGACCCCGGTGCAGCCGCCAGGTCAGCGCCTCGACGGTGCCGAGCAGGGCTCCGGCACGGGCCTTTCCGCGGCCCACGGGGATGAGTCCGGCGCCCAGGTCGCGCTCTGCGGCCAGGCGCAGTGCCACCGCGGTGAACACCACGGACAGTGCCAGCAGCGCCAGGATCGGCCACGGCCGGTCCGCGGCGAAGGGCCGGATCTGCTGCGCCCAGCCCAGTGGGGACAGCCAGGACTCCCAGCCGGGCTCGGCCGGCAGCGTACCGTCGGTCAGGATGACGGAGACATCGCCGACGGCCCGGAGTAGGTAGGCGACGCCGAGGCCCACGGCGAACAGTCCGCGGGCCGCGCGAGCACCCTCCGTGAGCTGTGCGCAGAGCAGGGCCCATGTCGCGAACACGATGCCCGTGAACGCCCACAGCGCACCGAAGTTCAGGCTGCCGCGCGCGTCCGCACCCATGCCGATCAGTACCAGCGCGCTGAGCACGCCGATCGCCAGGCTCAGCACGACGGACTCGATGAGCGCGGCGATCGGGGGCGCCGTGCGGTCGATCGCGGAGGCGCCCAACATCTCCCGGCGGCCGGACTCCTCGTCGGCGCGGGTGTGCCGGATCACCAGCAGCCCGGTGAGCAGGCCCAGCGCGGCCGCCATCATGACGACCATCTTGATCATGGCGACAGCGCCCACGGTCGCCGAGTAGACCGGGCCGAACATCGCCACGAGGGAGGGGTTCTCGCTCGCGGCGCGCGCCGCCGAATGCAGCGACTCGGGATCGGCGTAGTTGGTCTTCGCCGTCGAGTACGCCGACGCGGCCATGGCCACGTACAGCAACAGCCACACCACCAGCTGGATGCGGTCGCGCCGCAACACCAACCGGAGGGCGGGAGCCAGACCCGTCATCGCACGGCCCCCGCGGTGTCGTAGTGCCGCAGGAACAGTTCCTCGAGCGTGGGTGGGCGGCTCGTCAGCGATGTGGGCCCGGCGGCCGCGAGCTCGCCGAGAACCCTTCCCAGATCACGGGATTCGACGCTGAACGAGACCCGGTCACCGTCGGCCTGCAGGTCGTGCACGTCCGGATCGCCGGACAGGTCGACGGTCCGCGCGAGCGTCGCCTCGACACGCGTGCGGGACAGGTGGCGGAGCGAGGCCAGGGAACCGGTCTCGACGGTCGCGCCGTCCTTGATGATGGTGACCGTGTCGGCCACCCGGTCCACCTCGGACAGGATGTGGCTGGACAGCAGGATCGAGGTGCCCGCGGCCTTCGCCTCGGCGAGGCACTGCGTGAACACCTCCTCCATCAGCGGGTCGAGGCCGGAGGTCGGTTCGTCGAGGATCATGAGCTCGGCACGCGCCGCGAACGCCGCGACGAGCGCGACCTTCTGCCGGTTGCCCTTGCTGTAGGTGCGCGCCTTCTTCGCGGGGTCCAGGGCGAAGCGCTCGATGAGCTCGGCGCGGCGGGCCTCGTCGAGCCCGCCCCGGAGGCGGCCCATCAGGTCGATGATCTCGCCGCCGGACAGGTTGGGCCACAGGGTGACATCGCCCGGTACGTAGGCCAGGCGACGGTGCAGTTCGGGCGCCTGGCGCCACGGATCGCCGCCGAGCAGTTCGACGGTGCCCGAGGTCTTCCGCAGGAGCCCCAACAGGACGCGGATGGTGGTGGACTTGCCGGCGCCGTTGGGTCCGAGGAAGGCGTGCACCTCTCCGGGGGTCACGGTCAGGTCGAGTCCGTTGAGGGCATGTGCGCTGCCGAAGGTCTTGGTGAGGCCCTCGGCGCGGATGACGTCAGTTGTCATGGCGCTGACGCTACGCTCATTTCACAAATTTGTGAAGTGTCAGAAATTCAGATAATCTGCGCGATATGGACGCGCCGGACTTCGTGGAGAACATGGCAGCCGCGTTCGTGGAGGCCGGGATGCAGCGGATGGCGTCCCGCGTGTTCGCCGCGGTGCTGACCTCGCCGGAGGCCGCGCTGACCCCGTCGCAGATCGCCGCGCAACTGCAGGTGTCCGCGGGGGCGGTGTCCGGCGCGGTGGGGTACCTCGAGCAGACGTCCATGATCCGCCGCACCCACGTCCCGGGGTCGCGGCACAGTCTGATCACGCTCGGCGACGACATCTGGTACGAGGTCTTCGCCTCGCGGAATCCGATCCTGGAGCGGTGGCGCGAGGTGGCGATCGAGGGCATCGAGGAACTTCCGCCCGGCGGTCCCGCCGCTGAGCGGCTGTCCGTGATGCGGGACTTCTTCGAGTTCATGATCGGCGAGCTCCCCGAGATGATGGAGCGCTGGCGGCAGGTGCGGCAGGACAAGCACGGATACTGACGCCGAGGGGGTGGCCGGGTACCCGCGCTCGACGGGTCCCGTGCGAAATCGTGGCGGCAGTGGAACGCTGGAGGGATCAGCGCTGACGACGAAGGAGTCCTCATGACCGCACCCACGCCGCCCGGCGGGACATTCGATCTGGGCGGCGACCTGTCGGTCACCCGCTTCGGCTACGGCGCGATGCAGCTCGCCGGCCCGGGTGTCTTCGGCCCGCCGGCGGACCGCGAGGCCGCGATCGAGGTCCTGCACGATGTGATCGACCTCGGCATCACCCACATCGACACCAGCGACTACTACGGGCCGTTCGTCACGAACGAGATCATCCGCGAGGCGCTGCACCCCTACCCGGACTCGCTGCACATCGTCACCAAGGTCGGGGCCCGCCGCGACGCCACGGGCGGCTGGCCGCCGGCCCTCGAGCCCGACGACCTGCGCCGCGCGGTCGACGAGAACCTCGAACGCCTCGGGCTCGACGCGATCGACGTGGTGAATCTGCGCGTCGGCGACTTCGACACGCCTGCTCCGGGGTCGATCGCCGAGCCCTTCACCGCGCTCGCCGAACTGCAGCAGCAGGGGCTGATCCGCCACCTCGGCATCAGCACGGTGTCCGCCGAGCAGGTACGCGAGGCGCAGTCGATCGCCCCGGTCGCGTGCGTACAGAACTTCTACAACATCGCCCACCGCGTGGACGACGAGCTCGTGGATTCGCTGGCGGCGCAGGGGATCGCGTACGTGCCGTACTTCCCGCTCGGCGGCTTCAGCCCGCTGCAGTCGGAGGCGCTCAACGCCGTCGCCGCGCGGCTGGAGGCGACGCCCATGTCGGTCGCCCTCGCCTGGCTGCTGCAGCGCTCCCCGAACATCCTGCTCATCCCCGGCACCTCCTCGGTGGTCCACCTGCGCGAGAACATCGCCGGCGCTGCCCTGGAACTCCCGGAGGACGCGGTCGCCGAGCTGAACGCCATCGCCGGTTCGTAGTGCGGTCGATAGTGCCCGCGTGGTGGGCACCATCGACCGCAGGAGCTCAGTAGTTGCGCCGACCGGTCTCGTACCTGCCGTCGGCGACGAGCCACGTGACCGCGACGACTGCGATCGGGGTCACGCAGAGGATCGCGACCAGGACGTAGAGCTGCATGATCGCCGCGGCCACCGGTGAGGCACCGCCCAGCACCATGCCCACGAAAGCGCCCGGGATCGTCACCAGTCCCACGGTCCGCGTCTGGTCCAGTGCGGGGATCAGCGCGGTCGCCGCGGCTGAGCGGGTCAGGTCGAGCCGGACGAACATCGGATCCAGCCCCAGGGACAGCCCCGCCTCCAGCTCGCCGCGCCGCGCCGCGAGCTCCTCCAGCGCACGCGTGCCCGCCAACCCAGCTGCGGCCATCGCCGCCCCGATCGCGCTGCCCGCCACGGGGATCACGGCGATTCCCCGCGCGGGCAGCACGCCCGAGAGGATCAGCGCGACCGTCAGGAGCGCCGCGGGGCCGGCGACGGTCACGGTCGTCACCGCGAACTCGGACCAGCGGGGACGGCGCCCCACGATGCGTCCCGCCGCGGTCCAGCCCGCCGTGCACCCCATCAGTACGGTGAACGCCGCCGTGAACCACAGACTCCGCACGATCAGGCTCAGCGCCATGCCGAGGACGGCCAACTGCAGCGTGGCCCGCGCCGCCGCCCCCAGGACCGCCGCCCCGTAGCCGGTGCGCCCGAGCCAGGCCACTGCGGCGCCGGTCAGCGCGAGGGTGACGAGCACGACGGCGAGGCCCGGCCCGACGCTCAGCAACTCGCCCCGATCACTACCACCGGTCACGAGGGGGAAACCTAGCCGAAACCTGGGGTCCGCTGTGCCGCGACCGGCAATCACCCCAGGTCAAGCAGAGTAAGGATGGCCTTTCATTTTGTGATCCGGGCGGGGGAAACTACAGTTTTGACTACAGCCAACGATGCCTGAGGCGAGCCGCGTCCGACGGACGCGCGCTGTTCGCCGCCCTTGATCCGTCCGTTCCGCCGTGAGGCGCTGCGCTAAGGCAGGTATTCGATGAGCCGATTCGTCCCCCCGGGCCCGCAGGGCCTGTACCACCCCGCCAACGAGCACGACGCGTGTGGCGTCGCCTTCGTGGTGGACATGCACGGGCGCAAGTCCCGGGACATCGTCGACAAGGCCATCACCGCCCTGGTCAACCTCGAGCACCGTGGCGCCGCCGGCGCCGAGCCCAACACCGGTGACGGCGCGGGCATCCTGATCCAGGTGCCGGACCGCTTCTTCCGCGAGGTCGTGGACTTCGAGCTGCCCCACCAGGGCGCCTACGCCACGGGCATCGCCTTCCTGCCGCAGGCCGCCGCGGAGGCGACGGCCGCCGCGGCGGGCGTGGAGCGGATCGTCGCCGCGGAGGGCCTGACGGTCCTGGGTTGGCGCGATCAGCCCACCGACGACGGCTCGCTGGGAGCGCTGGCGCGCGATGCGATGCCCACCATGCGCCAGATCTTCATCGCCGGAACGGATTCCGACGGTGCACCCCTGTCCGGTATGGACCTCGAGCGGCGCTGCTTCGTGATCCGCAAGCGGATCGAGCGCGAGCTCGGCACCGACGGTGCGGGCGCCGGCTCGCAGGGCGAGGAGTCGGTGTACTTCCCGTCGCTGTCCGGCCAGACCTTCGTCTACAAGGGCATGCTGACCACTCCGCAGCTGCGCGGATTCTTCGTGGACCTGCAGGACGAGCGCGTGGAATCGGCTCTGGGCCTGGTGCATTCGCGTTTCTCCACGAACACCTTCCCGAGCTGGCCGCTGGCCCACCCGTACCGGCGGGTCGCCCACAACGGCGAGATCAACACCGTCGGCGGCAACGAGAACTGGATGCGGGCCCGCGAGGCGCTGCTCGATGTCTCGGCGTTCGGCGAGGACGCCGCCGACAAGATCTTCCCGATCTGCACGGAGGGCGGTTCCGACACCGCGCGCTTCGACGAGGTCCTCGAGCTGCTGCACCTGGGCGGTCGCAGCCTGCCGCACGCCGTGCTGATGATGATCCCCGAGGCGTGGGAGCGGCACCAGGACATGGACCCGGCGCGCCGGGCGTTCTACGAGTACCACTCCTCCTTGATGGAGCCGTGGGACGGGCCGGCGTCGGTGTGCTTCACCGACGGCACCCTGATCGGCGCCGTGCTGGACCGCAACGGCCTTCGCCCGTCGCGGATCTGGGTCACCAAGGACGGCCTCGTCGTGCTCGGCTCGGAGGTCGGCGTCCTCGACATCGACCACTCCGAGGTGGTCTACAAGACCCGCCTGCAGCCGGGCCGCATGTTCCTGGTGGACACGGCGCAGGGGCGCATCGTCTCCGATGAGGAGATCAAGAGCGACCTGGCCGCGGCCGAGCCCTACCAGCAGTGGCTCGACGAGGGACTGCTGCGCCTCAAGGAGCTCCCGGACCGCCCGCACCCCGTGATGCCGCACGACCGGGTCACCCAGCGGCAGCAGATGTTCGGGTACACCACCGAGGAACTGGACCTGCTGCTCACGCCGATGGCGAAGACGGGTGCCGAGGCGATCGGCTCCATGGGCACCGATACCCCGGTCGCCGTGCTGTCGCTGCGGCCCCGGCTGCTGTTCGACTACTTCCAGCAGCTGTTCGCGCAGGTGACCAACCCGCCGCTGGACGCCATCCGCGAGGAGATCGTCACCAGCCTCGGCGGCACCATCGGCGGCGAGGGCGACCTGCTGCACCCGGAGCCGGGCAGCTGCCGCCAGATCCACCTGGACCAGCCGATCCTCAACAACGACGAGCTGATCAAGCTGGTCAAGGTCAACGACGACGGCACCCTGCCCGAGTTCCGGTCCGTGGTCATCCCGGGCCTGTACCACGTCGCCGAGGGCGGCAAGGGCCTGCGCGAGGCGCTGGACACCGTGCGCACCCGGGTCTCCGAGGCGATCGCCGGTGGCGCGCGCCTGATCATTCTGTCGGACCGCAACTCCGACCGGCTGCTGGCGCCGATCCCGTCGCTGCTGCTGACCTCCGCCGTGCACCACCACCTGGTGCGCGAGCGCAGCCGCACCAAGGTCGGCCTCATCGTCGAGTCCGGCGACGCCCGCGAGGTGCACCACATGGCCGCGCTCATCGGCTGCGGTGCGGCGGCGGTGAACCCGTACATGGCCTTCGCGACCATCGAGGACATGCACCTCCGCGGCGAGCTCAACGGCACCCCCCTGGAGAAGCTCAACGCCAACTACGTCAAGGCGGCCGGCAAGGGCGTGCTCAAGGTGATGTCCAAGATGGGCATCTCCACTCTCGCCTCGTACACCGGTGCGCAGCTGTTCCAGGTCATCGGCCTGTCGCAGGAGATCGTCGACGAGTTCTTCACCGGCCTGCAGAGCCAGCTCGACGGGATCGGCCTGGAGGAGATCGCCGCCGACGTGGCCGCGCGGCACAAGCGCGCCATGAACGACCGCCCCGAGGAGCTGGCGCACCGCGAGCTCGAGGTGGGCGGCGAGTACCAGTGGCGTCGTGAGGGCGAGTACCACCTGTTCAACCCGGACACCGTCTTCAAGCTCCAGCACGCGACGCGCACCGGGCAGTACAAGGTGTTCAAGGAGTACACCGCGCTGGTCAACGACCAGAGCACGCGCCTGGCCTCGCTGCGCGGACTGTTCCGCTTCAACAGCGACCGCCCGTCGATCTCCGTCGACGAGGTGGAGCCCGTGAGCGAGATCGTCAAGCGGTTCTCGACCGGCGCCATGAGCTACGGCTCGATCTCGGCGGAGGCGCACGAGACCCTGGCGATCGCCATGAACCGGCTCGGCGGCCGCAGCAACTCCGGTGAGGGCGGCGAGGATCCGCGGCGGTTCACCCCCGACGAGAACGGCGATCTCCGGCGCAGCGCGATCAAGCAGGTCGCCTCGGGCCGGTTCGGCGTGACCTCGCACTACCTGAGCAACTGCACCGATATCCAGATCAAGATGGCGCAGGGCGCGAAGCCCGGCGAGGGCGGGCAGCTGCCCCCGCACAAGGTGTACCCCTGGGTCGCCGAGGTCCGCGGATCGACGCCGGGCGTCGGCCTGATCTCGCCGCCCCCGCACCACGACATCTACTCGATCGAGGATCTCGCGCAGCTGATCCACGACCTGAAGAACGCGAACCCGCAGGCGCGGATCCACGTGAAACTGGTCTCGGAGATCGGCGTGGGCACCGTCGCCGCGGGCGTCTCCAAGGCGCACGCCGACGTCGTGCTCATCTCGGGCCACGACGGCGGCACCGGCGCCACCCCGCTGACCTCGGTCAAGCACGCCGGCGCGCCCTGGGAGATCGGCCTCGCCGAGACCCAGCAGACGCTGCTGCTCAACGGTCTGCGCGACCGGATCGTGGTGCAGGTCGACGGTCAGCTCAAGACGGGTCGGGACGTCATCGTCGCGGCGCTGCTCGGCGGCGAGGAGTTCGGCTTCGCGACCGCCCCGCTGGTGGTCTCCGGCTGCATCATGATGCGGGTCTGCCACCTGGACACCTGCCCGGTGGGCGTGGCCACGCAGAACCCGGTGCTGCGCCGGCGCTTCACCGGCAAGCCCGAGTTCGTGGAGAACTTCTTCCGCTACATCGCCGAGGAGGTGCGCGAGCTCCTCGCCGAGCTGGGCTTCCGCACCCTGCAGGAGGCCGTCGGCCAGTCGCAGATCCTCGACACCACTGCGGCGCAGGCGCATTGGGGAGGTGCGAAGGCGGGCAAGCTCGACCTCTCGCCGATCCTGGCCCAGGTCGACTCGCCGTTCATGAAGCAGGACCCGTTCTGCAGCCAGCCCCAGGACCACGGTCTCGAGAAGGCCCTGGACCAGCAGCTGATCTCGCAGGCGCGGGTCGCGGTGGAGACCGGTGCCCCGGTCACGATCGAGACGCCGATCTCCAACGTCAACCGCACCGTGGGCACGATGCTGGGCCACGAGGTGACCAAGGCGCACGGCGCCGACGGGCTCCCCGAGGACACGATCGACATCACCTTCCGGGGCAGCGCGGGCAACAGTTTCGGCGCCTTCGTGCCGAAGGGCATCACGCTGCGCCTCGAGGGCGACGCCAACGACTTCGTGGGCAAGGGCCTGTCCGGCGGCAAGATCGTGGTCCGGCCGGCGCGCAACGCCCCCGAGGGCTTCGTCGCCGCCGAGAACATCATCGCGGGCAACGTGATCCTGTTCGGTGCGACCGGCGGCGAGGTGTACCTCAGCGGCAAGGCCGGCGAGCGCTTCGCGGTGCGCAACTCGGGCGCCGTCGCGGTGGTCGAGGGCGTGGGCGACCACGGCTGCGAGTACATGACCGGCGGCCGCGTGGTGGTCCTCGGCGACACGGGACGCAACTTCGGCGCCGGCATGTCCGGCGGCGTGGCCTACGTCTACAACGCCGACGGCCAGTTCGAGCGCGACCTCAACACCGAGCTGGTGGAGCTGGAGTCGTTGGGCGAGGACGACATCGAGTTCGTCCTCGAGGCCGTGACCAAGCACTACGAGTACACCGACTCCGCGATCGCGGAGCGGATCCTGGCCAACTGGGGCCGGGAGCGTCAGCTCTTCGCCAAGGTGATGCCGCGCGACTACAAGCGCGTGCTCACCGCCATCAAGCGTGCCGAACTGGACGGCCGCGACATCGACGACGCAGTGATGGAGGCCGCTCGTGGCTGATCCGCAAGGCTTTCTGAAGCACAACTCCCGTGAACTGCCGGTCCGCCGGCCGGTCCCGCTCCGTCTGCTGGACTGGAACGAGGTCTACAAGCCCTTCGACGGGGACACCCTGCGCAAGCAGGCATCCCGGTGCATGGACTGCGGTATCCCGTTCTGCCACAACGGTTGCCCGCTGGGGAACCTGATCCCCGAGTGGAACACGCTGGCGTACAAGGATCGCTGGTACGACGGCATCGAGCGGCTGCACGCCACGAACAACTTCCCGGAGTTCACCGGACGGTTGTGCCCGGCGCCCTGTGAGGCGTCGTGCGTGCTCGGCATCAACCAGGACCCCGTCACCATCAAGCAGGTCGAGGTCGAGCTCATCGACAAGGCCTTCGACGAGGGCTGGGTCTCGCCGCAGCACCCGACCAAGCTGACCGGCAAGAAGATCGCCGTCGTCGGCTCGGGCCCCTCGGGCCTGGCCGCCGCGCAGCAGCTCACCCGCGGCGGGCACACGGTGACGGTGTTCGAGCGCGCCGATCGCGTCGGCGGCCTGCTGCGCTACGGCATCCCCGAGTTCAAGATGGAGAAGCGGCACATCGATCGTCGCCTCGCCCAGATGAACGCCGAGGGAACGGTTTTCAAGACCGGGGTCAACGTGGGTGTGGACGTCACCGTCGAGCAGCTCCGCGAGGACTTCGACGCGGTCGTGCTCGCCAACGGGGCGACCGTCTGGCGCGACCTGCCGATCCCCGGCCGCGAGCTGGACGGCATCCACCAGGCGATGGAGTTCCTGCCGTGGGCAAACCGCGCCGCGGTCGGCGACGACGTCCTCGACGAGGACGGCCTGCCGCCGCTGCACGCCAAGGGCAAGAAGGTCGTCATCATCGGCGGCGGTGACACCGGCGCCGACTGCCTGGGCACCTCGCTGCGTCAGGGCGCGGAGATCGTGCACCAGTTCGAGATCATGCCGGTGCCGCCCCGCGAGCGCGCGGAGTCGACCCCGTGGCCGACCTACCCGCTCATGTACCGCATCAGCTCCGCGCACGAGGAGGGCGGCGAGCGCAAGTTCTCCGTCAGCACCGAGGAGTTCGTCGGCGAGGACGGCAAGGTCACCGGCCTCAAGGCGTACGAGGTCAAGATGGAGGGCGGCCGGTTCGAGAAGGTCGAGGGTACCGACTTCACCCTCGAGGCCGACCTCGTCCTCCTGGCGATGGGCTTCGTCGGCCCGCAGCGCGACGACCTGCTCGACAAGCTGGGCGTCGAGTACAACGAGCGCGGCAATGTCGCGCGCGGCGACGACTTCCAGTCGACGGTCCCCGGCGTGTTCGTGGCCGGTGACGCGGGCCGCGGCCAGTCGCTCATCGTGTGGGCGATCGCGGAGGGCCGCAGCGCCGCGGCCGCCGTCGACCGCTTCCTCATGGGCGACACGGCGCTTCCCGCGCCGATCGTGCCCACCGCCGCGCCGCAGCGGTAGTCGGACGCCCGACGGTGCCGCGCGCACCGTCGGGCCACGAACGGAAAAGGCCGGGCTCCCCGAGAGGGGGCCCGGCCTTCCGCGTGGTGCTGCGGTGCGGCTACTTGCCCTTGAGCAGGCCGCCGAGGATGCTGCCGAGCACATTGCCCGCGGCGTTGCCGCCGGCGCTCGCGCCCGAGTTGCCGCCGCCGAGCATGTTGCCCAGGATGCTGCCGAGCAGATCGCCGCCGCCCTGCTGCGGGGCCTGAGCCTGCTGCTCGGGGGCCGCGGCGCCACCGCTCGTCATCTTCTTCATGACGAAGCTGATCACGATCGGCGCGAGGATCGGCAGGAGCTGCTTGACCAGGCCGTCGGTGACGCCCGACGACAGCGGCGCGGCCGCGGCGGCCGCCACGTCGTCGGTCTTCTCACCGAACAGGCTGGCCACGATCTCCTGGCCGTCGCCGTTGTCGGCGGCGTCGATGAGCTGGGCGGGAGCCTCGGTGGTGTCCTGCGCCTGGAGACCGGCGAGGAGGGTCGGAACGGTCTGGTTCACGGCCTCCGAGGCGACGTCCTCCGAGACGCCGAGCTGGGCCGCGATGTCGGCGAGCGGAATGGACTTGAGCAGGTCGTCGAGATCGGACACGGTTCTCCTTGGAGGATGTGTTGGGACGCAAATCTGCGGTTGAACAATGACAGATTAGCCGCGTCGCCGCGCGGGCCTTCGTGGAACCCGGTTGTGAGGACGGACACGCTGGCGGTGCGAGCACTGGACCGCGCCCTCAGGAAGCAATACAGTATCTGTAACCAATCGTTATGCATCGAGATCGCACCCTCGGAGATTCCCCGTGAAGCTGACCCGCCGCCCCGCCATCCTGGGCTCACGCACCCTTGCCCGCCTGCGCCTGCGGAACCGGCGCCTGGCGCTCCTGCTCACGGAGGACGGCGAGCGCCTCGTCACCTCGTCCGACCTGCGGAGCCTCCGCGTCGGCTGACCGCGTCGAGCACCAGCGCCGCCACCTGAGCGGGCTGGTCGGCCATCACCAGGTGCCCACTGGGCGAGATCACCGCGTAGCGGGCGCGCAGTAGGTCCGCGAGACCCCGCTGCTCCCTGAGCCACCGGGCCGATAGGGGCGTGCGGTGCCCGCCGTACGCCGCCGCGACGATGGTCGGGATCCCCGGCGCCAACTCCCGGCGTTCGCGCAGCGCGGCCAGCTCGTGCGCCAGGACCGGGTACCTCCCGTTCTCCAGGAACGCGGCCTTGAAGTAGGCGTCCGACTTCAGGATGTCCGCGTGCTCGGGGGGCGGGGTCGCGCCGCCGAGCATCCGGTGCGCCGCCGGGCCCAAGCGGTTCATCCCCACCGCGGTGGCCACGTCGGCCGACCGCCGCAGGATGTCGTCGCGCAGGTCGCCCGGCAGGACCCAGCGCGGCGAGGACTCGACGCTCCCGTCGAGGATCACCGAACCCGCTGTCCGCGCGGGAAATTCGCGGGCGAAGGCCTCCACGTAGAAGGCGGCCATCGAGTGGCCCACCATGACCGCGGACTCCAGCTGCAGCGCGTCGAGCAGCTCGTGCAGCCGCGCGGTCTCGGACTCCAGGGTGGGCACGGCACCGTCGGGCCAGGGATCGGAGAGGCCGTAACCGGGCCGGTCCAGGCGGACGACGGTGCGGCCCGCCGTCAGCAATTCGGTGACGGCGTCCCAGTCGAACCAATTGCCGGCCAGGCCGGAATTGAGCACGACCGGCGGACCGGATTCCGGTCCGCGCGGACCGTCGACCACCACGTGGGTGCGGGTACCGGCAAGTTCGAGCAGCACGGGGGCGACAGTAGTACCGTCGGAGCAACAATTCTCGGGGGCGCGATGAACAAGTTCGGTACGGTCACCGCGGTGGCGTTGACGGCGGCCTTGGCCGGGTGCAGCACCGCCGGTGTCGATACGCCCTCGCCGTCCCCGGCGCCGGGCTCGATCAGCCCCTCCGCCGCCGCGTCGACGGTGGCGCGCAGCTACCCGGGCCTGTTCCCGGAGTACCGGGCCACGTTCCACCCCGACCACACCGACCTGGGCGGGCGCAGCAATGCCGAGCTCGCACGCCTCCTGCCGAGCGCCGCCGCGTTCCCCGTGGGCGGCACCGTCGCACCTGCGGACACGGCGGCCGAGGACGGTTCCGGCCTCGGTCTGCACGGCCAGTCCGATGGGGAGACGCGTCCGGCGCAGTGCCTCTACACGCCCTTCGGGAAGAACTTCTCGCGCGCGGCCGACGGCTCCGACTGGAACCTGTACTACGCCGCGTCCGTGGCCTACCGGGCGCCGGACGGATCCACCATCACCGCCACGGTGGATCGCCAACGCGCGGGCTCCGATGTCTTCGCCCTGACCGCGCAATGGATCAAGGACTGCGGCGCCTATCAGCGCGCCCAGCCCTCGTTCGCCCGGCCGGAGGTGCGCACCGTGTCGGTCGAGGACGCTTTCGGGCCCGGCGCGAGCATCGATGGCGTCCCCACCTACCGGTACGTCTCCGACGTGACCCCTCTCGACGACGACTCCGCCGGCAAGCCGCTCGCGAAGTCCGGGGGAAGCAGCCGGACGGTGCTCGCCCGCGTCCGGTCCGTGGTGGTCACCGTGCAGGGGACGGGCGCCGTCTCGCAGGACGTACTGGACCGCGTGCTCGGCGACGTGATCGCGAAGGCGAAGGCGGCGAACTAGCGCCACTGCGGCATGATGGTCGGCGTGAACGACGCGATCGACGTGGCCATCTCCGACGAGACGATCCGGCTGGGGCAGTTCCTCAAGCTGGCGGGCCTGATCGACTCCGGGGCGGAGGCGAAGGGCGTGATCACGGATGGTGAGGTGACCGTGAACGGCGAGGTCGATACGCGTCGCGGCCGGCAGCTCGCGGTGGGCGACGTGGTCGAGGTGTTCGGGCGATCGGCGCGCGTCGCGCGCTGAGGGCCGCTACCTCAGGACGATGCCGTCCTCATCGCTGTAGAGCACATCGCCCGGCGTGAAGGTGACCCCGCCGAAGGAGATCGGCACGTCGCGCTGCCCCTCCGCCGTCTTCGTCGACTTGCGGGGGTTGGTGCCCAGGGCCTTGACGCCGATGTCGAGGGTCCCGATCACCGCGGCGTCGCGGACGGCGCCGTACGCGACGATGCCCGCCCAGCCGTTGGAGCGGCCCAGCTCGGCGATGAGGTCGCCGACCAGGGCAGTGTGCAGGGAGGGCACGCCGCTGGAGTCCGAGCCGTCGATGACCAGCACGCGGCCCTCGCCGGGCTCGCCGAGGACGGACTTGAGCAGCGCGTTGTCCTGGAAACACTTCACCGTGACGACCTCGCCGGCGAACTGCTTGCGGCCGCCGAACTGGCGGAACTGCGTGTCGCAGCTGCGCACGTCGGGGCCGATCTCGTCGACCAGGTCCGCGGTGGGGGTGAACTGCACGTTGCTCATGCCCGCCAGGGTATCGCCTCGTGAATCCGTCCGATTCCTGGGTCACGAAGCCGGATCCGGCCTCGTGTCGTCCTCATCCGCCGATTCCACGACTCGGACGGCACCCATGTGGCGGTCGGTCCGGACGATGTCGAGGATCTCGGCCAAGATCGCGTCCCAATCAGCGACGACCTCGGTGTAGTCGAACCGCATCACGCGGTAGTTCCCGCGGGTAGCGGTCCGATCACGCTTGTTGTCCACGAGGCGCTGCACCCCACTGTGGTGGTCGGTGCTATCGCATTCGATGATCAGCTTGTCGCCGACCAGCAGATCCACCCGGCCGATTCCGGGAATCGTCTGCTGGCTGCGCACGCGGATATGCAGGCGAGCCAGTCGGAACCGAGTGAGGGACTCCGTCCCGGAGCCGGACTCGGGGTCGAGGAAGCTCAGCAGCCGCTTGGTGCGTTCGGGGGCGTCGACGAAGATCTCCTCGAGGTCCTCGATGGTGTGCGGGTTCGTCATGCGGAGCACCGAATCGAGTACTGCAACGAACTCGTCGGCGTCGAGGCAGTTCGCCGCGCAACGCAGCGCTGTCGAGAGGTCGTCGACCGCGCGGGTCGGGGAGGGGAGCCGTTGGTACGCGTCGCAGTCCTCGTGCGATCGCGTCCGCCGATGTCGTGCGCGGCGGAGGTGGGTCTTGGACTTCGACAACGTGGTCTTGGCGGTCTTCCGGGGCGGGATCCAGACGCCGGGGCGGAAGGAGAGTGCGGAGACGCACGTGATCACGGCGCCGCCTTTCACCGCGGCGACGACCACGGCATTCGCTCCGGGGAGCCGGTACCAGCCCCGACGGATCACGACGATATCGCCGAGATGGCGAAGGCGCTCGATCTCCGCGGAGTCGGCGCCCGCACGCAGCGCAGCCCGGCGGGAGAAGACGCCGCCGTCGGGAGCGGCCAGCGCCTGCAGGATCTCGATGGTGTGCATGGTCCCAGCGTGGCGGGGCCGCCGACCCGCTCGGCGCGGCAGAAGCGTCTCTGTGGAAGAAACACGTTTCATACGCTCACTTGTGCAGGGTGAGCCTCGTGAGTTCGGCACAATTGCAGCTCAGGAGGCCGATTCCGGCCTCCTGATCCAGTATTCGGCCGATCTCACGAGCATCGCCGCGGCACTCTATTGAGTGACCATCAACAAGCGGGTAATCTGGCGTCATGCCAGCACCCACCCAGGCCACGTTCGACCGTCTTCGCGCCCTTTCGGCGATCGATCACCCGGAGGAGCGGACATCGCGCGATGTCCTCGAAGCGTTCTCGGGGGAGAAGGTCACCACGATCCCCGTCGGCACCGCCGAGGACGTGGTCAGGGCCTTCGAGCGCGCCCGCGTCGCGCAGAAGCAGTGGGCGGCGCGCACCCCGCAGGACCGCGCGAAGGTGCTGCTGAAGTTCGCGGACCTGGTGGGGGACAACCGCGCCGAACTGATGGACATGGTGCAGCTGGAGACGGGCAAGGCCCGCCAGTACGCGCAGGAGGAGGCGCTGGACGTCGCGATGACGGCCCGCTGGTACGGCAAGAACGCGCCGAAGATCTTGGCGGAGAAGAGTACCGACGGCATGCTGCCGGTGTTCACCAAGACGCGCGTGCGGTACCAGCCCAAGGGCGTCGTCGGTGTGATCGCGCCGTGGAACTACCCCATCACCCTCGCGGTATCGGACGGCATCGCCGCGCTCGCCGCGGGCAATGCCGTGGTGCTCAAGCCGGACTCGCAGACCCCGTACTGCGCGCTCGCCGCCGTCGAGCTGCTGTACAAGGCCGGCCTGCCGCGTGACCTGTTCGCCGTGGTCCCGGGCCCCGGCGGCGTCGTGGGCACCGCGATCGTCGAGGCCGCGGACTACCTCATGTTCACCGGCTCGTCCGCGACCGGCGCCACGCTCGCCGAGCAGTGCGGCAGGCGGCTCATCGGTTTCTCCGCCGAGCTGGGCGGCAAGAACCCCATGGTGGTCACCAAGGACGCCGACATCGCGCACACGGCCGACGGTGCCGCCCGCGCCGCGTTCTCGAACTCGGGCCAGCTGTGCATCTCGATCGAGCGGATCTACGTCGAGCGGGAGATCGCCGACGAGTTCGCCCGCGCCTTCGCCGAGCGCACCGCCACGCTCGCACTGGGCGCGGGTTACGACTTCACCAACGAGATGGGCTCGCTGGCGTCGAAGGCGCAGATCGACACCGTGGCCGCGCATGTGGACGACGCGGTGGCCAAGGGTGCGACGGTGCTCGCGGGCGGTAAGGCCCGCCCGGACCTCGGCCCGTTCTTCTACGAGCCGACGGTGCTCAAGGACGTGCCGGAGGAGGCCGTCTGCTTCAAGTCGGAGACCTTCGGCCCGCTCGTGTCCATCTACCCGGTGGACTCGGTCGACGAGGCGATCGAGAAGGCCAACGACACCGAGTACGGGCTCAACGCCAGCGTCTTCGCCGGCACCACGAAGCAGGCGCAGCAGATCGCCGAGCGGATCAACGCCGGCACCGTCAACATCAACGAGGGCTACGCCGCGGCATGGGGTTCCACCGCTGCGCCGATGGGCGGCATGGGTATCTCGGGTGTGGGCCGGCGTCACGGTACGGAGGGCCTGCTCAAGTACTGCGAGTCGAAGACCATTGCGCAGCAGCGGATCATCGGCATCGGCGGCATCAAGGGTGTGCCCCGTAATGTCTTCCTGGGCGTCGTGCCTTCGGCGATCAAGGCGCTCAAGCTGATCGGCCGGTAGGCCGACGAGCACCGATGGCCCCTCTGCGGAGGGGCCATCGGCGTCTTCCCGGTCAGGCGGGTACGCGGTCCAGGAATCCGGCGACGGTGGCGATCCGACGGTCCGCGTCGACGGTCACCACGTCGAAGCCGATCACGGGCGGCTCGGTGCCCGCGGGACCGAGGCCCCACTGGAAGCGCACCTGGTCGTGGTGGGCGTCCGGCTCGCCGACGAGGGTGAACTCGAAGCCCGGGAACTGCTCGTGCACGCCCGCGACGACGGCACCGATGGGGGTGTGAGGGTCGACGGCGTTCCACGTGCTCAGGTAGGCGCTGACGATATCGTTCGTGATGTCCTCCAAGGGTTCTCGGCATCTTCTGACCGGCCGGCCCCGAGTCTGCCGCGAACGGGATCCGATGGCGATTACCTCCGAGGTTGTGGTGGAGCTTCCCCGGCGCTTCGTTGGAGACCGGCCGCTCGCACCCGAGCGCCGAGATGATCCTGCGGCTCGCGGAACACCTCGACGTGCCGCCGCGCGAACGCGACGTGCTTCTCGTGGCCGGCGGGTTCGCGCCGCGCCACGTCAGCCCCGTCGACGCGGCCGGGGTACTCGCGTCCTTCCGGACCCTCCAGGATGCGCATGTGCCTATCCCGCTCTGCTGCTCGACCGGTACTGGGACCTCGTGGACGCCAACGACGCGGTGCCGCCGCTCCTCGACGGCTGTGCGGCGCACCTGCTGGAGCCGCCGATCAATGTCGTCCGGCTGAGCCTGCACCCGGACGGGCTCGCGCCGCGCATCGTCGATCTCGGGGCATGGCGCGCGCACCTGCTGCATCAGGTGTCCGCGCGCGCCGACCGCACCGCCGACCCGCGACTGGTGGCGCTCCTCGCCGAGTGCCGGGAGTACCCCGCCGGCGAGCCGGGCCCGGAGCCCTCGGGCCCCGTCATCGAGCTCGTGCTCCGCATGCCCGACGGTGCGCCGCACCTGCGGCTGTTCAGCGTGGTCAGCGCGGTGCTCACGCCCCACGACGCCACCGTCGACGAGCTGCACCTGGAAACCTTCCTGCCCGCCGACGAGGCGACCCGGGAACGGCTGCAGGCGCGGCCCTGAGCCCGCAATCCGACGAAATCCCGTTGCGGCGCAGGGCCGGATGACGGAACCTGGGGGCATGGAGGTCACGTTCGTCAAGCGCCGGAACGGGTACGACGTGCGGATCGTCCGAGCGACGGGCCCGGAACTCGCGCCCCGCGGCGGCCCGGGCGGACGGCCGCCGGTGCCGCACGACGCAGCGCACCTCATTGTGGAGACCGAGGCGGGCCTGCGCGGCGGAGTGTTCGGACGGCTCGCCGACGCCAACGGCCTCGACGGTCTGTTCTGGCCGGCCGACCCGGCGGAGCGCCGAAAGGCCTCCCGGCGCAATCGGCGACCGACCCCGGCGCAGTCCGCGGATATGGCGCGCTCGGAGTACCTGGCCTCGCTGACGGCGGCGCTGTGGGAGGTCGAGCGAGGCCACCGCAAGCCGGAGCCCGCCTGGCCCGGCGCGCTCGACGACGCGGACATCGCCCCCGCCCTGCGCCAGCGGATCTTCGCCCGCTACGACGATTTCGCCCCGCGCTGGGCGGCGCTACCCGATGGGGGCGAGCTCACGCTGCGGTGGCCAGGCACCGTCGCGTCAGGACCCCGTCGGGTCGGCGACGCCTATCCGCAGCAGTGATGAAATGCGCGATCGATCAGGTCAGTCGGACTCGAAGATCGGGTCACGCAAGCGTGGGCCGATCAGTTCGGTACCAACGCGGACAAGATCAGAGGGTTCTTCCTCGACGGCGTCTATCCGGTCAGCAGTCACACCATCAGCGGAACTGTTCCGCACGTTTCGGGCGGTTTTGCCCCGCAAGTGCCTATCGAGCCAGAGAGAACGTTCGTTACCTTCTCTGACGGGTCGGTACTGGAGATGAGCAGATTCGCCGGCAACGATTCGTTTACCGACAAACTGGCCAAGTTTCAAATCAAGAAGTCGACGTTGCTTGGTGACGCCGATCTCGACATTGGGACAGGGAAGGCCAGTCCTACCCCGGGCACGTTGGAAACTTTCCTGAAAATCGCCGACTACGCAGGCTGGGCAGCGATGCTCGTCCCTGGCGGCCAACCAGAAGCCGGAGCCGTGACGGCAATCACGGCCGCCGCGAAGGAAGCGTGCCTATCCACCTTCGAACGGAAAATCGCCGAAGGCGCCACCGTAGCCGTCGTCAAACAAGAAGCGCAACAAGCCGCCCGCATCGCTGCCGAAAGCGAAATTCGGACTCAAGTAGGCAGCCGCATCGGCCAACCCATCATCGACGACGCCGCAAAGACGGCAACCGAAGCCGCTAAGATCGTAGATACCTCATTTCCCTCGAATACAGGAGGAGTTGCTGAGGCTGCTAAGGCCCAGATCGACTCTGGTATTGGCAAGATTTCAGAGACGGCGAAGAGTATTGAAGCGGCAAAGCTCGCGGGGCGTGCCGAGACCGCAGAAGTTGTGACCCCAGGCGGGACAGGTCGGGCTGCTGCCACCGAAACCGCAAACTTCGGGCGTATTGCTACGGGCGATGCTCTCACTCGCGTCGCCACATCAAATCCCATCGCGCCGGTGGCGACTTCGTTCAGTAGGGCAGAGGCACCAGCATTTGCTGGAGCAGTAGCACCCACGGCGTCTACTGCTAGCAAACTTCAATCTGCTGCGGAATCACTCGCGAGCTCCCGACCGGGTGCAATCTACTCTCCGGAACGTGGTCTTGTGATTCCGAGAGATGCGCCCGAGCGGGGCATTTACGACATCCTTCGGCCCAAAACGCCATCGAGCTCATTGCGTAGTTCGACGGACGCACTGCAAGGCAAAATGCGCCCAAAGGTCGGGGATATCGATGGTGCGTACACGTCGTCGGGTCGTACCATCGGTGAAACAAGTGGCGGATTGTCAAAAGTGTCGCCCGACCACGTTATTTCATTGGCGGAGATGGTCGGCATGCCCGGATTCGCAAAGCTCTCACCTCGGGACATGTATCGCATGATGAATTGGAGAGCCAATCTTCAATGGCTATCTCGTCCAGCGAACTCCGCGAAGAGATCGAGAGTAGCAGCAGATGTGAAGGGGTGGGATCCGTCGTTTCGAGATGCACAGACCGTCCTGGAGCTAAGAAATCGTGATAGCATTCAAGCCATGATATACAGTCTGCTATCTCATCCTGAGCGCCTCGATGGCTGAATATCCAGCGGCGCCGGCGCGTCGAATTAGTTGGAGGATAAGAGAATGACGATTCTAGGCTACATAGCCTCGCCGGTCGTTTCGCCTGAGACTGACCTTGCGAACCTCCGTGACGTGCTGTTGCCAGCGGATGAGCGAAACCTACCTGGCAAGCCCCCTATCGGAACTCCGGATCCAGCCATGGCTGGACGTGTTTTTGAGTCGAATAGTTCGGGTCAGGTAGATGTAGTGGTTGATCGCATTGTCTCTCTGGATGAGATAGTATCGTTAGACGGGTTTGCGTCGTTGTCGCCCGAGTGGATGTACGCTATCGCGAACATTCCCGCCAACTTCAGATGGCTTTCGCCCCAAGCGTTGAGTATGCGCAAAGACGGTCAGTGGGCGATCGATGTCTCCGGTTGGGCGTTTGATTTCGCACTGGACGAAACTGCTAAGGAAATTGCCATCAGGTCGGCTATCCTCAGCCTTCTAATGGACAATGACAGCCGGGCGCTGGCAGAACTATCCGCGGGATTCGGGAGTTCGAATTGGAACGACAACGCCTTTCAGGTCTATCGCGCAGCCGAGGCGGAGCGATTGGAAGCCGCTACGATCGGTTTCGAAAGAATTGGTGGCGCGCACGTAGTTGCTGGTGATTGGAGGGGAATTCAGTATTTCGCGAAGACCCCTAGTCTCGATAGTATCTGCATGTGGTGCGACTTCGGAACGATGACGGTAGGCGAAAGCGCGTCGGTGCGGGAAGTCTTGCGCGGTGCCATATCGGGAGTGATGGCAAAGGTTGTCGATGCGGAAGAACTGCATCGGTGGTTTTCAGTCGCTGGTCAAGGGGAGCTTCGGTATTTCGAGTGCGTGACACCGGATAGTTTTGAGTTTATGACCGGCAGCGTGGCAGGTTATAGTTCTACGTCTTCTTCGACGGAGGATTGGGTGCGAGCCGCGGTGGGAGTGTGGAAGGGAATGCAGATAGCCAACCAGGGCGATTAGAATCATCAGGAGATCGAATTTTCTCGACGTACGGAATCCGCCAGATCGGGTCGAATCACTGCGATAATCCCCTGCTCGCCGATGAACGATGGCGTGCCCAATAGATTTGTGGCTCTTCGAGCTTGAGCGGGCATGCGCTCGTCAGGGCTTCGGCGTATCGATGATGTGAGGAGCTCCTTGCCGCAGATTCCAGCGCGCCGCCGCATCACGAGCAGGCCGCGCAACAGGATCGGGCGGTTGTTGACTAATCTAGTGGCTCGTGACTGAAGTCGTCTTGCGGTCGATCTTGTCGAGGAAGTCCTTTAGAGGGCGATGGGAAAGCGGATGTGTAGCTCCACAGGGAGTCACGAGACAATTACGAGCGCGAGGGTTGTTCGAACGGGATGGAGTGGAAATGACCGACGAAATCGATCGTGACAACTCGGCGGCACCGAGGCATCACGCTGTGATGGATGCCTACTGGGCGGGCATTGGGGAGGTGGACCCGGATGTGATCACCTACCTGCTGAACCCGATGTTCAGCGGCGCGCCGGCATGGCCGAACACGCGGCAAGCTTACCGGGTGGTCCGCACGCCGTCGACGGTGATCCTGGCCTCCGATGGGCTGGCTGATCCTGAAGGGCGTGACGGCGAGAGTTTTCCCGGCTTCGGCTGCGAGGTGTTCCTCGAGACGCCCGATCTCTGCGGTGCCGACTTCGAGGAGATCAAGTCCAGCCCGCATTTTCAGGTCATCCAGAACTTCGCGCAGAACGTTGCGAACAGCCAGGGGATCAGCGGGGCGCTAGAGGAGTACGGCGTACTTTCGATCGAACTTCCTGTCGATATCGGCGAGAGTCCGATGGCCACGGAATATGGCACCGTCGGCTGTTTGGTAGGACTTCCGTCGGGCCGCCCCGCGACGGTCGATTCGCCGGTTGGCCGGGTCGACATCATCGCGCTGACCGTCATGACACCCTCCGAACTGGAGGGAGTCGTCGCGGGCGGTGCGCCCGCGCGGGAGGAAGTCGCGACGGCACGCGCGGCGACCGGCGCAGGTCACGTGAGTACCCTTCGCGCGAGCGCACCATCGGAACCCGACCGGCGCAGGTCACGTGAGTACCCTTCGCGCGAGCGCACCATCGGAACCCGAGGCGCGACCCGGCGAACCCGTCGCGGAAACCGAGCCCTCGCAGCCCGGGAACTTCCTGCGTCGCTGGCGCTCTCGTTTGCGCTGACCACGCAGGTGGGCGCGTGGCCTCAAGATCCGAACGAGACGGCGAAGAACTACACCGGAAGCAGAAGGAACAATGACAACGTCACTTCGATACTTGCCTCGAATCGCGATCGCTGTGGGCGCGACCGGACTTGTGAGCAGCTGTGGCCTCGGGCATGCCGCAGAGGCGCCCACGACGTACGTTCGTCCCGGGTACACGCTATCGGCTTCGACAACCTCGGTGACATCGGCGACGGCCGTGCACTCGTTCACCCCGGAACCGACGACCGTCCCGACGATTGCAGACACGTGCGCGGGGAGCTACTGGTACGGCGACCCGGTCAACACGCACGTGTGGATCGGGCGTCGCGTCGCAAAGGACGTCACGGTCGTGGTGACGACGACGGACGGGAAGGTCAGCTCATGGACCAACACCGTCACCTCCGACGACGGGTACGGACACTCCGGTTGGTATCGGGAGTCAACGACGCCGTTGCTCGGCACGCCGGTGGCGTCGGTCGCCCATATCGACCTTCAGGTCGACGGTCAGACCTGCCCGGTCCGGAAGGCTGGATAAATCAGACCGGGCGGTAAGCAGGGCAACCTGAGCGGGAATCATCCGGGGACTGGACTGGACTGGGGCGGGACGGCGGACCGTCGGCGACGGCACCGGGACGTGAGCGGCCCATCGTGAGCACCTGGCTCACGTATACACGAAATCGGCTGCAGCACTGGCGGTATTGATGGCGATAGTGGCGGTGATCGCGGGGTGCTCGACATCGGTCCCGGGCGTGCGCGGTGGGGAGGGCGGCACCGTCGGGCAGCTGGGGGAGGCGGACGGCGTGGTCCTGGACCACGTGGCCGTCGACGCGGGCGTGCCGGCGGTGACGAAGCTCGCCCCTCGCCTGCGGAAGGCTGTGCGGAGAGCGGCACAGGCCGCCGAGCGGGAGGGGGTGGCGATGTACCTGACCTCGGGGTGGCGGTCGCCGCGGTATCAGCAGTACCTCTACGACGATGCCGTCAGGCGCGATGGCGCGGAGGCGGCGGCGCGGCTGGTCGCGGACCCGGCGGAGTCGGAGCACGTGACGGGGGACGCCGTGGATGTCGGTCCGACGGACGCGGCCTATTGGATGGACCGCTACTCGGGGCGTTTCGGCCTGTGCCGGACATACGCGAACGAGGTCTGGCACTACGAGCTACGGTGCCGAGCGTCGTGCCCGGAGATGGTCTCCGACGCCTCCGCGCGGCGGCGGTGAACCGCCGCGCGGACCGATCGGGCTAGGAGCTGACGCCCAGGCGGTTGAGCAGGTCGGCGTCGATGCCGTCGAGCTCGCGGGCGATGGCCTGGTGCGCGGGGCGACGCCGCGCGGGCGGCATCGACTCGGACGCGGTGACGGCAGTGCCCAGGTCGTCGAGGCGCTGCGCCACGGCGGCCGTGAAGGACGTGGTCTCCGCGTCGGGGTGCGTGGCCGCCAGCTGGTCCAGCGAGCGCCGCGCCGCCGCGATGCGCGCGGAGAGCCCTCCGCCGTAACCGGCGAAGGCCGCGACCTCATCGACGGGGACGCCGAGGCGCGAGGCCTTTGCCGCGTCCAACTGGTTCCGGCCGGCCTGCGCGGCGCGGTACGCGATCGGCACCACGACGGGCGCCAGCAGGCGCGCGGTGGAGACGTACCGCTTGAGCCGCGCCTCGGAGAGCAGCTTGCCCTCGACCGCCGCGCGAGCATTGGTCTCGGCGATCTTGAGATTCGCCGCGTCCGCCTTGCCCTGCGCCTTCGCCACGATCTTCGAACGCTGCAGGTCTGCTTTGAGGGCCTTGCGCTCGCTCTTCGACGCACTCTTGACGACGCGCTTGGCGTCGCGGTCGGCGTTCTTGGCGGCGAGCTTCGCCTCGAGGCGCGCCTTGGACTTGAGCGCCTTGGCCTGCGCGCGGCGCTCCGCGCGGGAGGACTTCTTCTTCTTGCCGAACAAACCCATCAGTGCACGTCCTTGTAGGTCAGTACTGCCGTCCGGTACAGCATTGCACAGCGCGGCTCCGCGAGTTGTCGGTGCCGCCCGCCATACTGCTAGGGAAGTGAACATCAACGAGGCAACCGCGACGAATCCGGTGAGCGCACGGTCGCTCACCGGTTGTCGGCACCGTCTGGCGCTCGAGGCCCGCGCCCCGCAGGGCGAGCCGGACCCGGGCATGGAGTTGCGGGTCGAGGCGGCCGCCGTGTTCCGCGCGTCGATCAGGGACGGCCTGCCGGGACTCACGATCATCGAGCCGGGGGAGGGAGCGGTTCGTCGCACCCTGGCCGCGATGGAGGCGGGCGCCGATCGGATTTGGAACGCCGTGCTGCCCACCGCGCACGACCGCCGCGGCCACAGCGAACTCCTGGTCCGCCTCGCCGACGGCTACATCCCCGTCATCGTCGTCAATCACAAGACCTGCGACCCCGTCTCCGGTTCGCGCCCGGCCCCCGGTCCGGACGGCGCGCCCCGCGGGCCCGTCACATCGCCGCTGGAACGCTGGGAGCCCCGGGAGGACGAAACGGTGCGGGTCCGCCAGCACCGCGGCGACCAGATGCGCCTGGCCCACCTCACCCGCATGCTGCAGGACACGGGGTTCGCGTCGCGCACGCTGCTCGGCGGGAGCATCGGGGTCGACGGTGCGCGGATCGTCGTGCACGAGGTAGGCCCACTGCTGCCCGCCTACGACGAGCGGTTCGCGGACCGTCGGGCAGTGCTCGCCGGAACCGTGGAGACGGAGCCCGTGCGGGTCGCCGAATGCCGGCGGTGCCCCTGGTGGCCCCGCTGCGAGCAGACCCTGACACTGGCGCGCGATGTCAGTCTCGTCGCGGACGGCCGCTCCGCACCCGGCCTGCGCGAGGCGGGCATCGTCACCGTCGATCAGCTGGCCGAGTACGAGGGGCCCCAGCCCGAGGACGTGCCCGTCCCCATCGCAGACCTGCGCGCGATGGCTCGCGCCTGGCGCGACGGGCAGGTGCTCGTGCGGCGGCACCCGGAGGTCACGGTGCGTCGGGCCGATGTCGAGGTGGACGTCGACATGGAGAGCTACCAGGAGTATGGCGCCTACCTGTGGGGCACGTGGTTGCGGCGGGACGGGGTCGAGCTGGGCTACCGGCCCTTCGTCACCTGGGATCCCGTGCCCACGCGCGATGAGGCGCGGTCCTTCGCGGAGTTCTGGGCCTTCCTCATGGACCGTCGTGCGGAGGCCCACGCGGCGGGGAAGTCCTTCGCGGCGTACTGCTACTCGCAGAACGCCGAGAACAAGTGGCTGTTGGCGTCGGCGGACAGGTTCGCGGGCGAGCCCGGTGTGCCGCGCCGCGGTGCCGTCGAGGAGTTCATCGCGTCACCGGAATGGGTCGACATGTTCGACGCCGTCGGCGATTCCTTCCTCTCGCTGGAGGGGCGGGGGTTGAAGAAGGTCGCACCCGTCGCCGGATTCCATTGGCGCGATGCCGAAGCCGGCGGCGAGGCGTCGATGCTCTGGTACCGCGTGGGCGTCGGGATCGATGCGGGATTCGCTGAGGCAGAGCGCGCGGCGCAGCGACAGCGGATCCTCGAGTACAACGAGGACGATGTGAAGGCCACGGCCGCGCTCCGCGCGTTCATGTCGAGCGACCGCGTGCTCGCGCTGCCGGTGGTGGGCGCTTAGGCCTGGGCCTGGCGGAGGTGGGCGCGCCGGAGTGCGTCCGCGAAGCTGCCGCTGCCGAGCAGGGCGATGCCGCCCAGGATGGCGATCATGGCGGGGGAGAGCTGCCGCGCCGTCTCCGCGGCGACCGGTGCCACGCGCTGCGCGGACGTGACCGCCGATGCGAACACCGTGGTCTCCTTGGGGCGGGTGCTCTGGTTGCTCGTCGTCGGGCGGTTCGTGTCCGACGGTGCGGGCTTCGGCGCGGCCGGAGCCGACTTCGGGGCGGCCGGCGCCGGTGCGGCGGCGGGACCCACTACGACGGGCGCCGCCACGACGGGGGCGACCGGGGCCGGTGCCACGGGCGCGGCGGCCGGGACGCTGGGCTCGTCGGCGGACGCAGAGCGATCGCGCTCGCTTCCGCCCGTGCCCTGCGGGAGCGGGCTGCCGGTCCGGACGCCGATGCCGGACGACGGTGCGCCGCCCGAGCCGGTGCCGGGGGTCTCGATGGGGGCGGGGCCGATGGATCCGCCCGTCGAACCGCCGCTCGAGACGGTGGGGACCGACGGAGCCGGAACCGAACCGCCCCCGGACCCACCGAAGATGCCGCCCAGGATCCCGCCGACCAGGCCGCCGCCGCGGTGGTCGTGGTCCTTGTCTTTGTCCTTGTCCTTGTCCTTGGTCGGCTCGCTGCCGGTGGGGTTGGCGCCGACGGAGTTGCCGCTGGTATTCGACCCGGTGCCGGTGCCGGTGCCGGTGCCGGTGCCGGTGGATCCGGTGCCGGTGGGCGTGCCGCTGCCGGCACCGATGCCCGAGCCGGTGTTGCCGCTGCCTGGAACGGTGGTGCGGCCACTGCCGCCGTCGCGCGCGGTGTCACCACCGCGGATGCCGACGGGGTCGTCCGTGGACTTCGTGTCCTGCGAGGTGGACGAGTTGCCGCCGGACGAGTCCGAGGTGGAGCTGTCATCGGGGTCGGCCCAGGCCGGCGCGGATGCGATTGCACCGACGGCCAGGGCGGTGACGAGGACGGCCCGCATGCGCCGGGAAAGATGCGTAGGGCGAGACACGACGCACCCCTTCCGCAGTTGTCGCACAGTTATGGGTAAGAATACAGCATGGTCGCGGCGATCTGATAGGCGATCACGAAGAGATCGTGGCCGATGGCAAAGTGCGCTATAGTGTGATCAAGCTTGGTGGACTCGCAACAGACGAGGTGGGACCACAGGGCAGGTCGTGCCGGCGATAGAGAGGGATGGCACAAGTGGATACAGGTAAAAAGTACGACAGCGACGCCCTGGTGGGTCAGGGTCTGTTCGCCAGTCGGCTCGAGGAGCTGTTCCGCACGGTGCCCGGCCCCAACGGTCGCGCATTCACCGCCAAGGCGATCGCCCAGCGATCGACGGCCCTGGGCTTCCGCCTGGGCGAGTCCTACCTGAGCCAGCTGCGCTCGGGCAAGGCCAAGTCGCCGTCGTTCCGCACCGTCGAGGGCATCTCAGCGGCGTTCGGTGTGGACGTGCACTACTTCCTCGAGGACGAGGCGGCCCAGCGCACGCGTGACCAGATCCACCTCATGCGGCTCCAGGCCGACACCAAGGTGCAGATGGCCGCGTTCCGCCTGGCAGGCCTCTCGCCCGACTCGGTGAACATGGTCAACGAGCTGATCAAGGTGCTCCGGGTGCAGCAGGGCCTCCCCGCCGATCCGCCGGAACTTCCCGTAGACTCTCGCGAGACTGAGGGACTGTAACCTTCTCCGGTTGACCCGGCGCTCGACGGCTCGTAGAACGGGCCGCGAGCGCGCGTCCTGCCGGTCCGCACCGTCCCTCCCGGATCCGTTGAAGGAGGGGCCGTGCGTACCGTCAAGGCCCTCCGCCGCCTCTGTGAGAACGAGGTGCGCAGTCTCGATCTCGACCTGCCCTTCGACGCCGTGCAGCTGTGCGAGAAGTACGGCAAACGCCGCGGTCCGGACATCCTGGTCATCTCGCAGCCGCTTCCCGTCGGCATGCCGAACGGGCTGTGGCTCGTCGGTGACGATGCGGACTACTTCTTCTACCAGGCCAACACCTCGCGCACCCATCGCGACCAGATCATCATCCACGAGTTCGGCCACCTGATCGCCGGCCATCAGAACGCCGGCCCCTCGGCGAACGCGGAGCAGATCCCCGCCGAGGAGGCCGACGCCGCCCTGCACCGGACCTGTTACGACGATGCGAACGAGTGGGAGGCCGAAATGATCGCCTCCATCATCCTCGGCTGGGCGTCCGAAGCCGGCGCCCTGGCCGGGCGCACCGCGAAGCACGACAGCCTGCGCGGTATCCAACGTGCGTTGGGAGGACATTCTCGGTGGCTGTGAAGGTCGTGAACGTAGTCGGCGTCGCGTTCTTCACCCTGGTGCTGTGTTACCGCGTCGACAGGCTCTACCGCGCCAAGGCCGGCATTCAGGCCGTCGCGGTGACCGTCGCCATCGCGGCGCTCACCGTGGCGGTGCTCCTGCTGAACTCACCGCTCGCCGCGAGCATCGACGGTGCGCTGTGGCGCGGCTCCAGCCGGCTCGGCGGATACGCGGCCCTCGCACTGGGCGTGGCCGCTCTCGCCGTCGCCTTCTTCTACGGCCCCACCGAATCGGCGCGCCAGCGCCGTGCCGGGATGGAAGCGATCCCGCTGCTCGCATCCGTCATCGGCCTGTCCGTCGCCATGACGGTGATGCCGCCGTCGCTGCGCGATGCCACGCTGGACACGCTCACCGTGCAGGAGCTCGGCTTCGCCGTGTTCTTCGCGATCGCGGGCGGCTACCTCATGTACGGCCTCGCGGACTGCGTCCTGTCCCTCACGCGACTGATGCCCTTCGCGGACGGCTACCTGGTGACCTCCTTGCGGCTCATGGCCGCAGGTCTCGCGCTGACGGCGATCGGCTCGCTCACCCAGGTCGTCTTCGTGCTCACCAGCATGACGCACGCCGTGTCCTGGCCGGTCCTGCTCACGATCTCCCGCGGGTGTACCGCGGTGGGGATCGTGCTGTTCGTCATCGGGCTCAGCTACCCCGGCGTGCGGGGCTTCTTCGTGCAGATGGACTACCGCAAGCGGCACCGTCGGGACTTCAAGCGACTGGAGCCCCTGTGGCAGCTCCTGACCACCGCGGTACCCGAGGTCGTGCTCGACGCCCGGTCCGCCGCGAAGGACCCGCACCTGAGGTTCCAGCGGCGCGTCGTCGAGATCCGGGACGTGCTGGTCCAGCTGAGCCCCTACCTGCCGGACGACTTCGGCGACGGGGTCCCCGAGGAGAACGTGCACAACCTGCTCGTCGCGATCGATCTACGCAACGAGGCCGGCGCGGCCCCGGCACCGTCGAGCATGGTGCTGCCGCCCGAGGGCACCTCGATAGACGACGACGCCGCCCCGCTCCTCGTCCTGTCGGACGCGGTGGGGGCGACGCCGGCGGAGGAACTGCAGATCTAGCGCGGAGCCATCCGAATGGCTGTACTCCGCGCGGCCGACCGCGGTGGTCGCGCCGGGGTCAGCGCGGAGCCATCCGAATGGCCCCATCCATCCGCACTGTCTCGCCGTTGAGGTAGTCGTGCTGCGAGAGGAAGTACGCGAGGTCCGCGTACTCGGAGGGCTCGCCGAGGCGCTGGGGGAAGGGCACGCCGGCCTCGAGCGTCTGCTTGAACTCGGGGGTCACGCCGGCGAGCATCGGGGTGTTGATGATGCCGGGGGCGATGGTGTTGACGCGGATGCCGAACTGCGCCAGGTCGCGCGCGGCGGTGATGGTCATCGCGTGCACGCCGCCCTTGGAGGCGGTGTAGGCGATCTGGCCGATCTGACCCTCGAAGGCCGCGACCGACGCGGTGTTGACGATGAGGCCGCGCGAGCCCTGTGCGTCGACGGTCTCCTGCTTGCTCATCTGGTCGGCGGCCAGGCGCATGACGTTGAAGGTGCCGACCAGGTTGATGTTGATGACGGTCTGGAACAGCTCCAGGGCGTGCGGGCCGTTCTTGGACAGGATGCGGCCGGCCCAGCCGACGCCCGCGCAGTTGACGGCCACGCGCAGCGGGCCGGCCTTGACGGCCTCGGCGATCGCGGCGAGGACCTCGTCCTCCTTGGTGACATCGGTGGCGACGAGGTGCACGTTCTCGGCGGGGGTGGCCTTGTCGATCGACGGCTGCAGGTCCAGCCCGAAGACGGTCGCGCCCGCCTCGGCGAAGCGCTTGGCGGTGGCGGCACCCAGGCCCGAGGCGGCGCCGGTGACGATGACGGAGGAGCCGGACACGTCCATGGCTGTTTCCCTTCTGTGGTGGCATGCGCCGCCGCCGGTGGGCGGGGCGACCCGTCTCACATTAGTGAAGGGCCGTTCTTCCGCGGCCGGGGGTGCTCGCCTCCGGGACCTCCGGGTTCGACGGTGCCGGCGCCGAGCGGTGCGCCCGGCGCACGACGAGCCCACCGACGACCACCGTGGCGGCCACGACCAGCCCGGTGACGATGCGGCTGATGCCGTCGAGCTCCGGCCAGGCCTCCGCCAGGAGCCAGGCGCCGAAACCGAAGAACAGGATCGTCGCGCCGATCGCGATGGCGCGCTCGGGCAGCCTCGAGCCGAGCACGGCGCCGACGGCGATGGCGAGGGCATCGGCCGCGACCATGCCGAGCGTCGACCCGACCCAGACGCCGAACCAGTTGTGCTGCGTGGTCAGGGTGATCGTCGCGAGCATCGTCTTGTCGCCGAGCTCGGCGAGGAAGAAGGCGGAGGCGACGGCGAGGAAGACCGAGCGGGTGACGCGGTCCGCGGTGCTGCTCTCATCGTCCGAGAGGGTGTCGCCGCGCCAGGTCCAGAACGCGAAGACCAGCATCGAGACGCCCGCGACCGCAGTGATGAGTTGGGAGGGGATGGTGGAGCCGAGCGCGAAGCCGATGCCGACCGAGGCGATGTGCGTGAGGGCGGTGGCGGCGGTGATGCCCAGGAGGACGACCCACCACTTGAAGCGGGCGGCGAAGGTCATCGCCATGAGCTGGGACTTGTCGCCGAGCTCGGCGACGAAGACGACCGCGAAACTGATCAGCAGCGCGTTGAACACGATGGAACCTCCGAAAAGACCTGTGCCACACGGATCCACGTTCGCGGACCGCGCAAGTGGCACAAAGGTCTCGCCCACCGCGGGAGGCGGTTCGCGGGGCCGGGCGCCATCGGGGTGCCAGTGTGTCGACCGCGCGATTGGGGGGCTACTCCCCTTCGTGCATCACCCAGGGTAGTCACGCCTTATCGGAACCGCAAGTCGCGCAAGAGTTTCGGTGCCCTGTCGCGGTTCTTCAGGCCTCCGGCGCGAGGGTTTCGGCTCCCCGTATCCGACGGTGCCGGTGCCCCGTTCAGCGCCGGTGGGCGAGGATCTGCGCCATGGGGAACCGGTAGTTCTTGTCGCGGTAGACGATTCGCCAGGACTCCTCGAAGCCCGCCGCGGCGAGAACCTCGCCGAACTCATCCGGATGCCACCGCCAGGCCGGCGCGACGGCGTGGTCGAAGGCGATCGCCGGACCGGGCTCGTCGGCCGCCTGAAACGCGACGAGCACCGGAGTCCCGGCGGACACCCGCGCGGCCCAGCGGCGCACCGTCGAACGGACCTCGGACGGTTCCACGTGAATCAGGCTGAACCGGGCGAGGATCGCGGCGATCGGGCCGTCGGTCAGGGTGCTCAGCGAGGCATCGTCGGCGGAGAAGGCGACGTGGGGGTGCAGGCTGCGTGCGTGGGCGAGCATGCCGGGGCTCGGATCGACACCGATCACGTCGAGGCCGCGGGCGGCGAGGTCGGCGGCGACATGGCCGAGCCCGCAGCCGACGTCGACGGTGCGGCCGATCCGGCCCGCGGCGGCCTCCGCGAAGGCCGCCGCGGCGTGCGCCTCGATGGGGTACTGGTACGGATCCGGGAACATCTCGGCGTAGGTGTCGGCGAGGGCGTCGTATCCCGGCTGCGTCATGTGCCCACTCTCTCAGCGGGCGCTGACACGATGGGGATCAGAGCCCGTTGGGGGTGCCGCCGACGTCGGTGATCTGCCAGTTCCGCTTCTTGTCGAGTGTGACCTCGTAGACGGTCAACACGTCCCGGCCCTGCGGTGCCTGCACGTTGGTGGCGTGCACGGAGACGAAGCACCTGGCCTTCCACACGTCGTCACCGACGTGCCGGACCTCGGCGCCGCTCAGGCTCGCGGTGGACACCCACTTGAGCGGCTGGAGCAGTTCCCGCATGGCGTCGTAGGTGTCTGCGAGCTTCGTCGACAGCTCAGGAGACGTACCGCGGACGAGGCGTGCGCGCCACGGCGCGAGATCGCGGTAGTCGAAGGTCACCGCGCCGACGGCGTACTGCTCGCACGCGATCCGGCGCGCGGTCGCCTCGTCGCCGGGGGCGGGCGCGGCGTGGGCGACGGCCGGCGCGAGGACGGCGACGGCGGCCACGGAGGTGAGGGCAGCGGTGACACGGGGGAGCATGGGAGACCTTTCAGATACGTGGGTTGTGGGCTCACGGTAGCGAATGGCCTCGCACTGCGCAGCACGCGCAACGACGAAACCCCGCCGGCGCAGTGCGCTGGACGGGGTTCCGAGGCTGAGGAGATACGGACTCAGGCGGTGGCGGCGGCGTAGCGCGCAGCGACATCGTCCCAGTTCACAACGTTCCACCAGGCCTTGACGTAATCGCCCTTGACGTTCTTGTACTGCAGGTAGAAGGCGTGCTCCCACATGTCGAGCTGCAGCAGCGGAGTGAGGGCCTCCGAGATGTTGCCCTGCTGGTCGGTCAGCTGCTGGATCACGAGGCGCTGCCCGATGTGGTCGTACGCGAGCACGGACCAGCCGGAGCCCTGCAGCGTCATCGCGACGGCGTTGAAGTGCGCCTGGAACTTGTCGAAGCCGCCGAACTGGTCGTCGATCGCGGCGGCCAGGTCACCGACCGGCTTGTCGCCGCCGTTGGGCGACATGTTCTTCCAGAAGATGGAGTGGTTGGTGTGGCCACCCAGGTGGAACGCGAGGTTCTTCGAGAGCAGCGGCGCCTTGGTGGCGATCGAGCCGTCCTCGCGGGCCTCGGCGAGCTGCTCGAGAGCCTGGTTGGCGCCGGCCACGTACGCGGCGTGATGCTTGCTGTGGTGCAACTCCATGATCTCGGCCGAGATGTAGGGCTCGAGAGCGCTGTAGTCGTAGTCGAGGTCCGGCAGAGTGTAGACGGCCACGTCTTTCCCTTCGATAGCGAGGACGATCGTCCCCTGATTGGTCCTACGTTACTGGTCCAGCTTTTCTTATCTGGAATGGTTCCGCAATAAGGATGGCCGAATGCGCATGAAGTGCTGTTGAGGTTCGCGCCGGTCGAGCCGCCTGCCGGAGTGTCAGCCCAGGGCGATGATGAGCACGAGGGCGAGCGCCAGCACGGCGACCGTCAGGCCGGTTCGGGCCAGCGAACGCGAGAAGTGCACGGTGCATGAGCTGCGCGCCGCCGCGTCCGCGCCCGTGGCGATGGATCGTGTGTGCCTGACCGTCATCGCGCCGCCTTCCGTGCTTGCAGTTGTGAACTCTGTCACAGCTGTGGTGTGGACCACCATAGCCGACCTACACGGACGTAGGAAATCGAGTCTGATACGGCGTCCCGTTCAATCCGCCCCGTGGCCGAAGCGCCGGAATGTCCGATGTTTGTTGTTCATTCAAGCGAATGTGACGTAATAGACCGTAGGATTGCCTTACGGCGCTCACCTGCAGCGCGGCACCCACGTTCGATAGAATCTGTCATGGTTTCTATCGAACGTGCTTGGAATCCGTCGTGTTCGGACGGATCATGATTGGCATGACCGGATTCAGCATCGGAGTGCGCACCCAGCACCCGCACGCTGGTCGGGCCGGCCGCATTCGCACCCTCGTCGGCGGCCGCCAGACCCGCGCCGACATCGTCGTGTCGATGGCACTGCTCATCGCCTCGTTCACGGCGACCATCGCCAACCTCGTGCTCGCAGTGGCCGCGCTGCCCTCGTTCCGCGACTGCGCGGCGATGGCCTGCAGCTACGGCGGCGACCTCGACGTCCTGGCGATCACCTTCCTGATCTCGCTGCTGCTGGGCACCACCTTCGGTGCGCATGCGGTGCTCAACCTGCTCAACCGCCGCTTCGCCTGGGGCTACGCGGCGCTGGACGCGCTCGTCTCGCTGGGCTGCCTGTTCGGCGGCCTGGCCTGGATCACCGCTGCCTGATCGGGCCCGGGCCCCGTCGGCCACGGAGCGCTAGCCTGGACCCCATGACGGCCACCACCTCACCCGCCCGGGGGAGCCTGCGCGCCGCGGCCGGCCCCCTCGCCACGGCGGCGGCCGTGGGCGCGACCGCCCTCGCCCTGCACCTGCGCGACCCGCATCAGCAGGGGAGCTGGGGCGTCTGCCCGCTGTACGCGGTGACCGGCCTCTACTGTCCGGGCTGTGGCGGCCTGCGCGCCGTCAACGACATCACCAACGGAGCCTTCGGCGCCGCTCTCGGGTCGAACGCGCTCGTCTACCCCGCAGCGGCGATCGTGGTGTGGTTGTGGATCGGGTGGCTGGGCAGGAAGGTCGGCTTCCGGGTCCCGTCCCTGCCGACGAACACCTATCTGTGGGTCACCGTCGGCGTCCTGATCGCGGTGTGGACGGTGGCCCGCAACCTCCCGGGCTCCCCGCTGGCGCCCTGACCTGCGTCGTCGCCGCGTCGTCGGTGCTTGCCGCTACCGTCGGGGCCATGAGTCCTCTCGTGACCGATCTGCAGGACGCGGCCAAGGCCGCGAGCCACCGCGTACGCGCCGCCCTCGGGCAGGCCGGGGGCGTGGTCCCCGTCGTCCGCCTGGAGGGCCCGATCGCCGCGCCCGCGATGTCCGGCGGGCTCGGCCGCGGCGCGCTCAACCTGGCCGGCGTCGAGCCGGTGCTGCGTCGGGCCTTCGAGACCGACGACGCCGTCGCCGTCGCACTCGCGCTCAACAGCCCCGGCGGCTCGCCGGCCCAGTCCGAACTGATCGGAACCCGCATCCGCCAACTCGCCGAGAAGCATGAGCTGCCGGTGCTGGCGTTCTGCGAGGACGTCGCCGCGTCGGGTGGCTACTGGCTGGCCTGCGCCGCCGACGAGATCTTCGTGACCAGCACGTCCATCGTCGGATCGATCGGCGTGATCTCCGCGGGCTTCGGCGCGAAGGAGCTCATCGGCAAGATCGGCCTGGAACGGCGGGTGTTCACCGAGGGGGACGCGAAGCATCGCCTCGACATGTTCGAGGACGTCCGCGAGGGCGATCTCGAGTGGCTGCACGGCATCCAGGGCGACATCCACACCGCCTTCCGCGAGTGGGTCGTCGATCGCCGCGGCACTCGGCTGGGTGAGGATCCCGCCCTGTTCACGGGCGAGGTCTGGATCGGCCGCAAGGCCGTCGACCTGGGCCTCGCCGACGGCATCGGCACCCTGCGCGGCGTCCTCGCCGACCGCTTCCCCGACGCGGAGATCGAGGCCATGCACACCCCGAAACCACTGCTCGCCCGCCTGCTCGGCGGCAGCACCGCGGTCGACGGGGCGGGGCTCGCCGCGTCGATCACCGCAGGGGTGCTCGACGGTGCGCTGTCGGGCCTCCAGCGCCGCGGCCTGTGGGCGAGTTACGGATCCTGACGTGATCGATCCACAGGGCGACGGATTCGCACTGGTGAAGCACGCACCTCACAACCCTCAACCTGTGGATGAGCCTGTGGAAACTGTGGATGGCGCGTCTCCGGCGCGTGCCCGGCGCGGTGATTTCTCCGGGATGCCCGCCCCCGCGCGTGGAAGACTGGTGGCATGACGGACTACTCCGGCGACGGCCCGATCCCCGTCGACGCGCTTCCCGCTGATGTGGCCGCTGCCTCGACGATCACCCTGCTCGACGTCCGTGAACAGGACGAATGGGACCTCGGCCATGCGCCCGGCGCGCAGCACATCCCGCTGGCCGAGTTGCCGGTCCGGTTCGCCGAGCTCGACCTCGACTCGGAGGTGCTCGTGATCTGCCGCGGCGGTGGGCGGTCGGAGCAGGCGGTGCGGTACCTCGAGACCGTGGGGATCGAGGCCGTGGTCGTGGACGGGGGAATGATCGCGTGGGCGTCGTCGGAGCGCCCCGTCGTGCGTGCGGACGGCACCCCGGGGGCCGTCTGATGCACCCGACCCCGGCCCGCACCGAGGCCCCGCGTCGGCGCATCCGCTGGCTGGCCCGACGCCCGCCCGAGACGCTCCCGGTGCCGAGGCGGGCACCGTCGGGCCCGAGGCCGACCCCGCGCTACCCGGCGGTCCCGCGCTGGGGTCTGCGGCAGGACTTCACGCCCGCGCCCGCCGCGCCGGTGAGCACGGCGCAGGCCGCGGCGGACGTCACGCCCTTCGTGCTCCGGCTGACCACGGTGATCGTCTTCGTCGCCGCCGCGGCCGAGGCGCTGGCCTACCTGCTGCTGGTGATCAACCGGGCGGGGCCCGTGCCCGGCGCTCTCGCGATCGCGGCGACCGTCGCCGTGTTCGCCACGGGGTGGCTGGCCGTGCTCGCCGTCCTCGCGCTGGTCGCGGTGCTCGCGCTGTGGCTGCAGGCGGCCCGGGCCCGGGCCTTCGACGAGCTGGGCACCCGCGAGCCGCGGCCCGTCTGGCAGCTGTGGGTGTACTGCCTGGTCCCGGTCGTGAATCTGGTGGCCGCGCCGGTGCTGGTGCTCGAACTGGTCGACGCGCAGCGGCGCGCGGGCGGCGCGAGGACGGATCGTCGCGCGATGTTCATCCGGCGCTGGTGGGGCGCGTGGATCGCGCTGACTATCGTCACCGTGGCGTGCACGGCGTACACCCTCGCGGCCGGCGGCCTGCAGCACGGCGCCGATGCGATGGTGTACACCACGCTGACCTACCTGCTGTCCGGTGCGTTCCTGCTGGTGACGGCGCGGTTGGTGCGCATGATCGACGGGGGGCCGACGGCCCGCGAACAGGAGGAGACGCGATGGCTGGCGGCGTAGCAGGGGTCGTGGCGCACCGGGGAGCGAGCGGCGAGTACCCCGAGCACACCATGAGCGCGTTCGAGGCGGCCGTCGCCGAGGGCGCCGACGCCATCGAGTGCGATGTGCGGCTGACCAAGGACCAGCACCTCGTCTGCCTGCACGACCGCACCGTCGAGCGCACCTCCGACGGCACGGGTGCCGTCTCCGAGCTCGACCTGGCCGACCTCAAGGCCATGGACTTCGGCTCGTGGAAGCGGCCGGGCAAGCCGGAGCCCGTCGTCACCCTCGACGAGTTGATCGAGCTGGCGCGCACGTCCGGGCGGAAGCTGTTCGTCGAGACCAAGCATCCGGTCCGGTTCGGCGGCATGGTCGAGCAGAAGCTCGTCGCCGCGCTCCAGCGCCACGGGCTCGCCAAGCCCGACGACCTGCGGGACGCGCCGGTCACCGTCATCTCGTTCTCCGGCTCCGCGATCTGGCGGGTGCGGCGCAACGCCCCCGGCGTGCCCGCGGTCCTCCTCGGCGAGGCCTCGCGGCTGCTCGGCGGCGGCGCGGCCACGGCGGTCCGCGCGCAGGGCATCGGACCGTCGGTGGAGTCGCTGCGGGAGCGTCCGGACACCGTCGCCAAGGCGCGCGCCGCCGGCCGCTTCACCTACTGCTGGACCGTGGACTCCGAGGTCGACGTCGCGCTGTGCAATGGACTCGGCGTCGAGTGGATCGCGACCAACCACCCGGCGCGGACGCGGTCCTGGCTGCGCGGATAGGCTTCCGGCATGGGTAGACGCGAACGCAATGCCACTCCCCGCGAGGGATCCAACCGTGCCGAGAAGCTGGCCGCGCAGCGCGCCCGCACCGAGGCCGCCGAGGCCGCAACGGCCCGCCCGTTCGAGGGCCTGGCCGCCGAGTGCGACATCGTCGCGCTGCGCCAGTTCGTCCCCAGCGCCACGGCCCCGCTGAAGGTCGCGGGCGCGAACCGCGAGGTCCGCCTCGCGACGGTGCTCCCGGGCGCCGCGTACGCGCTGGTCCGCGAGGAGGCCGACGGTGTCGTCGGCTACGCCGCGCTGCAGACCGCCGCCCGGCCGACCGCGCCCGGCGCCGCCCTCGCGGGTGCCGCCCGGTTCGCGGCGGACGCGCCCGCCGGGGAGGCCCTGTCCGAGACGCCCGACGGTGCGCTGCTCGAGGTCCTCGACCCCGCCGCGCAGCTCGAGATCACCGTGCACAAGGACTTCGACTGGTGGCTCGCGGGAACCGACGGTGCGGACGCGCAGACCCGACAGCTCGTCGAGCACGCCAACTCGCTGATCACGCCCGCGGCGCGCCTGGACCTGGGCGCCGACGGGATCGGCGCGCCGTGGTGGGCCGACACGGGCTCCAAGGCGCACCTGCGCTGGGTGCACCCCGCGCCCGAGGACGAGCTCATGGCCGCGTTGGCCCGCGTGCACGCCGCCGGCGGCTTGACGGTGGGCGAGGGCTCGCGGTTCGCCGGCTCGTTCCGGTCCGACGGTCTGCTGGTCCCCGTCTTCGACCTCGACCGCGAGTCGCACCCGGACGAGTGGGTGCCGGGCACCGTCGAACTGGCCAAGCGCCTGGCGGAGGCTCTGGCCGACGACTCCGAGCTCACCGCCGCGCAGCGGCGCTCGCGTGACGGCCTGCGCGGCCGACAGGTGTCGCTGTAGGTCAGCCCGGGAAGCGGTCGCCGAGGGCGCCGTGGAGGTAGGCGGTGATCGTGCTGCGGAAGTCGTAGGTCGCGCTGCTGGGGTCGAGGGACCCCAGCGCGCGGGCGAGCCGCGGACGGTCGATCACGTGCTGCGGGATCTCTCGCTCGTACCAGGGGGTCGACGTCGGGCGGGCGTCGCGCAGCGCATGGTTGGTGCGAACGGTGACCTCGCCGATGACGATGCGCCACAGACCCAGCAGCAGATGCAGCGACTCGTCCTCGGGGATGTCGAGGCGGTCGGTGGTCTGCAGGAACTCGTCGAAGGACCACGCCGAGTACGCGTCGATGATCTCGTCGCCGGCGAGGACGTCGATCACCCACGGGTGCTCGGTGAGGTGCTCGACGACCGCGAGCGGCAGCTGGACCAGGCGCTCGCGCGGGTCGTCGGACAGTTCGGGGATCGGCGTGTTCCAGGACTGGTGCTCGAGCACGGCGCCCAGGAGATCGTTCTTCGAATCGAAGTAGTGGTAGATCCCCATCGCGCTGATGTCGAGCCGCGCGGCGAGGGTCCGCATGGAGAACTTCAGCGGCCCCTCGTTGGTGAGGATGTCCGCGGCGGCCGCGACCACCTGCTCGCGGTTCACCTTCGGCGGACGGCCGACGCGGCCGCGTTCAGTCATGTCGCCACCTTATCCGGTTCCGGGGGGCCCGCTCAGGAGACGATCGGGAATGGGCTGGTCGGCGGCGAGGAGCCCGAAGAACTCGGTCGTGTTCTTGCCCCACGCGAGTGCGTCCCCGTCGCTGGTCGACTCGCTGCCGGCCGTCGGCGTGGTGGTGGTGACGGTGCCGGACCGCAGAGCCCAGGCGAGGCGGCCCAGGTCCCACAGGTGCGTGCCGGTGTCGACGGTGAGCGCGTCGGCGACGGCGTTCGACAGGCCCCACAGCTCGAACGGGTTGATCAGCGTGGTCGGCGAGGTCGCCTCCTTGAACAGCGCCGACATGAACTCGCGCTGGTGCACGACGCGGTCGAGGTCGGCGTTCGGCGTCGCGCGGGTGCGGACGTAGCCGAGGGCCTGCGCACCGTCGAGCGTCTGGCAGCCCGCCTTGAGACGGATGCCGGCCTTGGGGTCGTTGATCGGGTACTTCGGGCACATCTCGACGCCGCCGACCGCGTCCACCATGTTCGCGAAGCCGCCGAAACCGATCTCCGCGTAGTGATCGATGTGCACGCCGGCCGCCTTCTCGAAGGTCTTGACCAGTAGTTGCGCGCCGCCCGCGTCGCCGGCGCCGGAGGTGCTGCCGAAGAAGTAGGCGGCGTTGATCTTGTAGCCGCCCTGGCCCGGGATCTGTACGAACAGGTCGCGAGGGATCGAGATCAGCGTCGCGTTCCCGGATTCCGGGATATGCACCAGCATGATCGTGTCGGTGCGGGCGCCGCCGAGGTCGCCGCCGGTGGCCAGCGCCTTCTGCTGCGCGGGCGTGAGGCCCTCGCGTGCGTCGGTGCCGACGAGCAGCCAGTTGGTACCCGGCGTATCGGCGATCCGCCCGGAGTAGGCCGCCAGCGCGTCGATCCGCTTGAGCTTGCCGTCGAAGTAGAAGGTGCCCGCGACCGTGCTGACGAGGAGGAGCACGACGAGCACCGCGAGCCATCGGAACGGGTGCAGCTTGCGTTTGCGGCGCACCTTCTTCGGTGCGGGGGCGTGCGGGTCCGGGGCGGCGGCGGACCGCCGGCCCCGGTCACGGTCCTTGGCACGAGGAGGGCGCGGCGGCGGCGGAACGCGCCCGCCGCTACTGCCCCGGGCCCCGACGGTGCGCAGGGCCTCGCCCGCGGGTAGCGGCTCGGGGTCCTGGCGGGGAGCCCAGTCCTGACGGGGCTGCGGCGCCGGCCGCTCGACGCGGGTGGCGCGGGGCCGGGATGCGCCCGGCTGCGGGCCATGCGGCCCCGGCTGCGCGCCCTGCGGAGGTAGCGGGCGCCGGGGCGGCTGCTGCGGGGAAGCCGCGGGCCGCCCGCCCTGCTGCGCGCGCGGGATGCCCTGCGGGTGCCGGGGCGCGCGGGAACGCGGATCGTCCTCCGGCACCTGCGACCAGGCGAGGTTCGGCTGCTGCCGGTCCCGGCCGCGAGGTCGTTCGTCATTCACGTCGTCCGACTGTACGGGCCGCATCTGAGAATCAGGTGGTGTTCATGGCCGGGTCGCATGCCGGGACCGGTCCCGGGGTGCAGACGTGGATACCCGGTTGAGCGCTGAGATCTCGCGCTCAGCGGCGGCGCTCCGCGTTCGTGTAGGTCACACGAGACCGGCGCCGCTGGGACCCACATTTCAGCGGGGCGTCACCGTAGGAAGCCGAGGTGCGGTCGCAGGAGCGCATACCCGACGAAGGCGACCACGTCGAGCAGGAAGTGGGCGATGACCAGCGGCCACAGCCTGCGCCACCGGTCGTAGGCGGCGCCGAAGACCAGGCCCATCACCAGGTTCCCGAGGCCGGCGCCGAAGCCCTGGTACAGGTGGTAGCTGCCGCGGAGCACCGCGGCGGACGCGACGGTGCCCGCGCGACCCATCCCGAGCTGCCGCAGCCGCGTCATGAAGTAGCCCACCACCACGACCTCCTCGGCCACGGCGTTCCCGGCCGCGAGCAGGACGTAGGCGAGGATCCGCCACCACTGCACGTCGCCCGAGGCGGGCACCACGCTGGCGGTCACACCCAGCGCCCGCCCCGCGGTGTACAGCGCGAGGCCGGGGATCCCGATGAGCGCGGCCAGTCCCGTGCCCAGCCCGATGTTGCGCATCAGCGCGGCGCGCGGGCCGCGCAGCGCGAAGCCGATGTCCGAGAACCCGATACCCGACCGGATCAGCAGGTAGAGCGCCAGCGCCGCCCAACCGAACAGCTGCACCGCGCCGAGCGCCTGCAGCAGGAAGTCGATGATCGCGTGTGGGCTGCGGACGGGGTTGAGAGTCACCGTCGTCGATCCGACCCCGGCCCCGAGCTGGTAGCCGATCAGCCGGACCAGCGAATACAGCCCCGACCAGGCGAAGGTCACCGTCAACACGATCGCGACCTCGGCCCGCAGGAGGCGGCGATCGCGCGGCTGCGCGGGTTCCGGGACGGTCACCGAGCCACCTTAGCCGGACCGTTGTACGATTCGCGCAAATCCTGCCGCCGATGAAGGGGAACACCAGTGTCCGCTCCCACTGAGTCCCGCCTGGGGCCTCTCGACCGGTTCTTCCACATCACCGAACGCGGCTCGACGGTGCCGCGCGAGCTCCGTGGCGGCCTGGTCACGTTCTTCACGATGGCCTACATCGTGGTGCTGAACCCGATCATCATCGGCGGCGTCGTCGGGCAGACGAAGAACGTCGACGTGCTCGGCCACGTGCTGCCGACCGCGCAGGTCGCGGCCGTGACGGCCCTCGCCGCGGGCGTCATGTGCATCGCCTTCGGCGCGATCGTCAACTATCCGTTCGGCATCGCCGCCGGCCTGGGCGTCAACAGCCTGCTCGCGGTGACCATCGCGCCGCAGGTCACCTGGCCCGAGGCGATGGGCCTGGTGGTGATCGACGGCATCATCATCGTCATCCTCGGCGTCACGGGCTTCCGCACCGCGGTGTTCCGCGCCATTCCCGCCGAGCTCAAGGCGGCCATCGCCGCCGGCATCGGCTGCTTCATCGCCTTCATCGGCCTGGTCGACGCGGGCTTCGTCCGGCGCATCCCCGACGCCGCGGGGACGACGGTGCCCGTCGGCCTCGGCATCGGCAACTCCGTGGCCGCGTGGCCGACGGCGGTGTTCGTCTTCGGCGTCCTGCTCATCGGGATCCTCGTCGTCCGCAAGGTGCCGGGCGCGATCCTGCTGGGCATCGTCGTCACCACGATCGTGGCCCTGATCGTGCAGAAGGTGGCGGGCCTGGGACCGTCGTTCAAGGACCCGCACGGCTGGAGCCTGAACATCCCCGAGCTTCCGTCCTCGCTGGGCGGGATGCCGGACCTGTCGCTGGTCGGCGAGGTGGACCTGTTCGGTGCGTTCACCCGGATCGGCGTGCTCGCGGCGTCGGTGCTGGTGTTCGCGCTGGTGCTGTCGAACTTCTTCGATGCGATGGGCACCATCACCGGCCTGACCAAGGAGGCCGGGCTGATGAAGGAGGACGGTTCCGTCCCGAACATCGGCAAGGCCCTGGCGGTCGAGGGCGCGGGCGCGATCGTCGGTGGTGGCGCCTCGGCGTCGTCGAACACCGTGTTCGTGGAGTCGGCGTCCGGCATCGCGGAGGGCGCCCGGACGGGCCTGGCGAACATCGTGACCGGCGTGCTGTTCCTGCTCGCGATGTTCTTCACCCCGCTCTACGAGGTGGTGCCGTCCGAGGCCGCCGCGCCGGCGCTGGTGATCGTGGGCGCGATGATGATCGGCCAGCTGCGCGACATCGACTGGTCGCGGTTCGACATCGCCCTGCCGGTGTTCCTCACCGTGGTGTCGATGCCCTTCACCTACTCCATCGCGAACGGCATCGGCATCGGCTTCATCACCTGGGTGGTGATGGCCGTGGCGCGCGGCAAGTGGCGGACGATCCACCCGCTGCTGTGGATCGTGGCCGCGCTGTTCCTGCTGTACTTCGCGAAGACGCCGATCGAGACCCTGTTCGGGATCTGATCTCCGGGAACGCTATTCGACGGTGCGGTCCGACGGCTCGGGGGCCCGCCCCTCGGTCCGCGCCGCGGCCTTCTGCGCCCGGGACTCCTCCTTGGCGGCGATCTTGGCCTGCTTCGCCGCGGCCTTGTCGGCCGCTTTCTGGAGCTTGCGCTCCTCGCGCCGCTTCCGGTGGACCTTGACCGCGATCGGGATGGCGATCGCGAGCACCACGCCGATGATCGCGCCCCACAGCGTGGCGCCGCGGAACATCGGTGCGTCCACGTTCATCACGTCGCGCCCGGCCTTCGCCGCGTTGCTGACGCCGGCGGCGATGCTCGCCGTCATGAGGTTCGGGAGGGCGATGATCACCGCGAGGATGGCGGCGGCCGCCGCCAGTTTCGGCGACCGGCGGATCCGCTTGACCGCGAACAGGAGCAGCAGGAGCGGGATCAGGGTGCACAGGATTCCGAATGTGAGGCCGAGGCCGGTGCCGGTGATCATGCTCTTGTTGACCCATTCGCCGACCCGTTGGGCCCACCAGCGGGGGATCACCGCCGCGCCGATCGAGTAGACGATCACCGCCACGACGGCGACGCCGACCCATATCGCGACCTGCTGTGCGCCCTTCTTGGCGATCTCACCTGCGCGTTCGCCGACCGGCTTCTTCTCCGTCAAAGCCGATTCAGGCTCGGGTGTCGTCATGGTCACAATCTAGTACCTGTCGCCCCGTTCCAGCTAATGTACATTTGTACATGTACAGCCGTCCGTCAGGAGTTCCGAGCATGACCGCCACCCCCCGTCGCCGCGACCCGGAGCGCCGCCGGCGCGAGATCATCGCGGCCGCCGCGGGCATCGTCGTGGAATCGGGTCCGGACGCGCTGACCCACCGGAAGGTCGCCGCGCGGGCCGGGGTGCCGCTCGGCTCGACCACGCAGTACTTCGCCACGCTCGACGATCTGCGCGCCGCCGCGATGACATCGGTGGTGGAGGACGCGGAGCGCTGGCTCGAGGAGCTGGAGGCCGAGTTCGTTCGGGAGGGGGCATCGGCCGCCGTGTACACGGCGTGGCTGTACCGCTATCTCGAGGACACCCGCCTCGTCGGTGCCGACTTCGCCGTGACCTGTTCGGCGCCCCTGCATCCGGACCTGCGAGCGCTCGCCGTCCGGTGGGAGAGCGACTTCCTCGCGATGCTGGAGCGCTACATCACCACCGAGAGCGCCGCGGCCGTGTCGATGCTCTCGGACGGCGCGATCATGCAGACGGCACTCGCCGAAACCCCTTCGGAGCGAAGGCTCCTCGACCGCGCGATCGCGGCGCTCTGGACGGCTCGACAGGAGAGCACGACATGACCGACCTCTCGACCGCGCCCGCGATGTCCGCGACGCGGCGCTGGGCCGCGGCACTGCTGCTCTCGGCGAGCCTGCTCGTGATCACCGTGGACATGACGATCCTCAACATCGCGGTCCCGGACCTGGCCGCCGATCTGCGGCCGACGGCGGCCGAGCAGCTCTGGACCATCGACGTCTACTCGCTCGTGCTGGCCGGGCTCCTGGTCTCCACCAGCTCGCTGGGGGACAGGTTCGGCCGCAAGCGCATGCTGCTGCTGGGCTACGTCGTCTTCGGGCTCGCCTCGGCGCTCGTCCTGTGGGCGCAGACGCCCGCCCACGTGATCGCCCTGCGGGCGGCCCTCGGCGTGGGCGGCGCCATGATCATGCCGACCGCCCTGACCATGCTGCGCGTGATCTTCACCGACCCCGCCGAGCGGGCGAAGGCGCTCGGCCTGTGGGCCGCGGTGTCCGGCGTGGGCGCAGCCGTCGGGCCGATCGTGGGTGGCGTTCTGCTGGAGAACTTCTCGTGGCGCGCGGCGTTCATGGTCAACGTCCCCGTGATGGTGATCGTGCTCGTCATCGGGTTCTTCCTACTGCCCGAGTCGAGAGTCCCCGCGCGCGGCGACTGGGACTGGATCGGCGCGCTGATGTCGATCGCCGGCATGGTCGCGCTGGTGTGGTCGATCAAGCGGTTCGCGAAGGACCACAGCCTGCTGTCGGGGCCGGCGCTCGTCGTGCTGCTGTTCGCCGTCGTGGTGCTCGGGCTGTTCGTCCGGCGCTCGCTGCACCGCGAACATCCCCTGCTCGATGTGCGGCTGTTCCGGCGGCGCCAGTTCTCGGCGGCGATCATCGCGGCGCTGGGCGTCGTGTTCGCGATGGCCGCCGCGCTGCTGCTGCTCGCGCAGTGGATGCAGCTGGTCGCGGGCTACGGGCCGATCGAGACCGGCGTCCGGCTGCTCCCCATCGCCGTCGCGGCCGTGGTGGCCTCGCTCGCGGCCCCGTGGCTGGCGAGCGTCCTGAGCGCCCGCACCGTCCTCGCCGGCGGCCTGGTCGCGGCGGCGATCGGCATGCTCCTCCTCGCGGCTCCCGCGCACCTGGACTACGCGCGCCTGGTGGCGCCGCTGATCCTGGTCGGCGTCGGGATGGGCGGGATGACGGTGGCCTCCGCGATGATCATGTCGGGGACGCCGGAGGAGAAGGCGGGCAACGCCGCCGCGCTCGAGGAGACCTCGTACGACTTGGGCAACGTGCTCGGTGTCGCGATCCTTGGCAGCGTTGCCGCGATGCTGTACACCTCGGACGCGGCGTTCGGCGGCGTCCCGGGCGTCGACGGGGCGACCGCGGATGCCGCGGGCGAATCCCTCGGCGCCGCAATGGCCATCGCGCAGCAGACGGGCAACGCCGAGCTCTCGCACCGTGCGGCGGAGGGGTTCACCGCCTCACTGCAGGTGACGGGTCTGGTCGGCGGGGTGATCCTGCTCGCCGTCGCGATCAGCGTGTACGCGCTGACCCCGAAGGACACCGACATCACGGTGCAGGCGCACTGATCGTGGGTCCAGTTGTTCACGATTTCGGGTCCTGGTGATCCGGAGGTGGCAGGAGCGCTTCCGACGCGCTGGACGCCGATATCGTGAGCGGCCTACGCCGGGGCGCGCGGTGGCGACGTGCGCGCACGATGGTCATGATCTCCGCGAACACCGTGTCCCAGCGGAATAGCAGGTCGTCGTAGTCGAACCGCAGCACCCGGTAGCCGGCCAGGACGGCGATCCTGTCGCGCCGGTTGTCCTCTGTGCGCTGCTCGTTGTTGTGATGCTCCTTGCTGTCGCACTCCACGATCAGTCGCTCGCCCACGAGGAGGTCGACGCGGCCGAGATCCTCGATCTCGACCTGGCTGCGCACCGTGACGTGCGCGTTCTGCAGGCGGATCCGGGTGACGGATTCGCTACCGGAGCCCGCGAGCGGATCCAGCCGGTCGAGGAGCCTGCGCACCCGCTGCGGTGCGCCCTCGAAGATCTCCCGCAGATCCTCCTCGCTGTACGGGTTCGGCATCCGCAGCGTGGAGTCCAGGACCGCTACCAAGTAGTCGTCAGAGAGGCAGTGCGCCGCGTGCTGCAGCGCCACGGCCAGCGGGTCGATCGCCCGCGTCGGCGTGCGCACCCCACGGTGCGAGTGGCAGCGGTGACGCCTGTCGGTCGTACCCGGGGAGGCCGCCGTCCCGTGGCTCGCTCGCTGTCGCGCTTCGCGGCCGGCCTTCGCCCGGCCGGCCTTCGCCCGGCCGGCCTTCGCCCGGGCGGGCGGAGCGAGATGTTCCGGCCAGCGGATGTGAGTTCGCGTGATCCCGGGCGGAACCCACACGCCCGGTGTGAACTTCACCGCGGAGACGCACGTCAGGGTGCCTCCGTTGCGTACCGCGGCGACGACCGCGGAGTCCGCTACGGCGGTCGCGTACCACCCGCGCCGGATCACGACGAGAACGCGGGCGTGCCGCAGCTTGCTGATCTCGCGCGCGTCGGCGCCGAGCGTTATCAGCCGTGCCCGGGAGATGACGCCGGCGTCGGCGTGCTCGGCGATGAGTGCGATCAGATCCATGTCGCAACGGTGCCCCGCAGGTCGCACCGCAACGCCGCTGAGAAGCCCGGCCATCCCCAGTTCGCGTACGAAACGTCACCCGAGCACCGAGGTGGTTCACAATCTCGGGTTTCTGCGGGCCAGAAGTGGTGTGTGCACGCGCTGCGCGCGACAACCCGAAATCGTGAGGCGAATCAGCCGGCGCGCAGGCCGTTGAGGAACGGGCAGCCGAGCAGGATGCGGATGCCGCGCTGCAGGGCGGCCATGTCGTCGGCGGGCTGTTGGAAGTTCAGCCGCACGTCCACGTCGGAGAGCTCGTGGTGCTCGGCGCGCAGGCGGATGCCGAACCGGTCGATGCCGAGCAATCGGACCCGGTGGTTGCGAAGCCTGCCCGGCAGGCGGCGCGCGAGCTGCCCGACCATCTCGGGGTGCCCGGACTCGACGTGCGCAAGCCATGCCGACTCGAAGCCCGCGAACGGATCCGGCTGTGCCTGCGCCAGTTCCGAGCCGGACACCGATGCCGCACCGGCGGTATCGGCGAGCACTGCGTTCTCGATGGGCATGACCAGCAGTCGGGCGCCGTTGCCCACATCGAGCAGTGCCTCGAGCGGGTTCTCGACGGCGACCCGGGCGGCGAGCGCGGCACCGTCGGACACCTCGGACAGCCGGCCGGAGAGCCAGACGAGGGAGCGGGTGCGCTCGCGCAGCGCCAGCGGCGAGATGTCGTTGATCTCGACCATGGCGCGCGCGCCCTCGAGCCAGGGCGCGTCGTCCGGAACGGCGACGACGAGCCGGTCGTCGAGCACGTGGTGCAGGGCCAGCGTGATCGGCTCGTAGCCGTCCGCGACGAGGACCGCGGCGTGGGGGACGGCCGCGACTGTGCGGACGCGCTCAGCCGGGGTCGGCTCGACGATGGTGGGGGCACTCATGACGGCTCCTCTCGCTCGATGATGATGGGTATGAAGGTAACCCTAACCTAATGCGAGAAGCAACCCCGGGCAAGGGTTATGGTCGAGGAGATGGCAATCGAACTGGAGCTGCTGGCGCCCCCGCGCGAGCCGATGTCCCTGGTCGACGGGTTGGCCGTGGCGGCACCGTCGGGCCTGCAGAGCTGCGCCTACGCGCCCGAGGATCCCACCGCGCTCGCGGAGTTCCTGGTGCGGGGCGTGCACGACGAGGGGCCGGGTTTCGAGATCGCCGTCGCCGACGCGGAGCAGGCGATCGCGGTGCTGTGCGCGACCGTCGCCGCGCTGACGGGCGGCGGCATCGAGGCCGCCGCGTCCGCCCCCGACGAGGCGCGATTGGCCGCCCTCAACCCGATGGCGCAGGACGCCGTCCGGGAGCGGCTGCGGCACATCGTCGCGCCCGACCCGCAGGCCGTGACCGACCGCCTGCACGCCCTCGGGTTGCGGTAGCGGCCTGCGCTAGGACACCTGGTCGACGGGGACCGTCCACGCGGTCCGGCAGACCTCCTGCGTCGGGGACAGGCTGCCGCGGTCGAACCACTGCTGCGCCGTCGCCGCCTGGACCTTCGGGCCGTCCGTGCCCTCGCCGAGCAGGGTCCAGGTACGGGCCTGCGCCGATGCCTGGCCGATATCGGCCCGGGTGATGCCGTGATCCACCAGGCGCTGCATCGTCGCGCCCGCGAGGCACAGGGTCTGCGCGTGGCCGCGCTTGCGGTATTCGATGCCGAGCGGGCTCGCGCCGTCCACGGATCGGATCAGTGCGGCGGTGTCGGCCGCGATCCCCGCGCGGTTCTCGGCGCGGTCGGCGACGGCCATCGAGAGCCACTGCAGCAGGTGCGGCGCCTGGTTGCCGGCGCCCTCGATCGCGGCATCGATATTGAGGTAGATCTCATCGTTGCAGGTCCCGAAGGTGGTGATCGGCTCGCCGGCGAAGCAGCCGGTGCCGGGCGGCACGTCGTCGGGGGAGCTGAACGGGCGGATCGTGGCGGCCCGCAGGTGCCACACCGTCTCGAGGCAGACGGTGCCGGTCCGCGCGAACGCCTCCACCGATTCCCGGGTCGCGGCGAGCGGCGGGAGCGCGCAGCCGGGTGGCGAGACGAGCGCGGTCGTGAAGACGGTGCTGCCGGTCACCTGGGCGACGCTGGGGGGACGGGGCGGGGACGTCGCGGTGCCGATCGGCGAGGCGATATCCGAACGGCCCGGCTTCGACACGGCGGCCCAGGCCACGGCGCCGGCGACGAGGACGACCGCGATGATCAGGGCGGTCCACCCGGAGCGGCCGAGGCGCCGCGGGTTCCGGACCTCGCCCGTGCCGTAGAGCCCGCTCGCGTACGGGCTGCCGGTCGGCATCCGATTCGAGCGCCACGGGCTCGGCCCCGTCGGCGCCGGCCCGGAACTGATCCGATCCAGCGGGTTCTCGTCGTGCGACATCCCACCCCCGTCTCTGCAAGAACGAAATAACTATACTGAATCGCGCGCGGGTCGACCACCGCGGACAGCGGGCGATCTCGGCTAGGCTCGTGGCGTGACGCGCATCGCCTACTTCGGACCCGAGGGGACCTTCACCGAGATGGCGCTGCTGCAGTGCCAGGACCTCGCCGCGCGGGGGGCGATGTCGGTGCCCGGGTTCGACCTCGTCGGGGCGGAGCGGATCAGCGCCCCCAGTCAGGTGGCCGCGCTGCAGATGGTGTCCGACGGTGCGGCCGACCTCGCCTGCGTGCCCATCGAGTCATCCGTCGAGGGGCCGGTGACGCCCACGCTGGACGCGCTGGGCTTCGGTGCGCCGCTGCAGATCTTCGCCGAGACGGACCTCGCCGTCGCGTTCTCGATCGCCTCGCGGGTACCGCTCGCCGAGGCGCGCACGGTGGGCGCCTACCCCGTCGCGGCTGCGCAGGTCCGGGCCTGGCTGGCCACGAACATGCCGCAGGCGCAGGTGGTTCCGGCCGCCTCGAACAGCGCCGCCGCTCTCGACGTCGCGGACGGCCGCATCGACGCGGGTGTCACGACCGCACTCGCTGCGCGGATGTACGGCGTGCCCGAGGCCGCGACGGGCGTGGCGGACGTGCCGGACGCCCGCACTCGGTTCGTGCTGTGCGGCAAGCCCGGTCCCGCATCGCCGCGAACCGGCAGCGACTGCACGGCCGTGGTGATCGACGTGCCCAGCAGGCCCGGTTCGCTCGCGCTCGCGATGGCCGAGTTCGCCCTGCGCGGTGTCGATCTCACCCGCATCGAGTCGCGGCCGAAGCGGACCGTGTTCGGCAGCTATGTCTTCCACTTCGACTGCGTGGGCCACATCGACGATCCCGCGGTGGGGGAGGCGCTGCGCGCCCTGCACCGGGTGTGCAACGAGCTGCGGTTCCTGGGCTCCTGGCCCCGGCCGGGCGGGCCGGGCACGGCCCCCGTCGACCCGGGTGACTCCGAGGCCTGGTTCGACGGGCTGCGCAGGGGCGAGCGATGACGGGGCTGTTGCATCTGGTCCGGCACGGCCAGACCACCGCGAACGTGGCGCGGACCCTCGACACCCGCCCGCCGGGCGCTCCGTTGACGCCCGAGGGCGCCGAACAGGCCAGGATCTTCGGCGCCTCGCGGCCGGACGCCGCGCCCGCGGTGCTGCTCAGCTCCATCGCGCGTCGCGCTCAGCAGACCGCCGGGCACATCGCGGCGGCGTGGGGCATGCCGACCGCCGTGATCGACGGCGTGCACGAGGTGCAGGCCGGCGACCTGGAAGGGTTCAACGACGAGGACTCGATCGCGGTGTTCCAGGACGTCGTGAAGCGTTGGTACGCGGGCGAATCCACCGCGGCGATGCCTGGCGGCGAGTCCGCCGACGATCTGCTCGCCCGCTACCTGCCCGCCCTGGACGCCATTCGCGCCGAGCATCTTCCGCACGGCGACGCCTACCTCGTCAGCCACGGCGCCGCCATCCGGCTCGCCGGCTTCCGCCTGTCCGGGGTCGACGGTGCCTACGCGCACAAGCATCATCTGCCGAACACCGGCGAGATCGTCCTCCGGCCGGTCGACGGCGGCGCATGGGAGCTCGTCAGCTGGGCCGACGCACCGTCGCACCTGGACCCGATGGGCTGACATCGGACTCGACCCGGACGGGCGAGGGTCAGGCCCAGCCCAATTCGTGCAGTCGGTGATCGTCGATGCCGAAATGATGGCCGATCTCGTGCAGCACCGTCACCCGGATCTCGTGCCGGAGCTGCTCCTCGGTCTCGCAGATGTCCATCAGCGCCTCGCGGTAGATCGTGATGGTGTCCGGCAGCGTGCCCACGTAGTTCCAGTCGCGCTCGGTGAGCGCGATGCCCTCGTACAGGCCGAGCAGCGTCGGCTCGTCCTCGTTGCGGTCGCGGACCAGCACCACCACGTTGTCCATCGCCGTCGCGAGCTCGGGCGGAACGTCGTCGAGGGCGTCGGACACCCAGTCCTGGAACGCGCGGCGGGAGACGTGCACGACTACCGCGGTCCGGTCGAGGGCTCGGCCGGCTTCGCGCCGGGGAAGGTCGGCATCACGGGCGGCTTGCCGTCGATGAGCAGGCCGGGGGACTTCGCCGAGCCGGTGATCGGCGTGTAGGTCGTCGTGTCCTTCGACGAGGCCAGGAAGCAGATCACCGAGCGCGAACCCGCGGTCCACGACGGCTGCGACAGCGTGTTCCACGCCAACTGCAGCCCCGACTTGCGCAGCCCGTCCTGCGACCCGAACCACCCCGTCGTGCGCGACGGGCAGATCCGGCCCAGGTAGTCCTCCTGCTGCTGCTTCGTGGGCCACGACGCATCCGGGAACGCCTGCCGCAGGTCGATCACGGACGTGACCTCGAGCGCGTGCGGCTGCGTGCATTCGACGGGGCCGGTCGGCTTCCCGCGATCGCTCACGCCGATGCACGTGCCGGGGGGCCAGGTCAGCGACTGGTCCTGGTTGACGACCTTGCCCTTGACCTCGAGCGCGTTGCCGGCACCGTCGGCCACCTGGATGCCGCACCGCATGGTGCGATCGCCCGACTCCCACGCCTTCTGGCCGGCGGTGAGCAGATTCGTCTGGAACCGGCCCATCGGGTCGAGCCGCTTGCCCAGGTACTCGGTGACCACGGGCGGGCACAGCTGATCGCGCTGCGCTGCGATCGCCGATTCCGAGGGATACGGCGCGTCCGCGGGCAGCGTGTGCGCGGGCTCGCCCGCGACCTCGAACCTGTGCGACTCGAGGCAGTCGACGGGCGCCATCGTCGTCGGATCCTTGTCCCAGGTCAGGCATGTACCCGGCTTCGACCGGGCGAGGACGGTGCCGCTCGCCACGAGGCGCGGCCCGTTCTCCTCGTTCTTCGGCTCGAACGCGCCGGTGGCGAACAGCACGCCGCCGACGGCGAGCGCGCCCACGATCACCGCGGCCAGAACGGCGCGCACGGGCAGGGCGCCGGCGCGGCTGGTCCGCTCGGCGGGTGCGGGCTGGGTATCGGTGTCGTCGGCCATCGCCTCCCATCATGCCTGGCCCGGGCCGCGATGGGCGCACGGATATCGATTGGGGTGCGGCGACGGTGCCGTAATAGGCTTGCCCTCGTGATCGACGTCAAGCTGGTACGCGAGAACCCGGACCGTGTACGCGCCTCGCAGCGCGCCCGTGGAGAGGACCCGTCGCTGGTCGACGCGCTGCTGTCCGCGGACGCGGACCGTCGGGCGGCGGTGCTGGCGGCCGACACCCTGCGCGCCGAGCACCGGGCCTCGTCGAAATCGATCGGCAAGGCGGCGCCCGAGGACCGCCAGGCCCTCGTGGCCGCGGCGGGCGAGCTCGCCGCGCGCGTCAAGGAGGCCGAGGCCGAGCAGACCCGCGCCGACGAGGCCTTCGACGTTCTCGCCCGGAAGATCGGCAACATCATCATCGACGGCGTACCCGCCGGCGGCGAGGACGACTTCGAGGTACTCGAGCACGTGGGCGCGGTCCCGGAGATCGCGGATCCGAAGGACCACCTGGAACTGGCCGAGGGGCTGGGCCTGCTCGACATGGAGCGCGGTGCCAAGGTCTCGGGCTCGCGGTTCTACTTCATGACCGGCTACGGCGCCCTGTTCCAGATGGCGCTGCTGCAGCTCGCGGTGCAGAAGGCCGTGGCGAACGGCTTCACCCTGATGATCCCGCCCGTGCTGGTCAAGCCCGAGGTCATGGCCGGTACCGGCTTCCTGGGCGCGCACGCCGACGAGATCTACCGCCTCGAGGCCGACGATCTGTACCTCGTGGGGACCTCGGAGGTGCCCCTCGCCGGGTACCACATGGACGAGATCCTGGACCTGTCGAACGGGCCGGTGCGCTACGCCGCGCAGTCGAGTTGCTTCCGGCGCGAGGCCGGCTCGTACGGCAAGGACACCCGCGGCATCATCCGCGTGCACCAGTTCGACAAGATCGAGATGTTCGTCTACTGCAAGCCCGAGGACGCCGAGGCCGAGCACCAGCGCCTGCTCGACTTCGAGAAGGAGATGCTCGCGGCCGTCGAGGTGCCCTATCGGGTGATCGACGTGGCCGCGGGGGATCTCGGCTCGTCGGCGGCGCGCAAGTTCGACAGCGAGGCGTGGGTGCCGTCGCAGGGCCGCTACCGGGAGCTCACGTCGACGTCGAACTGCACCACCTTCCAGGCCCGCCGGCTCGGCATCCGGTACCGCGATTCCGACGGTAGGCCGCAGGTCGCGGCCACGTTGAACGGAACGTTGGCCACCACGCGCTGGCTCGTCGCGATCTGGGAGAACCACCAGCAGCCCGACGGTTCCGTGCGCGTGCCCGCGGCGCTGCAGCCCTTCATCGGGACGGACGTGCTGCGGCCGTAGGCCCTCGCAGGGTGCGTGAGAGCGCTCGCGAGCCGCGCTCGTCCATCATCGAACGCAGCTCTCTCGGATTCTGTCCGCTACGGACACGCTGTCCGTGTCGGACAGAATCCGAGAGTCGAGTGGACGACGTGGTGCGACTCGGCTCGGCGGCCGCGGTCGGCCGGCTCAGACCTCGATCTGCTCGGCCAGCTTGGTGAGGCGGAAGCGGGCCATCGCGAGGTTCGCGCGCGAGCGGTCCAGCACCAGGTAGAGGAACAGGTCGTCGGTGCCCTGGTTGATCGGGCGCACGATCTGGTACTGCGTGCCGAGGGTGATGAGGATGTCCTCGATGTGATCGTCCAGGTCCAGATCGCCCAGCGTGCGGCTCATCGCCTGGACCAGCGCCGAATTGCCCGCCGCCGCGACCTCGAGGTTGAACTCCGCGGGATTGCCCGCGGTCGCGAGCGCCATGCCGCTGCTCGCGTCGACCAGCGCGACGCCCAGCGCGCCGTCGATGGCCATGGCTTCGTTCAGGGACTCGTTGAATTCGGTCATGTCACCGGGGTCCTTCGCTTCGTACTGTGCCTGGCGGTTCTGCAGATGCTGCAGGGTCTCGGGGTCGACATAGGAGTCGTCGATCTGCGTGTACGGGTACGGATCGATCGCGAGCGGCTCCGCGAAGGTCGGGCGCGCCTGCTCCTTCGCCTCCGCGGCCTCGTCCGCGTCCGCCGACTCGTCGGCCTCGTCGAGCTTCACAGCCTCGTCGGCCTCCGCAGCTTCGTCGACCCCCGTTGCCTCGTCGACCTCCACGGCCGCGGTGTCCTCGGACTCCCCGGTCTCCGCGACGTGCGCCGCGTCCACCTCGACGTCCACCACCTCGACGTCGATGTACGACTCGTCCGGCTCGTCGAGGGTCTCGGACTCCGGGTGCGCCTCGAAGGTCGCCTCGAAGGTCTGTCCGTCCTCGTGCCCGGCCTGCGGCCCGGCCTGCGGCGCCGCATCGGCCCAGGCGTCCTCCGCACGGCTCTCGGCGCGCGGCTCGAACCGCGGCGGCGCGAACTGATCGAAGCCGCCGTCGAAGCCGGTCGCGGCGGTACTCGGCGGCGCCTGCGGCCCCGCCGGCGCGCTGTAGCCGATGTCGCCGACGACGCCCGCCTCGTAGGTGTCCGACGCGGGCTGCACGCCCTGGAAGGTCTCGGACGTGAGCGGGTCCGTCAGCGGGTCGGGCTTGCTGCGGCCCGCCTCGGGCGCCGGACGGCCGGGCCGGGGGGCCGACGGTGCCGCGGCGGGCTGGACCGACGGCGATCCCGGTGCCAGTGGCGGCGCGCCCGCCGCGGCGCGCGCCGCCTCCTGCGCGGCGACCTGGACCTCCGGAGGCGGGATCACCCGCGGGCGGCG
>NZ_JAAXOQ010000002.1 GCF_012396015.1 Tsukamurella spumae | reverse complement strand
CGCCTGCGGCTTCCGCAACACCGAAAACTCACGCCGCAGGATACGATTCCACTGCACCCGCGCCCAGCGGGCCAGCATCCAGCAATTCCACTGCTAAGCAAGTTTGCCCGCTCAACTTCGAAGAGCCGGAATGACCCTTCTAGTGGCGCGTGTTCAAAATGTCTTTCTGATTTCTGTGGTAAGATAATCAGTGTATGTGCGCTGAGCCTGTTCTGGTAGTGCGATGCTCATGCCTACAACGGTAGGACCTCAACCATCATTGATGCTAACGGCCGCCGGAGTCCGCCACGCCCGCGAACCGCAGCACCGCGTCCCAGAAGACCTCGGCGGAGGCACCGTCGAACTCGTCCGGGAGCGAGGGGTCGGTGAACAGGTGCCCCGCCCCGGGGTACTGGATGAACTCGCCGATCGCGCCCGCCTCGCCCACCGAGCGCAGCACCGATTCGACCGAACCGGGTTGCAGGAACGGATCGTCGAGCGCGTAGTGCAACTGCGCGGGAACGCCCTGCGGCCAGTGCGCCTGGCCGATCACGTCGAGTGGCAGCGCTCCGGAGCAGAGGATCGCGCGACTCACCGGCCGGTTGCACGCGACGTACGTGGACATGCCGCCGCCGTTGGAGAAGCCCATGACCACCAGGTCGTCCGGGAGCCCCCCGACGGCGGCCAGCGCCGAGGCCATGAGCGCCGGGTAGCCGATGCCCTCCGCGAACGCGGAGGCCTCCTCGTACGAGTCGAAGACGCGGCCGTCGTACTGGTCGACCAGGTGCACGGTGTGCCCCGCGGCGCGGAGCCGGTCCGCGGCGAGCCGCACGCCCTCGCGCGCGCCGAGCACCGAGTGGAACAGGGCGACGGTGCTCATGCGCCCCAACCTACTGCGCTGCGGCCGTTCCAGTTGGCCAGACGCTCGGTGGGACCGGCACCGTCGCGCGACTCGACGACGGGGCCGAACGGGAACTCCGGCACCGCACGCAGTTCCGCCGGAATCGCGACCCGCGCCACCTCGAGGGCGGCCGCAGCGACGGCACCGTCGGGAATCTCGGCGGGCTGCCCGGTGGCCACGGCGATGTCCCACCCGTGCGCCAGCGCCTCGTTGACGTAGGTCGCCAACGCCTCGGCGCCGGAGGACGGCCCCCACGGCGCGGTCACCGTCCCGTCGAGCGACGCGTCCGCCCACGCGGCGAGCGACCGCGCCCGGGCGTCGGCGTAGGTCGCGGCGTCGTGCTCCGCCACCGTGTTCGGCAGGCCGGCGACGGTGCCCGTCTCCGCGAGCGCGGTCACCTGCAGGCAGTGGGCGGTCAGGTGCCCCGCTAGCGCACGGACGTCGAGGTCGCCGCCGGACGGCGTGGGCCGGTCCAGCTGGTCGGCGGTGACGCCCTCCAGCAAGGACAGGACCCACGCCGTGGCGGCGGCGTAGTCGGGGCGGGGATCGGAAACGGACTCGGTCATGACATCGATTCAACAGGTCCCAGCGGTCAGTTCCCGACCTCAATGTACTCCGGCGTCACGCCACCCAGCCGGCGGCGCTGCGCCCGCTCCAGTTGGCGAGACGTTCGGTGGGTCCGGCGCCGTCCCGTGGTTCGACGACCGGGCCGAAGGGCACACCGTCGAGTTCCCTGATCTGCGCGGGGAGCTGCTGCTGGGCCGCCTCGAAGGCGATTCGAGCGAACTCGGGGTCGGGGAATTCCGCCGGCTGACCGGTGGCGACCGCGAGATCCCAGCCGTGCACCAGAGTCTCGTTGACGTACATTCCCAGAGCCGCGACGGCGGGCACCACGCCCCAGGGCACCTCGACCTCCCGATCGAGCGGCGCCGTGGCCCACGCCGCCAGCGCGGCGGACCGGCGCTCGGCGAAGGTCGGCGCATCGAATTCCTCGGTGCGGACCGGCTGCCCCTCGACGGTACCGACCTCCGCGAGGGCGCGCGCCCGGAGCACCGTCGCATGCAGGTGTTGCGACAGTGCGCGGACGTCGAATTCGTCGCACGGCGTGGGCTTGTCGAACTGGTCCGCCGTGATGCCCGCGAGCAGGGACTGCACCCACTCGGTGGCGGCGGCGTAGGCGGGACGGGGGTCAATGGCTGTGGTGGTCATGGAAACGATTCAACCGCCCTAACATGACACCTTCTGTCATGTATTTCTGCCAGGCTTGGAGACATGCGCGCCGACCGCCTCCTCTCCGTCCTCATGCTGCTGCGGCACCGCGGCACGATGACGGCCGCGCAGCTCGCCGTCGAGCTCGAGGTCTCCACCCGCACGGTCCTCCGCGATGTCGAGGCCCTGTCGTTGGCCGGCGTGCCCGTCTACACCGATCGCGGCCGCGGCGGCGGGATCCGCCTGCTCCCCGGTTACCGCACCGACCTCACCGGGCTCACCCTCGACGAGGCCAAGGCGCTGCTGTCCGGGGCACCGTCGCCCGCGTTCGCGAACGCCATGCGCAAGGTCGCCGCGGCGCTGCCGGAGGCGCACCGTCGGGAAGCGGCGGCCGCCGCCCAGCGGATCCACGTGCGCCCCGACGGTTTCGCCCGCGCGCCGGAGCCCGACCCCTTCCTCGGCGAGCTGCAGCGCGCCGTGATCGACGGGCTGCGCGTGCGGGCCGTCTACCGGCCGCGCGGGGGCCAGGCGGCGGAGCGCGTGCTGAACCCCGTCGGGTTGGTGCACGCGGGGCAGGCCTGGTACCTGATGGCCCTGCGCGACGGCGAGCGGCGCACCTATCGCACGTCCCGGTTCTCCTCCGTCACAGTCCTTTCCGAGACCGCACAGCGGCCCGACGAGGTGGACCTCGCCGCCGAGTTCGAGGCCTCCCGCGCGTCCTTCCGGTCCGGGCACGCCGGGACGACGGTGACCGTGCGAGCCGACGAGTACGGCTGGGCCAAGCTCGCGACCTTCGGCACCGTCGTCACGCCGCCCGGGTCCGACGGTGCCGGGGTTCTGGAGTTCGTCGACCTCGGCCGGGCGATCTGGACCCTGTGGGCGGGCCTGCCGGACCTGACAGTACTTGACCCGCCGTCCGTCCGGGATGCGTTGCGCGACAGGAACGACGCTGCCGCACGATCGCTGGAAAAGATGGTCAGCGAGGCGGAACATTCAGCCCCGGACCACGATTGAGCTCCTCAATCTCAGCAGGAGTCAACACCAGCGCGGAGAATCCGACCTTACGACCAGACCTCATAGTGACCACAGCCAGCGGCGAGCGGACACGCTCCACAGGAATCCCGGTCACGAACAACCCGTTGTTGTACTCGCTGAAATGCGCCTGCCCCCGGCGGTACCTCACTCGCTGAATCGAATTCGCCACGGTAACCCACTCATGATCGGCGACAATGCGCGGCCACCACATCCGTCCGACCATCGCACCGCCAATGAGGAGAACTATGATCGCCACTTCGAACGGCGCCAACAATGCCGGAGCCACAGCCCTGGAACTCGCGCCGCCGGTCGACACGTCCACCGCCGCTCCGAGACTCATCACCGTGACGCCGACGCACGCAGTGATCGTTCCCACCACCGGAATTACACCAGCCGTCACCTCGAATACGCCGCCGACCACGCGAACACGCGCGCGTTTGACACTGCGCCACAGGATCGCCGCACCCGCTCCGATCAGCGTGAGCCAACCACCGACAGCGAGTAGTTGACCTGACACGAGGGGGCGCGACCACTGCTGTGGGAGGCCCGTCGTCAATGCGATGAATGCCCACGCCACGAGAATCGCTATCCCGACCACCAAGCAGATCGATCCCAACAACACGTTCTTCATGCTGATAAATACTAGCGATCGGCGTTTGCGCTCAGTGCAGAGTGACCGTGACGGCCGTGCCCTTCGGGCCGGACGTGGCGACGGCGAGGCCCGAGCGGTCACCGTCGGGGAAGTGGATCGTGAGGTCGGCGCCCTCGCCGGAGAAGTTGCGCCACCACTGCTTCTGGTCCGGCATCGCGACGCCGATGACGACCTCGTCGCCGCGGCGCCGGTAGGCGACCGGCAGCGAGAACCGCTTGCCGGACTTGCGGCCCGTGTAGCTGACGGTGACCATCGACTTCCCCAGCGCCGGCCCGACGACCGGCAGGGAGAGCAGGGGCGTGAACGCGGTGTTGAACAGCTTGGCCCCGCGCTGGAAGAGGTTCATGCCACTACGGTAGCCGCGTCGGCATACTGGGGTGATGAAGCTGATCCTCAACATCATCTGGCTCGTCCTGTGCGGGTTCTGGATGGCGCTGGGCTACGCGGTGGCCGGCGTTATCTGCTGCGTGCTCATCGTGACGATCCCGTTCGGGCTGGCGTCCTTCCGGATCGCGAACTACGCGCTGTGGCCGTTCGGGCGCACCGTCGTCGATCGGCCGACCGCCGGCGCGGCATCGCTGGTGGGCAACATCATCTGGTTGCTGGTGGCGGGGATCTGGCTGGCGATCGGCCACATCGTGACCGGAATCGCGTTGTGCCTGACCATCATCGGGATCCCGCTGGGTATCGCGAACTTCAAGATGATCCGGCTCTCGCTGCTACCGCTGGGCTCGGAGATCGTGCCGACGGCGTAGCGGCGCTACTCGGGGTGGACGCTGAGATGTCGGCCGTGGCGGCGCGGCCTCGCCGTTTCCCCAGGTCGTGGGAGAGGCGCGCCGCTGGGGATGACATCTCAGCGATCAGGCGGCCGCGATGATCAGCATGAGCAGCAGGAGCAGGAACAGCATCACGAACGGCACCGCCATGACGGCGACGACGATGCCCACCCCGTTGTACTTCTGCTCCCCCGGGCCGAGCGATCCGGCACTGAACGACCAGACCGGCGCCTTGTGCTGCAGGGAGACGGGCTGTCCGGGAGCGACATCGACGACGGCGTCGGCGGGGCCGCAGCTCGCGGGGAAGAAGTACGGGACGTGCACGTGCACGTGCACGTGGTGCCGTCCCGGAGCCAGCGGAATCTGATTCACGCCCAGACCCCGCGCGACTGGTGGCCGCCTTCCACCCGGCCAACAGCGCACCGTCGGACATGAAAACGGCCCCCGGCCTGCAGAGCAGGTCGGGGGCCGAGTTCAGCTGTGGCTACCGGTAGCCGTCGGAGAAGCCGTAGTCGTCGAGCGGCACCGCGGCACCGGACGGGGCGCCGAACGCACCCTCCGGGCCGTAGTACTGGTCGTCGAAGGTCGGCACCGAGTACGCGGCCGCGCGGGCCTCCTCGGTGGGCTGCACCTGGATGTTCCGGTACTTGTTGATGCCCGTACCGGCCGGGATGAGCTTACCGATGATGACGTTCTCCTTGAGGCCCACCAGCTTGTCGGAGCGGGTGTTGATCGCGGCGTCCGTGAGCACGCGGGTGGTCTCCTGGAAGGAGGCCGCCGACAGCCACGAATCGGTCGCGAGCGAGGCCTTGGTGATGCCCATGAGCACCGGACGGCCGGCCGCGGGCTCGCCGCCCTCGGCGACGACGCGACGGTTCGCGGCCTCGAACTCGGCACGCTCGGTGAGCGAGCCGGGCAGGAACTCCGTCGAACCCGAGTCGATGATCGTCACGCGACGCAGCATCTGACGAACGATCGTCTCGATGTGCTTGTCGTGGATCGACACACCCTGCGACCGGTACACCTCCTGGACCTCGTTGACCAGGTGCACCTGCACCTGACGCGGGCCCATGACGCGCAGCACCTCGTGCGGATCGGCAGCGCCCTCGAGGAGCTGCTGGCCCACCTGCACGTGATCACCGTCGGCCAGCAGACGCTCGCTGCCGTCCTCGTGCTTGAACACGCGCAGCCGCTGGCGCTTGCTGATCTTGTCGTACACGACCTCCTCGCCGCCGTCGTCCGGCGTGATGGTGATCGTGTAGAACCGGTCGTCGTCCTCCAGGCGGATGCGGCCGGAGACCTCGGCGATCGGGGCCTTGCCCTTGGGGACACGGGCCTCGAACAGCTCGGTGACTCGCGGCAGACCGCCGGTGATGTCGTCACCGACGCCACCCTGGTGGAAGGTACGCATGGTCAGCTGCGTGCCGGGCTCACCGATCGACTGCGCGGCGACGATACCGACGGCCTCGCCGATGTCGACGAGCTGGCCCGTCGCCATCGAGCGGCCGTAGCAGGTGGCGCAGACGCCGGTGCCTGTGGTGCAGGTGAGCACGGAGCGCACCTTCACCTCGGCGACGCCGGCGGCGAGCAGCGCCTCGATCTGCGGGTCGCCCAGGTCGTGGCCGCGCTCGACGACGACGTTGCCGCCGGAGTCCTTCGCGTCCTCGGCCAGGGTGCGGGCGTACGCCGAGGTCTCGACGTGCGCATCGCGGATGAGCGAACCGTCGGCCTGCACCTCCGCCAGCGGCACGACGATGCCACGGGTGGTGTTGCAGTCGGTCTCGCGGACGATGACGTCCTGCGAGACGTCCACCAGACGACGGGTCAGGTAACCCGAGTCGGCGGTACGGAGCGCGGTATCGGCCAGACCCTTACGAGCGCCGTGGGTGTTGATGAAGTACTCCAACACCGTCAGGCCCTCACGGAAGGACGACTTGATCGGGCGCGGGATGAACTCACCCTTCGGGTTCGTCACCAGGCCCTTCATGCCGGCCAGGTTCCGCACCTGGGTCATGTTGCCGGTAGCACCCGACTTCGGGATCATCGTGATCGGGTTGTCTTCGGGGTAGAAGTCGTCGATCGCCTTACCGACCTCGTCCGTCGCCTGCTTCCAGATCTCGACCAGCGCGTCGCGACGCTCACCCGAGGTGAGGGCACCGCGGGCGTACTTGCGCTCGATGCCGTCGGCACGCTCCTCGTAACGGTCGAGGATGTCCTTCTTGCTCGGCGGAACGAGCACGTCGGACATCGAGACCGTGACGCCCGAACGCGTGGCCCAGTAGAAGCCGGCGTCCTTGAGCTTGTCGACGGTCTGCGCGACCACGATCATCGGGTACCGCTCGGCCAGGTCGTTGATGATCACGGCCTGACGCTTCTTCGGCATCTGCTCGTCGATGAACGGGTAGTCCGCCGGGAGCAGCTCGTTGAACAGCACGCGGCCCAGGGTGGTCTCGGCCGTCCAGGCCTGACCGCGGGTCCACGCACCGTCGAACAGCTCCGCCTCGACCTCGGCCGCCGGGCGCTGCTGCGTGAGCCGCACCTTGATCGGCGCCTGAATCGACAGCTCGCCCAGGTCGACGGCCATGATGGCCTCGGCCGGGGACGAGTACACGCCGGTCTCCGGCCGGTCCTTGGCGGCGGCCACGAAGTGGCCGATCGCCTCGGGCTTGAGCGTGGTCAGGTGGTACAGACCGGTCACCATGTCCAGACGGGGCATGGCGAGCGGGCGGCCCGACGCCGGCGACAGGATGTTGTTGCTCGAGAGCATCAGGATCCGGGCCTCGGCCTGCGCCTCCGCGGACAGCGGGAGGTGCACGGCCATCTGGTCACCGTCGAAGTCGGCGTTGAAGGCCTCACAGACGAGCGGGTGCAGCTGGATGGCCTTGCCCTCCACGAGCTGGGGCTCGAACGCCTGGATGCCCAGACGGTGCAGCGTGGGAGCACGGTTGAGCAGCACGGGGTGCTCGGCGATGACCTCTTCGAGGACGTCCCACACCTGCGGGCGCTGCCGCTCGACCATGCGCTTGGCCGACTTGATGTTCTGCGCGTGGTTGAGATCCACCAGGCGCTTCATCACGAAGGGCTTGAACAGCTCGAGCGCCATCAGCTTCGGCAGACCGCACTGGTGCAGCTTGAGCTGCGGGCCCACGACGATCACCGAACGGCCCGAGTAGTCCACGCGCTTGCCGAGCAGGTTCTGGCGGAACCGGCCCTGCTTGCCCTTGAGCAGATCGGACAGCGACTTGAGCGGGCGGTTGCCCGGTCCGGTGACCGGACGGCCGCGGCGGCCGTTGTCGAACAGCGCGTCGACGGACTCCTGCAGCATCCGCTTCTCGTTGTTGACGATGATCTCGGGCGCGCCGAGGTCGATCAGTCGCTTGAGGCGGTTGTTGCGGTTGATCACGCGACGGTAGAGGTCGTTCAGGTCGGACGTGGCGAAGCGGCCACCGTCGAGCTGGACCATCGGGCGCAGCTCCGGCGGGATGACCGGCACCGCGTCGAGGACCATGCCCAGCGGCGAGTTGCCCGACTGCTGGAACGCCGCGACGACCTTGAGCCGCTTGAGCGCGCGCAGCTTCTTCTGACCCTTGCCCGAGCGGATCGTCTCGCGCAGGATCTCGGCCTCGGCGTCGATGTCGAAGTTCTCGATGAGCTTCTTGATCGCCTCGGCACCCATGGCGCCCTTGAAGTACTCGCCGTACCGATCCTGCAGCTCACGGTAGAGCTTCTCGTCGACGATCATGTCCTTCGGAGCGAGCTTGACGAAGGTCGTCCAGATCTCGTCCAGCTCGTCGATGGCGCGGCCGGCGCGGTCGCGGATCTGCCGCATCTCCCGCTCGCCGCCGTCCTTGACCTTGCGGCGCTGGTCGGCCTTGGCGCCCTCGGCCTCGAGCACGGCGAGGTCGTCCTCGAGCTTCTTGGCCCGGTTCTCCAGGTCCACGTCGCGCTGGTCGGCGAGGACCTTCTTCTCGGAGGTGATCTCGGCCTCGAGCGTGGACTGCTCGTTGTGGCGCTGCTCCTCGTCGACCTCCGTGATCACGTAGGCCGCGAAGTAGATGATCTTCTCGAGATCCTTGGGCGCCAGGTCCAGCAGGTAGCCCAAGCGCGACGGGACGCCCTTGAAGTACCAGATGTGGGTGACGGGAGCCGCCAGCTCGATGTGGCCCATCCGCTCACGACGCACCTTGGCGCGAGTGACCTCGACGCCGCAGCGCTCGCAGATGATGCCCTTGAAGCGGACGCGCTTGTACTTACCGCAGTAGCACTCCCAGTCGCGAGTAGGTCCGAAGATCTTCTCGCAGAACAGGCCGTCCTTCTCGGGCTTGAGCGTGCGGTAGTTGATGGTCTCGGGCTTCTTGACCTCGCCGTAGCTCCAGTTACGGATGTCATCGGCGGTCGCCAGACCGATCTTCAGTTCGTCGAAGAAGTTAACGTCGAGCACTTCTCTCCTAATTCGTCCGGTTGGCGGTTAGTTGGCGAGGTCTTCGGCCGAGGCGTTCTCGTTGCGCGAGAGGTTGATGCCGAGGTTGGCAGCAGCGCGCTCGAGATCCTCGTCGTCACCGTCGGCCATCTCGATGGCGGCACCGTCGGACGACAGGACCTCCACGTTCAGGCAGAGCGACTGGAGCTCCTTGAGGAGCACCTTGAACGACTCGGGGATGCCCGGCTCGGGGATGTTCTCGCCCTTGACGATCGCCTCGTACACCTTCACGCGGCCGACCACGTCGTCCGACTTGATGGTGAGCAGCTCCTGCAGGGTGTAGGCGGCGCCGTACGCCTGCATCGCCCAGCACTCCATCTCGCCGAAGCGCTGGCCACCGAACTGCGCCTTACCACCCAGCGGCTGCTGCGTGATCATCGAGTACGGGCCGGTGGAACGAGCGTGGATCTTCTCGTCGACCAGGTGGTGCAGCTTGAGGATGTACATGTAGCCGATGGCCACCGGGTACGGGAAGGGCTCGCCCGAACGGCCGTCGAACAGCGTCGCCTTGCCGTCGGCACCGACCATGACGTCGCCGTCGCGGTTGGCCAGCGTCGAGCCCAGCAGGCCCGCCAGCTCCTCGTCCCGCGCACCGTCGAAGACGGGGGTCGCGGTGTTGGTGTCCTTGGGCTGGCTGTACATCTCCTCGGGCAGCGCCGACGCCCAGTCCGGGATGTTCCCGTTCTCGTCGCGCACGTCCCAGCCGGTCTTGGCGACCCACCCGAGGTGCGTCTCCAGGATCTGGCCGATGTTCATACGACGGGGCACGCCGTGCGTGTTGAGGATGATGTCGACCGGGGTGCCGTCGGGCAGGAAGGGCATGTCCTCGGCGGGCAGGATCTTGCCGATGACGCCCTTGTTGCCGTGGCGGCCGGCGAGCTTGTCGCCGTCCTGGACCTTGCGCTTCTGGGCCACGTACACGCGGACCAGCTCGTTCACGCCGGGGGCCAGCTCGTCGTCGTCGTCGCGCGAGAACACGCGGACGCCGATGACCTTGCCGGTCTCGCCGTGGGGCACCTTGAGCGAGGTGTCGCGGACCTCGCGCGCCTTCTCACCGAAGATCGCGCGGAGCAGCCGCTCCTCCGGGGTCAGCTCGGTCTCGCCCTTCGGCGTGACCTTGCCGACCAGGATGTCGCCGTCGCGGACCTCGGCGCCGATGCGGATGATGCCGCGCTCGTCGAGATCGGCCAGCACCTCGTCGGAGACGTTCGGGATGTCCCGGGTGATCTCCTCGGCGCCCAGCTTCGTGTCGCGGGCATCGATCTCGTGCTCCTCGATGTGGATGGACGTCAGGACGTCCTCCTCCACCAGGCGCTGCGAGAGGATGATCGCGTCCTCGTAGTTGTGGCCCTCCCACGGCATGATCGCCACGAGCAGGTTCTTGCCGAGCGCCATCTCACCGTTGTCGGTGCAGGGGCCGTCGGCCAGGACCTGGCCGCCCTCGACGCGCTGGCCGGCGTTCACGATCGGACGCTGGTTGGCGCAGGTGCCCTGGTTGCTGCGCGCGAACTTGCGCAGACGGTGCGTCTTGCGGCTGCCGTCGTCGGCCATGACCGTGATGAAGTCGGCCGAGACCTCCTCCACGACGCCCGCCTTCTCCGTGATCACCACGTCGCCCGCATCGACCGCGGCGCGCAGCTCCATACCGGTGCCGACCAGCGGCGACTCGGAACGGACCAGCGGCACGGCCTGACGCTGCATGTTCGCGCCCATGAGGGCACGGTTGGCGTCGTCGTGCTCGAGGAACGGGATCATCGCGGTCGCGACCGACACCATCTGGCGCGGCGAGATGTCCATGTACTCCACGGCCGAGACCGGGACGAACTCCACCTCGGAGCCGCGCTTACGCACGAGCACCTTGTCGTCGGTCAGGCGACCGGCGTCGTCGGTGGCGGCGTTGGCCTGGGCGATGTAGTACCGGTCCTCCTCGTCGGCCGTCATGTAGACGACCTCGTCGGTGGTGGCACCGTCGACGACCTTGCGGTACGGCGTCTCGATGAACCCGAACGGGTTGACCCGCGCGTACACCGACAGCGAGCCGATCAGGCCGATGTTCGGGCCCTCAGGGGTCTCGATCGGGCACATGCGGCCGTAGTGCGACGGGTGGACGTCGCGGACCTCGAGGCCCGCGCGCTCCCGCGACAGGCCGCCGGGGCCGAGCGCCGACAGACGCCGCTTGTGGGTCAGGCCCGACAGCGGGTTGTTCTGGTCCATGAACTGCGAGAGCTGCGAGGTGCCGAAGAACTCCTTGATCGCCGCCGAGACCGGACGGATGTTGATCAGAGTCTGCGGGGTGATCGCCTCGACGTCCTGCGTGGTCATGCGCTCGCGGACGACGCGCTCCATGCGGGACAGGCCCACGCGGAGCTGGTTCTGGATCAGCTCACCCACGGTGCGCAGGCGACGGTTGCCGAAGTGGTCGATGTCGTCGACCTCGACGGGCACCTCGACGCCACCGTCCGGCACGGTCATGTACGTCAGCTGCTCCGACGGTGCCTCGTGCAGGCGCACGAGGTACTCGATCGTCGCGACGATGTCCTCCTCGGTGAGCACCAGCGGCTGCGTGCCGTCGGAGTTCGCCGGGAGACCGAGCTTCTTGTTCAGCTTGTACCGGCCGACGCGGGCCAGGTCGTAGCGCTTCTCCTTGAAGAACAGGTTCTCCAGCAGGGTCTGCGCCGACTCCTTCGTGGGCGGCTCGCCCGGGCGCAGCTTGCGGTAGATGTCGAGCAGCGCCTCATCGGTGCCGGCCGTGTTGTCCTTCTCCAGGGTGGACCGCATGATCTCCGAGAAGCCGAAGCGCTCGAGGATCTGCTCGGCGGACCAGCCGAGGGCCTTGAGCAGCACCGTCACGGGCTGCCGACGCTTGCGATCGATGCGGACGCCCACGGTGTCGCGCTTGTCCACGTCGAACTCCAGCCACGCACCGCGGGCCGGGATGACCTTGACGCTGTGCAGCGGCTTCTCGGTCGACTTGTCGATGTTCTCGTCGAAGTAGACGCCGGGCGAACGGACCAGCTGCGAGACGACCACGCGCTCGGTGCCGTTGATGATGAACGTGCCCTTGTCCGTCATCATCGGGAAGTCACCCATGAAGACGGTCTGCGACTTGATCTCGCCGGTGTTGTTGTTGATGAACTCGGCGGTGACGAACAGCGGAGCCGCGTACGTCATGTCCTTGTCCTTGCACTCCTCGATCGAGGCCTTGACCTCGTCGAAGCGCGGATCGGAGAAGGAGAGCGACATGGAGCCCGAGAAGTCCTCGATGGGCGAGAGCTCCGCGAGGATGTCCTCCAGACCACCGGTGGGCTGGGCCTCACCGCGCGCCGCGGCCTTCTCCCGCCATGCGGGGGTGCCGACGAGCCACTCGAACGAGTCGATCTGCAGGTCGAGCAGTCCCGGAACCGGGAGGGGCTCCTTGATCTTTGCGAACGAGACGCGCTTCGGGGCCCCGGGGACCACCGCGCTGTTCTGATCGTTCTGAGTCTGGCTGGAGACGGAGACTGCCAAGATGCGTCCTCTGCTGTGACTAGTAACGTTGCCTAATTGTGCTGACGGCAACCCGCAGAGATAACGACCTCAATCGCTGAGGCAATATTCAGATGGGCAGGAGGCAGCCAGCGCAACGTCCAACATTAACAGAGGAACGACCACCCCGCAAGAGGCAGTCCAGACTAAGCCCTGAAGGGCTCCCGCGCAAGCACGACGCGCGCCGTTGCATCGAACACCGGCACCATCGGTCGGACTCGCCGCCGCACCGGCCCCGGGCTGGCTACCTCTGGGGGCCGCGTGCACTCGATGATGCTCTCACGTGGACACGAGCACGTCGCGTCCTGCCGATAACTGTGACCCGTATCCGCCCGAACGTCAAGCGAAACCGCCGATTTCCTTCGAATATCGGGACCGCGCCGAGCTGAAGGCCCGCCCGACGGGTCCTGAGCGGCTCCTGAGACGACGAAACCGGCCCGGGGATGTTCCCCGGGCCGGTCCGATGTCCGTCCCTGTTCGACGGTGCGCCGTGCTCGACCTAGCGGCCGTCGACCTTGGGCAGGTGGTCGGTCGGGTTCTCGTCGATCTGCGTGGTCGGGTACGCCGCCGTGGGCGCCTCATCGCCCGTGTACCCCGGCTGGACGGACACGGGAGCCGTCTGCGGGGCCTGCGCGGCGACCTGCGCCGGTGCCGTGCCGACGAACTCGGCGGGGTCATCGCCCAGATCGCGGGCGATGGCGATCTGCGCCTTGTGCGGCAGGGTCGGCAGGATCTGCCGGACACGAGCCTTACGCCGCTGCTCACCCTTACGCGGCGGCATACCCGGCGTCGGCTGCATCTGCGGCGCGATCTCGTCCGGCACGTCCACACCACCATCGGAGTGCCCCGCGGCCACCCGCGCCATCTCGGCCTCCATCTGCGCCGAGTCCTTCTCCTCCGACATACCGATCGGACCGATCATCGAACCGGAGAGGAACTGCTTGACCACCGGCTCCTCACTGGTCAGCAACACCTCACGAGGACCGAACATCACCAGATGCTTGAGGAACAACATGCCCATGTTGTCCGGCACCGTACGGGCGATGTTGATGTTGTGCGAGACGATCAACGTCGTGCAGTCGATCTGCGCATTGATGTCCATCAGCAACTGACTGGTGTACGTGGTACGCACCGGATCCAGACCCGAGTCCGGCTCATCGACGAGCATGATCTGCGGATCCATCACCAACGCGCGGGCCAGGCCGGCACGCTTACGCATACCACCGGAGATCTCACCCGGAAGCTTGTCCTCCGCACCGATCAGACCCACCATCTCGAGCTTCTCCATCGTGATCTGACGGATCTCGCTCTCCTTCTTCTTCGTATGCTCACGAAGCGGGAAGGCCGTGTTGTCGTACAGGTTCATCGACCCGAACAGCGCACCGTCCTGGAACAACACACCGAACATCTTCCGGATCTCGTACAACTCCGAGCTCGAACACGTCAAGATATCCGTGCCGTCGATGATGATCTCGCCCTCCTCCGGGCGCAACAGACCGATCAACGACTTCAAGAACACCGACTTACCGGTACCAGACGGGCCGAGCAGAACCGACACCTCACCCGCAGGCAAGGTCAACGACACATCCGACCAGATGTTCTGGGACCCGAACGACTTCGTCAGGTTCTTGGTAGTTACTTCGACACCCACTGTCGGGACCTTTCGTCGCTTCCAGGTGTGGCTCGCGCCACAGACCGCTGGGTGCACAGTACCCCAGTCACCGCTGGTCGCGGTACCGGACCTGTTCTAGTCGGGCGCAACGCGGGCCCGAGAACGACAACCGCCCCGTCGCACTGGGCGACGGGGCGGTGATCAGCACTGACGTGCGGCTCGGTTATTACTTGACCGAAACCGAAGCGCCGGCCTCCTCGAGCTTGGCCTTGGCGGCCTCGGCGGCCTCCTTGTCGACCTTCTCCAGGATCGCCTTCGGGGCGCTCTCGACGAGGTCCTTGGCCTCCTTCAGGCCGAGGCCCGAAACCAGCTCGCGGACGACCTTGATGACCTGGATCTTCTTGTCGCCGGCGGCGTCGATGATGACATCGAACTCGTCCTGGTCGGCGGCGGCGTCGGCGCCGCCGGCCGCGGGGGCAGCACCGGCAGCCGCGACGGCGACCGGAGCAGCAGCGGTGACCTCGAAGGTCTCCTCGAAGGCCTTCACGAACTCGCTGAGCTCGAGCAGGGTCAGCTCCTTGAAAGCATCAAGCAGCTCGTCGGTGGTGAGCTTCGCCATGGTGGCGTCCTTCCGTTGAAGTCTTGCTCGCTGATCCGCGAGGCAAGGTGGTGATGGTCCCGCGAGCGGTGCGCGCGGGGGTTCGCTGGATCAGCGGTCTTATGCGGCGGCCTCGTCGGCTGCCTTCTTCTCCTGCAGCGCAGCGGCCAGGCGGGCCACCTGCGAAGCGGGAGCGTTGAACAGGCCAGCGGCCTTCGCCAAGTTGCCCTTCATGGCACCGGCGAGCTTGGCCAGGAGCACCTCGCGCGACTCGAGATCGGCGATACGCTCGACCTCGGCCACGGACAGCGCCTTGCCGTCCATGTAGCCGCCCTTGATGACCAGGGCCTTGTTGTCCTTGGCGAACTTCTTGATCGCCTTGGCGGCCTCGACCGGCTCACCCTCGATGAAGGCGATCGCGGTCGGACCCTCGAACAGCTCGTCCAGGCCCTCGACGCCGGCATCCTTCGCGGCGATCTTGACCAGGGTGTTCTTGGCGACGGAGTAGGTGGCACCAGCTCCGAGTGCACGACGCAGCTCGGTGATGGAACCGACCGACAGCCCGCGGTACTCGGTGACCACGGTGGCCGTGGACTTCGAGAACTTCTCGGCGATCTCAGCGACTGCTGCGACCTTCTCGGCGTTTGCCATACTTCGCCTCCTCTCTACGTGTCGTACCGACGGCCGAGGATTCGGGCCCGAAACGACGAGAACCCCGGCGCAGGGCGCACGGGGTTCATGAAGAATCCTCGTCCTCCTGCGTGGGTCGCCGGCTCGGGGCCGGACCTTCGATCGGGCTGACGCCCGACGACCGACGGTCTTCGGTGGAACGATCCGGTTGACACCGGATTCCGAGATACCAGCGTACGCGAGTGCTGGTCCGTCACCAAATCGTGGTTCGACGGTGCGGTACGGCCCGGCCGGTCGTGGGTGATCGGCAGCGGGCGGTCAGCCGCGATCGGCAGCTTCGACGGGCGTTTCGGGTGCGGGAACGCAATCGCACCCGATTCGCCCAGCCGCACCCGGCATGCCGGGTGCCCTCGCGCGTTCCGGGTGCGGGAGGACATCCGCACCCGATTTGAAACACCACGTCACCCGACCGCGACGCCGGACTCCGAGTAGACGATGCGCAACGCCAGTCCTGCCTCCGGCCCCATGACCCGTGCCGCGAGCTCGACGAACGCCGCGGTGAACGACGGGCCGTGGGCGGCACCGTCGGCGCTGCCCGGACCGCCGCCGGACGCGGCGACGTGATGCGCGAGCTCGTGCAGGACCACGAGCTCCCGCAGGGCCCAGGCACCGTCGCGGCCGGCGGGAACGGCGACGACCGGCGTCCCGCCCCCGCTCTCGTAGTGCGCGCCCGCGCTGCCCGCACGGGCCCGGACCCGGACCGCGCCGGACCCGAGGACCCGGTCGGCGTAGCGCTGGACCGACTCCACGGAGGCGAACCGAGCCTCGGGCGGCAACGTCAGCGGCACGCCGAGCACGTCGACGGTGCGCCCCGCCCCGGCGTGGTCGAACAGGCCGCGGACCATCTCCTCCGCCCGGTACACCGCGGCGCGCTGTGCGTCCCTAGACGTCCTTGGCCACCTTCAGCGAATCGAGGATCGCCTTGCCCGTCGCCGCCATGTCGTCCCGCCCGATCGGGATGACGATCATCGCGTAGGTCTGCGGTGCGGAGGCGATCACCACGACGGTGACGTCGTCACCGGGGACGGTGACGTTGGGCGCCGTGACCAGGATCTTGCCGGTGACCTTCGCCGCGGACACCCCGTCGACCGTGATCGTCTCGGGCGCGTTCTGCTCGACCCGACGGGACGTGGCGCTGTTGTACCCGGCGCCGTCGGCGATGCACTGGACCATCCGCGCCGCAGCGTCCTTCGGGTCCAGCTTGGATCCGAAGTTGGTCTGCCCGACCTCCGCGCCGGCCTGCCACGACTGGCCGTCACCCGTGGACTTCTGCAGGCCCGCCGCGGCGATGCTCTGCGCGTACACGGTGTAGCTCTCCTTCTCCCAGCCCGGAGCGGCCGAGACGGGAAAGGACAGCGGACCGGAGGCGACCCGGTCGGTGATGTCGGAGGCCAGACCCGTGCCCGGCATGCCGCAGTTCGCCCCGGTGGCGCCGCCGCTGGTGGTGGCGGCCGCCTCGGTCGTCGGAGCCGCGGTGCGGTCGCCGTCCGAGCCGGACCTGACCACCATGACGACCGCGGCGATCGCGACCGCGATCACCAGGACGACGGCCACACCGATCGCGACGAACAGGCCCGTGCGCTTCGGCTTCTGCGGCGGCTGCCCCTGCGGCACCTGGCCCGGGTACTGGTACCCCTGCTGCGGGTATCCCTGCTGGTAGGACTGCTGCGCATACGGGTTCGGCTGCTGGCCGTAGCCGTACTGGTAACCGCCCTGCGCATACGGATCGGGCTGCGCGTACGGATCGGGCTGCTGCTGCCCGTACGGATCCTGCGGGTTGCTCATACGTCCCTCGCCACCTTGAGCTGCTCGAAGACCTGCTGGGCCACCGCCGCGGAGGCGGTCTCCCCGATCGGGGTGTCCGACTCGAAGTATGCCTGTCGCGCCGAGTCGATCACCACAACAGTAGCGAGGTCTCGCTCCGGACTCCGTCCGGACTTCCGGACGAGTACCCGTTCCGTGACCCTGCGACCAGGCGCGACGCCGTTCACACGTCCCTCGCGACCTTGAGGTGGTCGAAGATGTTCTGCACCACGGCCGCGAGCGCCGCGTCGCCGATCGGGCTGTCGGATTGGAAATAGGTCTGCGGGGCGGACGCGATCACCACGACCGTCAGCACATCACCGGCGATGTCCAGTCCCGCTCGGCTGACCAGGATCCGCCCCGTCACGCGTGCCGCGGGCACACCGTCGACGGTGATCGCCTCCGGCTCCGTGAGCGCCTCGAGCCGGGGCCGGTACGAGTCGTACCGACTGCTCGCGACGATGCACGGGATGATCCGGCGCGCGGCGTCCCGGACCGACACCTTGGGGGCGAAGGTGGTCTGGCCGATCTCTGCGTGCGTGTCCCACAGGTGACCGGGCACCTGCTGCCGCAACCCCGCGGTCTGCGCGCCCGGCGCGAACAGCTGGTACCGCTGCGGCGACCACCCCGGCGCCGCGGAGACCGGGAAGGACAGGGGCCCGGAGACCACCCGGTCCGTGACCGGCACCGTCGACCCCGGCCCCGGCACGCCGCACCCACCGCTCCCCGCGCGCGAGGTGGAGGGCGCCGCCACCGTCGTCGACGGGGACGGGCCGCGGCCCGGGGAGCGGACCAGGAGCACCGCGGCGACCACCGCGACCACGAGGACGAGCGCGACCGCTCCCCCGACGGCCCACCACAGCCCCGGCCCGCGCCGGGGCGGCGGGTGCGGCGGAGGGTGCGGCGGCGGATACGGCGAGGAGGGCGCGCTCACGGAGCGCCGCGTTCCAGGGCGCGCCCGCTCCCCAGCTCGGAGTGATCGCCGAGGCGGGCGGACCGGCCGGCCCGGTCTCCCGCGCGGCGCGCACCGTCGGAATAGCCGGCCGACGCGCTGGACCCGCGCCACCGGCCCCGGGCCGTCGACTCGCCGCGGTAGAACGACGCGAGCTCGACCTCCTTGTCGCGCAACGCGACAGCGGTCCCCGGCTCGCCCCGCTCCACGACCTGGGCCGTCTCCGCCGCCCGCGCCTCGGCGAGCCGCGCGCCGATGCGGGCCGCGAACGCGGACTGGAAGTTGATCCGCGCCGTGACGCCCGAGACCGGCTTCGTCTCGACCCACCGCCGCCGCGTGCGCCGGTCCTCGTACAGCTGCTGCACCGTCTCGGACTTGTGGGCCCCCGAGCGCAGGTAGGCGTCCGAGGCGCGGACCATCTGGATGACCAGCGACGCGTACAGCGCCTCACACGCGTCGACGTCCTCCGCGAAGCCGTAGGCGAAGACGAAGGTGGAGTTGGACGCGACATCGCACCGCACGTCATTGGACTGGGCGATCGCCACGAACAGCTCGACGAAGGTGCGCAGGCCGCGCCGGCCCGCCTCCCCGATCCGGACGGTGCGCTGCTCCGGCACGGCCCGGGCGCGCTCGGTGCCGCGCTGGTGCGCGCGGGCCACAGCCAGGTCGATCGACGCGGCGGTGGCGAGCCGCTGCGCGGCCTCGGTGAAGGTGGCCGCCTCGTGCTCGTTGTCCGTCCCCTCGGCCTGCCGCAGGAGCGCGCCGATCCGCGTCAACAGCCTGTCGTCGTCCATGGCGCGAGGATACCGACGTCGGGTGACAGGTTTTCGTGGTCGCCCATCGCCGGCGTCACCGCGTTCCAAGTGGACATCAAGAGATCCGCCAGCGGTCTTCGGCTACGCTTATCCGGACCTAAGTTTCGCATCACCAAGGGGAGAATTCACTATGTCGACGCCCAATGACCCGTACAACCAGCAGCCCGACCCGAACCAGTACCCCGGGCAGCAGCCGTACGGCCAGCAGCCGGACCCCAACCAGTACCCGGGCCAGCAGCAGCCCTTCGCCGGTCAGCCCTACCCGGGTCAGCCGTACCCGGGCCAGCCGGCCCCGGTCGGCCCGAACGGCGAGCGGCTCAACGACCCCGACAACACTCTCGGCATCGTCGGCCTCGTGCTCGTGTTCGTCTGCGGCGGCATCGTCGGCCTCATCGTCAGCTGGATCGCGCTGAACAAGTCCAAGCAGCGCGGCTACAAGAACACGCCGGCCCTGATCGGCGTGATCCTCGGCGCCATCGGCACCGTGCTCCTCGTGCTGTGGCTGATCCTCGGCGTGGCGCTGGCCGCCAGCAGCTCGTCGACCTCGTACCTCCTGGTCTGACGGATGGGCGATCCCGAGAACCCGCAGGACCCGTTCAACAAGGATCCGTACGGCGCGAACGATCCGAACGCGCAGTACAACGCGGGCCAGTACGACCCGTACGGGCAGGCACCGTCGTACCCGGGCCAGGGCTACCCGACGGCCCAGCCGTACCCGGGTGGCTACCCCGGCTACCCCGTGCCCAACGGCGAGATGCAGGACCCCGACAACGCCATGGGCATCGTCGGACTGGTGCTGAACTTCGTCTGCTGCGGCCCGATCGGCCTGATCGTGAGCTGGATCGCGCTGAACAAGTCGAAGGAGCGCGGCTACAAGAACACCGTCGCGCTGGTCGGCGCGATCCTGGGCGGCGTCACCAGCGCGATGCTGCTGGTCGTGGTCGTGATCTACGCGATCATCTTCATCGTGGCCATCAGCTCGAGCTCCAGCTCGTACGTGCTGTCCCTGCTCTGACCGCACCGTCCCCGGACGCGACGAAGCCCCCGACCTCCTCGCGGAGATCGGGGGCTTCGTGGATCAGGCCCTGATGAGGGGAAGGCTTACGCCTCCTCCTCCGCGAGGTTGCTCACTCGCGACGGGTCCACCTGGATGCCCGGTCCGGTGGTCGTCGAGACGGTGACCTTCTTCAGGTACCGGCCCTTGGCCGCCGACGGCTTCGCGCGCAGGATCTCGTCCAGCGCGGCGCCGTAGTTCTCCACCAGCTGCTTGGCGTCGAACGACGCCTTACCGATCACGAAGTGCAGGTTCGACGCCTTGTCGACGCGGAAGGTGATCTTGCCGCCCTTGATGTCGCCCACGGCCTTGGTCACGTCGGGGGTGACGGTGCCGGTCTTCGGGTTCGGCATGAGGCCACGGGGGCCCAGCACGCGAGCGATGCGACCGACCTTGGCCATCTGGTCCGGGGTGGCGATCGCGGCGTCGAACTCGAGCCAGCCGCCCTGGATCTTCTCGATCAGGTCCTCGGCGCCCACCTCGTCGGCACCGGCGGCCTTGGCCTCCTCGGCCTTGTCGCCGACGGCGAACACGATCACGCGCGCCGTCTTACCCGTGCCGTTCGGCAGGTTGACGGTGCCGCGCACCATCTGGTCGGCCTTGCGGGGGTCGACACCGAGGCGCATGGCGACCTCGACGGTGGCGTCCTGCTTGGTGGAGGAGGTCTCCTTGGCCAGCGTGACAGCCTCGAGCGGGCTGTACAGCTTGTCCTTGTCGACCTTCTCGGCAGCGGCCTTGTAGGCCTTGCTGTTCTTGCTCATGTGGAACTCTTTCTTATCTTGCCCAGCGTGCGGGCAGTGAGTGGTTCTGCGGGCCGAGCCGACCCTCCCACGGGAGGCGTAGGCCTCCCGGCGACAACTCGACGGTGCGAGTTACTCGACGGTGATGCCCATCGAGCGAGCAGTGCCGGCGATGATCTTCGCGGCCTGATCGATGTCGTTCGCGTTCAGGTCTTCCTTCTTGGTCTCGGCGATCTCGCGCACCTGATCCCAGGTCACCTTGGCGACCTTGGTCTTGTGCGGCTCGCCCGAGCCCTTCTGCACGCCTGCGGCCTTGAGCAGCAGCTTCGCAGCAGGAGGAGTCTTCAGCTTGAAGTCGAACGAACGGTCCTCGTAGACCGTGATCTCGACGGGGATGACGTTGCCACGCTGCGACTCGGTCGCGGCGTTGTACGCCTTGCAGAACTCCATGATGTTGACGCCGTGCTGACCAAGCGCGGGACCCACGGGCGGAGCAGGGTTGGCCTGCCCGGCCTGGATCTGCAGCTTGATGAGCCCGGCGACCTTCTTCTTCTTCGGGGGCATCCTCAGTATCCTTTTTCATCACCCCGCACCCGTGTACCGGCGCGGGAAGCATTGGTGTCTCGCTAGGAGATCTTCTCGACCTGGTTGAACGCGAGCTCGACGGGCGTCTCACGACCGAAGATCGAGACGAGCACCTTGACCTTGCGCTGCTCGGCGTTGATCTCGCTGATCGACGCCGGCAGGGTGGCGAACGGGCCGTCCATGACGGTGACCGACTCGCCGACCTCGAAGTCCACCTCGACCGCGGGGCCCTGCGACACGGCGCCACCGGACGCGGCCGCGGCACCGTCGGACCCGGCACCGGCCTTGTCCTTGGCGGGCTTGGTCCGGGCGCTCTCGGGGAGCAGGAACTTCACGACCTCGTTCATCGTGAGCGGCGAGGGCTTGCTGGTCAGGCCGACGAAGCCGGTGACGCCGGGGGTGTTGCGCACCGCGCCCCAGGACTCGTCGTTGAGGTCCATACGCACCAGGATGTAGCCCGGCAGCACCTTGCGGTTGACCCGCTTCTGCTGGCCGTTCTTGATCTCGGTGACCTCCTCGGTGGGGACCTCCACCTGGAAGATGTAGTCGCCGACGTCGAGGTTCTGGACGCGGGTCTCGAGGTTCGCCTTGACCTTGTTCTCGTAGCCCGCGTAGGTGTGGATCACGTACCAGTCGCCGGGGGCGGTGCGCAGCTGCGCCTTCAGCTCCTCGACGGGGTCGATCTCGGCCTCCTCCTCGACGAGCTCGGCGCCGTCACCGGCGGCCGCGTTCTCCTCGGGGGTGCCGAAAACGCTCTCCTCGGCCTCGATCATGGCCTCGTCCTCGGCCGACTCGACCTCGGTTGCCTCGGCGGCGTCGTCGACCAGCACGCCCTCAGGGGAGTCCTGCTCAGCCTCGTTGTGCTCCGGGGTGCTCACAGCGCCGAAGTTCCTTCCGTCTCGTCTTCTCGGGCGGTCCGGCTACTTGCCGAACGCCCACAACATCAGCTTCGCGAAGCCGAGGTCGAGGAGGCTGATCATCGCGGTGAGGATCACCACGAAGAGCAGCACGATGATCGTGTAGTTGATCATCTGGCTGCGGGTGGGCCAGATGACCTTGCGCAGCTCGGCGACGACCTGGCGGATGTACAGCCAGATGGCGGCGAACGGATTGCGCGACGGCTTCGCGGGCGCGGACTTCTTCGCAGTACCCGTCGTCGACTCACCGGACTCAGGTGCCTCGGCCAGCGCAGTACTGCCACGCCGGCCGCTGGAGCGCTTACCGGAGGGGCGGGCCTGCTGGGCGTCTTCGGCGGCGCTGTCCCCGGCGGTCTCGCCGGTGGTCGCGTCGTCCTTCTCGTCGCTCACGCACTTCCCTCCGCTGTTCCTCCGGCGACCCGCGGGCCGACCGATGTCAGAGCCGGGCGCCGGGGCCCGCCTGTGCAGGGGCGACAGGACTCGAACCTGCGACCTGCGGTTTTGGAGACCGCTGCTCTACCAACTGAGCTACACCCCTTTGCGGGACCTCGAGGCCCCGCACCCGCGCCGTTCGATGGGCGCGCTTTCGCACGCCCGCCGTGTGGTGCGGACAGTTCAGTGTACGGCACATCGGTGCCGCACCTCAAAACGCCCCGTCAGGCAGCCCGACGGTACGCCCTCGTCCCGCCCGGCGGGACCGCGCACCGTCGTCCTAGCCGAACTGGACGGTGGCGACCGGCTTGCCGAAGATCTTGCGGTCGCCCTGCTTGACGGTGAGGAAGACGACGCCGGTCTTGGTCTCCTCGTCGAGCGACTTGATCTTGCCCGAGTACAGCAGCTCCGCCTTCTGGTCGGCGGGGACGTACACCGGCGCGGTGAAGCGGACGCTGTACTCCTTGAGCGCGCCCGGATCGCCCAGCCACTCGGTGATGTAGTTCGAGCCCAGGCTCATGGTGAGCATGCCCTGCGCGACGACGTCCTCCATGCCGGCCAGCTTCACGATGTGATCCGACCAGTGGATGGGGTTCGGGTCGCCGGTGACGCCGGCGTAGTTGACGAGGTCGCCGCGGGTCAGCTCGAAGATCCGCTCGGGGAGTTCCTCGCCCACCGACACGTCCGCGAAGTTACGAAGCGCCATACATCATCACCTTTTCCATTGCACTGATGAATCCCGCGTCCTCGCCCTCGCCCGACCGGCCGGCCAGCGTGGTCCAGGACGTGACGAGCGGGGTACCGTCCTGATCGGAGATCTCGTTGCGCGTCACGATCAGGTCCACCCCCGCCACCTGCTTGAAGGCGTCGAAGTGGACGTGGGTGGTAAGCGTCATGCCCGCGAGGATCGGGGCGTGGAACTCGACCTTCTGCTCCGACTGCACGACGGGGCGGCGGCCGTAGCCGACGATCGCGTTCTCGAACAGCGGCCGATGCGCGATGATCCCGATCAGCGAGAACATGATGGGCGGCGCGACGAGGTCGGCGTACCCGGCGGCCTGGGCCGCCTCGACCTCGTGGTGCACGGGGTCGGTCAGCTGGCTCGCTTGCGCGAACTCGCGGACCTTCTCGCGGCTGACGAAGTACTTCTCGGAGAACTCGTAGTTGTAGCCGACTGCGGCGCGGGTGCGCTCCGCGACCTCGTCGGGGCTGAGCTGCTCGGTGACCGGACCACCCGGTACATCGATGTCTTTGCTCACGTGGGGAACCTACCTAACGTGAATGGGCTGAAAGCAGTATGCCAAAGGGGAGGGCATCCTTGGCGGATGCCCTCCCCTTCGTCGACGTTTCGCTTAGCGCGACTCGCGATGCGCCTGATGTGAGCCGCAGTTCGGGCAGAACTTCTTCAGCTCAAGGCGATCGGGGTCGTTACGCCGGTTCTTCTTGGTGATGTAGTTACGGTGCTTGCACACCTCGCACGCCAAGGTGATCTTGGGGCGAACATCTGTCGATGAAGCCACGACGTTCCCTCTTTCGCAAATCTCTTGTCAGTTGTAGCGGTGGGGGGGCTCGATCCCCCGACCTCACGATTATGAGTCGTGCGCTCTAACCAGCTGAGCTACACCGCCCTGAGCTATCAGCACATTGCACTGGTCTAGCGAGCCCCCTGACGGAATCGAACCGTCGACCTTTTCCTTACCATGGAAACGCTCTACCGACTGAGCTAAGGGGGCATGGTCCTCAAGGTACCGTCTCCGGCACTCCAAGAGCCTCAACGAGATTACACACCGCGGCCGAGAACAACCAAATCCGCAGGTCAGTCCGTTTTCGCAGCGACCCCCGGCGATGGAGATCGCCGGGGGTCGATGCGGGTGGCACGTGTAGGATTCGAACCTACGTAGGCTAAGCCGACGGATTTACAGTCCGCTCCCATTGGCCGCTCGGGCAACGTGCCGTTCACTGCCCGTGAAGGCAGCGGAGAGTAGACTACAACGCCCCCACCGGGGCCACGCAAACCCGCAGGTCAACCTCATAGGAGTGCAACAGAAGATGGCCGATTCGTCGTTCGACGTCGTGAGCAAGATCGACCGCCAGGAGGTCGCCAACGCCCTCAATCAGGCGGCGAAGGAGCTCAGCCAGCGGTACGACTTCCGCGGCACCAACACCACGGTCGAGTTCTCCGGCGAGGACAAGGTGGTCCTCACCTCCGACGCCGAGGAGCGCGTCAAGGCCGGCCTCGAGGTGTTCCAGGAGAAGCTGATCAAGCGCGGGTTGTCGCTGAAGGCCTTCGACGCCGGCGACCCCGTCGCCTCCGGCAAGACCTACAAGATCACGGGCACCCTGGTCGAGGGCATCACCAGCGAGAACGCCAAGAAGATCAGCAAGCTCATCCGCGACGAGGGCCCCAAGTCCGTCAAGGCCCAGATCCAGGGTGACGAGCTCCGCGTGACCAGCAAGTCCCGCGACGACCTCCAGTCCGTCCAGTCGCTGCTCAAAGGCGCGGACCTGGACATCGCGGTGCAGTTCGTCAACTACCGCTGAGATCTTGCTGCCCGACGGTGGGCGGTTCGCCGGGACGCGTGGGGCAGCTCCGCCCCCTGCGCCGCGCCGCCAGGAGCACCAGGCGTTCCGTCCCCCACCGAACGCCCGGCGTTTCACGAGGGACGCGTTGTCCCCCACGCCACGCCGCCGACCCCCACGCCGCGATGGCGACTACGCGGCCAGCAGACCGTGACGGACCAAAGTCGGAGTGAGTTTGCGGCGTAAGCGCGCGTCGTCGACCAGATCCTTCCAGCCCCACCGCACGATCTCGAAGCCGTGCGCGGCGAACACCGCGTGCCGCTGCTTCTCCGCGGCGAGCGCAGCGGAGCGCTCGGAGTCGGTCGTGCCGTACTTGCCCTCACCGTCGAATTCACCGATCAGCGTTCCCCACCGGAAGTCGGCGAAGAGCAGGTGTCCATCGAGGTGGAACTCCGCCTGGAGCTGTGGAGTCGGCACACCCCACGCCAGCATCAACATCCGCGACCAGGACTCCCCCGCGGATTCACTGCAGTCCACTGACAGGTGCAAGGCGCGCCTGGCCACGGCTGATCCCCGCCGTCGACCGAGCCTGTCCAGAGTGCACTGCAGGCTCTCCAGTGGAACCGGCGCCGGAGTCGACGCGGTCGGGAATCGGGGGATGAAGCGCACCGCGTCGATCGCCGCGACGGCCCGCACGAGGTCGCCGGACATCGCCACGTCGATGGGAGTACGCACTCGCGAGGTGACACGCACCCCGTCGACCTCCACGACCTCGTCGTCCTCCAGCGGCCGGGGATGAACGTGGATCCCCGGGCGCCGTCCTCCACCATGCTCCCGATCGACGGTGAAGTGCACCGACTGCCGGTCCGGCTGCAGAAACGGAATGTCGTGCAGCACCGCGGCACTTTCGTGGCTCACCACGCCACCGCACGACATCGACGCCGCGAGGATCTTCATTCGGTAGAGCGTCCGCGCGTCGTAGCCGCCGGCGTGCGCGTAGACCCCCATGGCCAATCGGATCAGCTCGCCGCTGGCCACAGCCCTGCTGATGTCGCCGCTCGTCCACCCCGTCGCGAGCAGATACTCCCGAGTCAGAATCTCCCCCATGCGTCGAGTGAACCGCACCGCGACACCGCGAATCGCCGCCCAGCCGCGTTCATCCCCAGGCTACTGACGGGTATCCACAACAAATTCGGCGCTGATCGTTCCCCCTACGACGGGACCAGGCACCAGCCCACCGTCGTCCCCCGCGCCGGGCCACGAGGACTACCAGGCGTTCCGTCCCCCACCGAACGCCCGGCGTTTCACGAGGGACGCGTTGTCCCCCACGCCACGCCGCCGACCCCCACGCCGCGCCCCAACCCCGCGCCAACCGCCGCGCACCTGCCGCACCGGCGGCACCGTCGAGCCGGGCTACGCGGTCAGCGCCTCCAGGCGCTTCACCCGTCGCTCGACCGGCGGCTGGGTGCGGAAGACGCGACCGAGACGATCGCTGTCGAGGAACGGGTACACGAGCATCGTGTCGGCGTGCACGGCGATGTCGGGTTCGGGCGGCAGCGGGGCGCGCGCGACCCCGTCGGACACAGTGCGCAGGGCGCGGATCAGGGCGGACGGCTCGCCGGTGAGCAGTGCCGCCGCGTGGTCGGCGCGGTAGTCGACGGTCCGCGAGACCCCGAGCCGGATCAGCGCGCCGGCGATCGGGGCGAGCACCGACAGCATGGCGTCGACGACCCGGCTGCGCCGCGATCCGCCGTCGCCGAATCCCAACAGGTACCCGAACCCGGCGAACCCGCAGATCACGGCGCCGAGCGCACCGGCGACCGAGGCCGTGAGGGTGTCCCGCGCGCCGATCCGCGCGAGCTGGTGCGCGAGCACCGCGCGCAGCTCGTCCTCCGGCAGCAGCTCCAGCAGCCCGACGGTGACGCACACCGCCGAGTGCGACGGCCCGTGGCCGGCGGCGAGCACGTTGGGTGCCGCGGTCGGTGAGACGTACACCGCGGGCATCGGCAGCCGCGCGGAGGTCGACAGCTCGCGGACCAGCCGGAACAGCGCGGGTTGTTGCAGCTCGGACACGCGCCGGGCGTGCATCGCGCGCAGGGGCAACGACGGTCCGCTGACGTACAGATAGGCGCAGACACCGGCGGCGAAGACGATCGACAGCAGGAAGACCGTCTCCCCGAAGATCGCACCGGTCGCCATGACGAAGCCCGCGACCAGCGCCAGCAGCAGCGCGGTGCGGATCAGATTCCCGGTCCGGCTCCGGGCGCCCAGCACGCGCAGACCTCAGCCCAGGCGGGCGACCGTGAAGGTGACGAGGGATTCGAGCGAGGCGCGCGGCTCGGACTCGGGCAGCGCGGCGAGCTCGGCGCGGGCCTCGTCGGCGTACCTCCCGAGGACGGCCTGGGCCTCCCGCATGCCGGCGGAACGGCCGAGGAGCTCGATGGCCTCGTCCACGAGTGCATCGTCGGTGACGGGGCCGACGAGGATCTCCCGGAGCCGGTCGGCCTCCGGCCCGGAGTCGCGCAGGGCGTAGTGCACCGGCAGGGTGAACACGCCCTCGCGGAGGTCCGTGCCGGGCGTCTTGCCGGACTCCGTGGCGATCGAGCTGATGTCGATGATGTCGTCGCTGATCTGGAAGGCCATGCCGATCGCGGCACCGATGCGGTACATCCGCTGCGCCGTCGCCTCATCCGCGCCGCCGTGCAGCGCGCCGAGCAGTCCGCAGGTGGCGATGAGGCTGCCGGTCTTGCCCCAGATCGTGTCGAGGTAGTGCTGCACCGGATCCCCGGAACCGGGGCCCTTCAACTCCAGCATCTGGCCCGTGACCAGCTCCCCGAAGCACTTCGCGATCACTCCGACGGCGCGGGGGCCGAGCTCCGCGCCGTACGCCGAGGCGCGCGCGAAGAGGTAGTCCCCGGCGAGGATCGCGATCGAGTTGCCCCACCGCGCGTTGGCCGACGGTGCGCCGCGGCGCGTGTCCGCCTCGTCCATCACGTCGTCGTGGTACAGCGTCGCGAGGTGGGTGAGCTCCATCGCCGCGGCGGCGGTGATGACCTGGTCCGACGGTGCGCCGCCGATGCGGCCGGAGAGGACCGTGAACATGGGCCGGAACCGCTTGCCGCCGGCCTGGAACAGGTGCAGGGCCTCCTCGATTACGCACCCGTCGGCCTCGGCGATGCCGTCCGCGATGACCTGCTCCACGCGGGCCAGATCCGCGCGGATCCCGGCCGCGAACTCGTCGGACCCCAGTGAGACCCCGGCTACCGTCTTCTCCACGTCGTTCAGCCTAGCGGGCGGGTCGCGGTGTGCAGTGCGACGATGCCGCCGGTCAGGTTCGTCCAGCGCACGCCGCCCCACCCGGCCTCGCGGACCAGGTCGGCGAGGTCCGCCTGCGCGGGCCAGTTCCGGATCGACTCGGCGAGATAGGTGTAGGCCTCCGGATTCGACGATCCCTTCGCCACCACCTGGATCGCCTCCAGCGCGACCTTCTCGTACAGCGCGCGGAAGGCGCCGTTGGTCGGCGTCGAGAACTCGCACACCACGAGTCGGCCGCCGGGCCGCACCACGCGGGCCATCTCGCGCAGGCCGGCGACGGTGTCCTGCACGTTGCGCAGCCCGAAGGAGATGGTCGCCGCGTCGAAGGAGTCGTCTGCCAGCGGCAGCGCCATGGCATCGCCCGCGACCATCGGCACGCGCCGGAAGGCGCCCGCCTGCAGCATCCCCGTCGAGAAGTCGCAGGCCGCGACCCACGCGCCGGACCGGGCGAGGTCCACCGTCGAGACGCCCGTCCCGGCGGCGAGATCGAGGACGCGGTCCCCCGGCTTGAGGTCGAGCGCGCGCCGGGTCCGGGCGCGCCAGTACCGGTCCAGCCCGCCCGTCATGAGCGTGTTTGTCCGGTCGTAGCGGCGCGCGACACCGTCGAACATCGACGCGACGTCGCCGGGTTTCTTGTCCAGGGAGGCCCTTGCCATGACCCGAAAGCTACACGAGAGCTCAGACAGCGCGGCTCACCGAGAATGCGGGAGGTCCGGCGATCACGCTCTCGTAGTGCGCGAACAGCTGGTCGCACAGGGCGGGCCAGGTGCGGGCGAGCACGGACTTGCGGGCGGCGTCGCCGAACCGGGCGCGCAGCGCGGGGTCGGCGAGGGTGTCGATCACGCCGGGCAGCAGGTCGGCGAACTCGGCGACGGGCAGGAGGTAGCCGGCCCGGCAGTGCTGTACCAGGTCGCGCGGGCCGCCCTGGTCCGGCGCGATCGACGGTACGCCCGACGCGAGCGCCTCCTGCACGGCCTGGCAGAAGGTCTCGTGCTCGCCCGGATGCACGAAGATGTCGAGGGAGGCGTAGGCGGCGCCCAGCTCCGCACCCCCGAGTTGCCCGGTGAACACCGCGCCCGGCAGCAGCGCCTCCAGGCGCGGCCGCTCCGGTCCGTCGCCGACGATGACCAGCTGGACGTCGTCGCGGTGCGCGAGCCCGGCGAGCCGCTCGACGTGCTTCTCCGCCGCGAGGCGCCCGACGAACCCGACGACCATCCGGTCCGGCCGCTCCCCCAACCAGGAGGAACGCAGGGCGGCGGAGCGGTGCGACGGGGCGAACCGCTCGCCGTCGACGCCGCGCGCCCAGGTCTTCACGCGCGGAATCCGGTGGTCCTGCAGGTCGCGGACCGACGCGCTCGACGGTGCCAGCGTCAGCTCGCACTGCTTGTGCATCTGGCGCGTCCACCACCACGCCACCCGCTCGAGCGGGCCGAGACCGTACGAGCCCGCGAAGCCCGCGACATCGGTCTGGAAGATCGCGACCGTGGGAATCCCGAGCCGCTTCGCCGCCGCGAGCCCACCCGCGCCCAGGAAGTACGGCGACGCGAGGTGCACCACGTCGGGTTCGAACTCGCGGAGCACGTCGAGGATCCGCATGGTCGGCTGCCCGATCGGCAACGAGGAGATCCGCGGCAGCATCCGCGCGGGCACCCGGTAGACGGGGAACCCGAGGTGCTCCAGCGGGGCGGGCTCCTCGCCCGGCACCGAATCGGGCGCGATCACGATCGCGTCCGCACCCGTGCGACGGCAGTGCTCGAGGACCCGGAGCACCGAGTTGGTCACCCCGTTGACGTTCGGCAGGAAGGACTCGGCCACGATCGCGATACGCACGTGGCGAGTGTGTCGTGCGCGGGGGCCGGGCGGGAACCTACGGGTCGACGGTGCGCGGAACGTCAGGTGAACTCTCGGGCCGGGATCCGTCGCCGCGGTGGTGGCCGACGGCGAGCAGCACCATGATCGCTCCGACCACCAGCCACGTCCCGGCGGCGACGGACGCCGCGGGCACCACCGCGACCACGGCGGACCGTCCGGCGACGCGGACCAGCTCCGGGTCCGACCGGCTGTATTCGACCTTGATCCGGTCGCCCACCGACAGCTCGCTGGGGTAGAGCACGCCCACCGACGGATTGTGGTTGACGCCGTCGGTCGTGTAGAAGCTGATCGTCGAGCGTCGGGGCCCGGCGGAGAGCACCTCTGCGGTCGCGGTGCCCCGGTCGGCGTCGATGGTGCGATCGTTGCGCCAGGCCGCCGCCACGAGGATCGCGCACAGCCCGGTGATGAGGATCGCCGCCGACAACAGCACCAGCTGCACCCGCCGCAACACCGTGCGGCTCACGCGCGCCCGCCCGCGATCCGTGCGCGCATGCCCGCGTGCATGGCCCGGAGCCCAGCCCGCACGGTCCGGACCTCGACGACCCGCAGTCCATCCGGTTCCCGTCCGAGGTCGTCCACGGCGGCCCGACGGTACGCCACCCCGTACGCCGCGCACAGCGCCCCGATGTCCGTTCCGTGGGGCGTGCCGAAAACCCGTGCGGCGGCTCCGCCGTACTCCGCCCCGGAGTAGCGCTCGTCGCCCTGTTCGAGCAGGTCGAAGATGCCGCCGCCGTTGTCGTTGGCGACCACGATCGTGAGGTTGTCGGGCCGGGGCTCCTCGGGGCCGATGAGCAGCCCGGAGGCGTCGTGCACGAAGGTCAGGTCGCCCATCAGCGCGACGGTGCGCCGGTCCGGGAAGGCGAGGGCCGCACCGATCGCGGTGCTGACGGTGCCGTCGATGCCGGCGACGCCCCGGTTGGACAGCACGCGCACGCCGCCGGGAACGTGCCCGGCGAGGGCCACGTCGCGGACGGGGTTCGACGCGCCCACCACCAGTTGGTCGCCGGGGCGCAGCGCCGCACACACGGCCCGCGCGACGTGCAGGCCCGTCACAGCACCGCGGTCGAGTTCGTCCTGCAATCCTTCCCGCACCGCCGCCCGCGCGGTCGCGTCGGCGTCGGCGCACCGCTGCAGCCAGGCCGGATCGGGCTCGCCGACGGGCACCACCCGCGTCCCCGTCGCCGCCACGTTGCCGGACACGTCGGGCCAACGCGGCCCGGTGGTCACGGCGTAGACGGTGACCTCCGGGTCGGCGAGCAGCGCGCTGACCTCGCGGTGCAGGGTCGGGCGGCCGCGGATGACGGCCTGCTTGGGCTTCAGCGCCGACAGGGCCCACGGGTGCAGGGGATTCTCCGGCGACGGTGCCGTCGGCTCGGCCACCGTCGGCAGGCCCGCGAGGCCCGGGTTGTCCCCCGCCCCGTGCCCGGAGATGACGACGGTGTCCGGCGTGAGGTCGACGGGAAGCGGCACGTCGAGGGTGGCGACGGGCGCGACGGTCCACGGCCCACCGTCGGGCCTGCCCTGCGCGAGGGCGGGCGACGGGTCGTCGGGAACGAGCGGCTCGCGGAGCGGGATGTCGAACTGGACGGGGCCCGGGTTGCCGGTGCGGGCACCGCGGGCCGCGGCGAGCGCGCGACAGACGGCGCTGCGCCACTGCGAGTTGCGGTCGAGGCCGGGCTCGGCGAGGCCGAGGGAGAGCGCGGCGCGGACCTGAGTGCCGAAGATGCCGAACTGCTCGACGGTCTGGTTGGCACCGGATCCGAGCAGCTCGTAGGGGCGGTTCGCGCTGATCACGAGCAGCGGTACCCGGGCGTAGTTGGCCTCGAACACCGCCGGCGAGAGGTTCGCGACCGCGGTACCGGAGGTCATGATGACGGGCACCGGGCGCCGGCTCGCGGCGGCCAGGCCGACGGCGAGGAAGCCCGCGGTCCGCTCGTCGATCCGTACGTGCAGCCGCAGGTCGCCGCGCCGGTCCGCGGCGTGGACGGCGAACGCCAGCGGCGCGTTGCGCGAGCCCGGGCACAGCACCACGTCGGTGACGCCGCCCCGCACCAGCTCGTCCACGATCACGCGCGCCTGCAGCGTGGACGGATTGGGCGGCTTCTGCATGCGCACCACCTTACGACCGCATTCGCGCTCGCCCGGCTCCCGGCACCTGACGTACCGTCGTGCGGGACGCCGCGAGGAGGGAGCAGAGGATGACCGCGATCACCGTCACCGACCTCGCGGGCGTCGTGTACTCGTCCGGCAAGGTCTTCGACGGGCTGTCGACCGGCCGCCTCGACACGGAGGACTTCCTCCGTTCCGGCAGCGTCGAGGGCATCACCTCACGGGCCGATCTCGCCCTCTTGGAGGACCTTCGCGACGCGGCCGCGTTCATCCTCGACGGTGCCGCGCGGCGGACCGACGCCGCGCTCGTCCGAGACATCAACGCACGGATCACCCGCAGCGGTGCACTGCACCCCGGCGAGCTGCGCACCGCGGAGCAGCGGATCGGCGTGCGCACCCGGTACGGCCGGCATTCTCCCGAGGCCCTCACCGACGAGGGCCTGCGCAACCTCGTCGAGACCCTCACGGCCGGAACGGATCCGATCGAGTCGGCACTGTCGCTGTTCGTGGGCGTCGCGCGGGCCCAGCCCTTCGAGGACGGCAACAAGCGCACGGCCCTGTTCGCCGCGAACCACCTGTTGCTCGGCGCGGGGACGGGCCTGCTCCTGGTGGTGCCGGTCTCCGACACCGACCCCACCGTCGCCGACGCCTTCAACGACCTGCTCGCTCGCGCCTATCTGTTCGGCGAGGACGACGGCGTGAAGAACCTACTGCGCCGGGACGGGATCGTCCGGATCGGCGCGTAGCCGCCCACTAGCCGCCGGCCAGCTTCGCCAGCACGGGACCGGCGAGCAGGAGCACCTCGCGTTCGAGCGGCGTGAGCCGCTCCGCCATGGCGGCCTCGAGCCACGCGTTGCGGGTGGCCCGGTCGTCCTCGATGACGGCGCGCCCCTCGGCGGTGAGCTCCACGTACTGCCGCCGACGGTCCGCCTCGTCCCGGCGCCGCCCCACGAGACCCGCGTCGGCGAGGCCGTTCAGCGCGGGGGTGAGGGTCTGGGAGCGGACGTGCAGGGCCTCGCCGAGATCGGCGGGCGTCGCCGGTCCGCCGCGGCCGAGGGCCCCCAGGATGAGGAACTGGGTCTCGGTGAGCGGGCCTGGGCGGCGGTGGGCCCGGATCTCCCGGCTCAGAGAATGCACGCCGTAGCGGAGCTCACTGACATCGGACATAGCAAGAGTTTACTTCATACTTTTGTGCATTTTGCGAGTTGCGTAGCGCGTTTATCACGCAGATACTTGTTTTCATGCGTAGCGAACTGACGAGGTGGGCCGGCCTGATCGCCGCCTCCTGCGCGCTGTCCGCGGCACTCATCGCCGCCGGCGTGCCCAGCGCCCCGCTGTTCGCGGCGCTGGTGTGCGCGGTGGCCGCGGCGCTGATCGGGCGGGCCCCCGGGCCGATCCCGCGGCCGGTGCAGCTCGTGGCGCAGGGCGTGCTCGGCGCCTACATCGGCACGCTCATGCAGGCGCACACGGTCGCGGCGCTCGGATCGCGGTGGCCGGCGGCGCTGCTGGTCGGGATCGCCACCCTCCTGCTGTCCGTGGGCGCCGGAGCACTGCTCGGCCGGCACCGGGACACCGATTCGATCACGGGCTCGCTCGCGCTGGTCGCGGGCGGCGCGTCGGGGCTGGTGGCGATCGCCCGCGAACTGGGCGGAGACGACAAGATCGTCGCCGTGGTCCAGTACCTGCGGGTGGGCCTGGTGACGATCACCCTGCCGCTGGTTGCGACGCTGTACCCGCACCTGTCCGGGAGGTCGGTCGCGGAGTCCGGTGCGGGCCGGCCGTGGTGGTTCGATCTCGGGTTCACCGCGCTCTGCGTGGGCGGCGGGCTCGCCGTCGGGCTCGCGACCCGGATCCCCGCGGGCGGGCTCCTGGGCCCGCTCGTCGCCTCCGCCGCGCTGTCGCTGTCGGGCGTCGCCGCGGGGGCGACGGTGCCCTCACTCCTCGTGGCGGCCGGCTACCTGGTGATCGGCTGGCAGGCGGGCGTGGGCTTCACCCGGGAGTCATTGAAGTCGATGGCGCGTCTGCTGCCCTGGGCGATCCTGCTCATCGTCGGCGTCGGGATCGGCTGCGCCGGTCTCGGTTTCGCCCTGTCCGCGATGACCGGCGTCTCCACCCTCGACGGCTACCTCGCGACCACGCCGGGCGGCATCTACGCCGTGCTCGCGGTCGCCGCGTCGTCGAACGTCGACATCACCTTCGTCGTCGCGGCGCAGCTGATCCGGGTCCTGCTCATGCTCTTCCTCGCCCCCGCGGCGGCCCGGGGCTTCCAGCGTTTGCGCTCCCATCGCCGCGACGAGGCTCCCGCCGTCAGCGTACGAGGCGGTGCACACGCTGCGCGCGAACACTGCTAACATCGCGGCATGACTGCGGGTACCAGGGAATTCGACCTCATCGTCTTCGGCGCGACGGGCTTCGTCGGTGAGCTGACGGCGCGCCACCTCGCCAACCACGCGCCGGACGGCGTGCGCATCGCGCTGGCCGGCCGCACGCAGGCCAAGCTGGAGAAGCTGCGCGCGGGCCTGGGAGACGGCGCGAAGGACTTCGGGCTCGTCGTCGCGGACGTCGACAGGCCCTCCACCCTCGACGAGATGGTCGCGCGCACCACGGTCCTGTGCAGCACCGTCGGCCCCTACGCCCGGTACGGGGAGACGGTGGTGGGCGCGTGCGTCAACGCCGGCACCCACTACACCGACCTCACGGGCGAGGTGCTGTTCGCGCGCCGCTCGATCGACAAGTTTCACGAGCAGGCCGTGGCGAACGGTACGAAGATCGTGCACTCGTGCGGATTCGACTCGATCCCTTCGGATCTGGGCACCTTCCTCGTCTACGAGCGCGCGAAGGCCGACGGTGCCGGCACGCTCGGTTCCACGACGCTCGTCATGCGCGACCTGCGCGGCGGCGCGAGCGGCGGCACCATCGCCTCCGCGATCGGCCTCGCCGACGAGGTGAGCGTCGACCGCGAGGCCCGGCGCATCGCGGGCCGGCCGCACTCGCTGACGGTCGACGACAGCCGCGAGGCCCGCAAGCAGCCGGGCGACCTCTCGGTGGTGGACGCGAAGACCGTCGACCCGTCCCTGTCCGGGAAGCTCGCGCCGTTCTTCATGGGCAGCTACAACACCCGCGTCGTGCGCCGCAGCAACGGCCTGCTCGACTTCGGCTACGGCCCCGACTTCCGCTACCGCGAGACGATGTCCGTCGGCTCCCATCCGATCGTTTCGACGGTGGCCTCCCACGCCGTGCAGGGCGCCCTCGCCGTGGGCATGGCGGCGCTGGCGATCAAGCCGCTGCGCCCCGTCCTCGACCGGATCCTCCCGGCGCCCGGCGAGGGGCCGAGCGAGGCATCCCAGGCCAAGGGCCGCTTCCGCGGTGAGGTGTACACCCGCACCACGAGCGGCCGGCGCTACCGCGCGACCATCGGCGCCCAGCTCGACCCCGGTTACAGCGGCACCGCCGTCATGCTCGGCGAGGCCTCCCTGGCACTGGCCCTCGACGGCGACGCCACCCGCGGCGGCGCCCCCCTGCCCACCTACGCCGGCGTCCTGACCCCCGCCGTCGCCCTCGGCGACGTGCTGGCCGATCACCTACGCGCCCAGGGCTTCACGGTCACCGTCGACGAGCTGACCTAGGCCTCCGCCGCACCGGTCAGGACTGGACGGGGTTGCGCACGATCAACACCGGACTCGCCGAGTGCGCGATGACGTGCCCGCTGACGGACCCGAGGAGGAAGGCGCCCACCGCACCGCGTCCGTGGCTACCCACGACGACCAGGCTCGCGCCCTCACTGTGGTGGACCAGAGCTGCGGTCGCGTCACCGCGCGTGACCACACGCGCGACCGTCACATCGGGAAACTCGTCGGCGTATCCCGCGAGGTTCTCGGCCAGTGCGGCCTCCTCCCGCGTGCGCTCCGCCTCCCAGTCGATGTCGTACGCGGCGGCGTACGCCGCCGCGTACGAGGCGGGCAGATCCGTCCAGGCGTGGACCGCGATCAGATCCACCCCGCGCGCCGAGGCCTCCTCGAACGCTGCGCGCACGGCGGTCGCGCTCACCTCGGAGCCGTCCACGCCGACCACGACCGCCCCGTCCGCGGCCGCGGTTCCACGGACGACCGCGACCGGTCCCGTCACCTTGCGGGCGACACCTTGCGCGACCGACCCGATGAGTGCGCGGGAGAACCCGCTCGCCCCGGTGTCACCGACCACCGTCAGCACGGAGTTCTCCGACAGCGAGGTCAGGAGATCGACCGGCTTCGTCGCTCCGGACACCGTGCCGATCTCCACCTCCGGTCGGGTCTCGCGCGCCGCCGCCTTCGCCGCGGCGAGCGCCTCGTCGGTCCGTCCCTCCAGATAGCGGTAGAACGAATCCGAGGCGGTCAGATTGAACCCCAGCGCCGCCGCGGCGGTGTCCGCCGCACTCGCGATCACCAGTGGCTTCCCACGGCGTACCGCTTCCGCGGCCGCCCATCGGACGGCATCCAGCGACCTGTCCGAACCATCAACTCCCACAAGCACATAGGACTTCGGCAAACGCGCTTCGATCGATTCGATATCGGCCCGAGACTCACCCATTGCGGAACCCTCCTGAAGGAATGCCGACGCGGATCCGCGTCGCGATCCAGCCTACGAGGACACCACTCGGGGGCGCCATGAACCGCACCCCTCGTCGGGACATACCTCCCCCATATCGAGTACCAACCACCCGCGTTCTCCGTCGTCCTCGGGATCGACGGCATGCCGGCACGTGCGCCCGGCAGCACTCACGCGAGCGAGAGGAACAGCTTCTCCAGCTTCTGCTGGTCGACGTTCTCGGGGCCCTCGGTCGCGATGCAGTGCTGCAGGCCGGTGGCCACGAGGGCGTAGCCACTCCGTCCGAGCGCCTTGTTCACCGCGGCGAGTTGGGTGAGCACGTCCTCGCACTCCTCCCCCTCGTCCAGCATGCGGATCACCGTGGCCAGGTGGCCGTGCGCGCGCCGCAGGCGCGTGAGGATCGGCTTCGCATCGTCCTCCGGGATCTTCATGCCGCCAGCCCTTCCACCATGCGGCCGAGCCGCTCACGCGCGTCCGCCGCGACGACGGACAGCGCTGCGGTGCCGGTGAATTCGGGCATGACATTCGGGTCCATGACCTCCACCAGCGACTGCGCGTCACCCGATGCCGAGACCACCACGTTGCACGGCAGGAGCGCGGCCACGCGCGGGTCGATGCCGAGGGCCTCGTGCGCGAGCTGCGGCCGGCAGGCGCCGAGGATCACCTTCGGCGGCACGTCCACGTCCAGCTTCGCCTTGAGGGTCGCCTTCAGGTCGATCTCCGTGAGCACGCCGAAGCCGACCTCCGCGAGGCCCGCTCGCACGCGCGCGACCGCCTCCTCGTAGGGCGCATCGATCGTCGTACTCATCGTGAATTCCGCCATGGGTTCATTCCTTTCGCTCGTCCACCACAGTATTGCACAACCCCCCGGGGGGATGCTAGGTTCGCTCTCGTTCGCATCCCCCCAGGGGGTTACTGGAAGGAGTCAGGATGTCATCCGCCACCGAAGAGAGCCCGCCGTCCGGCGCACCCGCGACGGGCGGCGCACCCACGACCGTCCCGGCCGGTCCCGGCCCCCTGGGCCGCCTCGGCCTCTGGGTCATCAGTCACGGCAAGCTCGTCGCCATCGCCTGGATCGCGATCGTCGTGGGCCTGGGCGTCTTCGCCCCGTTCGTCGAGAAGAACCTCTCCGGCGCGGGCTGGCAGGCCAACGGCTCCGAATCCGTGCAGGCGCGTGAGCTCGCACAACAGCACTTCGGGGGCAACGCGAGCAGCGCCCTCCAGGTGGTGGTCTCGAGCTCGGCCGGCCGGCTGGATGAGGGCGACGGTCCGCGCGTGCTCGCCGCGGTGACGGACACCCTGCGCGCCGATCACCGCATCTCCGAGGTCATCGCTCCGCAGCCGGGCGCGACGCTGAGCGCCGACGGCCGCACCGCCATCGTCATCGGCGGAGCGGGCGCCGACCCGAACGACATGGTCCGCGCCGCGACCGAGCTCAAGGGCCGGCTGCACGACCTGTCCACCAGCACCGTCGCCGTGAACCCCACGGGCGCATCCGTGCTCTGGTCGGACTTCAACGCGGCCAACCTCGACGCGATGATGACCTCCGAGATGATCTCGTGGCCCATCACCCTGGGCATCCTCGTGATCGCCTTCGGCGCGCTCGTCGCCGCCGGGCTCCCGCTGCTGCTGACCATCGCCGGACTCGTCGCCTCGGCCGGATCCCTCGTACTGATCAATGAGATCGTGCCGACGTCGATCTGGGCGATGAACTTCGCCATGATGTTCTCGCTGGCGCTCGGCATCGACTACGCACTGTTCCTCGTGGTCCGGTACCGCGCAGCACGATTCGGCCAGGAGTTGAGCCGGGAACGGGCGATCGCCCAGACCATGGACACCGCGGGGAAGGCGGTGCTGCTCTCCGGCATCACGGTGATGATCTCACTGTCTGCCGTGATGATCATCCCGTCGCCGTCGTTCCGGTCGGTGTCGGGCGGCATCGTGCTCTCGGTGATCTTCGTGCTCGGCGCCACGCTCACCCTGCTGCCCCTGGTGCTGTTCAAGCTCGATGCGAAGATCAACCGGATCGCCCTGCCCTGGGCCACGTTCGACACGCATCGCTCCCCCGTCTTCGAGCGCTGGGGCGAGCGACTGTGGCGCCGGCCGGCGGTGTGGGGCGCGGGCGCGCTGCTCGTGCTCGTCGCGCTCGCGCTGCCGATCGCCGGGCTCAAGACGGCCATGCCGTCCATCGCGGTCCTCCCCGACGACGCGAGCGCCCGCATCGGCTACGCCGAGGTGCAGCGCGCCTTCGGCGCCGGCGCGCCGGGCACCCTGCAGATCGTGGTCCCCACCGACCACGCCGGCGCCGCCGCGGCGGCCCTGCGAACCGATCCCGGGATCGCGGGCGCCATGCCCGCCGTGCCCGCGACCGACGGCAGCGGCCTGAGCATGATCCAGGCGGTGCCCACCGTGGGCCCGTCGGACCCGGAGCTGTCGGCCACCGTCGACCGGCTGCGGTCCGCACTGCCCGACGATGCCCGCCTCGGCGGCGCCGCCGTGGAGAACCTGGACCTCAAGCACCAGCTGGACACCTACACGCCGATCGTGCTCGGCATCATCCTGGTCCTCGGCTTCGCCCTGCTGCTGGTCGCGGTCCGCGCCCCGCTCATCGCCGCCCTCGGCACGGCCGTCAGCCTGCTGTCCACCGCAGCCGCCTTCGGTGTCGCGCGGCTCGTCTTCCAGGAGGGCCACGGCTCGGGCCTGCTCGGTTTCGAGCCGCAGGGCTTCCTCGACGCGTGGGCGCCGGTGTTCTTCTTCGCGATGATCTTCGCCATCGCGATGGACTACACGGTGTTCCTGCTCTCGTCGGCCAAGGAGCACTGGGAGCGCAGCGGCGACGCCCGGGAGGCCGCCGTCGGCGCGGTCGCCCACTCGGGCCGGGTCATCTTCGCCGCGGGCGGCGTGATGGTGGCGGTGTTCTTCACCTTCGCCCTCTCGGGCCCGCTGCCGCCCAAGGAGATGGGCGTCATCCTCGGGGTCGCCGTGCTCCTGGACACCTTCCTGGTGCGCCTGGTGCTGCTCCCCGTGGGCCTGCGCCTGGCCGGCCGGAAGGCCTGGGCCATCCCGTCCTGGCTCGATCGGATCCTGCCGCGCATCAGCTTCGCGCACGACTGATCGCCGCCCGACCCACCACCCTCAACCACAGCGAAATCACAAGGAGTACAACGATGTCCGACGAGACGAACGGCCAGCAGGTCCTGCACCGACTCAGCCCGCAACACCGCGAGCTGCGGCGCCGCATCCCCGATGTCTACACCGGATTCGGCGCCCTGAGTTCCGCCGCCTTCGCCGACGGTGCGCTCGACAAGAAGACCAAGGAGCTCATCGCGTTCGCGATCGGCGTCGTCGAGGGCTGCGACGGCTGCGTCGCCTCCCACGGCCAGGCCGCGGCGCGCGCGGGCGCCACCGAGCAGGAGGCCGCCGAGGCGATCGGCGTCACCTTCCTCATGCACGGCGGACCCGCCACGATCCACGGCGCGCGGGCCTTCGAGACCTTCCGCGGCTTCCTCGCCGACGAGAACGCGTAGGGTCCGGACCATGTGCCGTGCGATCACGTGCCGCGTGTGCGGCAAGACCACCTGGGCCGGCTGCGGCTCCCACATCGACGCGGTCCGCGCCACCGTCGCACCCGGGAACTGGTGCCCGGGCCATGCGGCCCCGTCGCCGTCCGGCTCCGGCGACCGGCCGGGCAAGCGGGGCTGGTTCCGCCGCTGAACCGCGCCCCCGCTCCGTTCCCCCGGGCCGGCTACGCGCCGACCCGGGGGAACGGGCGTCGGCCCTCGACCTCGTAGGCCAGTTCGAGCAGCGCGGACTCCGTGCCCGCGGGCCCGGCGAACTGGGCACCCAGCGGCATCCCGGCACCGTCGAACCCGCACGGCACCGAGATCGCCGGGCCGCCCGAGACATTGTTCAGCGGGGTGATCCCGACCATCGCGATGGTCCGGTCCATGAACTCGTCGAAGGGCAGCGCGGGGTCGAGGACACCGATCTTCGGGGTGGTGCGGGTCATGGTCGGCGAGAGCAGCACGTCGACCCCGCGCTCGACGAAGGTCCGTTCGTAGTTCCCCGTCACGGCCCGCAGCCGCCGGATCGCCCCGGGCATCGACGGTGCGCTGCGCCGCGCGCCGCGCAGCAGGCCGCGGGTCACCGGGTCGAGTTCGGCGGGGGTGAACCCGCGACCCGACGCGGCCGCCGCGGCGCCGACCTCGGCGGCGGCCAGAAAACCCCAGTAGTGCAGGAAGTCCCGCACGAAGCCACCGTCGAGCCGCAGGTCCGCCATGGACAGTTCGACGATCTCGTGCCCGCCCGCGGCGAGCTCCTCGGCGAGCGCGCGGACCGGCGCGAGGCACTCCTGCGCGATCCCGAAGTCCGTCACGGACTCGGTGATCAGCCCGATCCGGCGGCGCCGCCCCGGCCCCCGCACGTGCCCGATGGGCGGCAGCGCGCGACTGCGGAAGTGCCGCTCGGCCTCCGCGACGTAGAGCGCCGTGTCGCGGACGGTGCGCGTGAGCACGCCCTCGCACACCACGTTGATCGGCAGTAGGCGCAACTCGGGCATCCCCGCCATCCGTCCGCGCGTACCCTTCAGCCCCACAAGGCCGTTCAGGGCCGCGGGAATGCGGATCGAGCCGCCACCGTCGTTGCCGTGGGCGATCGGCAGCGCCCCCGAGGCGACCAGCGCCGCCGCCCCCGACGACGAGCCGCCCACCGAGTAGTCCGTGTTCCACGGGTTGCGCGCGGGCTCGCGGGCGGCGAACTCGGCGCTCGCGGTGAGCCCGAACTCGGGCATCACCGTCGACGCGAGAAGGTTCACGCCGGTCGCCGTGAGCTGCTCCGCGACCGGCCCTGACTTCCGGGCGGCCTTGTCCGACAGGGCGATCGAGCCCATCGTGGTGGGCAGCCCCGCGAACGGGGTGTTCTCCTTGATCGCCGACGGTACGCCGTACAGCGCCGCGTCCCGATCCGCGTGCGGCCCGGCACCGCCCGGCGTCGCCCACCAGCGCACCGCACGGACCGCGGGGTCGACGGTGCGCATCCGCGCCGTCGCGGCGCCCGCGGCCTCCGCGACACCGATCTCGCCCGAGCGGATCGCCGCGGCGACGCCCGTGGCGTCGAGCGTGCCGAGCGCATCGTCGGTGAAGGCACTGACGCGCGTGGACTCGTGCGTGAACTCGATGGTCATGACCTGGCCCCTCCCGGCGCTGCGCCGAGTCTGTACAGACTTACAGAGTCCGACCTTAGCGCGAGTCTGTAACTTTGTACAGACTTCCGATTCGTCCTAGACTGCGGGGCGTGGAGGAGCGCAAACACCGTCGGAGCACCCTCGAGCGCAGGCGTGCGCTCCTGGCGGCGACCGTCGACATGGTGGGCGAATCCGGGTACGCCTCGGTGACCCACCGCGCCGTGACCGCCCGCGCCGGGCTGCCCACCACGTCGATCGGCTACTTCTTCGCGTCCATCGACGATCTGACCCACGAGGCCATGCGCGTCTTCGTCGCGGAGGAGTTCGCGCGGCTGGAGCAGCTGGCCGGCTTCCTCGGCGACACCGCCGCCCCACCCGACCGGGTGATCGCCGCGTTCGCCGAGGTCACCGAGGCTCGCGGAGCGGAATCGCTCGCGCTCATCGAGGCCTACCTGCGCGCGGCGCGCGACCCGGCCTCCCGCGTGGTGATCGAGGAGTACCTGCGCGCCGCGGACTCCTTGGCGCAGGGCGCCGGGGCGCTCGCCGGCGTCGAGATCACCCCGGAGACCGCACGCGGCGTGATCGCGCTGATCAACGGCTTCACCGTGATCGACTCCGCGCTCCCCGACCACGCCGACATCGAGGTCAAGAAGGCCGCGCTGCGCACCATGCTCATCGGCGCCCTGTTCGAGCAGGGCCAGGACGATGCCGCCCGCGCCCTGCGCGACCGAGCACCCGGTTGACCGGACCGGGCCGCACCGTCGGGCTCAGGCGCCCGCGGCGGGGCCCGGCTCCCCCGCCCGATCCCCCGCGGCGATCCGGGCGGCCAATCGAACCTGCGCCTCCCGGATACCCGAGGCGTACGACGGGTCGAGCGCGGTGTCCAGTGCGAAATCGAACTCCCGGCTGGTCTGCAACCTGTCCGAGGCCTCGGTGAACCGGCCCTGCCGGCGGTAGCCATCGGCGAGATTGAGGTGCAGCGAGGGCATGAACCCGGCGACGGAGAGCGACGCATGGACCGCCTGCAGGTCGGCGTCCGAGACGTGCGCGGACTCGGCGAGCGCCACCTCGTCCCATTCGACCTCCGCTTCCACATCGCCCTGAACATCGGCGATGTAGTGCGCGGCGATGCACCGGGACGCGTGATCCGAGGGCTCGATCCGCACCCACACCGACTCGAGCTTCTGCTTGCGCTCCGCCTGCTCACCCGTCATCGCGGCGCCGAGCTCCGTCATCAGATTCTCCACGCCCCGCACCCTAGACCGCCCCACCGACAGGAGACTCCCAGCGGATTCCGACCTCGGAATTGCGGACCGCACCGGGTCAGTAGGACTACAAAGGAACGATGAGACGATCACTGACGACCATCCTGACCGTCGTCGCGATCGCGGTCATAGGAGCGCCGGCCGCCAACGCCGCGGGACCCGAGGCCGCGATCGCGCGCGGCATGACGCTCGTGGGCACGGACGCCTACGGCGAGTACGGGTGCGAGGACTTCGTCGACTTCGCCTACGGCCGTACCGTCAGCAACGGCATCCCGCACGACTCCGCGCGCTCCTTCTACGAGAACCTCGCCGCCAGGGGACTGGGCCACCCTGCGCTGCCCGCACCGCGCGGAGCACTCGTGTTCTCCCAGAGCGACTACGGCTACCACGTGGACATCTCGCTCGGGAACGGCACGTACCTCAGCGGCGGGGTCCAGGGGCTCGATCGCGGTTTCGGCGACGGCTCGCAGATCCAGGTGATCCCGGAGCCCGACATCGCACCCAATGCCACCCTGCTGGGCTGGGCGTACGCGCCCTGGAAGTAGTCAGCGCAGCAGCGCGTGGCACCTCCGGAGACGGTCCAGCCACCACTGCCGGCGGTCCCCCGTCGCCTCGACCGCCGCCAGCTGCTCCGCCGTCGGCGCGACGGTCCGCACCCGCAACGCCCCGTCGACGAGCGGATGCTCGCCGAGGTCGGCGGTGAAGAAGCCGCCTGTGCCGAGGCCCGCGGCGTTGCCCTCGGGGACGCACGCCGCCGCGGCGATCCCGGCAGACAGTCCGACGGCGGTGTCCAACGCCGACGAGACCGTCACCCGCACGCCCGCAGCGGCTTTCAGCGCGGCGGCCACGTCCAGCACGGCCCGGACCCCGCCCAGCGGCGCCACCTTGACCACCGCGACATCGGCGGCGCCGAGCTCCGCCACGCGCATCGGATCGTCGGCGCGGCGGATGGATTCGTCCGCGGCGATGTCGCAGGCACCGTCCAACCGGCGGCGCAGCTCGGCGAGCTCCTCGACCGTGGCGCAGGGCTGTTCGGCGTAGTCCAGCGGGCCGCCGTCGAGCAGCCGGACGACCGCCCGCTCGGCCTGGTCGACGGTCCAGCCGCCGTTCGCGTCGACGCGGATCGCACCGTCCGGCATCGCCTCCCGCACGGCCGCCACCCGTGCCAGGTCCTGCGCGAGCGTCTGCCCCGGCTCGGCCACCTTCACCTTCGCGACCCGGCAGCCGGGGAACCGCGCGAGGACCTCCGGGATCCGGCTCGGGCCGAGCGCGGGGACGGTCGCGTTGACCGGCACCACCTCGCGCAGCGGCGCCGGGAAGCCCTCGTAGGCCGCCTCGATCCCCGCCCGCAGCCAGTGCGCGGCCTCGGCGTCGTCGTACTCGGGGAAGGGACCGAACTCGCCCCAGCCGGCCGGGCCCTCGAAGACGAGGGCCTCGCGGACCGTGATCCCGCGGAACCGCACCCGCATGGGTAGGCGCACCACGTGCGCCGCGGCCACCAGTTCGTCGATGTCCACCACGCCCCCAACAGTAGAGTCGATCCCGTGACTTTCAACCCCGAGCTGTGGCAGCCGGTCCCCGGATTCGAGGACCTGACCGACATCACGTACCACCGGCACATCACGCAGGGCACCGTCCGCGTCGCCTTCGACCGCCCGGAGGTGCGCAACGCCTTCCGGCCGCACACCGTCGACGAGCTGTACCGCGCGCTGGACCATGCCCGACGGTCCGCCGACGTCGGCGCGGTGCTGCTCACCGGCAACGGCCCGGCGCCGAAGGACGGCGTGTGGTCCTTCTGCTCGGGCGGCGACCAGCGCATCCGCGGGCGCAGCGGCTACCAGTACGCCACCAGCCACGACTCGGACGTCGAGGCGGCGACCGCGGACGGCGTCGACGAGATCCGCACCAAGGCCGAGGGCGGCCGGCTGCACATCCTCGAGGTGCAGCGGCTCATCCGGTTCATGCCGAAGGTCGTGATCGCGCTGGTCAACGGCTGGGCCGCGGGCGGGGGCCACTCGCTGCACGTGACCTGCGACCTGACGCTCGCGAGCCGCGAGCACGCCAGGTTCAAGCAGACCGACGCGGATGTGGGCAGCTTCGACGCCGGTTACGGCAGCGCGTACCTCGCCAAGCAGGTGGGCAACAAGTTCGCGCGCGAGATCTTCTTCCTGGGCGAGACCTACAGCGCCGAGGAGATGCACCACATGGGTGCGGTGAACCGCGTCGTCGACCACGACGAGCTCGAGAACGTCGCGCTGCAGTGGACCGCGAAGATCCTCGGCAAGAGCCCGCAGGCGCAGCGGATGCTCAAGTACGCGTTCAACCTTCCCGACGACGGGCTCGTCGGCCAGCAGCTCTTCGCCGGCGAGGCGACCCGTCTGGCGTACATGACCGACGAGGCCGTCGAGGGCCGCGACTCCTTCCTGCAGAAGCGCGCCCCCGACTGGTCGCCGTACCCCTACTACTACTAGCCGCAGGTCGGGCGAGGCGGATCAGCCGCCCAGCCCACCACCACCGGACCATATTTGAACTATCGGTAACGAAACACTCTCGGGGTGTCGATAATCACGACGCCACACCAAGACGCACCTTCGTCCCGAGGAGCACTGATCGCATGACCGCACGCACCGCCCGTATCGCCCTCGCCAGCGCCTGTGCCGCGCTCGCCCTGGGAGCCCTTCCGGCCACCGCATCCGCCGACACCGCCGTCCGCTTCGACGGCTGGGTGACGACGCCCGGCTTCGCCGACCCCATGCCCTTCCCCTCCGCGCACTACGCGGGAACCGTCGACGCCAAGGGATGGATCACCGTCCGACCCGACTGCATCAGGGGCGGGCTCGGCGGACCGTCGGCACCGTGCGTCAACGACCCCAGCATCCGCGCGCAGACCGCGACCCGCACCCTGAGCTGGTGGAACGACGGCACGCGCTACGGCGGCGAGGTCAAGGCGCGTCCCGACGGCTCCTTCACCACACGGATCGGCGCGAAGAAGGTCACCTTCACCGTCGGCGGGCCCGGCACCGTCGGGAAGGCGATCGGTCACTACTCCGCCTGAATCACACCCCTCCCGCAACGGCGGCAGCACGGGTAGCTTCGGACATATGGCAACCATTTCCATTAACACAGAGCTTCCGCTGCCCGCCGCCCGCGCCCGAGCGATGGCCGCCGTCCCCGACGTGATGCTGTTCGTACTGGCACCGGTGCTGGCCTTCGATATGGACGAGGCCCCGCCCATTGGGGTCCCCGTCGAGCCAGGGTTCTCCGCCCGCGGCCGCGTGCGCTGGTTCGGTGTCCTGCCCAGCTGGGTTCACGAGATCACGGTCCGGCGCCTCGACGAGTTCGAGATCTACACCAACGAGCACGGCGGCCCGGTGCAGGTCTGGAATCACCGTCTCACCTTCGAGCCACTGGGCCCCGACCGGTGTCGATACACCGACACCATCGAGATCGAGGACGGTGCGCGCGGCCTGCTCACGGGCATGTTCGTACGCGCGATGTTCCGACACCGGCACCGACGGTGGCGGATCCTTGCGGCCGCCGTCGCCGCGGCCGACGCCGCGTAGCAACGACCCGTCAGCCGTGAGAGCACTGGTGTCGCGGCCTGTACAGCCAGCCCTGCCCGGCGTCCACCCATTCGACACCGAGAACGTCGCGCAGGAACGCGCAGTCGGCCTCCGCGGGCCACGTCAGCCCGACAGCGAGTCTCGACCCCTGCCGTCGGTCGGCCAGGCATGGTCGATCGCCGTCCTCCGCGCAATGTCGACAGCCTCGAACCGAACGCCCAGGGAATCGGCGACGGCGTACGTGAATCTCCGTCCATCATCACGGCCGTCGTAGTCGATCCTGAGTCCGTCGCACGTCGCCCAGCGAGCGACGGTGTCGTCCAGGGATTCAGTCCAGAACCCGAGATGGTCGAAACGCGGCCCCGACTCGGACACGTCCCACGGACTTCCGACCGGCCCTTCGACCAACTCGATACGCGGCTCAGACGTGCTGAACACGATCCGGTACGCCCAGTCGCGCAACGACGCCGTCTGCGGTTCGTGCCACTGCACCCCCACCGCCTCGGTGAACGTCGCCATCGCCGCGTGGAGGTCCGGGACTGCGAATGCCACGTGGTAGAAGCCGGTCGGATCCACCTACTGATCCTCGAGCACCCGGAAGCGGAAGGTGGTGCGCCCCAGGGTGAGTTCGTCACCGTCGGATAGGGGGAGCTGCCCGGAGACGCGGCGCTCCCCGACATAGGTCCCGTTGGAGGACTGGAGGTCGCGGACGGCGAACCCGGTCACGGAACCGGTGATCACGGCGTGCTCGCGGGAGACCTTGGTGTCATCGATGCTGATGTCGTTGTCCGGCAGGCGGCCGAGGCGGACCTCGCCGTGCACGAGGTACTCGGTGCCGTCGGCGGCCGTGAGGGTGCCGCGCGGGCCCGCGGCGGCCACGGACACATCGGTCTCGGTCTTCTCGAAGGCTCGCGGGTCGCCGGACACCGCGGTCGGACGCGCGGCGGCGAAGGCGAGCGACTCCTGGCGCAGGACCTTGCCCTCGAGCTCGACCAGCGCCGGCGTCGGGTCCGCGCCCAGTTCGTCCGCGAGAGTGCGGCGCAGGTCGCGGGCTGCTTCGAGCGCATCGGCCTGCCGCCCGGTGACGTACAGCGCCGTGATGAGCTGCCCCCAGAGCGGCTCCTGCAGCGGATGTTCCGAGACCAGCCGGCGCAGCTCGCCGATGACCGATGCCGCGCGGCCGGCCGCGATCTCCGCGTCGTACATCGCGGACTGCACCGCGGCCCGCTCCTCCGCCATGCCGACCGCGAAGTTGTCCGCGAACTGCAGGCCGCGCAGATCCGCGACCGCGTCACCGCGGAACTCGGACAGGGCGGAGGCGAACATCAGCGACGCCTGGTCGTAGCGCCCCGCGGCGGCGAGCTCGGCGCCCCGTCTGCGGGCCGCGTCGAACCGGCCGACATCGGACTGCTCCGGCTCGAGATCCAAGCGGTAGGTCGACCCGGAGGTGACCAGCTGCGCATCCAGCCCCGACCCCGCACCCGGACCGCGCAGCGCCTTGCGGAGGCCGCTGACGAAGACCTGCAGGCTCGCCCGCGCGGACGCGGGCGGATTGCCGTCCCACACCTGCTCACTGAGCGAATCGACGGTGACCGCGCGCCCGCGGTTCATCACCAGCAGGGCGAGCACCGATCGGGGCTTCACCCCGGAGACCTCGTTCGGCGCACCGTCGACGGAGAGCGAGACCTGTCCCAGCACCCGGATATCCAAAGACGCCATGCCGGAATAGTAGTCGCGGCATATCAGGCGTTCCGACTCAGCTCTCCGAATCGGACAAAACGGACTCGATAGGGAGATTCTGAGAGCGCCCTGAATGAACATCTGATGAACGATGGTTGGACGGTCAAGAATCTGCAGGTCAGAGGGGTGTCGAGCGCATCTCACCCGTTTGGCGGAACAGCCCCTGGGGCCGCACTATTTTCACCATGAACAGCGAACTCATCATCCTGCTGTTGGTGATCGTGACGGCACTCGCCTTCGACTTCACCAACGGCTTCCACGACACGGGCAACGCGATGGCGACATCCATCGCGACCGGTGCCCTGAAGCCGAAGACGGCGGTGACTCTGTCGGCGATCCTGAACCTGGTCGGCGCGTTCCTGTCCGTCGAGGTCGCCCTCACCGTGACCAACGCGGTGATCAAGATCCAGAACAAGGACGGATCCCCGAAGACCGAGTTCACGACGCAGCACGGTCGCGCGCTGCTCATCATCGTGATGGCCGGCCTCATCGGCGGCATCATCTGGAACCTGCTGACCTGGCTCCTCGGCCTGCCGAGCTCGAGCTCGCACGCGCTGTTCGGCGGCATGATCGGTGCCGCACTCGCCTCGGGCGCCGGAGTCGTCTGGGTCGGCCACGGCAAGATCGACGGTGTCGTCGGCAAGGTCATCATGCCCGCGCTGTTCTCGCCGGTCGTCGCCGGCATCGTCGCCGCCGTCGGCACCTTCCTCATCTTCCGCATCGTCGCGGGAGTCGCGGAGCGGTTCACCGAGGAGGGCTTCCGCTGGGGCCAGATCGGCACCGCCTCGCTGGTCTCGCTGGCGCACGGCACCAACGACGCGCAGAAGACGATGGGCGTCATCACCCTGGCCCTGATCGGCTACAGCGCTTCGACCCCGGACTCCACGGGCCCGTTCGCGTGGCACGACACCCACGGCGTCCCGCTCTGGGTCAAGTTCGCCTGCGCCCTGGCGATCGCGCTGGGCACCTACCTCGGCGGCTGGCGCATCATCCGCACGCTCGGCAAGGGCCTGATCGAGATCAGCTCCCCGCAGGGCATGGCGGCCGAGGCCTCGTCGGCCACGATCATCCTCGCGTCGAGCCACCTCGGCTTCGCGCTCTCGACCACCCACGTCGCCACCGGCTCGATCCTCGGCTCGGGTGTCGGCAAGCCCGGCGCCAAGGTGCGGTGGAACATCGCCGGCCGCATGGTCGCCGCGTGGGTCATCACACTCCCGGCCGCCGCACTCGTGGGCGCCGTCATGTGGCTCGTCGCCGCGAAGATCCCCACGCTGGCCGGCCCGCTGGTCGCGTTCGCGATCCTCGTCGCGCTGTCCGGGTACATGTACTGGCGCGCGCAGCAGCAGAAGGTCGACAGCAACAACGTCAACGCCGAGTGGGACGAGGAGACGCACAGCGTCACCCCCGCTGAGGCCAAGGTCTAAGGGGCCAACACAGCATGGAAACCATCAAGCTCGTCCTCGAGTCCGTCTGGAAGATCCTCCTCATCGGCCTGATCCTCGGCGCCGGCCTGCCCGCCCTGTTCGCTGTGGGCGTGCGCGGCCTCGCGATCGGCAACGGCCACGAGCGGGAGGACGGCACCGTCCATCAGCCGAACCCGCTCGGCAATGTCCTCGCCGCGGTCGCCTTCCTGATCGTCATCGCCGCGATCGTGCTCGGCATCCTGATCATCGTGTCCTCGGGCTTCGGCATGAAGGTCAGCTTCGAGCACATCTACCCCACCCTCGTCGACAAGTAGGGAATCCAGCATGACCACCGAGAACACGCAGGACGGCGTCCTCACCCAGGTCCTCGACTGGCTGCGCGCCGGCTACCCCGAGGGCGTCCCCCCGAAGGACTACTTCCCGCTCCTCGCGCTGCTCAAGAAGCAGCTCACCGAGGACGAGGTGAACTCCGTCATCGGCCGCATCCTCGCGAATCGGCCCGACGAGGTGCACCGCGAGCAGATCGAGGCGGCGATCACCAAGGTGACGCAGTCCGACCCCAGCGATACCGACCTGCGTCAGGTCGCGAGCAAGCTCGCCGCGGGCGGCTGGCCGCTCACCGGCTTCGCGCACTGAGCGAGGTTCACCCGCTGTCGATGGCGACAGCACGCTGACGGCCCCTTATGCTGGTCACACGCATAGGGGGCCGTTCGCAGTACCGTCCCCTATGACATTGCAATACCCAGCGCCGCGCGGCGCACTGCACCGGAGGTGAAGCGCTCATGAGTTCGAGTTCGGGCTTTCTCGCCAAGATCGTGGACTGGCTGCGTGCCGGCTATCCCGACGGCGTGCCCAGCACGGATTACCAGCCGCTCCTCGCGCTCCTCGATCGTCAGCTGACCAAGGACGAGGTGAAGGAGGTCGCGCGCGAGCTGATCGACGAGGCGCACCTCACGGAGGCCGGCCTCGACCCGATCACCCGCGTCGACGCCGGTGTCGCCATCAGCGGTCACACCCACGAGCTGCCGCTCGAGAAGGACATCGCCCGGGTCCGCGAGCGCCTCGAGCGCAAGGGCTGGCCCTTCGACAACTCCCCCCTAGACCCGGATTACCACCGCCGCGACTCGCAGTAGCCTGATCGGGTGATTCTCGAGCCGCTGCCGATCGACACCGTCGAATCCGCCCTCCCGCAGCTGGAGGCGCTCCTCACCGGCACCGCTCCGGCCTGGTTGCCGGTTCCCGCGCAGGATCCGCGCGCGGCCGCCCGGCTCACCGAGGTGCTCGCCGCGGGCGAACCCATCGACGACAGGGCCGCCCTCGTGGTCGCGACCTCGGGCAGCACGGGCACGCCGAAGGGCGCGATGCTCACCCGCGAGAACCTGACCGCCAGCGCCACGGGCACGCACGAACGGCTCGGCGGCGAGGGCCAGTGGCTGCTCGCGATGCCGCCGCACCACGTCGCGGGGGTGCAGGTGATGCTGCGCTCCCTGGCCGCCGGGCACGCGCCCACGCAGCTCGACGTCCGCGGCGGATTCGATCCCGCGTCCCTCGCCCCCGCCCACGCCGCGATGACCGCGGACCGTCGGTACGTCTCCCTGGTACCGACCCAGCTCATCAAGGTCCTCGCCGACCCCGCGGCCACCGACGCCCTGGCCCGCTTCGACGGCGTCCTCATCGGCGGCGCCGCGTGCCCCGCGCCGGTCCGGGAGGCGGCGCTCGCCGCCGGCATCCGGATGGTCCGCACGTACGGCATGAGCGAGACCGCCGGGGGCTGCGTGTACGACGGAGTGCCCCTCCCCGGCGTCGAGATCCGCCTGGACGGCCCGGAATCGCGGGTCGTGCTCGGCGGCCCGACGGTGGCCCTCGGCTACCGCGACCTGCCCGATCACCCCGCTTTCGCGGAGCCGGGATTCTTCCGCACCGACGATGCGGGAACCCTGTCCGACGGTGTCCTGTCCGTCACGGGCCGGCTCGACGAGGCCATCTCGACCGGTGGCCTGACGGTGCTGCCCCAGGTCGTCGAGGCCGTCCTCGCGCGGGTGCCCGGAATCGCGGAGGTCGCGGTGTTCGCACAGCCCGATCCCCGGCTGGGCCAGCGCGTCGCGGCGGCGGTCGTCCGGGCCCCGGGCACGCCGGAGAGCGCAGTCACCGTCGAGGCGCTGCGGCGGGCGGTGGAGGCCGAACTGGACCGGACTGCGGCGCCGCGCGCGGTGTACCTGCTGGACACGCTGCCGCGTCGTGGGCCGGGCAAGGTCGACCGCCGGGCACTGGCGACCATTTATGCAGTACCGGCATAATCCGAGTACCGTGGGTTTATCTTTGGCCCGTGACGATCACAGGATTCACCCGCAGGCTCGTGGCAACGGTGGCCGCGCTCACGCTGGGAGCGAGCCTGGCCGCCGGGGCCGCGCAGGGCGCACCGTCGACCACCTGGATGTGCCGGCCGGGGACCGCGAACCCGTGCACCCTCCCCACCGACACCACGGACCTCGGCACGGGAGAGGTGACCCCGGCCCGCCGGATCACCGACGCCGACAAGGCCGTGGACTGCTTCTACGTCTACCCGACGGTGACCAATCAGGTGGCGCTCAACGCGAACCCGGTCCGGATGCCCGAGGTCGACTCGATCGCCCGGTTCCAGGCCGCGCGGTTCGGGTCGATGTGCCGCGTGTTCGCGCCCGTCTACCCGCAGATCACGCTCATCGGCCTGACGCCCACGATGCTGCTGCACATCAAGCCCGCGGCGGACACCGCCTACGAGTCGGTGCGCAGGGCGTGGCGCGAGTACCTCGCCCGGGACAACCGCGGCCGCGGAGTGGTGCTCATCGGACACTCGCAGGGAACGATGATGCTGCGCAAGCTGATCCGGGACGAGATCGATGGTAACGCGGCGGTCCGGAACCGTCTCGTCGGTGCCTTCCTGATGGGCGGCAATGTCACCACGGCCGCCGGCAGCACCACGGGCGGCGACTTCCGGAACGTCCCCCTGTGCACGCGGCGCGGCGAGTTCGGCTGCGTCGTCGCGTACTCCACCGACATCGCGCCGCCGGTGCTCTCCCTGTTCGGCAACACGGATCTCGACCTGCTCTCGCACTCGATGGAGCTGCCCTTCGGCGCGGGCAAGCACATCGCCTGCACCGATCCCGGCCCGCTGTCCGGCGAGCGGGGCGCGGTCGGCGTGACGGTCCCGAGCGAGCCCTACTCGTTCGGGATCATCTCGGCGCTCATGACCTACACGACCTTCCCCGACGGCCTGCCGACCTCCGCGAGCACGTGGACCGTCAGCAAGGGGCGCGGAGTGGGCCGGTGCGAGGACGTCAACCGGCACAGCATGTACCGGATCAGCATGACGGTGCCGCAGTCGATCAACGAGCTGCCGCTGTTCAGCACCCACCTGCTGGACATGAACTTCGGTCTGGACCGGCTGGTGTCCATCGCGGCGCAGCAGTCCGCCGCGTGGCGCGCGCGGTAGGAGGCGGCGGAGGTCACAAATATTCACGACTGAAGGAATCTGGTCTAAGCTTACCGCTGAGTAAGATCGCTCGGCAGTAGTCAGCCCCGGATCGGAGAACCGTGAAGCAGAACATCGCAGCGCAGACACCGCTGCTCAACCCCCGCGACGTCGACTTCCTGCTCTACGAGTGGCTGAACGCCGAGGAGCTGACCAAGCGCGAGCAGTTCGCCGACCACTCCAAGGAGACCTTCGACGCCGCGCTCGATCTGGCCGCCGACATCGCAGTGCAGAAGCTGTCGAACCACTACAAGGAGGCCGACGCCGCGGAGCCGACGATCCAGCCCGACGGCACCGCGAAGACGCTGCCCGAGACCAAGGCGGGCCTGGACGCGATCAACGAGGCAGGCTTCACCTTCGCCGAGCTCCCGGCGGAGGAGGGCGGCATCGGCCTGCCGTCGCTGATCAGCAAGGCCGCGTTCGCCTGGATGCAGGCGGCGAACGTCTCGACCACCGTCTACTCGGGCCTGACGCTCGGCAACGGCAATGTCATCCGCTCCTTCGGCACCGATGAGCAGAAGCGCCTGTTCCTCGAGCCGATGATCGAGGGCCGCTTCACCGGCACCATGTGCCTCTCCGAGCCGGACGCCGGCTCGGCACTGGCGGACATCAGCGCGAAGGCCGAGCCCCGCGAAGACGGCACCTACGCCATCACCGGCACCAAGATGTGGATCACCGGCGGCGACCACGAGATGACCGAGAACATCGTGCACCTCGTGCTCGCCAAGGTCCCGGGCGCGCCCGACGGGGTCAAGGGCATCTCGCTGTTCATCGTGCCCAAGTACCTGGTGAACGACGACCAGTCCGTGGGCGAGCGCAACGCCGTGAACCTGGTGAGCCTGAACCACAAGATGGGCAACAAGGGCACCACCAACTGCCTGCTCTCGCTCGACGGTGCGACCGGGTACCTGGTCGGGGCCGAGAACCGCGGCCTCGTGCAGATGTTCCAGATGATGAACGAGGCGCGCGTCGCGGTCGGCCTCGCCTCGTCGTCGATCGGCTACACCGGCTACCTGCAGTCGCTCGAGTACGCGAAGACCCGCGTGCAGGGCCGCCCCGTCACCGCCCCGACCGGGCCGCAGATCCCGATCATCGACCACCCGGACGTACGCCGAATGCTGCTGGCGCAGAAGAGCTATGTCGAGGGCGGGCTCGGACTCGCCCTGTTCTCCGCGCGGCTGATCGACGATGCGCACACGGCACCGTCGGAGGAGGAGCGCACGGCGGCGGCGCAGCTGCTGGACCTGCTCACCCCGATCATCAAGAGCTGGCCCAGCGAGTGGGCGACGCGCGCCAACGACTACGCCATCCAGATCCACGGCGGCTACGGCTACACCCGCGACTACAACGTCGAGCAGCTCTACCGGGACAACCGGCTCAACGCGATCCACGAGGGCGCCAAGGCGATCCACGGCCTGGACCTGCTGGGCCGCAAGGTGCCGCAGCACGGCGGCGCCGCGTTCGGCGCGCTGCTCGGCCGGATCGAGGCGACCGCGGCCCGCGCCGTCGGCGTCGAGGAGCTCGCCCCGTTCGCCGCGGACCTGCGGGCGGCGAGCGCCCGCGCGGTCGAGGTGACGATGGCGCTGGGCGGCTCGGGCGACCCGTCGCTCTCGCTCGCCAACGCCACGTCGTACCTGGACGGTCTCGGGCACGTCGTGGTGGCGTGGCTGTGGCTGGATCAGGCCCTGGCCACCTACGCCGAGGACGGGACGGCCCGGGACGAGGCGTTCTACCGCGGCAAGCGGGCGGCCGCTCGGTACTTCTTCGTCTACGAGCTGCCCAAGGCGCACACCGAGTTCGACCTGCTCGCCAAGCTCGATCGGACCACGCTCGACCTGGACACGTCGGTCCTGTAGCCACTGCATAGGGTGGTCGCATGGCAACCCCCGCGCAGTGGCTCGAAGGAGCCCGGCCCCGCACGTTCCCGAACGCGATCGCCCCGGTCATCGCGGGCACGGGGGCGGCGGGCTTCTCCGGTCTGGAGAACTGGCCGCGGGCCGCGCTCGCCCTGGTGGTCTCCCTGTCGCTGATCATCAGCGTGAACTTCGCCAACGACTACTCGGACGGCGTCCGCGGCACCGACGACGACCGCGTCGGCCCGCTGCGCCTCGTCGGCTCCGGGCTCGCCTCCCCCGCGGCGGTCAAGCGGGCGGCGTTCTGCTGCTTCGGCCTGGCGGGCGTCGCGGGCGTCGTGCTCTCGCTGCTCGCCGGCGCGTGGTGGCTGATCCTCGTGGGTGCGGTGTGCGTCGCGGGCGCGTGGTTCTACACGGGCGGCTCGAGACCGTACGGCTACCTCGGCTTCGGCGAGATCGCGGTGTTCGTGTTCTTCGGCCTGGTCGCGGTGCTCGGCACGCAGTTCGTGCAGGCCGGGATGGTCGACGGTGCGGGGTGGTTGTGCGCGTGCGCGGTGGGCGCGTACAGCTCGGCGGTCCTCGTCGCCAACAACCTGCGCGACATCCCCACCGATCGCGAGTCGGGCAAGATCACCCTCGCGGTCCGACTCGGCGACGCCCGCACGCGCGTCCTGTTCGCCGTCCTGGTGACCGTCCCGACGGTGCTGGGCCTGGTGCTGGCCCTCGTCTGCACACCGTGGGCGCTGCTGACCCTGCTGTCCGCGCCGCTCGCCGTGCGCGCCGCGCTCCCGGTGGTCCGCGGCGGCCGGGGCCGCGATCTGATCCCGGGCATCGCCCAGACCGGCCTCGCGATGCTCGTCTGGTCCCTCGGCGCCGCGGTCGGGCTGTTCCTGGGGGCGTGACGTAGGCGCCGCCCTAGAAGCCATGCGCGCGACGCATGGCTGAAATATGCGCACTTCAGACTATGTTTTCCCCAACCGAGCCATGCAGTCCACGCATGGCTCCGATACTCGACCGACCGCACCGCCGATCACGTCCCTGGCAGAGGCGAAGAGTCGTCAGCGCCCAGCGGTACCGTCTCGGCATGTCCGACATCGAACGGTTGCGAGTGGTGGCTACGGTCGCGCGCACCCACAGCATCAGTGAGGCGGCGCGGATCCACGGCGTCGCTCAGTCCACCGTCACGCGGTCCGTCGCGGCAGTGGAGGCGCAGGTGGGATTCTCCCTCTTCCGACGTGGCGTCGCGGGCTCGCAACTGGAAGTGGGCGCGCGGTCGGCGATCGCGCTGATAGAACGAATCGTGGGCGGTTTCGACGAGCTCAGCACCCTGGGTACCGACCGCCCCGCGTCGTTCCGTCTGGCCCATCGTGCCGACGTTCCGCTGCCCGCGCACCTGGAGAGCACGATGATCCGCTGGAACCGGGAGCACACTCCCCACACCGAGGAGGTGATCCTCGACGATCCACTCGCGGCTCTGCTCGCCGGCGAGGTCGAGATCGCGATGGTGCTGCGCAGCGGTCCAGGCGAGGAGGATCTGGAGACCCGCGTCGTCAAGGCAATGCGCGACTCCCGGGTCGAGCTCCTGAATCGACCCGATCCGTCCGCGGAGATGGCCGAGTTCCTGCTACGCGTGTAGCCGTCGACCTGCGAGCCATGCGCGAGACGCATGACTCGCTGCGCAAAACTAGCCTTTACCTGCAGTTTCGCCTGCCATGCTTCCCACGCATGGCTTTCTGGACAAGGACACCACCTCGGTCCGACATGCCAGCAGAGCACGTCGGGCCTACTCCCGCCAGGAACCGTCCGTCAGGAACCGTTCGACGGTGAGCGTGGGCGGGATGAGATCGAACCCCTTCGACGCGACCCAGGCATCGTCGAAATAGGTGTCGAGGTAGCGGTCACCGTCATCGGCGAGGAGCGTGACGACGCTGCCGGACCGGCCCGCCTCGATCATCTCCGCGATCACGCCGAACGCGCCCCACAGGTTCGTGCCCGTGGATCCGCCGACGCGCCGCCCGAGCATCGCGGAGGCGATGCGGGCCGCGGCGATCGAGCCGGCGTCGGGTACGCCGATCATGCGGTCCACGATCTCGGGGATGAAGGAGGGCTCGACCCGCGGGCGGCCGATGCCCTCGATCCGCGAGGACTCACCCGTCTCGATCGAGCAGTCCCCCGCCTGGAAGCCGGGCAGGAAGCTGGAGTTCTCCGGGTCGACGACGCACAGGCGCGTGGCGTGCCGGCGGTAGCGGATGTACCGGCCGATCGTGGCGGAGGTCCCGCCGGTGCCCGCGCCGACCACGATCCACGCCGGCTCCGGATGCTCCTCCAAGGACAGCTGCGAGAAGATCGAGTCGGCGATGTTGTTGTTCCCGCGCCAGTCGGTCGCCCGCTCGGCGTGCGTGAACTGGTCCATGTAGTGCCCACCCAGGTCCCGGGCGAGGCGCGCGGCCTCGGTGTACACCTCGTCCGCGCGGTCGACGAAATGGCAGGTGCCACCCTCACGCTCGATGAGCGCGACCTTCGCCGGCGACGTGCTCCGCGTCATCACTGCCACGAAGGGCAGGCCGATCAGCTTGGCGAAGTACGCCTCGGACACCGCGGTGGACCCCGACGACGCCTCGATCACCGTGGTGCCCTCCCGCACCCACCCGTTGCAGAGCGAGTAGAGGAACAGGGACCGGGCCAGACGGTGCTTGAGGCTGCCCGTGATGTGGGTGGTCTCGTCCTTGAGGTACAGCTGGACGCCACCGCCGGCCCCCTGCGCCCAGGATCCCAGCGGGAAGCGCAGCAGGTGCGTGTCGGCGCTGCGGCGCGCATCGGCCTCGATGAGCCGCACCGCGTTGTCCACCCAGGCGCGGTCCGCGGACCGATCGCAGACGACCGTCATTCGTCGACGCCCTGCAGTCGGCGACGGAAATCGTCGCGCTTCTCCTTGCGCGCGGCGTCGATCACCGCGGCGCTGCGATTGACGCGCCCGCGCAGTCCCTTGCCGACCACCATCGACAGCGGAAGGGCGACGACGAGAGCGAAGAGGAAGACGATCACGAGGGGGACATCGTCCATGAACAGCCGACCGATTCCGTAGAACACCGCCGCGATCACCGCGACGAGTGCCAGGCGGAACAGCGTATACAAAACAATGTCGCGCGCCAGCGCCCGCTTGGCGGCTCCCGTATCGGTCATGACATCGAGCCTACTCCCCGTCCGAAATCCGACTTTACCAATACTTGACAGTCCGATAGAGGTTCGAGTACTCGGGCAAATCGCTGCATACTGGGCATCATGACCTCGGCACACCCGAATCTCAGCCAGCGCTCCGCCGACCCGCGCGCCGCGGCGCCCCGTCAGCCCGAACGCCTCATGACCCCTGGCCAAGTGGCCGCTCTGTTCAACGTGAACCCGAAAACGGTCACGCGATGGGCGGGCGCGGGCCTCCTCGGCTCCGTCCGGACGCCCGGCGGGCACCGCCGCTTCCGCGCATCGGAGGTCTTCGCTCTACTGAATCAGAACACCACCGGATAGCCGGACCGCGGACCGGAAATGCGGCGCGCGTTTCAGCCCGCGTAGGAATGCAGACCGGTCACCACGTAATTGATGAAGAACAAGTTGAACACCATCGCGGCGAATCCCAACAGATTCAAGTAGGGCGCGGCCTTGCGCCACACCGAGGTCGCCCGCGCGTGCAGGTACGCGGCGTAGATCACCCACGCGATGAACGACACCGTCTCCTTCGGGTCCCAGCCCCACGGCCGGCCCCACGCCGCCTCGGCCCAGATCGCACCGCAGATCACACCGGCGCTGAACAGCGGGAAGGCAACGATCACGGTGCCGTAGGCCACGCGGTCGAGCACCTGCGCGGAGGGCAGGGCCTCGACCAGCCGGCCCAGGAAGCCCGACGGTGCCGCCACCGTCCCGTCCGGCCGCTCGTAACGACGCCGGACCAGGTACAGCAGGCTGGCCACGCCTGAGACGAGGAAGATGCCCGAGCCGATCGACACGATCGACACGTGGATCGCGAGCCAGTAGGACTTCAGCGCGGGGACCACGGGACCCGCGGTGGTGTACAGCACGCCCTCGGCGACGAACATCAGAGCCAGGACGGGGAGCAGCACGAACACGAGGATCGGCCGGGTCTCGGACCTGCGCAGCATGATCAGGGCGGCGAGCACCGCGCCCGCGCACGTGATGGTGACGAACTCGTACATGTTGCCCCAGGGCATGCGCCCGGTGGCGACGCCGCGCGAGACGATGGACGCGACGTGCAGCAGGAGTCCCGCCACGACCACCGCGTAGCCCATCCGCCCGATCCGCTCGGACCGGGAGCGCCGCGGACCGTCGTCCACGACGACGCCGGGCGTGCTGACCGTGGCGACGGGCACTCCGCCCGCGGCGACGAGCTCCCGGCCGCGGTCGCGGGCCGCGGTCGCGCTGACCCGGGTGGTCGCGAGCTCGATCACCAGCAGCACCAGAGCGATCGCGTAGATCGCGGTGGCGCTGAGGAACATCGTCTCGGCGTACCCGGCGAGGGTCGTGTTGGTCGTCGGTCCCATGGTCAAGCCACCTTCTCACCGTTGCGGCCGACGAGGCGGTCGGCCAGCGCATCGAAGTCTTCGTTCCATCCAGCCTGGTCGGTGCGGGCCAGTCCGGCGATCTCCATCACGGTACCGCCGTGCTCGCGCGGGGTCAGCCGCACGAACACCCGTCGCCGTTTCACCGTCAGCGAGACGATCAGCCCGCCGAGCATCCCGATCGCGAAGACCAGCGTCCAGTTCTGCGCGGGATTGTGACTGACCTGCAGCGCGGCGAAGTTCTTCACGCCGTCGAAGCGCACCTGTGTCCCGTCCTCGAGCGTGGTCGACTGCCCGACATCGAGGTTCACTCGCGCCTTCCGCTCGAGCCGGCCGGAGTCGATCTGGTCGCGGCTGAGCGAGAAGATGTTCTGCGGCTTGCCCGAGTCGAGCCCGGTATCGCCCTCGTAGACGTCGATCGCGACGGCCGGGTCGTTCGGCGCCGGGTACCGCGAGGTCAGGAGCGATCCGTTGAGCTGCTTGGTGGGAGCGAGCAGGCCCTCGATCCCGATCTGCTTGGTGCGGCGCTCGTCCTCGGTCTTGTACAGCTCGGCGGGCGGGTCGAAGCGCAGGGCACCCGAGCTGAGGAAGAAGACCTTGTCCTGCGGCGCGAACTGCATCGTCTGCGTGCGGGTCTGGCCGCCCGGGTAGGTCACGGTGAAGGTGCCGGCGTAGCCGTGACCGAGCATGTACACGCGCACGCCCTCCATCCGCAGGGGCCGGTTCACCTCGATCGTGAACTTCTTCCACGTGCCGTCCCGCAGGCCGTCGCGGTCCTGGTAGGAGGCGTTCGTGGAGAACATGTCGGGCTGCGCGTTCGGCAGGAAGGTGGCGTTGACCGTATCCGCCTTGAGACAGAAGGGCGCGAGCCCGGTGCCGTCCACGAGGTTGCCCGCGCGGAAGTTGTCGTAGTTCGACGAGGTGTTGCAGAAGCCCTCATCGCCGGCGATGACGATGCGCGAGCCCTCGTAGCCGAACTGCTGCCCGACGCCGATCGCCACGAGGACGCCCAGCAGCGACGCGTGGAAGAGGAGGTTGCCCGCCTCCCGGATGTAGCCCTTCTCGGCGGAGACGGTGACGGTGCCCGCGGGCTCACTCGCGGTGCCCGGACGGGAGATCTTGCGCCATCCGCGCAGCCCGGCGAGCGCCGTCCGCGCCGCTGCCTCCGGCTCCTCGTCGCTCTCGCGGACGGTGTGCCGGGGCAGGCGGGACAGGTTGCGCGGAGTGGCGACGGGGGCCGTGCGCAGCGCGCGGATGTGCTCGAACAGGCGCGGCAGGATGCAGCCGACGAGCGAGACGAACAGCAGCGCGTAGACGGCGGTGAACCACACCGACTTGAACACGTCGAAGAGCTGCAGCTTCTCCATGATCGTGCCGAGCGTGCCGTGGTCGGCGATGTACTTGGCGGTCGCAGCGGCGTCGATGTCGCGCTGCGGCAACAGCGCGCCGGGCATGGCCGCCACGGCGAGCAGGAACAGCAGGACCAGCGCCGTCTTCATCGACGTCAGGGAGCGCCAGGTGTTGCGGACCGCGGCGATCGCGCGGCGGAGGGGGGACTGCCGCTGCGGGCTCGAGGGCGGGACCGGCGGATTCGAGTGTTTCGTCAAAGTACTCATATGGGCATCACTGTGTCGGAAACGAAGAGGCGGCGCACCAGGTCGATGAATTCGGCCCAGTACCCGGTGACCAGCGCGACACCCACCGCGATCATCAGCACGCCGCCGAGGACCTGGATGCGGCGCGAGTTGCGGCGCAGCCACCCGACCGCGCGGACCGCCACCGTCGACCCGAGGGCCAGGACGATGAAGGGCAGTCCGAGCCCCGCGCAGTAGGCGACGATGAGGACGGCGCCGCGGGCGGGTTCGGCGTCGGTGCCGACGACGATCGAGAGGATCCCCGCCAGCGTCGGGCCGATGCACGGGGTCCAGCCGAGCGCGAAAACCCCGCCCAGCAGGGGCGCGCCCGCGAGGGTCGTCCACTGCCGCGGCGCGAACCGGACATCGCGCTCGAGCATCGGGATGAGGCCGATGAAGGCCAGTCCCATGACGATGGTGATCACGCCGCCGATCCGCATGAGCGTGTCGGCGTTGAGGGCGATCGAGGTGGCCAGCCCGAAGACGGACATGGTCATGAGCAGGAAGACCGCGGTGAACCCGGCGACGAACAACACGGCGGCGCCCATGACGCGCCACCGTCCGGCACGCGCGCCCGCTCGGGCCTCGTCGACGGTGGCGGCCGGCGCCTCGGCCCCGACGAGCCCGGCCAGGTACGACAGGTAGCCGGGGACCAGCGGCACGATGCACGGCGAGGCGAAGGAGACGAGCCCCGCGAGGAGGCACGCGCCGAGCGCGAGCAGCAGCGGGCCCGAGACGGCCGCGGTGGCGAAGGCCTCTCCCATCAGCCCTCCCCCAGGACCTTCTCGACGGTGCCGAGCAGTTCCTTCTCGCCGACCGTCGTGAGGTACGACGCCGCCACCCGGTGCTTGCGGTCGAGCACGAAGGTCATCGGCACGACGGTCGTCGGGTACTGCGCGCCGATGGCCAGCAGCGCGCGGCCGGGCGGGTCGTAGATCGACGGGTAGGTCAGGCCCTGGGAGCCGATGAAGTCGCGGGCGGCGTCGTCGCCGGCGGTCTCGCGCACGTTGATGCCGAGGAACTGCACGCCGCGGTCCTTGGTGGCGAGGTAGGTGCGTTCGAGCTCGGACGACTCGAGCCGGCACGGTGCGCACCAGCTGCCCCAGACGTTGATGACGACGACCTTGCCGTCGTAGTCGGAGAGTGTGAGGGTGGTCTTCTCGTCCGTCACGCTGCGACCGGACAGGTTCTCGACGGTGCTGCGCTTGTCGGGCTCGTAGAACTGCCGGATCTTGCCACCGGGGGCGATGATGCCGCCCTTGGCCGCCTGGTCGGAGTACTGGACGCAGCCGGATGCGCCGAGGGCGACCGCGCCGAGGACCATGAGCGCGGCGACGCGTCGGGCGCCGCTCACGCGCCCGTGATCCGCGGGTCGGACGCTCCCGCGGGTTCGGAGTACACGAGGTCGACGAGCGCGTCACCGTCGTAGACGAGGCTGGTCAGCGATGCGAGGGAGCACTGCCGCTTGCGCGGATCGTGCCAGAGCCGCTTGCCCTCGAGGTAGCGGCGCAGGGTCACCACCGGCAGCTGGTGGCTGACCAGCACGGCCTCGTGGCCGCGGGCCCGCTCGCGGGCGATGTCGACGACGCCGAGCATGCGGTGCGCGATCTGGAGGTAGGGCTCGCCCCAGGACGGGGTGAACGGGTCGCGCAGCTTGGCCCAGTGCTTGGGCTGGCGCAGCGCACCGTCGCCGACGGACACCTTGAGCCCCTCGAACTGATTGCCCGCCTCGATGAGCTCCTCGTCGGTGATGATCGCCAGGCCGTGGGCCGCGGCGATCGGCGTCGCGGTCTCCTGCGCGCGCTGCAGCGGCGACGCGAACACGGCGGTGATGTCGTGGTCGGCGAGCGCGTCCGCGACCTTGCGCGCCTGGGCGCGGCCGGTGTCGGACAGCCGGAAGCCGGGGAGGCGGCCGTAGAGGATGCCGTCGGGGTTGTGCACCTCGCCGTGCCGCATCACGTGCACGATCGTCTGGGTCATCTCGTCGTCTCTCCTACCGGGCTCACTGCTTCGCCGCGGCGGCTGCGCGGGCGGCGGCGGGCAGGGCCGCCTCGATGGACTCGAAATCGGTGTCGGTGAGCGCCGCGGAGACGAACCACGCCTCGAAGGCGCTCGGCGGCGGGTAGACCCCCCGCTCGAGCAGCGCGTGGAAGAAGGGCGCGAACCGGAAGGTCTCGGCGGCCTTCGCCTGGTCGTAGTTCACGACCGGGCCGTCCGTGAAGAACACGGAGACCAGGTTGCCCGCGTACTGGACGTGGTGCCGCACCCCCTCGGCGGTGAGCGCATCGCCGATCAGGCCGCCGAGCCGGATCGAGTTGGCGTTGAGCTGCGCATACACCTCGTCCGTGGCGTTCCTCAGCGTCGCGAGACCCGCCGCCACGGCGACGGGGTTCCCGGAGAGCGTTCCGGCCTGGTAGACGGAGCCGAGCGGGGCGAGCCGGTTCATCACCTCAGCGCGGCCACCGAAGGCGGCGGCGGGGAGGCCGCCGGACATGACCTTGCCGAAGGTGAACAGGTCGGCGTCGACGGGCTCGAGCCCGTACCAACCGGCCTTACTGACGCGGAAGCCGGTCATGACCTCGTCGAGGATGAGCAGCGCACCGTCGGCCTCGGTGATCTCGCGCAGGCCCGCGTTGAAGCCCGGCAGGGGCGGTACGGCGCCCATGTTGCCGGCGGCGGCCTCGGTGATCACCGCGGCGATCTCGCCCGGGTAGCGCGCGAAGGCCTCGCGCACGGCCGCCAGGTCGTTGTAGGGCAGGACGACGGTGTCCTGCGCCTGCGCGCCGGTCACACCGGGGCTGGTGGGCAGGCCGAGGGTGGCGAGGCCGGAGCCCGCGTCGGCGAGCAGCGCGTCGACATGTCCGTGGTAGCAACCCGAGAACTTGATGATCTTGGTGCGGCCGGTGACACCGCGGGCCAGACGCACCGCGCTCATGGTGGCCTCGGTGCCCGAGTTGACCAGGCGGATCCGCTCGACGGGGGCGACCCGCGCGATGAGCTCCTCGGCGAGCTCGACCTCGGCCTCGGTGGGGGCGCCGAAGCTCAGGCCGGTCGTGGCGGCGCGCTGGACGGCCTCGACGACGGCGGGGTGCGCGTGCCCCAGGATCATGGGGCCCCAGCTGGAGACGAGGTCGACGTAGCGGTTGCCGTCGGCGTCCGTGAGCTGCGATCCCGATGCCGAGGCGATGAACCGCGGGGTGCCGCCGACGGCGGAGAACGCGCGGACCGGGGAGTTCACACCGCCCGGGATCGAGCGTGCCGAGCGGTCGAACAGTGCGGCGCTGGCCGGGGTCTGGGGAGAACTCACGACTTCCAGTGTCCCAGGCCGAAGCAAATCGTCAACTACAGGGTGTAGGAGATGCCGGAATCCGCCACGATGGGCGGTTCGGAACTCGATACCACTGTGGTACCACCCGGCGTACCGTGGAGCCATGGCCATGACCCTTCGCCTCACCGACGACGACGATGCCGCACTCACCGCGATCGCTGCGGCCGAGGGCGTCAGCAAGCAGGAGGCGGCACTGCGCGCGATCCGGGAGAAGTCCGCGCACATCAACCGCGACGCGCAGGTCCGCCGCCTGACGCGCGACGCGGTCGCCCGGTACGGTCCGCTCCTGGACCGCCTGGCGCAGTGACCGTTCACCTCGACCTGGTACTGCTGCTCGCGATCGCCGATGAGGCCGGACTGCCCGGGGTGCGCGACGCGGGGTTGCTCGAGGCCGCGGCGATGCGACCGCGGACCACCGCGTTCGGGACCGACGCCTACCCCACCCTGGACGAGAAGGCCGCGGCACTCCTGGAATCGATCGTGCGCAACCACCCCCTCGTCGATGGGAACAAGCGCCTCGGCTGGCTGGCGACGACGGTCTTCTTCGCACTGAACGGCGTCGCACTCAATGCGCCGGAGGACCCCGCGTACGACCTGGTCATCGGGATCGCCGAGGGTCGGATCGACTATCACGCGAGCGCCGCTCAGCTCGCCGCCTGGACGAATCCGTGACGCGAGCCTGGTAGCACGGCCGACGACCTATAGTGGAACAGGTTCCACATACCGGGGCCGCACATCACCGCACATCACCGCCGATGCACTGGGGGCACGACCAATGGAACGACTCAGCGGACTGGACGCCTCCTTCCTGTACCTGGAATCGCGCTCCCAACTCATGCACGTCAGCGGCATCCTCGAGCTGGACCCGGGCACCGTCGAGGGCGGCTACCGCTTCGAGGACCTGCGCAGCGAGCTGGCCCGGCGGATCACGGCCATGCCGGCTTTCCGGCGCAAGCTGCACGACTCGGTGGTCAACCTTGACCACCCCGTGTGGGTCGAGGACGAGTCCTTCGACATCGAGGCGCACGTGCACCGCATCGCGGTCCCGGCGCCCGGCGGGCGGCAGGAGCTGGCCGATCTCTGCGCGCACATCGCCGGCCAGGCCCTCGACCGCAGCAAGCCCCTCTGGGAGATGTGGGTGATCGAGGGCCTCGCGGACGGCAGGATCGCCGTGATGATGCGCATGCACCACGCGGGCGTCGACGGCGTGACCGGCGCCGGCCTCATGGCGCAGCTCTGCTCGCTCACCCCGGAGCCCCCGGCGCTGGACCCCGCGATGGTCGACCGCAGCACGGGCGGCGCGCCGCTCCTCGCCCTCGCCGCGGACGGCGCGAAGAACGTGCTGCTGCGTCCGCTGTCGCTGGTCTCGCTGCTCCCCCGCACGCTGCCGGTCCCGGTCAAGTGGTGGACCCGCGCGCGCCGCGGCGCCGCGATGCCCGCCCCGTTCAGCGCGCCCCGCACGTCGCTGAACAGCGCGATCACGGGCCACCGCTCGATCGCCTTCGCCTCGGTACCGCTCAGCGATGTCAAGCGGGTCAAGGACCACTTCGGCGTGAAGATCAACGACGTGGTCCTCGCCGCCTGCTCCGGCGCGATGCGCGAGTTCCTGCACGACCGCGGCGAGCTGCCCGAGCAGCCGCTGGTCGCGATGATCCCGGTGTCGGTGCACGAGGCGGAGATCGGCGCGACGCTGGTCGAGGGCTCGAACAAGGTGACCGGCATGTTCACCCGCATGACCACGGATGTCGAGGGCCCCGTCGAGCGGCTCGAGGCGATCCGCGAGCGGGTCGCGACGAGCAAGGAGCACCACGGCGAGCTCGACGACAACCTGCTGCGTTCCTGGGCGCAGTTCGCTCCGGCCTCGATCATGTCGCTGGGCGCGAAGCTGTACGGCGAGAACAACCTGCCCGAGCTGCACCCCGTGGTCTACAACCTGGTGATCTCCAACGTGCCCGGCCCGGACTTCCCGTTGTACTTCCTGGGCGCGCGGATCCACTCGATGTACCCGCTGGGCCCCGTGTTCCACGGTGCGGGCCTCAATGTGACGGTGTTCTCCCAGGAGGGCACACTGAACATCGGCGTGATCGCCTGCAAGAAGCAGGTACCCGACCCGTGGCCGATCGTCCGTGCCTTCGAGCGCGACATCGCGGCCCTGGTCGCCGCAGTCGACGAGGGGACACAGCCATGACCGACGGTCCGCGCGTACGGATCGATACCGGCGAGCTCTCCGGGCTCGACCGCGGCACCGTCCACGCCTTCCGCGGCATCCCCTACGCGCAGCCGCCCGTCGGCCCCCTGCGCTACCGGGCCCCGCAGCCGGTCGAGCCGTGGGACGGGGCCCGCGAGGCCACCGCGTTCAGCGCGGCCGCGCCGCAGAACAAGAAGTACACGCTCGTCGGCTTCCGGGAGTACCAGCCCACCAGCGAGGACTGCCTCACGCTGAACGTGCTCGCCCCCGCGCGGCCGGCCACCGCGCCGCGCCCGGTGATGGTGTTCATCCACGGCGGCGCCTACCTCATGGGCAGTTCCGCGACGCCGCTCTACCTCGGAAATTCGCTCGTCGAGCGCGGCGACGTGGTGTTCGTCTCGATCAACTACCGCCTCGGCGCACTCGGCTACCTGGATCTCACGGAGTTCTCGACGGACGAGCGCCCGATCGACGGCAACCTGGGCCTGCGCGACCAGGTCGCGGCTCTGGAATGGGTCGCGCGCAACATCGCCGCGTTCGGCGGCGACCCGGGCAATGTCACGATCTTCGGCGAGAGCGCCGGCGGCAACGCCGTGACCACGTTGCTCGCGGTGCCCGCCGCCCGCGGCCTGTTCCACCGCGCGATCGCGCAGAGCTCCGCGCCCGAGCTCACCGTCGACGCCGTCACCGCCCGCGGCTGGGGCAAGCGCTTCGTCGAGCTGATCGGCGGGCCGGAGAAGATCGACACCAGCAGCTCCGAGGAGCTGGGCCGGGCCGGGAACCACCTGATGGGCGAGCTCAACCGGGAGCAGCTCGGGGTCATCCCGTACGGACCCACGGTCGACAGTGACCTCCTCCCGGAGGATCCGGAGCTCGCGATCGCGGCCGGACGGGGCGCCGACGTCCCGCTGATCATCGGCACCAACCGCTCCGAAGCCACCCTGTTCACCAAGATGCCCGGGATGGGCAGGCCCACCGCGGAACGCGCCGCGCACACCCTCGGCGCCGAGCCGGACCGGTTCGATCCGCTGGCCGCCGCGTACCCCGGATTTCCCGGTATCCCCGCGATCAACCGGATCATCGGCGACTACATGTTCTGGGCACCGTCGTTGCGCATCGCGCAGGCCCACGCGCGGCACGCGCCCACGTACTTCTACCGCTACGACTTCTCCCCGAAGACGCTGGATCTGTTGGGCTACGGCGCCACGCACGCGACGGAGCTGATGGCGGTGTTCGGCGTCTATCACGGCACGACGGGGCGGGTCCTCGGCGTGCTCGGCGACCGGCGCACCGCCATGCGCGTCTCCGACGGGATGCAGCGCGACTGGATCACCTTCGCGCGCACCGGGCGCCCCGCGACCGAGTGGCCCACCTACAACGGCACCTCCCGCGCCACTCTCGTGATCGACGACCGGAACCGGATCGTCTACGACCCGTCCCCGGAGATCCGTCGGGCCTGGGAGCGGTTCACGGGGTAACGGGCCGACCCACGCACGACCGCGCAGGCATACTCGGATTGTGAACACCGTCGTGGAGACCGAGTCGGGAGCCGTGCGCGGCGTGGCACGGGGCGCGGTGCTGGCGTTGCGCGGCATCCCCTACGCGGCGCCGCCCGTGGGCGGGCTGCGCTGGCGGGCGCCGCAGCCGGCACCGTTGTGGTCCGGGGTCCGGGACGCGGACGACTTCCGCAACGCCGCGGTGCAGCACCCGAAGAGCACCCCCGTGGGGCTCGGGAAGTACCAGCCGGTCGATGAGGACGCTCTGACGCTCAACGTGGTCGCCCCGGCGGAGCCGTCGGCCACGCCCCGCCCGGTGATGGTGTTCATCCACGGCGGCGCCTACCTCATGGGGAGCTCGGGAACGCCGCTCTACTACGGGAACTCGCTCGTCGAGCGCGGCGACGTGGTGTTCGTCTCGATCAACTACCGCCTCGGCGCCCTCGGCTACCTGGACCTCACGGAGTTCTCCACCGAGCGCCGCCCGATCGACGGGAACCTGGGCCTGCGCGACCAGGTCGCGGCACTGGAATGGGTGCAGCGCAACATCGCCGCGTTCGGTGGCGACCCCGACAATGTCACGGTGTTCGGCGAGAGCGCCGGCGGCAACGCCGTCACCACACTCCTGGCGACTCCGGCCGCCCACGGCCTGTTCCACCGCGCGATCGCCGAGAGCTCCGCCCCGGGGCTGACGACGGACCTGCAGACCGCCCGATCCCGCGGCCGACTCTTCCTCGAACTACTCGGCGGCGCAGCACAACTGGGGACCGACGCGATGCTCGTCTCCCGCGCCGGCCACCACACGATGCGCAGGCTGGAGAAGGAGCAGCCGGGCGTGGTCCCGTACGGCCCCGTCGTCGACGGTGACTTCCTCCCGGAGGACCCGACTCTCGCCATCGCCGCCGGACGGGGCGCCCGGGTGCCGTTGATCATCGGCACCAATCGCGATGAGGGCACGATGTTCACGCGCTCCGGGCAGCTCGCCGAGCCCTCGGTGGACGTGATGGCCCGGACGCTGAACGCCGCACCCGACCAGATCGCGGCGATCGGGATGGCGTACCCGGGGTTCCCCGGAAAAGCGGCATGGCAGCGACTGTTCGGCGATCACGAGTTCTGGGCACCGTCGGTCCCCATCGCCGAGGGGCACAGCGCCCACGCCCCCACGTTCATGTACCGCTACGACTACGTCCCGACCGCCTTGCGCGCCGCGGGCCTCGGCGCGAGCCACGCGAGCGAGCTGCTCGCGGTGTTCGGTGTCTTCGCGGGCAAGGGCCGGGTCCTCGCGCTCGGCGATCGGCGCACCGCAGCGCGCGTGACCACCGAGGTGCAGCGGGACTGGATCGCGTTCGCCCGCACCGGGCGGCCCTTCTCCGACTGGCCGCAGTACGACGGTGCCGCGCGCCGCACGCGCATCATCGCCGCACAGTCCCGGGTGGAGGACGATCCGGATGCGACGCAGCGTCGCGCGTGGGCCGCCTCCGGCCTGCCCGGGACCGCGCTGCCGGTCGGCGACCGCACCGGCCCTCTCGCCTGAGTCCTCGCCAGTACCGTTACCGGCCGGTAGGGTCGGAATCATGACGAATCCGGCACCGTCGCCCGAACTGACCGCAGCGCTGCGCGCCATCCTGGACGGCCGGTGGGCCGCGACGAGGGACACCGTGCGCGCCCAGATCGAGGACGGGAACGTGGTTCCCAAGACCGGCCTGAGCCTGGACGAGTACCGCGAGCTGATGCTGGGCCAGATGAAGGACATGGTGCCGCTGGGCTTCCCGGCCGACGGCTTCCGCGTCGAGCACGGAGGCACGGGCGACGTGGGCGCCGCCGTCACGGCGATCGAGACGCTCGGCTACGGCGATCTGTCCCTCATGGTCAAAGCGGGTGTGCAGTGGGGCCTGTTCGGCGGCGCCGTCGAGAACCTCGGCACCCGGTACCACCACGACCGGTACGTCAAGGGCCTGATCGAGCTCGACGTGCTCGGGTGTTTCGCGATGACGGAGACGGGCCACGGCTCCAACGTCCAGGAACTGGAGACCACCGCCACGTACCTCCCGGAGACCGGCGAGTTCGAGATCCACTCCCCCACGTCCAGCGCTCGCAAGGACTACATCGGCGGCGCCGGCGCGCACGCTCGCTACGCGTCGGTGTTCGCCCAACTGATCACGGGCGGCCCGGGCGAGGAGCCGAAGGGCCGTGGTGTGCACTGCTTCGTGGTGCCGATCCGCGATGAGAACGGCGCCGACCTGCCCGGTGTCACCACCTCCGACTGCGGATACAAGGGCGGCCTGCCCGGCGTGGACAACGGCCGCATCGTCTTCGATCATGTGCGTATCCCGCGGGCGGAGCTGCTGAACCGCTACGCCGAGGTCGCCGAGGACGGCACCTACTCCAGCCCCATCGAATCCGACAGCAAGCGGTTCTTCACCATGCTCGGCACGTTGATCCGCGGGCGCGTCACGGTGGGAGCGGCAGCGGGCGCGGCGGGCCGGCTCGGGATCACGCTGGCCACCAAGTACGCGCTGGTGCGCCGCCAGTTCGATGCGCCGGGCGGCGCGGGCGAGCTGCTGCTCCTCGACTACCGCACGCACCAGCGGCGCCTGCTCCCGCTCGTGGCCCGGGCCTACGCGTTCGCGATCGCGCAGAACGAACTCACCGCCGAACTGCACGAGCTGCAGTCCGGCGATCCGGATGCGGTGGACCCCGCGTACGCACGGGAGATCGAGGGCAAGGCGGCCGGGATCAAGGCCGGCCACACCCGCCTGGCCTCCGACGCGATCAGCGCGGCCCGCGAGGCGTGCGGCGGCGCCGGTTACCTGTCGGAGAACCGGCTTCCGCTGCTACGCGGCGACATCGACGTGTTCACCACCTTCGAGGGCGACAACCTGGTGCTCACGCAGCTGGTGGCGAAGGAGCAGCTCACGGCCTACGCCGCCGACGTCCAGGGCCTCGACGCCGTGGGCTGGGTGCGGTTCGTGGCGAACATGGCCAAGGACGTGGTGTTGGAGAAGACGGCCGCCCGGCAGGTGGTGCAGACCCTGCTCGACGATTCGGACGAGGACACCGAGGAGAGCGAGCTCACCCACCCCGGCACCCAACTGCGCCTGCTCCGGAACCGGGAGAACCACCTGCTGCGCACCGCGGCCGACCGCATGCGTCGCGCCAAGGATCCCGACGAGGATCCGCTCGCGGTGTTCACCGAGACGCAGGACCACCTGATCAAGGTGGGCGACGCGCACATCGAGCGGATCGTGCTGGAGTCCTTCGTCGACATGATCACCGACGTCAAGGACCGGCAGACCCGTGACGCGCTCAAGCTGATGCGCAACCTGTACGTGTACTCGCTGCTCGAGCGCGACCTCGGCTGGTACCTGATGCACCGCCACGTCTCGGTGGAGCGTGCCAAGGCCATCCGCCGCGGCGTCAACGAGCTGTGCGGCAAGGCCCGTCCGATCGCCGAAACCCTCGTGGACGCGTTCGGCATTCCCGCTGCGGCCCTGGACGTCCCGATGCTGGATCCCGCCAACAGCGTCGCCGTCCGGTAGCGGCCCGACGACGAGGTCCGCACCCAGGCCGCGGCGCTCCTCAAGCGCCTGTGATCCGGTGGCCCCGGGCCACGCTGGTCGACGTCACCGATCGGTGCCGATCCTGCTGCGCAGGAACAGCGCGCTTGTCGTCCGCTCGGCCTCGGCAAATCCACCCGCGAGCGGTCACTGCGGCGGGAGCGTGCTCGGGCGGTCGAGGTGGGTGGGGGCGAACATCCGCAGGAGCGTCTCGACGACGACGACGCGCGGCCCGCGCGCCGCGGCCGCCCGACGCAGTGCCGCGCCGACCTCCTCCGGCGCGACCCGTTCCGCCGTGACTCCGAAGGACTCCGCCAGCCGGACGAAGTCGGGCCGGGCCAGTTCGGTCGCGGTGGCGGTCCCGAAGGCGTCGGTCATGTACTCGCGCAGGATCCCGTAGCCGCCGTCGTCGACGATGAGCCAGGTCACCGGGAGGTTGTGCTGCGCCGCGGTCGCGAGTTCCGCGATCGAGTACATCGAGGAGCCGTCCCCGGCCACCGCGACGACCCGCTCCGCGTCCGCCGGGTCCGTGCCCGCGGCGCGCTCCGCGTGCCACGCGGCCGCTCCCAGCGCCGCGGGAAAGGCGAACCCCAGGCCGCCCGCGCCCTGCGCGGAGTGGAACTCGCCGGTGCGCGCGTCCCAGCAGCTCCAGGCCCAGTACGCGGCGATCGTCATGTCCCAGAAGGTCTGTGCAGCATCCGGCACGGCATCCCGAAGCGCGTCCAGGAAGCTCCGCTCGTGCTGGAGATCCTGGGAGGCCAACCGGCCCTCCACGGTGCGCAGCGTCGCCGCCACCTGATCCTCGGTTCCGGGGGCGCGCTCCGGATCTCGGGCGGCACCCCGCGGCCCGACGGTGCGCTCGAGCTCGGTCAGGAGCGCGCCGAGCGCGGCCCGCGCGTCGGCGGCGATCCCGAGGGCCCGATGGTTGGCCTCGAGCACCCGTGGTTCCGCATCGATGTGCACGATCCGGCCGCGCGGCGCGAGGGTGTAGTAGTTCGACGTGACCTCGCCGATCGAGGTACCCACCGCGAGCAGCACATCCGCGTCTTCGAGCACCTCCGTCACCGCGACGTCCTCCACCCAGGACTGGAGCGAGAGCGGGTGGTCCCACGGGAAGGCGCCCTTGCCGCCCGGAGCGCACACGACCGCGGCGCCCAGCATCTCCGCCAGCGCACGGAGCTCGGCCTGTGCACCCGAACGCCGCACGCCGCCACCGGCGATCACTGCGGGCCTTCGGGCGCCGGCGAGCAGGGCCGCCGCCGCGGCGATCTCCTCCGGACGCGGTGCCGCGACCGTCCGCGCCGGGGACAGCGGCCCCACCACGGGCGGGACGTGATCGGCGGAGCCGAGCAGGACGTCCTGCGGGATCTCGACCCAGGCCGGGCCCTGCGGGGCGGCGAGCGCATCGCTCCACGCGCCGGCGATCGCCGCGGGGATCGCCGAGGCCTGCTGAACCAGTCGGCGGGACCGCGTCACACTGCTCGTGGCCGCCTTCTGATCGTCCAGTTGATGCAGCATTCCGCGGTGTCGTTCTCCCAGGCCCGGACGGGGGATCTGGCTGCACACCACCACCATCGGAACCCCGGTGGCCAGGGCCTCCTGCAGGCCGGCGAGCGAGGTGAGGGCGCCGGGGCCGGTGGAGAGCAACAGCACGCCCACCCGGCCCGAGGCGCGCGCATAGCCGTCCGCGGCGAACGCGGCATTGTTCTCGACCCGGGAGCCGACCAGGCGAAGGGAGCTGCGCGAGAGCGCATCGAACAGCCCGAGGGCGTGCTGCCCCGGAATGCCGAAGACGGTCGACGCGCCGAGGGCACTGAGGGTTTCGACGACGAGGTCGCCTCCGGTGCGCGTGCCCATCAGGCCTCCGTTCCGACGGGAGTGCCGTCGGGCTCACCCTGCAGGCGGGCACGCCAGGCCGCGGCGACGGCGGGATCGGTCGGCGGGGTGAGCAGGGAGACGACGACGTACACGACCAGGGACACCCCGAGCCCGTAGTAGATCGGCTCGTTCGCGAGCACGCCCTCCATGAAATCGCGTCGCTGCACGGCGATCACCGCCATCGTCCCGAGCGTGGCGATACTCCCGGTCGCCATCGCCCACGTCGCACCGACGCCGGTGCCGCGCTTCCACAGCATTCCGCCCAGGATCGCCACGAGCAGCCCGCCGACGAGGATGTCGTACGAGATCGTCAGTGCCGCCACCACATCGGTGACCACGATCGCGATGCCGACGACGCACAACCCGAGCGCCAGGACCCAGTACCGGTCCTGCGCCACGTCGTCCTCGGCGGTGGTGTCGACGGTGCCCGCCGCAACGCCGGGGGTCGCGGCACCGTCGGACCGGCGACCGAGCCAGCGGGCGATCGGCGGCCAGACATCGGTGCGGGCGACGGTGGCGGCGGCGATCAGCGCGCCGGAGGACGTGGACATCATCGCCGCCACGGCCGCTGCGAGCACGATGCCTCCGAGGATCATCGGCAGCAGGTTCGTCGCGACCTCTGCGTACACGGCGTCCTTGCCGAGCCGCGCCACGTCGATCTCCGGGAGCGCCACGCGCGCAGCCATTCCGATCATCGCGCCCGCGATGCCGTAGAGCACGCAGTACACGCCGGCGCTGATGCCACCCCACCGGGCGACCTGCGGAGTGCGGGCCGTGAAGACGCGCTGCCAGATGTCCTGGCCGATCAGGATTCCCAGGGTGTAGACGACGAAGTAGGTGATGATGGTCTGCGTCCCGATGCTGGTCCAGGAGAAGAAGGACGCGTCGAGGCGCTCGCGCATCGCGCCGAGTCCGCCGGCGGAGTGCATCGAGAAGGGCAGCATGAGCAGGAACACGCCGACGGTCTTGATCACGAACTGCACCTGGTCGGCCAGGGTGATCGACCACATCCCGCCGACGGTGGAGTAGACGACCACGATGATGCCGCCGATGACGATGGCCACCCAGCGGTCCCAGCCGAACAGCACGACGAAGATCGTCGCGTACGCGCCCGTCGAGGTGGCGCACAGCATCAGCGTGTACGCGAGCATGATCACGCTCGAGAACTGCGTGGCTCGGTTGCCGTAGCGCAGCGTCAGCATCTGGGCGACCGTGTACACCCGCAGCCGCTGGATCGTGCCCGCGAAGAACACGCTGAGCACGAATACTCCGGTGCCGATCGCGATGACCAGCCATGCTCCCGATATCCCGAACTTGTAGCCCAGGCCCACGCCGCCGACCGTGGACGCCCCGCCGAGGATGACCGCGGCCATCGTTCCCGTGTAGAGGAGCGGCCCGAGCCTGCGACCTGCGACGAGGTAGTCAGCGCTGTCCTTGGTCCTGCTCTTGCCCCACCACCCGAAGGCGAGCATGGCGACGAGGTACGCGATGACGATCGCCGAATTGGCGATGGCCGGAACACTGTGACCCATCCGAACTCCCACTGCTGGAAAACAGGTTTCCTGCGATGAAACCCGTGTTGCAGTGTAATGCGCATCACATCAGTGGGCAAGCATGACGACGATCACGCCCCTGGTGGACCTCCCCGGAGCCCGCGCTACAGCGGAAGCAGGATGTTCTTCACCCGTGGATCCGTGCGCAGGAACTCCTGCACCGCGGGGTCCTTGAAGGCCGCCACCAGATTCTTGATGTTCTCGGTGTCCTTCCACTTCGAGCCGATGGTGAGCTGGCCGGCGAACTCATCCGGGGCGGGCGGTGCGAAGATCTCCTTCTCGATGCCCACTCCCGCGGCGAGGTAGTACTCCGTGTACCCGACGGCGGCGTCGAGATCCGGCAGTGCACGGGTCTGCGCGGCGAAATCGAGCAGGGTGAACTGCAGGTTCTTCGGGTTCGTCGCGATGTCCTTGACGGTCGCCTGCCACTTGTTGACCTCGGGCTTGAGCGTGATCAGCCCGGCGCGCTCCAGGAACCACAGCCCCTGCGCCTCGTTCGCCGGATCCGAGTAGAGCGAGACCTTGGCGTTCTGCGGCAACTGCTTGGGATCGGTGTACTTGTCCGAGAACAGGCCGAAGCCCCACCGGAACACGGGCGTGGCGGCCTCCTCACGGAAGTCGGGATTCGCCTGCAGGACCTGACCGAGCCACAGTTTGTGCTGGTAGACGGTCGCAGCCACCTCGCCCTCGCTGACGGCACGGTTGATGGTCGTGGAGTCCGCGAGACCCTTGAAGGCGATCGTGATCCCGTGCTTCGGAGCCACGTCCTTCGCGACGAACTCGATCAGTGCCTGTTCCGCGGCATTGCCCTCCGTGGTGGCGACCAGCAGAGTGGCGCCCGCGGTCTCGTTGGCGGTGTTCGTCCCGGAGCCGCCGAAGACGCGCCAGCCGACGAAGCCGGCGACGACGAGGGCCACCAGGACCACGGCACCGATGATCACCGGACGACGCGAGCCGCGAGTGGTGAATCCGTGGTCATCAGCCGGAGGGGCTGCGGGCGTGGGGGTTTCAGTGTCGCTCATGCGAGAGCCTTTCGGAAGACGGTCTGTTCGGGGGAGAGGTGCCGCACCAGGGCGTCACCGGCGAGCTGGATGGAGGTGACCACGACGATGAGCACGGCGATGGTGGCGATCATGACGCCGTGGTCGAACCGCTGATAGCCGTACGTCACGGCGACGTAGCCGAGGCCGCCGGCGCCGATGGTGCCGGCGATGGTCGAGTACTCGATCATGGCGATGGTGTTGATCGTCAGTCCGCCGACGATGCCGGGCAGCGCCTCGGGGATCTGTGCACCCCAGATGATCTGCGCGTTCGACCCGCCGGAGGCCTTGGCCACGGTGACCACTTCCGGCGGCAGGGCACGCAGGCTGTTCTCGACGATCCGGGCGAAGAAGGCGATCCCGGCGATCGACATGGGCACCACGGCCGCGGCGATACCGATGTTCGTACCCGTGAGGAACCGGGTGAACGGGATGATCGCCGTCATGAGCACCAGGAAGGGCAGCGACCTCCCGATGCTGATCACCCACGTGAGCGGCTGGTGCAGAGCCGGTCTCGCGAGCAGTCCGCCGGGCGCGAGGTTGTGCACGAGAGCGCCGAGCGGGACGCCCACGACGAGGACGATCACCATGACGAGGCCGACCATGATCACCGTGTCGCGCAGTGCGGGTAGCACCAGATCGGGGATCTCACCCAGCGGCACCGTGATCCCGGACGCGAGCGAGGTCATGCGGCCACCGCCTCGGGCACCGCGGTGTCGGTACGCAGCCCGAGGGCTCGAACGGCCTCGAGGACGCGAGCCAGGTCACCGTCGTCGACGCCGATGGTGACCGTGCCGACGGTCACGCCTCCCACCGCCTGCACGGAGGCCGACAGCAGCGCGACCGCCGCACCGGTGCCGATCGTCACTGAGCTGAGCCAGTCGGGCCGCACCGCGGTGTCGTAGGTCAGGCGCACCCTCGTCTGGCCCGACGGTGCCGTCGCCGCCGGGCCCGCGGAGCGCAGAGTCCGTCCCAGAACCGATCCCGGGTCCGTCAGCAGGTCGACGAGGGCGCCGTGTTCTGCGAGAACGCCGTGGTCGAGGCGGGCCGCGCTGTCGGCGACACGGACGATGGTGTCCATCTCGTGGGTGATCAGCACGACGGCGAGGTCCAACTCATCGCGCACGTCGCGGACCAGATCGAGATACTGAGCGGTGGCATCGGGGTCGAGGCCGGACGTGGCCTCGTCGGAGAGCAGCACCTTGGGCCGCAGCGCCAGCGCTCGGGCGATCCCCACCCGCTGACGTTGGCCGCCGGAGAGCTGGTGCGGGTAGTGGGCGGCCTTGTCCGCCAGCCCCACCCGGTCGAGCAGCTCGGCGACGCGCGCCCGCGTCTCTCCCTTGGTCACGCCCAAGTACTCCAGCGGGAGTGCCACGTTCTCCGCTGCGGTGCGCCGGCGCAGCAGACTCGAGGATTGGAAGACGGTGCCGATCCGGCGACGGGCCGCCCGCAGCTCCCTCTCCGGCAGGGCCGTCAGGTCCTGCCCGCCGATCACGACGGTGCCGCTCGTCGGACGCTCCAGCAGGTTCAAGCACTGTGCGAGCGTCGACTTCCCGGAGCCACTGGGACCGACCACGGCGAAGATCTCGCCCGCCGCCACAGTGAAACCCACGTCCCGCAGCACCGACACGGCCGTGGCTCCCGACCCGTAGGTCTTGGTGAGGTTCCGCACCTCGATCATCTGTCCTCCTCGCGATGTGAGGAACACAGTGCGGCATCGGGCGCCGCGACAGAACGGTTGCGGTCAGGCTGATCCGAGAGGTCCGTCGCCCCGCGGACCGGTCAGCCCTCGCGCAGTGCGCGAACCAGCCCGAGAGCCTCGGCGGTGCTCGGCAACTCGTCCATGCCGGCCGTGAGGGCGATGCCGAGGCACGCCCCGCAGATCACGCGGTCGGCGTACTCGATCGGGTCCCCCCACGGCAGGAACGGTTTGGCGACGAGCAACGAGGCGACCCCGTGCGCGATCGTGAGCATCTGCAGGGCTATCGGCCGCGGATCGCCCGGCGGATAGAAGCCCGCGTCCTGCAGACGCCGCACCGTCTCCTCCAAATGACCGAAGGTCGCGTTGCCCAGCATCACGTCCACGTCGGAGGCGGAGTCCGACGGATCCATCAACGCCAGTCGGTACTGCTCGGGGTTGTCCAGCGCGAAGCGCACGAACTCGAGCCCCTGCGCACGCGCCGCGTCGAGCGCTGTGGCGGCACCGGTATCGGCCACCCGCAGGGCATCGTCGAGCCGCTCCAGATACCGCGCGACGACGGCGTCCAGGAGCGCGTTCTTGTCCGCGTAGTGCAGGTAGATCGACGGTGGGGTGACGCCGACCCGCTGCGCCACCGCGCGGATCGAGACCGCCTCGGCGCTGCCGGTCTCGACCAGCAGCTCCGTGGCCGCGTCCAGGATGTCGGCACCGAGACGGTCACCGTCCCCGCGTTTGCTGCGCCGCCGGCGCTCCGCTGCCATGGCGTCTACGACTCTCGCAGGCCGACGCGGTCGTGCAGGCGCCTGAGGGGGGCGGGCGCCCACCAGTTCCAGGTCCCCGCCACGCGCATGAACGCGGGCACGAGCAGCATGCGGATCAGGGTGGCGTCCAACAGGACTGCGATCATCATGCCCACGCCGAACATCTTCATGAAGGACACGCCCGCGAATCCGATGGCCGCGAACACGATCGCCATCAGCAGCGCCGCGGCGGTGACCACGCGTCCGGTGCGGGCGATGCCCATCGCCACGGCCTCGTCGTTGGCGGCGCGGTCGTGCGTCGGCGAGTGATCCCAGAACTCCTTGATCCGCGACAGCAGGAACACCTCGTAGTCCATGGACAGGCCGAAGGCGATGCAGAACATCAGCACGGGCACGTTGGCGATGAGCCCGCCGGGCACCGTACCCAGGCCGTCCAGCCACCCCCACTGGAAGATCGCCACCAGCGCGCCGAACATCGCGGACAGCGATATCACGTTCATCACCAGCGCCTTGAGCGGGAGCACGACGCTGCCGGTGAGCAGGAACAACAGGATGAACGTGGTCACCGCGATCACGAGCAGGACAAGGGGCAGGGTGTCGAGGATCGACTGGACCGAGTCGCGGTTGAGCTGGGCCGACCCGCCGAACGAGGTCGGAGCCGGCGCGCGGACCTCACGCAGCCGGTCGAGCTGATCCGATGCGGCACGGGCCAGGGGGTCGAGCTTCGACGAAACCGTCACCAGGACGGTGCCGTTCGACGCCCTGGCGGTCGGGTCGCCGTCGGCGATCCGGTGCCCGCCGAGGTAGGTGCCGGTCGGCGCGACCACCGTGCCCGTCGACTCCACGGTCGATAGGCGCGCGGCGTAGTCGGCCACGGCATCGTCGTCGACCTTCTCCGTGAGGATCACGGAGACCTGGCCCGCGGAGTCCTCCGCGAAGTCCTCGCGGATGATGTCGCCCACTCGGTGCGAGGAGGCCGAGGCCGGGAGCACGCGGTCATCGGGGAAGCCGAAATGAACACTGAGGAACGGGCTTCCGAGCACCAGCAGGAGCGCGATGAGGGCCAGGCCGACCGGAACGGCGCGCCGCAGCACGCCGCGGGTGAAGCGGTAGAAGAGGCTGTCGTGCGGGTCGGGTTCGGGCCCGCGCCGGCCGATCTTCAGGGCGTCCACCCGGTCGCCGAGGACGGTGAGGATCGCGGGCGTGAGGACGAGCGTGGCGAGCGCCGCGAAGACCACCACCGCCACACCCGCGTACGCGAACGAGCGCAGGAAGTACATCGGGAAGATCGCCATCGCGGCCAGTGAGAGACCGACGATCACGGCGGAGAAGATCACCGTGCGGCCGGCGGTGTTCATGGTGCGGCGCAGCGCTTCCGGCCTGTCACCGCCTGCGGCCACCTCCTCGCGGTAGCGACTGAGGACGAGCAGCGTGTAGTCGATCGCGAGCGCCAGGCCCATCGCGGTGGTGAGGTTGAGCGCGAAGATCGAGACATCGGTGATGGCCGTGAAGGCACGCAGGATGCCGGTGGTCGCGATGATCGCGGCGATGCCGATGAGGACCGGGATGGCCGCCGCCACAAGCCCGCCGAACACCCACACCAGCACGAGGAAGGTGATCGGGATGGCGACCGCCTCGGCGACGAGCAGGTCCTTCGACGACTGGTCGTTGATCTGCGCGTAGCTGTAGGCCTGGCCGCCGGGCGTCATCGTGACGGGCGACGGCGCCCCGGGGAGGTTCTCGACGATGGCCTTCGCGTTGAGCGGCGCCTGCGACTCGCCACCGGCGATGGAGGCGACGATGAGCACGGTGCGCTTGTTCTCGCTGAGCAGCATCGGGGTCGGCGCGGAGAAGCCGTCGACCACGCTCTCGACCCGCCCGTCGCCCTTGAGCCGGTCGACCAGGTCACGGCCGTAGGCGGACGCCGGGCCCTCCTGCCCCTCGGGCACGGACACCGCGAGCACGAGCGGGAGGCCGCCGCGGTGGAAGTCGTCGGCCATGTGGTTGTAGGTCTGCATGGCCTCGGCCTGCGGGTCGACGTAGCCGCCGGCCTGCAACTTGTCGGCGACACCCGCGCCTGCGAGGCCGAGCCCCGCCAGCAGGATCACCGCGAGCAGCAGCACCGCCTTGGCGCGCCGCGCGACCAGTCGCGTGAGTGCGTCGATCATCGTCCGACCTCCGGGAGAGTTGTGATAACGCCGTTAAGTTAACAGCGTTATTACAGGCCCCGTCAACCGCCCGAGGTAGGAAATGGAGCGTGACGTCGGCTACACCCGCGTCAGATGACCCGTCCGTTTCCGACGTACGCGCCGCCGCCGGCGGCACGAGCCGTCCCATCCAGACTCAACGACCAGAAGTCCGGTGGCTTGTTTGCCACGGCGGGGAAGAGGCGCCTGCTTCGATCCGTAATGAGCACCCGCTGACCGTCGGTGCCGATGACGTCACCGAATGCCAACAGGGCTCCTCCGTCCGCTGTGAACGCATCCCACAACTCGGTCGGGTTTGCTCCCGACGAGTCCGACGACAACTGGTAGTACGTAGCGAGCACCTTGGTCCCCACACCCGTGACCCGGACATACCAGTTGCCTGGACGTCCCTTCGCCCGATCGGCAAACATACTGCGAGCCCACAGCAGGTTCCCTGTCGCGGGATTGACCGTGCCGACGACGATCTGGCCACCGACCTCCTGGTACACGACTGGAAGGGGCGATACCGGTGCGTCGCAGTTGCAGTCGTCGCTCGCAGCCTTCCAACCCGCCGCCACGTCCTTCACCGCACCGTTGCGATCCACCACCTGCAGTGCTCCCGACGCGGTCGTCAGAAGCACCCCGGTGGCGGATCCGCTGATCGTGGGGTTCTCGTTCTTGGCGAGATCGCGCTGAAAGATCACCCGTCCGTCCGCGGCGAGGACACGGAGCTGTCCCTTCGCGAACGGGTCCGAGCCAGCCGGACTGGTGACTGTGACAGCCAATCCTGCGGTCGGGTAGACCTTCACCGAGGTGCCGGCGAGCCGCGACATCACGGTTCCGTCCGGGCGGTAAAGGGTGGCTTCCTTGCCGGCAGCGCCGACTACCACGACACCGTCGCCCAAGAATGCAATCCCGGGCCCTGGGACTTCACCGAGTCGAGTCAGCGCGCCGGTTTCGACGTCGAGGACCGTGCCCCGCCAGGCGGACGATCCCATCGGAGAATCCGCGCAGGCGAGCTTAGAAGCGCGGAGCGCGCACTTGTAGTCCGCACCGTCGTACGGGATCGGCTCACGCCGGATCTTGCCGGTCGCCGGGTCGACGACAATGATCAGTGGTTGGTCGTAGGTTCCGCCCTTGAAGACCGCGGTCTTCTCGTCGGCGGCCAAAAACGTCGGCGTCGTTGGCCCCGTAGTGACTCTCCAACGCCAGCCCTCGGGCTTGTTCTCTAATGACGGCAGCAACGGAGAGACCGAGGTCCGCGGCATAGCGGCCGCCTCGGCCGTCGGGGCCTGCGTAAGCCCACTCGTCGGGTCGTCCGACTGAACCCATCGATATCCGGCGTATCCACCGGCAACCACCACCAGCAGCACCACGACCGCGGCCGCCGCGAGAGCGTTCCGCTTTCGTCGGCCACGGGGTCGCGAATCCGCTGGAGCGGCGAGAGGCTGTTGCTCGCCCCGAAGGAGCGTGCGATCAGGGTCATCGTCGGCCGGACGCGGCTGCGCGACAGGCGGAACGGCGGGCGATACCGTCGGCGGAGCCGCTATCGCGGTCTCGCGGAGCCCCGCATCAAGCGCGGCGGCGAAGTCCGCCGACGAATCGAAGCGATCAGCCGGAGACTTCGACAGTGCCCTCCGCAGTGCGTCGTCGACATCCGGCGACAGCTCGGGCCGCAGCGCAACCGCGGACGGCGGCGGGGAGGTCAGGTGCGAGCCGATCACGATGGCGGCGTTGCTGTTCTGGAATGGAGCCTCCCCTACCAGGAGCTGGTACGCGGTACACGCCAGCGAGTACTGGTCGGACCGACCGTCCAACTGCTCGCCCCGGAGCTGTTCGGGTGACGCGTAACTCAGCGTTCCGACGGTGACGCCGGTCCCCGTCAGCTCTGAAGTCTCCGACCCCATCCGCGCGATGCCGAAGTCCGTGAGCATGACGTGCCCGTCGGTACTCAGCAGGATGTTGGCGGGCTTCACATCCCGGTGCACGAGACCACGGTCGGCGGCGTAATCCAGGGCGCCCGCCACGGCACCGATGCTGTCAGCGACCTCTTTCGGCGCGAGTCGACCCTGCTCGCGCAGCCGCCGCGACAGGTCCAGCCCGTCGACGAGCTCCATCGCGATCCACAGCCGCCCCTCGAACTCGCCCCGGTCGAAGACCTTGACGATCGCGGGATGCGACAGCGACGAGGCGAGATCCGCCTCCCGCTCGAACCGCGCGCGGAACTGCGGATCGGAGGCGAACTGCGGCGGCAGCACCTTGAGCGCGTCGGACCGCGGCAATCGCGGGTGCCGCGCGACGTAGACCTCTCCCATGCCTCCCGCACCGAGCAGTCGCTCGATCCGGTATCCGGCGAAGTCATCACCCGTTTGCAACATCACCCCTCCTCACGGAGGTCATGCTGCCACGGACCGGTTGGCGACGGCTTGGCAATCCCTGACTCGCGCGTCAGACCCCACCGAGACGGTTCTCACCGAGGGAGTGCACGAACCGCGGGCCGAGGAGCGCGAGCTCGCGGGCGTAGGCGTCCGACCAGCCGCCGAAGGGGATATGGGCGAGGTATTCGTTGCGGAACCGGTCGTCCTCGGACACCTCGGTGGCGCAGAAGTCGGGGATCGCGAGGTCGACGACGGGGCCGCCGCGCTCTACCTCCGCCATGACGAGCGGCGCGTTGGCGCCGAGGAAGTCGTCGATGATCCAGCCGTCCTCGCCGAGCCACATCGAGTAGCGCACCTTCGCCACCACGTGTTCCGCGCGGCGGACGATCTGGCCCGCCACCAGTGCATCGAGCTCGCGCTCGGCCTCGTAGCGGGTGCCGCTCACGGCCGGCCCCTTGGCCGCCATCGTGCCGGTGGTCGCGTCCGCGAGGGCGTCGATGAGCGCACCGGGATCGTCGGTCAGTTCCGACGGTGCCGGCCCCTGGACGCGCACCCGGACCGCGTATCCGTCGGCGGCGAACAGGTACGCCTGCACGATGAGCGTGGGCGCCGGGTCGAGTGCAGCGGCCTCGGGGATCTCGCGCACGAAGAACTTGCGCTCGAACTCGAAATCCCCGAAACCCTGCTCAGACATGCCTCAACCGTAGCCGGTCGAGGTCAGACCAGCGCGTAACCGGCTTCCTTCACCGCGGCCTCGACGGCCTCGCGAGTCAGCTCGGCGTCGCTGGCGACGGTGACGGCGCCGGTCTCGACGTTCACGTCCACGTTCGTGACGCCGCCGATCTCCGAGATCTCCTCCCGGACCGACGCCGCGCAGTGCCCGCAGGTCATCCCGGTCACGGTGTAGGTGCTCTCCACTGCCATCTTCCACTCCTCATCTCGGACGGGCCTGTGACCTCTCATGATCCGGCGCACCGTCGAATCAACCATACCCCCTAGGGGTATTTTTGCGCCAGCCCGGGCCTCACCCGGCCGCGGTCGTCAGGAAACGCCCGATGGCACCGAACTCGGAGGGCCCCGCCAACTGCAACTGCCCGAGCCACACCGCGACCCGGCCCGTATCCGGATAGAAGTACAGAGCCGTCCCCGATCCGCCGACCCAGCCGTACCGGCCGGGGACGCTCCACGGATGCGCCCGGTCCACGTCGACCGCCCCGCCGTAGCCCCACGCCGCGCCGTCGAGGAAGACATCGCCCGGCTGCGGCGGTACCTGCACGGCCGTCATCGCCGCCACGGAATCGGTGCCGAGCACGCGGACACCGTCGAATTCGCCTCCGCCCCGGAGCATCCGGCCGAACCGGAGCAGATCGTCCAGCGTCGAGAGCAGGCCGCCGGCGCCGGACTCGAAGACCGGCGGCGGGACGAAGGCACCGTCGGCCGGGTCGACGACCGCGAGCCCGTCGGGACCGGTCATCACGGCGTCGCCGAGCCGCGGGCGCATCGCATCGGTCGCGCGGAAGGCGGTGTCGGACATGCCGAGCGGCACGAGGACGGCATCGTCGAGCACCTCGCCGAGCGTGCCTCCCGTGGCGCGCGCGAGCAGGACGCCCAGGACGTCCGCGCCGGTGTTGTAGGTCCACCCCTCCCCCGGCTGGTGTGCGAGCGGGATCCGCGCGGCGCGGGCGAGCCACTCGTCAGGCGGCGGGGTGCCGAGCGGGTCGGCCGGCCCCTGATGCAGCTCGCCGAAGAGGGCGCCCATCAGCGGCGCGGAGAAGTCGGAGATCATGCCCAGTCCGCCGGTGAAGGACAGCAGGTGCCCCACGGTGATCGGCCGGACGGCGGGCACGGTGTCGTCCAGCGGGCCGCTGGGGTCGCGCAGGACGCGAGGCTCGGCGAGCTCGGGCAGCCACCGCGACACCGGGTCGTCGAGGCCGACAGTGCCCCGCTCGACGTGCACGAGCGCGGTAGCGGCGAGGATCGGCTTGCCGATCGAGGCGATGCGGAAGACGGTGTCCCGGGTCATCGCGACGCCCGGCGCCCGCTCACCCGCCACGACCACCTCGAGTCCCGCCTGATCGTCCAACGCGGCCACGGCGCCCGGAAGCGGCCCCAGCGCCACCTCGCGCTCAAGAAGCTCCTGCAGCACGGCACCCCTCCCGATCGGATCGTTACGTACGCTGACAAGCATGCCCATTCCCGAGTACGTCCGCAGCATCCGCGAGAAGATCGGCACCGATCTGCTGTGGTTGCCGGGCGTCGCGGCGGTGGTCGTCAACGAGGCCGGCGAGGTCCTGCTCGGTCGGCGTGCCGACACCGGCGAGTGGGCGTCGATCGCCGGCATCCTCGAGCCGGGAGAGCAACCCGCGGAGGCGATCGTCCGGGAGATCCGGGAAGAGGCGGGCGTCGAGGCGGAGGTGCTCGACCTGCTCGCGCTGCGCACCGACGAGCCGGTACGCTACCCGAACGGCGATGCGGCGCAGTACCTCACGATCCTGTTCCTGTGCCGGTACGTCTCCGGCGAGGCGCACGTCGCCGACGACGAATCAGTGGAGATCGCCTGGTTCTCGCCGACCACGCTCCCGCCGATGTCCGTCCGGCAGACCGAGCGCGTGCACCGCGGCCTCGCCGCGCTCCGCGGCGACACCCACCCCGCCTGGCTGCCGTAGCCGCTAACCGATGACCTGCTCACCCCGCCGGATCTCGACGATCGGCAGGCGCAGGGCACCGGGCGCGTTCGCGGGCACGACGGGCCGCCGCGGCTCGACGGGCGCGATACGGCGGTAGGGCTCGCCCTGCGGCGCACGGGTGTCCACCTCACCCTTGTTGGGCCACAGCGCCGCCGCCCGCTCGGCCTGCGCGGTGATGGTCAGCGACGGGTTCACTCCGAGGTTCGCGGACACGGCGGAGCCGTCGACCACGCTGAGCGTCGGGTAGCCGTACACGCGGTGGTAGGGATCGATCACGCCGCGCGACGCGTCCTCACCGATCGCGCATCCGCCGAGGAAGTGCGCGGTCATGGGGATGTTGAAGACCTCGCCCCAGGTGCCGGCGGCGGCACCGTCGATCTTGTCGGCGATCCGGCGGGTCGCCTCGTTGCCCAACGGGATCCACGTGGGATTCGGCTCCCCGTGCCCCTGGCGCGAGGACATCTTCCGGCCGAACAGCCCGCGCTTGGTGAAGGTCGTGATCGAGTTGTCGAGGTTCTGCATGACGAGCGCGATGATCGTCCGCTCGCTCCACCCGTTCACGAGCAGCACGCGCAGGAACGCGAGCGGGTGCCGCACGACGGTGCCGAGGAACTTCAGCCAGCGCGGCACGCGGCCGCCGCCGTCGGTCATCAGCGTCTGCAGCATGCCCATCGCGTTCGAGCCCTTGCCGTAGCGCACCGGCTCGACGTGGGTGTCGCTGCTCGGATGGAAGGAGCTGGTGATCGCCACGCCGCGCGTGAGGTCCAGCTCCTTGTCCACCGTCATGCGGACCGCGGAGAGGATGGACTCGGAGTTCGTGCGCGTGAGCACGCCGACCTGATCCGAGAGCTCGGGCAGCGCGCCGGTGTCGCGCAGCCGGTGCAGCAGCTGCTGCGTGCCCCAGGTGCCGGCCGCGAAGACGACGTGCTGCGCCGTGTAGGTGCGCCGACGCTTGCGGACCTTCGCGCCGGAGCGCACCGTCGACACCGCCCAGGTGCCGTCGACGAGCTGCGTCACGTCGGTCACCGTCGTGAGTGGGTGCACCTGCGCGCCCGCCCGCTCGGCGAGCCCGAGGTAGTTCTTGACCAGCGTGTTCTTGGCGCCCCACCGGCAGCCGGTCATGCACTCGCCGCACTCGATGCAGCCGGTGCGATCGGGGCCGGCGCCGCCGAAGAAGGGATCCGGAACGGTCTTTCCGGGCTCTCCGAAGTACACACCCACGGGGGTCTGGATGAAGGTGTCGCCCGCACCCATGTCGTCGGCGACCTGCTTGACGATCTCGTCGGCGGGCGTCATGTGCGGATTCTGGACGACGCCGAGCATCCGGCGGCCCTGGTCGTAGAAGGGCGAGAGCTCGTCGAACCAGTTCGTGATCCCGGCCCATTGATCGTCCTCGAAGAACGAGGCCGGGGGCTTGTACAGCGTGTTGGCGTAGTTCAGCGATCCGCCGCCCACGCCGGCCCCGGCCAGGATCAGGCAGTCGCGCAGCATGTGGATCCGCTGGATGCCGTACAGGCCCAGCGCCGGCATCCAGACGAACTTGCGCAGGTCCCAGCTGGTCTTGGCGAAGTCCTCGTCCGCGAACCGCCTGCCCGCCTCGAGCACGCCGACGCGATAGCCCTTCTCCGTGAGACGCAGGGCGGTGACGGACCCGCCGAAGCCGGATCCGATGACGAGCACGTCGTAGTCGGTCGTTTCGGCGGGGGCGGGGGCGGCTGAGCTGGACATGGTGGTCTCCTTCGGTCCTCCACGGCGGGGCGGTCGCCGGGTGACATGAATCACTGTCGTGTTCCATTTGATTACACATCAGGCTGATCTGTCAACCATGCGCACAGACTTCGACTAGATGTACGCTGGCGACATGAGTGCCCCCGCGAGCTTCCAGACCGAGGTCAAGCAGCTGCTACGCGACCGCGCGCTGGACGCCACCCGCGATCTGGTCCACGACGAGGGCTGGGGCGCGGTGAACATGTCGCTCATCGCCAAGCGGGTGGGGGTCAGCCGCACGGCGCTCTACAAGGCCGTCGGCGCCCGCGACGAGGTGGCCCGCGCGCTCATCGCCCGGGAGACGGACGGCTACCTCGCCGGCGTCGTCGCGCGGCTCGGTGAGCACCCCCGCGACCTCCCCGCCGGATTCGCGGCCGCCGCGACCTTCGCACTCGAGTACGGTGCGGACAACGCGCTGCTCAAGTCCATCCTGGCCGGCGACCGCGGCGACGCCGACCTGCTCCCCCTGCTCACCACGGACCCGTCGGCCGTGCTCGACCGGGCCATCGCCGCGGTCGCGCAGGCACTCCCCGCCCGGGTGCCCGACGGTGCCGTCGAGGTCTTCGTCCGCCTCACCGTCAGCCACCTGCTGGGGCCGCGCGGCCCCGTCGACCTTGCGGCCGATCAGATCAGCCGGGCCGTCACCGGGCTCATCCCGCCTTCGTGAGCAGGGGCTCCAGGGAGGCGCGCAGGGCGTAGTCGTTGCGGGCCCAGGCCTGCACCGTCGAACCGTCCGTGAGTTGCAGCCCCATGCCGTACCGACGGCGCGGCACCTGGCTCAGCCGCCCCATCGCGCGGGCCGAGGACCACGCGGGGAAGTCCTCCGGCTTGGCCTTCTTCGGGTGATCCGGTGCCTTCCCGGGGAGGATCCGCGCGATCTCGGCGACGGGGATGCTCTCCTCGCCGCACCGCAGTTCGTCGTCCGTCAGCTCGACCGACACGTGGGTGCGGCCGGCGGTGACCTGCATCCAGACGAACCCCTGCGTGGCCAGGCCCAACAGCAGCCAGATCCACCACTCCGAGGTGCGACCGGCGAGCAGCCACTGGGTCACGATCATCGCGACCGTCGCCAGCGGGACCAGGAGCAGCCAGACACGGGAGAGGCCGCGCTCGGCGTACCGGGGGACGGAGTCGCTCACCGGCGTGCCCCCGCGATCGTGCCCGGATTGAAGTACTCCAGCGCGTCCCGGCTGTTCGCCGTGATCATCGCGCCGACCACCGCGATCGCCGCCAGGATCGCCGGCACCGCGATCTCCGCCTCGCCGGAGAAGAACCCCAGCACGCCCTGCACCAGTACGAACGCCGCGACGAACTGCAGTACCACGCGGGACCACCCCTGGCCCCGCCACAGGAAGAACACCAGCAGCCCGACCACGATCACGCCGAAGGCCACTGCCACGAGCGCGAACAGGAACACGCTGTTGTCGAACTGCTCGAAGGTCTTGTACTGCTCGCGGTTGATCTTCGCGAAGGTGCCGTCGCCCTTCTGCATCGCCGCGAACTCCTCGCGCACCGCGTCGGAGCCGCGGCCGATGACCGCCTTCGCCACCTGGGACACCACCGACGCGAGGACCACGAAGATCCACAGCTGCACGGACAGCTTCACGTCGTCGGGCCGGGGACCGCGCGGCGGCGCGGGTGCGGGCGGCGGCGCGGGCCACGTGGGCGGCTGCGGCCCGGGACCGGGCCAGACGGGACCCTGGTGCTGCATGTTCACCACTGCGCTCCCTCTGCCCGACCAGGTGCCGGAGCGCCGTGCAGGCGGCTCACGGTCACCACGTTCCCCTCGCGATCCACCCCGCGGCCTCGGTGGCCCAGTAGGTCAGGACGATGTCCGCGCCCGCGCGGCGGATCGACAGCAGCGACTCGCGGATCGCGGCGTCACGGTCGATCCAGCCGTTCTGCGCGGCCGCCGTGATCATCGAGTACTCCCCCGAGATCTGGTACGCCGCAACGGGAACCGGGGAAGCGGCGGCGACGTCGGCCAGCACGTCCAGGTAGCTCATCGCGGGCTTGACCATGACCAGGTCGGCACCCTCGGCGAGGTCGAGTTCCAACTCGCGCAACGACTCCCGCCGGTTCGCCGCGTCCTGCTGGTACGTCCGACGGTCCCCCACCAGCGACGAGCCGACCGCCTCGCGGAACGGACCGTAGAACGGGGAGGCGTACTTCGCGGTGTACGCGAGGATCGAGACGTCCTGGTGGCCCACGGAATCCAGCGCGGACCGGATCACGCCGATCTGGCCGTCCATCATCCCCGACGGCCCCAGCATGTGCGCCCCGGCGTCGGCCTGCGCCACCGCCATCAGCGCGTAGCGCTCCAGGGTGGCGTCGTTGTCCACCCGCCCGGCACCGTCGAGCACCCCGCAGTGACCGTGCGCGGTGAACTCGTCCAGGCACGTGTCGGCCATGATCACCGTCGCGTCGCCGAGATCCTCGCGCAGGGCGCGCAGGCCCCGGTTCAGCACCCCGTCGGGCTGCCACGCGACGCTGCCCTCGGCGTCCTTGTCGGCATCGTCGGGGACCCCGAACAGCATGATCCCGCCGACCCCGGCCCGGACCGCCTCCTCGGCCGCGGCACGCAGCGAGTCGACGGTGTGCTGGACGACGCCCGGCATCGACGAGATCGGCGCCGGAGCGTCGATCCCGTCGCGCACGAACATCGGCAGCACGAGCTGCCGGGGCTCCACCGAGACCTCGGCGACGAGCCGCCGGACGGCGGGCGTGGTGCGCAGCCGGCGCGGCCGCACGTGGGGGAACGTCATGTCTCCCAGCCTACTTGACGGTCAGGAGCGCGAGCGGCGCGGCTTCTTCCGCGGCGGGGGCAGGGCACCCTCGGCGCGGAGCCGGGACGCGTGTGCGGCCAGCGCCTCGACCAGGTCCTCGACCGACGCGGTCTCGGGCTGCACGTCCACCCGCAGACCGAACTCGATCGCGGTCTCGGCCGTCTTCGGGCCGATGCACGCGACGATGGTGCGGGCGTGCGGCTTGCCGGCGATGCCGACCAGGTTCCGCACCGTCGAGCTCGAGGTGAAGCAGACCGCGTCGAAGTCGCCGGTCTTGATCATCTCGCGGGTCGAGGCCGGGGGCGGCGCGGCCCGCACCGTGCGGTACGCGGTCACGTCGTCGATCTCCCAGCCGCGGTCGCGCAGGCCCTCGGCGAGGGTCTCGGTGGCGATGTCGGCGCGGGGCAGCAGGACCCGGTTGACCGGGTCGAAGACGTCGTCGAAGGGCGGGAAGACCTCGAGCATGCCCAGGCTGGACTGCTCACCGGTGGGGATCAGCTCGGGCTCGATGCCGAAGGCGCGGACCTTCGCGGCGGTCTGCTCGCCGACGCAGGCGATCTTCACGCCGGAGAAGGCACGGGCGTCCAGACCGAACTCGATGAACTTCTCCCACACGGCGCGCACGGCGTTCGTGGAGGTGAAGACCACCCACTGGTAGCGACCGTCGACGAGGCCCTTGACCGCGCGCTCCATCTGGGCGGGGCTGCGGGGCGGCTCGACCGCGATGGTCGGGACCTCCATCGGGATCGACCCGTGGCTGCGTAGCCGGTTCGACATCTCGGCGGCCTGGTCCTTGGTGCGGGGCACGAGCACGGTCCAGCCGTACAGCGCGCGCGACTCCCACCAGGAGAGCTTGCTCCGCTGGCCCACGACCTTGCCGACGGTGACCACGAGCGGGCCCGGTAGTCCGGCGCCGGCCTCGTTGAGCGTCGCGAGAGTCGCCTCGACGGTCTTCTGCTTGCAGGTCGAGCCGTGCGCCGTCACGGCCACCGGGGTCTGCGGCGCGAGGCCGTTCTCGACCAGCGCGGAGGCGGTGTCGGCCAGGTGCTCGGCGGTCGCGCTCAGGACCAGGGGCGACGGTGCCGCGGCCAGCGCCGCCCAGTCGACCTCGCCGCGCACGTCGGCCTCGGTGTGCGCCGAGCCCAGCGCCATTCCGGCGTAGGTGGGGACGGCGGTCGCGGGTGCGAGGCCCGGGACGATCTCGAAGGCGATCTGCGTCCGGGCGACGGCGTTGACCTCGGCCAGCACCGCGTCCGAGGACAGCGGGTCGCCCGCGACCAGACGCACGACGTCGTGCCCGTGACGGGCCTGCGCGAGCAGCGTCTTGGCCACCTCGGCCGGCTCGCCGAGCGCGGGCGCGACGGAGGCGGGGTTGCGGAACGCGGGCTCGCTCTTGCGGCCCTTCGCCGCGGAGGCGGAGGCCGTGTCGGCGCCGTCCTCCTCGGTGTCGATCGGCTCGACGGGCAGGGCGGACCCCACGATGTCGAGGACGGTCTGCGGAACGTCGGGGTCGGTGAAGACCGTCCGGGCGCCCGCGATAGTCTGCTCTGCACGCAGGGTGAGCAGACCCGGATCGCCCGGGCCGGAACCCACGAAGGTGATGCGCCCCGGCACCGTCGCGCGGCCCCGGGCCGGCTTGTTCGCCTTCGCGGCGGCGCGGGTGGACACCGCGTCGGTGTCGGCTGCCGTGTCGGCCTTCGCGGTCTGTGCAATGCGGCTCATGTATCGGCTCCCAGTAGTTGCGGGTGCTACGCGAGCAGGTCGCGTGCGCCCAGGTCGAGCAGCTCCCGTGCCAACGCGATGCCCAACGCGTCGGCGTCGCCCACCGGACCGACCACGGAGGCCCGGACCGAGTCGGAGCCGTCCGCCGCGAGGGCGACGCCCCGCAGTGACAGCTCCTCGAAGATCCGACCGTCGTCGTCGAGGGACTCGACGACCTCCGCGATCGCACCGACAGGCGCGGTACACCCGGCTTCCAGCTCGGCGAGGAGGGCGCGCTCGGCGGAGACCGCCGCGCGCGTGACCGGATCGTCCAGGCCGGAGAGCACGGAATGCAGTTCCGCATCGTCGCGTCGGCACTCCACTGCGAGTGCACCCTGAGCGGGCGCGGGCAGCATCTGCACCGGGTCGAGCGCTTCCGTCACCTCGTTCTGGCGACCGATCCGCTTGAGTCCGGCGAGGGCGACCACGATCGCGTCGAGTTCACCGTCCGCTACTTTGCGTAACCGAGAGTCAAGGTTGCCTCGTAGGGGGCGGATTTCCAAACCCAGACCCAGTGCAGTAAGCTGTGTCGCCCGCCGCGGGCTGGACGTGCCCACCACGGAGCCCGCCGGCAGCTCACCCAGCACCAATCCGTCGCGCGCAACGAGGGCGTCGCGGGAGTCCTCCCGGGTCGGCACGGCGGCCAGCAGGAGCCGGTCGTCGGGCGCGGTGGGCAGGTCCTTGTACGAGTGCACGGCCACGTCGACCTCACCGGCGGCGAGGGCGTCGCGCAGCGCGGAGGTGAACACGCCCACGCCGATCCGCTCGACCGGATCGGAGCTCAGATCGCCGGGGGTGGCCACGATGACCAGCTCGGCGGGGTGCCCCTGCGCGATCAGAGCGTCACGCACGGTGCCGGCCTGCGTGGTCGCGAGCAGCGAGCCGCGGGTGCCGATGCGGATGGGATTCGGGACGGGTTGCGTGGCCACTTCAGACACTTCGGTCGTCGGATCCTTCGGTTGCGGAGACGACGCCAGTGGCGCCCGGCTTGAGTTCGAAGAGTTCGCGCAGCGCCTCGGCGTAGGAATCGCCGCCGGGCGTCGCCGCGAGCTGTTTGACGCGCACCGTCGGGGCGTGCAGGAGCTTGTCGACGACGCGACGCACCGTCTGCGCCACCTCGTCCCGGTCCGTGCCCTCCAGGCCCGGCAGGCGTGAGTCGAGGCGCAGCAGCTCGGCCTCCACGACCTCGGCCGCGCGACGGCGCAGCGCCGTCACCGTGGGGGTGACCTCGGCGGAACGCTGGGCCGAGAGGTACTCGGCCAGCTCGTCGGAGACGATGCCGCGCGCTTTCTCGGCGTCCTCGGCGGCGGCCTGCGTGCCGGGCTCGCGCGAGAGCGCGTCGATGTCGATGACGGTGACGCCCGGCAGCCCGACGACCGCGGGTTCCACGTCGCGGGGCAGGCCGAGATCGCAGACCACCAGGTCACTGCCGACGGTGCGCTGCGCGAGCGCCGAGTGCACGTCCGCGAGGCTCACCACGCTGCCGACCGCGCCGGTGCAGGCGATGAGCACATCGGCGTCGACGAGCGCGTCGACGATGCCCTCCATCGGGACGGACCGCGCACCGTCGACCCCGGCGTCCAGTGCCGCCTGCGCCAGGCGGGCGGCCTTGTCCTCCGTGCGGTTGGCGACGGTGACATCGGCGACCCCGGCGCGAGCCAGGTGCGCGACGGCGAGACCGCCCATGGCGCCGGCGCCGACCACGACGGCGCGCCGCAGCGAGCCGCCCTGGGCGGACAGCACGCTCTGGGCGCGATCGAGCGCCACGGAGACCACGGACGCGCCGGCCTTGTCGATGCCGGTATCGGTGTGCACGCGCTTGCCGACGTGCAGCGCGCGCTGTGCGAGATCGTGGACGACCCGGCCGGCGACCTGGTTCTCGTCGGACGCGGCGTACGCGCCGCGGATCTGGCCGAGGATCTGCTGTTCGCCCACGACCATCGAGTCGAGGCCGCTCGCGACCGAGAACAGGTGCTGGACCGCGGCCTCGGAGTAGCGGACGAAGGCGTGCTTGCTGAGCTCGTTGATGGAGAGGCCGGACCGGGCGGACAGCACGTCGGAGACGGCCTCCAGCGCGGGGTGGAAGGCCTCCACGACGGCGTAGATCTCGATCCGGTTGCAGGTGGTGACCACCATGACCTCGTCGATGTGGGGCGACTCCATGAGCTGCGCCAGCACCTTGGGACGATCGGTCTCGGTGATGGCCAGTTTCTCCAGCACCGACACCGGCGCGCTGCGGTGCGACGCGCCGAACAGCAGAACCGACACCCTCGCTGCTCCTTCGAAGATCTCACGGAAGAAACTACAGTCCGTAGTTTCCCGTACAGGCACGGTACCCCGCATCCCCTGAAATGGGAAAACGCGCCCAGCCTGACCTCACCCGCACGGGTGACACCGAGTGCCGCCCGTGCAGCTCTTCAGCCCAGGATATCGGCCCGCAGCCGGGTGATGTCCACCTCCCAATAACTGTGCTGCCGGCCGTCGAGCAGAACCACCGGCAGCATGTCGCCGTACTCGCCGCGCAGTTCGGTGTTGCCGGGCGCGTCGACGTCCAGCTGCTCGTAGTCGAAGGGCACCTCGGCGCGGAGCGCGGTGAGCTCGTCGTGCGCACGGGCGCACATGCCGCAACCCTCACGGGTGAGGAGTGTGATGACAGCCATGCACTCAGTGTGACAAAGGCGCGAGCGCTAAGGTTGGACAAGACCACGCAACGCGGGAGGTGCCCTTGTCCGACCAGGCCAGCGCTGACGAACGTCGGCAGAGCGCGGCGGGCGAGGCGAGCGCCGATGCCGCACACTCGCTCCTGCTCGAGAAGGAGGGCCGCGAGGACGGCGCGGTGCTGCCGGATCTGACGGCCGCCGCCTTCTTCGACGTGGACAACACAATGGTCCAGGGCGCGTCGATCGTGCACTTCGCCCGTGGCCTGGCCGCACGCAACTACTTCAGCTACTCCGACCTCGCGTCGGCCGTGTGGGCGCAGGCCAAGTTCCGGCTCACCGGCAAGGAGAACAGCGAGGACGTGGCCGCGGGTCGCGAGAAGGCGCTGTCCTTCATCGCCGGCCGCTCGACGGAGGAGCTCAAGGCCGTCGGCGAGGAGATCTACGACGAGATCATCGCCGACAAGATCTGGCCCGGTACCCGCGCGCTGGCGCAGATGCACCTCGACGCCGGCCAACAGGTGTGGCTGGTCACCGCCACCCCGGTCGAGCTGGCGCAGACGATCGCGGACCGGCTGGGACTGACGGGCGCGCTCGGCACGGTGGCCGAGTCGCAGGACGGTGTCTTCACCGGCAAGCTCGTCGGCGACATCCTGCACGGCCTCGGCAAGGCCCACGCCGTGCGGTCGCTGGCGATCCGCGAGGGCCTGAACCTCAAGCGCTGCACCGCGTACAGCGACTCCCACAACGACGTGCCGATGCTCTCCCTGGTCGGCACCGCCGTCGCCATCAACCCGGATTCCGACCTGCGTGATGTCGCCCGGGTTCGGGGCTGGGAGATCCGCGACTACCGCACCGGCCGCAAGGCCGCCAAGATCGGCGTCCCCACCGCCATCGGCGTCGGCGTCGCCATCGGCGGCGCAGCCGCGCTGATCAAGCACTTCAGCGACGACTGACGGTCGCGCAGCCGTCTCACCCGCGCAAGCCCGACGGTGCCACCCTCCGGCTCGGGCGCCGTCTCACCCGCGCAAGCCCGACGGTGCCGCCCCTCCGGCAGCCGTCCTCCGGGCGGACCGCGGTCCACCGATCAGTCCTGACTCTGCATAACGCTGCAGCGTTATGCAGAGTCAGGACCGATAGCGGCAGGATCCGTCGAGCAGCAGACCGAAGGGCCCGAGGGCGTCGTGGAGCCTGTTCCGGAGGCGGTCGGGTTCCTCGCAGTCGTCCCAGTCCCAGTGCGTCGGGTACAGGTTCCGGCTCATCAGCAGGCTGTCGCGCTGGATCCGCTGCTCCGAGGTGAAGCCGCCCTCCTGCTTCCCCTTGCCGTCGAACTCGCCGACCACGCGCTCGGCCCACAAGAAGTCGACCCGCGCCTCGAGAGCGCCCGCTTCGTTGAAGAGCTCCCGCTGCAGCTCCGGGCGCGGGATCTCGGGCCACTTGAGCATCAGCGCTCGGCTGCGCGACTCGCCGACGGATTCCGACAGCGGCGACGCCTCCTCCAGCGCCGCAAGCAGATTCGCGATCCCCTGACGCCGGCCCAGCCTCGCTATCGCCGCCTCCAGATCCGCCCGCACGACCCCCATCCGCAACGCCGCGTCCAGCGCACAGACCGCCGCCACGAAGTCGCCGGCCAGAGCGAGATCGAGCGCAGTGCGCGCGATCGACGTCACCGTCACCCCGTCGACCACCACGACGTCCTCCGCGTCCAATCGCCGGACGTGCAGTCTGCGGCGCCCCCGCTTCGTTCCGCCGCGCACGCCGTCACACGTGAAGTCGACTGTCTTCCAATCGGAGTTCAGTGTCGCCATCCCGTGCACCGCGGCCGCTGCCGCGTGACTGAGTACCGTCGCGTCGCTCGATCTCTGCGCGGCGGCGATCGCGCTGAGCCGCAACTCCTCCCACGGCGGCAATCGCCCACCGAGGTGGTAGGCGCCGCGCCACACGCGGGTCATTCTGTTCTTCTGCTGCCAGACGCGGATCTGCCGATCGGTCGCACCCAGCGCCAACAGCTCGTCGCGATGCCGGAATTCGACCGGCTCATCGTCAGCCATGTTCACCCCCGTCGGCGCCCCCACGCCGTCCACCTGCATTCTGGCTCATCGACGGGAAACCCCGATGCGGTTCGTCGACTCCCGGATCTGCCGCTATCGGTTCACCTTCTTCATAACGTTGCAACGTTATGAAGAAGCAAGACCGATCTGTGGACCGCGGTCCGCCCCGGGCACGGTCCGCACCGGAGCGGAAGGACACCGTCGGGCTGCCGAGGCGGACCTCGGACCTAGAAGTCCTGGAAGATGTTCTTCCGGCGCGCGAGGATGCGGTACAGCGACTGCTGGATGGTCTCGCGCACGTTGTCGGTGAGCTCGAAGACGACCATGGGATCGTCCGCATCGGCCTCGGTGAAGTGGTCCGTCGCGATCGGCTCGCCGAACTCGATGTGCCACTTCGACGGCAGCGGGACCATGCCCAGCGGTCCGAGCCACGGGAACAGCGGCGTGATCGGCGCGTACGGCAGGCCCAGCAGACGCGCGACGGGCTTGACGTCCGCCAGCATCGGGTAGATCTCCTCGGCGCCCACGATGGACACGGGGATGATCGGTACCTGCGCGCGGATCGCGGCGGTCACGAAACCGCCCCGGCCGAAGCGCTGCAGCTTGTACCGGTCGCGGTAGAGCTTGCCGATGCCCTTGAACCCCTCGGGCCACACCGCCACGAGCTCGCCGCGGGCGAGCAGTGCCTCCGCGTCGGCATTGCAGGCGACGGTGGCGCCCATCTTGCGCGCGACCTCGCCGATGAACGGGTACTCGAACGCCAGGTCCGCCGCCAGCAGCCGCAGATGGCGCTGGTCCGGATGGTTGTCGTGCACTGCGACGGCCGACATCAGCCCGTCCAGCGGGATCACGCCGGAGTGGTTCGCCACCAGCAGCGCACCGCCCTCGCGGGGCAGGTTCTCGGTGCCCGTGGAGTCCACCCGGAACCACTTGTCGTACATCGGGCGCAACGCCGGCAGGAACACGGCGTCGGTGAGGTGCGGATCGAAACCGAAGGGGTCGATGTCGTAGTCGCCGGTGAGGCGCTCACGGACGAAGGCGGCACCGTCGACCACCGATTCCGCGGCGCGCTCGCGCCACCCCGGGCCGGGCTCGGCGGGCTGCGCCGCGGCCAGGTAGTCGGGGTTGAGGGCGTGCACCGTGGCCTCACGGGCCGGGGCCGACGGGGCGGGGGTGCCGGTGAGGGCGGACGGGTGCCGCTGCTGCGCGCGCTCGCGTCCCTCGCTGCGGGCGGTGTCGATGGACACGGGCAACTGCAGCACCTTCGCGTGCTGTGAGCCTGATGGGTTGGTCATTGATCTACCGTCCAGCCGTGCCGTCCTGAAGAGCCGATTCCCGCGAACCGTCGAGCCAGGGCCGTGACCCGCTGCTCGACGCCCACGATCGACTCCACACCGATTGTAGGTTCTGCCGGGCCGTGGCGGGCGACGTCTTCCATCACCTGGCGCGTGGTGAACCGCGGCGCGAAGCCGAGGTCCTGCCGCATGCGCGTCGTGTCGAAGGCGTTGCCGAAGCTGAGGTAGGCGAGCTGCACCTTGTCGGTCGTGTACCGACCCCGGCCGCGGATAGCGGCGACGGCCGGCCCGAAGGCGGGTTTGACCACCGGGAGCGGCATCCGCCCCGACAGGCGAATGGCCTGCGACATGGAGATGGCACCGTCGCCGGCGATGTTGAACGTGCCCGCCCTCCCCGCGACCACGGCGTGCTCCAGCGCGCCCAGCGCGTCGTCCTGGTGCAGCAGCTGCAGCCGGGCGTCGCGCCCGATGATCGAGGGCACCACGGGCCGCTCGAACAGCGAACCGAGCAGGGTCTCGATGTTGGGGCCGAGGATGGGGGCGAGCCGCATCACCGTCAGGTCGATGTCGGTACGACGGCGGGCCATGCTGCGGGCGTAGGCCTCCGCGTCGAGCAGGTCACGCGGGTGGCCACTCGCGGCGGCGCCGCCGACCAGATCCTCGGTGACCAGCGCGGGGTTGCGCGATCCGGAGCCGTACACCTGGGTCGAGGAGCGCATGACGACCCGCTTAACCGTCTCCGACTTCTGGCAGGCCGCGAACACCCGCATCGAGCCGAACACGATCGCGTCCTTCGTGGACGCCGAGGGGAAGTGGTTGTCGGTGACCGAGGTGGAGCAGTGGACCACCGTGTCCACCTCGTTGGTCGCCATGATCTTGCCGAAGACGTGGCTGCGGTAGTCGACGCGGATGAACTCTGCGGGCTCCATCCGCCGGTGCAGCGCCTTGGTCGGCGGCACCGCGTCGACCCCGATCACGCGCTCGATGTCCGGCCGCTGGGCGAGCCGGCGCACGAGGTAGCCGCCCACGAAGGTGGACGCGCCCGTCACCATGACGACGCGCGGCGCACTGACGGCCGACTCACTCATTACTGAAGAGTAACCGGAAACACGAAAGCCCGCCCATGTCCTGGGCGGGCTCTCATGAAAGTGTGACCAGAAGGCCTACTTGCCGAGTTTCCTACGCTGCACCCGGGTGCGGCGGAGCAGCTTGCGGTGCTTCTTCTTCGACATGCGCTTGCGGCGCTTCTTGATCACTGAACCCATGGGTTCCTCACGTCTCTCTATCGAATTGCCATGATCGTGCGCGGTGGCCGGGTACGGAAAGAGCCCCCGCGTCCACGCAGCAGGCTTCTACTTTACCCGGCGCAGTGGCCCAGGCGAAATCCGCCCGGGCCACGATCACCGCTGACGCCCTTCGGCGGGGCCTAGCCCGCGTCGAAGAACGAGGTCTGCAGGTAGTCGTGCACAGCCTTCTCATGCACACGGAAGGACCGACCCACCCGCACCGCGGGGAGCTCCCCGTTGTGCACCAGGCGGTAGACCGTCATCTTCGACACCCGCATGAGGGTGGCGACCTCGGCCACCGTCAGGAACGACGAGCCGGCTGCCTGGGGAGCCTGAGCTCCGGCACCGATCTCGGCGGGCTTGCTGTTCTTGTTTGCAGACGCCATGAATTCCCTAACCTCCGGCACATGTCGCGCCGCCGGCTTCCCCTCCGGCGGACCTGACACGCACGTGCTTCGAGCAGCTTAGCGGTACCAATGGGAATAATGCGACGGGAGTGAGCTAACCGAAGGTTCTAGGTGCTGCGCCCGAGCTCGGCCGATCGCTCAGCACAGGCCCGCGTCGCCGCATAAAACGCAGGTCGGAGACCATTTTTCTCCAGTTCGCGGATCGCTGCCGCCGTGGTACCGCCGGGGGAAGTCACCGCCGCCCGGAGCTCGGTCGGCGACGGAGAAGTCTCAACCATTAGTGCACCTGCGCCCGCGATGGTGTGCGTGGCGAGGGTCGTGGCCTGGTCCCGGGTGAGCCCCAGATCCACGCCGGCGTCGATCATCGCCTCGGCGACGAGGAAGGCGTACGCGGGCCCGGAGCCCGACAGCGCCGTCACCGCGTCGAGCTTCGACTCCGGTACCACCAGCACCTCGCCGACGGCCTCCATCACCGACCGGACGAGCGCCACGTGCCCCTCCGTGGCATCCCGGCCGCCGGAGACGCCGCTCATCGACTTGCCGACGAGCATCGCCGTGTTCGGCATGACCCGCACGACGGGGGTCCCCGCCGGCAGCACCGCTTCGTAGGCCGCGGTGGGCACTCCGGCGGCCACGGAGGCCACGACGGCGCCGTCCCGCAGCCCGGCCGCGATGTCCGGCAGGATCGCCGACACCACGTCGGGCTTGACGGCGATCACGACGAGCCCGGCACCGTCGACCGCCTCTCCGATTCCCGCGACGGCACGGACGCCGTACCGCTCGGACAGCTCGCCGGCGCGGCCCGCGTGGGGCTCGACGACGGTCAGCGATCCGGGCTCGTAGCCCGCGGCGACGAGGCCGCCCAGCAGCGCCTCCCCGATCCGCCCGCCGCCGATCAGCGCGATGTTCTCACTCATGAAAAGTCCTCCTCCAAGGGTCGTGGGGTCGTTCAGGGGTTCGAGACCGGCATCATCGCCAGCTGCCGGGAGGTCGCGACGACCTGCCCGGACTCGTCGACCAGCACGTGATCCTCCTCGAACCAGCGCTGCCCGACGACGGGCGCGGACGCCCGGAAGCGCAGCCAACCCGGGGCCGGCTCGCGGCGCACCGACGCCGTCAGCGTGAGCGTGGGCGCCCACCCGATGCCGCCGAGGTTGGCCACCACGGGCAGCGAGATGTCGGTGGCGAGCAGGGCGAACAGGCCCGACAGCGGCTCCTCGCGCAACCGCACCCAGCCGCGGGTCTCGGCGGGGCCGGTGCGCCCCTCCGCCACGGGCAGCGTCGCCGCGTCGTAGTGGACCTCCGCGACCCGGCCCACCTTGAAGATCTTGGCCGCGGGATGGTCGGCGTCCCAGGCGAGGGCGTCGTCGGACGGGGTCGCCGGCATGTCGTCGAGCGGGTTGGGCTCGCGGTAGCGCTCGTCGCCGCTGTCGCGCTGCGCCAGTGTCACCGCCGCCTGGACGTACACGCGGTCGCCCTGCACCGCCTCGACGTTCACGACCGAGGTGGTGCGACCCCGCTTGCTCACCCGGGTCCGCAGTTCGACGGTGCCCGGGTCGGGCGCTCCGAGGTACTCGGCCGAGACGACCACGGGCACGACGGAGGGGTCGGCACCGTCGCCCCCGTCGCGGTAGGCGGCCTGCGCGGCCGAGGCCGTCACCGCCAGCAGCGCGCCCCCGTGGACCTTCTTGCCGACCGACCAGGTGGGGTCGATCTCGGCGGTGTAACCGCCCGGGGCCGCCGTGACCGACACGAGGTCCGCGAACAATGCCATCCTGCGCTCCTTACCGGGACGCCCCGGAGGTTCCGGGGAGTCAGGCGGCCGGGGCGACGCGCAGGTGCTCCCGCGCGAATTCCAGCGCCTCCGTGAGCATCGCACGTCGCTCGCCGGTCGTTTTCGCCGAGCCGGTCGCGATCTCGAGGATCACGTGCCCGTCGAAGCCGGACGCGGCGAGCCGACGGCACACCTCGGCGGCCGGCTGGGTGCCGTGACCGGGCACGAGGTGCTCGTCGACGGCGGCGCCGAGTCCGTCGGTGAGGTGCAGGTGGCGCAGGCCCTCGCCCATGCGGTCCATGAGCGCGAGCGCGTCGACGCCCGCGGTCGCGGTGTGCGAGAGGTCCAGGGTGTAGTTGGTGTAGCCCACGTCCGTCGGGTCGATCGACGGTGCGAAGGCCGAGACCGCGGTGCCCGGGTTGCCGCGCCGCTTGAGCCGCTCGACGGACTCGCCGCGGCGGAGCACGTCGAACCGCAGCGGAAACATGTTCTCCACGGCGACCGCCACATTGCTGCCGTCCTCGAGCTCGCTCACCAGGTCGACGAAGTTCTCCGCGTAGCGCCGCTGCCACCGGAACGGCGGATGCACGACGACGGTGTCCGCCCCGAGATCCTCCGCGGCCGTGACCGCCCGGCCGAGCTTGACCAGGGGATCGGATCCCCACACCCGCTGGCTGATGAGCAGGCAGGGCGCGTGAACGGACAGCACCGGCATGTCGTAGCGCATCGACAGCCCCGCCACGTTGGCGATGTCCTGACTCGCCGTCTCGTGCCAGACCATGAGCTCGACACCGTCGTAGCCGACCTCGGCGGCGTACCGGAACGCGTCCTCGAGCTTCTCGGGGTGGACCGAGGCGGTCGACAGGCCGACCGCGATCCCGCTCACGTGGCCGAGATCACTCAGCTCGCGCCGAGCGACATGAGCAGCGGCCCGAACGTGATCACCAGGCCCACGAGGAGGGCCAGGCCCAACGTCAGGTAGTCGGTGGTCCTGCGCAGGAAGTGCGTGAAGGTCACGATGCCGATGATCACGATGAAGGCCAGCACGACCGTCAGCGCGATGGTCGCCATACCGCCGCCCCAGTTCCACAGCTTGAAGAAGCCGAAGAACAGGCCGGCGCCGGCGGCGATGCCGAGCACGACCTCCGCCGCGAGCACGAGCCAGCCGCGTCCCGCCCCGGTCGCCTTCTCGGCATCGTCCTCGTCGTCGTCCTCGTGATCCGCGGAGTCCGCGAGGAAGTCGGGGGTGCTCTCGGCGTCGAGCGCGGCGCGGGCCTCGTCGATCTGCGCGACGCTCATCCGTCCGGTGTCCGGGACCGACGGTGCCGCCTCAGCCTCCGCGGGCTCCGGGACGTCGGTCGCGGGGGCCACGTCGACGGTGTCGTCCGTCTCGATCTCCGCGAAGCGGGCCTGCCGCTCGCGGACCTGCGCGGTGTTGAAATCGGCGGTCGCCATGATCGGCGCCTCGGCCTGATCCCAGCGCGACCACGCGAAGTTCTCCTCGACGTGCCCCTCGTCGGTGTGGTGCACGACGTCGACGCCCTCGGCGCCGTCCGCGAGGTCCTGCGCCGCGGGCTCCGCTGGCGCCTCCTCCTCGCGGGCCCGTCCGACGGCCGCGGCCAGGAACGACGAGGTGATCGGCTCCTCCTCGCTCGGCGCGGCCTGGGCCGCGGGCTGGACGGGCTCGGTGGGCTGGACGGGCTCGGCGACCACCTCTGCCGGGGCCGCGGCGGCCCCTTCGACGGCCTGCGCGTCAGCGGCGTACGAGTCGACGGCCTGCGGCGCACCGTCGGACTGCACGGCCTGCGCCGCCTCGGCGACCTGCGGAGCCGGCTGGTCGTCGCGGACGACGGGGATCTCCCCGGTCAGCTCGGCGACGGTGACCGAGTTCTCGCCGCCGCGGTGGCGCCGACGGCGACCGCCCGACGCCGGTGGGGTGCCGCCATCCCTGGCGAGCAGCTCCGCCAACGAAATCCTTCGCTCCTCGCTCATGCACGTCACCGTCCTGTGGTTCGTCGGCCCCGTGGGCCGCGCGTACGCCGGTGTTGTCACAACCGCCACACACGCCAATGTGGTCTCTCGCAGATTCTACTTCTTCACCGCACCGCGACCGTGACGGCGCGCGCGGCGATCTACCATCTTACGCACAGCATTTACTGGACTTTACCGCTGTGTTCCGGCGTGAAACCCGCCTGCGTATCGAGATATCGGAGGATCACGCCCTCGCGCAACGCCCACGGGCAGATGTCCAGCGCCTCGACCTTCAGCGCCCGCATCGCCGCCTCGGCCACCAGCGCGCCGGCCACGATCTGCCCCGCGCGATCGGAACTGAGCCCCTCGAGCTCCTTCCGGTCGGCCGCCGTCATCCGGCTGATGAATCCGATGAGCTGGCGCAGGCTGCTCGCGGTGAGGGTGCGCTTGATCCGCGGTCCGGCGGAGGAGGGCGCGGCCCCCGTCAGGCGGGCGAGCGTGCGCATCGTCTTCGACGTGCCCGCGACCATGTCCGGCACCCCCGCCGCGAGCAGGCGCTCCGCGCCGGGGGCGATCTCGGCGTCGAGCCAGTCGCGCAGCATGCTCACCCGGCGGCGGCCCGGCGGGTCCTCGGGCAGCCACTCGCGGGTGACCCGGCCCGCGCCCAGCGGCAGCGACAGCGCGACATCGGGCTCCTCGTCGACACCGTTGCTCATCTCCAGCGAACCGCCGCCGATGTCGATGTTGAGCACCCGGCCGACGCTCCAGCCGTACCAGCGGCGCACCGCCAACGCGGTCAGGCGCGACTCGTCGGCGCCGGAGAGCACCTCGACGTCGACGCCCGTCTCCGCCTTGACGTGGGAGAGGACGCTGTCGGTGTTGCTGGCGTCGCGCACCGCGGAGGTGGCGAAGGCCATCACCTGCGCGCAGCCCGAACTCGTGGCGATGTTGGTGAACTCGGCGACGGACGAGACCAGTGCGTCCTCGCCGACCTGGCTCAGGCGGCCGCTCGGCTCGATCTTCTCGGCCAGCCGCAGCGTGGCCTTGGTCGAGCTCATCGGAGTCGGATGCGCGCCCCAGTGCGCATCGACCACCAGCAGGTGCACCGTATTGGACCCGATGTCGAGTACTCCCAATCTCACGACGCCAATCTAGACCCGACTACCGTGGGCACCGTGACCGACCTTCCCATGCCCGGCGTGCGGCGGCCCGTTCCGGAAGTACCGCTGGACTTCCCGCGCGAGTGGCTGGAGTTCACCGATCCCGCCGATCCGCAGCACCTGATCGCTGCGGACCTGACGTGGCTGCTCTCCCACTGGACGTGCGTGTTCGGCACCAGCTCGTGCCACGGGATCGAGCCGGGCCGCGAGAACGACGGCTGCTGCAGCCACGGCGCCTTCCTCTCCGACAAGGACGACAAGAAGCGGCTGAAGAAGGCCGTCGCGAAGCTCACGGACACCGATTGGCAGTTCCGGTCGAAGGGCCTGGGCAAGAAGGGATACCTCGAGGACGACGACCTCGACGACGAGCCCGCGATCCGCACGCGCCGGTACGACGGGGCCTGCATCTTCCTCAACCGGCCCGGGTTCGCGGGCGGGGAGGGCTGCGCCCTGCACGCGATGGCGCTGCGCACCGGGGTTGAGCCGCTCACCGTCAAACCCGATGTCTGCTGGCAACTTCCGGTGCGGCGCACCCAGGAGTGGGTCGAGCGGCCGGACGGCGAGCAGATCCTGCGCACCACGATCGGCGAATACGACCGGCGGGGTTGGGGCGCAGGCGGACTCGACCTGCAGTGGTACTGCTCCGGCTCGCCCGAGGCGCACGTCGGAGCCCAGCAGGTCTGGCAGAGCTACGCACCGGAGCTGACCGAGCTGCTCGGCGAGCGCGCCTACGAGACCCTGGCCCGCGAGTGCGCGGCGCGCAAGGATTCCCTCGTCGCCGTGCACCCCGCCACCGCGGCGGCCACGGAACGGCAGAGCTACGACATGAAGTACGTGGAGCTCTAAGCGAGCTCGTCGTCGGCGCTACGCCATCCTTGCCATGGCCAGGCGTGCCTGCACCCCTCCCTGAATCGGTCCACCGACGGCAATTGCACCAGACCCGGAGTGGATGAGGCTCAGGCTGATCCGCTGGCCAGCGGTAAGCGGAACGAGGCCCGAGATGACGCTGACGTTCTCCCACGTCATGGCTATGTCGGTCGCTTCCAGGATTTGCATGCCCTCGGCGTACACCTTGCACATCAGGCCCTCTCCACCGCGCGCTCCCTCCCACGGCATCTGTGCGGTGACGAGATAGACCCCTGTGACCCGAACAGTCAGCCCCGCGCGACTGGCCTGAACGGCACCATCGGGCGCGTTGAGATCCGTCTCAACGGCCCAGGTGGGCATCCACGCGGTGAGTCCCTCGAGTTGGTGGACCCCGCACGTCACCGACGCGGTCGGCCGAAGGTCTCCGTGCGGGCTCGTCGTACCCGGCGCCGTCGGCGCATCGAGCGGCTCAGCAGCGGCCGGCGGACCGCCGTCCTCGAGCTCGGCGATCCTGGCGGTCAGAACCGCTGCGTAGGCCTCGATTCCGGCAAGCATCACTCGATCGCCCGCGAACCGGGTCCGGGCGTCGCTCAGCCAGGCGAGCATCTCCCCGTGGGTGTGCTGCCCACCGAAGCCGACTGCGGCGAGCCCGTCCGCATGCGACTGCCAGCGCATACCGCGCGCAGTCAGGAAGCGGTCCACCGCGGCAAGCGCGATCAGCTCGGACCTCGGCGCCGAACCCCCGGAGCCGTACAGCGCACGCGGCAACGGCTCATCGCCGAAGACATCGATGAAAGCGCGGTCGACGTCGACTTCGACAGCACACTCAGCGACGATCGCATCCCATACAGGGCGCGCGATGAGCGCGAAGACCAGGGGAATGCCGTCGAACGTGGTCCCGGAACCCGAAGTGGGCTCGGCCCCTTCGTAGAGCCCCAGCCAATCAGACATGTTTCGAACCAGGTTGCCGATGACCTGATGAATCGAAGGATCCCAGCCGTCGGGCGGCCAGCCGTCGTCCGTCCAGTACCTCCCGGACTTCGTCGCCTGCGCTATTCCGGCCGCAATGATCTCGGTGTTCCGGCTGTCGTCGGGAGTGATGCCACCGTAATAGTCGTAGCCGCCGATCATCGGCAGCGCCGCCGGTCGGTACACGCCACCCGGCGCGCGACTGAGGATCACCATCGCGGCCTCGGTGTAGGTCAGGCTCACACCCGTAACTGCGCAGTTCACGTCGTAGCACCCCACAGACGGGATGCTACAAGGGAACGGGATCGACAATGCCGCCCCTCCGTCAGCGGGGCGCTAAGCGAGCTCGTCCAGCCCGTGCAGGTTCTTGGCCGTCGGGCTGGTCTCGACGGTTCCGGGGTCCGGGTAGGTGCCCAGCACCCGGTCGGAGGTGCCCGACGTGGTGACCGAGAACCAATAGTGCTCGTTCTTGAAATGGTGCAATCGGTGGCTGCGCCAGACCGCCTTGTACGCCCGGCCGCGCGGCTTGTAGTCGGTGTGCACGAGGTAGTGGGTCCACTCGTAGCCGAGCAGGAAGACCGCTTCTACCAGCATGAAGGTCAGCGTCGCGGGCACCGGGGCGCCGATCAGCGCGCCCACGCCGAGCGGTGCGGCGATGCCGAGGCCGACGATCACCCACGGCAGCACGCGGGTCGGGATGAACACCAGGTCCACGTCGCGGGGCGCCGCGTGGTGCCGCCGGTGGTCGCGCGCGAGCAGCGTGTCCAGCGTGATCGGCCCGACGGTGCGCGGTCGCCAATGCAGGACGAAGACGTGGATCACCCACTCCAGGAACGGGAACAGCGCGGCGAACACCAGCGGGGCCCACAGGTCGACGAGGCCTCCCCCACCGACGAGCACGCGGGCGACGAGGGTGCCGAGGAGGAACGCCAGGATCATCCACGGCGTCGGGTGGCGCAGGAACTCGCGGCCCGCGGCGGCGAGGGTGACACCGCGCCGGGCCGTGCGATCGGTCGATGTCATGACTGCTCCATCCGGTCGAGTAACCCGCCCAGGACGCCGGTGGCGCCGCCGAGAACCGCCGTCGCCGCGGCGCGGGCGGCCGTCGCGTCACCGTCGAGCACTGCCGTGGTGAGTGCGCGGTAGCGGTCCGCGGGTTCGGCGGCCGCGACGGCGTCGGCGACGATGCCGAGCATCGGCTCGTAGACCCGCCGCATGCCGTTGAAGATGAGCGTCATCGCGATCGAATCGGCACCTCGGACGAGGTGCTCCCAGTAGGCGAGGGCCGCGGCCTGCTGCGCCGGTCCGGTCGGGGCGGCCTCGACCGCGGCCAGTGCCGCGGTGAGCGGCTCGGCCAGGGCGTCCGCGGCGCGCGCCGCCGCCTTCTCGGCGATCCACGGCCCGAGGTACTCCCGCACCTCGAGCACGCTGCGCACCACGGACGGGTCGACGACGGCACCGTCGGGCACGGCGACGAGCAGGTGCGGCAGCAGGTCGAGCCCGCCCGTGCGGGTCACGTCGTTGACGATCGCCCCGTCGCCCTGCCGGACCTCGACGTGCCCCGACGTCGCGAGGCGCGCGATCGCCTCCCGGACGACGGGGCGCGAGACGCCGAGAGCCTCCGCCAGCTTGCGCTCGCTGGGCAGCCGCGAGCCGACCGGCGCCGCGCCGCTGACCAGCTGGTTCAGCAGCTGATCGTGCACCTCGTCGGCAACGGACCGCCGGGTCACCGCACTCAGTTCCATGCCGGAACCATAGATCGATCCGGTCCGGTGGTCAAGTGGTCTTACCAGTCAAGCGAGGAACCGTCGCAGAACGCGACGGCGGTCCCGAACTACGGCTCGAGCTTGTAGCCCAGGCCGCGGACGGTGACCAGGTGCTTGGGATTGGCCGGGTCCGCCTCGATCTTGCTGCGCAGGCGCTTGACGTGCACGTCGAGGGTCTTGGTGTCACCCACGTAGTCGGCGCCCCAGACCCGGTCGATGAGCTGCCCGCGGGTGAGCACGCGGCCGCTGTTGCGCAGCAGGTACTCGAGCAGGTCGAACTCCTTGAGCGGCAGGGTCACCGCCTCTCCCCCGACGGTGACGACGTGCCGCTCGACGTCCATCCGTACCGGCCCGCCCTCGAGGACGCCGTCGTCCAGTCCGTCGGCGGCCGCGGTATCGGCCCCGCGCCGCAGCACGGCGCGGATCCGCGCGATGAGCTCGCGGGCGGAGTAGGGCTTGGTGACGTAGTCGTCGGCGCCCAGCTCGAGCCCCACGACCTTGTCGATCTCACTGTCGCGTGCCGTCACCATGATGACCGGCACGGACGAGCGTGCGCGCAACTGCTTGCACACATCGGTGCCGCTCATGCCGGGCAGCATCAGGTCGAGCAGCACGATGTCCGCGCCGGCGGCGTCGAAGTGCCGCAGGGCCTCGGCCCCGTCGCCCACGACCGTGGTCTCGAACCCCTCCTTGCGGAGCAGGAACGCGAGCGGGTCGGCGAGCGACTCCTCGTCCTCGACGATCAGTACGTGTGTCACCGCAGTACATCCTCACTGTGGTCATCGCGCTCCGCAGGTTGCGGTTCCGGGTCGCCCAGCGCCGGCAGTACCAGCGTGAAGGTCGATCCCATGCCCGGTCTGCTCCAGAGCCTAATGGTGCCGCCGTGGTTCGCGGCGACGTGTTTGACAATGGCGAGACCGAGCCCGGTCCCGCCCGTCATCCGGGACCGCGCCTTATCGACGCGGAAGAAGCGCTCGAACACTCGCTCCTGGTCTTCGGGGGCGATGCCGATGCCCCTGTCGGTCACGGCGATCTCCACCGTGGCGGTGCCGCCGGGACCGGTCGCGGGACGCAGGCGCCGGCTGATCGAGACCTGCGTGTTCTGCGGCGAGTAGGCGATCGCGTTGGAGATGAGGTTCGACAGGGCGGTGAGCAACAGCGTGTCGTCGCCGCGGATCTCCAGGCCGGAGGGCTCGTCGACGATCAGCGAGATGTTGCTGGCCTCCGCGGCTACCTGAGCGCGGGCGACGGCCTCGCCGACCACATCGTCGACCTCGACGCCGCCGAGGTCGGGCAGCTTCTCCGCGCCCTGCAGCCGGGAGAGGGCGATCAGCTCGTTGACCATGTTGCCCATGCGGGTCGACTCGACCAGAACGCGGGAGCCGAAGTGCTGCACCGCCTCCGGATCGTCGACGGACTCCAGAAGGGCCTCCGCCAGCAGCCCGATCGCACCGACCGGCGTCTTGAGCTCGTGCGAGACGTTCGCCACGAAGTCGCGGCGGGTGGCCTCCATGCGCTGGTTCTCGGTGTCGTCGTCGGCGTAGAGCACCGCGTACTGCTCGTCGGGCTGGGCGCCGCGGATCAGATCCACGTGGCAGCGCACGGCGATGCTCGCGCGATCGGACCGGCGCGAGATCGTCAGTTCGACGGTGCGGGGCGCCCCGGTCTCGAGCACGCGGGACGCGGCCGCCCACATTCGATCGTCGAGGAGCTGCTCGCGCACGAGGGAGAACTCCTCGGCGCGGGCATTGCACAGGATCACGTCGCGGAACCTGTCCACCACCACCAGCGCGGTGGGCGAGTCCCGGATCACGGCGCGGTGCAACTCGGCCACCGTCATCCGGGTGGGGCCGGTCTCCGCGGGGGCCGCGGCCCGCCGCCGGACCCTGCGCGCGAGCCATCCGATGAGTGCGCCCGCCAAGGCGGACACCACGCACAGGACCACAGTCACGCGGTCAGTGTACCCAGGATTCCGGCTGATCTTTCACATCGGGAACGACTGGTGAACAACCGGTTACCGGTCGGCGGCCACCTCGACAACATCGGCGTACTCGGGGTGCTTCACGACGTACTTCGCCACGTAGGAACACACGGCGCGGGCCTTCTTCCCGGAGTCCCGGACGTCGTCGAGCGCCGCCTTGGTGAGGACCGCCGCGTAGCCGTTCCCGGCGTGCGTCTCGTGCACCACGGTGTGGGTGAGCAGTCGGACGTCGACCTCGTCCACGTAGTCGAGGTAGCCCGCCTGCTCGCCGTCCACGGTCAGTACGTAGCGCTCGCGTTCCGGGGAATGAGTCACAGTCACGTCGGCCATGTGACCCACGTTATCCCGTTGTCCGTAGACCCGCCTGAGGAGAACCTAAGGGGCGGTACCGAAAATCCGGCTACTTGCCGCCCTGGTTGGCGACCGCAGCGGCACCCGCGGCGGCGGCCTCGGGGTCGAGGTAGGTGCCGCCCGGGTTGGCGACGGTGCCGTCCTCGGTGAACGTGTAGGTCAGCGGGATGCCGGTGGGGATGTTCAACGCCGCGATGTCGGCGTCGGAGATGCCGTCGAGATGCTTGACCAGCGCGCGGAGCGAGTTGCCGTGCGCCGCCACGAGCACCGTCTTCCCCTGTGCCACCTGAGGCTCGATGACGGCCTGGTAGTAGGGGATGAAGCGCTTGACCACGTCGAGCAGGCACTCGGTGAGCGGCACCTGCGGCAGGTGCGCGTACCGCGGGTCGGCGGTCTGGCTGTACTTGTTCGCCGGGTCGATCGCGGGCGGCGGGGTGTCGTAGCTGCGGCGCCACAGCATGAACTGCTCGTCGCCGTACTTCTCCTTGGTCTCCGCCTTGTTCAGGCCCTGCAGCGCGCCGTAGTGGCGCTCGTTGAGGCGCCAGTCGCGGACCACGGGGATCCAGTGCCGGTCGGCCGCGTCCAGCGCGATGTTCGCGGTGGTGATCGCGCGGCGCAGTAGCGAGGTGTACAGGATGTCCGGCAGCAGGCCGGCCTCCTTGAGCAGCTCGCCGCCGCGCTTCGCCTCGCCGCGCCCCTTCTCCGTGAGGGCCACATCGACCCAGCCGGTGAACTGGTTGGACGCGTTCCACTCGCTCTCGCCGTGACGGAGCAGGATCAGGGTGCCGTATGTCATGCGGGGAAGTTTAACGCCCGGACGATCGGCGCACGCAGGTCCGCGACGCTCTCCCGCGGCGTGCTCGAGGCCGCCAACGACCGGGCGCCGTACAGCCGGTCGAACAGCAGGCCCTCGAGCAGGCTCACGAGGTCGGCCGCGGCCCGCTCGGGTTCGACGGTGCCCAGCGCCTCGAACAGACCCGCGGCCAGCGGCACGGAGAAGAGACAGGTGGCGAGGCCCGCCGCTAGCCCCTCCGCCGCGGCGTCGGGGGCCAGCGCGTACCGGGCGAGGGCGTCGCGCCGGCGGTCCGTGAGGAGCAGGTGCAGCTGGTGCGCCATCAGATCCGCCGCGGCATCGGGGTCGACGGTGCCCGGCAGGTCGGCGTCGAACGCGGCCCGCGACCGCGCCCTCAGGTGCCCGATCGCGGCGGTGAGCAGGTCCGTGCGAGTGCGGTAGTAGTACGACGTCGAGCCCTTCGGCAGCCCCAGCCGCTTGTCGACGGCGCCGTGCGTGACGGCCCGGTTGCCGCCCTCCGCCGCGAGATCCAGCACCGCCCCACAGATCGCGGTCCGCCGCTCGTCCACGCTTGCCCTCCGTCCACTCGTTCCTCTATAACCATAGAGGACTCTACATCTATAGAGGAGACTGCATGGATGACCTGATCGGCACCGTCGACGACACCGCGCGATGGGTCGCGCACCATCGGGCCATCGAAACCGCGCGCCCCGACGCGCTGTTCCACGACCCGTTCGCCGCGCGGCTCGCGGGCGCCGAGGGCGCGGCGATCGCGGAGGGCGCGGAGCCCGCCGCGGGCGGCGGCGACGGTTGGTACCTCACCGCGCGGACCGTCCTGATCGACGAGGCCGTCGCCGCGGCGATCGCGGACGGCTGCGACACCGTCGTCAATCTTGGGGCTGGCCTCGACGCCCGCCCCTACCGGCTCGACCTGCCGGCCGACCTGGAGTGGATCGAGGTGGACCTGCCCGCGATCCTGGATCACAAGGCGGCGATCCTGGCTGCGGAGGCGCCCCGCTGCCTGCTCCGCCGGGTGCCGCTGGACCTGGCCGGCGACGGCCTCGCGGACCTGCTGGCCGGCCTCACGGACCGGCGGATCCTGGTGCTGTCCGAGGGCCTGGTCATGTACCTCTCCCCCGACGCGGCCGACGGGCTCGCGGACGGCCTAGCCGCGGCCGGCGTCGACCGCTGGTGCCTCGACCTCAGCGCCTCCGGGGTGGGATCTGTGATGACAGAACGGAATCGGGGCATCCTGCGGCACGCGCCGTGGCGCTTCCTGCCCGCGGACGGGGTCGCTCATTTCGAGGAGCGCGGCTGGCGTGCGGAGCGGATCGATCCGCTGTTCCCCGCCGCTGTGGCCCTCGGCCGCCTCGACTCCCCGGAGGCGCGCCGTCTGGCCGCGGGGCCGCAGCCCGATCCCCGCGATCCGGGCGATGTCCCTTGGAGTGGCGTCGTGACGCTCACTCCCGCCGACGAGCCGGACTAGCCCGAGCTGTGCTTCTCCGCGCGCATCCGCTCGACCATGTGCGGGTAGTGCAGCTCGAACGCCGGTCGCTCCGAACGGATCCGGGGAAGCTCGGTGAAGTTGTGCCGCGGCGGCGGGCAGCTGGTGGCCCACTCGAGGCTGTTGCCGAAGCCCCACGGATCGTCGACCGTGACGACCTCGCCGTAGCGGTAGCTGGTGAAGACGTTCCACACGAAGGGCAGCGTCGAGGCGCCCAGGATGAACGCGCCGACCGTCGAGATCTGGTTCAGCGTGGTGAATCCGTCCGTGTCGAGGTAGTCCGCGTAGCGACGCGGCATGCCCTCGGCGCCCAGCCAGTGCTGCACCAGGAAGGTGGTGTGGAAGCCGATGAAGGTGAGCCAGAAGTGCCAACGGGCGAGGCGCTCGTTCAGTAGGCGCCCGGTGGCCTTGGGGAACCAGAAGTAGATGCCCGCGAACGCCGCGAAGACGATGGTGCCGAACAGCGTGTAGTGGAAGTGCGCGACCACGAAGTAGGTGTCGGAGACGTGGAAGTCGAGCGGCGGCGAGGCGAGGAGAACGCCGGTGAGGCCACCGAACAGGAAGGTCACGATGAAGCCGATCGAGAACAGCATCGGCGACTCGAAGGTCATGGTCCCCTTCCACATCGTGCCGATCCAGTTGAAGAACTTCACGCCCGTGGGCACCGCGATGAGGAAGGTCATGAAGCTGAAGAAGGGCAGCAGCACCGCGCCGGTGGCGTACATGTGGTGCGCCCACACCGCCATCGAGATCGCCGCGATCGCGAGCGTCGCCATCACCAGACCGCTGTAGCCGAAGATCGGCTTGCGGCTGAACACCGGGAAGATCTCGGACACGATCCCGAAGAAGGGCAGGGCCAGTACGTACACCTCGGGGTGCCCGAAGAACCAGAACAGGTGCTGCCACAGGACCGCTCCGCCGTTGGCGGGATCGAAGAGGTGGGCGCCGAACTGCCGGTCCACCTCCAGGCCGATCAGCGCGGAGGCCAGCAACGGGAAGATCATCAGCGCGAGCACGCTCACCACGAACATGTTCCACGTGAAGATCGGCATGCGGAACATCGTCATCCCGGGTGCGCGGAGGCAGAGCACGGTGGTGACCATGTTCACCGACGCGAGAATCGTCCCGAGCCCACCGACGGTGAGCCCCATCAGCCACAGGTCGCCGCCGGCACCCGGGCTGTGCACGGCATCGGACAGCGGGGTGTACGCGGTCCAGCCGAAGTCTGCCGCGCCGCCGGGGACCATGAAGCCGGCCGAGGCGGTGAGACCGCCGAACAGGTACAGCCAGTACCCGATGGCGTTGAGCCGGGGGAACGCGACATCGGGCGCGCCGATCTGCAGGGGCACGAGGTAGTTGGCGAAACCGAACGCGATCGGGGTCGCGTACAGCAGCAGCATCACCGTGCCGTGCATGGTGAACAGCTGATTGAACTGCTCGGTGGAGAGGAACTGCAGGCCGGGTTCCGCGAGCTCGCCCCGCATGATCAGGGCCATCAGGCCGCCGACGAAGAAGAACAGCATCGACGTGACGATGTACATGACGCCGATCGTCTTGTGGTCCGTGGTGACCACGAGGTCCCGGATCCAGCCTCCGGTGGGCCTGCCGCGCGCGGGTTCGGGGCGCACGGCGCGCAGCCGCCGCTGGGGTGCCACATCCGTGGCGATCGTCTCGGTTCCACCGTCCATGGATCGATCGTCGGCCGCGAGGTGGCACCCGCGGCAGCGGCGGACGTCCCGACCGGTGTCCCGGCGACTCAGGACCAGGTGCGACCGAAGCCGCGGGCGGTGACCCGTTCGGCGAGGACCTCCACGACCTCGTACTTGCCGTCGTCGATGAAGGGCCGCAGGGACAGTGCGTCCGTCACCGACAGGGCGGACGAGTCCGTCCGCACCCGCGCCGGCCCGCGGACGATGACGCTCCAGGCCTGGTCGCCACCGACCTCGTCGACCTCGAAGGCCACCTCCTGCGCCACGACGGCCGACGCGAGCTTGCTCCCCGGGCCCGTCCGGAACAGGACATTGCCGGCCTCGCTGAGGACGTAGTTCACGGGGAAGATCTCGGCATCGCCCCCGAGCGCGATCACGATGCGCCCGACGTCCTTCCGGCGCAACAGCTCGGTCGCCTGCTCACGATCGAGGACGGTGGTTCCAGCGGTGAAACGTTCCATGACACGCTCCTGGGGTCGGGTGCGGGAGGGTGCCCGCCGCCCCACTCTCATCTCTCCCGGCAGCACCTACCAGGGACCTTCGTCGGGTCACAGGTCCCGGCCCGCCGGAACGGAGGTCCCCCTACTGGGAATCCCGCCAGCGCAGCAGGGCCTCGATGACCGTGTAGTCGAAGGCGGGCGCGGAGAGTTCCGCGGTGAACTCCGTGGCGCCCTCGGCCACGAGCTGCTCGGCGAAGGCGATCGCCTCGTCCGGGCTCGAGCCGCGCGGGATGGCGACGTTGTGCGTGATGGACCTCGGATCGCGGTCGATCTTCGCGCACGCCTCGGCGAGCACCGTGGACTTGTGCCGGTACGTCTCCAGGTCCACGAAGTAGTGCCACACCGAGGCGTACTGCGCCACCAGCGGCAGGGTCTTCTTCTCGCCGCCACCGCCGATGAGGATCGGGATGTCGCGCGTGGGAGCGGGATTGAGCTTGGCCCAGCGCTCGGTGATCCGCGGCAGCGCCGTGCCGAGGTCGTCGAGGCGCGAGCCGGCGGTGCCGAACGGATAGCCGTACTCGTCGTAGTCGCGCTGGAACCAGCCGGAGCCGATGCCCAGGATCAGGCGCCCCTTCGAGATGTGGTCGACGGTGCGCGCCATATCGGCGAGGAGGTCGGGGTTGCGGTAGCTGTTGCAGGTGACCAGCGCGCCGATCTCGATCCGCGAGGTCTGTTCCGCCCAGGCGGCGAGCATCGTCCAGCACTCGAGGTGCGTGCCGTCGGGATCGCCCGAGAGCGGGAAGAAGTGGTCCCAGTTGTAGACGATGTCGACACCCAGGTCCTCGAGCTTGGCGACGGCGTCGCGCAGCTGCTGGTACTCGGTGAAGTGCTGGGGCTGAAGCTGTACTCCGATGCGCATGACGTCGACGCTACTCAGCGCTCCCCGGACCCGCTCGCCGAACCAGGAAGAACCACGACGACCAGCACGAACGCCGCGACGACGGCGACCGATACCGCGACCACCAACCCCGTCCAGCCGAGCGCCGCGAACGCCGCTCCGCTCGATGCGCCAAGCACCGACGAGCCGGCGTAGTAGCAGAACAGATACCCCGACGACGCCTCCGCGCGGTGCTCGGTCGCGAGCCGCCCGACCCACCCGCTCGCGACGCTGTGCGCCGCGAAGAAGCCCGCGGTGAAGATGACCATCCCGGCGAGCACCGCGGGCGTCGAATCCGGCAGCGTGACTGCCAGGCCCGCTCCCATCGTCGCGATGGAGGCCAGCAGCACGCGGCGGCGCCCGACCCGGTCCGCGAGCCGGCCCGCCGCACCGGAGGAGACGGTGCCGGCGAGGTAGATCAGGAAGACCAGCCCCACGACGCCGGGCGCGAGCACGAACGGCGCTGCCAGCAAACGGAATCCGAGGAAGTTGTAGACACTGACGAAGCCGCCCATGAGCAGGAAGGCGAGGACGAACAGCGTCGTGAGCTCCGGTCGGCGAAGGTGGCCGAGCATGCCGCGCACCGTCGTTCCCACCGACACCGACTTCGGCACATGGAACCGCGACGCGGGCAGCGTGCGGATCATCACCACCGTGAGCAACGCCGCCGCCACGGCGAAGACCTCCATCGCGCCGCGCCAGGCCACGACATCGAGCCCCACCGCCGTGACGACGCGACCGAGCAGTCCGCCGATCGTCGTGCCCGCGACGTACCGCCCCATCGCCCCGCCGAGATCGCGCCCGTCCACCTCCTCGGCCAGGTAGGCCATCGCGACGGCGGGGACGCCCGCGAGCGCGATCCCCTGCAGCGCACGCAGGCCCAGCAGGACCGGCAGGGTCGGCGCGAGCGGGATGACCAGGCCCAGCAGCACTGCGGCGACGGCCGACACCGTCATCACCCGGGTCCGGCCGAAGCGCTCGGACAGCGCGCTGACGGGGATGATCGCGAGCGCCAGGAGGCCGGTGGTCGCGGAGACCGCGAGCGCGGAGACCGCCGGTGCGGCACCGAAGACCCGGGTCAGTTCGGGGAGCACGGCCTGCGTCGAGTACATCGAGCCGAAGGTGGTCAGGCCCGCCACGAACAGCGCCAGGGTGGTCCGACGGTACGCGGGCGTCCCGGCCCGCAGCGGCGCGGTCCCGATGCTGTCGACGGTGGCGGTCATGGCGCCCACCCTGCCCCCGTAGCGTCGATGTGTGAAATGCATGGATCTGTTGATCCTGATAGAAATAACGCATGACCGCAGTCGGCAGGCCCGTTCCGAGCACGTCGGACGACCTCGCTCGGTTCATCACACTGGCCGAGACCGAGCACATGACCGACGCCGCGGCGGCGCTGCGGATCACCCAGCCGACGCTCTCGCGCACGCTCGCACGACTGGAGGCGGGCATCGGGGCACCGCTCTTCGACCGGCGGCACGGGCGGCTCGCGCTCAACGCGAGCGGCGAGATCTACCTCGACCACGCGCGGCGCGCGCACGCCGAGCTGGAGGCCGCCCGCGCGCAGATCGCGGACCTGCGCAGCCCGTCGCAGGGCACGATCCGGCTGTCCTTCCTGCACTCCTTCGGCGTCGCGCTGGTGCCGCGGCTCGTCTCCGGCTTCCGACAGCAGGAGCCGCGGGTGAGCTTCGAGCTGTCGCAGTTCGCCGCCGGGACCGTCACCGAGCGGGTGCTCGCCGACGAGGCCGACCTCGCGATCGTCTCTCCGCGGCCCGCCACGAGCGCCGTCGCCTTCGGGCTGCTCGCGGTGCAACGCCTGGCGCTGGCCGTGCCGGCGGGGCACCCGCTGGCCGAGCGCCCGTCCGTGCACCTCTCCGAGGCCGCCGACGCGGACTTCATCACGATGCACCCCGAGTTCGGCCTGCGGCGGATCCTCGAGGAGCGCTGCGCCGCTGCGGGTTTCCGGCCGCAGATCGCCTTCGAGTCCTCCGAGTCCTTCACCGTGGCCGGCCTGGTCGCCGCCGGACTCGGGGTGGCCCTGCTCCCCGTCGACGAGGACCCGCTGTGGCCGCCGGGACTCGTCCTGGTGCCCATGTCCGGCCCCGCGCCGACCCGCGAAGTGGGTCTCATCTGGCGGCCCGAGGTCGCGCTCCCCCGCGCCGTCCGGGCCTTCCGGGACTACGCCCTCGATCAGATGGCGTGAACGGTCACCGTCGGACCGCGACGGCGAAGATCCGGCGGAACGGAAGCACCGTGCCGAAATCCCTTCGCGGGTAAGCGATGTTCAGCTCCGCCTTGTACCGCGCGATGAAGGCCTCGCGCTCGGCACCGGCGAGCCGTTCGAGCACCGGGCGCGCGCCGGTGCCGGAGATCCACTCGAAGACGGCGTCGGGTCCCTGGAGCACGTGCAGGTAGGTGCTCTCCCAGACGTCGACGTCCCACCCCGGACGCTGGAGCACCGCGAGGTATTCGGCGGGGTCGCGAACGTCGACGCGGCGGAAGTCGGTGATTCCGAACTCCGCGGCCACGGTCGCGAGCAGCGTGTGGGAGGGTGCGTCCTGGTTGCCCGGAACCTGGAAGGCGAACGCGTGTGCGGCACCGTCCGCGGCGGCGGGCAGGAGGTCGATGTGGCGATCGATCCACTGGTACATGGCGTTCGAGACGATCACGTCGGGCCGCGCGCCGTCGGGGCGCCACGCGGCGGCGTCCCCGACCGCGAAGGTCGCGCGGGGGTCTGCGACGTCGGCGCGGGCGCGGTCGATCATGTCCGGGCTGGAGTCGATGCCGTGGATGGCCGCCTCCGGCCAGCGGGCACGCAGCGGCGGCAGATCGTTGCCCGGCCCGCACCCGAGGTCGACGACGGTGCGCGCGTCACCGGGGACGCGGGCGATCAGGTCGAGGAACGGGCGCGTGCGCTCGTCGCCGTAACGGAGGTACTGGGATGGATCCCACCGATGGGAAGTCATACAATCATCCAATCAATTGAGTGGAGGGGTGGACTGTGACTGGTACCGCGACGAACGATCCGCACGTGTTGAGCATCGACCACGTGGACCTGGTGCGCACCGGCCGCAACCTCCTCGACGACGTCTCCCTCACCGTACGCCGGGGCGAGCACTGGGTCCTGCTGGGAGCGAACGGCGCAGGTAAGTCGACGCTGCTCGGCCTGTGCGGGGCGGTCACCCACCCGACCCGCGGCACCGTCGACGTCCTCGGCAAACGCCTGGGCCGGGTGGACATGCGCGAGCTGCGCACGCACATCGGGCACGTCAACCCGCGCCACCGGTTGGACGAGCCGCTGACGGTGCGCGACGTGGTCATCACCGGCGTGACGAACACGCCGGTGTTCCCACCGCGCTGGGCTCCGACCGACGCGCAGCGCACCCGCGCCGAGGAACTCGTCGAGACCCTCGGGATGTCGCGCCACATCGAGTCGCGCTGGCCGACACTCTCCCAGGGCGAGCGCGGTCGCGCCCTCATCGCACGAGCACTCATGGGCGACCCGGCGCTGCTGCTGTTGGACGAACCGGCCACCGGGCTCGACCTCGCCGCGCGCGAGCGCCTCCTGACCACGGTCGACGGTGCGCGGCGCGCCCACCCCGAACTCGCCTCGATCCTGGTGACCCACCACCTCGAGGAGATCCCCGTGACCACCACGCACGCCGTGCTGATCCGCGACGGCCGCATCACCGCGGCGGGAGCGGTGGACGACGTGCTGACCACGGAGGCCATCAGCCACGCCTTCGACCACCCGATCGGCATCACCCGCCAGGACGGGCGCTGGACCGCACGGTCCTCACCGGCCGCCGGGCGCCATGACGAGGGCCACGAGGAGTAGGACTCCCACGCCCGTGACCACCGCGGCAAGGGGCACCAGCAACGTGGGCGCGGGTAGCGGCTCGCCGGTACGCATGGCGCGTTCCGCCCGCCCCCAGCGGATCCACACCCCCAGCGGAATCGTCGCCCCCGCACAGATCAGGAGGACCGACGCGGCGACCCTGACCGCCGTGTGCAGCGCCACCGGCAGGGCCTGCAGCGCGACGCCGCCCGCGATCAGGGCGAGCGAGGTACGGATCCAGGCCAGGTAGGTCCGTTCGTTCGCCAGGGTGAACCGTTCATCGGGTTCGGTTCCGTCGCGGTACACCCAGTCCGGCCTCCGCTGCGGGCGCGCGCTCATGCCCGATTCCCGTCGACGGCGGGTGCGGGCCGGCTGACCGTGCGGAACCCGATGTTGCCCGCCGACGAGTCGCGGGTGTTGCAGGTGCGCGCGGAGTTCCGGTAGCGGCGGCAGTACGAGTCGTGACACAGGTAGGACCCGCCCCGCAGCACCCGCACATCCTCGTCACCGTCGTCGGGACCGGTCGGGTCCACGACGAGGCCCGAGGCGAGATCACGGGCGTAGGTGTCCGCCGAGAACACGTCGGCGCACCACTCCCAGACATTGCCCACCGCCTGCCACACCCCGTAGCCGTTCGGCCGATAGCTCCGCACCGGAACCGTCCCCGGCCCACCGTCGTCGGCGGGGCCGTCGGGGAACTCGCCGCGGAAGACGTTGAGCTGTAGAACGTCGTCGGACAGTTCGTCGCCCCACGGGAAGCGCCTGCCCGGGAGGCCGCCACGCGCGGCGGCCTCCCACTGCGCCTCCGTCGGCAAGCATCTGTCCGCCCATTCGCAATAGGCCTGCGCGTCGTTCCACGAGACCTGGACCACGGGGTGCTCGGCCAGACCGTCGACGGTGCTCCGCGGCCCCCTCGGGTGGCACCAGTCGGCGCCCGCGACCGCGCGCCACCATCCGAGACCGGGGGGCGCGCCCAGCACGTCCGCATCATCGGCTTCGACCATGAGGTGGAAGACGGCCGACGACCCCGCGCGCTCTGCATCGGTCCGGTAGCCGGTGGCGGTCACGAAGGCCGCGAAGGCGGCATTGGTGACCGCGGTGGCATCGATCCGGAAGTCGCTGAGCCACACCGGGTGCACCGGCGTCTCGCCGTCCCGGCCGCAGGAATCACGCGCACCGTCGCCCATCGCGAAGGCCTGGGCCGGGATCCGCGCCTGATCCACCACCTCGCTCATCCTTTCGCGTCTGTGCTCGTCTGCCCACGGTCGCGGTACAGGGCGATCACCTCGTCCCACGGCTTGACCCCGTTCACGCTCGCCCAGTCGCTCCATCTGCTCGCCAGCGCCTCCACCAGATCGGGCCGCTGGTCCGAAAGGTCGTGCAGCTCAGTGCGATCGTCCTGCAAGTCGTAGAGCTCCCACGGACCGGGGTACTCCCGCACCAACTTCCACCGGCCGTCCCGGACGGCGGCATTGCCGATGTGTTCCCAGTACTGTGATCGCGGCTGTCGGCCGGCGCCGCGGAGCGCGCCCAACAGGCTGGTCCCCGCCGGCTCCGGCACCGTCACGCCCCGGCGTTGCGCCGCCATCGGGACACCCGTCGCGTCGAGCAGGGTGGGCAGGACGTCCACCAGCTGCGCGGGATCGGAAACGACGGTGCCCGTCGCGAGTCCGCCGTCGGGCCAGTGCGCGAGGAACGGGGTCGCTATCCCGCCCTCGTGCACCCAGCGCTTGTAGAACCGGAACGGTGTGTTCGACAGGTTCGCCCACGGCTGCCCGTAGCTCGCGTAGGTGTCCTCGGCGCCGGGGGTGATGCTCGGGCGGTTGCCGATCCGAACCTCGCGGCCGTCGCGGGTGGTACTCGGAAAGATCTCGGGCCGGGCCCGGATCCCCGCCAGGTACTCCGGGTCGTCGCCGATCTCCTCGGCGGATGCCCCGTTGTCGGAGAGGAAGACGAACAGGGTGTCGTCCCACACCTCGTGCCGTCGCAGCGCCTCCTCGATCCGGCCGACCCCCGCGTCCATCCGTTCGACCATGGCGGCGTAGGTCTGCATCCGGCGGACCTCCCAGTCCCGGTGGTCGGTGTCCTCCCAGGCCGGTTGGGCGGGATCGCGGTCGCTCAGTGCGGTCCCCACCGGGAGCACCCCCTCCGCCGTCATCCGGTCCAGCCGGCGGCGACGCAGCTCGTCCCAGCCGACATCGTAAACACCGTCGTAGGAGGCGATCTCGTCCTCCGCGGCGTGGAGCGGCCAGTGCGGGGCGGTGAACGCCACGTACAGGAAGAACGGCGAACCCGCCTCCCGATCGATGAACGCGACGGCGTCGTCGGCGATGGAGTCGGTGTAGAAGAACCCGGGGTCGATCCTCGCATCGGCGTTCTCCTCCCCGACGGTCAGCGTGCTGGGCGCGTAGTAGCTGCCGCAGCCGGAGATGGTGCCGTAGAAGTGCTGGAACCCGCGGCGCGTGGGCCAGGAATCGTCGGCCTCCCACACCTGCGAGGACAGGTGCCACTTGCCGGAGAGTCCGGTGCGGTAGCCGCCGTCCGCGAAGACCTCCGCCGCGGTCAGGCAACTGTCGTTGAGACTGCCCAGGTAACCGCGCGGGGCGTCGTTGCTCGTCAGCACCCCGATGCCGGTCCGGTGCGGATGCAGGCCGGTCAGGAGCGAGGCGCGCGAGGGACTGCACCGCGCCGTGTTGTAGAAGTTGTTCAGGCGCACGCCGTTCCGGCCGATCCGGTCGAGTCGCGGGGTGCGGATCTCGCCGCCGTAACAGCCCAGGTCGGAGTAGCCGAGGTCGTCGGCGACCACCAGCACCACGTTCGTCATGGCTTCCCCTCCGCCGCGATCCCCTCGCTGACCTCGTCGATGGATCTGCGCGCGGGGTCGTAGCGTCGATTCGCCCAGGCGACTGCGCTGAGCAGGAGGCCGATCGCTCCGCAGATCACCACCACCGCCCGGAATCCGAGCAGTTCCAGCCCGACCGGGACCAGCAGCACGGCCAGGCCGTTGCACAGCCTGTTGATGCCGTGCGCGATCCCGGTGACGGAGCCGCGCACCGCGGTGGGCAGCAGCTCGGCGGGCAGCACGCTGTTGACGCTCGCCACCATCCAGTTGAAGACGCCGTACAGCAGGTACATCGGCACCAGCAGCCAGGTCCCGAACCCGATCGTGATCATCAGGAGGTAGATCACGAAGAGAGCGACCTGGCCGATCGTGTACGCGCGGATGCGACCCAGCCGGTCGATCAGACTGAACGAGAGCACCGATCCGATGAGGGCGCCGACCCAGATGACCGACCCCGACAGCACGGACTGCACCGGCGTCAGATGCCCCAGTTGATCGAAGACATACGGCCCGAGAATGCTGGATCCTCCGCCCACCAGCGAAGCGGGCCCCACGAGCACGATCACCAGAATCGCGACGCGCTTGTACCGGCCGGTGAGGGAGGCCCGCAGCAGCTCGGACGAGCGAGCGGTCTCCGCGACCGAGCGCTGCACGGTGCGTGCGGCGTTCCCGAGCTGCTCCGCGGTCATCGTGACACCGAAGTACCGCAGGGCCCGGGCGGCCTCGTCGGTACGGCCCTTGAGCAGCAGCCACCGGGGCGATTCGGGCAGCGACCACCGCGCCGCGAGGACGATGAGCGCGGGGACGGCCCCACTGACGAGTATCCATCTCCAGGCGTTCTCGCCGGCCACCGTGAGCAGGAGCGCATCGACGAAGATCGCGGCGAGCGCCCCGAGCGACCAGGTGATCTGCGGAAGCGCCCCGCCCCAGCCCCCTCGCGAGCGACTCGGTGAGATCTCGCCGAGGAAGGCGAATCCCGCCGCGATCTCGGCGCCGATGGCGACTCCGAGCAGGATCCGCATGACCGTCAGCTGACCCACGTCCGACACGAACGCCGACAACACCGAGATCACGAGGAAACTCACGAGCGTCCAATTGAACACGGATCGGCGGCCCACCTTGTCGCTGATGTGGCCGAACAGAATCGCCCCGAACATCGATCCGAAATACGTGGAAGCGCCCAGGAATCCGATCTGGCCGGCGCTGAGGTCCCACTCGTGGTGCAGCTGCACGAGGGCGCCGCTGAGCAGGATCAGGTCGTACCCGTCGACGAACATGCCGGCCGCCACGACGAACAGCGCGCGCCTGCGGGCGCGACTGGTGCCGCCCACGTCGAAGCCCTCCAGCATCCCCGCTCCCACGGCCAGGGGGTCCGAGTCTGTCATCAGCACTCCACTCGTTCGGGCAAGCGTCGTAGTATCGGCGATCGGAATTATGATGGGTTGCCCGACTTAATCTACCTCGGTGTGTCTCAGGCCACAATCCCCGTTTCCGAGCAGGCCGCGCGACGATAGGATCGAAAGATGCCCCCGGAGCGCCGCGATCGATTCGAGCTCCGCCGCAACAACTTGAGCGCGGTGCTGCGATCGGTGGCCGATGCCGGACCATTGACGCGCGCAGACCTCGTGACGCGCACCGGCCTCAACCGCGGCACGGTGATCGGCCTGGTCGCCGACCTCGTCTCCCGCGGCCTGGTCGACGAGGTGGGCAGCCGCCAGGGCGACGGCGCGGGCCGCCCCACCGCCCTGCTCGACATCGATCAGGCGCACACCGCGGCGATCACCGCCGAGGTGGGGCCCACCGGCGTGACGCTGGAGGCGAGCACGCTGCGCGGCTCCCCGATCACCGGCGCATCCGCACCGATCACGCAGCGACGAGACCTCGTACCGGCGCGGGTCGTGCGACGGGTGGCGGACGCCACCCGGGTGATGATCGGCGATCTCGAAGCCTCCGGATACGGCTGCGCCGGGATCGTTCTCACCATCCCCGGCGCACTGAACAGCAGCCGCGGTCTCGTCCATTCCGCACCGTCACTCGGATGGGAGAACGTTCACCTGGGCGGGCTGGTCCAGTCGGCGGTCGGCGTGGAATCGGCACCGCTGATGATCGAGCGGCTCGGCCACCTCGCCGCCGAGGCCGAACGCGGGCACGGCCGCGAGAACCTCGTGGTGCTGTTCGCCGACGAGGGCCTGGGCGGCGGCGCGACGGTGTCGGGATCATCGGTCCTGGGCGCGCAGGGGCTCGGCGGCGAGTTCGCGCACATCGTGGTCGATCCGCGCGGCCCGCGGTGTTCGTGCGGCGCACGGGGTTGCCTCGCCGCGTTCGTCAGCATCCGCGCCCTCGCCGAGCGGCACAGCGAGGCACTCGCACCGCCGCCGGATTCGACCCCCCGGCTCCTCGCCGACCTCGTGCACGCCGCCGCGGTCCGCGGCCACCGCGGCATCATCGAGGACCTGCGGAAGCAGTCGGTACACCTGGGCCTCGCGGTGACGACGCTGGTGAACATCTTCGACCCCGATGCCGTGATCCTCGGTGGCTGGCTCGGGGTGCTCGGAGAGTGGCTCACCCCGGGAGTGCAGGCGGTCCTCGACGAACGTCTCGCCGGGCCCCGCCGGAGCGTACCGGTGCATCCGTCGACGGAGCCGTACGGCGCCACCCGGCGCGGCGGCGCGCGGGTCCTGCTGGATCGGCTGGTACACGATCCGACGGTGCTCCCGGCGCGCCGGACGATGTCGTAGTCGGGAGCCCGCCCGCGATCGCCTCCAGCGCACTTGACTTAGAGCGCGCTCGAAGGCTTAGCGTTGCTCACGTGGTCGCACATACAGAAGAACTCGCCGCCATCGTCGGCTCGCGCGGACCGCTGCCCAACACCGCGGCGATCCTCGCCGGGCCGGCGCAGGAGGGGCCGCTCACCGTCGCCGAACTGGCCGAGCTCGTGGGCGTCTCCGGGCACACGCTGCGGTACTACGAACGGATCGGCCTGGTCACCGTCGACCGGGACGGCGCCGGGCACCGCCGGTACGGCCCGGAGGCCATCGCGCGGGTGATCTTCCTGACGCGACTGCGCCTGTCCGGGATGCCGATCGCGGACATCACCGAGTACGTGCACCTCGTCGACGGTGGCGACGCCACCGTCCCGGCCCGGCTCGCGCTGCTCACGGCTCACCGCGCCCGCACCGCGGCGCAGATCGAGGAGCTCAACTACTCGCTCGCGGTGATCGACTACAAGATCGCGACCTACGGCGGCGGCTTGGGAACCTGCGTCCCCGAGGCCGCCGACACCGTCGAACCCCAAGACTCACAGGAGAATTGACATGCTTCCCACTCGCACACTCGGAGACCTGCAGGTCTCGGCCCTCGGCCTCGGCTGCATGGGCATGAGCCACGCCTACGGCTCGGCCGATCCCGACGAGGCCCGCGCGACGCTCGAAGCCGCCCTCGCCGCCGGCGTCACGCTCTACGACACCGCCGACATGTACGGCAACGGCGCCAACGAGGAGTTCCTCGCCCCCTTCGTGCAGGCGCACCGCGACGAGATCGTCCTCGCCACCAAGTTCGGCTTCGTCAACGACGAGAACGCCAGGCCCGTCGGGCTCGACGGCCGTCCCGAGCGCGTGGCCGGGTGCGTCGACGCTTCGCTGCGCCGCCTCGGCATCGACGTGATCGACCTCTACTACCTGCACCGCGTCGATCCGCAGGTGCCCGTGGAGGAGACCGTCGGCGCGATGGCGGAGCAGGTCGCGGCCGGAAAGGTCCGCACGCTGGGCCTGTCCGAGGCGAGCGCCGAGGACATCCGCAGGGCCGCCGCCGTGCACCCCATCGCCGCGCTGCAGTCCGAGTACTCGATCTTCACCCGCGACGTCGAGGACGGCCCGCTGCAGGCCGCCCGCGAGGTGGGCGCCGGCCTGGTGCCGTTCAGCCCGCTCGGCCGGGGCCTGCTCACGGCGGACCGCAAGGCCGTCGCCGCGGCACTGGGCGGCGACGACTTCCGCCGGTCGATCCCCCGCTGGCAGGGCGAGAACCTCGAGGCGAACCTGCGGCTCGTGGACCGGATCGACGCGATCGCCGCCGACCTCACCGCGTCGGGCGCCGGGGCGGACGGGGCGCCGGTGACCGCGGGCCAGGTGGCGCTGGCCTGGGTGCTCGCACAGGGCGACGACATCGTCCCGATCCCCGGCACCGCGCGCCGCAAGCACCTGGCGGACAACCTGGGCTCCGCGGCGGTGCCGCTGAGCGACGGCCAGGTCGCGGAGCTCACCGCGCTCTCCGCCGCGGGCGAGCGCTACCCCGAGCGGACGCTGCACCGCCGCTGAACCGACCGGGCCCGCCCGCACCGCGGTCAGGAGTGTCCGGCGCGCTCCCGGTGCTCCGGCACCGTCCAGCGCACCACCGCGGCGAGCGCCGCGGCGACCACCAACACGCCGCCGGCGGTGAGGAAGGCGGCGTCGTAGCCGTCGCCGAGCATCGGCGCGACGACGAGCGGGCCCAGGATCTGGCCGATCCCGTATCCGGCGGTGAGCACCGCGGCCGACCGGGGAATGCCGATCCGCGCGCCCGCATCCATCGACAGCATCACCGCGCCGATGAAGGTGCCGCCGAACAGCACCGCCGAGATCGCCGCGGCCGCCGGGCCGCGCACGAGGGCGGGCAGCACCGCCGAGACCACCTGCAGCAGCAGGGCGATCACCAGCAACGACTCGGCGGAGCGGGATCGGCGCAGCCGCGCCCAGATCAGGGGCGAGACCGCCGCGGCGAGCCCCACGATCACCCACGCCGCGGGCCCCTCCCAGGGCCGCCCGCCGACGGCCACGGCGGCGACCAGGAAGGTGCCGAGCACGATGTAGCCGAGCCCCTCGAGGAAGTAGCTGATTCCGAGGGCCCACCCGGCCGTGCTGGGCCGGGGCGCGGGCGCACCGTCGGGCCGGGCGACGGGGCCGGGCGCGCCGGGCGGGAGCCGCCACGCGAACAACCCGAACAGGGCCGTCGCCAGCGCGGCCACCCACCACAGTGCGCGCCAGCCGACCACCTCCCCGAGCCCGACGACGAGCACCCCCGATACCGCGATCCCCACGCCCACACCGCAGAAGGCGACGCCCGCCGCCGCGGTCCCGGCGACCGCGCCGGCGCAGTAGACGAACACGACCGCGCTGGCGAGCCCGGCGATCAGCCGCACGGCCGACCACAGCGGCACGCTCACGGCCAGCACCATCGCCACCTCGCTGACGACGAGGGCGAGCAGCGAGGCGCGCAGCAGTCCCCGGCTGCGGGCCAGCCGGGGCCAGATCGCCAGCGCCAGCGCGCCGAGGAAGTAGCCGAGGTAGTTGAACGTGGCGACGACCGCGGTGGAGCCGGGCGAAACGCCGGTCTGCTCCTGCATGAGCGGCAGGATCGGCGTGTAGACGAACCGCCCGAGGCCCATCGCCGCCGCGAGCCCGGCGAGGGCGCCGAAGCCGAGCTGCCGCGTGGTCACTACGCCATTCTAACGAGCGGGGGACTCCTGCTTCGCGGGCAGGAGCGGAGCGAGCGCGAAGGCCGCCGCGGTCGCCACGCCCGGGAGCGGCAGGAGGACCATGCCGATGCCCACCGAGGTCCTAGAGGGGCTGGTTCGCCGGCTTGTTGGCGAGCACGTGGACGTAGTAGTCCTTCAGTCGCAGCCGCGACGCGGCGGCCTCGTCGACGACGACGGTGACGTGCGGGTGGAGCTGGAGCACCGACGCGGGGTTGATCGCCGCGACGGGGCCCTCGACGGTGGCGGCGATCGCCTCGGCCTTGCCCTCGCCCGTGGCGAGCAGCAGCAGGTGCCCCGCCTCGGAGATGGTTCCCAGCCCCTGCGTGAGCACGTGGATGGGCACCTCGTCGATGGAGGCGAAGAACCGCGCGTTGTCCTCGCGGGTTTGCGTCGTGAGGGTCTTGATACGGGTGCGCGAGGCGAGTGACGAGACCGGCTCGTTGAAGCCGATGTGCCCATCGGTGCCGATACCGAGCAGCTGCACGTCGACGCCGCCCGCGGCCCTGATCGCGTCCTCGTAGCGCTTCGCCTCGGCGGCGAGGTCGGCGGCCGTGCCGTCCGGGCCCTCGACCCCGGCGTCCGGGATGTCGATGTGCGAGGTGAACTCCGTGCGGATCACCTCGCGGTAACTCTGGGGGTGCCCCTTCGGCAGTCCGACGTACTCATCGAGGTTGAACGAGACGCAGTCGGCGAAGCTCAGCCCCTCGGCGCGGTGTCGGCGGATGAGCTCGCGATAGGTGGCGAGCGGGGTGGAACCGGTGGCCAGCCCGAGCACCGCGGGGCCGCGGCGCACGCGCTCGGCCACGATATCGGCGGCGGTGACCGCGACATCGGCGGGAGTCGGGCGGATCACGATTTCCATGCGCCCAGTGTAGGAGCCCTGGGCGGCGAATACCCGCAGATCAGCAGAACTGGTAATAACCAACTTCGGGCGTAGGTCACGACGCCCCCGTCGGAGTGACGCTCGACGCACCCGCTTGCCTGAGTTGTAGTATGCAACTACCGTCTGGCGGCATGACAGACATGCTCCGAAAGGGCCGCGCCGGGGCTCCGTCGGACGGCGCCCTCATCGCCGTCCTCTGCCTCGGCGGACTCCTCGCCTCCCTCATGCAATCGCTGGTGGTGCCGCTCATCGGCAGGCTGCCGCACCTACTGAACACCTCCGCCGACGACGCGTCGTGGGTCATCACCTCCACACTGTTGGCCTCGTCCGTCGCGATGCCGATCGCCGGCCGCCTCGGCGACATGTACGGCAAGCGCCTCATCCTGCTCACCAGCCTGCTGAGCCTCATCGCGGGCTCGCTGATCTGCGCCCTCGCGCACACGCTGCCGCTCACCGTGGTGGGCCGCTCGTTCCAGGGTTTCGCGATGGGTCTGGTCCCCGTGGGCATCTCGCTCATGCGCGACGAGCTGCACGCCCGCAAGATCCCCGGGGCCGTCGCGCTCATGTCGGCGATGCTCGGCGTGGGCGGCGCGATCGGTATTCCGTTCGGCGCCTACATCTGCGAGCACTTCGACTACCACACGCTGTTCTGGTTCTCGCTCGCGCTGGGCGTCGTCACGCTCGGCCTGGTGTACGTCGTGGTCCCGGAATCGCCGAACCGGAGCCCCGGCAGGTTCGACGTGGTCGGCGCCGTCGGCCTCAGCACCGGCCTGGTCTGCGTACTGCTCTCGATCACCAAGGGGCAGAGTTGGGGCTGGACCTCGGCCGCCACGGTCGGCTGTGCGGTCTGCGGCCTCGTCGTCCTCGGCGCGTGGGGATGGTGGGAGCTTCGTGCCGACGAATCCCTCGTGGACCTGCGAATCGCGGCGCGGCGCCCGATCCTATTGACCAACCTCGCGTCGATCATGGTGGGGTTCGCGATGTTCGCGCTCATGCTGACGATGCCGCAGCTGCTCCAGATCCCCGGCGCCGCAGGTTACGGACTGGGACTGACGATGCTCAGCGCCGGCCTGTGGATGGTGCCGGGCGGCCTGGTGATGATGGCGCTCTCCCCCGTATCCGCTGTGCTCACCCAGCGGATCGGGGCGCGGCGCACGCTCGCGATCGGCGCCGCGATGTCGGCCGTCGGCTACATCGCACTACTCGGCTTGACCGACTCGACCTGGAAGCTCTCGATCGGCTCGATGATCGTGTTCGGCGGTGTGGGCGTGGCCTATTCGGCGATGCCCGCACTGATCATGAACAACGTCCCGGAGACCGAGTCGGCCGCCGCGAACGGCCTGAACTCGCTCATGCGCTCGATGGGCACCGCGGTCGCCTCCGCCGTGATGGCCACGGTACTGACCCGCACCACCATCACGCTCGGCGCGGGAACCCCGCGCGCCGTCGAACTGCCCGCCGAGTCGGCGTTCACCAGTACGTTCGTAATCGCCGGCGCCGTGGCCGCCGTCGCCGCGGTGGTCGCGCTGGCGATCCCGCGAGCGGGGGCTACGCCCGCTTCGGCCGACGCTTCCGCTCCGGCAACGGATTCGGCTCGAACTCCGGAAACCCTGGAAGCATGTGCTCGAAGGGCTTGAGGTTCCAGAGCGGCTCGCCGCGCGCCATCCGCCAGTCGAACTCGCGGCGGATCGCGGTGGAGAAGCCCAGTTCGAGCAGGGTGTTGAAGTCACCGTCGGCGGCCTCGAGCACCTGACCGAGGACGCGGTCGAGCTCGTCCTCGGTGACCTCGGCGAACCGGCCGGTCAGGTAGATGTCGCCCGCCTTGTCCAGCGTGTAGGAGACCCCGTACAGACGCCGGTTCCGTTGCAGCAGATAGCGGTACACGCCCTCGAAGTTCTCGTCGACGTGCCGGCACACGAAGGCCTCGACCCGCGCACCGTGCTTCCCGAGCGTGAGCAGCGTGGTGGTCTTGAGCTTCTTGACACCGGGCAGCTCGATCACGAAGTGCGCCACGTCGCTGCCGGAGGCCTCGCGACGCGCGAAGTCGAGTTCGCGTTCGTCGAGGGCCGCCTCGACCTGCTCCGGCGTCATCGTCATACCCGCACTCCCGCTCTGCGCCGCCGACGGCGCACCGTCTGCGCCGCCGCGCGCCGCGCATCGATCGCCTTGCCGTAGCTCTCCAGCAGTCCGTCGGCCGTACGCGCCCAGGAGAACTGGCGGGCGTGGGCGGCGGCACCGTCGGAAAGCCGATGTCGCAGTTCGGGGTCCGCGGTGAGCTCGTCGAGGACGGCGCTCCAGACCTGCGGCTCGTGGCCGTCGACGAGGCGACCCGAGACACCGTCGGCGACCGCGACCGGGAGCCCGCCCACCCGCGCGGCCACGACGGGCGTGCCGCACGCCTGCGCCTCGACGGCGACCAGCCCGAAGGACTCGGAATAGCTGGGGACGACGACCACGTCGGACGCGCGGTAGACCTCGGCCAGCCCCGCGGGCGGGCGCGGCGGCCCGAAGGTCACGGAGTCCTCGATGGCGAGCTCGCGGGCGAGGGCGATCAGCGCGTCGGGCCGCTCGAGGCCCGTGCCCGACGGTCCGCCCACCACCAGGACCCGGATCCGGCGCTCCGGGTGCGCGTGGATGAGCGGGGCGGCGGCGCGCAGCAGCAGATCGGGCGCCTTGTGCGGCTGGATGCGGCCGACGAAGGTGAGCACGATCTCGTCGTCGGCGATGCCGAGCTCGCGGCGGGCCGCGGTGCCGTCACCGGGCGTGTAGGTGTTCAGGTCGGCGCCCGGGTACACCACGTCGATGCGACTCTGCGGCACGTCGTGGATCGCGGCGAGCTGGCCCGCCTCGACCTCGGTGTTGACGATCAGCCGGTCCGCCTCGTCGGACACCTGCTGCTCACCGATGATGCGGGCCTGCGGCTCGGCGGTGTCACCGATCGCGAGGGCGTTGTTCTTCACCGCCGCCAGCGTGTGGGCGGTGTGCACCAGCGGGACGCCCCAGCGGTCGCGGGCCAACCAGCCGACCTGGCCGGAGAGCCAGTAGTGCGAGTGGATGAGGTCGAAGTAGCCGGGCTCCTCGCGGGCCTCGGCGCGCTGCACGCCCGCGGCGAAGGCGCACAGCTGCGCGGGCAGGTCCGTCTTGTCCAGGCCCTCGAAGGGCCCGGCGACGATGTTGCGCACCCGGATGCCGGGCGCCGCCTCGACGATCGGTCGGTCGGTCGACGCCGTGGCACGCGTGAAGATCTCCACCTCGATGCCGCGTTTCGCGAGCTCGAGAGAGGTCTGCCAGATGTAGACGTTCATCCCGCCGGCGTCGCCCGTGCCGGGCTGGGCCAGCGGCGACGTGTGCACCGACAGCACCGCGATCCGGCGCGGCACGGGGGCCGCGGACTCACCAGTAGGCACGCCGTCCAGCTTAACCCCGTGCGATCACGGCGCCAGTGCGAGGAGTTCGCGGGCACTGCGGGCCGGGTCCACGACGAACGGGGCGTGCCCGCCACCGTCCCACCAGGACAGGGTTGCGCTCGGCAGGACGCGAGCGTGGTGCTCGGCCGTGGACGGTGCCACCACCTCGTCGTCGCGGCCGTGCTGGATCAGGACGGGGAAGGTCCAGGACGCCAGGTCCGCGTCGTGGTCGACGGTGCGCCGGAACAGCCCGCCGCGGACGGCCGGGGGCGTGGCCAGGGCAGTGCCGAACTGCTGTTGGGCGACGGGGCCGAGCGCGTCCTGGTCGAAGCCGTGCGGCAGCATCCGCAGCTTCGCCAGGGCGGTGATCGCCTTGGCCGGGTGCGCGGACAGGGCGGCCGGGAGTGCGGCGTTCATGGACTCGCCGGTGACGCCGCCGGGGAACGGGCCGGTCTCCTTGGAGCCGCCGATGGACGTGATGGCGCCGATGAGGCCGACGGCCACGACCCCGTCCGTGCCGTGCGTGGCGAGGTGGTCGGCGATGATCAGGCCGCCGTAGGACCAGCCGACGGGGATGACCTGCGTCAGGCCCAGGTCGCGGCGGATCACCGCGAGGTCGTCGGCGAAGCGCTCCGTGGAGTACGGGTGCTCGGAGTCCGGGACCGAGCTGCGGCCGTGGCCGCGGTTGTCCACGGCGACCACGCGATGTCCGGCGGCGGTCAGCTCACCGATGAACGACGCACCCCAGGAGTCCGAGCTCGCCGACCAGCCGTGGACCAGCAGGAACGCCGGCTTCGCCGGGTCGGCACCGTCCGCGAAGTCGGCGTAGAAGATCTCCGTGCCGTCGTACGAGACGGCCAATCCCACAGAACGAGTCACGGCTCCGACACTAGCGGGCACGCTCCGTGGACAGTCTCCGGTCCGGTGCGCCCGCCCATCGACCGCCCATCCCACCCGCGGGAATCAATCGGACTGCGGTCCGGTTGATGGTAGTGTCAGCGTCACCAGCCGATCGAGGAGGACGACATGCCCGCCGTCACCGCAGACACCCTGACCCTGCCGCGCATCGCCGCGGCGGCACCGTCGGACACGCAGCGCCCCGTCCGGAGGATCACCACCGGACCGCGGGGCCACGAGGGCGAGGGATTCCCCGTGGTCCGCGCCTTCGCCGGCGTCCACCCGCGCGACCTCGACCCGTTCATCCACATGGACCAGATGGGCGAGGTCGAGTACGAGCCCGGCGAGCCCAAGGGCACCAATTGGCACCCGCACCGCGGCTTCGAGACCGTCACCTACATGATCGACGGCCTGTTCCAGCACCAGGACAGCCACGGCGGCGGCGGACTCATCTCCGACGGCGCCACCCAGTGGATGACCGCCGGTTCCGGGATCCTGCACATCGAGACGCCACCGGCGGAGCTGGTCGAATCCGGCGGCACCTTCCACGGCGTCCAGCTGTGGGTGAACCTCCCTAAGTCGGAGAAGTTCACGACCCCCGCCTACCAGAACCTCGAGGGCGGCCAGACCGCGCTCGTGACGACCCAGGACGGCGGCGCACTGATCCGGATCGTCGCGGGCGAGGTCGACGGGCACGCCGGCCCCGGCTCCACGCGCACGCCGATCAACTTCGTGCACGCCACCATCGCCCCCGGCGCGCAGGCCTCGCTGCCGTGGAACCGCGACTTCAACGCGCTGGTCTACGTGCTCAGCGGCCGCGGCACCGTCGGTCCGGCCGGGCAACCGATCCACCAGGGCCAGCTCGCACAGCTGGGCCCCGGCGACCGGATCACCGTCGCCGCGGACGAGTCGCAGGACTCGAACCGACCCGCCATGGAGGTCCTGATCCTCGGCGGCCTGCCGATCCGGGAGCCCGTGGCGCAGTACGGACCGTTCGTGATGAACACCAAGGCCGAACTGATCCAGGCGATGGAGGACTACAACGCGGGGGCGTTCGGCCGGATCCCGCCGAACGCGTTGATGCCGCACGTGGCGCGCTGACCCTAGCGGCCGGAGCCGGCGGCGCGCGCCTCGATGACGGGCAGCGCCAGCTCGTACCAATCCAGGTTCTCGCGCTCGAATCGCATGCCGCGCAACAGCGTCAGGTAGGGGCCGGCCAGGTGCGGATCCGCCAGCACCTGCTCGCGCGACCGCTCGCCCAGCCAGCGGCGCTCGATCCGGTCGTAGTACGCCAGCTTGGCGATGGCGCCCTCGCGGCGCTCGCGGATCGTCGCGCCCACGGCGATCGGATCGGCCACGTCGATCGCCTGCACCATGACCATCAGCTCGTCGCGGATCGCCGTCTGTCGCGGTGATCCGGCGGTGAACTCCCGCAGTTCGGCCCGGCCCGCCGAGGTCAGGCGGAACACGCGCTTGTTCGGCCGCTTCTCCTGCTCGACGGTCCGCGCAACGATCACCCCGTCGGCCTCCATCTTGTCCAGCTCGCGGTAGAGCTGCTGCGGCGCGGCCATCCAGAAGGTGGCGCGGGCACCGTCGAACTCCTTCGACAGGTCGTACCCCGACGCCTCGCCCATCACCAGGAGGGTGGATTCGATCGCGTGCCGGAGCGCCATGCCTTCCATTCTAGTCAATTAGTTGTCTACAATCGGACCGCGTACCTACTCAATTTATTTACTAGGAGATGCCATGCGTGAGTTCCGCACCGCGGTCGAGGCCCGCGACGGCGAGGCCTTCGACGGCCTGCTGGCCGACGACGTGACCTTCACCAGCCCCGTGGCGTTCACGCCCTACCAGGGCCGGCACATCACCGCCGCGATCCTGCGGGGCGTGCTCGGCGTGTTCGAGGACTTCCACTACGTCCGGGAGATCAACGACGGTGCCGACCACGCCCTCCTGTTCGAAGCGGTCATTGGCGACACCGTCGTCAACGGGTGCGACTTCATCCACGTGAACGACGCGGGCAAGATCGACGACTTCATGGTGATGGTCCGCCCGCTGTCGGCGGCGAAGGCGCTCGCGGCGGCGATGGGTGCGCGGTTCGAGTCCATCAAGGAGGACGCGGTCGCACGGGCGCGAGCCGAGGCCCGCTAGGCCCAGCCGGTATAGGCCTCGGCGAGGAAGGCCCTGCCGTGTCGCGACGACACGACGGCCTCGAGTTCCCCACGCCGCCGCGCGTTCTCGAACGGCGACGCACCCGGTGCGCGGTGCAGCATCGTCGTCATCCAGTACGAGAAGTGCTGCGCCTTCCACACCCGCTCCAGCGCGCGCTCGGGATACGCGTCCAGGGCCCGGTCGTCGCCGGCGAGCTGCGCCGCGAGCGCCTCCGCGAGGAGCTCGGCGTCGTGCAGGGCGAGGTTGAGGCCCTTCGCACCGGTGGGCGGAACGGTATGGGCGGAATCCCCGGCGAGGAGCAGGCGGCCGTACCGCATCGGCGCGTGCACCGCGGAGCGGAAGGGCAGCACCGTCTTCTCGATGATCGGCCCCTCACGCAGCTCGAAACCGTTCCCTTTCACCCGCTCCCGCAGGGTGGCCCAGATCCGGTCGTCGTCCCAGTCCTCGGGACGCTCCGACGGGTCGCACTGGAAGTACATGCGCTGCACCGTCTCGCTGCGCTGGCTGATCAGCGCGAAGCCGTGGTCGGAGTCCGCGTAGATCAACTCGTCCGCGCTCCGCGGGGCCTGCGTGAGCACCCCGAACCAGGCGAACGGGTACTCATGGCGGCGCCAGTCACGGTCCGACTCGGGGACGAGACGGCGGGATTCGCTGCGCGAGCCGTCCGCGCCCACCACGAAGTCCGCGTGGACCAGCTGCTCGACACCGTCCGCGTCGAGGAACCGAACCCGCGCGCCGTCGTCACCGGGGGTGACCTCCACATCGGACGCGCCGTAGTACACCGCGCCGCCGTCGGCCGCCCGACGGTTCGCCAGATCCTCGAACACCTCCGTCTGCGGGTACAGCCACACGGACTGCCCGACCAAATCGGCGAAGTCGATGCGGTGGCTGCGCCCGCCGAACCGCAGCTCGATCCCCTCGTGCCGATCGCCCTCCCGCAGCACGCGATCGCTGACTCCCGAATCCACCAGCAGCCGAACGCTTCCCGCCTCCAGGATGCCGGCGCGACCGGTGGCGTAGATCTCCGCACGCGCGCGGCGCTCCACGACGACGGAGTCGATGCCCGTGCGCGCGAGCAGGTGCGACACCATGAGGCCCGACGGGCCGCCGCCGACGATGACGACAGGTACGCGAATCACAGTGGGTACTCCTCGATGGTCGGACGAACGGTGAGCCACTGGGTTTCGGTGAACGCCTCCAGGTTCGCCGTCGCACCGCCGAACCTGGAACCGGTACCGGAGGCGCCCACGCCGCCGAAGGGCGCGTTCGATTCGTCGCTGACCGTCTGCTCGTTGATGTGCACCTTGCCCGATGCCACCCGATCGGCCACCTCCATGGCCATCCCGACCTCGCCCAGCACACCCACGGACAGTCCGTAGTCCGACGAGTTCACCAGCGCCACCGCCTCGTCGACGGTCGAGAAGGACAGGACGGGCGCGACGGGTCCGAAGATCTCAGCCGTGACCGCGGGATTCTCGGGAGTCAGGTCCGCGAGCACGGTCGGGCGCACGAATCGGCCGTCCCGCGTGCCGCCCGCGACGATCGTCGCCCCCGCGGCGACGGCCTCGTCGATCACCTCGACGATCCGGTCGGCCTGCCGATCGTCGATGATCGGCCCGAGGGCGACCGGCTGCGTGGCCGGATCACCCACGGAGAGCCCGTCCGCCTTCGCGGCCAACAGGCGGACGTAGTCGTCGTACAGCGACTCGTGGACCAGATGCCGGCCGGTAGCCATGCAGATCTGCCCCTGATGCAGGTACGAGCCGAACGCCCCGGCGGCCACGGCCTTCTCGAGATCGGCACCGGGCAGCACCACCAGCGCGTTGTTGCCGCCGAGCTCCAGGTGCGCCCGCTTGAGGTTGCGCGCGCACGCCTCGCCCACCTTGCGGCCGGCCGCCGTCGACCCGGTGAACGAGACCACGCGCACCTCCGGTGCGTCGACGACGGCCGCGCCGACCTCGGGCCCGCCCGGGAGGAGCGACAACACCCCCGGCGGCAGGCCGGCCTCCTCGAAGATCCGCATCAGGGTCACGCCGCCACACACGGCGGTCCGCGGATCCGGCTTGAGGAGAACGGCGTTCCCGAGGCCCAGCGCCGGAGCGACGGACCTGATCGCGAGGATCAGCGGGAAGTTGAACGGTGCGATCACCGAGACCACACCGGCCGGCCGGCGCCGGGCGAAGGACCAGTGCGGCGCGTTCGAGGTGAGCACCTCGCCCACCGGATGCGAGGGCAGTCCCGCCGATTCGAAGCACTCCCCCGCCGCGAAGTGCGCCTCGAGGGCCGCCTTCGGAGCCGTCGAACCGCCCTCCCGCACGACCCACCGCTCCACCTCGGCGGCGTGCCGCGCCCACAGGTCACCCGCGCGCCGCAACACCGCGGCCCGCTCCTGCGGGGGCCGGGCCGCCCACTCCCGCTGCGCCTGCGCCGCGAGCGCGGCGGCACGGGCCACGTCCTCGGCGGACGCCAGCCCGACGGTGCCCAGCTGCTCCCCGGTCGCGGGCTCGACGACGGCGGCCGTACCGCCCCCGCCATCGACCCAGCCGCCCACGTTGATCCGGCCGGACCAGCGCTCGTCCAACAGCTGCGCGGTCGGTGTCTCGATCGTCGTCATGACTACTCCTCTTCGGATGATTCACCGGCGAACGGTGAGATCGTTTCGATCGGCACTTCGATCAACGTCGGGGTGTCGGCCGCCAGAGCCTGCGCGAACGCCGCACGGAACGCCGTCGCCGTCTCGACGCGATGCGCGCTGACCCCGTATCCCGTTGCGAGCGAAACGAAGTCGATTCCGGGTACGTCCAGTCCGGGAACGTCCGGCGTACCGAGCTTCGCGCTGAATCCGCGGAGTGCGGCGTAGCCGCCGTTGTTCAGGATGACGAACACCACGGGTATCCGGTACTGCGCCGCGGTCCACAGGGCGGTGATCCCGTAGTTGGCCGATCCGTCACCGACGACGGCGATCACGCGCCGCTCGGGTACCGCCAGCTGAACTCCTACCGCGGCCGGCAGCCCGAAGCCCAGCCCGCCCGACGCCGGGAAGTAGTAGCTGCCCGGCTCGCGCATGCGGATCCGGTCCCAGAACACGCCGACCGTCGAGGTGGTCTCGTTGACGTACGCGGCGTCCTGCGGGGCGAGCTCGTCGATCACCGCGAGCACCTCCTCCGGCGCCAGCGGCCCGTCCGCCGACACGGGCGGAACCGGCGGGGAGGGCTGCACGGACCGATCCGCGACCGAGGCGCGGGCGGTTGTCGCATCGGCGAGCGCGGCGACGGCGGGCCCGATGGGCGCCACCACGGCCTCGCCGAAGGGTGCCCGAGCGGCCTCTGCCGGGTCGCAGGTCAGCTGAATGAGCTCGGCGCCCGGAGGGAGGTAGTCGCCGGGCTCGTACTGGTGGTACCGGAACACCGGTGCGCCGATCACGATCACCAGATCATGCCCGGTGAGCAGTTCCGCGATCCCGCGCACCGAGGCCGGAAGCACGCCGCGGAACGCGGGATGCCCGGTGGGGAACGGACACCGCGAGGCGGAGGGCGCCACCCAGACGGGCGCCCCGAGCCGCTCCGCCAGCCGGACCGCATCACCGTTCGCGCGCGCCGAATCCACATCGGGGCCGAGGACGAGGACCGGCCGCTCCGCCGCGTCGAACCGCGCGGCCAGGGCCGCGACCTGCTCGCCCGAGAGAGCGGCTCCACCGCCGACGCGGCGTGCGAGTGCGGCCTCGTCCGCCGCCGTCGCGGGCTCCGCCCAATCGTCGTACGGCACCGATACGTACACCGGCCCGGCCGGATCGAGCGAGGCGATGTGCACGGCCTGCGCCAGGGTCCGCACCACATCCCTCGGCGAACTCGGCTCGGCGCTCCACTTCACCAGTGGCCGAGGCAGATTCGCCGCCTCGACATTGGACAGCATCACCTCCTGCCCGATCGTCTCGCGCACCTGCTGCCCGGCGGTGATCACCAGTGGCGTATGCGCGTACCAGGCGTTCGTGAGCGCGCCCATCGCGTTCCCGCTCCCCGACGCGGCGTGGAGGTTCACCAGCGCGGCACGACCACTCGCCTGGGCGAAGCCGTCGGCCATCGCCGCGACGACCCCCTCGTGGAGGCCGAGCACGTAGCGGAAGCCCTCGGGCAGGCCTGCGAGGAAGGGCAGTTCGTTGGATCCGGGGTTACCGAAGATCGTGGTCAGACCGTGCGCGGCGAACAGCTCGTGTGCGACGTTCTTGACGGTGCGCGTCATGCGGCCTCGCGCCCCTTCGCGATCGCCGCGAGCTCGGCGTCGACGGCATCACCCGCGGGGCGGGGCGCCGCCAGCACGGCCAGGGCGCCGAGCACCGCAGCCGCGGCGAAGAAGTAGAAGCCCCACGGGTAGGCGATCCCCGCCACCACCAGCGTTCCGGTGACCCACGGCCCCGCGATCGCACCGAGCCGGCCGACGGCGGACACCAGCCCCATCGCCGTCCCGACCGTGCGCCGCGGGTAGAGGTAGCCCACCAGGCCGTACACGAGGACCTGGGCGGTGAACACGAAGAACCCGGTGATGAAGATGACCCCGTCGAGCACCACCTGGCTGCCGATCTTGAGACTCAGGATCGCCAGCATCAGGCCGGCGGCGGCGAACCACAGCACGGTGACCCGCTGCGCTCCGCGCCGATCCGCCACTCGCCCACCGATCAACAGGCCCGCGATCGCGCCGAGGTTCAGCACCAGAAGCATGACCAGCGAGGTGGAGATGGGGTAGCCCGCGCCCCGCATCAGCTGGGGGAGCCACGTGTTGAGGCCGTACACCAGCAGCAGCCCGCAGAAGGCCGCGACGAACAGCATCAGCGTGGTCCACAGGTAGGGCGGCCGGAGCACCGCGGAGCGGGCCACGTGCTCGGCGGGCACGACGGCATCGACAGCGGTGACCTGCGCCGTCTCCGGCATCTTCAGCGCGAGCAGGGGAACGAGCAGCAGGCCCAGCGCACCGCCGCCGTAGAACAGCCATTCCCAGTCCTCCCGGACGAGCAGCGCGATGAGCGAGGCCAGGACGGCACCGGCGTGATAGCCGGTCATGGTCAGCGTGCTCGCGTTCGATCGGCCACCCGCCTTCGCCGCCTCCTGCATCGCGGTGATCGCGACCGGCATGCACCCACCCAGGCCCAGGCCGGCGGCGAACCGGAGGAACGCGAACGCCCAGACCGTCGGGGCGACGGGCACCAACAGCGTCATGATCGAGAACAGGAGGACGCACACGACCAGCGGCTTGCGCCGGCCGTAGCGATCCGAGAGGGGGCCGACCACGGCCGCTCCGATGCCCACGCCGACCAGCGACACGGTGGCCACGGTCCGCAGATCCGACGCCGACATCCCCAGGTGTCCCGCGTCGAGCAGCGCCGGAATGGCGGCGCCGAGCGCCACCAGGTCGTACCCCTCGAACACCACCGTGAGCCAACAGAGCAGTGCGCCCCAGACACGAGCCGATCCGCCCGGGGACGAGGTGCCCGGGATGTGCGAAGCAATGGGTGACGTCATCGACCCTCCAGCGGTACTCGGGTGTGGTCCGTGCCACATGGTGAGCATCACTGTAAGCCTCGGTTCACAAATTGACAAACCGTTCGTATCGCGAACACGCACCGTCGCACGTGGCCCGATTCGCGCCACCCACCGGCATCCCCTACTCTCTTGGTAACGATTGTCATTTCAGCCAACAGGAGGGCCCCGTGCGCATCCGTACCCGTCTCGTGCAGTGTGTCGGCACCGTCGCCGTCACCGCCGCCGCGCTCGCCGCCTGCGGCTCCACCCCGTCGGACGGCGGGGGCGAGCCGACGGTCGTCGCCTCGACGGACGTGTACGGCGCGATCGCCAAGGCCGTGGCCGGCACCGATGCGACAGTGACCTCGCTGTTCTCCAATCCGACGGGCGACCCGCACGAGTTCGAGCCCTCCGCGCAGGACACGCTCAAGGTCAAGAAGGCCTCCGTGCTCGTCTACAACGGCGGCCACTACGACGCGTACATGGAGAAGGCCGCCGACGGCGCGTCCGCGGCGAAGATCGACGCGGCCTCGCTCCAGTCGCCCGAGGGCGAGAACGAGCACGTCTTCTACGACCTGCCCACCATGCAGAAGGTCGCCGACGCCCTCGCGAAGGCGCTGGCGGACAAGGACTCCGCGCACCGCGAGGGCTACGAGAACCGCGCCAAGGCCTTCGCGACCAAGCTCGACGCCGTGATCGCCCAGGCGCGAGCGATCGGTCACGCCAACCCCGGCGCCAAGGTCGCCGCGACGGAGCCGGTCGCCGGCTACCTGCTCACGCTCGCCGGCCTCACGGATGTGGCCCCCGCCCGCTACACCGCGGCCATCGAGTCCGGCACCGACCCCGCCCCCGCCGATATCGCCGCCGCGAACGCCCTGGTCAGCGGCAAGCAGGTGCGTGCCGTGGTGCTCAACTCACAGACCGAGAACCCCGTCACCACCGCGCTGGCGAAGACCGCCGACACCTCGGGCATCCCCGTCGTGAAGGTCACCGAATCGCTGCCCGAAGGCGTCGACGACTACGTCGCCTGGCAGGCGGCCAACGTCAAGTACCTGTCCGACGCGCTCGCGCCGCGCCCGTGAGCGCACCGTCGGGCACCCGGATCGAGGGCGACGCACCGTCGGCCCCCGGCCCGGTCATCAGCCTGCGCGACGCGGCGCTGCGCTACCCCGACCGCGTCCTGTGGGACGGACTGGACCTCGACATCGAGCCCGGCGAGTTCATCGCCGTGCTCGGACCGAACGGCGCCGGCAAGACCTCGCTGCTGCGCATCCTCCTCGGGCAGACCCCGCTGTCCAGCGGATCGGTGCAGGTCAACGGGCGGATCGGGTACATCCCGCAGCAGCGCGCCCTCGACGCGTCCGTGCCCCTGCGCGGGCGCGACCTGGTCGGTCTCGGCTTCGACGGTGCCGCCTGGGGCCTCGGCGTGCGCAACCGCAGGGCCCGACGGTCCGCCGTCGACACCGCTCTCGAGCAGGTCGACGCGCTGGCCTTCGCCGACGCCCCGCTGGGCTCGCTGTCCGGTGGCGAGCAGCAGCGACTCCGGGTCGCGCAGGCCCTGGCCTCGGACCCGACGATCCTGCTCTGCGACGAGCCGTTGCTCTCGCTGGACCCGGGCAACCAGCAACTCGCCGTCTCGCTCATCGAGCGGCGCCGGCGCGAGCACGACACCGCGGTGCTGTTCGTGACCCACGAGATCAACCCCGTGCTCCCCTACTGCGACCGCGTGCTCTACCTGGTGGACGGCCGGTTCGAGGTGGGGCCGACGAACGACGTGATGACCTCCGAGCGGCTCTCGCGGCTCTACCGGACACCCGTCGACGTGCTGCACGTGCGCGACCGCCTGGTCGTGGTGGGAGGCGACGAATAGATGGAGCACCTCCGCGAATTCGGGAACCTATCCCTGACCTGGGAGCTGCTGCAGCAGCCCTTCGTGCTGTGGGCACTGCTCGCCGCGGCGCTGCTGGGCGTGCTCGCCGGCGTGCTGGGCCCGCTCATCGTGTCGCGTCAGATGGCCTTCAGCGTGCACGGCACGTCCGAGCTGTCGCTGACCGGCGCCGCGTTCGCCCTGCTCATGGGGTGGAGCGTGGGCGCGGGCGCACTCCTCGGCTCGCTGGTGGCGGGGCTGCTGTTCGGGCTGCTCGGGGTGTACGCCCGCGAGCGCGACTCGGTGATCGGCGTGATCATGGCCTTCGGGCTGGGCCTGTCGGTGCTGTTCCTGGCCCTGCACGACGGTCGGCAGGGTACGGCGTTCGCGCTGCTCACCGGCCAGGTCGTGGCGGTCGGGCTCTCCGGGGTCACGCTCATGGCGATCACCACGGTCGTGGTGCTCGTGATCCTCGCGGTCATCTACCGACCGCTGCTGTTCCTGTCGACCGACCCCGATGTGGCCGCCGCACACGGCGTTCCGGTCAAGACGCTGTCGGTGGTGTTCGCGATGCTCGTGGGCGCCGCCGCCGCGCAGGGCGTGCAGATCGTCGGTGCGCTGCTCGTGATGAGCCTGCTCATCACGCCCGCCGCGGCCGCCGCGCGGGTCACCAGCTCACCCGGTAAGGCGACGGCGCTCTCGCTGATCTTCGCGCTGGTGTCGGCGGTGGGCGGCATAATCCTCTCGCTCGCCCCCGCGCTCCCGGTGTCGGTGTTCGTCACCTCCATCTCGTTCCTGATCTACATGGTCTGCCGGTTGCTCGGGCAGCGCGGGCGACGCGGCACCGTCGCCGCCGTCGAGGAGTCGCACGACTGCCGGCACGCGCTACCGTCGAAGGTGTGAAAGTCGACCTCAACGCCGACTGCGGCGAGTCCTACGGCGCGTGGACGCTCGGTGACGACGCCGCGCTGCTCGAGGTCGTGACCTCGGCCAATGTCGCGTGCGGATTCCACGCCGGCGACCCGACGATCCTCCGCGAGACGTGCTCGCTCGCCGTCGAGCGGGGCGTCGTGATCGGCGCGCAGGTCGGGTACGCGGACCTGCGCGGCTTCGGCCGCCGGTCGTTGGACGTGCCGGCCGCGGACCTGACCGCCGACGTGATCTACCAGATCGGCGCCCTGCAGGCGATCGCGCGGAGCGTGGGCGGCACCGTCCGCTACGTGAAACCGCATGGCGCGCTGTACAACCGGATCGTGACCGATGAGCGGCAGGCCGCGGCCGTCGTCGAGGGTGTGCTCGCCACCGCGCCGGACCTCCCGGTGCTCGGCCTCCCCGGCTCGGCGTTCCTCCGGCTCGGGGAGAGCGCCGGGCTGCGGACGGTGCGCGAGGCCTTCGCGGACCGCGCCTACCTGCCCGACGGTGCGCTCGTCCCCCGCTCGCGGGAGGGCTCCGTCCTGCACGACCCCGACGAGATCGCCGCGCGCGTGCTGCGCATGGTCGCCGACGGCACCGTCGAATCGATCGACGGCACCGAGGTCGAGGTCGCGCCGGACTCCGTCTGCGTCCACGGCGACAATCCCTCCGCCGTCGCCGTCGCGCGGCGCCTGCGGACCGTGCTCGACGGCGCTGGGGTGGCCGTCGCACCGTTCGCGCGCTGAGACCACGCGCCGTACTCGGCGAGCGGACTGAGATGTCGGCCCCAGCGGCGGCGATTCGCGTTCTGCCAGGTCGACAGACCCCGACGCCGCGGGGAGCGACATCTCAGGAAGGACACCAGCGCCCGGCGGCGCGCTCGCAGACGGAATCAGGACCGGGGCTCGAGGTCCCGGCGAAACCCCTCCGCGGGGTGCACCTGGTCAGCCGAGGAACCGGGCCGGCGCGGAGGCTACGAGGTGGACGCAGTGCGCGACCAGCTGCTCGCGCGTGACGTCGAGCCGGCCGGACAGGTACTCGGTGAACAGGGCCGTCAGCGCGCCGACGAGCCCGATCGACGCGAGCCGCCGGGTGGTCGCGTCCACCTGACTCGGCATGGCGCCGGCCACCACGGCGAAGAAGTCGGGCATGCGGCCGAGGCCGCGCTCGGACAGTGCCGCCTCACGGTAGGGCCCGAGCAGGAGCACCCGGCCCGCCTCGGGCTGGTCGATGACCAACTCGACGAACGCGGCCACCACGGCCGTGGCCATGTCCGCCGCGTCCGCCGCGCCGCGCACCGCACTGACCAGCGCATCCTGCGCACGGTCGCTGACATCGTCGAACACCGCCTGCGCGAAACCGTCCCGCGTACCGAAGGCCTCGTAGAAGTAACGCTCGGTGATGCCCGTAGCCCGACACACGGCGCGCACCCCGAGCGCACCCGCCTCGACGCCGCCGAGCAGCGCGATGCCCTCGTCCAGCATCGCCCGGCGCCGGTTCTCCTGCCGTTCCTCGAGCGATGTCATCGGTGCAGACTAGCGCACAATTCGCTACGACATAGCAAAACTGTCAGGTCACGGCAGTGAATAGTGGATCATTGTGCCCGACGCTGCCGCGCGAACTCCGCGAGCACGACGCCGGCAGCGACGGACGCGTTCAGTGACTCCACCGACGACGCGATGGGAATCGACAGGATCGAATCGCAGTTCTCGCGCACCAGCCGCGACAGGCCCTTGCCCTCGGATCCCACCACGACGACCACGCCGGTGTCGGCGCGGTAGTCGTCGAGGTCCACGTCGCCACCCGCGTCCAGGCCGACCACCTGCAGGCCGGCCGCCGCGTAATCGGCCAGCGCGCGGTTGAGGTTCGCCGCCTGCGCGACGGGCAGCCGCGCCGCGGCACCCGCGGACGTGCGCCAGGTGACGGCGGTGACCGCGGCGGACCGTCGGCCCGGGATGAGCACGCCGTGCCCGCCGAACGCGGCCGTGGACCGGATCACGGCGCCCAGGTTGCGGGGATCGGTGATGTTGTCCAGCGCGACGATGAGCGGCGCCTCGCCGCGGTCCTGCGCCCGCGCCAGCAGATCGTCCGGGTGCGCGTAGGTGTACGGCGGGATCTGCAGGGCGATGCCCTGATGCAATCCGTTGTCGCTCAGCCGATCCAGCTCGGCGCGCTGCACCTCGAGGATGGCGATGCCCGTGTCCGCGGCGATCTGCACGGACTCCGTGAGCCGCTCGTCGTTCTGCGAGCCGATCGCCACGTACAGTGCCGTCGCCGGGACGCCCGCGCGCAGGCACTCGACGACGGGGTTGCGGCCGAGGACGTACTCGGGCCCGTCGTCGGCGGCGCGGCCCGCGACCTTGGGCCGACGCTGCGGCGTGGTCGCGGCCTTCGCCGCGGCCCGTGCCTTCTTGTGCGCGGGGTGGTACGGACGGTCTTTCGCGGCGGGGGTCGCCCCACGCCCTTCGAGCCCACGCCGCCGGACGCCGCCCGAGCCCTGGACCTGCCCCTTCTTGGTGCCCGCCTTGCGGACCGCGCCGCGGCGCTGCGAGTTGCCTGCCATCAGTTGCCCGCCTTCTTCAGTGTCCATGCCGAGCCCTCGGCACCGTCGGTGACCTCGATACCCGCGGCGTGCAGCCGATCCCGCGAGGCATCGGCCTCCGCCCAGTTCTTCTCCGCCCGGGCGCTCGCGCGCCGCTCGAGCTCGGCCTGCACGAGCACCCCGAGGGCGTCCATCGCCTGACCGTCGCCGCCGTTCTCCGTGACCCAGTGCGGGTCGAGCGGGTCGACGCCCAGGATCGAGGTCATCGCCCGCACCGCTGCGGCGATCCGCCGCGCCTCGTCGAGCTCCCCCGACTCCAGCGCCGCGTTCCCGGCGCGCACGGCACCGTGCACCTCCGCCAGCGCCGACGGTACGCCCAGGTCGTCGTCCAGCGCGGCCGCGAAACCGTCGGTCCACTCGCCGATCCCGACCTCCCCCGCCCGCTCGACGGTGCGCTGCACGAACGACTCGATCCGCCCGTACGCCGTGACCGCCTCCTGCAGCGCGCCGGCGGAGTACTCCTGCATCGACCGGTAGTGCGCCTGGCCGAGGTAGTACCGCAGCTCGACCGCGCGGACCTGCGTGAGCAGGTTGGGGATGGAGACCACGTTGCCGAGGCTCTTGCTCATCTTCTCGCCGGACATGGTGACCCAGCCGTTGTGCAGCCAGTAGTTCGCGAACGGATCCCCGGCACCGTGGGCCTGCGCGATCTCGTTCTCGTGGTGCGGGAAGATCAGGTCGATCCCGCCGCAGTGGATGTCGAACTGCGCGCCGAGGTAGCTCGTCGCCATCGCCGAGCACTCCAGGTGCCAGCCCGGGCGGCCGTCGCCCCACGGGGACGGCCAGCTCGGCTCGCCCGGCTTCGCGGCCTTCCACAGGGTGAAGTCCAGCGGATCGCGCTTGCCGGTGGCCGCGGACTCGCCCTGGTGCACGTCGTCGACCTTCTGCCGACTGAGCTCGCCGTAGGTCGTCAGGCTGCGGACCGAGAAGTAGACATCGCCCGCGGACGCGTACGCGTGGCCGCGTTCGATCATCCGCTCCATGTAGGTGACCATCTGGGTGATGAAACCCGTGGCCCGCGGCTCCGCGGACGGGGGCAGCACGCCCAGCGCGTCGTAGGCGTTCGTGAACGCCCGCTCGTGCGTCGCGGCCCACTCCCACCAGGGGCGACCCGCCTCGGCGGCCTTGCGCAGGATCTTGTCGTCGATGTCGGTCACGTTGCGCACGAACGCCACGTCGAGGCCCTTGGCGAGGAGCCAGCGGCGCAGCACGTCGAAGGCCACGCCGCTGCGGATGTGACCGATGTGGGGAACGCCCTGGACCGTCGCGCCGCAGAGATAGATGCCCGCCTTGCCCTCGATGAGGGGCACGAAGTCACGGACCTCGCGGGTCAGGGAGTCGTAAAGGCGCAGCGTCACGACCGTTGATTCTACGGGTCGGTCCGGAGCGGCCCCCGCAGGTCAGTCACTTCGTCGTTGCGACACCTAATAGGTAGGATGTCTCGGTGCTCGATCGTCGTTCGTCCGAGGTCAGCCGTGGAACCGCCATGGGCATCGCGGCCTACCTGCTGTGGGGGATGTTCCCGCTCTACTTCGACGCGCTGCGGCCCACCGGGGCGTGGGAGATCCTCGCCCACCGCATCCTGTGGACCCTGCTGCTCTGCGTGATCGTCCTCGCGGTGATGCGGGACTTCGGCTGGATCCGCAGGCTGCGGGGTCAGTACCGACTGATCGCCGGGGTGGGGATCGCGGCGCTGCTCATCGCCACCAACTGGGTCGTCTACATCGCCGCGGTCACCTCGGGACACACGTCCGACGCCGCGCTCGGCTACTTCCTCAACCCACTGGTCACCGTGGCGCTCGGGGTGGTCGTGCTCGGCGAGCGGCTTCGGCCGCTGCAGTGGGTGGCGGTCGGCATCGGCGTCCTCGCGTTCGTCTACCTCGCGGTGGGGGCCGGCAGTTTCCCCGCGACGGCGCTGGCACTGGCGTTCTCGTTCGGCCTGTACGGGTTGGTCAAGAACAAGGTCGGCGCGCACCTGAACGCGCTCCAGGGCCTGTCGCTGGAGACGGCGATCCTCGCGCCGGTCGCCGTGGCGGTACTCGGGGGCATCGCGGCCTGGGGCGGCGGACTCGACTTCGGCAGGCACGGCGGCGTGCACACCACGCTGCTGGTGCTGTCGGGCGTCGCGACGGCCGTCCCACTGCTGCTGTTCGCGGCGGCGGCACGCCGGATCCCGCTGGTCACCGTGGGCCTGATCCAGTTCGTCACGCCCGTCATGCAGTTGCTCTGCGCCGTGCTGTTCCTCGGCGAGCACGTCTCGACGGCCCGGTGGATCGGCTTCGGCATCGTCTGGATCGCGCTGATCCTGCTCACGGTCGACACCGTGGTGACGATGCGGCGGGCGCGGGCCGGAGGGCTCGTCGCGTAGCGGCGCGAGGGTGGCGCGTTTCGCGCGGGCGGCTCAGCCCGCCGGGTAGACCAGGGCCGTCGCCATCGCGGCCACACCCTCGCCGCGGCCGGTGAGGCCGAGGCCGTCGGTCGTGGTGGCGGACACGGAGACCGGCGCGCCGAGCAGTCCGCTCAGCACCTCCTGCGCCTCAGCGCGCCGCGGCCCGACCTTGGGCCGGTTCCCGATCAGCTGCACCGCGGCGTTCCCGACCGTCAATCCCGCGTCGGCGAGCAGCGAGCGCACATGGGTGAGCATCGACGCGCCCGTGATCCCGACATTGTCCGACCGCCCCACCCCGAACACCGTTCCCAGGTCACCGAGGCCCCCGGCCGAGAGCAGCGCGTCGCACAGCGCGTGCACCGCGACATCGCCGTCGGAGTGGCCCGAGCAACCGTCACCGTCGAACTGCAGCCCCAGCATCCAGCACGGACGGCCCGCCTCGAACGGATGGACGTCGGTCCCGATCCCGACCCGCGGCACGATCATGCGAACTCCTCGATGGCCAGGGCCTGCGCGATCCGCAGGTCGAAGGCGGTGGTGATCTTCATCGCCAGGGGATCCCCCGCGACGGTGACGACGCTGCCGCCGGCCCGCTCGACGAGGCCCGCGTCGTCGGTGGCCAGCGCACCGGGCGCGGCGTCGTAAGCCGCGCGCAACGCGCCGGCGGCGAAACCCTGGGGCGTCTGTACGGCGCGCAGGTCCGCCCGGTCGACGGTGCCGAGCACGGCCCCGTCGGCATCGACCCGTTTGACGGTGTCCACGACCGGAAGCACGGGGATGACGGCGGAGGCGCCGGCGCGCACCGCGGCCACCACCCGCGCGATCATCGCGGGCGGGGTCAGCGGCCGGGCCGCGTCGTGCACCAGGACCGTGTCCGCCGCACCCGCGACGGCGAGACCGGCCCGCACGGAGTCGGTGCGCTCGGCGCCGCCCACGACGACCCGCGCCCGCGGGACGAGGGACCGCGCACCGTCGACCAGGTCCTGCGGCACCATGACGACGACCTCGTCGACCGCCCCGGACGCGAAAAGGCCGTCCACTGCCCAGGTGAGCAGTGGACGGCCTCGAAGCTCCACGAACGCCTTGGGAATGTTCAGTCCCAGGCGCGTCCCCTGCCCAGCGGCGGGGACCAGTGCCACGACGGTCAGGACGCGGCCGCCAGCACCTCGTCCAGCAGCAGGGCCGCCTTCTCGTCGTTGGTGGACTCCGCGAGCGCGAGCTCGCCCACCAGGATCTGGCGGGCCTTGGTCAGCATGCGCTTCTCGCCGGCCGACAGCCCGCGATCCTGCTCACGACGCCACAGGTCGCGGACGACCTCGGCCACCTTGTTCACATCGCCCGATGCCAGCTTCTCGAGGTTCGCCTTGTACCGGCGCGACCAGTTCGTGGGCTCCTCGGTGTGGGGCGCGCGCAGGACCTGGAACACCTTGTCCAGACCCTCCTGGCCGACCACGTCACGAACGCCGACGACCTCGGCGTTCTCAGCGGGAACCTTGACCGTCAGATCACCCTGTGCGACCTTGAGCACGAGGTACTCGCGCTCACGTCCACCGATGGTCTTGATCTCGATAGCTTCGATCAGTGCGGCACCGTGATGGGGGTAGACAACGGTGTCTCCGACCTTGAAAATCATCTGATCCTTGCCCCTTTCGATATGACCAGGATAACACGGCGCCGAATCGGGAGGCTCGACAACGTCGCAGGTCAGGACTCATACGGGGCTTGACAAGGGAACCCACGGCTGATCAACGGGCTGATCGTCGCCCCCGGAGCCCGCCCGGCGGCGCGGCCGGATGCGCCTTCTACTACGCTGCGTGGTGACATACTCAGCATCGTCCGCACGCGGGTGTCGCCGCGCACGGGGATGGAAACTGGAGGAACCGTGTCCGCACGCACCGTCTCGACCCGCCGCACCGCCACCGCCGTCGCCGGGGCCCTGCTCGCCACTGGCGCCCTGCTGTCGGTGTCCGCGTGCGGTTCCGGCCAGATCTCGCAGACCGCCAACCAGGTCGCCGCGGTCAACGGCGCCAACCAGACCTTCGTGGATCAGAAGATCACCCTCAGTGACGTCCACGTCCTGGCCCCCGTGTCCGGCGGCCAGGGCCGGCTCGCCTTCGTCCTGACGAACCTGAACCCGCTCCAGGGCGACCGGCTCACGAGCATCACCGACGAGAAGAGCCGTCGCGCGACCATCAGCGGCGACACCACCCTCGCCGCCAGCGGCTCGCTCTACGGCACCGCCCCCACCGGCAGCAACAGCGCCGCCCCCGGCGTCACCCGTCTCACGGTCACCGTGCCGGTCGACAGCACCTGGCGTCCCGGCCTGACCAACAAGCTCTGGTTCCACCTCGAGAAGGCCGGCTCCCTGCCGATCGACGTCCCGATCGACGCGGGCGCCGCTCCGGCCTCCGCCGCGGGCATCACCGTCACCGGTGGCGAGCACGGCGGCGACCACGGCGAGGGCTCCGGCCACTAGGCCTCCATGGCGAAAGCCAAGGTGCAGTACACCTGCACCGAATGCGGCCACACCGTGGCCAAATGGGTCGGCCGCTGCCCGTCGTGCGGCGCCTGGTCGACGATGGAGGAGGGCGCGGTCGCCCGCGCCACCGGCTCCGGGCCCGCGGCGAACGTCGGGCTGACGCTCCCGAAGACGCGCGCGGTCCCGATCACGAAGATCGACCCCAATTCGACCCGTGCGCTGCCCGTCGGTATCGGCGAGCTCGATCGCGTGCTCGGCGGCGGCATCGTCCCCGGTTCGGTGATCCTGCTGGCCGGCGAGCCCGGCGTCGGCAAGTCCACCCTGCTCCTGGAGGTCGTGCACCGCTGGGCCACGACGGGCCGAGGGAAGTCCCTGTACGTCACCGGCGAGGAATCCGCGGGGCAGGTCCGGCTGCGCGCGGAACGCACTGGGGCGCTGGACGATCGGCTGTACCTCGCGGCGGAATCCGACCTCGGGACGGTGCTCGGCCATGTCGAGCAGATCTCCCCCACCCTCATGGTGGTCGACTCCGTGCAGACCCTCTCCGCCTCGGGCGTCGACGGGGTGCACGGCGGCGTCACCCAGGTCCGGGCCATCACGGCCACACTGACCTCGCTCGCCAAGGCCTCCGGGATCGCGGTGATCCTCGTCGGCCACGTCACCAAGGACGGTGCCGTCGCGGGGCCGCGCTCGCTGGAGCACCTCGTGGACGTCGTGCTCAGCTTCGAGGGCGACAAGCACTCCACGCTGCGCATGGTGCGCGGTATCAAGAACCGGTTCGGTGCCTCCGACGAGGTGGGCTGCTTCGAGCAGCGCGAGTCGGGCATCGTCGAGGTCACGGATCCGTCGGGCCTGTTCCTGCACCACCGCGACCAGGCCGCGGCCGGCACCGCGGTCACCGTCGGGCTCGACGGTAAGCGGCCCATGCTCGGCGAGCTGCAGGCACTCGTGACCCCCACGCCCCTGCCCGCGCCACGGCGCGCGGTCTCCGGGCTCGACGGTGCCCGGGTCGCCATGATCCTGGCCGTCCTGGCCCGGCACGGCGGCATCGAGAACCTGCCGCAGAAGGACGTCTACGCGGCGACCGTCGGCGGGATGAAGATCACCGAGCCGGGTGCCGACCTGGCGCTGGCCCTCGCCGTGGCGTCCGCCGCGGTGGAGAAGGCCCTGCGGCCGAACACCGTCGTCCTGGGTGAGGTGGGCCTCGCGGGCGAGGTGCGCCGGGTCACCGGGCTCGAGCGCCGGCTCGCGGAGGCGGCCCGCCTGGGCTTCACCCACGCCATCGTCCCGCCCTCGCCCGACGGGCAGCAGCTGAAGGTCGACGGGATCCACATCGGCGAGGCGGCCACCGTCGGCGACGCCCTGCGGCTGGGCTCGCTGACCGAGGGCAAGCGCGGGCGTTAGCCTTACGACATGGACCACACCAATCTCGGCGGCGATGCCTTCGCCGGGAACGCGCCGCTGCGCGACACCGTGATCCGGATGGCCCCCGGAACCCCGCTCCGCGACGGCCTCGAACGGATCCTGCGGGGCCGCACCGGCGCACTCATCGTGCTCGGCTACGACGAGCACGTGGAGAAGATCTGCGACGGCGGCTTCCACCTCGACGTCGAGTTCGCGCCGACCCGGCTCCGGGAGCTGGCGAAGATGGACGGGGCGGTCGTGCTCTCCACCGACGGTTCCCGCATCGTGCGGGCCAATGTCCAGCTCATGCCCGATCCGGCGATCCCCACCCAGGAGTCGGGCACGCGGCACCGCTCGGCCGAGCGCGCCGCGATCCAGACCGGCTACCCCGTGATCTCGGTGAGCGCGTCGATGTCGATCGTGCACGCCTACGTGGGCGGGGTCCGGCACCTCATCGACGACGCAGCGCCGATCCTCTCCCGCGCCAATCTCGCGATCGCGACGCTGGAGCGGTACGCGCACCGCCTCGACGAGGTCCTCGCGCAGCTCTCGCGCGCCGAGATCGAGGACGTCGTGACGGTGCGCGAGGTCTCCCACGTGGTCCAGCGGCTGGAGCTGGTGCGGCGGCTCGCGATCGAGATCGAGCAGCACGTACTGGAGCTGGGCACCTCGGGCCGGCAGATCGTGCTGCAGCTCGAGGACCTGCTCGGCGACGCACTCGCGCTGCGCGCACCGGTGCTCCGCGACTACCTTCCGGGCGGCGATGCGACCGTCGACGGCACCGTCGCACGCGTGGACGCCCTCACCGACGCCGACCTGTTGGACCTGCCCACTATCGCTGCGGCCCTGGGTTTCTCGGGCACCGTCGAGGCGCAGGACGCACCGGTCTCGCCGCGCGGCTTCCGCCTGCTCGGGTCGGTACCGCGGCTGCGCGCCACCCAGGTCGAGTCGCTGGTCGGCACCTTCGGCTCCCTGCAGACGCTCCTCGCCGCCTCCGCCGCGGATCTGCAGGCCGTCCCAGGCATCGGGTCCGACGGTGCGCGGCAGGCCCGCGAAGGCCTCTCCCGCCTCGCCGAGGCCTCGGTCGAGCGGTTCTAGAGCAGGCGCCTCAGTTCTCTCCGGAGCCCGTCGCCGGCGCCGGGGCGGCGCGCACGATGTTGAAGGTCACCGGGGCGCTGCGCTTGGCGCCGAGCTGAGCGACCACCTGGTAGGCACCGGGGGCCACCGGCACGCGCTGCGCCTGGCAGCCCGGCGCCGAGGTGGTGCCCGCCCACTGCAGCTTGTAGCGCAGCTGCTGGCCGGGCTGCAGGACCTCGTTCTTGATCTCCGGCTGGAAGGTGCAGTCGAAGTTCGACCACAGCTGCTTGCTGCCGTCGAGGGTGAGCACGATCAGCTGCTGCTGACCGGTGCCGATGTCGCGCGAGCACGGCACCGAGCCGGCGTTGGTCACCGTCGCCTCGAAGGTCGGCTGCTCGCCGAGCGTGTACGTCGCCTTGTCCGCGCTCACGACGACGGAGATGTTGGCGTCGGGGCACGGCGCGCCAGCCACGACCGCACCCGGCGTGGGCAGGCCCGCACCCGACGGGTTCGCCGCGCCCGACGGGTTCGCCGCTGACGGCGCCCCGGACGCGCTCGCGCCACCCGACGCGGGACCGGCGGCCCCGCCGGCTCCCCCGCCACCGCCGGCGTTCGCGGCCGAGGGGTCGGCACCGTCGGGCGCCTGGGACGGGGGCAGACCGCCGGAGGTGGTCGGCGCGGACGACGAAGCGGACGCGGCGTTCTGCGACGAATCCTTGCCGCCGCCGACGAACACGATCAGCAGCACCACCACGAGCACGGCGAACAGCGCCAGAACGGCGGCCAGCACGCGGCGACGCCAGTAGATCTCGGGCGGCAGGGGTCCGTTGGGTTCAAGCACGGTTCAACGGTAGCGTTTCCCCGGCCTCATGCCGCTGACCTGCGGCGGCGTGTCACGAATCGGCCGGACGGACCGCCTGGAAGGGCGACGTCGCGGCCTCGCCGATGTCGCCGACGGAGCCGCGCAGGTGCACCTTGCCCTCGGCGAGCTCGTAGGTGAGGCCGACGATGGCCACGCGGCCCTCCTCGACGCCCTTCGCGATGATCCGCGAACGCTCCATGAGGAGCCATCCCGTCTCCATGACGTGCTGCGCGGTGATGTCGTTGACGTCGGTGAGCCCCTCGCGACGGCCCGCGAGGACGGACGGGGTGAGCCGCTCGACGATGTCGCGGATGTAGCCGGGCGGCATGGTGCCGGTGTCGATCGCGTTCACGGTGGCCGCGACGGCGCCGCAGCTGTCGTGCCCCAGGATCGCGATCAGCGGGACCTTGAGCACCTCGATGGCGTACTCGATCGAACCGAGCACGGCGGCATCGATGATGTGCCCGGCGGTGCGGACCACGAACATGTCGCCGAGCCCCTGGTCGAAGATCACCTCGGCGGCGACGCGCGAGTCGCCGCACCCGAACAGCACCGCGGTGGGCTGCTGACCGGCGGCCAGCTCGGCCACGCGGCTGGCACCCTGGTTCGGGTGGGCCGGGTTGCCTTCGACGAAGCGCCGGTTGCCTTCACGGAGGGCGCGCCAGGCGCCGGGAGGAGTCGAAGTGGGCATGGGTCCATAATGCACGTCGTGCATCCTTCGCGAGACACCGGAGCGGATTCTGTCCCGGATTTCACACCCGTGCTCGCCTGGTTCGACGCTGCGGAGCGCGACCTCCCGTGGCGCGCGCCGGACGTCGGGGCGTGGGCGATCCTGGTCAGCGAGGTGATGCTGCAGCAGACGCCGGTGGTGCGGGTCGAGCCCGTCTGGCGCGCCTGGATCGAGCGCTGGCCCACCCCGGCCGATCTCGCCGCCGCCACCGGTGCCGACGCCGTGCGCGCCTGGGGCAAGCTCGGCTACCCGCGTCGCGCGATGCGGCTGCACGCGTGCGCGCGGGCCCTCGTCGAGCGGTTCGACGGTGCCGTGCCGCGCACCGTCGACGACCTGCTGTCGCTGCCCGGCGTGGGCGACTACACCGCGCGGGCCGTGGCGTGCTTCGCCTTCGGCCAGGACGTCCCCGTCGTCGACATCAACGTCCGGCGGGTGCTCGCCCGGGCGGTCGACGGGGAGTCGGACGCCGCGGCACCGTCGGCCAAGCGCGACCTGCAGGCGGCGGTCGCGGTCCTCGCGACCGTCCCGCCCGAGCGGCGGCCGCGACTGTCCGCCGCGCTGATGGAACTCGGCGCGCTCATCTGCACCGCGCGGTCGCCGCGCTGCGGCGACTGCCCGATCAGCGCGGATTGCGCCTGGCTGAGCGCGGGCGCGCCGTCGGGCACCGTGGCACCGCGGAAGGTCCAGAAGTACGAGGGCACGGACCGGCAGGCCCGCGGGAGGCTGCTCGACGTCCTTCGGGGCGCCGACGGTGCCGTCCCCCGCGCGCGGCTCGACCTGGCCTGGGAACGCGACCCGGCGCAGCGCGACCGGGCGCTGGACTCGCTGCTGGTAGACGGGCTGATCGAGCAGACGGCCGACGGGCGGTTCGCGCTGGCCGGAGAGGCATGATCGCCTGTTTATTCACAGATGTAGGAATTGGTGATAGATTCGGCCCATGAAGCTCTCAGACGGCCCGCTGCGCGTCACCGACCAGGGATTCTTCGGTCCGGACTCGCCCACGTGGAAGGTGTGGGCCTCGCCCACCGCACTCATCGGATTCCAGCGCTCGGTGGTGCTGGAACACTTCGACCCGAACCTCACCGCCGCGGTCGCCGACTCGGCGGGGATCTACACCGACCCGTTCGGTCGGCTCGACCGGACGCTCGCGTACTTCCTCCTCGTCGCCACCGCGGATTCCAAGACCGCGATCGAGGCGTCCGAGCACCTCATGGATGTGCACCGTAAGGCCACCGGAATCGAGCCGATCACCGGTAAGCGGTACAGCGCCAACAACCCCGCCTCGCAGCTGTGGATCCACGTGACGGGGTGGCACTCGGTGCTCAAGTGCTACGAGATGTTCGGCCCCGGACCGCTCTCCCCCGACGAGGAAGCGCAGTACTGGCGTGACTGCGTCGTCGCCGCCGAACTGCAGACCTGCGACCCGGCGGACGCGCCGACGTCACGCGACGAGGTGCGCGAGTACTTCGCGCGGGTCCGGCCGACGCTCGCGCTGACCGAGCGCGCCCGCACCGGCATGCACTACCTGCTGCGCCCGCGGGATCGCGGTGCCCGGCTGCGGGTCGGCGGCTCGCTCATCGCGCCCGCCACGATCGCGACACTGCCGGCCTGGATGCGGCGGATGGGCGGCTTCGACCAGCCCGGAGTCGTCGACGCGGCGTACCCGCTCGCCGTGCGCCTCGCGGTCCGCGCCGCCTCGGCCCAACACGCCGCCGGCACCGTCCGGCTGGGTGGGCTCGTGGCCCCCATGACGGGCGGAATCCTGCGCCGCCACTTCGCCCAGACGGACGAGCCGTCGGGCACCGTCACCCCGGAGGAGGCGAGGCGACGGTACGGCCGGGCGGCGCACGCGGCACCGGCCTCGTAGGCTGGCCCGCATGACCACCTACATCGTCACCGGGGCCAACGGCGGGCTCGGCGAGGTCGTGACCCGCCACCTCGCGACGGACGGCCGCGTCGTGATGGCCTGCCGCGACGTCGAGGGCGCCCGCACGATCGCCGACCGGATCGACGGCGACGTCGTCGTCGAGGCGCTCGACCTGGCCGACCTGGACTCCGTTCGCGCGTTCGCGGACCGCACCGGCGAGTTCGACGTGCTCGTCAACAACGCCGGCCTGATGAACATCCCGCTGCGTCGGACGAAGCAGGGCTTCGAGATGCAGTTCGGCGTCAACCACCTCGGCCACTTCGCCCTGACCGGACTGCTCCTCGACCGGATGCGGGACCGCGTGGTCGCCGTGTCGTCGGTGGCGCACCGGCAGAACTACCGCTGGCGGATGGACGACCCCAACTACGAGCACCGCAAGTACCTGCGCACGGAGGCGTACGGGCAGAGCAAGCTCGCCAACATGATGTTCGCGCGCGAGCTGCAGCGCCGGTTCGAGGTCGCCGGTTCGGACAAGCGGGCGTACTACGTGCATCCCGGGGTGTCGCCCACCGGCCTGTTCGCGCGTACCGATACGCCGCTGGACCTGGTGCTGAAGCCGGCCGTGGCACTGCTCAACAACCCGCCGGAGCGAGCAGCGCAGTCGCTGATCCTCGCGGCCACGGACCGCGATCTCGACCCGCACCCGTGGTGGGGTCCGACGGAGCTGTTCCAGTCGCGCGGCAAGGTGGGCAAGTGCTCCACCACCGCCGTGTCCAAGGACAAGGCGAAGTGGGCCGAGCTGTGGGCCGTGTCGGAGAAGCTCACGGGCGTCACCTACGCGGTCTGAACCGTCGCCGCCTGCGCTAGGCGGTCGACGGCGTGCGGCCCGCCTTCGAGCCCGTCTACCAGGAGCGACCGGCCTGATCGCGCACCGCGACGAGGGTGGTGCCATGGAATAGCGCAGTCGCGGTGCATGTTGCAGCTGCCATGCGCGTAGACATCTGGACCGACATCAACTGCCCCTTCTGCTACATCGGGAAGGCCCGCTTCGAGCAGGCTCTGGAGAGCTTCCCGCACGCCTCCGACGTCGAGATCGTGCACCGCTCCTTCGAGCTGGATCCCACCGCGGCGCCGGGCTCCTCGGCGCCCGTCGTCCCGATGCTGGCCGCGAAGTACGGCATTTCCGAGGCGCAGGCCGCGGCCAACGAGCGCGGACTCGGCGCGCAGGCGGAGGAGTTGGGCCTGGTCTACCAGACCTCGAGCCGGGATGCCGGCAACAGCTTCGACATGCACCGCCTGCTGCACTGGGCCCTCGAGCTCGGTCGCCAGGAGGCGCTCCTGAACGGCCTCTACGCGGCGAACTTCGCCGAGGCCGAGCCCGCCTTCGGCAGCCACGACCGGCTCGTCGCGATCGCCGAGTCCGCCGGGCTCGACGGTGCCGCCGCCCGCGCGGTGCTCGACGATCCGCCCGCCTACGCGGACGCCGTCCGCGCCGACGAGGAGACCGCGAATCGCATCGGCATCGGTGGTGTCCCGTTCTTCGTCTTCGACGGCAAGTACGCCGTCTCGGGCGCCCAGCCGCCGGCCGTGTTCACCGACGCCCTCGATAAGGCGTGGGGCGACCGTCCCGAACCGCTCACCGTCATCGGCGGCGACGAGGCCGCCTGCGGCCCCGACGGCTGCGAGCTCCCGCAGCGCGACTGACCTGCGCCTACGGCGCGGCGCTGCGCCCGACCGGCGAGTTTGTCGAATCAGCGGTGAGTGCGTCCACGGCGGGTCACCGCGCCAGCCTCCCGAGCAGCGCGGACGCCACGGCGATCGCGGCCCCCGCGGCCCCGACGAGCACACCGAGGTCGAGCCAGAGGTTCGTCGGCGTCCCCAGCAACAGCCCGCGCAGCGCCGACACCTCGTAGCTCAGCGGATTGACCACGGCGATGGCGCGCACCCAGCCGGGCATCACGTCCACGGGGTACAGCGCGTTCGACCCGAAGAACAGCGGCATCGTGATCGCCTGGCCGATGCCCATCAGCCGGTCCCGCTTGAGCACGAGCCCCGCGATGATCACCGACAGGCACGCGAAGAAGGCCGCGGCCAGCACGACCACCACGATCACGCCCACCCAGCGGAGCGGGTTCGGAATGATCGAGACCCCCATCAGCACGGCGACCACCGTCACCACGACCGCCTGCACCGAGGCCCGCACGCCCGCGGCGAAGGCCTTGCCGGTGACCAGCGCGGCGCGCGGCGTCGGCGTGACCAGCAGCTTCGCCAGCACGCCGGCGTCACGCTCCCAGATGATCTGAATGCCGTAGAAGATCGCGACGAACAGCGCCGACTGCGCGATGATCCCCGGCGCGAGGAAGTCGAGGTACGGCACGCCACCCGACGGGATCGCGCGGATCCGGCTGAACGTGGTGCCGAAGATCAGCAGCCACAGCACCGGCTGGATCGACCGGGTCAGCAGTTCGGACCGGTCGTGGCGCAACTTCTCCAGCTCGACCAGGCACAGCGTGCCCACCCGCGAGAGCAGGGTGATCGGGCGCGAACGGCGCGGCTCAGCCCAGACGTCGAGCGGTACGACGGATGTTGGCGACATTGCGCAGCCCTCCCTTCGTTTCGTCCTCCAACTGTGCGCCGGTCACGGCGCGGAACACGTCCTCGAGCGATGCGCCGTCCCCCTGGGCCGCCCGCAGTTCCGCAGGCGTGCCGGTCGCGGCGAGCTCTCCGTGGTGCATGAGGGCGACGGAGTCGCACAGCGCGTCCGCCTCCTCCATGCAGTGCGTGGTGAGGAGCACCGTCATCCCGTACTGCTCCTGCATCCGCACCACCCGCTCCCACACGGAATCGCGCGCGACGGGGTCCAGGCCGACGGTCGGCTCGTCGAGGATGAGCAGCGCCGGACGGTTGACCAGCGCCTGCGCCAGCTCGAGTCGCCGGACCATGCCGCCCGAGAAGCTCGACGCGAGCCGGTCGGCGGAGTCCTCCAGATCGACCAGGGCCAGCGCCTCGTCGACCCGGTCCCGGCGCTCACGCCGCGGCACGTCGTAGAGACGGGCGAACCAGTCCACGTTCTCGCGCGCGGTCAGCGCGCCCTCGACCGACAGTTGCTGCGGCACATAGCCGAGCGCGCGGCGCACCGTCATCGCGTGCTTGCGCACGTCGAGCCCGAAGATCTCGACGACGCCCTCGTCGGGGGCGATGAGCGTGGTGAGCATCCGCAGTGTGGTGGTCTTGCCCGCGCCGTTGGGGCCGAGCAGTCCGAAGCACTCGCCGCGCGGGACCTGCAGGCTGAGCCCGTCGACGGCGACGTGGTCACCGAACCGCTTGGTGACCTCCCGCAGCTCGACGGCGTTCACGCGTCCCCCTCCAGCGCAGCGGCAACCGCCTCCAGCAGGTCGACGGTGCCGTCGACCTGCGCCCGCAGGGCCGGGTCCATCGCGGCGAGCGCACCGGCGACCGCCGCGTGCCGGCGATCACGCCACTCGCGCAGCGCGTCGTCGGTCGCCGCGGTCAGCCGCAGCCGCGCGGTACGGGCATCGTCGGGGTCGGGCTCGCGGACCACGTGCCCGTTCTCGACGAGCTGCCGGACCAGCGTGGACACGGTGTTGCCGGCGAGCGCGAGGCGTCGCGCCGCTTCCCCCACGCTGATCCCGGGCTCGCGGCGCAGCAGCCGCAGGAGTTCCGTTTGGGCGCCGGTGAGGCCCTGTCGCAGCGGCCCTCCGCCGACCGCTCGCGTGCCGCGGCGCACGGCGCGGACCGCCGCGAGGAGCCGTTCGGCGTCGTCGTCATCATTCATACCGACAACTATATCTCTGTTTCAGAGCTATTTATCCTGTGAATCTCCTGCCGGTCACGGCTGGCACCGCGGACACCACCAGATCGACCGCTCGGGGTCCCCCGTGCCACCGAGGATTCCAGCACGGATCACGGTCCCGCACCGCAGGCACGGCCGCCGCGCCCGGTCGTAGACGAATGCGCGCATCCCGTTCCGATCGATACCCGAGGTCACCCGCCGTGACCGGCCCAGATCGGCCCGCAACAGTCGGGCGGCCCCGTCGGCCCACGCCCTCGTGTCGCCGCACTCCCCCACCGGTGTCGCCGGGTGCGTGCCCCGCAGGAAGCACAGCTCGTTGCGGTAAACATTGCCGACGCCGGCCAGATTCCGCTGGTCCAGCAGCGCCAGCCCGACGGGGCGCCCCGGTTCCGCCGCGAGGTTCGACGCGGCGACGGCCGGGTCCCAATCCGGGCCGAGCGGGTCGGGCCCTAGGTGGGCGAGGGCACCGTCGGCCTCGGCGGGCGTGAGGACCTCGAGGATCCCGAGCGAGAACCCGACGACCTGTGCGCCGGCGACCGCCAGGACCGCCCGCGCCGTGTGTGCGCGGCGGCGCCACCGCTCGCCGGGCCGATACACGTGCCAGTCGCCCTCCATCATGAGGTGGCTGTGGATCACGGCACCGCCGATGGCGAACAGGAGGTGCTTGCCGCGGGCGGTCACGGCGTCGACGGTCCGGCCCGTCAGGTCGACGGTGGCGAACCGCGGCACCCGGATGTCGCAGCCGGTGAGGCCGCGGCCCACCAGGACCGGTCGCAGGCGCGCGGCCAGGTTGTGGACGGTGTCGCCCTCGGGCACGGCTATCCCACGTCCGGGCGGTCGTCCAGACCGGAGAGAAAGGCCTCGACGGCACCCCGGTACACGATCGGCGCATCGTCGTGGACGAGGTGGCCGGCACCGTCGACCTTGAGATACCGCAGGTCGGGACCGGCGTACTCGCCGACCATGCGCGTGCCGATACCCGGCGGAACGACGGTGAACTCGGCCTCGAGGAGCAGCGTGGGGACCTGCACGGCACGCCACTGCGCCCAGTGATCGCGCGGTCCCCAATGATCGGCGATGCGACGGAAGGTGCCGAGGTCGCCGTGCAGGGCACCGTCGTCGAAGGCCTCGTAGAAGTAGCGCCCGGCGATCGGCCCGAACAGCTCCTCGCACGCGGCCTGCGACACGAACCGCGCCGGCCAGCTCGCGAACCACGGCGCCCAGACGTCGGTGGACTGGCCGGTGAACTCCGGCGACATGTCCTCCACCACGATCGCCCGGACCAGTTCCGGATACTCCGCGGCGGTACACCAGGCGTGGAGGCCTCCCATCGAGTGGCCGACGAGCGTCGCGGGCCCCTGGTCCAGGTGGACGAGGATCTCGGCGACGTCGGTCACGAACCGCTCGGTGCTGATGTCCGCATCCGGTACCGGTGTGGGAAAGCCCGGGCCGCGATGGAATTCGGCGTCGAAGGTGAACACCCGGCCGTAGCGACGCAGCCACGGGATCTGGCGGCGCCATGTCCGGCCGCGGCCCATGAGCCCGTGCAGCAGCACGATCGGCCCGCCCTCCTCACGGCCGCCCCAATCCCGCAGTCCCACACACCCGTCCACGCGGCCCAACCTACCCGTTGGGGCACCGGTATCGTCGGGTCATGTCGGTAGTGAAGATCAACGCCATCCATATCCCCGAGGGCGCGGGCCCCGAGCTCGAGAAGCGGTTCGCGCATCGCGCACACGCGGTCGAGAACTCGCCCGGGTTCCTCGGCTTCCAGTTGCTGCGCCCCGTCAAGGGTGACGACCGCTACTTCGTCGTCACCCAGTGGGAGTCCGAAGAGGCGTTCGCGGCCTGGCGCGACGGTCCGGCCCGCGAGGCGCACGCCGGCGAGCGCAGCCCCGGTGGCGGCGAAGGCCGCAAGCCCGTCGCGACCGGCGCCGATCTCCTCGAGTTCGAGGTCGTTCTCGACGTGCAGGGCAAGGCCGCGCAATAGGCGGCTCGTACGAGATCGCCCGGCGGCGCCGGATCAGACGTGCAGTGGGTCCTCTACGCCGACGAGCCCCTTCCCGGACCGGAGTACATGCGCCACGTCGCACGGCGGGTGAGCACGCTGGTCTTCGCCGATCTGCGGTACACGTACGGCCAGTAGGGGTGGCCGAACGCCGCGCGGGGGACGACACCCGGCGTGAGCGAGATGCAGCTGACCGGCGCTTCGCGCCATTGGGCAGGCGTCGTCAGAGCCAGGCGCCCGCGTCCCAGGTGAGGAACGAGTCGAGGCTCGCGGCCGGGTGCTGCTGCGGATGGTTCGTGGACAGGTAGGCGCCGCGGTAGAACAGCAGCGGCTTCGCGTCGTCCACATCGCCGAGGTGCTGGACCCGCCCGATCGCGATGTGATGGTCACCGCCGTCCAGAACGTTCTCGAGCGTGCAGTCCATCCACGTCAGCGAGCCGTCGATCGTCGGGTTGCCGAGCGGCGAGCGCGTCCACCGCAGGCCCTCGAACTTGTCGTCCACCGATCGTCCGAACGCCGCGCTGACCGACTCCTGCTCCTGCCCGAGTACCGACACGGCGAACCGCCCGGAGGTCTCGATGTGCTTCCACGTGCGCGAGGTCTTCATCGGGCAGAACAGCACGAGCGGCGGGTCCAGCGACAGCGCCGCGAAGGACTGGCAGGCGAAGCCGACGGGACGCTCGTCCACGTCGGAGGTCGCGATGATCGTGACGCCGGTACAGAACTGCCCCATCACATGTCGGAACGTGCGCTGGTCGAATCCGGCCTCGGTCATGCCTGCCAACCTACCCCCGAGGGCCCCGACGGTCCGCGCCCGACCGCCGCCCGGCGCACCGTCGGGCCGCATCCGCCGAGTGTGCGCCGCCCCGGCCGCCCCGGCGAGATCCGATCGTCGTGATCGTTACCCCCGCTCGCCCGACGACGCGAAGAGCCGCCACCCCGCGGGGTGACGGCTCTTCGAGCGGATCCGTCGAGCGTCAGGCGCTCTCGCCCGGGGTCGTCGCGGACGATGCGTCGGCCACCAGGGCGGGCACGTCGTCGTCGGACTTCTCGACGTCGGTCGCGGGCTTGGGCCTGCCGGCGAACGTGAACTTCGCGTCCTCGCCCTTGCCCTCGCCGTCCCAGCCCTCGACATCGACCTCGACGATCTGGCCCGCGCCGACCTCGCCGAACAGGATCTTCTCGGACAGTGCGTCCTCGATCTCCCGCTGGATGGTGCGACGCAGCGGCCGGGCGCCGAGCACCGGGTCGAAACCGCGCTTGGCCAGCAGGCTCTTGGCGCGATCGGTGACCTCGAGCTCCATGTCCTTGTTCTTCAGCGCGACGCCCACGCGGCCGAGCATCAGGTCGACCATCTGGATGATCTGGTCCTGCGTCAGCTGGTGGAACACGACGATGTCGTCGATGCGGTTGAGGAACTCGGGCCGGAAGTGCTTCTTGAGCTCGTCGTTGACCTTGAGCTTCATGCGCTCGTAGTTCGACCCGTCGGAGTCGCCCTGCGTGAAGCCCAGGCCGACGGCCTTCGAGATGTCCGAGGTACCCAGGTTCGAGGTGAAGATCAGCACGGTGTTCTTGAAGTCGACCGTACGACCCTGACCATCGGTCAGGCGGCCGTCCTCGAGCACCTGCAGCAGCGTGTTGTAGATCTCGCTGTGCGCCTTCTCGATCTCGTCGAAGAGCACCACGGAGAAGGGCTTGCGGCGCACCTTCTCGGTGAGCTGGCCGCCCTCCTCGTAGCCCACGTACCCGGGAGGGGCACCGAACAGGCGCGAGGCGGTGAAGCGGTCGTGGAACTCGCCCATGTCGATCTGGATGAGCGCGTCGTCCTCGCCGAACAGGAAGTTCGCCAGCGCCTTCGACAGCTCCGTCTTACCCACACCGGACGGGCCGGCGAAGATGAACGAGCCCGAGGGGCGCTTGGGGTCCTTCAGGCCGGCGCGCGTGCGGCGGATCGCCTTCGAGACCGCCTTGACGGCGTCCTCCTGGCCGATGATCCGCTTGTGCAGCTCGTCCTCCATGCGGAGCAGACGGGTGGTCTCCTCCTCCGTGAGCTTGAAGACGGGGATGCCGGTCCAGTTGCCCAGCACCTCCGCGATCTGCTCCTCGTCGACCTCGGCAACCACATCGAGATCGCCTGCGCGCCACTGCTTCTCACGCTCGGCACGCTCACCGATGAGCTGCTTCTCCTTGTCGCGCAGCGACGCGGCCTTCTCGAAGTCCTGCTCGTCGATCGCCGATTCCTTCTCGCGACGCGCGTCGGCGATCTTGTCGTCGAAGGCGCGCAGGTCCGGCGGCGCGGTCATCCGGCGGATGCGCATGCGCGCGCCCGCCTCGTCGATGAGGTCGATCGCCTTGTCCGGCAGGAAGCGGTCGTTGATGTACCGATCCGCCAGGGTGGCGGCGGCGACCAGCGCGCTGTCCGTGATGGAGATGCGGTGGTGCGCCTCGTACCGATCGCGCAGGCCCTTGAGGATCTCGATGGCGTGCTCGACGCTCGGCTCGCCCACCTGGACGGGCTGGAAGCGACGCTCCAGGGCGGCGTCCTTCTCGATGTACTTGCGGTACTCGTCCAGCGTGGTGGCACCGATGGTCTGCAGCTCACCGCGGGCCAGCTTCGGCTTGAGGATCGACGCGGCGTCGATGGCCCCTTCCGCAGCTCCGGCTCCCACGAGGGTGTGCAGCTCGTCGATGAACAGGATGATGTCGCCGCGGGTGTCGATCTCCTTGAGCACCTTGCGCAGGCGCTCCTCGAAGTCACCGCGGTAACGGCTGCCGGCGACCAGGGAGCCCAGGTCCAGCGTGTAGAGCTGCTTGTCCTTGAGCGTCTCCGGCACGTTGCCGTTGACGATGGCCTGCGCCAGGCCCTCGACCACGGCGGTCTTGCCGACACCGGGCTCGCCGATCAGCACCGGGTTGTTCTTGGTGCGCCGGGAGAGCACCTGCATGATGCGCTCGATCTCCTTGGACCGGCCGATGACCGGGTCCAGCTTGCCCTGCGCCGCGGCAGCGGTCAGGTTTCTGCCGAACTGGTCCAGGACCAGGGAGGTCGACGGGGTGCCCGCCTCACCACCCGAGGTCCGGGCACCGGCGCCGGCGGGCTCACCGCCGCCGCCCTCCTTGCCCTGGTAGCCGGAGAGCAGCTGGATGACCTGCTGGCGCACGCGGTTGAGATCGGCGCCCAGCTTCACCAGGACCTGGGCGGCGACGCCCTCACCCTCGCGGATCAGGCCCAGCAGGATGTGCTCGGTGCCGATGTAGTTGTGGCCGAGCTGCAGCGCCTCGCGCAGCGACAGCTCGAGCACCTTCTTGGCACGCGGCGTGAAGGGGATGTGACCCGACGGGGCCTGCTGGCCCTGTCCGATGATCTCCTCGACCTGGCTGCGCACACCCTCGAGGGAGATGCCCAGAGACTCGAGCGCCTTGGCGGCCACGCCCTCGCCCTCGTGGATCAGGCCCAGGAGGATGTGCTCGGTGCCGATGTAGTTGTGATTGAGCATCCTGGCTTCTTCTTGCGCCAGGACGACGACGCGACGAGCGCGGTCGGTGAACCTCTCGAACATGGCCATTTTCCTCACATCCCGGTTACTTCGGGGGCCGGACGTGGCCGGACCCGCAGATAGCCGTCTGCAATCAACGTCTTCTCACTGTAGTTCGGACCGGTCAGCGGTGGTGTCGGCAGTGCCCCACCCGCGGTGCTCGCGGGCCCACCGGGCCGCCTCTCCTGTCCTGATACACCAGGTCAAACACACCGTCGCCGGGTTTTGATCCCCGTTCCGCCGTGAGCGAAACGGTCCCGGACACGCTCCACCCCGGTACGCGTCGCGCACCGGGGTGGAGAGATCCGTGGATCAGTTCGCCTCGTTGTAGGCGTCGATGACGTCCTGGCTGATGCGGCCGCGGTCATTGACCTTGAGGCCGGACTTGCGGGCCCAGTCCCGGATCGCGGCGCTCTGCGAGCGGTCGATCGGCGTGCGCCCCCGGGGCGCGGAGATGGACCGCGCACCGCGCTTGCGGCCACCCGCGCGGCGGGCGTTCGCGACCCATTCATCAAGGGAACCGCGCAGCTTCGCGGCGTTCTTCGATGACAGATCGATCTCGTAGGTGACGCCGTCCAGGCCGAATTCCACGGTCTCGTCAGCGGTCTGCGTATCGTCCACGTCGTCGACCAGCGTAACGGTGACCTTGCGCGCCATAGTACGGCCCTTCTCGATGCATTCGTGTCCATTGACTCGTTCAACGCGAGTCTATACATAGGAATACACGATTCACTATTGAAACCCTATGAATAGGGTCGCGATCGGGTAACGATTCGGATTCGGATCGCACAGCATCGACAACCGACGAATCACGCGAATGCTACCGACTTCGCCGAATTGCGGCCACTACGGATGCAGCAGCGAGCGCGCTCGATCAACGCCGATGGCCAGTAACAACGTGGGCAGACGAGGGCCGGTGTCGCTGGTCACGAGGAGTCGATAGAGCAACACGAAGAATGCGCGCTGCGCCGCGGCGAGTTCCTTATCGCCCTTGACGATCTGATCCGCCCCGAGACCGCGCTGCACCTTGGCGACGCCGTACACCTGATGCGTGATCCCGGCGAGCGTCCAATCGTCCTCGAGCCGGCCCAGACCCGCCGGCGCCGGCGTGCCCGAGCCGTCGAGCAGCAGGCGCAGGCCCGCACGCTGCTCGTCGGTCAGCGACGCGAGCAGCTCCGTGTCGGGGTCGGTCCGGACGACGGTGCGCTCCTGCTCCGGCATCTGCTCGATCACCCAGGTGCTCGCCCGGTCCAGGCGCGGGCGCAGCGGATCGAGGCTCGTCAGCGGGGCGTCCGGTTCGAGAGCGGCGAGGATGCGCAGGGTCTGCTCGTCGTCGCCGGTGGTGATGTCGACGACGGACGCGAGCGTCTTGTAGGCCATCGGCCGCGGGGTGAGCGGCAGCTCGCGCACCGCTCCCGATGCCGGGTCCAGCACGGAGGCCGCGCGGGCGTACGCGGCGATGTCGCCGGGCTGCGCCTTCTCCCCCGCCGTCTTGCGCACCAGGGCATCCCACTCGTCGTAGGTGCGGGGCAGCTCACCGTCGAGCGCGACGTCGAAGGACTGGTTCGGCTTCTTCCGGCCGTACAGCCACCGCAGCAGCGGCGGCTCCAGGTAGCGCAGAGCGATCGCGGCGGTGGGCACTCCGCCCTTGGACGAGGACATCTTCGCCATTCCGCGAATGCCGACGAACGCGTACATCGGTCCCAGCGGCCGCTTCCACCCGAAGATCGGTGCCACGTCCTTGCCTACCGCGAACGACGATCCCGGTGATTGATGGTCCACACCGGAGGGCTCGAAGGTCACCTTCTCGAACGCCCACCGCATGGGCCAGTCGACCTTCCACACCAGCTTTCCGTCGGTGTGTTCGCGCAGCAACACGGTCTCGGTGTGGCCGCACCGGCACTCGTAGGTGAGCGCGGTCGTCTCGTCGTCGTACGCCGTTACCGTGGTGAAATCAGTGCCGCACACCGAGCAGTAGGGCTTGTACGGGTAGTAGCCGGATTCACCCGATCCGTCCGCGTCCTCCGCAGCTCCCGATGCGGCTTCCGGGTCCGTTTCTTCCGCATTCTCCGGCGCAGCCGCGGAATCGCCGCGATCGAGAGTCCGATAGCGCTCGAGGATGGAATCAATACGTCCGCGCTGCGCCATGGCGTGCAGAACCTGGTCGATATATGCACCAGAGGTGTACATCTGCGTTTGACTGATTCCGCGGTACTCGACCCCGAGATCTTCCAGCGCACTCTGCAATTCACGACGGAAATGCTCCGCCCAGTTCGCCGCGTCGGAGCCGTGCGGAGCCGGAACACGCGTCAGAGGTTTACCGATGTGCTCCTCCCACGAGGAATCCACACCGGGAACGTTGGGCACCTTCCGAAAACGGTCGAAATCGTCCCAGGAGATGATGTGCTCGACGGCGCGGCCACGGCGGCGCAGCTCATCGGCCACCAGGTGCGGCACCATCACCTCGCGCAGATTGCCGAGGTGGATCGGCCCCGACGGGGAGATGCCCGACGCCACCTTCACCGGGGTCTCGTTCCGCTCGGCGAAGGCCACGGCCTCATCGGCGAGTCGGGAGACCCAGTCGTCCAGGGGAGCGTTCAGTTCGGTCACGGACCGTCATCTTACCGACGGGGCCGCGCGCGGCTCACGCCTCGTGCGCTGCGAACTGGGCCAGGGCCCGACGGTACGCGTCCGACTCGCCACCGCGCCCGGCTCCGGGCGTGATGCCGAGGGCGAGCGCACGGAAGCCACCGTCGACCGAGGAGGCGCGGACGCCCCGGTCCCGCAGGCGCGTGGCGATCGCGGCGGCGGTGGCGCCGTTGCCGCTGACCAGGAGCCATTCGGCGTCGGAGCCCGCGGCGGCGAGGCTCGTGGGCAGGCCGGGGACGAGGCGGGCGGCGACGGCGGCCGCGTCGAGGGCGACGGCGCCGGGCAGGATGCCGTCGCGGTTCCGCTCGGATTGATCGCGGACGTCCACGACGATCTGGCCTGCGGCGGGGGTGAAACGCACGGGGTGCATCGAGATCTCCAGGAGGAGGCGGAGCGCGCTCGCGAGTGCGGCGGCGTCCGGGCAGCGGAAGGGGGCCGGGTTCCTAACGGACCCGACAACACTCCATGCAGCTGCGCACCTGGCTCATGACAGCGAAGTTAGCACCCCGGCCCGGCGAGCGGCAAGGGTTCGAATCATCGGTGACGCGAATCCCGTGTGCGCTTCTCGCGCTGCGCCCGGTTGGCGCGCTCGCGCAGGTGGACGGCCCGCAGACCCTGCAGGGTCAGGTCCGCCCGGTGATCGGTCACCGTCGCGCACTCGGACGCGATGCCCTCGTCGAAACCGCCCGTCGCCACGACGCGGGCCCCGGGCACCACCTCGAGGGCCCGGCCCACGAGCGCGTCGACCATGCCGGCGAAGCCGTAGATGATGCCGGACTGGAGCGCCTCGACGGTGTTCTTCCCGACCACGGACCGCGGCGGCACCAGCTCGACCCGGCGCAGCGCGACGGTGCGCTCGGCGAGCGCGTCCAGCGCGCTCCCCACGCCCGCGGCGATCGCTCCACCCAGGAACTCGCCGCGCGCGCTCACCACGTCCACCCGCGTCGACGTGCCGAAGTCCACGACGACGCACGGCGTACCGTCGGGCCCGCCGATCAGCTCGAAGGCTCCGGCGGCGTTGGCGACGCGGTCGGTGCCCACCTCGCGAGGATTGTCGACGAGCAGTGGCACGCCGGTCTTCACGCCCGGCTCGAGGATCACGTGCTCCGCGTCCGGGTAGTAGCGCGGCATCACGGCGCGCAGGGAGCGCAGCAGCTCGGGCACCGTGGACAGCACGCTGACGCCGGTGACCTCCGCGGGATCGAAGCCCCCGCCCGTGAGGAAGCCGCTCAGGATCAACGCCAACTCGTCCGAGGTCATCCGCGCGTCACTGCGCAGCCGCCACGTGCCGAGCAGTTCCTCGCCGGCAGCGGACGCGAACAGCCCGACCGTGACCGAGGTGTTGCCGGCGTCGATCGCCAGCAGCATCAGATCCTTCCCGTCACCAGGCCGTAGCCGTCCGGCACGTGCGCCGCATCGGCGGTCAGCTCCACCGGCCTGTTGTCGGCGTCGACGAACACGACGCTGGGCGCGTAGGTCGCCAACTCGGCCTCGTTCAGCTGGCCGTAGGCGATGAGGATGACGATGTCACCCGGGTTCACCAGATGCGCGGCGGCGCCGTTGATCCCGATGACGCCGCTGCCCCGCTCACCGGCGATGGTGTAGGTCTCCAGCCGGGCGCCGTTGGTGACGTCGACGATGGCGACCTGCTCGCCCTCGAGCAGGTTCGCGGCGTCCAACAGGTCCTGATCGACGGTGACCGACCCCACGTAGTGCAGGTTCGCCTCGGTCACGGTGGCGCGGTGGATCTTGCTGGTCATCATGGTGCGCAGCATTATTCGGCCTCCTCCAGGAACCCGGTACCGATGGCGATACCGACATTGTCGAGCAGACGGGTCTTCCCGAGCTTGGCGGCCACCAGCAACCGGCCGTCGCCCTTGTCCGGCGCGACGCCCAGGTCGGGGGCACGCAGCTCCAGGTACTGCACCACGATCTCGGGGCGCGAGGCGAGCACCTCGTTGGCGGCGGCGAGGATGGCGGCCTCGCCGCCCTGCGCGGCGTAGGCGCCGGCCAGCAGAGCCGCCGACAGCGCGGTCGCCGCCTCTCGCTCGGCCTCGGAGAGGTAGACATTGCGGGAGCTCATCGCCAGTCCGTCGGCCTCGCGGACCGTCGGGACGCCGACGATCTTGACGTCCATGTTGAGGTCGGTGACCATCTGCCGCACCAGAACCAGCTGCTGGTAGTCCTTCTCGCCGAAGTACGCGGTGTGCGGCCGCACGATGTTGAGCAGCTTGTTCACCACGGTCAGCATGCCCGCGAAATGCGTGGGGCGGCTGGCGGCCTCGAGTCCCTCGCCGGCGGCACCGGGGTGGATCGTGGTGCGCGGGCCGTTCGGATACATATCGGCCGCCGACGGCGCGAACACCAGCTCGACGCCCGCGGCGCGCAGCTTCTCGACATCGGCGTCGAGGGTGCGCGGGTACGCGTCCAGATCCTCGCCCGCGCCGAACTGCAGCGGGTTGACGAAGATCGACACCACGACGACGGCGCCGTTCAGCTTGGCGGCGTGCACCAGCTCCAAGTGGCCCGCGTGCAGCGCGCCCATGGTGGGCACGAAGGCGATCTGCCGGCCGGTGGACTTCAGGGCGCCGGTGACCTTCGTCAACTGCGCCGGGTCGTGGTGCACCGTCAGCTGGCCGGGGGTGTACGGACGGGTGGGTGCGCTCATCGGATTTCCTTCTCGAGGGCGGGATCGATCATGGCTGACATTCCGGATTGGGCTGCCGCGCGCCGGGATTGGGCACAGTAGGCGTCGGTGATGGCCGGGTCGACGGTGTCGATCGCGGCCAAGTGCCGGGAGACGGCCGCGGCGTCCCCCCGGGCGGCGGGCCCGGTGAGCGCGGACGGTCCGCGGGCCAGGGCGTTCTCCAGGGCCGCGCGGGCGAGCGGCGCGAGCACCCGCTCGGCGAGATCCCCGGACGGTCCGCCGACGGTGTCCAGACCCACCCCGCCCGCGAGGGCTGCGCGCAGGGCGAGCACGGCATCGTCGACCAGGGCGACCAAGTGGTTCGCTCCGTGGGCGAGCGCCGCGTGGTAGAGCGGGCGAGCGGCCTCGGGCACGCGGACCGGCTCGGCGCCGAGCTCGAGCGCGAGCGCCTGCCCGACGGCGTGCCCGATCTCGTCCGCGGCGGTGATGCCGATGCAGCAGTCGGCCAGCCGGACGGTGTCCTCGGGATCGTCGACGAAGGTCATCGCGGGGTGGAAGGCGATGGTCGTGCAGCCCAGCCGGGCCAGCGGCGCGAGGACCCCCACGCCGAGGGCGCCCGAGGTGTGCAGCACGATCGCCGACGGATTGATGCGCGGGGCCAGCTCGGCGACGAGATCGGGGAGCTCCGTGTCCGGCACGGCCAGGATGAGGAGCTCGGCCTTCTCCGCGATGTCCGACGGTGCGCCCACCGTCGCTTCGGGCAGCCGCAGCGCGGCGCGCTCGCGGGAGGCGCCCGACGGTGCCGCGACAGCGGTGACGACGTGCCCGGCCCGCTCGAGGGCGGAGCCGAGGGCGGTACCGACGCGGCCGGCGGAGATGACGCCGACGGACAGCCGCGCAGGGGTGGGGGGATTGGGTATCCCGGCCAGGAGCTCGGGCATGGGCGTACGCCTCCAAGGGGGTCGTTCCAGTCCCGCGGCGCGGGTACCGGACGGTCACCAGAAGGCTATGCCCGCGCCGAGGCGCGGGCAACGCGATGTGAGCTAGATCATCAGTCCTGCCTGCGGCGACGGCCGCCGCTGGAACGCTCCGTGTCGGCGTTCATCCGGGCGATCAGATCCGCGACGGTGTTGCCGGAGGAGTGCTGGCCCGCGACGTGCTCGTGCGAGTCCTGCTGCTGCGGCGCCTGCTGCTGGGGCGTCTGCTGCTCCGGGACGGGCTGCGCGGCCTGCGCCGGCTGCGGGGCCGGCGGCGCCTGCGGGGCCGCCCACTGCTGCTGCGGCGCCTGCGGCGGGTAGGCCTGGAACGGCGAATAGGGCGGTGCGGCCTGCGCGGGCGCCTGCTGCGGCGGGGCATCCGGGGTGTACGGGCGCGGCGGGAGGGGCGAGCGGTAGCCGGACTGCGGGGCGAGCGGGACGAAGGGCTCGTCCGTCGTGGGGTCGACGTGCTCGACGTGCTCGACGTCGACCGGCGGCACCTCGGGCTCGGCCGGCGCGGGGGCCGGCTCCGCCTCCTCGGCGACCACGTGGAACACCGTCGTCGGCGACTCCTCCTGCGACCGGTCGACGGCCGGCACGTCGGTGACGTCCTCGTCGAACCCGCGCGATCCACCGGCCGAACTCGCGCCGTAGTAGTCGTCGACCTCGGGCGAGGGCTCCGGGACGCCCGCGAAGTCCTGCTGGGCGCGGAACCGGTCGTCGTCCTCGAAGACGGATTTGGCCTGCTGGGCGGCGAGCGCACGCTGCTCGGCGGCGGCGTACAGCTCACTGTAGGACGGACCGAGGTCACGCCCGAGCAGCTCCTCGAGGTTCGCGCGCAGCGCGAGCACCTCGGCCTTGAGTGCGGTCAGCTCCTCGTTCGCCTCGCCGGAGACCTCCGCGCGGATGTCGCGCTCCACCTGCAGCTCGTACTCGCGACGGGCGCTGATCTCCCGCTCGAGCTGCAGGCCGTAGACGGTCTTGAGTCCGCTCTCCTTCGACTCGGCGGCGCGCAGATCGCGCGCGTACCGCGCGATGAGGAAGGCCGCGATCACGAGTCCCCAGATGAGCAGGATCAAAGACACCAGACCCCAGCGGGGATTGTCCGAGAACACCCACATCCCGGTACCGACCACCGCCAGCGCGATCACGACGCCGAGCATCCACTGACCGGCGCCTCCCGATCGACGGGCGACACGCTTCCGTGAACTCGGGATCGGTGGTTGCGTCATGATCGCGACCTTACCGTTTACTTCGGGGTCAGCCTCTCAGGCTGGCGATGTGTCGGCGGGCTGGTCATCGGGATCGTCCGGGGTGCGGCAACACCGTTCCAGCCACAGCGCCGCGGCGAGGAGCAGGAGCGCGCCGGCCGCGCCGATCCACGCCCCGGGCCGGTCCGCGTGGGTGGCGCCGAGCTCGGCGCCGGAGCCGTACAGGTACACCAGCACGCCACCGAAGAAGCCGAGCGCCACGGAACCGAGGTAGGCCGACGCCTTCGCCAATGCCACCGATCGCGCGACCGCGATCGGGTGGATCCGCCCCGACCCCATGCCGATCCGGCCGTCGGCGAGGCGCGAGCGGACCAACTGGGCGATGTACAGGTCCGCCGCGGCGACGCCGTACAGCAGCGCGCCGGCCCACAGCGGGATCACCGGCACGAAGGCCTCCGCCAGCAGGTAGACGCCGATCCCGACGCCGATCACGATCACGGCCAGCTCGATCCAGCCGGTGGACCGCACGGTGGGCCCGTTCGGCTCCCCGGTCCCCCGCCCGGGCGGATTCGACGGTGCGCTCACAGCCGCGTCACCTCCGCGGTCTCGTCGGCGGGCAGGGATCGCACCAGGGCCTCGACGGTGCCGTGCCCCGGCAGCACCGCGGCCGGGTCGGCATCGAGCCACGGCACCAGCACGAACGCCCGCAGGTGCGCGCGCGGGTGCGGCAGCGTGAGCTCGGGATCACCGGAGAGCACGGCGTCGTCGGACTCCCAGACGGCGACGACGTCGACGTCGAGGGTGCGGGGGCCCCAGCGGACCTCGCGCACCCGGTCGGCCGCGGCCTCCTGCTCGCGCGCGAACGCGAGCCAGCCGTCGGCGTCGCGCGCCGGATCGTCGACGAGCACCGTCGCATTGACGAAGTCGTCCTGGTCCACCCCGCCCCAGGGGGGCGTGCGGAACAGTGCCGATGCGCGCACCAGCGCGGGGCCGAGGGCGTCGATCGCGGCGCGCACGGTGCCGGCGGCGTCGCCGAGGTTGGCGCCGATCGACAGCACGGCCCGGCTCACTGCGGCACGCTCCGCGCGCCGGAGCGGGACCGCCGCGCGATCACGGCCACGTCCGCGAACGACAACGGGATGGGCGCCGAGGGTTTGTGCACCGTCACCTCGACGGCGTAGACCTTCTCGTCGGCGGCGATGTCGTCGGCGATCTCGGCCGCGACGGTCTCGATCAGGTTGCGCGGCTCCCCCGCGACGATGTCGTGGGCGCGCTGCGCGAGGGCGCCGTAGTCGACGGTGTCGTTCAGGTCGTCCGATGCGGCCGCGGGCCGCGAGTCGACCCACAGCACGAGGTCGACGACGAACTCCTGCCCGTCGCGGCGCTCGTGGTCGAAGACGCCGTGGTGGCCGCGCACGCGCAGGCCGGTCAGCTCGATCCGATCGGCCATCTCTAGAGGCCACCCTTCTGCGTCATGGTCGGGGCTCCGCCCCTCCGCCAGGCCTGCGCGACGGCGATCGCGTCCGCCGTCGAACGCACGTCGTGCACCCGCACGCCCCACACCCCGGCCTGCGCCGCGAGCGCGGAGACCGCGGCGGTGGCCACCTCGCGGCCGGCGGGCTCGCGGCCGCCGAGCAGCTCGCCGAGGAAGCGCTTGCGGGACGCGCCCACGAGGATCCGGAAGCCCGTGTCCTGCAGTGCCGGGAGCCCGCGCAGCAGCGCCCAGTTGTGGGCGGCGTTCTTGGCGAAGCCCAGGCCCGGATCCAGCACGATCCGCGCGGGCGCGATCCCCGCGGCGACGGCCGCATCGGCCTGGTGCAGCAGCTCGTCGCGCACCTCGGTGACCACGTCGTCGTACTCGGTGATCTCGTGATGGATCCCGGTCCAGATCGGCCCGGGAGCGCCCGGGGACGGCCGCCAGTGCATGAGGATCCACGGCGCCGCGGAGTCCGCGACCACGCGCGTCATGTCCGGGTCGGCGCGCCCGCCGGACACGTCGTTGACGATCGCGGCGCCCGCTTCGAGCGCTGCGGCGGCGACGGACGCGCGCATCGTGTCCACGGAGACCGCGATGCCCTCGGCGGCGAGCGCGGAGATCACCGGCACCACCCGGTCGCGCTCCAGCTCGGCGGGCACGCGGTGCGCGCCGGGGCGCGTCGACTCGCCGCCCACGTCCACGATCGCGGCACCGTCGGCGACGAGCTCCCGTGCCCGCGCGACAGCGGCCTCCGGGTCGAGGTAACGGCCACCGTCGGAGAACGAATCGGCCGTGACGTTGACGACGCCCATGATGAGCGTCTGCGGGGCGCTGCTCCCGCTCACCGGCGCAGGATCAGCTCGAGCGCCTCGGCGCGCGAGGTCGCACTGTCCTTGAACGCGCCGCGCACCGCCGAGGTGGTGGTACTGGCGCCGGGCTTGCGGATGCCGCGCATGGCCATGCACAGGTGCTCGGCCTCGATGACGACGATGACGCCGCGCGGATCGAGCTTGCGGACCAACGCGTCGGCGATCTGCGCGGTGAGCCGCTCCTGGACCTGCGGCCGCTTGGCGTACAGGTCCACCACGCGGGCCAGCTTGCTCAGGCCCGTGACCCGGCCGCTCGCGCCGGGCAGGTACCCCACGTGAGCGACGCCGTGGAAGGAGACCAGGTGGTGCTCGCAGGTCGAGTACATCGGGATGTCCTTGACCAGCACCAGCTCGTCGTGATCCTCGCCGAAGGTGGTGTCGAGCACCTCGTCGGGATCGACGTGCAGCCCGCCGAAGACCTCCTGGAAGGCCCGCGCGACCCGCTCGGGGGTCTTGATCAGGCCCTCCCGCTCCGGATCCTCGCCGACGGCGATGAGCAGTTCGCGGACGGCCGCCACCGCGCGCTCGTGATCGAATGCGGCGATCGCGGCACCCTCGCCCATCAGGCCTCGCCCGATCGGTCCGGTCCGGACTGCTCGGTCCCCTGCGGGCCGGGCCCCTGCTGGCCGGGCTGCGCGGGGGCCTGCGGCGGCTGGCCCTGCGGGGGCCACCCCGGCGCCGACCACCCGGCCGGCGCGCCGTAGTCGGGGCGGCTGCCCTGCGGCGGCTGCTGGCCGTACTGCCCCTGCTGGGACGGGTACTGCGGGCCCGGGTAGGCCTGTTGCTGGCCGCCCCACTGATAGCCGGGCTGACCGTAGGCGGGCTGGGCCGGTTGGCCCTGCTGGCCGTAGCCCGACGGTGCGCCCGGCGCGGGCCAGGGCTGTCCGGCGGGCGTGGGCACACCCCACTGGCCGTTCTGGCCGGCGTGACCGTTCTGACCGTTCTGGCCGTTCTGCGCGGCGGCCGTCTCGAGCTCGGCCTTGCGCCGCTCCGCCTCCTCGTCGACCGGCGGCCAGGGCTCGCCGTTCTCGATCGCGATCTCCTTCGGAGTCTTGATCGGGGGCTTGGTCGAGGGGACCCGCGAGCCGAAGTCGTCGAACTGGGTGATCAACGGGCGCTTCTCGACGGACTCGAAGATCCGCTCGAGATCCTTGCGGACCAGCGTCTCCTTCTCCAGCAGCTCGCCGGCCAGCACGTCGAGAACATCGCGGTACTCGTTGAGGATGGCCCACGCCTCGGTGTGCGCGGCCTCGATGAGCGAGCGCACCTCCTCGTCGATCTGCGCGGCCACGGCGTCGGAGTACTGCGCGCCACCACCCATGCCGCGACCCAGGAACGGGTCGCCCTCGTCCTGGCCGTACTTCACGGCACCCAGGCGGGCGCTCATGCCGTACTCCATGACCATCGCACGGGCGATCTTCGTGGCCTGGTCGATGTCGCTCGACGCGCCCGTGGTGGGCGAAGCGAACACGAGCTCCTCGGCCGCCCGGCCGCCCATGGCGAAGATCAGCCGGCCGATCATCTCGTTGCGCGTGTACATGCCCTTGTCGTTCTCGGGCACCGCGAGCGCGTGGCCACCCGTGCGGCCGCGGGCGAGCACCGTCACCTTGTAGACCGGGTCGAGGCTCTCCGTGGCCCACGCGGCCAACGTGTGCCCGCCCTCGTGGTACGCGGTCACCTTCTTCTCGTGCTCGGAGATGATCCGGTTCTTCCGGCGCGGGCCGCCCACCACGCGGTCCACGGCCTCCTCGAGCGTGGCCGCGGTGATGACGGTGCCGTTCTCCCGCGCCGTGAGCAGCGCTGCCTCGTTGATGACATTGGCCAGGTCGGCGCCGGACATGCCGGGCGTCCGCTTGGCCAGGCCGTCGAGGTCGGCGTCGGGGGCCAGCGGCTTGCCCTGCGCGTGGACGTTCAGGATCGCCCGACGGCCGGCCATGTCGGGGTTGGTGACGGGGATCTGCCGGTCGAACCGGCCGGGACGCAGCAGCGCCGGGTCGAGGATGTCCGGGCGGTTGGTGGCCGCGATCAGGATGATGCCCTGACGGTCGCCGAAACCGTCCATCTCCACCAGCAGCTGGTTGAGGGTCTGCTCGCGCTCGTCGTGACCGCCACCCAGGCCGGCGCCGCGCTGGCGCCCGACGGCGTCGATCTCGTCGACGAAGATGATGCAGGGGCTGTTCTCCTTGGCCTGCTCGAACAGGTCGCGCACGCGGGACGCGCCGACGCCGACGAACATCTCGACGAAGTCCGAGCCGGAGATGGTGAAGAAGGGCACGCCCGCCTCGCCCGCGACGGCGCGGGCGAGCAGCGTCTTTCCCGTTCCGGGCGGACCGTAGAGCAGCACGCCCTTGGGGATCTTCGCGCCGAGGGCCTGGTACCGGGCCGGGTTCTGCAGGAAGTCCTTGATCTCGTAGAGCTCCTCGACCGCCTCGTCGGCGCCCGCGACATCCGCGAAGGTGGTCTTCGGCATGTCCTTGGTCAGCTGCTTGGCCTTGCTCTTGCCGAAGCCCATGACACCGCCGCGGCCGCCGCCCTGCATCCGGTTCATGAGCAGGAAGAACAGGCCCACGAGGAGCAGGATCGGCAGGAGCGTGAAGAGCAGCATCTGCAGCCACGGCGACTCCTGCGTCACGTTCGTGGTGTAGGTGACCGGCTTGCCGTCCGGGCTCTTCGCGTCCTGGATCTCGCCGAGGATGTCGCGCGAGGTACCCGCCGGGTACTTGGCGAACACCTTGGTGGCCTCGCCCGTGCCCTTGACATCGCCCTGGTCCGCGACGGGTTTCGCCAGCGTGACCCGGAGCGTCTGCTCGCGGTCGTCGATCTGGACGTCCTTGACGTTCTTGTCCTGCAGTTGCTGCACGACGAGCGAGGTGGGGACACCCTTGGTGTACTCGTTCTTGCCGCCGCCGACCATGGTGAAGGCCCAGACCAGCAGCACGAATCCGGCGATGATCGCCAGCGTGCGGATGAGTGATTTCCGTTTCATATGGCTTCGCCTCGCGGCTCGTCAGTCCTTCTTCTTCCGGCGGCGCGGAGAGCCGCGCAGGGTCGACTCCCCAGGTTACCGTGCACCGCCCGGATCGGGCCGGGTGCGTCGGTGCGCCCAGAGCGAACAACGTCCGTTTCGCACCGATTATGCTGCTGCGGTGACCGAGAACAGTGTCCCGCCCCAGCACCCCCACGACCCCGCTGCCGCTGCGCAGCCCTACCCGGGCCAGCAGCAGCCGTACCCCGGCGCGCAGCAGCCCTTCGCCGGGCAGCCGCAGTTCCCGGGCCAGCAGCAGCCCGCCCCGACGCCCGGTTTCGGGCCCGACGGCGCGGTACCCGAGCGGTGGCGCAGCCGGTTCGAGTTCTTCGGGCGGTACGGCCAGCCAGCGTCGTCGCCCGAGGCGACCGCCGCGTTCAAGGCGCTCCCCTTCGGCACGCGCTTCCGCCTCGGTTTCAACGGCCCCGCGTTCTTCTTCGGCCCGATCTACTACGCGATCAAGGGACCGTGGCGCAAGGGCCTGAGCCTGCTCGGCGGCGTCGTGGTGCTCTCCGTCATCGTCGGCATCATCGAGTTCGCACTCGGCATCACGATCCCCAGCGGTGCGTTCGGCGCCGCGGTGGGCGTGATCTACTCGACGACCGCCAACTGGGCGTACTTCCTGCACGTCACCCGGGGCAGCACCAGCTGGAACCCGTTCGAGGGCATGCCGATGGTCCGTAAGAAGGCGTAGCCGCATCCGCACCCGGGGAGTCCCCCGCGCCGCGCCGTCGTCCCCCGCTCAGGAGCGGGTGACGGCGGCGCTGCTCACTGCTCGATCTTGGCGGCCAGCGCCAGGAGATCCGCCTCGCCGCCGGGGCGGGCGATCAGCTGCACGCCCTCGCCCTGGAAGGGCACCGTCATCGCGGGCCAGCCGACGAGGTTCCACAGGCTGGGGTAGGTCGCGTAGGCCAGGCTCGGGATCACACTGGCGGCCCACGGCAGGTTGCTGTAGTGGCGCGCGCGGGCGGGCTTGCGGGCCAGGGCCGGCGTCATGAGCACGTCGAGGCGCTGGTCCGCGAAGAACCGCTCGAGCGAGGATTCGATGCGCGCGACCTCCGCGGGTCGGACGAGGCCCCGTCGGTTCACGGCCCGGCCGATGGCCGCGTGGCGCCGGGTACGGGCCTGCAGCAGAAGCGGGTCCGCGCCGCGCGCGACGATGTCTTCCGCATCGACCGCGGCCGCGGCCACCCACCGCGTGAGCAGCGCCATCGGCGATACCGGGTACGGCACCCGGACCTCGTGCACCGAGTGGCCGCGCGCCGACAACCGGCCCGCCGCATCGCGGACGGTGGCGCGGATCGCGCGGGAGGTGAAGGTCGCGGGCGACGGTCGGTTGAGGCCCAGCCCCACGCGCAGACCGGCACCGTCGCCCACGACGGCGAGCTCGGGACGGTCGGCGAGCACGGACAGTCCCAGCGCCGCGTCCTCGACGGTCCGCGTCATCGGACCGTTCTCGGCCATGCCGAACCAGTTGCTGGGGCCGAGCTGGGCCGGCACCACGCCGCGCCCGGGCTTGATCGCGACGGTGCCCGTGCACGCGGCCGGCCCACGCAGGGAGCCGAGCCCGTCGTTGCCGTGCGCCAGCGCGACGTGGCCCGCGGCCACGACGGCGGCGCTGCCACCGGAGCTGCCGCCCGGCGTGCGGCCCGGGCGGTGCGGATTGCCCACGACCGCGCGCGCATCGTCGGTCATCGCCCAGAGACACAGCTCCGGCGCCCGGGTCAACCCGACCACGACGGCGCCGGCGGCGCGCAGGCGCTTCACGACGGGGTGGTCGGCCGACTCGATCGGCAGGCCCGCGCCGCAGGCCTCCGACACACCGTCGAGCGTGCGGTATCCGGACACGGCGATGTTGTCCTTGATCGCGATGGGCACGCCGGCCAGCGGGAGCGAGTAGCGGTCCGCGCGGGCGTCGATGGCGGCGGCCTCGGCGAGGGCCTCCTCGGGGCGCAGCACGCGCCAGCCGTTCACCTCGTCGTCGCCGATGCGCGCCAGCGCCTCACGGGTGGCGGCGACTGCGGTGAGTTGTCCCGTGCGCACCCGCTCCGCGGTGGCGGCGGCGCTGATCAAGGTCATTCGCTGTACACCTTCGGCTCGAGGACGCCGATATAGGGAAGGTCGCGGTAGCGCTCGGCGTAGTCCAGGCCGTACCCGACGACGAACTCGTTGGGGATGTCGAAGCCGACCCACTTGACGTCCACGTCGACGCGCACGGCGTCGGGCTTGCGCAGCAGCGTGACCACCTCGAGCGAACGGGGCTGCCGGGTCGCGAGGTTGCGCAGCAGCCAGCTCAGCGTGAGGCCGGAGTCGATGATGTCCTCGACGATGAGCACGTCGCGGCCCGCGATGTCGCGGTCGAGGTCCTTGAGGATCCGCACCACGCCGGAGCTGGAGGTCGAGCTGCCGTAGCTGGACACCGCCATGAACTCGAGCTGGGTCGGCACCGGCAGCGCGCGCGCCAGGTCGGTCACGAACATCACGGCGCCCTTGAGCACCGTGATCAGCAGGAGGTCGGAGTCGCCCTCCCGATCGCGGTACTGCTCCGCGATCTCGGCGGCGAGCTCGGCCGTCCGTTCCCTGATCTGATCCTCGGTCAGCACCACCGAGGCGATGTCTCCCGCGTACAAGTCACTCGTACCGTTCACCACACCCTCAGGATGCCACCTGCCCGGGAGACCTGCAGCCGCCGCCCCGGACTTCCGCCGGGGATCGCCGTCGGCCCCTGCCCGTGCCAGTCGGTCACCAACGCGTCGACGGCGGCCAGGTGCGCGCCTGTCAGCGCTCGCGCGCCGCGACCGCCGAGCCAGGCCCGGAGGGCCCGGATCCGCAGGGCCGCAGGAAGTCCCGCCAGGTCGTCGACCCGCGCCTCCACCCCCGACAGTGCCGGCGCCAGCCCGTCGAGCGCCTCGTTGTCCGCCCGCAGGGACGACGCGGTGCGGGCGAGGGCCTCCGCCACTCCCCCGCCGAGGATCTCCTCCAGAAGGGGCAGCGCCTCGGTCCGGATCCGCACGCGCGCGAACCGGGGGTCGAGGTTGTGCGGGTCGTCCCAGGGCGCGATCCCGAGCTCGGCGCACGCCGCGCGGGTGTCGGCGCGGCGCACGCCCAGCAGCGGCCGCCCGTACGGCCGCGCCCACGGGGCCATGCCTGCGAGCGAGCGCGCGCCGCTGCCCCGTCCGAGGCCCAGCAGCACCGTCTCGGCCTGGTCGTCGAGGGTGTGCCCGAGCAGCACGGGGGCCCCGCCGCGCGCGGCGTCCAGGGCCGCGTAGCGCGCGTCCCGCGCGGCCGCCTCGGGCCCACCGGCACCGTCGACGGTGACGGTCAGGACCTCCGCGCCCCGCGCCCCCAGTTCCCGGGCCAGCGTCGCCGTCCGGCCCGCGACCTCGGCGGACCCGTCCTGCAGTCCGTGATCGACGACGAGGGCGACGACGTCCAGCCCCTCGGCCAGCACCCCGGTCAGGAGGGCGAGCGAGTCCGCGCCGCCGGACAGGGCCACGGCCACCGTCGGGCCGGATCCGTGGGCGGCGTGCCAGGCCCGGACCGCCTGCCGCACGCGCAGCGCCGCCGGCCCCGGGCGGTTCACAGGACCCGGTCGATCCAGCGTCGTGGATCGTCGAGCTCGTCGGGCAGCGGCAGCGTCTCGGGCCCGGTCCACACCCGGTTGAACCGCTGCATGCCCACGTCGGCGACCACCGCGTCGACGAACTTCTTGCCGCGCACGTACTGCGCGATCTTGGCGTCCATCCCCAGCAGGACCCGGAGCAGTCGCTGCAGGGGGTTCGACGGTGCCGCCCGCCTCCGGTCGAAGGCGGCGCGGATGGTCGCCACGGTCGGGATCACCGAGGGCCCGGCGGCGTCCATGACGTGGTCGGCGTGGCCCTCGAGCAGGGTGCCCAGCATGAGGAGGCGCTCGATGGCCGCGAACTGTTCCGCGGGCGCGGCGATCTCGAGCACGCCGATGATCCCGGTGTGCCGCACCCCACCGGACAGCGCACGCGTCGTCCGCTCCAGAAGATCGCCGACGGTGCCCGTGCCCGAGCCGCCGGCGAGCGCGGAGACGTTGTCCCGCATGTAGTCCCGCAGCCACGGGTTGGCGCCGAACTGCACGCGATGGGTGACCTCGTGCAGGCACACCCACATCCGGAAGTCGTCGGCGTCCAGTCGGAGCGCGCGCTCGACGGCGAGCACGTTCGGCACGACGAGCAGCAGCTCGCCGCCCGGAACACCGAACGGGTCGTACTGTCCCAGGACGGAACCGGAGACCATGCCGAGCATCGCCCCGGCCTGAACGCCGGCCAGCCGGGCCGCGAGGCCGGGGTGCCGCCCGTCCTCGGGGTCGATGAGCGCCTCCATCGATCGCGCCGCCGCCGAGACCCACTGCTTCCGGTCCACGGTCCGCGCCGGCGGGATCGCGCCGGGCACCACCAGGCCCGTGACGGCGCGGACGTGCTCCTCCGCCACCGCGGCGAAGTCGAGCAGCTGCGCGGACGCGCGATCGCGGGTGTACGCCGTGGTCGCGGGGCCGTCGCCGAGGACGCGAACGACCCGCCGACCGGCCGCGGCCGCGAGGGTCCAGTCCACCTGCGCGCGCGGCTCGGTCGACCTCCCCATGGCGATCAGCGGCACCCGCAGCCGCGCAGCGCGGCGGTCACGGCGTCCATGGCCGGACGGGCCACGTCGACCGGCGTCCCGGAGGACATCAGCGTGAAGGTCAGGACGGCGCCGTCGCGCGTCGCCACGTACCCGGCGAGCGTGGAGACGCCCGAGAGGCTTCCGGTCTTGGCGCGCACGTACCCCGCGCCCGGACGGTTGACGGTGACGTACCGGTCGGCGAGGGTGCCGGTGGCCCCGGCGACGGGCAGCAGGTCGAGCAGCGGACGCAGCTGCGGTTTGCCGGTGCCGGCCGCGGCGGTGACGATCCCGTCGAGCACTCGGGCGGGGATGCGGTTGAGGGTGGACAGTCCGTCGACGTCGGAGAGCTCCACACCGGTCATGTCGAATCCCGCGTTGCGGAGCGTGTCGATGACGGCGCGAGTGGAGCCGTCGAAGGACAGGGGCTGCCCCGCCGCGGCGGCGACCTCGCGCCCGATGCTCTCGGCGAGGACGTTGTCCGAGTGCACCAGAGCGTCGTGCAGGCGGACGCTCAGCGGCGCGCTCTGCACTGCCGCGAGCCGAGTGCCGCCCCGCGGCGCCGTGCCCGCGGAGACTGCCGTGGGCGGCAGGTCCAGCGCGGACGCCAGCGCGCGGCCCGCGGCGAGGGCGGGATCGGGCACGCGCGGGGAGTAGTCCTCGCCGGGCCGGATGCGACCCGAGTCCATGATGAGCGACTGGAGGGGCGTGACATCGCCGCCGCCGATATCGGCGCGGTCCCAGCCGCGACCGAAGTCGGTGCCGGTGAACAGGGAGGTGTCGACCACCACGCGGGTGATCGCCGTGCCGGACCGGCGGACCTGCGCGGCCAGGTCCTCGATCGAGGGTGCGTCGGTGAAGATCGACGCCGTGCCGGAGCGCAGGGTCGGATCGCCCGCGCCGACGAGGACCGCCTCACCCGGGGCCGAACCGGTGACGACCGTGGTGGTGATCCGCTTGTCGGCGGGCAGGGTGAGCAGAGCGGCGGCCGCGGTGAGCACTTTGGTGGTGGAGGCCGGGGTGCGGGGCCGGGCCGCGTCGCGCTGCCAGAGCACCGTCCCCGTGGCGGCGTCGGCGATCACGCCGGTCAGGTCGCCCAGGTCCGGGTTGCGCAGGGCGGCGGCGATCTGCGCGGTCACGCCGGCCGGGCTGGGCTGATTCGTTGCCGTCACGGCACCGATCGCGGGGCTGTAGGCGACCTCCGCGGGGCGGGGCGGAACGTGCGCGGAGAGGTCCTGCCGGTCCCGGTAGACGCCCCACCCGAGAGCGGCGGCGACGGTGCCGACGACGACGAGCGCCAACACGATCACGGTGACCGCGAGGCGTGTGAGGGTTCGTCGGATCCGCGAGCGTCGCACCGTACCAGCCTAACGGCATCCCGACACAGGTATCCTCAGCGTGCATGGTTGAGCGCAGCGAAGGGAAACAATGAGCGTGGAATTCGAGGTCACCGTCGAGATCGCGAAGGGCTCGCGGAACAAGTACGAGGTGGACCACAAGACGGGTCGCCTCAAACTGGACCGCTACCTCTACACGGCGTTCGGCTACCCCACCGACTACGGCTACATCGAGGACACCCTCGGCGAGGACGGCGATCCGCTGGACGCTCTGGTCCTGCTGCAGGAGTCGGTGGTTCCCGGGGCGCTCGTGGACTGCCGCGCCATCGGCATGTTCAAGATGGAGGACGAGAAGGGCGGCGACGACAAGGTCCTCGTCGTGCCCGCCGGCGATCCCCGCTGGGATTCCGTGCAGGACATCGGCGATATCGACAAGTTCGAGCTGGACGCCATCGAGCACTTCTTCGTGCACTACAAGGACCTCGAGCCCGGCAAGTTCGTCAAGGGCTCGACCTGGGTGGGCAAGAAGGAGGCCGAGGAGGAGATCGCTCGCTCCGTGGCCCGCGCCGAGACGGCCGGTTCCGACGCGCACTGACCGATGAACCGACGAAGCGGCGGCGAGGATCACCTCGCCGCCGCTTCGTCTGTTCCAGGTGATTCCTAGAGCTTGGCCGCCACGCGTGAGACCACATCGTCGAACGCCGCGGTGTCGACGGTGCCGTCGGGCCCGGGGTTGGCGATGACCATCGCCAGCACGCCGCCCTTGGTGAAGTAGGCGGACGACGATTTCGCGGTCCGGCCGTCCGTACTGCGGGCGAAGTCGAACACGAAGCCCTGGGCGCCGGTGACACCCGCGGGCAGGTCCTTGCGGGTCGTCGTCTGCTTGAGCGAGTCGCCGAACGAGATCGCGGCGCATTCACCGGTCCCCGCGGCCTCGAACGCCGACAGGTGCGCCGAGCTCGGGAGCAGGGTCACCCCGAACTGCACAGTGTTGTTCTTGGACAGTGTCTGCTGGACACCGAACTTGATGGTCTCGAACAGTTCCTGCTGCGCGGCCACGTTCTTGTCCTTGCACGCCGCCGGGGTGATCTGCGCGGCCTGCACCTGACCGACGGCCTGCATCGCGGACTGGAAGGCGTCATCGTTCGGCACGGTGGCCACCGTCAGCCCGGCGGGCATGTCCGTCTGGGTGAGCGCCTTCGCCGCGTCGACGGGGGCCCCGTCCGCCGCGGTCGACGACGGGGCGGAATCGCCACCACCGCCACCGCACGCGGTGAGCGCGAGGCCCACCGCGGCGGTCGCCGCGAGGATGCTCAAGGAGCGGTTCAGGTCATTGCGGCGCAACGGCTTTCTCCTGCCGATCGGGATACGGGGATCGGGCTAGACCTTACCGAACCCCCGGAGGAACGACATCGCGAAATCCGAATAACCTCCATTGAGGATGGCTCGCCGCGCCGCGCCGGCCAGGCCGACGAAGAAGTGCTCGTTGTGCAGCGTGCACAGCGTGACCGCGAGGCCCTCGTTCGCCGCGAACAGGTGATGCACGTACGCCCGGGTGAACTCGTCCACCCGGTTCCCGCCGAGCACACCCGGCCCCGCCGGGTCCAGCGGCCGGAAGTCCGCTCGCAGAGACGGATCCGTGACGTTCAGAATGCCCGTCGAGGTGAACACCCGCCCCTCGGCCCCGGCTCGGGCCGGCGCGGTCCCATCGACGAGGTCGGCTCCCGCCTCGATCGCCGCCAGCAGGTCGGCCGGGCCGTCGACCGCCGCCACGTAGCGCGGACGGTCCGCCTCCAACTCACCGACCGCGGCCCTCAGCGCCGCCGGATTCTGCACGCCCTCGAGCCGGTAGCCACCGAACCCCAGGCCGCCGGCGCGACGGTCCTCGTCGGCCAGGCGCCGCACGGCGCGAGCGGCGGACCGTCGAACCTCCGGATCCGCACCGCCGGCCACGACCGCCCACAGCGAGACGGCGTCGTGCCGATCCGCGGTCTGCCAACCGTGCTCGGCGAGCGCGCGCCGCGCCCACCGCTCCGTTCGGCCCGGATCCGTGGGGTCGGCCAGCGCGAACGTGACGTCGACACCCATCCGGTGCGCCAGGCGCACCGCCTCCTCGGCGTCCCAGCGGCGCGGCGAACCGTCGAGCCGGCCCCGGAAGGCGATGCCCTCGTCGGTGATCCGCGTCTTGGGCTGCGCCGCGATCGCGGCCACGCCCGTGTCCGCGACGATCGGCGCCTGCCAGGCCATCGCCCGACCGATTCCGCCGATCCCCTCGATCACGTCCGGACCGGGCTGCAGGTACACCTCGTGCAGGTCGACGGTGAGCGCCTGCGCGCCCAGGTCCGTCAGCTCCCGCGGCGTGAGCCCCGCGATCGCACCGCGCGCCGCCACCGGCACGAAAGCCGGCGTCGCGATCTCACCCCGCGGCAGTACCAACCGCCCGGCGCGCGCCCCGCCGGGCATCGTGCCCTCGACGGCGAACCGCACCGGGTCCGTGATGCCCGAGGCGCGCAACCGCGTGCTCCCCGCGATCGCCCGGTACCCCGTCCGCAGCTCCGCGAGCTCCGCTGCGAGGGAGGCGTTCTGGGCCCGCAGCTCGTCGATCTCGGTGCGCGAGGGCGCCGCCGTCGCGTGGGCGGGGGCGGAGACGGGCGCGGGCACCGTCGGAGGTTCCGGCCGCGGCCCGGCCGGCGTCGTCAGCGGGATCGGCCCGGTCGGCGCGTCGCCACCACCCGGGTCCGCGGGGGCGACGCCGGCCACCGACTCGGCGGCGGCGGCGATCTCGGCGGACTCCACGGCTTCCGTCGCCGCGACCGGAGCGGCGTCGGGGCCCTCGGCGTCCCGCTGCTCGACCTTGGGCGCTGCGCGCAGCGGTACGGACTTCCAGAACAGCACCAGCACGAGGCCGACCGCGGCGAGGATCGCCACGAGTAGGAAGACCACATCCATCGAGTCGGCGAATCCGGCCTTGAGCGGATGCGCCAGGGTCGCGGGGAGCTTCTCCAGGACCGAGGTGTCGTCCATGACCCCGCTCACCGCGCGGGTATCGCCGTGCACCAGACCCGTCGCGAAGTCCTGCGCCGGCTGTCCGTCGTGGCCCGCGGCGGCGTGCTGGACGGCGGCGGTGTAGTTCGGGTCCGACGCGGCATCGCCGAGACGCCCCTTCATCTTCTGCGGCATCTGTGCGAACAGGACCGAGAGGAACACCGCGACACCGAGCGTCGCGCCGATCTGGCGGAAGAAGGTGGCGGCGGCGGTCGAGACGCCCATGTCGCGCGGCGGCAGGATGTTCTGCAGCGCCAGCGTGAGCGGCTGCATGAGGTTGCCGAGGCCGAAGCCGATCACGGCCGCGCCGGCCATGACCCAGCCGATCTGCACATCGGCGGTGATGTAGTGCATGCCGAACATGCCCGCGGTCAGCAGCGTCGCGCCGATGATGGGGTAGATCCGGTACTTGCCGGTGCGGGAGATCATCTGGCCCGCCAGGATCGATCCCGTCATCATGCCAGCGACCATCGGCAGCATCAGGAAGCCCGCCTTCATCGGGCTGGCTCCGTGGACCACCTGGAAGTACTGCGGCAGCAGCGAGATGCCACCGAACATCGCGGCACCCACCACCATCGAGATGACGATGCCCTGCGCGAAGATCACGTTCTTGAAGATGCGCAGCGGGATGATCGCGTCCTCGCCCATGACCTTCTCGATCGCGATGAAAGCCACGATGCCGACCGCGCCGATGCCGTAACAGATCAGGGCGTTGGTCGAGCCCCAGCCCCACTTCTGGCCCTGCTCGGCGACGATGAGCAGCGGCACCAGGCCCACCACGAGGGCGGCGGCGCCGAACCAGTCGATCCGCACGCCCGTGCGCCGGGTGTGCGGCAGCCGCAGCACGCGGAACACGACGGCCAGGGCGACGAAGCCGATCGGCACGTTGACCAGGAACACCCAGCGCCAGCCGGAGATGCCCAGGATGTGGTCGGCGCCGGAGAACAGGCCGCCGAGGACGGGGCCGAGCACCGAGCTCGAGCCGAACACCGCGAGGAAGTAGCCCTGGTACTTGGCGCGCTCCCGAGGCGGCACGATGTCACCGATGATGGTGAGCGCCAGCGACATCAGACCGCCGGCGCCGAGTCCCTGCACGGCGCGGAACGCCGCCAGCTCGTACATGGAGGTCGCGGTACTGCACAGCAGCGAGCCGATCACGAACACCGTGATGGCGAACATGAAGAAGGGCTTGCGGCCGTAGATGTCCGAGAGCTTGCCGTAGAGCGGCGTGACGATCGTCGAGGTGATGAGGTACGCCGTGGTGACCCACGCCTGGAGCTGGTAACCGTTGAGGTCGTCGGCGATGGTCCGGATCGCGGTGGACACGATGGTCTGGTCGAGCGCCGCGAGGAACATCCCGATCATCAAGCCGGACAGGATGTAGAGGATCTGCTTGTGGGTCAGGGACGGCGCGTGGGTCTCGGCGGCGTCCGCCGTCACCGCGGTCACTCCGCACCCCGCATCAGCTTGAGCGCCTGCTCGAACTGCAGCAGGGCCCGGTTACCCAGGACCACGAACTGGTCGATCTCCTCGTCGGTCCATTCCTCCATGAGCGGGCGCAGCCGCTCGTTGCGCTGCTCGCGGATGTACGCGACCTTGGCCTTGCCCGCCTCCGTCGCGGACACCAGCGCGGCCCGCCGGTCCGAGGGGTCGGCGGTGCGCTCGGCGTAGCCCAGGTTGGTCAGCGTGGTGACGTACCGGCTGGCCGTCGACGGGTCCGTGTGGATCTGGTCGGCGAGCGCCGACGACCGCATCGGCCCGCCCTTCACCAGTGCGAACAGAGCGGTGTACGCGGCCAGCTCCACCCCGTCGGAGGCGATGGCGTGCCGCGTCATCACGGCGTGCCGCTCCTTGAGGCGGGTCAGTTCGGCGATCACGCCGACGATCCCCTCGATCCGCTCTGCTCGTTCCTCGTTCGTCATCGCGCCTCCGCAGGTCCCATCCGATCACGCCACCGTGTTCGAGCATGCAAAACTACTTGCAGCCTACAATCATTCGGGTGTGCGAGTCGACTCGGACGAAGCGGCCTAACCACCCGATGTCGTGACGATCCTGGCACCTGTGAGGGCCACCAGCGCCGCGAAGTCGGTGCGGAAGATCGTGTCGTGCGTCCCCGCGGCGGCGTACAGGTCGGGGTAGTCGCGCAACGACTCGTCGATGACGGTGTCCAACCGCGCCGGGTGTCCGACGGGCGAGACACCGCCGATCACCTGGCCGGTCGCGGCGACCACATCGTCCGGCTTCGCGCGGGAGATACGGCCCACGCCGAGCCGCTGCGCGAGCCCCGCGGTGTCCACGCGGTGCCGCCCGCTCGACAGCACCAGCAGCGGCGCACCGTCGGCGAGGAAGATCAGACTGTTCGCGATCGCACCCACCTCGCACCCCAGCGCGGCCGCGGCCTCCGCGGCGGTCTTGGCACCGTCGGGCACGAGGCGGACGGTGTCCGGATGCCCCGCCGCGGCCAGGGCCGCGCGGACGGTCTCGGTACGGGCGGAGTACTGCTCGGTCACGCCGATCAGTATGCCGCGTCGGCCGGGAGGCGCCTACGCGGCGACCAGAGTGGCGATGAGGTCCTTGGTCCGGGCGCCGCCCACGGGGCGCAGGACCACGGCGTCCGCCACCTCGGCGGCGTACACGTCCTCGAGGAGCGATCGCAGGCCCGACGGGGTCCCCACGTACGTGATGCCCTGCTCGGCGGCCGTGTTGTCGGGGGCGTAGCTGGCCCGGGCGTCCGCGGCGCGCTCGTCGATGACGACGTCGACCTCGAGCGCGACCGCGGCGGGCTTCCGCCCCGCGCGCTCGTCCTCGGCGCGCAGGTAGCCGCGCTGACGCTGGGCGAGACGCAGGTCCGCGGCGCGGACCCGGGTCAGTGCCGCGGCGCCGGGCTCACCGTCGACGGTGACCAGTAGTGCGGGACGGGAGACGGTCATGGTTCCTCCAGTTCACTTCGTCCGTGCGGACAGGTCTTCCAGGGCGCGCACCAGGCGGCGCACGTCGTTCTCACCGGTACCGAGGCCGATGCTCGCGCGCACCGCACCCTCCGGGCACCCCAACCGGTCAACGACGGGGTGGGCGCAGAACTTCCCGTCCCGCACGCCGATCCCGTACTCGTCGGACAGGAACTCCGCGACCTCGCGGGGGGTGCGGCCGGCCACGGTGAACGCGACGATGCCCACCCGCTCGGTGGAGTCGGCCCAGATCTTCAGCGTGCGGACCCCGTCGATGCCCTCGAGCGAGGTGAGCAGGAGATCGGTGAGGAAGCGCTCGTGCCGGGAGACGGCGTCCTCACCGAGGCCCGCGATCGCCTCGCACGCGGCGCCGATGGCGACCGCGCCCAACACATTCGGCGATCCGGCCTCGTGCCGCGCGGGGCCGGTGTGCCAGGCCACCTCGACCGACTTCGAGACGGGCGTTCCGATCACCTGGTAGCTGGCGCCGCCGCCGCAGCGGAAGGGCTCGGCCTCGTCGAACCAGTCGGCGCGACCGACGAGCACACCCAACCCGAAGGGCGCGTAGAGCTTGTGGCCCGAGAAGGCGAGGTAGTCGACGCCGCTCTCGCGCAGGGAGATCCGACGGTGCGGGACCAGTTGGGCACCGTCGACGGCGATCCGCGCGCCGTGCCGGTGTGCGAGCGCAGCGAGCCGGCGGATGGGCAGCACCTCGCCGGTGACATTGGACGCCCCGGTCACGCTGACCAGTGCCGCCGGGCGTCGGCTCAGCTCCTTCTCGAGCGCCTCCAGCGTGCCCTCCACGGACAGCGGCGCCGAGACGACACGGGCTCCGATCCGCTTCCAGGGCAGCAGGTTCGCGTGGTGCTCGCAATCGAGGACCACGACCTCGCCGGGCACGCAGCTCGCCAGCAGGTTGATCGAATCGGTGGTGTTGCCGGTGAAGATCACGTGGTCGTCGGCGCGCGCCCCGACGAACTCGGCGACGATCTCCCGGGCCCGCTCGTACCGGGAGGTCGAACGCTGCGACAGGTAGCCGGCGCCGCGGTGCACGCTCGCGTACTCCCCCAGGGCTTCCTGGACCGCGGCCTGCACCTCGACCAGGGCGGGAGCGCTGGCGGCGTAGTCGAGGTTGGCGTAGCGGACGGTCGCACCGTCGCTGACCGGGACGTACTCGTCCGCGCCGGTCACCCGCGCCAGCGGGCCCAGCGGCAGCGGCGTGCTGCGGACGGTCGGGGTGAGGCAGACGGCGGTGCGCTCGGTGGTGGCGATGCTCATGAGAGATGTCCTTCGGTATGAGGACGCACGGCACCCGTTTCCGACGTGCCGCGAATCCGCGCTTGCCGCACTCGTTCGGTGCGGCCAGGTCGTCACCCGGAGCACCCCACCGCGGAGGAGGGTTGCCGACCAGCGAGCCGGGGCTTGTCACTGGCACTCATGACCTGCGTCGAGAATGCCCCGGGACAAGCCCCGGCGTCAAGGTTGGAATCACGGCGATGCGAAACCCGCCATCACTGGCCCTTCACGTTGACGATCTGGCGCAGGACGGCGCGGACCGTGACCAGCTGCTCCGCGTCGGCCATCACCCGGTCGATCGGCTTGTAGGCCTGCGGGATCTCGTCGATGAAGTCGGGGCTGTCGCGGAACTCGATGCCCGTCATGGCCTCCCGCAACTGCTCATGCGTGAAGGTCTTGCGTGCCGCGGACCGGGAGTACTCCCTGCCCGCGCCGTGCGGCGAGCTGTTCAGCGACGGGGCGTAGCCCTTGCCCTCGACGATGTACGAGGCCGTCCCCATCGAGCCAGGGATGAGGCCGAGCTTGCCCTCGGTGGCCTCGATCGCGCCCTTCCTCGATACCCACACCTCCTTGCCGAAGTGCTCCTCACGCTTGGTGAAGTTGTGGTGGCAGTTGATCCGCTCGGCCTCGACCACGGGCGTGCCCACCCACTCGCCGAGCTGGCGGATCACCCGGTCCATCATCTCCTCACGGTTGAGCAGCGCGAAGTGCTGAGCCCACTTCAGCTCGGCGATGTACCTGCGGAACTCGGGCGTGCCCTCCACCAGGTAGGCCAGATCCGGATCCGGCAGCTCGATCCACCACTGCTTGCACAGGCGGGTGGCCACGGCGATGTGGTGCTGGGCGATCTTGTTGCCCACGCCGCGGGAGCCGGAGTGCAGGAAAGCCCACACCACGTCATCATTATCTAGGCTAACTTCGATGAAGTGGTTGCCGGATCCGAGCGTTCCGAGCTGCAGCCGCCAGTTCCCCGCGTACTGCCCGGGGTCGAACCCCGCACGCTCGGCGAGCGACTCGAGCTCGGCGATGCGGGGCTCCGCCGTGGCCACGACCTTCTTGTTGTAGCGGCCGGCCGACAACGGGATCGCGCGCTCGATCGCCTCACGCACCGTCGCGGGGTCGTCGGGAAGGTCGGACTTCGTGAACTGGGTGCGGACCGCGATCATGCCGCAGCCGATGTCGACGCCGACCGCCGCGGGGATCACGGCGCCGAGGCTCGGGATGACCGAACCGACGGTGGCGCCCTTCCCGAGGTGGGCATCGGGCATCAGCGCGATGTGCGGGTAGATGAACGGCAGCTTCGCCGTGGTGATCGCCTGCTCGCGGGTCTTGTCGTCCAGGATGGACGCCCACGAGACCAAGGACTTGCTGATCTTCTCCATGTCTTTCTCGTCTCGGTGTGATGGTCACCGGTCCGAGTGGCCATACGTGTGACGCATGGCTCCCGGGCCGGCGGTGAAGCGACGGCCCGGGTTGCCGCAGGTTATGCGGGCATGCCGAACCGACGGCAGTAGCACTGCCGCAGCGATTCGGGGAGCTTGCGCATATCCATGGGTGACACGCTATTGGACTGCAATCACCGGTGCCAGTTCTTTTCCGCCACCGGTTCCGGTGCGATCTTCTGCAGCGTGCGGCGGAGGCGGTCGTACAGGATGCTCGCCACCGAGTTTGGGAGAGTGGATGCATGGCACTGCTGGAGGTCATTGCACTCGACGCGCGCGACGCGGTCGCTGCGCAGGAGGGTGGGGCGGATCGGGTGGAGCTCGTCGCCGACATGGCGGCGGACGGGCTGAGCCCCTCCCCCGGCACCGTCGCAGCAGTCCTCGCAGCCGTGGACATCCCTGTCCGCGTGATGATCCGGCTCACCGATGGCTTCGCAGCCCGGAACCTGGACGAGCTGGCGCGGCGCACCGTCGACCTGAAAGACGCAGGGGCGCGGGAGTTCGTGCTCGGGTTCCTCTCCCCCGACGGACGCGTGGATCTCGAGGCGACCCGACGGATCGTGGAGGCGATCGGCGGGGCGCCGTGGACCTTCCACCGGGCGATCGATCACTGCACCGATCGCGCCGCACTCCGCGCGGCCATCGCGGATCTTCCCGGACTCGACACGATCCTCACCGCTGGCGCCGCCGGCGGTGTAGAGGACGGCATAGACACCCTCATCACCGAAACCGGAGGGCCCCAGCGGATCCTGGCGGGCGGGGGACTGCGCCTCGATCACCTGTCGCGGCTGCGGGCCGCCGGCATCGACGCCTTCCACATCGGCTCCGCCGCGCGGCCTCACGGTTGGGGTGCGCCGGTCTCCGGGCGGGCCGTCCGGTCGTGGCGCAACGCCGTCGACGAGCAGACCCACTGAGTGCGGTAGAAAACCCACCGATAGCGCAGGAAACCGACCGCACTCGCGCTATCGGACTCAGCCGAGGGCGCGATCCAGATCGGCGATGAGGTCATCGGCGTTCTCCAGGCCCACGGACAGGCGCAGCATCGAATCGGTGAGGCCGATCTTCGCGCGGCCCTCGGGCCCCGTCGCGCGGTGCGTCGTGGTCGCGGGATGGGTGATCAGCGACTTGGCGTCGCCGAAGTTGTTGGAGATGTCGATGACCTGCAGCCGGTTGAGGAACTCGAACGCTCGCGCCTTGCCTGCCGCAGAGGCCGAGTCCGCCAGCTCCAGCGTGATCACCGTGCCGCCGGCCTTCATCTGCCGCTTCGCCAGTTCGTGCTGGGGATGCGAGGGCAGGAAGGGGAAGAGCACCTTCGACACCCGCGGATCGGCGTCCAGGAACTCGGCGACCTTCTGCGCGTTCGCGCTCACCCGCTCGGCCCGCAGGTCCAGCGTCTCCAGCGCCTTGAGCAGCACCCACGCGTTGAACGGGGCCATCGCGGGACCGGTGTGCCGCATCAGCTGCTTCACCGGACCGTCGATGTAGTCCTCTCGACCGAGGATCGCGCCACCCATGACGCGCCCCTGGCCGTCCATGGTCTTGGTCGACGAGTGCACGACCACGTCCGCGCCCATGCCGAAGGAGTCCTGGTAGCCGACGGGCGTGAAGCCGGCGTCGAGCACGACCTGCGCACCCGCGGCGTGCGCGAGGCCGGCGACGGCACGCACATCGACGAGGCCCTGCATCGGGTTCGCCGGGGTCTCGAAGAAGACGGCCTGCGTGGGAACGCTGAGCGCCTCCTCCCACTGGGCGAGGTCCTCACCGTCGACGAAAACGGTCTCGACGCCCCACCGCGGCAGGATCTCGTTGCACACCACGTAGCAGGAGCCGAACAGCGAGCGGGCGGCGACGAGCCTGTCTCCGGCGGCCAACAGCGCTCCGAGCGCGGTGAACACCGCGGACATCCCGGATGCCGTCGCGAAGCACGCCTCGGCGCCCTCCAGCAGGCGCAGACGCTCCTGGAACATGGCCACCGTCGGGTTGCCGTAGCGCGAGTAGACGAACCGGTCGATGTCGCCGTTGAACGCGGCCTCGGCGGCCTCCGCACTCTGGTAGGTGTAGCCCGAGTTCAGGAACAGCGCCTCGGACGTCTCCTCGTAGTTCGTGCGCAGGACGCCGCCTCGGACGGCGTAGGTCTCCGACGAAAGGCCCTCGGGCAGGTCGCTGAACTCCATGCCCGAAAGTCTAGAACTGCCGCCAGGGAAGCCCTTCGGCGCGCCATCCCGCGACGCCTCGATGTCCGAATGCGTCGATCGGTCCCTCGAAGCCCTCGAGCACGTTGTACGCGCGGCGCACGCCCGCGGCGGTCGCGGTCTCGGCGGCGCCGATCGAACGCTGCCCGGAGCGGCACAGGAAGACGACCGGCGCCTCGTCGACGACGCCCTTGGCCCGCAGCTCGTCGACGAACCGGGGGTTGAGCGCACCGTCGGGATAGCGCTGCCACTCGACGAGCACCGGATGGCGCCCGACCTGTGAGAGCTCGGGGATGCCGACGTAGTTCCACTCCGCCTCGGTGCGGCAGTCGACGAGGATCGCGCCGGGGTCCTGCTGCAGCAGCTCCCAGGCCTCGCGCGGCGTCAGGTCTCCGGCGTAGGTCATGAGCACTTCTTCCACGTGCCGTCCTCGCGGACGAACTTCGCCTGTTCGGTGCGCTCGCCGGTCTTCTCGTACCGGACGGTGAGCTGCGCCGTCGCGGCGTCACCGGTGACGGTGAGGTCCTTGACGTCGTTCTCGTCGAGCTTCGCCTCGCCGTCCTTGTCGACGGCGGCCTTCCGCGCCTCGACGAACCCGGCCTCCTGCGGGAAGTCGGCGGCGGCGCGGTCCTTGGCACAGGTGTTGGCGACGAGGTCCGAGTAGCGGCCCTTGTTCAACGCGCCGTAGTACTGGCCGATGGTGCGCTGCACCTTCGCGGCGTCGCTGAGCGGGTCCGGCCGGAGGGCGTTCCAGCCGATGATGCCGCCGATCACCAGGACCGCGACCACCAGAGCGATCAGGAACGGGGTGGCCGTGGTGCCGCGGCTCGGCGCCGGATCGGCGGGGCTCTTGTCTGCGCTCACTGAGTTCTCTACCCTCTGCTACTAGAACGTGTTCCAGTGCCTGGCCGGGTGAAATGAACCACCCGCACTAGGAACGGTCGATAAGTCCGCACTAACCTGGTGGGGACTTCAACCGCGTATGCAGACAAAGGTAGCCGACTTCACATGACCGAACAGAACCGACCGTTGCGCGTAGCGATCGTGGGCGCGGGCCCCGCAGGCATCTATGCGGCGGACGCCCTCATGAAGTCCGACGAGGCGAAGGACCCGGGGGTCAGCATCGATCTCTTCGAGAAGATGCCCGCACCGTTCGGCCTGATCCGATACGGCGTCGCCCCCGATCACCCCCGCATCAAGGGCATCATCACCGCCCTGCACAAGGTGCTCGACAAGCCGCAGGTCCGGCTGCTCGGCAACCTCGACTTCGGCAAGGACTTCACGCTCGAGGACGTGCGTCGCTACTACGACGCGGTGATCTTCTCCACCGGCGCCGTCGCCGACCGCAACCTGGAGATCCCCGGCATCGACCTGGACGGCAGCTACGGCGCCGCCGAGTTCGTGGCCTGGTACGACGGGCACCCGGACTTCTCCCGCGAGTGGCCGCTGACCGAGGAGAAGGTGGCCGTCCTCGGCGTCGGCAACGTGGGCCTCGATGTGGCCCGCGTGCTGGCCAAGACCGCCGACGAGCTGCTCCCGACCGAGATCCCGCCGAACGTCTACGAGGGCCTCAAGCTCAACAAGGCCAAGGAGGTGCACGTCTTCGGACGTCGCGGCCCCGCCCAGGTCAAGTTCACGCCGCTCGAGCTCAAGGAGCTCGATCACTCGCAGACCATCGAGGTCGTCGTGAACCCCGAGGACATCGAGTACGACGAGGGCTCGGCCAAGGCCCGTCGCGAGTCGAAGATCACCGACCAGGTGGCCACGATCCTGGAGAACTACGCGATCCGCGAGCCGAACAACCGCCCGCACAAGCTGTTCATCCACCTGTTCGAGTCGCCGGTGGAGATCCTGGGCGAGAACGGCAAGGTCACGGGCCTGCGCACCGAGCGCACCGAGCTGGACGGCACCGGCAACGTGCGCGGCACCGGGAAGTTCACCGACTGGGAGATCGGCGCCGTCTACCGGGCCGTCGGCTACCTCTCGAACGACCTGCCGGAGATCCCCTTCGACGACCAGGCGGGTGTCATCCCCAATGAGGCCGGCCGCGTCATCGACGCAGGTCAGCACATCACCGGCGTCTACACCACCGGGTGGATCAAGCGCGGCCCCGTCGGCCTCATCGGCCACACCAAGGGCGACGCCAACGAGACCATCGCCTGCCTGCTCGAGGACTTCCACGCCGGCAAGTTGAACGCACCGTCGGACCCGTCGGCCGAGGGCGTCACGAACTGGCTGGACGACCACTCCACCCCGTACACCACCTGGGACGGCTGGTACCGCCTCGACGAGCACGAGCGCAGCCTCGGGGAGGCCGAGGGCCGCGAGCGCGTGAAGGTCGTCGAGCGCGACGACATGCTCGCCGCCTCGGAGCCGAGCAAGGTCGCGCAGGACTAGTCCCGCCCCCTCGTACGACGGTGCCGCCGTCCCGATTTCTCGGGGCGGCGGCACTTTTCGCTCACGATGATTCTAATTCGGACGTTCCACGACGGCCGGGCCGTCCGGAGTGCCGCGGTAGTCCCCCACAACGCCGGAGGCCGCCGTCCTGGTTCGGGTCACCGTCGCAGTGACGGTCTTGGTCCGGGTCGTGGTCGTGGTGGTCGTGCTGGTGGTCGTCCTGGTCCGGGTGACGGTCACGGTCTCCGTGCTCGCGACCTTCTCCGCCGACGCGCAGCCGGCGCGCATCGACGCATCTGTGCAGTCGGCCCCGGCGGGTGCCGCCGTGAGCACCGCGCCGACGGACAGCAGCCCGGCGCACACGCCAATCCCCGCTATGGCTCGCTTCATCGTTCTCCTCCTCCTCGCCGGCCTCGACGGGCCGACGCGATCATTCCCAGGTGAATCCGTAGGGCCCGTGCGTGCAGGTCTGAAGTCCGCCCGGGGCCACGCGCTGAGCGCCGACCGCGGTGCACCGCTCGCCGTTGGGGTCCGCGGGCTTGACCGTCCAGACCCCACCGGAACAGGTGAGTCGCTGGAGCGGCGGCGCGGTCTCGCCGATCGAACAGGACTTCCCCGGATGGGGCGGCGTGAAATCGCGCTCCCACTTCCCGGATCTGCACTCGTAGCCGGGCCTGGTCTCGAACATCCGGCACTCCGGCTGAGACGGATCAGCGCCGGCCGCGCCGAGCGGCACGAGCGCGGGCACAACCAGGGCTGCGGTGGCCGCTGCTGCGGCGACACGAGACGTCCGGATCGTCCAGTTCTGCATGCGCTACATCGTAGGCGATGTTCTCTCCACTAACGGCATACTCGGACGGACTCCGCACTGGCTCGAACTGCGTTCGGTAGTGCCCACCCAGTGGGCACTATCCACCACGGGGGCGGGCAGCGACGGAGTACTACCCCCGTGCCCAGTCCCAGACCGGCCAGAGCGCCCGGCCGAGCGCCTCGCCGCGCGATGTGAGTTCGTACTGCTTGTCCGGGAGCTTGCGGGCGATCCCTTTCTCGACCAGGTTCGCGAGCCGGCTCGCGAGCACGCTCGAGCTGCAATTGCCCATGCGCCTGCGCAATTCGAGGAAGCCGAGCGATCCGGGCTCCAGCTCCCAGACGATCCGCAGCACCCACCGCTGACCGAGCAGATCCATCGCCGCGAGCACCTCGGGCTCAGATTCCTCACGCCGCTGGGGCACCACATCGCGCACTGGCACGACCCGAGCCTACTTGCGCTTCTGAATCAGAAGCGTCATGCTGGCCGCAGTTCGAAATCAGAAGCACGGAGGTCGACGATGGCTGTTGTGGTCGTGACGGGCGCATCCCGCGGATCGGGTGCGGAGACGGCGGTGGCGCTCGGCGCCCGCGGCCACGACGTGGTCGTGAACTACCGCGAGAAGGTGCGCCGGGCCGAGCAGGTGTGCGAGCGGGTCCGCGCCGCCGGCGGGCGCGCGATCGCCGTCGGAGCGGATGTGACCACCGACGACGGGCCGGCCACACTGTTCGACGCCGCGATCGCCGAGTTCGGCCGACTCGACGCGGTGGTGCTCAACGCCTCCGGAGGGCTCGAACTGGGGGCCGACGACGGGTACGCGATGCGCCTGAACCGGGACGCTCAGGTCGCGGCCGCGCGGGCGGCCGCGGAGCGGCTGTCCCCCGGCGGCCGGGTGGTCTTCGTGACCAGCCACCAGGCGCACTTCTCCCGGACCCACGCCGTACCGGAGGGATACCAGCCGATCGCGGCGAGCAAGCTCGCCGGTGAGCAGGCGCTGCGTGCGTTGGCGGCGGCGAGCGGCCTGAACCTCCGCGTCGTCTCCGGCGACATGATCGACGGCACCATCGTGGTTCGCCTCCTCGAGCGCCGCGATCCCGCCGCGGTACAGGCCCGACGGGCGCACGGACCACTGCCCACGATCGCCGAGTTCGCGTCGGCGATCGCCGACGCCGTCGAGTCGACGGCGCCGTCGGGCGAGACGACCTACGTGGGCGGCGCCGACTACTTAGGATAGCCTCATTTCATGGGTAGAGGAGTGACCGGCCTGATCCTCAGGGCCATGCGGGCGGACGACTACGTGTTCACGGTCCTCGGAACGGAGACCGTCAGCGAGCACTACCACCGCGTGCACTTCGACGGCGGCGAATTCCTGCCCCGCAACCCCTGGTTCCCCACCATGTGGGTGCGACTATGGATCCCCAAGAGCGGCAACGCGACTCCCGACGAGGACGAGGGCTCACTGGTCCAACGCGGCTACACGATCGTCGATCCCCGCGGCACCGCCTTCACCATCGAGTTCGCCATCCACGACGGCCCCGCGCCGCGCTGGGCCCTCGACGCGGCACCCGGCGACCGCATCGCGGCCACCATGATGGGCGCCGACCTGACAGTCCCCGAGGACCCGGCACCGTCGGAGTACGTCCTGGTGGGCGACCCCGCGTCGATCCCCGCGATCAACAGCATCCTGGGCACCGCGGAGGTGCCGTGCCGTGTCTTCCTCGAGTATCAGCACGACGGTGAACGCGACCTACCGGTGCACGCCGACGAGGTCACCTGGATCGCGCGGGAGAACCGCGGCGCCGCACTGGTATCGGCGGTCCTCGCGGCCGGAATCCCTTCCGACGCCTTTCTGTTCGTCGTCGCCGAGACGAGGGCGACGCGCGAGATCACCCGCGCCGCGAAGCGGGACCTCGGCGTGCCGAAGGACCGGATCAAGTCGCAGGCGTACTGGCTCGATCGCGCCTGACCATCCGGTCGATCCCGATCACTCAGCCTTGATCGGGGCGCTGCGGAGCAAGCCCCAGGGACGTGGGCGGGTTGTGGTCGTAGTCCTCCTGCTCCGGCGGGTTCTGCTGCGCGGGCGGCTGATTCGCGGGCTGGCGGGACGCCGGCTGAATCGGACGCGGCGCGGCGGGACGCTGTCCCGTCGGCTCCGGGCGGCCGCCCGATGCGCCCTGTTTCGGCGGCACGGGCTTGCCCGGCGAGGGCGGCTGCCCGGGGCCCTGCTGCGGCGGCGCTACCCGCGACTGCGGGGCCGGCCGCTGCATCGGCATCGCGCGGGTGGACAGGTCCTCCGGCTGCTGCGGCCGCTGGATCGGCACCGCTGCGGTCTCCGGCGTGCCCTGCTCCAGCGGATCGGCGCTGTCCACGACGACCACGCGCCCCGCGGCCTCCGCGGCGTTCGCCCGGGCGACCTCGACGGTGTCCGCGGTCGCCACCGCGACGCCGAGCCGGCGTTTCGCGTAGCCGCGCGGCTTGCCGAACAGGCGCAGATCGCTCTCGGGCACGTCGAGGGCGCGGGCGACGCTGTCGAAGGCGACGGAGCTGCTGTCCTTCGTGCCGTAGATGACCGCGGACGCGGCGGGCGACATCAACGAGGTATCCACCGGCAGGCCGAGGATCGCGCGGGCGTGCAGCTCGAACTCCGAGAGCCGCTGCGAGCCGAGCGTCACGAGACCGGTGTCGTGCGGGCGCGGCGAGACCTCCGAGAAGTACACGTCGTCGCCCTTGACGAACAACTCCACGCCGAACACGCCCCGGCCACCGGTGCCGCCGTCGCCGAGCGCCGTGGCGATCCGGCCCGCGACCGAGGTCGCCGCGTCGTAGGCGGACTGGCTCATCGCCTGCGGCTGCCACGACTCGACGTAGTCACCGTCGGACTGCCGATGCCCGATCGGCTCGCAGAACCGGGTGACCACCCTGCCGCGCTCCGCGTCGTAGACGCGCACCGTGAGCAGCGTGATCTCGTAGTCGAAGTCGACGAAGCCCTCGACGATGACCCGCTCGTTGCGCACCCGCGCCCCTTCGACCGCGTACTCCCACGCGGCCTCCAGCTCCTCCGCCGACCGGACCACGGACTGCCCCTTGCCGGAGCTGGACATCACCGGCTTGATCACGCACGGGAAGCCGACCTCCCGAGTGGCGGCGCGCACCTCCTCGAGCGAGGACGCGAAGGCGTAGGGCGAACACGGCAGGCCCAGCTCCTCGGCGGCGAGCCTGCGGATCCCCTCCCGGTTCATCGTCAGCGAGACCGCTCGCGCAGTGGGGATGACCTCGGCGAGACCCGCCTCGTCGACCGCGACCAGCGCGTCGGTGGCGAGCGCCTCGATCTCGGGAACGACGAAGTCCGGCTTCTCCTCCTCGATGATCCGGCGGACCGCCGCGGCGTCGGTCATGTCGATGACATGGCTGCGGTGCGCGACCTGCATCGCGGGCGCGTCGGCGTAGCGGTCGACGGCGATCGTCTCGACGCCGAGGCGCTGGAACGCGATCACCACCTCCTTGCCCAACTCGCCCGACCCCAGCAGCAACGCCTTGGTGGCGCCGGGGGTGAGCGCCGTGCCGATCCGCGGGTTGCCACCGGTCTCGCTGAGGTTCGTCATGGTGTCCATCATGGCAAACCCGCACGCCCTTCGGTGCGGCCGCCGACCAGTCGATTCGTGTTTGTTTCCGATCGTTCTGTGGTGGTGAGCGTTTCATTCGTTATCGCGCGGGCCTCAGACAACCGTGCCCGTGTTCCGACGCATGAAAGCACTCGTGATCCGGAGCGCCGTCGTCGCTGCGACCGGCGGGCTCATCTTCGGCTTCGACACGGCGGTGATCTCCGGCGCCGAGAAGCAGATCCAGGACCAGTTCCACCTGTCCGATCCAGCACTCGGCTTCACGGTGACCACCGCCCTCATCGGCACCATCGTCGGCGCCCTCGTCTCCGGCAGGCTCGCGGACGTCTTCGGACGCAAGAAGGTGCTGTACGCGATCGGCGTGCTGTACGTCGTGAGCGCGATCGGGTGCTCGCTCGCGCCCACGTCATCGGTGGAGGTACTCCAGGCGTTCCGGTTCCTCGGCGGCCTCGGCATCGGCGCATCGAGCGTGTGCGCCCCGATCTACACGGCCGAGATCGCGCCACCGAAGTTCCGCGGCAGGCTCGTCGGACTGGTGCAGTTCAACATCGTGCTGGGCATCCTGGTCGCCTACGCGTCGAACGCCGTCATCCGCACCATCATGGGTGACGACGCGAACGCGTGGCGCTGGATGCTCGGCGTGATGCTCGTGCCCGCCGTGGTGTTCCTGGTCCTGCTCCCGACGGTGCCGGAGACCCCGCGATGGCTCGCCGGACACGGCGACCTCGCGGCGGCGCGCGCCACCTCCGAACGGCTCTGCTCCACGACGGAGGAGGCCGACGCGCAGATGGCCGAGATCCAGGAGTCGCTCGCCGCTGAACAGGGGCGGACGAGGGAGCGGTTCTACACGCGCGGTCACCGCAAGGTGATCCTGCTGGCCGTGGCGATCGCCTTCTTCAACCAGATGTCCGGCATCAACGCGATCCTCTACTACGCGCCGCGCGTGATGCAGGACGCCGGCGCGAGCACCAATGCCGCCTATCTGATGTCCGTCGCGGTGGGCGTGATGAACCTGATCGCGACGATGGCCGCGCTGACCGTGATCGACCGGCTCGGCCGACGCCGCCTGATGCTCATCGGCTCGGTGGGCTATCTGGTCTCGCTCGGCTTCATGGCCGCCGTGATGTTCTACTATGAGAGCGGCGACCGCTCGTTCGACAGCACGTCGTCGATCCTGGTCCTACTGGGATTGATGGTGTTCATCGCCTCGCACGCCTTCGGTCAGGGCGCCGTGATCTGGGTGTTCCTGTCGGAGATCTTCCCCAACCGCATCCGCGCGCGCGGGCAGTCGCTCGGGAGCCTCACGCACTGGGTGTGGGCGGCCATCACGAGCTTCGCCTTCCCGCCGATCATCGGGGCCTTCGGCGGCGGCGTCGCCTTCTCCATCTTCTTCGGGTTCATGGTGCTGCAGTTGCTCTGGGTGATAAAGGTTATGCCCGAGACCAAGGGCATTCCGCTCGAGGAGATGGCCGAACGGCTGGGCCTCGAGTCCGAGACCGTGGGCTCCACCGACCCGCTGGCCCCGAAGGGACATTGACATGACCGACCGCACCCTGTGCCTGGGCGAGGCCCTCATCGACGTCGTGCTGCGCGACGGTGCCGGGAGCGGACCGGATTCCACCGCTGCCGCCACCGAGCACGTCGGCGGGAGCCTGTTCAACGTGGCGTGCGGTCTGGCCTCGCTCGGCGATCCCACATCGATCCTGTCGTGGTGGGGCCGCGACGTGCGCGGCCACCGCATCGCGGAGACCGCCGCACGAGCCGGCGTCGACGTCGTGGCCGGCAGCGACAGCGCCGCCAACACGCCGCTCGCCTACGCGCACCTCGACGCGGAGGGGCGCGCCACCTACGAATTCGACCTGACCTGGGACGTCGGCCCCGTCGGCGACGATCTGGAGCGCTACGGCCACCTGCACACCGGCAGCTTCGCCGCCACCCTCGCTCCCGGCGCCGACCGCGTGCACGAGGTGGTGTCCCGGATCCACGATCACGCGACCGTCTCCTACGATCCCAACATCCGGCCCGCGCTGATGAGCACGCCGACGGAGGTCCTGCCGCGGGTGACGGAGATGATCGCGATGTCCGACGTGGTCAAGGCCAGCGACGAGGACATCGCCTGGCTGCACCCCGACGAGCCGGTCGAGGACGTCATGCGTCGTTGGATCGCGGCGGGACCCGCCATGGTCGTGGTCACCCGCGGACCGTGGGGCGCGTACGCCCTCCTCGCCGGGAACCGCGACATGCTGCACGTGGACCAGCTGACCGTCGAGGTCGGAGACACCGTCGGGGCCGGCGACTCCTTCATGGCCGGACTGGTCTCCGGTCTCCTGGATGCCGGGTACCTCGGCTCGCGGTACGCCGCCCGACGGCTCCGGGCCGCCCAGTGGAGCGACGTCCAGCCCGCATTGCACCGCGCAGTGATCAGCTCGGCGCTCACCGTGAGCCGGGCCGGCGCGTACGCACCGTCCATGGACGAGGTCGAGGCCGTTCGGGCCCGGGACCGCTCGCTGCGCTGAGCTTGTGCGCGGGGCGCGAACTAGACGATGGCGTGCCGGACGATCGTCTCGTCACGGCCCGGGCCGACACCGATGCACGAGATGCGGGCACCGGAGAGCTCCTCGAGCCGGAGCACGTAGTTCTGCGCGTTCTGCGGCAGATCCTCGAACGTGCGGCACTCGGAGATGTCCTCCCACCAGCCCGGCATCGTCTCGTAGATCGGCGTGGCGTGGTGGAAATCGGTCTGGTTGGGCGGCATCTCGTCGTACCGCACACCGTCGATCTCGTAGGCCACGCAGATCGGCACGTTCTCGATGGAGCTGAGCACGTCGAGCTTGGTCAGGAAGTAGTCGGTGATGCCGTTGACGCGGGTCGCGTAGCGGGCGATCACGGCGTCGAACCAACCGCAGCGACGCGCGCGCCCGGTGGTCACGCCGACCTCCCCGCCGTGCTTGGCGAGGTACTCGCCCCACTCGTCGAACAGCTCCGTCGGGAACGGGCCCGAGCCGACGCGGGTCGTGTACGCCTTGAGGATGCCCAGCACCGTCGTGATGCGGGTCGGGCCGATCCCCGAGCCCACCGATGCGCCGCCCGATGTCGGGTTCGACGAGGTCACGTACGGGTAGGTGCCGTGGTCGACGTCGAGGAGCGTGCCCTGCGAGCCCTCCAGGAGGACCGTCTCGCCCCGCTCCAGCGCGAGGTTGAGCTCGAGGCGCGTGTCGGCGATGCGGTGCTTGAAGCTCTCCGCGAGTTCGAGGGTCTCGTCGACCACCTGGCGCGGGTCCAGAGCTCGCCGGTTGTAGATCTTGGTCAGCACCTGGTTCTTGAACTCCAGTGCGGCCTCGACCTTCTGCGTGAGGATCGACTCGTCCAGCACATCCTGCGCGCGAACGCCGACGCGAGCGATCTTGTCCTGGTAGCAGGGGCCGATACCGCGGCCGGTGGTGCCGATCTTCTTGTTGCCGAGGAAGCGCTCGGTGACCTTGTCGATCGCGACGTGGTACGGCATGAGCAGGTGCGCATCGGCCGAGAGCAGCAGGTTCGACGTATCGACGTCGCGCGCCTCGAGACCGTCCAACTCGGCGAGCAGGACCGACGGGTCCACCACGACGCCGTTGCCGATCACGTTCTTCACACCCGGGGTCAGGATGCCCGACGGGATGAGATGCAGCGCGAATTTGTCGCCGTTCGGCAGGACCACCGTGTGGCCGGCGTTGTTGCCGCCCTGGTAGCGGACCACCCACTGGAGCTTCTCCCCCAGCAGATCGGTGGCCTTTCCCTTACCTTCATCGCCCCACTGGGCGCCGATCAGCACGATCGCAGGCATGGACGATCTCCTTCCGGCTCGATACACCTTCACAAAGGAATCACCTGGGTAACGTCGAGCCGTGCCGCAACCTTACAGTAGGTGCGGTGAGCTCCGTGACCCAGAGCACCGTCGTGGTGCGCGCCCCCGATGTCCGTATCCCGGGCAGCCTCCGCGACCTCGAAACGATCACCGTCGACCTCGACTCCGCCAAGACGGAACTGAAGCAGAAGCTGACGTTCCCCCGGCGGATCGTCGTCGCAGGTCCCGATGACCTGCTCGCGGCGGTGATCGCCCGGCTGATGGCATCGGAACGGCTCGATGTGGAAGTGGCGTACACGCCCACCGAGAACTCGCACGCCTCGGCGATCTACCCGCCCGGCGACCCCCTCACCGGCACGCCGCGCGCCGTGCCGCTCGTCCGCGACGACCGCGGCTTCGTCCTCGTCGGCAAGGCGCGGATCACCGGGCCCGACGGCGGCCCCCTGACCGGGGAGACCTTCGTCGACTCGGAGAAGCTGTTCACGGGCCAGGCGAAGGCCGTGATCGTCGAGCCGACCGGCGAGGGCGACGGGGTGCGGGCGCGGATCGGGAAGGGCCTGCGGCGCAAGTGGCTGACCGGCCGCGCCGCGCAGACCGGTGGCCTCGAGCTCGTGGTGACCCGCGACGGCCGCACCGACCCCAGCGTCGTGACCCGGGCGACCTTCTACCGCAACACCGACGACTGGCTACTCATCAGCTGACGTCCGGGGCTTCTTCGGCACGTCGTGCATCTGCGCGACGGCCGAGGTCCGCGACAGGCCCGCCACCTGCAGCAGGTCGACGATGGTCGAACGCAATTGGCCGTAGATCATCACCTCGTTGAGCGAGTCGCTGTCGGCCATGTCGTCGTGCATCGGCAGCTTGTTCGCGCGCCGCGCCGCCGAGCGCAGGACCCGCGCCGCCTCGGCCTGGTCGGGCTGCGCACCCGGCTCGGCCAGCACCACGTCGCGCAGGATCTTGAAGGACTCCGCCAACCGGCCGATCTCGCGGACCAGGTCCGCGTCGATCCGCTCGCCGTTCTGATTCGACGCGACCGCCCGGCGCGACATCACCCGCACGTTGCGGACCGCGTTGTCGAGCGGATCGGCGATGGCCTGCAGCTTGTCCATCCGCGGCCGCGAGCTCCAGAACATCGGCGAGACCTTCGTGATCTCCACGCCGCCCGCCAGGTCCGCCGAGAGCTGGTCCAGGTCCGGCTGGGTCGCCCGGGCGGTCTCCAGCGCCCACTCCAGGGACGAGATGTCGCGGTCGGTCAGGCCCGCGGCGATCGACGCCACGACCCGCCGCATCGTGTCCAGCACCTTCGCGGCGTCCTTGCGGGGGCGACGCGCCGGGCTGTTCGGGATGATCGCGGCGACCACCACGCCGACGAGGCCACCGATGAGCGCGTCGACCATGCGGGTCCAGCCGCCGGTCGACCCCGGCGGAATGAGCGTCGCGACGAGCACCGCCGACGACGCCGCCTGCATCGGCACCAGCGGCCCCCGGTCGGCCAGGAGCGCGACCGACATCGCGATGGCGACGACCAGGCCCAATTGCCACGGCCCGGTGCCGATCGCGCTGATCAGCAGATCGCCGACACCGATGCCGAGGGTGACGCCACCGACCAGTTCCAGGGATCGCCGCAGCCGCTGCTGCAGCGACAGGCCCAGCGAGATGATCGCCGCGATCGGCGCGAAGAAGGGCGAGACGTGCCCGACCACGTCGTGCGCGATGTACCAGGCGACCGCCGCGGCGACCGCGCACTGCAGGACCGGTAGTTTCGCGTTCCAGAGCCGCCTGGTCCGGCTCTGGAGCGTCTGCGGCAGCGCGTTGTGCCGCCGCAGCAGGCGCTTACGCGCCGAGTCCGAGAGCACCCGCGGCTTCGGGGTCACAATCGTTCACCAGGTCGAGGCAGCGCAGGTACTCGTCTTCCTCACCGATCGTCTGCGCGGCACGGGCCAGCGCGGCGACGGCGCGCAGGAAGCCGCGGTTGTTCTCATGGCTGTAGGGCACCGGGCCGAAGCCGCGCCAGCCCTGGCGGCGCAGCTGGTCCAGTCCGCGGTGATAGCCGGTGCGGGCGTAGGCGTAGGCGGTGACGGCCTGGCCCTCGTCGAGCGCGGCCTCCGCGAGGGTCGCCCAGGCCAGCGAGGACGTGGGGAAGTCCGCGGCGACCTCGAGGGCCGGACGGCCCTGGTTCAGCTGCAGTTCCGGCTCTTCGTCGATGTCGAGCAGGACCGGGGGCGGGCCGAGGAGATCTCCGAAGGACGTCATTGCTCCAGTCTTCCATGCTGCGCCCGGCTAAGGGTGGACGACGTGCGTGCCCGCACGACGTACCGGTCGCGGCGGGTGCGCGCCCGCTAGGCTGTCACGTGTTCCGTGTGCGGCGCACCGCGGCGGAGGACGACGGTTCACGAACGAGGGGATGGCGGAAGCGATGGCGCGGGATGACAACCGGGGACCTCTGTCGCGACTTCGTGACCTGCGTGGACGCCTCGCGTCGTGGCCCGCGGCCCCGCTCCACGATCACCCGGAGACCGCCGGCACGCTCGGCAGCGCGCCCGCCGACGCCGTGACGCCGTCGCATTCGGACTCCCTCGCGAAGCTCGTCGAGGACTCCGCGCCCGCCCCGTTGCCGGGTGAGGCCGAGACCACCGTCATCCCCGTCGACGGTGCCGCCGCGCCCGGTACGACGGACTCCGACGAGGCCGGCGCCGGGCCGTCCGATGCCGAGACGCGGGTGCTGCCCGCCGCAGGGCGTGCGTTGCTCGACGAGGATGCTTCCTCCGGGTCCCAGGACGAGGCTGCCGGCACGACCGAGCCCGCGGACGACGCAGCGGATGCGGACGGCGACGCGAGCGATGAGACCGCGGACGAAAGCACACAGGGCTCGCCGCTGCGGACCGTCGGGCCGGTGGTGACCACGTCGCCCGGTGCCGACGACACCGAGACCACCGTGCTGCCCGCCGTGCAGCGCCCGAGCACCGCCGAGACCGCCGCCCTTCCCGTGCAGAGCCGCCCGGCCGACGGTGCGCCTGCGGAGCCCGTCGAGGAGGAGGCGAGCGCTGACGAGGTCGGCGCGGACGAGGGCCCGCAACAGGAGGTCGACGAGGCCGCAGGGACATCCGAGTCCGACGAGGCCGCGACGGCGACGGCGGCGGCGACGGCGACGGCGACGGCGACGGACGAGCACAGCACCGAGAGCGCAGACGAGGCCGACGGTGCCGAAGACGCCGAGGACTCGACCGAGGGCGACGAGCCGGAAGTCGCCGCTGAGGACGAGGGCGACGAGCCCGAGGTCACCGCTGAGGACGAGGCGCCGGCGGAGAACGCAGGTGAGTCCGCGGAGGGGGCACTCGTCGCCGACGACACCGACGAGGACGACGGCGAGGACGACGGCGAGCAGGATCCCACCGCGCAGGATGAGACGCCCCAGGACGAGCCGGCCCAGGACGAGGCGGCCGACGAGAGCGCACCGGAAGCCTCCGACGAGATCGACGAAGCCGCCGGGCCCGAGGCGGCAGAAGGCGACGCGGACGACGCGAGCGAGCTGGACGAGGCCGCGACGACGGCGATCCCGGCGGCAGCACGACCGGACCAGGCGATCATCGACACCGAGCAGACCGAGCTCCCGGACGCGACGCCCGCGACCGAGGCGATCCCACTCGCGCCGCTCCCGGCACCCGCCGCAGCCGGCCCCGGCCTCGCCACTCCCGAGACCGCGCAGGCGACGCAGGAGAGCGCGCCGCGGCAGTCGCCCGAGTACTACGCGCCGGCCGGCGGGCAGGACGCCCCGTCGAAGGGCAAGCGCACGCTGTGGATCGTCGCGGCCGCGGTGGTGGCGATCGTGGCGATCGTCGCGGCGATCGCGCTGCTGCTGCCCGAGTCGGGCTCCGGCTCGTCGGCCGACCCGCGGCAGCAGGCGGCGAACGCGACCACCTCGTTCGTGGGGGCGGTGAACCGGGGCGACCTGACCGCGCTGCGTGAGCAGACCTGTGGCGGCGCCAAGACCTACTACGAGGGCATCGGCGAGGGCCAGTGGCAGCGCGTCTACGACAATGCCAAGGCCGACGGCCTGCTCCCGGAGCTCGACGGCCTGCAGGCCGTGGACGTGCGCGGCGACAAGGCGGAGGTCCAGGTCGAGGTGCACTACGCCGGGAACCCCAGCGCGAAGGTCAACCACACGCTGTCACTGGAGAAGGACGGGGACGCCTGGAAGGTGTGCACCCGCGTCGGAGCGCGATGACCTCGCCGTCCGAGGAGCCGACGCTCCGGAACGGGAAGCCCCTCAAGCCGGCCTCAGCACCGTCGGAGCCCAAGCTCGCGTACTCGGAGGTCGCGAACCCGCCCGCGCCGCGCACCGATCGGATCGCACGCGGCGCCGGGCGGGTCACTCCGCCCCGTCGCACCGCCACACCGCCGATGGCGGCCCCGCACCACATGGCGCCCCGACCGCACCATCAGCACGGTCAGCCGCAGCAGCGGCCGGCGGCTCCCGCGCCCGCAGCGCAGGCCCACCGCGCTGCGCCGCAGCCGGGCCGCGCGCATCCCGCCGCCCCGGCGGAACACCGGTCCGCCGGACAGCGGCAGGCGATGGGCCCCGCACCTGCACCTGCACCTGCACCTGCCCCGAAACGCACGGGACCGCGGCTCACCGGCCCGGAGTGGGCGGCGGCCGCGGCCATGATCGTGCTGGTCCTCGCCGTGATCGTGGGGCTGGCCCTGGCCTGAGGCCGGATCGCCCCAGGAAGCGGAATCACTTGGTGCTGACGGACTTCCCGGCGGAGTGGAGGTCGTTGCACGCCTCGACGACCCGCTCGGCCATCGACGCCTCGGCCTTCTTCAGGTACGAGCGGGGGTCGTAGGTCTTCTTGTTCCCGACCTCACCATCGACCTTGAGCACACCGTCGTAATTGGCGAACATGTGCCCCGCCACCGGACGAGTGAACGCGTACTGCGTATCGGTGTCGACGTTCATCTTCACCACGCCGTACGAGAGGGACTCCTCGATCTCCGACTTCAACGAGCCGGAGCCACCGTGGAAGACGAACGAGAAGGGCTTGCTGCCCGCCGGCAGGCCCAGCTTCTCCGACGCCACCTTCTGACCATCCCCCAACACCGAGGGCCGCAGCTTCACATTGCCCGGCTTGTACACGCCGTGGACGTTCCCGAACGTCGCGGCCAGCAGGTAGCCGTCGGTGCCGAGCGCGTCGACGGTCTTCGCGAAATCCTCGTCCGAGGTGAACAGCTTGTCGTTGATCTCGTTCTCGACGCCGTCCTCCTCACCACCGACCACACCGATCTCGATCTCCAGAATGATGTTCGCCGCCTTGCACTTGGCGAGCAGCTCCTTGGCGATCTCGAGGTTCTCGTCGAGCGGGATCGCCGACCCGTCCCACATGTGCGACTGGAACAACGGATTCCGCCCGTTACGGACACGCTCGGCGGAGATCTCCAGCAACGGCCGCACCAGGCCATCGAGCTTGTCCTTGGGGCAGTGGTCGGTGTGCAGGGCGACGGTGATGTCGTACTGCGCCGCCACCACATGCGCGAACTCCGCCAACGCCACCGCACCGACGACCATGTCCTTGACACCCAAACCCGACCCGAACTCCGTACCACCCGTGGAGAACTGAATGATCCCGTCACTACCGGCATCAGCGAAACCCTTGATCGCCGCATTGATCGTCTCACTGGAGGTGCAGTTGATCGCCGGATAGGCGAACCCACCCTCACGAGCACGATCGAGCATCTCGCGGTAGGCCTCGGGGGTTGCAATGGGCATGGTGTGTCCTCCTGAGCGGTTCTGCGGTTCCAGGTGAAAGACTATCGCCCATGGAGCTCGCAGTCGGGTTGGTCGCGCTCGTGGCCACCGTTCTCGTGGTCAGTGCGCTGTGCGATCGATTCGGGCTGGCGTCGCCGCTCGTGCTCACGGTCGTGGGCATCGGCGTGTCCTTCATCCCGCAGATCCCCGACGTTCCGCTGCATCCCGACGTCGTGCTGCTCGGGCTGCTGCCGCCGTTGCTCTACGCGGCCGCGTCGAAGGCCTCGCTGGTCGACTTCAAGGAACACATCCGCCCGATCGGCATGCTGTCGGTCGGGCTCGTGCTGTTCACCGCGGTCACGGTGGGGGCGGTGGCGGCGTGGCTGCTCGACATCCCGTTCGCCGCGGGTCTCGCGCTGGGCGCGATCGTCGGTCCCCCGGACGCGGTCGCCGCCACGGCGGTCGGGCGCAGGATCGGCCTGCCGCGACGGGTGACCACGCTGCTCGAGGGCGAGTCGCTGTTCAACGACGCCACGTCGATCGTGCTGCTCCGCACCGCCATCGCGGCGATCGCCGGCACCGTCGGATTCTGGCAGGTCCTCGGCTCGTTCGCGCTGAGCGCTGTGGGCGGCACGTTCGTGGGCGTGGTCATCGCGCTGGTCCTGCGTTTCCTGCTGCGGCGCGTCGTCGACCCCGTGCTGACCACCGGCATCACTCTGATCAGCCCGTGGCTCGCCTACCTGCCCGCCGAGCACATCCACGGCTCGGGTGTGGTCGCCGTGGTCGTCGCCGGGCTGATCGTCGCCTACAAGGCGCCCACCGACCAGACCGCGATCGGCCGCATGTCCGCGCGGATCAACTGGAACACCCTGCAGTTCCTGCTGGAGAACTCGGTGTTCCTCCTCATCGGCCTGCAGATGCGGACGATCTTCGAGGGAGCCGCGAAGTCCTCGGTCGGGTGGCCGCTGATCATCACGACCTGCGTGGCCGTGATGGCGACGGTGATCGTCGCGCGGGTGGTGTGGTGCGCCCCGTCGGCCCTCCTCTCGATCCGGATGGGCGAGCAGAGCGAGCGTCTCTCGGCCCGCGAGATGGTGGTGCTCTCCTGGGCCGGCATGCGCGGCGTGGTGACGCTGGCCGCCGCGTTCATCCTCCCGGCCGACTGTCCGGACCGGGAGGTCCTCGTGTTCGCCGCCATGGTCGTCGTCGCCGGAAGCCTGCTGATCCAGGGGTCGACGTTGCCCGGGCTGGCCAAGCTGCTGGGGGTCCGGGGGCCGAACGCACGGACCGACGCCCTGCAGCAGGCGGTGGTCATGCGGGCGGCGATCTCGGCGGGCCTCGAGCGGCTGGACCGGATCGCCGCGAGCCCGCAGAACACCGTCCCCGCGCCGATGATCGAGCGGATCCGGGAGCTCGCGATCACCCGCGAACGGTCGTTCTGGGAACGTCTCGGCCCGGAGGCGAACAACACGCCCGCGGCCCAGGTCCGCGAGATCCGGCTGCAGATGATCGGAGCGGAGCGCGAGGAGGTGCTGCGGCTGCGCGATACGGGCCAGGGCGACCACGAGGTGCTCGAGCAGGTTCTCAGCAGTCTCGACGTGGAGGAGGCGATGCACACGGTGTCCGCGGTGCGCACCGAACGCGTCGCGGTGGCGGAACTGCTCACTCCGCCGTGGTCGCACGAGGAGTGTGACCATCTCCGCGTCGCGGACGCCTTCGCCGACCCGGTGCCGCTCAGCGAGACCTGCCTCGAGTGCGTCGCCGACGGGGACGACCCCGTCGCCCTCCGACTGTGCCTGACCTGCGGGCACGTCGGGTGCTGCGACTCATCCGAGGGCAAGCACGCGACCGCACACCACGAGACGACGAACCATCCCGTGATCCGCAGCTTCGAGCCCGGTGAGTCCTGGCGTTGGTGCTACATCGACGAACTGTTGAAGTAGGACCGGGGTTCGTGCCGGTATTCTGGTCGACGTGCACCTCCACGACCTGACTCTGGCCGCCTCGACCACCATGCAGGCGTTCGCCCTCAAGGACATCACCGATCCGATCGCCGTCCTCAACGCCTTCGGCAGCATCGCTCTCGTGGGCCTGCTGCTGGTGGTGTTCATCGAGTCCGGCGTCCTCTTCCCGGTCCTCCCGGGTGACTCGCTGCTGTTCGTCGCGGGCCTCCTCGCTTCAGCCGGCGCGACTGGCGTCGCAGTGGGTGACGCCACCTACACCGGCAAGGCGATGACTCTCCCGTGGCTCCTGATCAGCGTGCCAGTGGTCGCTGTGCTCGGAGGCGTCGTCGGCTACTTCATCGGCCGTTTCGGTGGATCAACCTTCTTCAAGCCCGACGCGCGCTTCCTCAAGACCAAGTACCTCGACGAGTCGCACGCGTTCTTCGAGAAGTACGGTCCCGCCACGCTGGTGCTGGCTCGCTTCGTCCCGTTCGTCCGTACCTTCGCTCCGCTCGCCGCGGGAGCGGCGCAGATGAACTTCGCGAAGTTCATGATGTGGACGGTCATCGGCGCCGTGGTCTGGGGTGACGGCATCCTGCTGCTCGGCTTCTGGCTCGGCAAGGTGGAATTCATCCGCAACCACATCGACATCATCTTCATCGTGATCGTCCTGGTCTCGGTGCTCCCCATCGCCCTGGGCGCGGCGAGGAAGTACCTCGCGGGCCGCCGCGCCGACGCGGCCGCGTAGGCCCGTAACGTGCTCGAGTTCGTCCAGAGCGCCGGGCCGGTGATGATCTGGCTCATCGTGGCCGGGTTCGTCTTCTGCGAGTGCGCCTTCATCATCGGGCTGTTCCTGCCCGGCGACTCCCTGCTCCTCACCGCAGGCCTCGCGATGGCTACGACGGGCCACTCCTCGATGTCGGTGTGGGGCCTCGCGGTGGCGGCGTTCCTCGCGGCGATCGCCGGCAACAACGTGGGCTACCGGATCGGCGTGCGGATGGGCGACCACGTGCTCGCCAAGAAGGACGGACGCTACCTCAACGCGCACAACCTGCACCGCGTCAAAGAGCTGATGGACAAGCACGGTTTCTTCTCGGTCCTCATCGCGCGCTGGATCCCGTGGGTCCGGACGCTGTGCCCGCTGGTCGCCGGCGCGGTCGGGATGAACAAGCGCACCTTCACCCTCGCGTCGGTCCTCGGCTCGCTGATCTGGGCGCCCTTCCTGCTGCTCGTGGGGTACTACGCGTCCTCCGCGTTCAAGGACTACAAGTACGTCCTGGACTGGGCCCTGCGCGGGATGATCGTCATGCTCGTCGTCGGGACGATCATCGGGATCGTCGGCTACCGGCGGGAGATGTCCAAGCAGAACGTCACCGTCGATTTGGAGCACTGATGGCCGCGCTCGGACGTCCGGTGGCCCGACGGTGACCGTCCTGACGACCCGGGACCTGTCGGTCGCGTACGCCGACCGGACGCTGTTCACGGGCCTCGACCTCGTGATCGCACCGGGTGAGGTGGTCGGGCTGGTCGGTGCGAACGGCGCGGGGAAGTCGACGCTGCTCAAGCTTCTCGCCGGCGTCGGTGCCCATGGCGCACCGGACGTCTCCGGCACCGTCGACCTGTCCCCAGCGGACGCGTCCGTGGGGTACCTGGCCCAGGAGCACGAGCGCCGGCCCGGGGAGACGGTGGCGCACTTCGTCGCCCGGCGCACGGGCGTCGCGGCGGCGCTGGAGGCGATGGACGCGGCGGCGCTCGCTCTCGCGGACGATCCCGAGGACGATCAGTACACGCCCGCGCTGGACCGGTGGCTCGCGCTCGGCGGCGCGGACCTGGACCAGCGACTGACCTCGATCCTCGACGAGGTGGGACTCGCGGACGCCGACGCCGAGATGACAGGGCTGTCCGGCGGGCAGGCCGCCCGCGCGGGGCTGGCCGCGGTGCTGGCGTCCCGGTACGACGTGCTGCTGCTCGACGAGCCGACCAACGACCTCGACCTCGCGGGCCTCGAACTGCTGGAGCGCTTCGTCACGGAGACGTCCAGCGCGACGGCCATGGTTCTCGTCTCGCACGACCGGGAGTTCCTCGCCCGCACCGTCACCACGGTCGTGGAGCTGGACCTCGCGCAACAGCAGATCGGCGTCTACGGCGGCGGCTACGAGGCGTACCTGGTGGAGCGAGACGTCGCGCGCCGGCACGCCCGCGAGGAGTACGACGAGTACGCCGGGAAGCTGTCGGGCCTGCAGGACCGCGCGCAGATGCAACGGAACTGGATGGAGCACGGGGTGCGCAACGCGCGCCGGAAGATGCGCAGCGGCGACCCCGACAAGGCGGGCCGCAAGGCGCGCCTCGAGTCCACGGAGAAGCAGGCCTCGAAGGCGCGGCAGACCGAGCGCGCGATCGAACGACTCGAGGTGGTCGAGGAGCCGCGCAAGGAGTGGGAGCTGCGGATGTCGATCCTCGCTGCCCCGCGGAGCGGAACGGTCGTGGTCACGGCGTCGGGCGCGCGCGTCGACTACCCGGGGCTCACCGTCGGGCCCGTGAGCGTGAGCGTCGAGTACGGCGACCGGATCCTGCTGACCGGACCGAACGGGGCCGGCAAGTCGACGCTCCTCGGGCTCCTGCTCGGGCGCATCGCGCCGTCCACCGGGACGGTGGCGCTCGGGTCCGGGGTCGAGGTGGGCGAGGTCGATCAGGCGCGCGGCCGTTTCCTGTCCGACGGTCCGCTGCTGGACACCTTCTGCGCGGAGGTGCCGGACACGCCGCCCGCCGACGTGCGGACGCTGCTGGCCAAGTTCGGGCTGCGCGGGCACCACGTGCTGCGCCCGGCAGCATCGCTCTCCCCGGGAGAGCGCACCCGCGCCGCGCTCGCGCTGCTCCAGGCCCGCGGGGTGAACCTCCTCGTCCTGGACGAGCCGACGAACCATCTCGACCTGCCCGCGATCGAGCAGCTCGAGCAGGCCGTCGAGTCCTTCGACGGCACAGTGATCCTGGTGACCCACGACCGCCGCATGCTCGACACCGTGCGCGCGACGCGGCGCTGGCGGATGGACGGCGGAGTCTTCAGCGAGGACTGAGGACATCGTTTCGGGCGACCCGGCGGCGCGGGGGGCATACATGAATACCGGTCAACGCTTACCGTCGGACGGTGGCTCGTGGTCAACGTTGCCGATGTCGTAACCGGACGGCGGCACGTTCCGCCATTCGTCCTCGTCTCCGAGCGTCCACTTGCGGAAGCCCGGGGTGAAGCCCCCTGACCATTCGCCCCGCTTCTGCCGTCGGCGCACGACGACCATGAGAACGATCGGAACAAAGGTCACCGCGACGGCGAGCCCGACGATGACAACAATCCCTGCATCCACATGTTCATCATGGAGCATCGTCGCAACGGTTCGCTCGTGACGGAGATCAGAGGTGGCGCGAGGGATCCATACGCTGATGGAGAATCCGGATGACATCCACCCCGTGATCGCGCTCGCGGTAGTAGATCAGGTGACTCCCGATTCCGTAGCGGCGATAGCCGTCGCGCACCTCATCACACCGTCGGCCCCTACTCGGCTCTGCAGCGATGCGTTCGAGAGCGGCCCTGATCTCGGACAGGTAGGTCTCCGCTTGACCAAGGTCCCAGCGTTCCTCCGTGAAGTCCCAGATGGAGGAGAGATCACTTCGCGCGCCGGGGGTGAGCCGATACCTGCTCATGCCTTCTTGTCCGCGATGAACGCGTCGAAGTCGAAGTCCTCGGGCGGGCCACTCTCCTCGCCCGCGACCAATGCAGCACGGAGCGCAGACATCCGCGTTTCCTGATCCTCCAGCAGCCGTAGGCCGGCGCGCACGACCTCGCTCGCGGATCGGTATCGCCCCGTTGCCACTTCACGAGCGAGGAACTCCGAGAAGTGATCGTCCAGACTGATCGAAGTGTTCGACGCCATGGCGAGAGAATACCAATTATTGGTATCCGCCGAGGCCCTCGGAGGCCGGCTCTCAGTTCCGCGCCAGCGCCGCGGCGGCCTCCATCGCCATCCAGCCGCCGATCTGCACGGACAGGTCCCGCTCGGGGGTGCTGCTGCCGCGGACGGTGCCGCCTGTGAAGTAGGCGGGGGTGTCCGTGGAGCCCGGGATCCGGGCGTCGCGGGTCCAGTCCGCGGAGAAGATGACCCGCCCGTCGATCTCGCGGGTGCCGTGCCACGCGGCCTCGGCCGAGGCGAGGACGATCTCGGCCGCAGCCTCGCGGGCATCGTCGGCCCCCGGGCCGCGAAGCTGCAGCGCCGCAAGCGCCAGGTAGCGGATGAGGATGCCGTTGAACAGGCCCCCGTCGCCCCCGCCGCCGCCCGTGACGACTCCGTCCTCGGTCATGTGCTCGGAGACCGCGGCGATGAGCGCGGCGGTGCGCTCGGCGTGGCGCGGCGCCAGGTCCGACGAGAGCTCCGTGTCCAACCCGATCGTGACGCCCTGGTTGTACGAGTACTTCTCCGGGTAGCGCTTCCCGCCCTCGGGATCCGCGTAGTCGCCGTCGACCCCGTCGTCGATCAGCCCGGTGGCCGGGTCGAGGAGCCGGCGCTGCAGCCAGTCCGAGGTCTCCTCGGCACGCTCGAAGCGGCCCATCCGGGCCAGGAAGATGCCGGCGGGACCGTTCGCCGGGGCATTGAGGAACAGCCCCTTCGTGCGCCAGGTGATGCCGCCGCCCGCCTCGGGTACCCACGCGTCGTACAGCTCGTCACGCAGGACGCGCAGCCGCCGCGCGGCGTTCAGGCCCGCGTGCCGCTGGGCCCGCTCCAGCGCCAGCCCCATCCACGCCATATCGTCGTAGTAGGAGTTGGTGACGCGCAACAGGTTCCGCAGCCTGTGCCCACGGGCGATCCGCAGCACCAGCTTCCTGGTGGACGGTGCGCCGTCCCGCACGTACGCGTCCACGGCGACGTCGAGTAGGTGGGCCTGCCACCAGTAGTTCCAGCTGACGAACAGCGCGTCCCGCCGCGAGGCGGGATAGGCGGGCATACCGAGGCGCGTAGCGGGGATCCCCCAGACGGGCCGCAGGTGCCGCTCCACCACCGCCGCCTGCGCCGCGGCGGCGCGTTGATTCCACTCGACCACCGTCATGGTGACATCACATCACGACCGGCCGACAGGTGTGCGCCTCGGCAGGTCAGAAGGGACCCGGATCATCCACCTTGCCGTCAGCGAAGTCGATGAGCTGCTGCGGAACAGACAGTTTCTGCCGCCGCCGGCCGGCGATCGACACCCTCGCGGCAGCCCGTCGGACGTTCATCGTCCTCAACTCGGACCGCTCCCTCTGAGTCATCCCGGGGCTCGGTAGCATCCATCCCGCAGGTGCTGAGATACCGGGCTCATCGGCCTTGCCATCGGCGAAATCAATGAGTTGCTGTGGGACCGGAAGCTTCTGCCGCCGCCGACCCGCGATCGACACCCGTGCGGCGAGGCGACGGATCCGGAGATCATGACGAGTGCCCTCCTCCACGTTCGTCATTCCATCCCCTCCTGACCTTCTGGATCCATGTCGTTTTCGTCCACGGTACGCATGTCACCCACCATTGTCACCAGCCCCGACTCGGTACCTGTGATGAGCGGCGACGCTGTGAGATCCTCGAGAATCCGCCACCCGAACGACTGTTCCGCCTCGGTTCCACTGAACGCCAGAGCCAGCGCCCACTGGAACCGGACCCACCATTCCTTCCGATTGTCCGCACGATGCTTCTGCGCGAGCGTGACGATCGCGATGACGAATGCCGCCAGCGCTGCACCCAACGCGATCCATGCCTGTGCCTGCATGTCGAACTCCTTCCCCCCGATTCCGCAGGCTACGACGGGGCACCGACAACTCAGGCGCGGAACACGGCCATAAGGCCTACCGTGGGTGCATGGGTGATTCGGGGATCGAAGGCATGGCGCAGACACGTACCCCTGGGGCATGGAGTGGCCTGGTGACCGTCGTGGACGATTTCGAACTGACGGACGGCGACCTGGCCGATTGGTACAGCGAGTAGGGCCCGATAGGCGTCACCAGGACGCGTCGAGGTCCGCGTGCTCGCGGATCCAGGCGTGCATGGCGATGCCGGCCGCCACCCCCACGTTGATCGAGCGGGTCGAGCCGAACTGGGCGATGGACACCGTCGAACCCGCCACGTGCCGCGCGCCCCCGGAGACGCCCGGGCCCTCCTGCCCGAAGAGGAGGAGGCACCGTCGGGGCAGGGACGCGCGTTCCAGCGGCACGGAGCCCGGCAGATTGTCGACGGCGATGATGGGCAGGCCCTCGGCGGCGCACCAGGCCGCGAGCGCCTCGGTGTCCGGATGGTGGTGCAGGTGCTGATAGCGGTCGGTCACCATGGCGCCCCGACGGTTCCACCGCTTACGCCCCACGATGTGCACCGCCTGCGCCCCGAAGGCGTTCGCGGTCCGCACGACGGTGCCGATGTTCGCGTCGTGGCCCAGATTCTCGATCGCCACATGGAAGGGGTGCCGGCGGGCGTCGAGGTCGGCGACGATCGCCTCGCGCGTCCAGTACCGATACGCGTCGACGACATTGCGGCGGTCGCCCTCGGCGAGCAGCTGCGGGTCGTAGCGGGGATCGACCGGCGCCGGGACCCCGGGGTTCTCCGTCTCCCACGGCCCCAGCCCGACGGTGTGCGGCCCGGGCAGGCCCGTCACCCACTCGGTCGGCCCGAGGTCGGGATCGTGCTCGGGAACCGGCCCGGGCTCCTCGCCGGTCACCGGCCCGTCAGAGCCCGAGGTCGGAAAGGCCCAGCACCGAGCGGTACTCGAGGCCCTCCGCGGCGATGACATCGGCAGCGCCGGTGGCGCGGTCGACGACGGTCGCGACGCCGATCACCTCGGCGCCGATCTCCCGGAGCGCACGCACCGCCGTGAGCGGCGAGTTGCCGGTGGTGGTCGTGTCCTCGACGACGAGGACGCGCTTGCCCACCACATCAGGCCCCTCGACCTGGCGCTGCATGCCGTGCGCCTTCGCGGCCTTGCGGACCACGAACGCGTCGATCGGCCGGCCGGGCGCGTGCATCACGGCGGTCGCGACGGGGTCCGCGCCCAGGGTCAGCCCGCCGACGGCGGCGTAGTCCCAGTCCGCGGTGAGCTCGCGCAGGAGCGCTCCGATGAGCGGCGAGGCCTCGTGGTGCAGCGTCGCGCGGCGCAGGTCCACGTAGTAGTCCGCCTCGCGGCCGCTGGAGAGTGTGACCCTGCCGTGCACCACGGCCAGCTCACGCACCAGCTCGGCGAGCCGCGCCTTGTCTGCCCCGGCGGTCACCGTCGTCGACCCTCCGAACGGACGGGCTCCGGCTGCCCCGGATCCCGCGGGCCGCCCGAGGCGAGCACGCGGGCGTGGCCCTCCGGCGGCAGGACGCGCAGCAGGTCGCCGAACCGGCGGACGGCCTCGAGCGCCTCATCGAGGTCCTCGGGATCGTCGGTGGTCGGCATCGCCGCCAGCGTCCACTCCCCCTCGTTCCAGAGCGATTCGATGTGCTCGGGCACCTGCTCGGCGAAGGTGATCATCCGGCGGTCGGCCACGCGGCGCGCGACCTCGGCGTTGTTCGTGTACAGCACCCGTGGGCCGAGCGAGCCCAGCGGCTCCATGCCCGGCTCGGTGGGCGGGAGCGCGTTCCCGGGCCGCAGGTCCAGGAACGCGCCGGACGACGCGCCCCGGTTGACGGCCGCGACCGTGACCACGTCCTGCAGGTCGAAGACGTAGGCGGCGGCTCCGAAGTAGGCACCGTGGGCCACGTCGATGATCGCGGGATCGCCGGCGACCGCCATGCCGCCGCGGTGGAACTCGTCGTGCAGCGACGGGTCCGCCGCCGTGTAGACGAACTCCCTCGCCGCGGCCCAATCGGCGCGCTCGGAGTGCATGTTGGGCGAATGGGTGCGCTCATACCAGATGAGCGCGGCTGCGAGCGCCGCGCACGCCACCGCGAGAATCAGGAACACTACGTACGACATCGACACCTACAGTAGCGGGTCGACCGGGGAGTTCACCCGACCGATGGGGTACCGGCGACGGAGATCTGGCCGGAGTAGATCGCGAGCGCCGCCCTGCCGTCCGCGCTCACCTGAATCATCACGACATCACCGACCTCGATGTCGGTCAGTCTGCTGCCGTGCGTCGTGGTCACCTGGGTGGTGGGGCCGGTCTTGAGCGCCACGGTCTGCCCACCCGGCGCGGAGCGCACGACGATCGCATCATCGCCAACCGACAGCACGGCGCCGATCACCTCGCGGCCGGGCGTGATGGCCACGGTCTTCGAGTCGCTCACCGGGACGCCGGCGGACTGCGCGGCCGGCATGACGCGCCGGGACCCGCCCAGCTCGGACGACACGTGCAGCGCGTACGCGATGCCCGCACCGACCACGCCGATGCCGAGCAGGCACAGCAGCACCGCGGGCCACGGGCTGCGGGAGCGAGAGTCACCACCCACGGCGACCACCTCCCTGACGTCCGTTCCGTACCGACACAGCGCCTCGACGACACCAAGCGCGAACCTATTCGGCATGTCTGAGACCTACCTGTGAATGTGGCGGGCGAATCTCTATGACCCCCGCTAGCGTTGTCGGCGTGGGACATCTGTGGCCGCCGCGCGACCTCACCGAGGGCGAGCCGCCGGACGTGCGCTTCACTCTCGCCAACGAGCGCACCTTCCTCGCCTGGATCCGGACCTCATTGGGCCTGATCGCCGCGGCGGTGGGACTGGAGGCGTTCGCGCCGCACGTCGTGCCCGAGCCTGTGCGAACGCCCCTGGTCGTGACGCTGCTCCTCGTCGCGGCCGCACTGGCGGGCTACGCCTTCGTCCGCTGGCTGTCGGTGGAGGGCGCGATGCGCACCCGTCGCGAGTTGCGCGGCACCCCCGCGACGCTGGTCCTCGCCGCGCTGATCGTCCTCGCCGGCGCCGTCCTCGCCGTCTCGCTCCTGGTGACGTGAGGGCCGTGACGTGAGCGCACCGTCGACCCAGGCGGCCGAGCGGACCCTGCTGGCACGCGTGCGCACCGCCGTTGCACTGGTGCTGACCTGCGCGATCGTCGCGCGGGCGGTGCCCAGCGCGCCCGCGGCGATCGCGTGCCTCGCCGTGGCCGCCGCCGCTGTGTTCACCCTGCGGACGCGGCCGCCCGTATCGCACCTGGTGCTCGCGGGGTGTGTGGTCGTGCTCGCGATGGTCGGGCTCCTCGCCACGACGCGCTGAAGGTTCGACAAATCCTTCGACTTCGCACGAAGAATCGGACATCATGGCCCGCGTGAACGACATGACCGACACCGAACGCGCCGCCCGCACGGCCGCCGCCGTCGACGCCGCGATCGGCGCCGCCCGCGAGCTGGGCCTCGACGTCAGCGGCGCGACGGTGCTGCACGACCTGTTCTCCGTGGTGGTGCGGCTGGAGCCGGCGCCCGTGGTGGTCCGCATCCCGACGGTGCTGCCGTCGACCGAGACCCCGGAGACGCTCGCGCGCAGGCAGGCCGACGAGCTGGCCGTGACCGCGTGGCTCGCCGCGCGCCGCGTCCCGGTCCTGGTGCCGTCGCCGCTGGTGCCCGCGCGGCCGGTGCAACGCGACGGCTTCTCGATGACCTTCTGGGAGTACGTCGAGGAGGACGAGGCCGCCGAGCCCGACTACACCGCGAACGCCGAGAGCACAGCCGGGCTGCACGCCGCGCTGCGCGACTACCCGGGTGAGCTGGGCTTCCTCACGACGGCCGATCCGGACGGCGTCGCGGCCGGCCTGGATCTCCTCGCGGGCCGCCCCGACCTGCTGCCCGCCGCGGACGTAGCACGTGCCCGCGCCGAGTGGGCGGCGCTCGAGCCCGCAGTCCGCTCCCGCGCCGCCTTCGAGGCCAGGTTCCCCGGCGTGGAACTGCAGCCGGTGCACGGCGACTGCCCGCCGGCAAACATGTTCGCCGGCGTCGACGGCCTGAGGTACGCGGACTTCGAGCTGGTCACGCTGGGCCCCGTCGAGTGGGATCTCGCGACGCTGGGCGGCGAGCTGGAGGCCGCGTACGACCGCGGCGCGGCGGCCGCCGGCATCCGCGGCCTGCGCCCCGACGTGCTGGAGTTCGTCAGTGCCGTTGGCGTACTCCGCGCGATCACCGCGCTGGCGCTGGTCCCGCAGCTACCGCAGCTCGCGGGGTACCTGCAGCCCGTCGTCGAGCAGTGGCGATCCGCGGACGCCTAGGCGGCGTCGCGGACCCGGATCCCGACGGTGCCGCCCGCGCCCCGTCGGATCTTGGACCCGGTGACGGTGAGCCACCCGAGGACGCCGTACTTCTTCGCGATCTTCGCCCCGGCCTCGCCGCCGTCGATGACCTCGCCGGTGCCCGCGACCTCGGGCCCGAAGGTCTTCTTCCCGCGGGTGTCGCAGGCCTGGACCAGGACCGACGGGTTGCGCCGCAGCCGCTTGACCTTCCAGGAATCGGCGACGGTCCACACCACGAGATCGGCGCCGTCGCGCACGGCCCAGATCGGCGTGGCGACGGGCGTGCCGTCCTTGCGGAAGGTGGTCAGCAGGACGTACTTGGCATCCGCGACATCAGCAACACTGCTCATGCACGCAGCGTAACCGGCCAGGACCCGGGCACGCTGCGCGCGATCCAGCCCGCGATCGCCGCGTTGACCTCGGCGGGCTTCTCCTCGCCCATCCAGTGCCCGGAGTCGACGATCACCTCGGTGAGGTCGGTGCACGCCGCCCGCATCGGGTCGGCGAGACGGGTCCCGACGGTGTCCAGGGTCGCGTCGTAGCGGCCGTGCAGGAACAGGGCGGGCTTGTCGATGCGGCCGCCGTCGATCTCGGTCGCGGCGTACTCCATGTCGGCGGGGGTGTTGACGTACCAGGAGTTGGGGCCGGCCATCCCGTTCCGCTCGAAGGCCGCGACGTAGACGGCGTGATCCTCGGGGGTGAGCACCGCCGGGTCCAGCGGCAGCTGCGGCACGGGGCCGCCGCCGAACCAGCCGCCGTTGCGGGTCACGAGCGCGGTGGGCGCGGGACCGTCGAGATGCCGCGGGTCGCCACTGCGGAACAGCGCCGCGATCAGGCCGGGCAGATCGCTCTCGAACTGGGCCGTCGCCTCGTCGAAGGCCTTGAGGTAGTGCACCTGGTAGTCCCACTGGCCGTACGGGTACTCGTCGGCGGGGTACTTGTCGCGGTCGATGAGGTCGAACGGAGTGGGCCCGGTCGACGGGAAGTGCGGCACGTTGAGCGAGGCCACGGCGTCGACGGCCTCGGGGTGATGGGTCGCGATGTTCCAGACCACGGGCCCGCCCCAGTCGTGCCCGATCCAGATCGCGCTACTCCGGCCGAGCGCGGCGAGCAGCTCCAGCATGTCGGCCACCGCCTCCTCCCGACGGTAGGCCGTCCTGTCCGGGTGCACCGTCGACGATCCGTAGCCGCGCATGTCCGGCGCGACGCAGCGGAAGCCCAGCGCGCCGAGCGCGCGGAGCTGGTGCCGCCAGGAGTACCCGAGCTCGGGCCAGCCGTGCACGAAGACGAGCAGCGGACCGTCGACCGGCCCGGACGCGAGGTACGCGGTGGTGTGGCGCGGGGACCGGGCGATGTGCGGGGTGAGCGTGGTCATGAATCCAGCCTGACACGCGGCCCGATTCCTTGCTCCGGCGCGGCCCGAGGCCCACTATCGAGGTATGCCCCACGTGATCGTCCAGAACTGCTGCAACGACGGGTCGTGCGTGCCGGAGTGCCCGGTGGACTGCATCCACCCCACGCCCGACGAGCCGGAGTACGCCACCGCGGAGATGCTCTACATCGACCCGGACGTGTGCATCGACTGCGGCGCCTGCATCGACGCGTGCCCCGTCTCGGCGATCACCACCGACTACGAGCTGACGACGGAGATGGCGCCGTTCGAGGCCATGAACGCCGAGTACTACCGGGCGGTGGGCTCGTCGGCGGATCGCGACCACCCGTACGCCGACCCGCGGCTGGGCCGCAAACGCCCCGCCTCGGACGCCGCGACGCTGCGGATCGCCGTGGTCGGCGCCGGCGCGGCGGGGCACTACGTGGTGAGCGAGCTCCAGAGCCGGATCGACGTCCGCGCCGAGATCGACGTGTACGAACGCCTGGCGGAGCCGGGCGGGCTGGTCCGGTTCGGCGTCGCACCCGACCACGCCGACACCAAGAAGGTCCAAGAGCAGTTCACGAAATCCCGTGCGCAGAAGGGCGTGACGACGCACCTCGGGGTGCGGGTCGGCGAGGAGGTCTCGCACGAGGACCTGGCGCGCACGCACCACGCCGTGGTCTACGCGGTGGGATCGCTGCACGGCCGCACGCTGGACCTGCCGGGCGCGGAGCTGCCGGGCGTGATCGCCGCCGCGGACCTCGTGGCCTGGTACAACGGCCATCCCGATTTCGCCGGTCTCTCCGTCGATCTCACGCACGAACGGGTGGTGGTCCTGGGCAACGGGAACGTCGCGCTCGATGTCGCGCGGATCCTCACCGCCGACCCCGAGACCTTCGTCGGTACCGATATGACCGACGAGGCCCTTGTCGCCCTGCGGGATTCGCAGGTGCGGGAGGTCGTGGTGCTCGGCCGGCGCGGCCCGGAGCACGCGGCGTTCACGTCGCCGGAGCTGGTGGGACTCGCCCGCACCGTGCCGGTCGTCGTCGAGCCCGAGGACCTCGTCGAGCCCTCCGACGACGACGCCGACGAGCAGACGCGGTTCTATCGCACGCAGAAACTGGCTCTGCTGCGGGCGCTTCCGCCTGCTTCCGCGGGGTCCGGCGAGCGCAGGGTGGTGCTCCGGTTCGGCACGCCGCCCACCGGCATCACCGTCTCCGACGGTGCGCTGTCCGTCGCCTTCGACGACCACGGAGCGCCGGGGAGCCTGGACTGCGGCATGGTGCTCGCGTCGATCGGACTGCGGGGCACGTCCGTGCCCGGCGTCCCCTACGACGAGGCCACCGGAACCATCCCCAACACGGACGGTCGCGTCCTCGGGCCCGACGGTGCCGCCCTCCCCGGCGTGTACGTCGCCGGCTGGTGCAAGCGCGGGCCGACGGGGGTGATCGGCACGAACCGGTTCGACGCCCGCGGCACCGTCGACGCCCTGGTCGAGGACTTCCACGCCGGGATCCTGCGCGCCGAGTAGGCAGCTACAGGCCGGGGCGGCGGTCCGCGAGTCCGGCGATGATGAAGTCGACCTTGGCGTCGAGCGCGGTCCGGTCGATCCAGGCGGGCTCGGGCCGGAAGACGGCGTCGTCCGCGGCGGCCCGGCGCGCCCGGTCGTACCCGGATTCGCCGGAGTCGTCCACCGCGCGCATGGCCTGGATGCCCAGGTGCGAGGCGAAGACGGTGTCGCCGAGGAAGTCCAGGGCGAACGCCGACTGCCCGACGGTCCAGCCGTCCGCGGCGAGCGCGCCGGCGTACGCGGCGGCGACGTGCTCGATGTGGTTGAACGCGATCGGATTCGCGAACACGGCGCGAGTCAGCCCGCGGTGGTCCTCGCAGACCTTCCAACACTCGTCGGCCCACATCCGCAGAACCGCGCGCCAATCGGATCCGGGAGCGGGGAGCGCGATGCTCGCGGCGGCCCTTCGCAGTGCGGCGGCCTCGATCTCGTCCCGCGACCTGAAGACGCGGTAGATCGCCGGGGTGACCACGCCGAGCCGGTCCGCGACCGCCGCCATCGTGAACCGGTCGACGCCCTCGGCGAATGCCGCGTCGATCACGTCGTCGGCGTCGAAGGCGGGCTTCCGCCCGACCTTCCGCGTGATCCCATCGCCCTGTGCCACACCCGGCACTCTAATTCGTCAGTCGCCATCCCTGTGCGGTCCGCAGGTGCTCCCAGTAGGCGGCGTACGTGCCGCCGGCCGCGAGGAGCTCGTCGTGCGTGCCGACCGCCTCGACCGATCCGTCGGCGGCGAGCGCAACGATGAGGTCGGCGTCGGCGATCGTGTTCAGCCGGTGCGCGATGATCAGGACCGTGGCCTCGCGCCGCAGCTGCTCCACCGCCGCGACGATGTTGGCCTCGTTCTCCACGTCGAGCGCGGAGGTGGCCTCGTCGAGCAGCACGACCGGGGCACGCTTGAGCAGTGCACGGGCGATCGCCACCCGCTGCCGTTCCCCGCCCGACAGTGCGCGGCCACCCTCGCCGACCGGCGCGTCCCAGCCCAACGGCAGCCGGCGCGCGATCTCCGCGACGCCGGCGGTCTCGCCGGCGCGCCGGATCTCGTCGTCGGTCGCGTCCTCGCGCCCGACGGCGATGTTCGCGCGGAGCGTGTCGTCGAAGAGGTAGACGTCTTGGAAGACCATCGACAGCTGCCCCATGAGTTGCTCGGTCGTCTGCTCGGTGACCGGAGTCCCGCCCACGAGAACGCGCCCGGAGGTCGTGTCGTAGAAGCGACTGACGAGCTTCGCCACCGTCGTCTTGCCGCTGCCGGACGGCCCGACGAGCGCGACCATGCTCCCGGCCGGCACCCGCAGCGAGACATCGCGGAGCGCGGGCGGACCGTCGGGCGTGTACCCGAAGGTGACGCCCTCCAACGCGATCGCCCCCGGCTCGGGCAGGTCCGACGGTGCGCCGGGCTCCGGCAGGGGCACGGCCGTCAAGACCTCGTCGAGTTGATCGAGCAGGGGCCGGCGGGACTCGAGCGCCATCGCGCTGCTGGTGATCTCGGACAGAGTGGAGGTGAAGCGGAGCGCGAGACCGATGAAGGCGAGCGCGGGGATCGGCGCGAGTCCGCCGGATACGGCGAGGCTTCCGGTGACCGTGATGAGCACGACGATCACGCCCTGCGAGACCATCCCGCTGGTGAGCAGTCCGGCGATCTCGAACCACAGCGCACGCTTCTTGGCCGCCGTCGCCCCGTTCATCGCATCGGTCAAAGGCACGAAATCATCACTGCGGCCGCATGATCGCAGTGCGCCCTGGCACTGCGAGTACTCGACGATCCGGTGCGCGAGCACCGTCTCCTCGGGCTCGTGGATCGAGCGCCCCTTCCGCAGCAGCGCCGTCGACACCAGGGTGATGGCGACGAAGGCGGGCACCGCGATCGTGAGGACGAGGCCGAGCGCGGGATTCCACAGCCAGGCCGCCACGACCACGACCGCCGCCGCGACCGAGCGCGCCACGATCGGGGAGAGCATGTGCGCCAGGATCTCTCCGGCCATCATCAGCTCGGTCGAGACCACCCGGGACAGCGCGCCCGCCCGCGGCCGTGCGAACCATCCCAGGGGCTGCTTGGCCACCTGGTCGCCGACGAGGCGGTGGATGCTGGCGAGGAAGTCGAGGGCCGCGGCGTAGGACCGGCGGCTGGAGAGGTAGTTGACGCCGAAGCTGGCGCCGGCGAGTACGGCGAGCACCCAGAGCCACCCCGCCAGTCCCATCCCCCACACCGGCCCGCCGCTCGCGAGCGCGGAGACAGCGGGGAGCAACGCGGCCAGCGCGAGCCCCTCGACGAGGCCCGCGAGCACCGCGAGCGCGACGACGACGCCCAACGCCTCGGGGCGCGAGAGCATGCGTCGCACCCGCGGAACGATGTCGAGCAGAGGCAGATTCATCATCGCCGGGTTCCTTCGGTCGAGGCGGACGGGGTCGCGCCGCGGCGCCAGAGCCGGGCGTAGCGGGGCTCGGCGAGCAGGTCGTCATGGGTGCCGGTGGCGACGACCCGGCCCTCGTCCACGAGGACGATCTGGTCGACGCCGCTGATGGTCTCCCGCCGGTGTCCGATCACGAGCACGGTGCGGCCGCGCACGAGCGCCGACAGGGCCTGCTGGATCTCGGCCTGCGCCTCGGGGTCGGCGAGTGCGGTCGCCTCGTCGAGCACGAGCACGGGCGCGTCGACGAGGAGTGCGCGGGCGATGGCGATCCGCTGGGCCTGCCCGCCGGAGAGTCCCGTACCGGCGCCGTAGACCGTGTCGAAACCTTCTGGGAGACGCTCGATCTCGTCGAGGATCCGGGCGGCACGTGCCGCCGCGCGCACCTGCTCGTCGTCGGCGTCGGGCCGGCCGAGGGCGATGTTGTCGCGGATGCTGATCGAGAGCAGCTGCGGGTCCTGCAGCACGAAACCGACGTGCGCGTACAGGTCCGCGATGCGGTCGACCGGGACGCCGCCGATGCGGATCGTGCCGGACCGGGGATCGTCGAACCGGGCGAGCAGCGTCGCGATGGTCGACTTCCCGGATCCCGACGGACCCACCAACGCCGTCACGGTGCCCTGCCGCAGGGTGAAGCTCACGTCGTCGACGGCGAGCGCACCGTCGTCGCCCCCGTACGAGTAGGCGACGTTCTCGAACACCACGTCGTGCCCCTCCGGCCGCGCGGCGGCCGCCACGTCCGGGAGCACCGGCGTCTCGAGCACCTCCTGCAACCGCAGGGCCGCGGCCCCGGCGAGTTGCTGCGACCACGTGGAGTGCATGATCACCTCCAGCGTGTACGGGACCAGGAGCGCGATGAGCGACGTGGCGAGGACATCGGCGGCCGTCACCGCTCCCCCGTGCACCAGGACGGCGCCGCCGCCCACGTTCACGAGGAGGATCAACGGCACCGCGAGGAACGACGAGCCCACGGCGGAGATCCGGACGAGCGGCCGCACCCAGTCCGCGTAGAAGGTGTGGAACTCGTCGGCCGCCTCCTGATAGTTGCGGTGCGCCCGTCCGACCCGGCCGAAGGCCTTGACCACGGCGATCCCGGTCACGAACTCGACGGTCCGCGCGGACACCGTCGACAGGCGGCGGTCCATCTGGACGGTCATCTCACCCATGCCACGAGCCGAGAACGCCATCGCGAGGGCGTAGAGCGGAAGCGTCCCGATCGACAGCAGGCCCAGGCGCCAATCGATGACGAAGGCGTAGACCATCAGGGCGAGCGGCATCACGACGGCATTCGTGACGTCCACCGGCTGATGCGCGATCAGCTGGTGCACCGTCCCGATGTCGTCCTGCAGGGACTTGCGGACACGGCCCGAGTTGGTGGCGGTGAACCAGGCCAGAGGCACGCGCGCGATCCGGTCCACCATCCGCTGCCGGACGTGGTGCCCGAACCGCAGGTCGGCGACGTGCGTGACCGCGAGGGCCGCCAGGTAGATCCCGAGGCGGGCGGCGAAGCTCACGATGAGGATCTGCAGCCAGCGGTCGACCGCGGCCCGATCGACCGCGGCACCGGTCGCCGCCGCATCGAGGAGCAGCGCGCCGATCCGGACCAGCGCGATGTAGGGCACCACGGCGAGCACCGCCGAGACCACCGCCATGGCGCGGCCCAGCACCAGCCCACCGGCCACCGGTCGCGTGAGGTCCTTCAGCGCGGCGGCGCCCGCGCGGTGCTGCGCCTTCGCCGACGCCGGCTCCGCCTGAGGCGGGGTCGTCGGTGCCGTCGCGGGCGGGGCGTCGAGAGCGGATGTGGACGGGTCGGTCGCCATAGGACTCCTACTTAGGTGAGCCATATCTAATTCTGAACGCCGTTCACAGTAGGTCGTGCCTCCCTGCTTAGCAAGCCCCCAATCCGCCCCCGGACAGCGAAAGGTCCCGCCCTCCGGAAGGAGGACGGGACCGTGCCGTGCGCGGATCGCTCGGCGTCAGCCGACGATGAGCCGGTCTCCGTCGTCGCTGACGGTGACCTTCACCGCGTCGCCGTCGCGGACATCGCCCGCGAGCAGTGCCTTGGCGAGCTGGTCGCCGATGGCCTGCTGCACCAGCCGGCGCAGCGGGCGGGCACCGTAGAGCGGGTCGAAGCCGCGCTCCGCGAGCCAGCCCTTGGCCTCGTCGGAGACCTCGAGCTCCAGCCGGCGCTGGCTCAGCCGCTTGCGCAGCTGGTCCAGCTGGATGTCGACGATGCCGGTCAGCTGGTCCGAGCTCAGCGCGTCGAAGATGAGCACGTCATCGAGCCGGTTGATGAACTCCGGCTTGAACTTCGCGCGCACCGCGGCCATCACCTGCTCGGGCGTGCCGCCCGCGCCCAGGTTGGACGTGAGGATCAGGATGGTGTTGCGGAAGTCCACCGTGCGACCCTGACCGTCGGTGAGCCGGCCCTCGTCGAGCACCTGCAGCAGCACGTCGAAGACATCCGGGTGCGCCTTCTCGACCTCGTCGAACAGCACCACCGTGTAGGGGCGGCGCCGCACGGCCTCGGTCAGCTGACCGCCGGCCTCGTAACCGACGTACCCGGGGGGCGCACCGACGAGCCTTGCGACGGAGTGCTTCTCGCCGTACTCGGACATGTCGATGCGGACCATGGCGCGCTCGTCGTCGAAGAGGAACTCCGCGAGCCCCTTCGCCAGCTCCGTCTTGCCCACGCCCGTGGGGCCGAGGAACAGGAACGAGCCGGTGGGCCGGTTCGGGTCCGCGACGCCGGCCCGGGTGCGGCGCACCGCATCCGAGACGGCCTCGACCGCAGCGGTCTGGCCGATGACGCGCTTGCCGATCTCGGCCTCCATGCGCAGCAGCTTCGCGGTCTCACCCTCGAGCATGCGGCCGGCGGGGATGCCGGTCCAGGCGGAGACCACGTCGGCCACATCGTCCGGACCGACCTCCTCCTTGAGCATGACCTCGCCGTCGGACGCGGCGCCCGAGCGGGCGACGGCCTCGTCGAGTTCCTTCTCCAGCGCGGGGATCTGGCCGTAGCGCAGCTCCGCCGCCCGGCCGAGGTCACCGTCGCGCTCGGCGCGCTCCGACTCGCCCTTGAGGGTCTCGAGCTGCTCCTTGAGTGCGCGCACCGAATCGATGGCGCCCTTCTCGTTCTGCCAGCGCGAGTTCAGCTGCGCCAGCTTCTCCTTGTGGTCGGCGAGCTCGCCGCGCAGCTTCTCCAGGCGGTCCTTGGACGCGTCGTCGGACTCCTTCGACAGCGCCATCTCCTCGATCTCGAGACGACGGACCAGCCGCTCCTCGGCGTCGATCTCCTCGGGGCGCGAGTCGATCTCCATCCGCAGGCGCGACGCGGCCTCGTCGACGAGGTCGATCGCCTTGTCCGGCAGGAACCGCGACGTGATGTAGCGGTCCGACAGCGACGCGGCGGCGACGAGGGCGGAGTCCGTGATGCGCACGCCGTGGTGCACCTCGTAGCGCTCCTTGAGGCCGCGCAGGATCCCGACGGTGTCCTCCACCGACGGCTCGCCCACCAGCACCTGCTGGAACCGGCGCTCGAGTGCGGCGTCCTTCTCGATGTACTGGCGGTACTCGTCGAGCGTGGTGGCGCCCACGAGCCGCAGCTCGCCGCGGGCGAGCATCGGCTTGATCATGTTGCCCGCGTCCATCGCGGAATCGCCGGTGGCGCCGGCACCCACGATGGTGTGCAGCTCGTCGATGAAGGTGATGATCTGGCCGGCGGAGTCCTTGATCTCGTCGAGCACGGCCTTGAGCCGCTCCTCGAACTCGCCGCGGTACTTCGCGCCGGCGACCATCGCACCCAGGTCCAGCGAGACGACGGTCTTGTCGCGCAGCGACTCCGGCACATCGCCGGTGACGACGCGCTGCGCCAGGCCCTCGACGATGGCCGTCTTGCCCACGCCGGGCTCGCCGATCAGCACCGGGTTGTTCTTGGTGCGACGGCTGAGCACCTGCACGACACGACGGATCTCGTTGTCGCGCCCGATGACCGGGTCGAGCTTGCCCTCGCGGGCCCGCGCGGTGAGGTCGGTCGAGTACTTCTCGAGCGCCTGGTACTGGCCCTCCGGGTTCTCCGAGGTGACCTTCGCGCTGCCGAGGACGGCCGTGAAGGCGTCGCGGATCGACTGCGGGTTCGCGCCCGCGTCGCCGAGCACCTGCGCGGCCTCGCCGCCGGCCTCCGCGAGACCGTAGAGCACGTGCTCGGTGGAGACGAACTGGTCGCCCATCTCGGTGGCCAGCTTCTGCGCGGCGCTGATCGACGCGATCGACTCACGGCTGAGCTGCGGAGTGGAGCTGGACCCGCTGGCCTTCGGCTTGCGGTCGACGGTCTCCTGCGCACGGTTGCGCACGGTGACGGGATCCACACCCACCGCCTTGAGCAGCGGAGCGGCGATCCCGTCGGTCTGGTCGAGCAACGCCACCAGCAGGTGCGACGGAGAGATCTCCGGGTTGCCCGCGGCGGACGCCGCCTGCAGTGCCGAGGTCAGCGCGGCCTGCGTCTTGGTGGTGGGGCTGAACGAATCCACTTGAGTAGACCTCCTGCGGTCGGGGACGGAACATGGCGTGCAACCTGAGCGCTGTCCACTCAAGTATGCCTACTGACAGATTCAACCGCCATAGCCTTGAGTCTGTTCCACTCAAGTCAGGAGCTTACTGTGATCCTCGTCGCTCAGGCCAGCGCGGCGACGCGCTCCGCGAGCTTCTGATGGGTCGCGGCATCGGGATGGCCGTCGGCGCTGGCCCCGTACACCCAGCCCTCGCTGAGCGGCGAGATGACGGACACCGTCGGATCGACGGACCGGGCCGCGCCCACGATGGCGGCCTCGGTGGCGCGGGCGTCGGGGCCGCTACCGCGGACCGTCGGGAACACCGTGATCAGCGCGACCTTGGCGTTCGGCGCCTGCCGGCGCACCGTCGTGATGACCTGCCGCACCTGGGCGTCGATCGCGGAGGTCGAGGCGCCGACGTCGTTGGACCCCGCCTGCACCACGACCAGCGACGGGTCGTGCGCGGGCAGGTTCGCGGCCTGCGTGAGCCCGGCGATCGCACCGTCGTTGTACCCCGCACCGCTGCGGGCACTGAGGTAGACCGAGCGGCCGGCGATGGCGCTGATCATCCGCGGGTAGGCCACGACGCCGGCCACCTCGTACCCCGTCGAGATCGACGCGCCGATCACCACGATCGGGCGGCCGTCGGAGCCCTGCGCGGCGGGCACGGCGGCCACCGGTGCCGCACCGACGGCCGCCACGACGACACCGATCCCGACGATTGCCCCTAAACGCGACACGCTCATGCCGACATCTTGACACAACACCCGCCACATGCATAACTTCCGCAACTCACGTTACGCGGCGGGGCTGATCCGCCGCGCCCCGAGCACCCGACCACCGGCCATCCGCGCCACGACCGCGCCGTGCCGGAGCAGGCCGCCCCAGACGCCCGGGCGCGCGGCGAGCACCGTCGAACGGGTGCGGTCCCGCGCCGGCACCCCCGCGATCCGCGCGGCGAGCCAGTCCAGGCTCGGCGTCACGGACAGCACCAGGGCCGTGAGGTGCTCGGACGCCCCGTCGCGCAGGTAGTCGACGGTGGCCCCCAGCTCCCGGTAGGTCGCGACCAGGCCGTCGACATCGTCGACGGAGATGATCGGGTCGTGGACGGCCTGCACCACCAGCAGGGGGCACGACGGTGCCGCCCGCCCGGGTTCGATATCGGCGAACATCGCCACCTGTGCGGGCCGCGCCAGGAACTCCTCGAGCGGCATCGTCAGGACCGATCCGACGTCGAAGCCGCGGAACCGCGCCACCGCCCCGATCGTGCTGAACTCCGCGGCGCTCGTGAGCAGCTCCCGCGCCCGGGGCGTGCTGTGCGCGTCGAGGTCGGTGCGGAAGTCCGGGTAGGCGCGGTAGAGGCCCGCGACGACGGCGAGTGCGAGGCCGCCGAAGGGGCCGCCCGCGAGCCGCAGGAAGGTGCTGCGGAGATTCCCGACGGGGCTGCCGAGCACGGCACCGCCGAGCGCGATCTCCGGCGCGTAGGTGGGCTGCAGCTCCGCGGCCCAGGCCGTCGCGAGGCCGCCGCCGGAGTAGCCGAACAGCACCGTCGGGTCCTGCGGGCGGACACCGAAGGGCGCGAAGGCGCGGGCGGCGCGGATCCCGTCGAGCGTGCAGTACCCGGACTCGCGGGGCACGCCCCAGTTCCCGGACGTGCCCTCGTGATCGGGCACGACGACCGCCCAGCCGCGGGACAGTGCCATCCCGATGACGAGCAATTCCCACCGGGTCGCCGAGCCGTACGCGCGGGCGCCGCGCCGCAGCGCGTACGAGGGGAAGCTGCGCGGCGAGAGCGAGTCGATCGCGCACTGGAAGGAGAGCAGGGGCCGCGGACCGTCGGCGGCGCCGGCGGGGAGGATCAGCGTGGCGACGGAGGTCTGCGGCGCGCCGCTGTGGTCGGCGGTGCGGTACTGGACCTGCCAGGCACGATGCGGGATCCGGACGCCGCCGAAGACGCCGAGCTCGCCCCGGCGGCTCCGCAGGATCGCGCCGGGCGCCGCGTCCGCCCACCCCGCGGCCGGAACGAGGAAGGCATCGTCCTCGGGAAGAGGCGGTCGCGGGATCCTGGACGTCATCGCCTCAGGCTAACGCCGGATTCAGGCGAGTGCAGAAACCCGTTCGGCGAGGCGCTCGTGCGCGGCGATACCCGGGTGGCCGTCGGCCGCAGCGCGGTAGGTCCAGCCCTCGTTCAACGGCGAGATCACGGCGACGGACGGATCGACCGCGCGCGCGGCACCGATGATCGCGGCGTCGGTGCTGCGGGCGGCGGCCCCGTTGTGGATGGACGGGAACACCGTGACCACGGCGATCTTGGCACCGGGCGCCTGCCGGCGCACCGTCGACACGACCTGCCGCACCTGGCCCGCGACGACGCCGGGCGACGCGCCCACGTCGTTGGTGCCGGCCTGCAGCACGACCAGCGACGGGTTGGCGCGCGGCAGGTCGGCGGCGCGGGTGAGCTGCGCCATCGAGCCGTCCGCGTAGCCGGCGCCGCTGCGAGCACTGACCAGCACGGGGCGACCGGAGATCGCCCGGACCTGGCGGGGGTAGGCGTCGACGCTCGGGACCTCCTTGCCCGCGGACACCGAGGCGCCGATCACGACGACCGGTCGGCGATCGACGGCCGCCTGGATGCGCGGCGCGCTGCTACCGCCCGCGGGGGCGACGCGGGGCGCCACCCGGACCGCGGGCTTCGCCAGGGCGACCGGCTTCGCCTGCTGCGCGTGCGCGATGCCCTGCGCGGCCACCGGCTGCGCGCCGGTCGTGTTCACGCCACCGCCGTGCCCGGGGCCGGCGTCCGCGGAGGCGGCCGCGATCGCGAACGGGGCGATCGCGATACCCGCGCCGAGCGCGACGCCGTATCCGAATCGACGCAGGTGACGACGGTTCCGCAAGGCGAGCATGGCGACGGGCCCTCTCTCGAGCTCGAACGATTCGGCGGCGATCCGACGAGGCGGTTCGCACAGGACGAACCCGCGGCGCGATGCCGCGGGCTCCTGCAACGAATGTACTCGATCGCCCACGCCCCGGCCCGCCCCGGCGCGTGCGATCCGCTTTCCCGTGCTCGACCTGCGCCTGCACGTACGATGGTCGGGTCAGGTACGGGTTCCGACGGGCAGGAGCGGACGCGAGGTGGGGTCGCATTCACGGCACGGTCTGGCGCAGATCGCGGCCGACATCCGCCCCCAGGCCGACGAGTTCACCAAGAACCTGTTCGCCCGGCTCTTCGCGATGGATCCGTCGCTGCGCGACCTGTTCCCCGCCAGCATGACGGCGCACCGGGCCGTGTTCCACCGGGTGCTCGACCACGTCTTCACCGCGATCCCGCGGACCGAGGGCCATGACGAGCTGATCGAGTTCCTCGCGCAGCTGGGCCGCGACCACCGCAAGTACGGGCTCACCGAGGCGAACTACGACACGATGACCGACGCGCTCATCGCGGAGGTGCACGCGGTCTACCGTCCGCACGGCGGCCTGGACCCCGAGGACGCCGACGTGCTCGAGCAGGGGGTGCGGCTGCTGACCGGCGTGATGCGCGGCGGCGCCCACTCCGATCCCACGCCCGCCCGTCGCACGGGCCGCGTCGTCGAGGTGCTCCGGCCGCACCCGGGGCTCGCCGTGGTTCGGCTCGTCACCGACGAGCCCCTCCTGTTCCGGCCCGGCCAGTATGTGGAGACGCAGATCCCGCAGGTCCCGCGGCAGTGGCGCCCGCTCTCGATCGCCGTACCGCCCAACACGCAGGGCCAGGTCGAGTTCCACATCCGGTCGGTCAACGGCGGGTACGTCTCGAGCACGGTCTTCGCCGAGACCCGGGCCGGGGACCTGTGGCACTTCGGGCAGGTCCACGGGCTCCTCCGGCCCGACGGTGACCGTCCGGTCACCATGATCGCCGGGGGTACGGGCCTCGCACCGATGAAGTCGATCCTGCTGGCCATGGGCATGAACGCCGACAACCCCGACGTGCACCTCCTGGTGGGGGCGCGATCGCCGGGGTTGCTCTACGACTCGGATTCGTTGGTGCCGCTGGCCGCCACCAATCCGTGGCTGAAGGTGACGCAGGTGACCGATGCGCGGCGGGATCCGTGGTGGCTCAAGCATCCCGCCACGGCGTATCGCAGCCTCCCGCTGCGCCACGGCTCGCTGGTCGACGCGATGGCCGACCTCGACCTCACCGGGCGGCAGGTGCTGATCGCCGGCCCGAAGGGCCTGCTGCGCGCCGCCCGCGACGCGGCGATCGCCCGCGGGGCCGCCCCGGAGGACGTGCTGCACGACCCGCTGTGACCCGGAGGACCGGGTTCAGCGGCGCCGGCTCCGGGGCTGCCAGACCACCATGGCCGAGGACTTCGGCACGTGCACCAGCTCGGTGCCGGTGCGGTGCGCGGTCTCGACCTGAGCGGTGAGCTCCTCCACGCGGCGCTGCAGCGCGTCGACCTGATTGGTGAGGTCGATGATCCGCTTGATACCGGCCAGGTTGACGCCCTCGTCCTGCGAGAGTCGCTGTACCTCGCGCAGCAGATCGACGTCGCGCGTGGAGTAGCGCCGCCCCCCGCCCGCCGACCGCTCGGGCGTGACGAGCCCGAGACGGTCGTACGTGCGGAGGGTCTGCGCGTGCATCCCCGCGAGCTGCGCAGCCACCGAGATCATGAACACGTGTGCGTCCGGATCGTCGGGGAACCGCTTGTCGCCGTTCATCGTCACGCCCCCGGGCCGCTCGCGCCGCGCGCTGCACCGGCCCAGCCGCTGCGCGGATCGAATCCGCTCGCGCGCTCGGCCTCGGTGTAGGCGCGCAGCGCCTCCTGGGCCCGATCGTCGAGCGACGGCGGGACCGCCACCTGCACCTTGACGAGCAGATCGCCGTGTCCGCCGGCCCGCTTGGGCACACCCCGGCCGCGCACCCGGAGAGTGCGGCCGTCGGTGGTACCCGGCGGGATCTTCACCCCCACGGACTGGGTCAGCGTCGGCACCGTGACGGTGGCGCCCAGCGCCAGCTCCGAGAAGCTGACGGGCAGGGTGACCAGGAGGTCGTCGCCGTTGCGGCTGAAGACCTCGTCGGCCTTCACCTGCACGGTCACGAACAGGTCGCCCGACGGTGCCCCGCGCATCCCCGCCTGCCCCTGGCCGGCCAGGCGGATGCGCTGGCCGTCCTTGACCCCGGGCGGGATCTTGACGTTCACCGTGCGGGTGCGCACGGTGACACCGGTGCCGTTGCAGTCGGTGCAGGGGTCGTCGATCACCGAGCCGGTGCCGCGGCAGTCCGGGCACGGCTCGGAGAAGCTGAACGCCCCCTGGTTCCGGCTCACGAGCCCGGAACCGTTGCAGGACTGGCACACCCGCGGGCTGGTTCCCGGCTTGGCGCCGGAACCGTGGCAGGTGGTGCACGGCGACGGCGAGGTCAACGTGATCGGCGTGGTCACGCCGAGCGTCGCGTCCCGGAAGCCGAGCGTGATCTCCGACTCGAGATCGCTGCCCCGACGGGGCCGCGTGGCCTGGGGGCCGGGGCCGCCCTGCGCCGCGCCGCCACGGTTGAAGAGACCCTCGAAGATGTCCCCGAAGCCCCCACCACCGCCGTTGCCGGATGCCGCACCGTCGAAGATGTCCGAGAAGGAGAACCCGCCCGAACCGCCTCCCGCGTTGCCGAAGCCGCCGGTACCGAAACCGCCTGCGCCGCCGCCGTAACCGCCCGACCCACTGGAGCCGAAGCGACCGCCGCCGAACAGGCGCCGCGTCTCGTCGTACTCCTTGCGCTTGGCCGGGTCGGAGAGCACGGCGTGCGCCTCCGAGACCCGCTTGAAGCGCTCCTCGGCCTGCGTGTTCCCCGGATTCGCATCCGGATGCAGCTCACGGGCGAGCTTGCGGTAGGCCTTCTTGATCTCGTCCGCGGTCGCTCCGGAGCTGACGCCCAGCTCCTTGTAGAAGTCCTGTTCGACCCATTCCCGCTGTGCCACTGGGCATCACCTCCCTTCTATGAGTCGCCCGGTGCGGACTGAACCGATGCATCCGCCGGACGATCCGTGACGGCGACCATCGCATTGCGGATCACCCTGCCATCGATCTGATATCCCTGGCGCAGCACCGTCCCCACAACGGGGTCGGCACCGTCGCCCTCGTGCTGGACGGCCTCGTGGATCGCCGGGTCGAACTCGTCGCCCTCCGCACCGAAGGGCTCGAGTCCGAGGCCCTTGAGCACGCCGTCGAGCTTGTCGGACACGGACTTGAGCGGTCCGGCCTCGAGGTCGCCATGACCCCGGGCCCGGTCCAGATCGTCGAGGACCACGAGCAGCTCGCCCACGACGAAGGCCTTGCCCGCGGCGCGCGCGTCGACGACCTCGCGCGCCGTGCGCTTGCGGTAGTTGGCGAACTCCGCCGAGACGCGCTGCAGGTCGGCGGTGAGTTCCGCCTCCTTGCTCGACGGCGCCCCGTCCACGACCTCGGCCTGCGCCGCGTCGTCCGGCCCGGCCGGGGCCGTGGCGGATTCCTCCGCCACGGCCTCGGGGGTCACCTCGTCCGGTTCCACCGGATTCTCGGGGCTCGTCATTACTTGGCGTCCTTCGGATCCTCGTCGACGACCTCGGCGTCCACGACACCGTCGTCCTGCTGGGCGCCGGCGTCGGCACCCTCAGCGCCCGCCTCGGCACCGGCCGCGGCGTAGATGGCCTGGCCCAGAGCCTGCGACTCGGTCGACAGCTTCTCGACGGCCGACTTCACGGCGGCGATGTCGGTGCCCTGGAGCGCCTCGTTCGCCTCCTTGATCGCGGCCTCGACCTTCTCCTTGTTCTCGGCCGGGACCTTGTCGGCGTTCTCGGCCAGGAACTTCTCGGTCTGGTTGACCAGCGACTCGGCCTGGTTGCGGGTCTCCGCCTCCTCCTTGCGCGCCTTGTCCTCCGCGGCGTGCGCCTCGGCGTCCTTGATCATCCGGTCGATCTCCTCCTGCGACAGGCCACTGCCGTCGGAGATCTTGATGGTGTTCTCCTTGCCCGTGCCCTTGTCCTTCGCGGTCACGTGCACGATGCCGTTGGCGTCGATGTCGAAGGTGACCTCGATCTGCGGCACGCCGCGCGGAGCCGGCGCGATGCCGGTCAGCTCGAAGCTGCCGAGCAGCTTGTTGTGCGCCGCGATCTCACGCTCGCCCTGGAACACCTGGATCTGCACCGACGGCTGGTTGTCGTCCGCCGTGGTGAAGGTCTCGGACCGCTTGGTGGGGATCGTGGTGTTGCGCTCGATGAGCTTGGTCATCACGCCGCCCTTGGTCTCGATGCCGAGGGACAGCGGGGTGACGTCGAGCAGCAGCACGTCCTTGACCTCGCCGCGCAGCACGCCGGCCTGCAGGGCGGCGCCGACGGCGACGACCTCGTCCGGGTTGACGCCCTTGTTGGGCTCCTGGCCGCCGGTGAGCTCCTTGACCAGCTCGGTCACGGCGGGCATACGGGTGGAACCACCGACCAGCACGACGTGGTCGATGTCGCCCACGGCGATCCCGGCGTCCTTGATGACGGCCTGGAAGGGCTTGCGGGTGCGCTCGAGCAGATCGTTAGTGATCTTCTGGAACTCACTACGGCTGAGGTTCTCGTCGAGGAACAGCGGGTTCTTGTCCGCGTCCACCGTGATGTACGGCAGGTTGATCGAGGTGCTCTGCCCCGAGCTCAGCTCGATCTTCGCCTTCTCCGCGGCCTCGCGCAGACGCTGCATGGCCATCTTGTCCTTGGTCAGGTCGATGCCGTGCTGCGCCTTGAACTTCTCGACGAGCCAGTCGACGATGCGCTGATCCCAGTCGTCACCACCGAGGTTGTTGTCGCCCGAGGTCGCGCGGACCTCGACGACGCCGTCGCCGATCTCCAGCAGCGAGACGTCGAAGGTGCCGCCACCGAGGTCGAAGACCAGGATGGTCTGCTCCTTCTCGCCCTTGTCCAGGCCGTACGCGAGCGCGGCGGCGGTGGGCTCGTTGACGATGCGGAGCACGTTCAGGCCCGCGATCTGGCCGGCCTCCTTGGTGGCCTGGCGCTGCGCGTCGTTGAAGTACGCGGGCACCGTCACGACGGCGTCGGTGACGTCCTCGCCCAGGTACGCCTCGGCGTCGCGCTTGAGCTTCATCAGCGTGCGGGCGCTGATCTCCTGGCTGGTGTAGTCCTTGTCGTCGATCTTCTGCGTCCAGTCCGTACCGATGTGACGCTTGACCGAGCGGATGGTGCGGTCGACGTTCGTGACGGCCTGGTTCTTAGCGGGCTGACCCACCAGGACCTCGCCGTTGCGCGCGAAGGCCACCACCGACGGGGTGGTCCGCGAGCCCTCGGCGTTCGCGATCACGACCGCCTCGCCGCCCTCGAGGACAGCGACGCACGAGTTGGTGGTGCCGAGGTCGATGCCTACTGCACGTCCCATATTTGTTTGCCTCCTGGTTGCCGGCCGCACGCGGCCGATGGTTTCTTCCTGCTGAACAAGACTTCAGCGCCCCCGACTCAAGGGGCGAACACTTCAGTTCTACCCCATTGAGCGGGACACGCTCAAGTAGTACGTCCTGTCCAACGGACGCCCGGACGGGAATGTTCCCGATTCCCGGAAATTCTTGAGTCAGATCCGCTCAACTCTGGTCGGTGCAGGTCACAGGCTCCGACGGTCCGCTGCGACCTCACTCACAGACCGACGCGCCGTCCGGTACCACCGGTCGACGACAGTGGGACGCGGAAGCGACCCGGGCGCGCGGGCGGATCAGTAGCGTCGGGGGAGACCGCGTCCCAGACCCAGGAGATCCGATGTACCGACTGACCGTGCTCTACAACCAGCCGACCGACGCCGCGGCGTTCGACGCGTACTACACGGGCACGCACCTGCCGCTGGCCGCGAAGCTCCCCGGACTGCGGAGCGCGGCGGTATCGAAGGGCGACACGCTCGACGGCAGCACCCCGGAGATCTACCAGGTCGCCGAGCTGTACTTCGACAGCAAGGCCGATCTCCTCGCGGCTCTCGGCTCGGACATCGGCCGCGAAGTGGGCCAGGATGTCGCGAACTTCGCCACCGGCGGCGCCTCGATGGTGTTCACCGAGGTCACCGAGGTCTCGCTGTAGTCCGGACACGACAGCGGGCGGGCCGCCGAAGCGACCCGCCCGCGTACCGTCGACCCCGCTAGGCGGCGGCCTGCGCGCCCTGCGCGACCGGCTCGAGCGCCTGCGCGACGATCTCGGCCACATCGGTCATGGGCTTGACCTCGAGGGCGGCGAGGACCTCGTCCGGGACCTCGTCGAGATCGGTCTCGTTGCGCTGCGGCACGAACACCGTCTTGAGGCCGTTGCGCTGCGCGGCCAGCAGCTTCTGCTTCACGCCGCCGATCGGCAGTACCCGTCCGTTCAGCGTGACCTCGCCGGTCATCCCGACATCGCTGCGCACGCGCCGCCCCGTCAGCACGGACACCAGCGCGGTGACCATCGTGACGCCCGCCGACGGCCCGTCCTTGGGGACGGCGCCGGCCGGGAAGTGGATGTGCACCGTGCCGTTCAGCGCGGCCGGATCGATGCCGAAGTCGACGGCGTGCGCCTGCACGTACGACAGCGCGATCTGCGCCGACTCCTTCATCACGTCGCCGAGCTGGCCCGTGAGCTTGAGCTCCGGCCCGCCCTCGCCCGGCGTGTGCAGCGCCTCGATGAACAGGACATCGCCGCCCATGCCCGTCACGGCCAGACCCGTTGCCACGCCGGGCACCTCGGTCCGCTCGGCCGTCTCCGGGGTGAACCGGGGCCGGCCCAGGTAGCCGACCAGGCCGTCCACGTCCACGACGGTGCGCGCGGCACCATCGGACTGCTCGACGGCCACCTTGCGCAGGGCCTTGGCGAGCAGCCGTTCGAACTGCCGGACACCGGGTTCGCGGGTGTAGTTCGCCGCGATCTCGTGCAGGGCGGCGTCGGTGACGGTCACCTCGTCGGCGGTCAGGGCCGCCTTCTCGAGCTGCCGCGGGACCAGGTAGTCCCGGGCGATCGCGACCTTGTCGTCCTCGGTGTAGCCGTCGAGGGTGACCAGCTCCATCCGGTCGAGCAACGCCGACGGGATGTTCTCGACCACGTTGGCCGTGGCGAGGAAGACCACGTCGGACAGGTCCAGGTCGAGATCGAGGTAGTGATCGCGGAAGGTGTGGTTCTGCGCCGGATCGAGGACCTCGAGCAGCGCCGCCGCGGGATCGCCGCGGTAGTCGGAGCCCACCTTGTCGATCTCATCCAGCAGCACAACGGGATTCATCGATCCCGCCTCGCCGATCGCGCGGACGATCCGGCCGGGCAGCGCACCCACGTAGGTGCGACGGTGCCCGCGGATCTCCGCCTCGTCGCGCACGCCGCCCAGGGCGACGCGCACGAACCTGCGGCCGAGCGCGCGGGCGACGGACTCGCCGAGCGAGGTCTTGCCCACGCCGGGAGGGCCGGCGAGCACCATGACGGCTCCCGACCCGCGGCCGCCGACCACGGACATGCCGCGCTGCGCCCGCCGGCTGCGGACGGCGAGGTACTCGACGATGCGGTCCTTCACGTCGTCGAGGCCGTGGTGGTCGGCGTCGAGGATCTCGCGGGCGCCCTTGAGGTCGGTCACGTCCTCGGTCACCGTGTTCCACGGCAGGTCGAGCACCGTGTCGAGCCAGGTGCGGATCCAGCCCGCCTCGGGGCTCTGGTCGGTGCCGCGCTCGAGCTTGCCGACCTCGCGCAGCGCCGCCTGAAGAACCTTCTCCGGCAGGTCCGCAGCCTCGACGCGGGCGCGGTAGTCGTCCGACCCCTCGGGCTCTCCCTCGCCCAGCTCCTTGCGGATCGCGTTCAGCTGCTGGCGGAGCAGGAACTCCTTCTGCTGCTTCTCCATCCCCTCGCGGACGTCCGCGGCGATCTTGTCGCTGACCTCGGTCTCGGCGAGATGTTCGCCGGTCCAGTCGATGAGCAGCTGCAACCGCTCGTCGACATCGCCGGTCTCCAGCAGCCGCCGCTTCTGCTCGTCGGTCAGCCACGAGGAGTAGCCCGACGTGTCGGCCAGGGCCGCGGGATCGGTGAGCTTGTTGACGGCATCGATGACCTGCCAGGCCTCGCGGCGCTGCAGCATCGCGAGCACGACCTTGCGGTACTCGGCGGCCAGCTCCTTGGTGCGCTCGGTGACGGGCGAATCCTCGATGAGGTCGACCTCCACCCACAGCGCCGCGCCCGGGCCGGTGGTTCCGGAACCGATATGGGCGCGCTGCTCGCCGCGGAGCACCGCGACGAACTCGGACTGCCCCTGCACGCGCCCGATCTGCACGATCGACGCCACGACGCCGTGGGTGGGGTAGCCGTCGCCCTGCCGCGGGGCGATGAGGAGTTTGCCGCGCTCGCTGGCGCGGCCGGCGTCGACGGCGGCCTGCGCGGCATCGTCGAGCGTGATCGGGACGACCATGCCGGGCAGCACCACGAGGTCGGGAACGAAGAGAACGGGCAGAGTCATCTGCTCAGACATGGGACCTCCAAAGTTCAGTCTGCCCCGCTCAACGTCGCGCGCCCGGCGGCTTGTTCCGGGCGTTCGCCGTCGGCGAATCCGCCCGCGGTCGGTGTTCCTAGACTCGACCCGTGCACATCGGAATCATCGGGGCGGGACTGTCCGGACTGTCGGCGGCGCTGCACCTGCTCGGGGCGGGCCACCGGGTCACCGTCGTGGAGCGATCGTCGCAGGTCGGCGGGCGCGCCGGGACGGAGCTGATCGGCGGGCACCTCGTCGACCCGGGCGCGAGCGTGCTGACGATGCCGGAACTGGTCTTCGACGCCCTCGCCGCCGCGGGGCTGGACCGCTCCGCGGCCGAGGACGAACTGGATCTGCTGCCCGTCACCCCCGCGTACGCGGGCCGCTTCCCGGCGCTGGACGGCCTGCCCGCCGGCGTGCTGCACGTGCCCGACGACCTCGCCGCCGAGGAGCACATGCGCTGGCAGGAGGCGATGTTCGACGGTGCCTTCGAGCGGTTCATCGCCGGCGACGCCGCGTGGTCCTCCTACGCGAACCCGCGCGACCTCGCGGCGCTGGGCCGACTGGTGCGGCTCGGCGCCCTGCGCTCGATGCAGCACCAGGTGGACCGCCGTGTCGGAGACCCGCGCGCCCGCCGCATGCTCACCTTCCAGGCCCTGTACGCAGGGGTCGCGCCGTCCTCGGCGCGGGCGATCTACGCCGTGATCTCGCACATGGACGTCGGCCTGGGCGTCTGGTACCCGCGTGCCGGAATGGGACGGGTCGCCACGGTGATGGCCCAGCAGGTCGAACGGGCGGGCGGCACCGTCCTGCTCGGGCACGAGGTGCTCGGCCTCGACGGTCGGCGCGGGCGGGTGACCGGACTGCGGGCCCGCTCGGACGACGGGGTGCGGCAGCTCGCCGCCGACGGGGTCGTGCTCACCGCCGACTCCCCGGTCACCGATCGACTCATCGCACCCCTGGGCGGCCGCGCCCCGCGCCGCGTGCGGCACTCGCCGTCCGCGGTGGTGCTGCACCTCGACGTGGATCCGGACCAGCAGGAGCACTGGCCCACGCAGGCGCACCACACGCTGGACTTCGGCGCCGCGTGGGAGCGGACCTTCGCGGAGATCACCGCCACCCGGGGCCGCGGCCGGCTCATGAGCGACCCGTCGTTCCTCATCACCAGACCGTCGATCACGACGGGCGAGCCCGGACCGGTGAGCGTGCTCGCACCCTGCCCGAACCTCGAATCCGCGCCGCTGGATTGGGATTCCATCGGTGCCGACTACGCCCGCGACGTGCTCCGGACGCTCGCCGGCCGCGGCTACCGCGGCATCGATTCCGGGGAGATCCTCCGAGTGGACACCCCCGCCGACTGGGCGCGGCAGGGCATGTCCGCCGGCACCCCGTTCGCCGCGGCGCACACCCTGCGCCAGACCGGGCCGCTGCGCCGGCCGCAGCGCGTCCCCGGCCTCGCGAACGCGGTGCTCGCCGGGTCGATGACGCACCCCGGCGTGGGAGTTCCGCCGGCGCTCATCTCCGGCCGACTGGCCGCGCAGGCGCTCGGCCCCTCGTGAACGACTACCGCCACGGATCCACTGGCTCCGACTCGTGCGCCATCCTCCGCGTTCGGTGGGTGGTGGAGACGGTCGGGTACACCCGTCCATGCTGCGCTGTCGCGGATCGGCGGCCAAGCGATATTCAGTTGAGCACACCGTCGGACGTATCTATCGTCACGGCATGACCGATCGGAAGAATGTCGAGTACGGGGACCGCGACGTGGCGCTGCAGGGCGAGATCCTGCGCACCGTAGTGGGTTCCGGCGTGCACGGCATCGCGATCGCGGGCACCGACGACCACGACGAGCTCGGTGTGTACATCGAGCCGCCGGAGTCCCTGCTCGGCGTCGAGGAGCACCGTCCGGACTACATCTGGCGGACGCAGCCCGAGGGTGTGCGCAGCGGCCCCGGCGACACCGACCTGGTCATGTATTCGTTGCGGAAGTATCTGCGGCTGGCCGTCAAGGGCAACCCGACGGTGCTCCTGCCGCTGTACGCGCCCGAGGAATCGGTGATCACGGCAACCGATCTCGGGCGGTCGCTCCGGGAGCTGCGCGCGGCGTTCCTCTCCCGGCAGGCGGTCGAGCGATTCCTCGGATACATGCACGCCCAGCACGAGCGGATGCTGGGCCGGGCGAGCGGCGTTCCGAATCGGCCCGAGCTGATCGAGCGGTACGGGTGGGACGTGAAGTACGGCAGCCACGCCCTACGGCTCGCCTACCAGGGGTACGAGATCGCCCGATTCGGGACGCTCACCCTGCCGATGCCGGACGAACAGCGCGAGCACGTACTCGCCGTGAAGAGGGGCGAGGCCCCGCGCGGCGCGGTCTCCGCGGCGATCGGGGTGCTCGAGCGGCAGGTGCGCGAGCTGCTCGACCGCGGCACCCCGCTGCCCGAGCGGGCCGATACCGGCCGGATCACCGCGTGGGCGGTCGCAGCTCAGCGCGCGCACTGGGAGTGGTGAGTTCCGCTCTCCACCCGTGGTGGATTGTGCCCGCCCAGCGGGCACAATCCACCACACCGCTCAGAGGAGAGCGTCGATCTGGTTCATCGCCTCGGTCATCCCCTCCGCCATGCCCATCTCCAGCACCCGCTCGAGCTGCTCGAGCGTGCGGTGCACGGCGACCAGTTCCATCCGCGTCGATCCGCCCGCGGCCGTGAGGACGACGGTGTTCACGGAGTAGTCCTCGGGGTCGACGGGCTCGCCGTCCGCGCCGGCGAAGCCGTCACGGAAGGTGAACGTTGCTGGGGCGTCCGTGGATTCGGTCGACCACCACCCCGCCGCCCTCGTCCCGTCCGGACCGGTCATGAAGTAGCGCGATTCGCCTCCGGGGCGGAGCTCGTGCCGGACGAAGGTGGCCGGCCAGGTGGGCGGACCCCACCACTTCTCCAGCAACCGCGGGTCCTCCCAGAGCTGCCAGACCTTCTCGGGCGGGGCGGCCAACTCCGCCTCCAGAGTGAACGTGAGCGCGTCGCGATCGGCGCCGGTGGTGAGCACGGGCATGGCGGAACTCCTTGGTCGAGTCAGTCGATCGGTTCGGACGGTGACGGGTCGAGCAGCGCATCCATCCGCGCGACTCGTCCCCGCCAGAGGTCCTCGTATCCGCGCAGCAGGCGGGTACCGCGCGCGATGGTCTCGATGTCGGGACGGACCAGGGCCTCGCGGCCCCGTCGTAGCTTCGTGACCAGGCCCGCCCGCTCCAGCACCGCCACATGCTTCTGCACCGCCGCGAAGCTCATGTCGTAGCCGCGGGCGAGCTCCGAGACGGAGCACTCCCGCTCGATCACCCGGACGACGATGTCGCGCCGGGTGCGATCCGCGAGGGCGTGGAAGAGGCGGTCCACCTCGTCCGGTGCCCATTCATCTACAACCATCACGTTGTACGTTACGGCCGTCACAGTGACCGCGCAAGCAGTTCTGCACCGGTGCAGGAAAGTGATAGATTTCGTGCCGAGCGCTCTCACCGCAGGATGGCGCCACTTGACACCAGGGTGTTGAATGTCAAGACACCCGCGGAAGGAGTCACACCGATGAGTGCGCGCGCCAAGGCTGCACAGCACGAGCCCGCAGAGGTCGAGATCCACGCTCGCAACGTGAGCTTCGACTGGGAGAACGTCCCGCTCGAATGGATCCCGGGCGAGCCCGTGGCCAGCGACATCATCAGCAGCATCCTGCACTCGGTCCTCCCCGAGGGCGAGCGCTGGTTCTGCGAGGTCTACACCGAGGCGCTGCCCTTCGTGAAGGACGAGAACCTCGCCCGCACGATGCGCGGCTTCATCGGCCAGGAGGCCATGCACGCCGAGTCGCACGACCGCGCGCTCTCCGAGTACCTGGAGCGGTGCGGCATCGACACGCAGCCCGTGGCCCGGCAGTTCGAGTACATCTTCCGCAAGATCCTCGCGCCACGGACGTACCACTCCGATCGCGCCCAGTACAACGACATGGTGCAGCGGCTGTGGCTGATCGCGGCCGTCGAGCACTACACCGCGATCCTCGGCGTCTTCGCGCTCAACAACGCCTGGGACGAGTTCAACGTCGACCCGACGATGGCCGACATCTGCCGCTGGCACGGCGCCGAGGAGGTCGAACACCGGTCCGTCGCCCACGATGTGGCGAACTACTTCGACCCCGGCTACTTCCACCGCTGCCGCGCGATGATCGTGGGCATCGTCTTCCTCGTCCTCGCGCTGCATCGCACCTCCGGCTACATGCTGCGCAAGGACCCGAACTTCAGCTACTCCTACCCGCGCCTGTGGTGGGAGTACCTCAAGGGCTCGCACAAGAACATCCTGCCGAAGCTGCGGGACGTCGTGAAGTTCACGCTCATCTACTTCAAGCCGAGCTTCGACCCGGCCTCGATCGGCTCGACGGCACAGGCCGTGGCCTACCTCGCCACCTCGCCGGCCGCCCGGGCGGCGAACGGATGACCAGCGAGAAGAAGGCACCGTCGGTCTTCCGCCCCTGGGGCGAGCCCGTCACCGAGGTCCCCCCACACCTGTACGGCCGCTGGAAGCACGACCCGCTGCTGCGCTTCGCCAACGCCTTCTTCGGCGTGACCATCCCGGCGTTCGCACACCTGATGCGTCCACGGAATCTGGCCGAGCCCAGCACGTCCCGCGACCTGCGCGTGGTCTCCCGCGAGATCGTCGCGCACGACAAGGACGTCGTCGCACTGACCTTCGTCTCCGCCGACGACTCCCCACTCCCCCGCTGGACGCCCGGTGCTCACCTGGACCTGCTGCTCCCGTCGGGCCGCATGCGCGAGTACTCCCTGTGCGGCGACCCCGCGGACTCGGACACCTACCGCATCGCCGTACGCCGGATCCCCGGCGGCGGAGGCGGTTCCGTCGAGGTGCACGAGACCCTGCACGTCGGTTCGACGGTGACCGTGAAGGGGCCGCGCAACGGCATGCCGATGGCCGTGCCCGGCCACGGATCGGCGGCCGAGCACCTGCGGTTCGTCGCCGGCGGCATCGGCATCACGCCGATCCTGCCGATGATGATCGCCGCGGAACGCCTCGGCCTGAGCTGGTCGATGCTCTACACCGGACGCTCGACCGACACCATCCCGTTCATCGCCGAGGTGGCCACCTTCGGGGACAAGGTCGAGGTCCGCACCGACGACGAGCACGGCATCCCCACCGCTGACATCCTCATCGGCGACACCCCCGGCCCCACCGCGCTGTACGCGTGCGGCCCGATCCCGATGCTGGAATCACTGCGCGTCGGCCTGATCGGCCGCACCGACGTCGAGCTGCACTACGAGCGCTTCTCAGCACCGCCCGTGGTCGACGGAAAGCCATTCACCGCAACACTGTCGGCTTCCGACATCACGCTGGAGGTGGCCGCGGACGAGACTCTGCTGTCCGCGATCCTGGCGGCCAAGCCCGACGCCCCGTACTCCTGCAAGCAGGGCTTCTGCGGCACCTGCCGGATGACGGTGACCGAGGGCACCGTCGACCACCGTGACAAGACCCTGACGCCCTTCGAGCGGGAGCAGGGCCAGATGCTGACCTGTGTCTCGCGCGCGGCGGGCTCGCATCTGACCATCGATCTGTAAGGCGTACACCATGACTGACCAGCACCGCTTCGACGTGACCACGTCCGACGGCCTCACCCTGGCGGGCTTCCGCTACGGCACCCACGACGCGGCGCGCCCGACGGTGCTCGCCATCCACGGCTACCCGGACAACCACCACGTATGGGACGGCGTGGCCGCGGCGCTCGACGGCCGCGCGAACGTGTACAGCTACGACGTGCGCGGCGCGGGCGAATCGGAGGCACCGGCGGGCAAGTCCGGATACCGGTTCGACCGCCTCATCTCCGACATCTCGCGAGTCATCGACGCGGTGCGCGAGGTGAGCGGTGATCGGTCGAAGGTGCACCTGATCGGCCACGACTGGGGCTCCATCCAGGGCTGGCACGCAGTCGTCGATCCGGCGGTGGCGGACAAGACCGCGTCGTACACATCGGTTTCCGGGCCGAACCTCAACCACGCGGGCGAGTACCTGCAGGGGGTCAGGGGGCTCAAGGACGTGCCGGCGCGGCTGCGCCAGGCCGCCGGCTCGACGTACATCCCGTTCTTCCTCGCGCCCGGGCTCGCCGATTCGCTGTACAAGCGTGGCTGGGGCCAGAAGCTGATCGAGACGCTGGAGAAGCGTGGCACCGGCGGCAAGGTCGCGCAGGGGTACGTCCGCAGTGAGCGTGACTTCACCAACGGCCTGAACCTGTACCGCGCCAACATGCCCGGCCCGTTCCTCAAGCCCGCAGAGGCGACGACCTCCGTTCCGGTGCAGGTGATCACCCCCGAGGGCGATCTGTTCGTGACGCCGCCGCTGCAGCTGGCCGGCCTGGACAAGTCGCCGCGCTCGCGGCACGTGTCCGTACCCGGCGGACACTGGGTGGTGGCGCAGAACCCCGGACCGCTGGCCGACGCGACCTTCGAGTGGATCGAGTCGAACCGATGATCTCTCGGATCCCCGTGCGCGGCCGGTGGGTGCGAGTACGCACGTCCGGCGATGCGTCGCTGCCCACTCTGGTTCTGCTGCACGGCATCACACGCAGCCTGGAGGACTGGGACCCGACCTTCGAGGCGCTGAACGGGCAGTACCGGCTCATCGCGCCGGACCTGTCCGGGTACGGCTGGTCCGCGCCGCATCCCGACGGTGCCGGGCTCGCGGCACTGGCCCGCGGTGTGGGCGAGCTGCTGGACACGCTCGAGGTGAGCGGCCCCGTGCACGTGGCGGGCAACTCGCTGGGCGGCGCGGTCACGATGACGCTGCTGGCCCAGCGCCCCGAACTCGTCGCATCGATGACGCTCGTGACCCGGCGGGCTTCGGTTCCGAGGTCACGCCGCTGCTGCGCCTGCTCGGGGTTCCCGTGCTGGGCAAGCTGATCGCGACCACGCCGAGCCGGCCGGGTGCGATCCTGCAGGAGCGGCTGATCTTCGCCGACAAGTCGCACGCCACCCGCGCCCGGGTCAACCACGCGATGGCCATCGCCCGCGAGACCGACGCCGGCCTCACCGCGTGGAAGACCGCGGATCTCCTCGGCTCGGTGCGCCGCGGCATCCTTCCGGGCTGGCGCGACGAGCTGCACGCGACGATCGCGACGACCCCGCGCCCCACGATGGTGCTGTGGGGTTCGCGCGATGCGGTGCTGCCGCCCGCGCACCTGGAGAACGCCCGGAAGCTGATCCCGCACGCGGAGACGCACCTGATTCCGGGCGTCGGCCACATGCCGCAGCTCGAGTGCGCGAGCGAGTTCGCCGCGCTGATCACCTCGTTCCTGCAGCGGAACCCTGTGGTCGAGCTGCCGCAGGCCGCGTCGCAGTAGATCATCGGCCCCGCTGCGGGGTGGTAGTCGTTCACGGAGGGTATGCGTCCAACGCATCCCCTCCGTTCTCGTAGTGCCCCAACAGCGTTGATGCAGCCGCCTTCGGAACCTGGTCTGCACTCAGCGCGCTGACGTGGCCCCGAGCGCGGCTGCGGCGGCTGTGAACTCGCGCCACTCCTCGCGTAGGCGGGCCAGCTCGGCGCGGCCGCTGTCCGTGAGCTGGTAGACCTTGCGCGCGGGACCGGATTCGCTCTGCTCCCACTCCGCGACGATGGCCCCGTCGTTCTCCAACTTCACCAGCGCGGGATAGAGCTGCGCGCCCTTGATCGGCTGCAGCCCCACCCCCACCAGCGCGGCGGAGACGCCGTACCCGTGCCGCGGCGCGGTCTCCAGCACGCCGAGGATCAGGAGCGGCAAGGTCGCCCGCTGCCACGCGGCGCTGCTCATGCGGTCGCCCTGCGCAACCGGGCCTTCCGCGCCCGCTTCAGCTGTACGGCTGCGAGGTACAGAAAGGCAGCACCGAGGACCGCGCTCGTGAATCGCGTGAAGCCGTCGGCATCGATCGCGAGGAGGCCCCACAGACCCGCCAGCACGAGGTAGAACGCCGGCACGCGCCACCAGTAGCGACCCGATGCACCGGACGCATCACCCGCGAGTCGTTGCGCGATCGCGCCGGGCGCCCCGAAGTCGTCGAACGCGGTGGTCATCAGCTCCGCCCGCAGGTTGCGTTCGTAGTCCGCCGCGATCTTCCAATGAACCCCCTTGGCACGCAGGGTTCCCCGGAAACGCTCGAACCATTCGTCGTCGGTCCACGCAGTCTGCGGCGTCCGCGGCGGCACGAGCCGCCAGGCCACGAATGCAAACGCGCTCGGAAGTAGGAACGTGACCGCGACCGCCCACCGGGGCGCGCCCGTGATCAGTACGGCGTCCGATCCCACCACTCCAGCGACGACTGCGCCGGCGGCCACTGCGCCCAGGGCACCGACGGCCAGCCTCGTCGCCGTACGCACCCGCCCGGCGGTGTAGAAGGACACCGCCGCCGAACCCGCGATCAGGCACGTCACGACGCCCGCCCCGAGTGCGAGCGGACCGACACCCACGTCGACGGGGCCTCCCCCGTCGAACAGGAACATCCCGCCTAACCCGATTCCCATCACGAGCAGGACCGCCGCACACAGGGCGAAGACGTCGCGCATGCCCAGACTCTCAGCAGCGTCCGCGTCCGCCTCCGCGGTACCGAGTTCAAGAGCGTCGGACCGGGCGAGAACGACTGGATCGCCGAACAGTTCTTCAGCGGGGACCCCCGCGGCCTCGATCGAGTCGACGAGCTCGTTCTGCCGAGCGACGACGAGGTCACGATCGACGCCGTCCTGCCACGCGAGCGTGACGAGGTAGCGTGCGCCCCACTTCTCGTCCCGCTCAGCGAAGTCCTTCGCCTTCGTCTCGACTCCTACCTAGATCGAATTTGTATCTAGATATAGCAGTCGTGACGACCGGGCACAACGCCTTTGGCCGCGAGGTTATGCAAGCAACGCATAGCCTCCAGCCGTGAAACATGCCTTGACCAGGCATGACGGGGGTATGCAGCAGGCGCATACCCTGCGTGAGCGACTACACCGTCATCGCGGGGCGAGGACCGAGCGGGCGAGGACCGAGGCCTTCGCCGGCGCGGGGACGCGGATCCGGCCGGACCGGGCACCGTCGAGCCCGGCGGACCGCAGGCGGCGCACGAGCTCCTCGTAGAGGTCGGCGGCGGCGCGGACGCCGCGCTGCACGTCCCGGGGAAGCTGCGCGATGCCGGCGCGGCCGGCGGCGAGGTCGGCGGCGGCGTCGTCGAGGGCACCGTCGAACGCCTGCTGCGTGAGCTCGGGCAGGTAGGCGCGGCCGAGCCGGAGCTCGTCGTCGGTGAGGTCGCGCAGGAAGTTGACCTTCTGGAACGCGGCGCCGAGGCGCAGGGCATCGGGGGCCAAGCGCTCGTAGTCCGACGGTGCCACCCCGACCAGGTAGGCGCGCAGGCACATCAGCCCGACGACCTCGGCGGAGCCGTGGATGTACGCGGCGAGCGACTCGGGCGTATGCGGGGCGGGGGTCAGGTCCGCGCGCATGGATGCGAAGAAGGGCCTGGTCAGCTCGGTGCCGAAGCCGGTCGTGCGGGCGGTCGCGGCGAAGGCGTGCACCACGAGGTCCGCGCTGAACCCGTCCGCCATCGCGGCCTCGACGGACACCTCGAGCGCGTCGAGGTGGGCCCGCGGATCGGTGGGGCAGGCACCGTCGACGATCTCGTCCGCCACCCGGACCAACCCGTAGATGGACGTGATGTGCCTCCGCACGCGACGCGGCATCATCCGCGCGGCGAGCGAGAACGATGTCGAGTACTCGCGGATCACCACGGCCGAGGCCGCGACCGCGGCGTGGAGGTACCGCTCGCTCGAGTCCATGCCGTCCAGTCTCGACGACCGCCTCCGCGGACCTGTCAGGACACCCCGATACGGTGGGGGCATGCGCGTCGCCACCTGGAATGTGAACTCGGTCAAGCAGCGGCACGGACGGCTGCTGGAGTGGCTCGACTCGCGCCGGCCCGATGTGGTCTGCCTGCAGGAACTCAAGATGACCGACGACGCCTTCGCCACGCTGATCGGCCCCGATCTCGAGGAACGCGGCTACGAGTTCGCCACCGCGGGGCAACCGCAGTGGAACGGCTCGGCGCTGCTGTCGAAGGTGGGCCTGCAGGACGTCGTCGTCGGGATCCCGGGCGCGCCCGAGTACGAGGGCATCGTCGAGGGACGCGCGATCTCGGGCGTCTGCGGCGCCGGAGACGGCGACCCGGGCATCCGCGTGCACTCGCTCTACACGCCGAACGGTCGCGAGATCGACTCCGATCACTACACCTACAAGCTCGAGTGGCTCGCCGCGCTCGTCGCGCAGGTGAAGGCCGACGCCGTCCCCCAGCTCGTCTGCGGCGACATGAACATCGCGCCCACCGACGAGGACGTCTTCGACCCGGCGGCCTTCGCCGGCCACACGCACGTCACGGCCCCCGAGCGCGACGCGATCGCCGCGCTCGAGGCCCTCGGCCTGCGCGATGTCGTCCGCGAGCGCTGGCCGCACGAGCAGGTGTTCTCCTACTGGGACTACCGCGCCGGCATGTTCAACAAGAACCTCGGCATGCGGATCGATCTGATCCTAGCCAGTGGCACCGTCGCCGACCGGACCGCGGCCGCGTGGATCGACCGGCAGGCCCGCAAGGGTAAGGGTCCGTCGGACCACGCTCCCGTCATGCTAGACCTCGACGCCGCCCCCGACGGTGACATCGGCCCGATGGTGCCGCCACCGTCGGCCGGGCGGGTCTCGCCCAAGGGCGCGAAGCTGCCGCACGCCAAGGAGTGATGCCCATGTTGCAATAGCAACATGGAGCTCGCTACCCTTCGCCGGGATCACAGGCGAGAGGACGTGAGCGTGGACAGGACCGCGGTACAGGACGGCATCAGCAGGCGCGACGCGCTACGCGTGGCGGGCGTGGGAGTAGCCGGAGCCGGCGTCGCCGCACTGGCGGGCACCCTCGGCACCGGACTCGCCTCCGCCGAGCCCGGCGTCCGCAGCAGCACCACCCCGGACTCCCGCACGACTTGGGATCCCGAGTGCGACGCACTCATGAAGTCCGTGCTCGAGCGCGGTGATGTCGACCGCACGAATCGCGCTCTCGCGCAGTGGACGACGAACTCGCAGCCCGTTCCCGCCGGCATGCCGTCGGACGTCCGGGACTTCATCGAGGAGGCGCGCAAGCTCCCCGAGTGGCTCGACCCCCGCCTGATGAAGGGCGCCGACACGTTCTACACCACCCGCAGCTTCTACCTCTCGACGATCATCGGGCTCTGCGGCGGAATCATGATGTCGGTGATCCCGCGCGAGTCGCGGGCCGTCTACTGGTCGGCCGGCGGAGCGGACATGAAGGACCGCATCGCGAAGACCTACCGCCTGGTGTACGACCAGATCAATGTCGGCGCGTACGGCCCCAACGGACGGGCCGCCACCACCGCGGTGAAGGTCCGCCTCACGCACGGCGCCGTGCGACACCTGCTGCCGCAGTCACCGCACTGGCGCAAGGTCGCCGACCAGCCCAAGCCCATCTCGCAGGCCGACATGATGGTCACCTGGCACACCCTCGCCACCATGGGCATGCGGATCATGCGGAACTGGGGTGTCCACCTGCCGCAGGACGAGGTCGACGGGCTGCTGCACTCCTGGCAGGTCAACGGGCACATGCTGGGCATCCGCGACGAGTACATCCCGTCGAGCTGGGACCAGGCCGAGCGCCAGGCACAGCGGGATCTCGACACGATCATGGGCCCGACCCCCGAGGGGGTCAAGATCGCGAACATGCTGATGGACCTCGGTCGCGACCTCGACGGGCGGATCGTCTCGCGGCCGGCGATCGAGGCGTTCACCCGTTACTCCCTCGGCGACAAGCTGACCGACTGGATGCAGCTGCCGCCGCAGCCGCTGTACCAGGGCCTGCTCACCGCGACCTGGCCGACCTACGTGGCCATCCGCGAGGGAGGGCTCACGCAGGCCGCCCTCCCTCCCGAGCTGTACCGCCAGATGGACCAGCTCGCGAACACCTTCGAGCTCGTGTACCTGGGCGGCTTCCGGCCGATCAACATCGCCATCCCCACCGGCAACAACCCGAACTACGGTAAGCCGCAGTACAAGTGACTACTCCTCGGTGCTGAGCACCTCGGCGACGAAACCCTGCACGCGCAGCCGTAGCTCGGCGAGGTTCTGCTCGCGGATCAGCTCGACATCGGTGCCCTTGTGGAACGCGGGCGGCAGCTTGCGCGCGTTCGCGGCGCAGCTGAAGTCCTCGCACACGAGCATGCCGATGGTGTCGCCCTTGCGGCCGGCGGCGCCGCCCCGTCGGACCGTGTACAGGACCGCCTGGCTCGTGATGTTCACGTCACGGCACCAGGAACACATGGCCTTCGCCCTGGGTTTGGCCTCGGCCTGGGTGAGCAGGATGGTGACCAGCCCGTCGGGCCCGTCGGTCGGGACGGTGACGTAGGCGCGGCGCGGGATCTTCCTGTCGCGCCACCCGAGGTACTCGAGCCGGCCGAAGTCGAGGTCGTCGAAATCGGCGGGGAAGGTCGCGCGCTTGATCTCGCTCTTGGTGGCGCCGCGGAAGGCGTCGATGATCTGCTGCTGGGATACGGGATCCATGGAATAGAACCGTTCTGTGGTCCCCGGGCGAGGCGCTCCGGGGGTGAGGTGTGTGGGCAGAGCTGCGCAGCCGATCCGGTGGATCGGCTGCGGGGCGGGATCATCTGCCGTGGCGCAGGGCGCCGGACACTCCTCCTCGGTTCATGCACTCCACCCTACGCGCGCTGTCACCCGAATTTCGCCGCCCGAGGTCAGCGCCCGCGAGCGATGTCCAGCGCAGCCTTCGGGCGCGACAGGAGGTACTCGCGGGCCAGGTTGCGGACCCAGGCGCGACGGCAGCAGGCGCACTCGGCGCGGACGGCGACGGCATCGAGGCCGAGGTGCCGGGCGAGGGCGGCGGCCCGTCGGGCGTGGAAGAACTGGGAGACGAGGAGCACACGGTCCACCCCGAACTCGTCCCGGGCGCGCCGGCAGGTGAGATAGGTGTCGAGGCCGGCACCGTCGGTGAGCAGTGCCGATGCCGGCACGCCCCGGTCGCGCAGCCACGCCGTCATGACGGCGATCTCGTCGCCGGACGTGCCGCCCGCGTTGCCGGAGACCAGGACTCTCTCGACCTTCCCCAGCCGGTAGAGCTGCAACGTCGCCTCGAGCCTGCCCTCGACGAACGAGCCCGGACGACCACCGCGCACGGACGCGCCGAACGCGATCGCGACGGGTGCCGACGGTGCCTCCTCCGGGCGGTGGAGGGGTCCGATTCCCGTGATGCCCGTCACGATGGATCGCAGCCGCCCGGCCGGGCGGGCGTTCGACGATGCGACAGAACTCATGACCACACCTTACCGACCAGGTAGTTAGGTCATCCTTCGCGCGAAGGCCCCAGGTCCGCGATCTACGGTAATGCCAGACGCAGTGGTTTCGCGCCCATATTACCGACAAGTAACATGGGCGCTACCCAGCCCGCGAGGCAGAAAGGTGCACGACGTGGACCAGACCCATTTGGCCGCCGCCGAGTCCGACATCACCCCGCTCAACATCACGCTCGGAACGATCGGGCTGATCGCCTTCGTGATCGCCTGGGCGATCTTCTTCCGGGGCGCATTCCGGATGGTGCGGATCATCGCGCAGGGACAGTCCGCGAAGGACCGCTGGCTCCCCTTCATCCCCCGCGCGGCGGAGGTCGTGGTCGAGTTCCTCGCCCACACCAAGATGATCAAGAACCGCACGGTGGGCATCGCCCACTGGTTCGTCATGATCGGCTTCCTCGCCGGCATGGTGTTCTGGTTCGAAGCTCTGCCGCAGACCTTCGACCCGTCGTTCCACTGGCCGGTCGTCGGCTCATGGCCGGTCTACCACCTGCTGGACGAGATCCTCGGCATCGCGACCTTCCTCGGCATCCTCGTGCTCATCGTGGTCCGCCAGGTCAAGCACCCGCGCAACCCCGCGCTGTTCTCCCGCTTCGCCGGCAGCAAGTTCCTGCCCGCGTACACGATCGAGGCCATCGTCCTGTCCGAGGGCGTCGGCATGATCCTGGTCAAGGCCGGCAAGATCGCCACGTACGGCGAGTCGGACCCCGTCACCGACTTCTTCACCCGCCACGTCGCGACGCTGCTCCCCTCGAGCCCCGCGCTCATCACCGTCTTCGCCTTCGTCAAGCTGATGTCGGGCGTCCTGTTCCTCATCCTGGTGGGCAGCAACCTCACGTGGGGCGTCGCGTGGCACCGCTTCTCGGCCTTCTTCAACATCTACTTCAAGCGCGAGCTGGGCAGCCGCCGCGCACTGGGTGCCGCCAAGCCGATGATCTCCAACGGCAAGGTCCTGACCATGGAGAACACCGATCCCGACGTCGACAACCTCGGCGCCGGCAAGATCGAGGACTTCTCCTGGAAGGGCTGGCTGGACTTCACCACCTGCACCGAGTGCGGTCGCTGCCAGAGCCAGTGCCCCGCATGGAACACCGGCAAGCCGCTGAGCCCGAAGCTGCTCATCATGGGCCTGCGCGACCACGGCTACGCCAAGGCCCCGTACCTCCTGGCCGGCGGCCGCACGGATCCGGCCGGCGAGCAGATCGGCCTGGTCGGCAAGGACGGCACCGTCGACGAGGCGGCGCTCGAGAAGATCCCCGCCGAGGCCCGCGCTGAGGCCGAGCGCGCGCTCGTGGGCCCCGCGGGTGAGGACGGCGCCCTGGGCGGCGTCCTCGACCCCGAGGTCCTGTGGTCCTGCACCACCTGTGGCGCCTGCGTCGAGCAGTGCCCCGTCGACATCGAGCATGTCGACCACATCGTCGACATGCGCCGCTACCAGGTGCTCATCGAGTCGGAGTTCCCGCACGAGCTGGCCGGCCTGTTCAAGAACCTCGAGAACAAGGGCAACCCCTGGGGCCAGAGCCCCAGCCAGCGCACGGCCTGGATCGACGAGATGGACATCGAGATCCCGGTCTACGGCCAGGACGTCGAGTCCTTCGACGGCTTCGAGTACCTCTTCTGGGTGGGCTGCGCCGGTGCCTTCGAGGACCGCGCTAAGAAGACCACCAAGGCCGTCGCCGAGCTCCTCGACGTGGCCGCCGTGAACTTCCTGGTCCTGGGGCAGGGCGAGACCTGTACCGGCGACTCCGCGCGCCGCGCGGGCAACGAGTTCCTGTTCCAGATGCTGGCGCAGCAGAACATCGAGCAGCTCGACGAGGTCTTCGAGGGCGTGCCCGCGAAGCAGCGCAAGATCGTCGTGACCTGCGCCCACTGCTTCAACGCGCTCGGCAACGAGTACCCGCAGGTCGGCGGCGACTACGAGGTCGTCCACCACACGCAGCTGCTCAACAAGCTGGTCCGCGACAAGCGCCTCGTCCCCGTCGCGCCCCCGAGCGAGGACGTGACCTACCACGATCCCTGCTACCTGGGCCGGCACAACCAGGTCTACGAGGCCCCGCGCGAGCTCATCGGCGCCTCCGGCGCCACCCTCAAGGAGATGCCGCGGCACCTCGAACGGTCCATGTGCTGCGGCGCCGGTGGTGCGCGCATGTGGATGGAGGAGCAGCTCGGCAAGCGCATCAACATCGACCGCGTCGACGAGGCCCTGAACACGCTGTCCTCGACGCCCGCCGAAACCCCGAAGAAGATCGCCACCGGCTGCCCGTTCTGCCGCGTGATGCTCTCCGACGGTGTGACCGCGCAGACCGCCGACGACGAGGCCGCCGCGCCCGAGGTCGTCGACGTCGCACAGATGCTCCTCGAGTCGGTCCGGCGCGGCCTCCCCGAGGGGATCGTCGTCGGCAACCCGAACCGCAAGGTGTCCGACGGTGCCGCCGCCCTCGCCGAGGCCCCTGCCGCGGCCCCGGCTGCGCCCGCCGCGCCTGCCGCGGCCCCCGCCGCCG
>NZ_JAAXOQ010000019.1 GCF_012396015.1 Tsukamurella spumae | reverse complement strand
GTCACCAACTGGAAGCAGGCCATCGCGCAGTTGTCGGTGGCCTACCCGGAACGCATCAACCAGCACCTCTAAGCATGGCTAACAGAATTCAGGAACGACGGACTTACACAGAAAACTTGACAAGCTCGGTCGAACGGGACTTCACCGCCGACACGCCGAATCAGTTGTGGCTCACCGATATTACCGAGCACTGGACCGATGAGGGCAAGCTCTACCTCTGCGCGATCAAGGACGCCTGCTCGGGACGGATCGTCGGCTATAGCATCGACTCTAGGATGCAGTCACGGATCGCCGTGGCCGCGCTCAACAACGCGGTCGCCCGCCGAGAAGACGATGTTGCAGGTTGTGTTGTTCACTCGGGCAGGGGCTCTCAGTTCCGGTCACGGAAGTTCGTGTCCGTGCTCAACCGCCACGGCCTGGTCGGGTCCATGGGCAGAGTCGGTGCAGCCGGCGATAACGCGGCGATGGAATCGTTCTTCGCGCTCCTCCAGAAGAACGTCCTCAACCGGCAACACTGGGCGACCCGCGAGCAGCTGCGGATCGCGATCGTCACCTGGATCGAACGGACTTACCACCGCCGGCGCCGACAAGCACGTCTCGGCCGGTTGACGCCCATCGAATACGAGACGATCATCAACACAGCCGCCTGCGCGGCATGACACCGACACTGTCACCTATCGGTGCAGCAGTCCCGTCTCGAAGTAGAGCGTGGTGACGTCATACAACAGCAGCGTCGCCGAGCCGATCCCCGCATGATCCGCACACGCCGCCGATAACGCCTGCCGCCAAACCGGTTTCGCGTACATGGGGAGCCGACGTTTGACCGTGGCATACGACGCAGGATGCTGGCCGACCTCCTCGAGCACCCGCAGCGAATCGAGCTTGCTGGTCGGTTCGATGATCCGGGCCAGCACCAGGTCCCGGAACACCTCGTCCGCGCCGACCGCGTGCTGGAAGCCGAGCCGCTGGTAGGCGCCGTCGAGCGCGTCCCACAGCGCCGCCATCCGCGAGGCGGTGATCGGCAAAGGACCCACCGCCGGCGCAGCCTCGGCGATCCCCAGATCCAAAGCGGTCTGACCAGCGGCAATCCGCTCCTCACCAGCAGCACGCAGCGCCGCGAGCTGTTGCTCATCGTGTGCGGAGCCGAGGTGCTCGATCTTGCGTGAGCCGCGCGTCGAGGACCAGACGATCTGCACCGCCGTCGCCCCCGACGCGGTCTTCACCGTCCTCACGTACGCCACCCCCGCAGCCTACGAGCCCACAATTAGTGCGCATATCCGCACCAAGACCAGCCGATCACACCAGGTCAGCGAGCTACACCACTGGCGAAGTCCGATTCGTGAGCCAAGTCAGGTCCACAGATTGCCCCTGACTTTCATCGCAGGTCAGGGGGGCTTTTCACTACTCATCCTTGTAGGCGTGTAGGAACTGCACGCCGGGGGAGCGATGCGGTGCGGGTGAAGAAGGCGTCGGGGTGATGTCGGGGTTTCTTTGGCGGAGTGCTGTTGTGATGTCAGCGACGAGCCTGGCGGATGCCGTAGAAGTACGCTTTCCCGTTCGAGGCCGTGAAGCACTTGCGCGAGTTCGCCGGGTAACTGTCGCGTGCCTGCTCGCAGGTCCACGTGCTGCTGTACGGACCGATCCGGACCCACTCGTATGCCGGCGCAGCGCTGACAGCCCCGGTGCCGAGCACGGTAGCTCCCGTGGCGATCGATCCCGCGATCATGGTGGTGGCGAGCAGCTTCTTCACTTCGTCTCCTTCGGAGCCAGGGCGTCTCCCCGGCGATGCTCACAGGTTCGCCTGCGGCTCTTAACCGGGGCTTGGGCCCGGGGATAATGCGCAGGTCAGGATGGTCTTTGCTGTAGCAGTAGGTACTGGGCGCTGATGATCTGCTGAGCCTTGGTGAGGGTGTTGCTGGCTGCCGAGCTGGTGTAGCGGCCACCTGCCCAGGCGGTGCACGAGTACCCACCGCTCGCAACCTTTCCGCACCGTGCGTTCTCTGCAGGTATGCCGGGGACGACGCCCTTGCCCTCGCCGAATCGATCGGAGAAATATCGCCTCGCGGAGTCGACATCTCGGTACCGGGTGGTCGAGACTCCGGAGCGGCTTGCGTAAAGTTCCCAGCCGTACTTCGCCGCTTGCGTTTCGATCTCCGACTTCACTCCTACCGTTGTCATTGCCAAGGTGCGTGGCGTCATGTAACCGTCGAGATACCCGACTGAGGCCGAGGTGCCGGCCAGGGGTTGAGGGGTACCGGCACCCGCGCGAACCGTGTACTCCATGATCTTGTCGTCTGTGTCCATCGGAACATTCGGCGTGTTCGTCACTGAGTCCATCGAGGACTGCTGGTAGTTGCCGATCTTGTCTGCCTGCATCGAAAGCGCCTTAGTGACAAGCGAATCCGTTGTTCTCCCCGGTGAGGGTGACGAAGTTGAGGATACGAGCAGCAGGTTCGCCCGAGTTGTGCCGAGGGTGAGCCAGTGCTTCCCGTCAAGAGTGCCCTCAGTCAGAACCCTGGTGCCTGTCGGCGCTCCCGAAGGTACGGCCGGAGTCGCCGTGAGGGCGTCGAGCGCACGGCTCGCCGTAGTTGCGTCAGCGAAGCGGATAGCGCCGATTCTCAACACTACGCCCGACGGGTCCGATGCCGCGCTGACGAAGCCCGTCTGGATGGGGATGCCTTGAAACACCGAGGACTTGGAGGTGGGGAGGAGGTGTGGACCCGGGACACCCGAATTGGTGATCAAGTAGGCGCCAAGGACAGGTGCGGGAGTCTCTCCGTCGGCCTTCCGGGCGATGGCCGCGTCAACGTCCCAGGGAGCTACTACGGAATCAGCTAATCGGTACGCCTCCTGCTGCCACCAATCAGCAGCAGCAGAGGCCTTCACCGGTTGCGGTGTGTTGGCGTAGTTACCGGTATCGAGCCTGCCTGCAGTAGCGGTCGGGTCCGCGACGGGGGTACCCGGGATGGATGAGCTGCATGCGGACAGTGTCGCTAGGAGTACAGCCGTACCCGCGCCCTGTAGCCACCGACCACGCATAGAGATTCCTCCCCGGGATGATTCAAACGATTGTATCGGGGGTATAACAAGCCCCTGTGTCATCCTTACGGGAGGGGTTGCAAAGAGCTTGGCTGTCGGCAAAGATGCTGGTTGGAGACGTGCACGCGGCGCAATTGTGCTCAACGCCCTTGATCCGCGGCACCCGCGGGCGGTGCCGTGTTACGCGGTCCCGCCGTTCTCCGGCGCCTGACGAGTGGAGTGGCCCGGGCCGCATGCGGCGGCACCGTCGGCGGTCAGGCCGTACGACGGCACCGGCCCCGCGGAGTAGGACTGGCCGTGTGAGTCGCCGCAGTGGTCCTCGGCACCGGCGTGATCGACCTGGAGCGTCGCGTGCTCGATATGGTGCTCGTCGTGCAGCATGCTGCTGATACTCGACCGGACGGCATGGCAGTCCGCGCCGGGTGTCACGAGGACGTGCGCGGACATGGCCGGCTGACCCGAGGTGATCTCCCAGATGTGCAGGTCGTGGACCTCGACGACCGAGGTGAGTGCGGCAACGTCGCGACCGACGTCCGCCGGATCGACACCCTCGGGCGCCGCCTCGAGGAAGATCCGTCCGGACGCCTTGACCAGGCCCCAGCCGGCCTTGAGCATGAGGGCCGCGACGACGAGCGCGGCGATCGCATCCGCCTGGCCCCACTCCGTCGCCCAGATGACCGCGCCCGCGATGGCGGTGGCGATGAATGCGTACAGGTCGTTGAGGATGTGCTGGTACGCGCCCTCGACATTGAGGCTGCTGCGGTTCGCGCGCCGGATGCACCAGGTGGCGGCGAGATTCACCACGCAGCCCGCAAGGGCGGTGAAGAACACGAGCTTCCCGTCGACATCGGGCGGGTCGACCAGCCGGGAGATGCCCTCGTAGGTGAAGAAGGCCGCCAGCAGCAGGAGTGTGATCCCGTTGGCCTGCGCCGAGAGGATCTCCACCCGCTTGAGGCCCCAGGTGTAGCCGCCGCGCGCGGGCTTCGCCGCAATCCGAATGGCGATGAGCGCGAGCACGATCGCGGCCGCGTCCGTGAGCATGTGCGCCGCGTCGGTGATCAACGCGAGCGAACTCGCGAGGATGCCGATCGTCACCTCGATCGCCATGAAGCTCACGAGCAGTCCGAGCGCGATGCTCAGCCAGCGCTTGTCTGCGTCAGCGCTCACTCCGTGGTCGTGCCCGCCGTGCGCGTGTCCGCCGTGTGCGTGCCCGCTCATCTCAGCCCCGATCGTCGTCCGACTCGCCGCCGCCGACAATACATTGCGATATGCGCATGTATCAATCGGGTGCCGGTGGTCAGTCGAGAACGGCCAGCGCGTCGATCTCGACGAGCATCACCTCGTGCGGCAGGTCGACGAACACGGTGGTGCGGCAGGGGAGCGGGGCGCCCTCGGGCACGTTCTCGGCGATGAATGCGCCGTACGCCTCGTTCATCGGGCAGAAGTCGTCGCGCGTGGTGAGGTACACGCGGAACATCAGCACATCCGCGACGGACGCCCCGCCCGCCTCCAGGATGGCCTTCACGTTCGCGAGCGTGCGCCGCGTCTGCTCCGCGACATCGCCCTCGGCGACGTACTGGTTGGTGGCGGGGTCCATCGGGCCCTGGCCCGAGACCTGCAGCATGTTGCCGCGACGCACGCCCTGGCTGAAGAAGTGGGCGGGCGCGGGGGCGGCAGTGGTCGAGACGGAGGTCGAGGCCATGGTGGTTTCCTTTGTTCTCGTGGGTGTTCCGATGTTCCGCGGGTTCGCGGGGGCGGCTTCAGCGCGGGCGGTACCCGTACTCGGCGGAGATCGCCGCGCATGTCGCGCGCAGCGGCTCGAGCAGGTCCAGTAGGCGGTCGAAGGGCAGCACGATGTCCGGCACGGACACCGACACGGCGGCCACAACGGCCCCGGACGCCTCTCGTACGGGTGCGGCGATGCAGTTGATCGACGGCTCGTTCTCCTCGCGATCGGCGGCCCAATCCTGCTCGCGGACGGTCTCGATCTCGTGCAGATAGACGCCGGGATCGACGATGGTGTTCGGGGTGCGCCACGCGAAGTCGATGCCCGCGACGAGCGGACGCAGCTCGGCATCGGGCAGCGCGGCGAGGATCACCTTGCCGACGGCGCTCGAGTTCAGGTTCGCTTCCATTCCGATCCGCGAGTACATCCGGATAAGGTCCCGCGACTCGAGCTTGTCGATGTAGACCACCGCGTCGCCCTCGCGCGCGGCGAGGTGGGTGGTGCGGCCGTACTCGCGGTTGAACGCCTGCAGGTGGGGCGCCGCGACCTCCCGGATGCCCCGCTGCTCTGACGCGCGCGCGGCCAGATCGAAGACGCGGGATCCGAGGTGGTAGCGATGCGCCTCGTCGTGATAGGCGAAGCGCGCGTCGGTGAGCGGGCGGAGCAGGCGCAGCACGGTGGTCTTGTGTACGCCCAGCTCGTCGGCCAGCTCGTCCAGCGTGGCGGGGCCCTCGCCTAAGAGGCGAAGGATCTCCAGTGCGCGGGTCAGGCTCTGGCTCATGCGTGTCCGCTCTCCTGAGGGGGCGGGAAGCCCTTGCCTCCCACGTGGATTCCTTCAGGTCCGATGTGCGCATGCGCCCAGTCCCGCTCATCGCACGCGAGCAGTGCGGCGATCGCTGCCGGGGGGAGGACGGCGAGGTCGGCGCGGACCGTCAGCGTGGCGGCCGCGCCGGCGTGACCCCGGCGCAGGCAGGTGCGCATGTCCTCGCCGTGCGCCAGCCCGTGCAGGAAGCCGGCGGCGAAGGAGTCGCCCGCACCCACCGGTTCGACGACCTCGACCGACAGGGCGGGAACCGAGACCTGCGAGCCGTCGCGTGCCACCGCGATCGCCCGCACGGCACCGTCCTTGACGACGACGGTGCGCCTTCAGGCGATGCTACCGTCTATGACGCATATCACGCAACGACGATTGCATCCTGTGCAACGCAGCAGATGAGGGAGTGGCATGGGCAACGGGATCGACGCACGGCCGGACGCGCTCAGCGTGGTCGACAAGGCGGTCCCCGCCTGGGCGGACGGCATGAGTACCGCCGATTTCCTCGGTCGCGCGCCGCACCTGGCCGACCTCTCCACCCCCGTCCTCGTTCTGGATCGGGCAGCCATGGCCGGTAATGTCGCCGACTTCGCCCGCTGGACCGCGGCGCACGACTTCGACCTCGAGCCGCACGGCAAGACCACGATGGCGCCCGCCCTGTGGCAGGCCCAGCTCGATGCGGGTTCCACCGCCATCACCATCGCCAACCTGCCGCAGTTGCAGGTGGCGGTCGCCGCGGGGTTCCGGAACCTGCACGTGGCCAACGCCATCGCCGACCCGGCGGGCCTGCGCTGGCTGGGCGCGGCGCTGGATGCGGACTCCGCTCTCGAGGTCGTGCTCTGGGCCGACGGGGCCGGCACCGTCGACGTGCTCGAGCGAGGTCTGGCCGGCGCGTCACGGCAGCCGACCGTCCTCGTCGAGCTCGGCGGGCCCGGCGGTCGGACGGGTGCGCGGAGCGTGGACGAGGGGGTCGAGATCGGACGGCGCATCGCCGCGTCGGACCGCCTCCGCCTCGGCGGCGTCACGGGCTACGAGGGCGCGCTCGCGCACGACCCGAGCGCCGAGGCGCTCGCCACGGTCGATGACTACCTCCGTGGGCTCCTCGAGCTGCACGGGCGGCTGCGTCCGCTCTACCCCGAGGGCCGGATCGTCGTATCCGCCGGCGGCAGCGCCTATTTCGACCGGGTGGCCGCGATCCTCGGCGGCCTCGAGGACGCCCGCGTCGTCGTGCGGTCCGGGGCGTACATCATCCACGACGACGGCTTCTACCGCGGCATCACGCCGTCCGGCCGGGCGGCCGACGCGCCGCGGCTCCGCTCCGCCATGCACGTGTGGGCACGCGTCATCTCCCGGCCCGAGCCCGGCCTCGCCCTGCTCGACGTGGGGCGCCGCGACGTCTCCTTCGACGAGGGCCTGCCCGAACCGCAGGTGGCGGCGGCCGAGCTCGGCGCCGAGCAACGCCCGATCGACGCGGTGATCACGGCCGTCAACGATCAGCACGCCTTCCTCCGGCTCCCCGCCCAGGACCCGCTCGTCGTGGGCGATGTGGTGCGGCTCGGCCTCAGCCACCCCTGCACCGTCTTCGACAAATGGCGCGTGATCCCCGTCGTCGCCGACGACGGACCGGACCCCGTGGTCGTCGACGTCATCTCCACGTACTTCTAGGGCGGTTCGCGCATGCACGACATCCTGATCCGCGGCGCGGACGTGGTCGACGGCACGGAGGCGCCGCGCTACACCGTGGACGTCGCGATCGCCGACGGCGTGATCGTCGCGATCGGCCGCGACCTCGGTCGCTCATCGTGTCCGCGTACCTCGTCAGCTGCGCGCTGCGCATCGCCCAGGGCTCCGCGACGGTGGCGATCACCGCCACCGCCGGGATCATCGGTGAGACGGTGGCCGCGGGCGACTACTCGCAGGCGCAGATCGCCCTCATCGTGATCGCCATCTCGGCCGGGTCGATCATCCTCAGTCACGTCAACGACGGCGGCTTCTGGATCGTGTCCAAGTACTTCAACATGACGGTCAAGCAGACCCTCATGACCTGGTCCGTCCTCGAGACGATCCTGTCCGTGGTCGGCTTCGCGATGGTGCTCATCGTCTGGGCGATCGTCTAGCGCCGGCGTACCGTGGTGCCGGGTACCGCCGTCACCGCGGTTCCCACGCGCGGAGGCGCTCGCGCGGATACCTTTGAACTCCGGCCCCGTGCGATCCGCGGTGCCGTCCCGGACAGATGAGGTGGACTGAAGATGGCTCACGCGCGTGCCGGCCTACCGGCGCTCCCCGAAGACCTGATCGACGTCGAAGCCGTTCGCGCGGCATATTATTCGATCGTTCCGGATCCGGGGAACCCGGACCAGCGCGTGGCCTTCGGCACCTCGGGTCACCGCGGTACGTCGCTGGCCGGCAGCTTCAACGAGAACCACATCGCGGCCACCACGCAGGCCATCGCGGAGTACCGCGCGGCCCAGGGCGTGCGGGGCCCGCTGTACCTGGCCAAGGACACCCATCTGCTCTCGGTGCCCGCCTGGGAGACCGCCGTCGAGGTGCTCGCCGCGAACGGCGTCACCACGCTCATCGACCATGACGACCGCTACACGCCCACCCCGGCGTTGAGCCACGCGATCCTCACCTTCAACCGGTCCCACTCCGGTGTGGAGGCGGACGGGATCGTGGTCACCCCGTCGCACAACCCGCCCGCGGACGGCGGCTTCAAGTACAACCCGCCCACCGGCGGCCCCGCCGACACCGATGCGACCGGTGCGATCGCGGCGCGCGCGAACGAGATCCTCGAGGGCGGTATGCGCGAGGTCCGGCGGATCCCGCTGGCACAGGCGCTGGCGTCGGATGCCGTGCAGCGCTTCGACTTCCTGGACTCGTACGTCGGCGACCTGCCGTCGGTGCTGCACCTGGACAAGATCCGCGACGCGGGTGTGCGGATCGGTGCCGACCCGCTCGGCGGTGCCGCCGTCGGCTACTGGGGCGCGATCGGCGATCGCTTCAACCTCGACCTGACCGTCGTGAACCCCACGGTCGACCCGCAGTTCGCCTTCATGACCCTGGACACCGACGGCAAGATCCGGATGGACTGCAGCTCGCCGAACGCGATGGCCTCGCTCATCGCGAACAAGGACCAGTACGACATCGCGACCGGCAACGACGCGGACTCGGACCGGCACGGCATCGTGACCCCCGACGGCGGGCTCATGAATCCGAACCACTACCTCGCGGTCGCGATCGACTACCTCTTCGCCACCCGTAACGGCTGGCGCGACGATGCGGCCGTCGGCAAGACGCTGGTCAGCTCCTCGATGATCGATCGGGTCGTCGCCGAGCAGCAGCGCAGGCTCCTCGAGGTCCCCGTCGGGTTCAAGTGGTTCGTGCCCGGCCTCCTCGACGGCAGCGTCGGATTCGGTGGCGAGGAGTCCGCGGGAGCCTCCTTCCTCCGGCACGACGGCTCGGTCTGGACCACCGACAAGGACGGCATCATCATGGCGCTGCTGGCCTCGGAGATCCTCGCCGTCACGGGGAAGAGCCCGTCGCAGCACTTCGCGGTGCTGGGGGAGGAGTACGGCGTGCCCGCGTACGCGCGCACCGACGCTCCCGCCGGCCGCGAGCAGAAGGCGGTCCTGTCGAAACTGTCGCCCGAGCAGGTGACCGCCGACGAGCTCGCGGGCGAGCCGATCACGGCGAAGCTGACCCGGGCGCCCGGCAACGGTGCGCCCATCGGTGGGCTCAAGGTCACCACGGAGAACGCGTGGTTCGCGGCCCGGCCGTCCGGCACCGAGGACGTCTACAAGATCTACGCCGAGTCCTTCAAGGGCCCGGAGCACCTCGCCCAGGTCCAGGCGGAGGCGAAGGCACTCGTCGACGGGGTGCTCGGCGCGTAGTGGACTGACCTGGGCACTCGCCGACTGCCGCTATTGTGGTCGGCGTGAGCAAGCCAAAGAACGCCAAGTACGTTCCTGCGAAGCAGTCCAACACCATGACCTACGTGCTGGGCGCCATCGCCGTCCTGGTCGTGATCGTCGTGGTCATCGGCGGCGTGCTGCTGGTCAGTAAGAAGTCGGACAAGCCCTCGGACCAGGTCGCGAGCAAGCTGAACGGCGCGACGCCGACCTTCGTGCTCGGCAAGGACGACGCCAAGGTCACGCTGGACCTCTTCGAGGATCCGCTTTGCCCCGCGTGCGGCCAGATGGAGCAGGTGTACGGCGAACAGATCGTCAAGGGGATCGAGGACGGCACGATCAAGGCGCGGTACCGTATGGTTTCGTTCCTCAATAAGTCCAGTGCATCGGACGACTACTCGGACCGCGCCAACGCATCCTTCATCGCCATCGACACGTCGTCGATGCCCGCCGACCAGAAGCAGAAGGCGCTGCTCGCCGCGCACAAGGCGCTGTTCAGCAATCAGCCGCACGAGAAGGGCTCGCCGCAGTACGACGGCAAGGACCACTCGAACGCCGAGATCGCGACCATCGTCGGTGACGCCGCGAGGGCCGCCGGTGCCGAGCTGCCCGCCGACGTGCTCGCGGCGATCCGTGACGGTAAGAACGTCGGCGATGCGGCGAAGGGCGCGAGCAGCAACAGCAAGCTGATGCAGGACATCGGCAGCTCGGGCACGCCCACCGTCGTGCACAACGGTGATCTGATCACCGTCCAGGGCGACTGGCTGACGCCGCTCCTGAAGTAAAACCGGCACTGACCAGCCGATTTGGTGCACGCGAGCTGGCTCCTGTAATGTTCTCCGGGCGGGAAACCGCAGGTGAACAACGCAATACGGGGCTATGGCGCAGCTGGTAGCGCACCACACTGGCAGTGTGGGGGTCAGGGGTTCGAGTCCCCTTAGCTCCACAGAATCACACACGAGAGTCCCCTCCGAGATATTCGGAGGGGACTTCTTCGTGTCCGCCCACTCCGTGTAGTCCGAACGGAGGAATCGACTCCCGTGGCCGAGCTGGAGTCGCGCTGCGGGGGTACGCTGAACAGCTTGAAGCCTCAACAATCCTTCGACTCGGAATATTTGCGATATCACAGGATTTGTCCGGCAACGCCCATGTGTTTCACTACCAACCGCAGGGTGTCCGATGAAGCGAACAGTGAGGGGGCGTTGGTGGAGAATTCGCCGATGCTGACCGTGGTGGTCGATGCTCGAGCGGTGTCGTGAGATCGGCGCGCGTCGGACCGTTCGTCGAGATCAGGCACATCGTGAGGACCTGGTGGCGCGGCGGGCCGGACTACCAGCAGCGCATCGCCTACTTCGACAGTAGGGGATTGCTCCGCGGCTTCCAGCTCGTCGTCAGCACGTGTGCGGTCGTTCTCGGCGGGCTCGCGGTGAACGTGCTCCTCGTCCACCCGGGTGACGAGCCGCGCTTCTCCGTCGTCGTCCAGCTGGCCGGCGCTGCGACAGGGCTGTTCTGGGCGATGCGATGGCAGGTGCGCCCGGTTCCGTCCGAATCCGGCGCGATGGTCTTCGTGGTGACCTCCGACCTACTGATCATCGCCGTGTCGGCGACGGACGTCGACGCGATGGCCGCCGCCTTCGGGCTGTCGGGGCTCACCCTCATCGCGATCTTCGTGGCCTTCGTGCTGTCGCCGGCCCAGTTCATGGCGAACGCAGGGATCTGCGCGGTCGCGATCGCGGCGTTCGCGGTGGGGTTGTATCAGTCGTACGGCTGGCCGGCGACCGTCTTGAAGGTGACGCTGCTGGCGATCACCACGATCGCGGTGCCCGCCTCCGTGCAGATCGGTCTCGCCTTCCTCTCGCAGGACGCCGCCGAGTCCGACACCGATCCACTGACGAAGACACTGAACCGTCGCGGGTTCCGTCGTACGACGGGGAGCACGATCACCGATCTCGCGGCGGGCAGGCGCCAGGTGTCGGTCGCGTTGATCCTGGTGGACGTCAACGACTTCAAGGCCATCAACGACGTGCACGGGCACGAGGTCGGTGACGCCGTCCTCACGCGCATCGCCGACGTCCTCCGGGGCGCGGCCGAGGGCGGGCTCGTCGCACGGCTCGGTGGTGACGAGTTCGCGGTCCTGATGGTGGGCGCGGCTCGATCGCGGTACGTGCGGATCGCCGACCGGATCCGCTGGTCCATCGAAGCCGAAGCGGGTCCCGCCGGCGTTCCGGTCACCTCCAGTATCGGGGTGGCGATCGGGGGCATCGCGGTCGCGGATGAGGAGGCCGCGGTCGGCCTGTTGCTCAACCGCGCGGATGAGGCGATGTACGAGGCGAAGCGGGGAGGGCAGCCCGTCGTGATCTCGACGGTCCTCGACCATCCCGCGCTGGGGGTGGCCCCGGTCGATGCCGCGGGGTGTGGCGGAGGCGACGTCGCGTCCGGATGACCGCGCGGCACCGTCGGCGGATCCCGAAGATCACCGGTTTGACCTGCGGCGATGGTGGCGATGTCGTGTGCGACGGCCGTCAAGCGGATGCGGTGGTGATGAGAATCACCACCGTGTGATTGCGCCTCGACGAGGCCGCTGCCAGCGCCGATAGGGATTCATGATGGCTGGTTCAGGATGAATCGATTTGTCCGATTAATACACCCGACCTACTGTCGATGACGAACCCGCAGGCACCCGAACGAAACGAGGACGACCGTGTCGTTGATCAACAAGCAGATCAAGCCCTTCACCGCCGAGGCTTTCAAGAACGGTGAGTTCGTCACCGTCTCCGACCAGGACATCGCGGGCAAGTGGGCCGTGTTCTACTTCTACCCGGCCGACTTCACGTTCGTGTGCCCCACCGAGCTCGGCGACCTCGCCGATCACTACGCGGAGCTGCAGGGCCTGGGCGTCGAGGTGTTCTCGGTCTCGACCGACACCCACTTCACCCACAAGGCGTGGCACGCCTCGTCGGACACCATCGCCAAGATCGAGTACGCGATGATCGGTGACCCGAGCCTGCAGATCAGCACCGACTTCGAGGTGCTCCGCGAGGGCCAGGGCCTGGCGGACCGCGGCACCTTCCTCGTCGATCCCGACGGTGTCGTCCAGTTCACCGAGGTCACCGCGGAGGGCATCGGCCGCAACGCCGCCGAGCTGGTCCGCAAGGTCAAGGCCGCGCAGTACGTGCGCTCGCACCCGGGCGAGGTCTGCCCCGCGAAGTGGGAAGAGGGCGCTGAGACCCTCGCGCCGTCGCTGGAGCTCGTCGGCAAGATCTAGGCGCCTGCACAGCTGCGGGGCCGGACCTTTCCCGTGCCCCGCAGCCGCATGTCACCAGCACTCGTATCTGAAGAAGAGGATCGGATCACCATGCTCGAAGCCGCACTCGCCACTCAGCTCAAGGGCCTGCTCGCCAACGTCACGATGCCGGTCGAGCTCGTGTCGACGCCGGGCGACGGCCCCAAGTCGGTCGAACTCGCCGAGCTCCTCGACGAGATCGCGGGCATGTCCGATCTCATCCGGCACGACCGGACCGGCGACGACCCGCGCACCCCGTCGTTCCTGATCCGCCGCGTCGGCACCGACATCGCGGTGCAGTTCGCCGGAATCCCTCTGGGCCACGAGTTCTCGTCCCTCGTGCTGGCGCTGCTCCAGGTGGGCGGCCACCCGTCGAAGGAGGCGGCCGAGCTGCTCGAGCAGGTGCGCGACCTCGAGGGGGAGTACCACTTCGAGACCTACTTCTCGCTGTCCTGCCAGAACTGCCCCGACGTGGTGCAGGCGCTGAACCTGATGGCGGTCCTCAACGCGCGGATCACCCACACCGCGATCGACGGTTCGCTGTTCCAGGACGAGGTCGACAGCCGTCAGGTGATGGCCGTCCCGACGGTGTTCGTCAACGGCGAGCTCTTCGACTCCGGCCGCATGAACCTCGAGCAGATCGTCGGCAAGCTCGACTCCGGCGCCGCCGAGCGCACCGCCGCGTCGCTGGGTGAGAAGGACCCGTTCGACGTGCTCGTGGTCGGCGGCGGTCCGTCGGGCGCGACCGCCGCGGTGTACGCCGCCCGCAAGGGGATTCGCACCGGCGTCGTCGCCGAGCGGTTCGGCGGCCAGGTCCTCGACACCATGGCGATCGAGAACTTCACCTCGGTCTCGTACACCGAGGGCCCGCGGTTCGCGGCCGAGCTCGAGAGCCAGGTCCGCCAGTACGACGTGGACATCATGAACACCCAGCGCGGCGCGAAGCTGAGCCGTGACGCGGAGTCGGGGATGATCTCCGTCGACCTGGCCAGCGGCGCGCAGCTGCGCTCGCGCACCGTGGTGATCTCGACGGGCGCCCGGTGGCGCTCGATGGACGTGCCCGGCGAGGCGGAGTACCGCAACAAGGGCGTCACCTACTGCCCGCACTGCGACGGTCCGCTGTTCAAGGGCAAGCGCGTCGCGGTCATCGGCGGCGGCAACTCGGGCGTCGAGGCCGCGATCGACCTCGCGGGCGTCGTCTCCCATGTCACCCTCATCGAGTTCGACGCGGAGCTGCGGGCGGACCAGGTGCTGCAGCGCAAGCTGCGCAGCCTGCCCAACGTGGACGTTCTGGTCAGCTCGATGACCACCGAGGTCCTCGGCGACGGCGGCAAGGTGACGGGCCTGGCGTACAAGGACCGCACGACCGACGAGCAGCGCTCGCTGGAGCTCGACGGTGTCTTCGTCCAGATCGGCCTCCTGCCGAACACGGAATGGCTCGAGGGCGTGCTCGACCTGAGCCCGCGCGGCGAGATCGTCGTCGACGGGGCCGGGCGCACCTCGCTCCCGGGCGTCTTCGCGGCAGGGGACTGCACGACGGTGCCGTTCAAGCAGATCGTCGTCGCCGCAGGCTCCGGCGCGACGGCGGCGCTCAGCGCGTTCGATCACATCATCCGTACGGACGTCCCGGTTCAGTCCGCCACGGTCGGCTGATCCCGCGATCGTCACGAGGGGCCGGGCCGTGCGCCCGGCCCCTCGTCCGCTTCGCGAAACCTCGGACGCGGGCGTCGTCGGACCGCTACCTTCTGAGTCGGGAGACATTGGCCCCGTTGATCCCTCGGGCAGGCCGGGCGGGTCGATGAGCACAGGCCCCACCGGCCGTGCCGGTGGCCGGGCGGGAGTCGGCGGGATGGACACGGACACGATCGAGGTTTCGGGCACAGCGCCGTTCGTGCTGTCCGTGCTGGACAACGCGCACGCCGCCGTCGGGAGCACCGTCGACGAGGTGTACCGCGAGGTGATCGCGTTGGCGCGCCTTGCGGATCGGCTCGGCTACCACCGGTTCTGGATGTCCGAGCACCACGCGATGCCGGCCGCGGCCACCCCGTCGCCGCAGCTGATGCTCGCGCGACTGACGGGGGAGACGGAACGGATCCGGCTCGGGGCGGGCGGTGTGATGCTGCCCAATCATGCTCCGCTGGTGATCGCCGAGCAGTTCGCGATGCTCGACGCGCTGGCCCCGGGGCGCATCGACCTCGGCCTCGGCCGCGCGCCGGGCACTGATGCGGCGACCGCCGCGGCGCTGCGTCGGCACGCCGCCGGCAACGACGAGTTCCCGCAATCGGCCGTGCAATTGATCGCTTTCCTCGCCGATCGGTTCCCGCCCGGGCATCCGTATCACGACGTCCACGCCGTGCCCGGCCCGTGGCAGGCCGCGCAGAACCGGGTGCCGGCGCCCACGACGGCACCGCAGGTGTGGATCCTCGGCACGTCGCCGTCCTCGGCGCAGCTCGCCGGCAGGCTCGGCCGGCCGTACGCCTTCGCGTTGCAGTTCGGCGGCGCCGACCCGGCGGAGGCCTTCGAGGTCTACCGGCGCGAGTTCCGCCCGTCCCCCGTCCTCGCCGCGCCCTATTGCCTCGCGAGCGTCCCCGTGGCGGTCGACGACGATCCGGCCGCGGCGCGGCGGCAGGTCGACAGCGCCGCCTTGGCGATGCTCCGGATGGTTCAGCGCGCCCCGTACACGCTCCTCCCGCCCGACGAGGCCGCCGCGTACGACGCCACGCCCGAGGAGCGACGGGTGCTCGACGGCTACGCCGAGAGGTTCTGGGGCGGCACCCCCGCCGACATCGCCGGCCGCCTGGAGCGGCTGCACGCGCGGACCGGCGTCGACGAGATCATGCTGGTCACGATGGGACCCTCGCGCGCCGGGCACCGGCGGACCGTCGAGCTGGTGGCGCGGCACTACGCGCTGCAGCCGTCCCCGGCGTAGGCGCGGCGCGCCCTCGGCGACTGGGAAGCGTCCGATGGGGACCACGCGGTCCGGCGATCGGTGGCAGGATCGAAACATGACCGATGACGCCATTCATACCCGGATCGACACGCTCATCGCGGAGGAGCACGACCTGCGCACGCGGCTCGCGGCCGGCGAGATCAGCGAGAGCGAGGAGCACGCGCGGCTGCAGGTGCTCGAGACCCAGCTCGATCAGGCCTGGGATCTCCTGCGGCAGCGCCGGGCCCGGCGCGAGTTCGGCGAGAACCCGGACGGCGCGCAGGCGCGGTCGGCGAACACCGTGGAGAACTACCGGAACTGACCTTCCCCCGCGGCGGTCGCGCCGGCGCAGGCGTTCTCAGGGCAGCGGTGTGAGCATCCGGTGCCGTTGCCGCAGTGCGACGGCCACCGGGTCGTCGCGCCGTCGCGGGTTGAACCCGGGGCGCGGGCGGGCGTCCAGGTCCCGCACCGTCGGAACGATGCCGCAGTGCGGACACAGGCCGGACTCGTCGATGTCGGTGCCGCACGCCGCGTGCGCGAACACGCGGCCGGGGAAGTCCGCCTCCAGGTGGCGCTCGGCCCACCGGATCAGGCTGTAGACGGTGGGCCACAGGTCCTCTCCGGCGGCGGTCAGCGCGTATTCGACGGTGCGCCCCTCCCGCCGTCGGGCGAGGACGCCGGCGGCGACCAGTGTCTCCAGGCGATCGGTGAGCACGGCGCGGGAGACATCCAGGTGTGCCAGCAGATCGCTGAAGTGCCGCACGCCGAAGAAGAGGTCGCGCAGGATCAGGAGCGTCCAGCGCTCGCCCACGACCTCGAGGGCGCGCGCGAGGTAGCAGCCCTGCGCCTCGTACCCGGTTCCCAGTGCCATGACCTCATGGTACGCGAATCGAGTCTTGTGAACAGACTCGAACTGCGCCATGATGAGTCTTGTGAACAGACTGGAATCGTCGTACGGCCGGGTGCTGGCGACCGTCGCCGCCAGCACCCTCGTGGCGATGCTCGGCTATGCGGGGCCGCTGGGTAACGCGGTGACGCTGAACGCGGCGCTCCGCGCCGGCCCGGCCGGCGCCACCTGGATCCTCGCATCGATGAGCGTCGGGCTCACCGGCGCGCTGGACCTGGCGGGAGCGTGGCGCGTGTTCTACCTCTTCCTGGCGGCCGCCGGTGCGGCGCTGTGGTTCTCGGCGCGGCGGATCCCGACGCGGCCGCCGCACAACCCCGATCGCGCGCAGAGCGTCCTCGGCTTCGTGCTGCTCACGGCGGCCCTGAGCGCGGCGGTCGCGGCGCTCGTCGAGGTCCGCGCGCGGGAGGCCCGCCTGGCGATCGCCCTCGCGGTCGCCGCGCTCGTCCTCACCGCGGCGCTCGTCGCGAGCCAGCGCTACGGCTCCGCGCGCCTGGTCGACCCGGCGCTCTTCCGCCGCCGGCGCTTCCTCTCCGCGACCGTCGCCGGTCTGGGCACGGGCATCGGCATCATCTCGGCGATGTCGTACTCCGGTACCTTCGCGGTGCACGGTCTGGGGTTGAGCACCCTGCAGGCGGGCTGCCTGCTCACCCTGTGGGCCGGCACGAGCGCCGTGGCCGCCCTGGGCTTCTCGCGCCTGGCGGGGGTGCTGTCGGGCCGTGCGCACCTGATCGGCGGGCTGGTCGGGGTCGCGCTGGGCCTGCTCCTCATGTCCGGCCTGTCCGACGGTGCCTCGCCCGCGCGCCTGATCCCCGGGTTCGTGGTCGCCGGCATCGCGTCCGGACTGCTGAACACGGGGCTCGCCCGTGAGGCGATATCCAGCGTCCCCGCGGGCGACGCCGCGATGGGCAGCGGCGTCAACAACACCGCCCGCTACGTCGGCTCCGCGTTGGGCATCACGATCGCCGGTGTGCTGGCCGCAGGGGCGCCCGATGCGATCGCCGGCTGGAACCGCATCGCGCTCGCGGCCGCGGCGGCCTCGCTCGTGTGTGCCGCCGGGGCGGGCCTGCTCACGCTCCGGACAGGTGCACCCGCAACCGGTCGAGGAACACCGACTGTGCCTTCACCAGCTTCTCCGCGGCCTCGTCGAGGCTGAACCACCCCGCGCGGTCGATCTCCGGGAAGCGCTGCATCCGGCCGGATCCGCGCGGCCATTCCAGCTCGAACTCGTTCGAGGTGATGACGGCGGCGTCGAAGTCGCCCTCCCGGGCGAACACCGTGACCGTCTTGCCGCCGGACTGCCGGACCGAGCCCAGCGGCACGGTCGGCCCCGGCGGTGCCGAGGTGCCGAGCTCCTCGGCGAACTCGCGCTCCGCCGCCGCGAGGGGATCCTCGTCGGTGTAGAGGCCCTTGGGGATCGACCACCCGTGCGCGTCCTTGCGCGCCCAGAACGGGCCGCCCATGTGCCCGATGAGCACCTCGACGGCGCCGCCGCTCCGGCGATGGAGCAGCAGTCCGGCGCTGGTCGCGGTCATGTCGTCAGTCTAGGCCGCGTCCGTCGCCGATCGACGCCGGGTGAGGCCCGCGTTGACGAGGCCCGCGCCCAGCACGATGAGGGTCGCGACGAGCGGCATGCACTGCGCCGCACCGGTACCGAACCGTTCGGCGAGTTCGCCGTTCACAGCGGAGGCCAGCGACTGGCCGAGGATGATCGCCGACCCGAGGATCGTCATCACGGTGGCCGATCGGCCGCGGGGGCTGCGGGCGGCGCCCAGGCTGAACTCGGTGACGAGGGTGGGGCCGACGCCGATCCCGGCGACGGCGAGACCCGCGACCAGCCAGGGCAGCGACGGTGCGGCGGCGATGAGCGATGCCCCTGCGACCATGGCGAGGGAGAAGGTGATCCACCGCCGGGCGAGGGTGAAAGTGTCCGGCAGGAGGGCGGATCCGAGTGCGAGGGCGGCCGAACCGACACCCATCACGCCGTAGAACAGGCCGGCCGACTCGGCGTTGCCCGCGTCCCGCATGAATGCGGTCAGGCCGGTCAGCGTGAAGCCGAAGAACAGCCCCACGCCGAAGACACCGCCCACGACGGTGAGCAACGCGGGGTCGCGCAACTCGCGGACCGGGGCCTGGTCGACCGCGCCGGCCGTGTGCTGTTCGGTCGCGCGGCCGGTGGGGTGGAGGGCGAACGCGCCCACGAACAGGATCGTCAGTACCGCTGCGCCGACCATCGGCGCGGCGGGCGACATCGTGGTGGCCAGCAGTCCCACGATCACGGGGCCGAAGACGAAGATCACCTCGTCGGCGGCGGATTCGTACGCCATCATCGAGAGCAGAGGGCGCCCGCGGCGCCCTTCGGGCAGCTTCGTGGCGATCATGCCGACCACCCGGCTGCGCGACATCGGGCCGACCTGGGGTGCGCTCGCGCCCACGAGCGCGGCGGAGGCGAGCACCGCCCAGCCCGGCAGCGGGCTGAACACGACCCACGCCATGAGCAGCAGCGCGAGGCTGTTGACGATTCCCGCCGTGAGGACGGCGCGGTGTTGCCCGAACCGGTCCGCCGCGGCACCCACGAGCGGTCCGACCGCCGCGGAGCCGATGCCGACCATCGCCGAGCTCAGCCCACCGAAGGCCAGCGAGTCGCGGCCCGCGACGACGAGTGTGAGGACGCCGACGACCATCATCGCGAAGGGCAGGCGGGCTACCAGCGCGATCGGGAAGTACGTGGGGCCGGCGATCGACAGCATCGAGGGGTCTTTCGCCGCGCCCGCCTGGGCGGAGGTTTCGTGGGACATGGTGGCGGTCACCGAAGGGGCCTTTCCGCGGCGTCCGGCCGCATCGCTCGACGTGCCGCCTTGGGTGCCCTCGGGCCGTGCCAGGTAGATACACGGATTCTCGCTGCGGCACGGGCCGCAGCCGAAACATCCTATCAATTTTCCGGGATTCGCGTCGGCGGCACCGAATCGGACACCTTGTTCGAGCTAATGAAACCGCTGGTGGGGAGTGTTTTGCCCGATTGGTCACACCCGCCGAGTAAGGCTAGTCTCACTCAACTATGACGAGCCTTACCTTGCATGTCGCGGCGGCCGCCCCGGCCGCCCCTCCGCTCTGGCGCATCCTCACGCAGATGGGGTACTTCGGCGCGCTCGCGTTGTCCTGCGGGCTGTTCCTGGCGCTGGCCTTCCTGCTGCCCGCCGGCGCGCGTGGTGGGGCGGCCGACCGCAGCCTGCGCGCTCTCGTGCCGGCCGTCGCGGTGTTCGTCGTGGTCGCGGGCTACGCGCAGTACGCGGGGCGGATCGCGCGCAGCAAGCTCGGCTACTCCTTCACGGAGTCGCTCGCGCCGAGCCGGTTCGGCGCCTACCTCGGCCTCCCGGCGGGGAAGGACGCCTGGGTCCCGGCGTCGGTGATGGCGACGGCGCAGCTCGGCATGTTCGCGCTCGCCGCGATCCTGCTGCTCGTCGTGCGCCGACTGCAGGGCCGCGCCGCGGCGATCGTCGCGACGGTGGGTTTCGCCGTGGTCGTGCTCACGGCGTCGGCGCCCAGCCTGACCACGGCCGTGGCCGGCATGGATGCGACGGCCAACCGGGTGCTCAAGCTCACGCACATCCTGGCCTGCGTGATCTGGCTCGGCGGCGTGTTCGTCCTCGCCGCCGCGGGCCTGCGGGCGCGGCGTTCCGGGATCGACGGTGCCGGCGCCTTCGAGCGCATGTGGGTGCGGTTCAGCGCGTGGGCGATGGGCGCGGTGATCGCCGTCGGCGTGAGCGGACTGTGGCTGACCTGGGTGCACCTCGGATCCTTCGCGCAGTTCGTGACCACCCCGTACGGGCGCTACCTGCTGATCAAGCTGGTGTTGGTGGCGGCGATGGTGGGCGCCGGCGCCTACAACGTGCGCGTCCTCATCCCGGCGATCGCGCGGGCCCGGCTCGCCGGGGACGACGGCACCGTCGTCCGGCTCGCCCTGCACCACTTCCCCAGGGTCGTGGCCGCCGAGGCGATCGCGGGCGTCGGCGTGTTGCTCATCGTGCCCTTCCTGTCCGGGTCCGCGCGCAAGCAGGCCGACGGTGCCGCGGCCGGTCCGTTCGACTGGGAGACCTTCGGGATCGGCGCGCTGCTGGTGGCGCTGCTCGTCGGTGCCTGCGTCGTCGCGGTGCGGGCGGGTGCGCCGCGTCCGGTGGCCGCCGCGCCCGCCAATTCCTAGCCCGCGAATTCCTAGCCCGCGGACACCCGGATCACCTCGAGCGGCACCGTGCCGGTGTGGACGAATCCCATGGCGTCGTACAGCTTCTGCGCCGGGTTGTCGTCCGAGGTGTGCAGGAAGGGCGTGTCTCCGCGGTCCCGCACGCCCTGCCCGACCGCGCGGATGAGGCGCGAGGCGAGGCCGCGGCCGCGGGCCTCCGGAGCGGTGCACACCGCGCTGATCTCGGTCCACCCCGCGGGGTGCATGCGCTCGCCGGCCATCGCGACGAGGGCACCGTCGGAATCCCGGATCCCGAGGTAGGTGCCCAGGTCGATGGTGCGGGGCAGGAACGGGCCGGGCTTGGTCCGCTCCACCAGCGCCGTCATCTCCCGCACGTCGGCGGCGGTGAGGCGCACCGCCTCCGGTTCGTCGGCCGTCTCGACGGCGCTGCCGTCGTACTGGACCAGGCCGATCCGTTCCAGCACGGTCCAGTCCGCGGGGAGCGGCGTGGCGCGATCGCGCAGCAGGACCGTCCCGTTGCGCTCGGCGAGACGGGCGATGTCGGCGTAGTCCGCTCCGGTGAGCTCGCGGGGATGCCCGAAGAACACGGAGACCTCGGGGTGGTACCGCTGGATCCGGCCCGAGCGCACCCGGAACCGCGAGTGCGGACCCGACAATGCGGCGTTGACGGGGTCGGCGAGAACGTTGCGCGCGGTCACGATTCGATCATGGCAGACCCGCGACGGGCGGCATCGTCCGCTCCGCCGTCGGGCAATGAGTGGATTCGGTCGTGATCCTCTCACTGCGCCCCCTACGATGGGCGGCTATGGACCTCAAGGGCATCGTCACCACACCGCTGCGCGTCGCCTTCTCGACCGCGGACGCCGCGATGTCAGCGATCGAGGGCGGCGTCGCCGTCACCCGGTTCGCCGTGCAGAACGTGGACTCGGAGGTGAGCAACGCCCTGCACGTGGAGGCGGGGATGTCCTCGGCCACGCCGATGCAGCTGCTGCAGCGGCTCGCCTCACTGCTCGAACCCGACCGCCCCGTCGGGATCATCCTGTCCCGCGGCGGGCCGCTGGACCGCGTGCTCAAGCCCACCGGCGTCGTCGACCGGCTCACCGAGCCCGGCGGCATGCTGGAGAAGCTCACGGCGCCCGGCGGGTTGCTCGACCAGGTGACCAAGGACGACAGCCCGATCACCCGCCTCACCTCCGAGGGCGGCCCGCTGGACCGGCTCACCCGCCCCGGCGGCGTCGTCGACCAGATCACCGAGTCGGAGGGCGTCCTCGAGCGGCTCACCTCCGAGGGCGGCGTCATCGACAAGCTCACGGCGCCCGATGGCGTGCTCGAGAAGCTCATGACCAAGGACGGCGTGCTGGACAAGCTCACCGAGAAGGGCGGCGTGCTCGACAAGCTCGCCGCGAAGGACGGCGTCCTCGACAAGCTGACCGGCCAGGACGGCCTCATCGATAAGCTCACGGAGCCCGGGGGCATCATCGACCGAGCGATCGCCGACGGCGGCATCGTCGACCAGCTCCTCGGTCAGGAGGGCGCCATCGAGCGCGCCATCGCCCCCGGCGGCACCCTCGACGCGGTCTCCCAGCTCCCCGACGTGGTGGCCGAGCTCAACGAGGCCGTCGCGCTGATGACCGCCGCCGTGAACCCCATGAGTGACCTGGTCAATCGCCTGCCCAAGCGCATCCTCAAGGGGCGCGAGGGCCGGGAGCCGCGCCGCGCCTCGTCCTCCTCCGACGGTGCCGGCCCCGACGCGGCGAACGGCGGACCGTCGGACGGTCCCGAACTGCTCTGACCGCCCGGGGTGACGGGGCGGCGACGCCCGGGCGAACGCCCGGCGAACGCGACGGGGCCGTCGCTGCCCTGCGTGTGAATCCCCGTGTAACCCTTGCCCAACTCCGGCCCGGCGCCCTTCCGCGGCGCGTCCCGCCGCGCATACCTTCGGCGCATGAAGATCACAGTGCTGGGTACGGGGTACCTGGGAGCCACGCACGCGGCGTGCATGGCGGAGCTGGGCCACGAGGTGCTCGGAGTCGACGTCAACCTCAGCAAGATCGCCGCCCTCTCCGAGGGCAAGGTGCCCTTCCACGAGCCGGGCCTGCCCGCCGTGCTCAAGCGGAACATCGAGGCCGGCCGGCTGCGCTTCACCGACTCCTACGAGGAGGCCGGCGCGTTCGGCGACGTGCACTTCATCGCGGTCGGTACCCCGCAGCGCAAGGGGGAGTTCGCCGCCGACATGACCTACGTCAACTCGGTGATCGACTCGCTGGTGCCGCACCTGCGCCGCGACGCGGTGATCCTGGGCAAGTCGACGGTCCCCGTCGGCACCACCGACCTGCTGCGCGCCCGCGCGGCCGAGCTGGTCCCCGCCGGCGTGCGCGTCGAATTCGCCTGGAACCCCGAGTTCCTCCGCGAGGGCCACGCCGTGAAGGACACCCTCGAGCCCGACCGCCTCGTGCTCGGCGTCGAGCCCGGCGGCCGCGCCGAGGAGGTCGCCCGCGAGGTGTACGCCGAGATGCTGGCCCGGGACACCCCGTTCTTCGTGACCGACACCGCCACCGCGGAGCTGGTGAAGATCTCCGCGAACGCCTTCCTGGCCACCAAGATCTCGTTCATCAACGCCGTGGCCGAGGTCTGCGAGGCCGCGGGCGCCGACGTGGTGGCCCTCGCCGATGCGATCGGCGTGGACCCGCGCATCGGCCGGAAGTTCCTCGGCGCCGGCATCGGCTTCGGCGGCGGCTGCCTGCCGAAGGACATCCGCGCCTTCATGGCCCGCTCGGGCGAGTTGGGCGCCGGGCACATGCACGGGCTGCTCCGCGAGGTCGACGCCATCAACATGAGCCGGCGCACCCGCATGGTCGACCTGGCCCGGGAGGCCTGCGGAGGCTCGCTGCTCGGGGCGAAGGTCGCCGTCCTGGGGGCCGCGTTCAAGCCGGACTCGGACGATGTGCGCGACTCGCCGGCGCTCAACATCGCCGGCCAGATCCAGCTGCAGGGCGCGGCCGTCTCGGTGTACGACCCCGAGGCGATGGACAACTCGCGCCGGGTCTTCCCGACGCTGGACTACGCCACCACCGCGCTGGAGGCCTGCGAGGGCGCCGATGTCGTGCTGGTGCTGACCGAGTGGACGCAGTTCCGCGAGCTCGACCCCGCGGTGGTCGGTGCGGTCGTGCGCAACCCCGTCCTGCTCGACGGTCGCAACTGCATGCCCTCGGCCGACTGGGTCGCGGCGGGCTGGGAGTGCCGCGCCTGAGCGGCTCACACCGCTGGACAGAGACGAGTGCACACTCGTACACTCGATTGTCATGAATGCTGTCGTGGATCGTCGTCGCGCGGAGACGCGCGCTCTCGCTGAGCTGGGCTGTAGCGAGATCGCGGGCACGGCGGACGGGATCCACGGCGTGCACCGGGCGATCTCCGACCGCGTCTTCCGATACGTACGGCTCGGCGTCGGCCCGGCGGTCGCGCCGGTCCGCGCGGTGCACGACGGCATCACCGACGGCGTGTACGCGAGCATCAGCGCCGTCGCGCGCACCGTCGGGCGGGTCGCGGCCATCGGCGCGGACTGGCCGGGGGACCGTCCGCCGTCGGAGACGGCGCGGGGAGCCGCGCTCATCGGCGCCGTGCTCGGGCTCATCGGCGACGATCTCGAGGCCCAGGGCTCACCGCTGGCCGCGGACCCCGTCACCGTCCGCGTGGACGGCGCGATCGTCCACCTGGGCGAAGGCCCGGTCCCACCCGACCGACTCGATCCGGCTGAGGTGTTCGACGGTGCCGCGGGCCGCATCGTGGTCCTGCTGCACGGCTTGACCGAGACCGAGCACGCCTGGGGTGTAGGCGGACCCGACGCCGACGACTACGGCGTGCGGCTCGCGGTCGACCTCGGATACACGCCGGTCTACGTGCGCTACAACAGCGGCCGGCACATCAGCGACAACGGGCGCGACCTCGCGGAGCTGCTCGAACGTCTCGTCGCGACGTGGCCCGTGCCCGTTACCGACCTGGTGCTGATCGGGCACTCCATGGGTGGCCTCGTGGCCCGGAGCGCGGCGCATCGGGCCGACGAGGCCGTGATGGCCTGGCCCGCAGCGGTATCGGCCACCGTCAGCCTGGGGACGCCGCACACGGGTGCGCCGCTCGAGCAGGTGGCGCACTACGGCAGCGCGGCGCTGGCCGCGATCCCCGAGACCGCGCCCTTCGGCCGGCTGCTGCGGCGGCGCAGCGCGGGCATCCGCGACCTGCGCGGCGGATCGATCGTCGACGAGGACTGGCAGGGCCGCGACGCCGACGCGCTCGGGCGCGCCGTCGCCGCCGAGGTGCCGCTCCTCGATGGCGCGGAGCACTTCTTCGTGGCCGCGACGGTGACCCGCAACGCGGCGAACCCGGTGGGGCGCATCATCGGTGACGGACTGGTCCTCGCGCCGAGTGCGGCGGGCCTGGGCGCCGCGAGCGGCTCGCTCCGCCACCGCCGGGCCCGCCGCGTCGGTTTCACCGCCGAGGCGGGGATGCACCTCGGCGGAGCTCATCACTTCGCGCTGCTGCGCTCCGATGCCGTGTACGAGCAGATGCTCGCCTGGCTCGGTCAGCGCGAGCGGGCCGGCGTCACCGGCGCGTAGTCGGAGGCATCGCCCTTGAGCGCCACGCCCTCCCGGCCGTCGACGCCGACCGGCAGGTCGCCCGCGAGCGTCACGCGGCGCAGCAGGCGCTTGTGCTCGCCGTAGTCGTTGATGCCGAAGTGCTGGGTGGAGCGGTTGTCCCAGATGGCCACGTCGCCCGGCTGCCAGGCCCAGCGAACGGCGTTGTCGGGGTTCTCGATCCGCCGCTGCAGCAGCGCCAGGACGGGGGCGGAGTCGTGGCTGCTCAGGCCCGCGAAGGACTTCACGAAGTGGCCCAGTAGCAGCGAGCGACGGCCCGTCTCCGGGTGCACGCGCACCACGGGGTGCTCGGACTCGAAGATGTTCCGGGTGAACTCCTGGTGGTATTCCGAGCGCTGGTAGGTGGGGTTGTGGCCCGCGTAGTCGTAGTCGTTGGTGTGGATCGCGCGGAGGTTCTCGGCGAGCGCCTTGAGCGGTGCGGGCAGCAGGTCGTAGGCGCGGGTGGTCGAGGCCCAGGCCGTGTTGCCGCCGTGCGGCGGCAGCGTGATCGGGCGCAGGATCGACGCCTTCGGCACCCGGTCGACGAAGGAGACATCCGTGTGCCAGCTGTTCGCCGCGCCCTCGATGGGGAGCAGGTCCGAGTCCGAGCGGACCGTCGGGTGCGGCGTCGTCGGTACCCCCAGACGTGCCGCGAACGCATGCTGGCCGGCATCGTCGAGGTGCTGCTGATCACGGAAGAAGATCACCTCGTGCTCGGCGAGCAGGTCCAGGATCGTCTCGGCGGTCGCATCGTCGATGTCGCCGCCGAGGCGCACGCCGTGCACGATCGCCCCGATGTGCTCGCTCAGCCGAGTGACGGTCACGCCCTGCGCGGCGGTCGTGGTGGGATCGAGTGTTGCGGTCATGGGGGTCATTGAAGGCGGGGGAGGCCACCGTCGGAACCCTTGGACGCAGGCTGAGCGCAAGGCGTCCGGAGATAGGATGGAGCGGTCATGGGCAAGATCGTGCTGTTCTACGTGTTCGCGCCGCTGGCCGATCCGGATGCGATCCGGTTGTGGCAGCGGGCGCTGTGTGAGGCGAACGACCTCCGCGGCCGGATCATCGTCTCCCGGCACGGGATCAACGTCACCGTCGGCGGTGAGATCCGCGCCGTCAAGTGGTACCTGCGCGCCACGCGCGAGTACCCGGCCTTCAAGGGCGCCGACGTGAAGTGGTCCGAGGGCTCCGCTGCGGACTTCCCGAAGCTCTCGGTGAAGGTGCGCGACGAGATCGTCACGTTCGGCGTGCCCGACGAGCTCGAGGTCGACGACGACGGCGTGCGCGGCGGGGGAGTGCACCTGACGCCGGACGAGGTGCACGCGTTCCTCGCGGAGCGACCCGATGCCGTGTTCTTCGACGGCCGCAACGCCATCGAGGCCGAGATCGGGCGGTTCTCCGGCGCCGTGGTGACCCCCGCCCGGACGACGCGGGATTTCGTCACGCTCCTGGACTCGGGGGAGTACGACCACCTCAAGGACCGCCCGGTGATCACGTACTGCACGGGCGGCGTGCGGTGCGAGGTGCTCAGTGCGGTGATGCGCACGCGCGGCTTCGGTGAGGTCTACCAGCTCGACGGTGGGATCGCCCGCTACGGTGAGCGATTCGGCGACGGCGGGCTGTGGGAGGGCTCGATGTACGTCTTCGACCGGCGGATGAGCGTGGACTTCTCCGACGGCGCGAAGCGGATCGGACGGTGCGCGGAGTGCGGTACCCCCACGTCGAGGATCGCGAACCTCGCGCCGCCGCAGGACCGGGAACTCGCCGTCCTGTGCGAGGGCTGCGCGCCGTGAGTCCTCGGGCCGTGCCGGTCGTCGTGGTCGCCGGCTACCTCGGGGCCGGCAAGTCCACCTTGCTCAATCACCTGCTCGCGGGCGCGGGCGAGGCGCGGATCGGGGTGGTCGTCAACGACTTCGGCGCGGTGAACATCGATGCGATGCTCGTCTCGAGCGCGGCGGGCGGCGGGTCGGTGCGGACGGTGTCGCTGAGCAACGGCTGCGTCTGTTGCACCGTCGACGACGACGAACTCGAGGACGTGCTCGGCACGCTCGCCGGCCGCGGGCTCGACCTCATCGTGGTGGAGGCGTCGGGGCTCGCCGAGCCCGCCGCCATGGTGCGGCGTGTGGTGCTCGCGCCGGACCCCCGGATCGACTACGGCGGCCTGGTCTACGTGGCAGACGCGGCGCACCTGCCGGACACGATGGCGCGGCACCCGTCGCTGCGTCACCACCTGGCGCTCGCCGACCTGGTGGTGCTGAACAAGATCGACCTCGCCGACGACCCCGAGGCCGCGCGGGCACTGGTCCGGGAACACGCACCGTCGGCGCCCGTGGTCCGCACCGTCGACGCCGTGGTGCCCATCGAACTCCTCGTCGATCCGGAGGTGCTCGCGCGGCGCGCCGCCGAGCGCGTCGGCACCCCGCGGCAACTCACGCTCGACGAGGCGCTCCGCGAACACGAGCACGACGAGCACGCCGGGGAGCACGCTGGGGAGCACGCCCATGCCCACCTGCACGACGACTACACCGCGGTCGACGTGACCGCCGGCCGCCTCGACGCCCGCGCCGTGGCCGACCTGCTCGCCGATCCGCCGCCCGGGGTCTTCCGGACGAAGGGCTTCGTCACCGTCGCGGACGGCACCCGGCTCGAGGTGCACTCCGTGGGCCGGCACGTACGCACGGCACCGGAGCGGGGCGGCCGGGCGGGAGCCGCGTCGGTGCTCGTCTTCCTCGGGATCGGGGTCGACGGTGCGGCCGTCCGGGCGCGGGTGGATGGTTGCGAGGCCGACCCGATGGCTGCGCCCGACCCCCAGGCCGTGCTCTCCCTGCTGCGCTACTCGGCTGCCGCGCAATCCGATTCGGCGTTCGTCGAGGACTGACGCCGACCGCTCCGGGTAACGGTTCGGTAACGATACCGTGGGCGGATTTTCCTAAAGTCTCAATTGATGGTTGACTGTTTCTCGTGTGACTGATGTGACGAAAGTTGCACAAGAGACTTGGAAGGAGAGCGGCGCCACTTCCCCGGCGCCCAGCTACCCATGAAGAAGACCCGTGTTCTCGCAGGCTCGCTTGCGACTGCGGCCGTCGCGCTGTTCGGCGTGCCCGGCTTCGCGTCCGCCGATCCCGCCCCCGCCGCACCGGCGCAGCCGCTGAGCGGCAAGACCGTGTTCCTCGACGCCGGATCCTCCGTCGCGTCGGCCGTCGAGCAGGCCCGCAAGGTCGCCGACGGTCGCGGCGGCCAGGTGCCCTGCGTCAACCCGGCGGCGATCGCCTCCAACGGCACCGCCGACCACACCGTGAACTACGCCGTGGCCAAGATGGTCGAGGCCGCGCTCAAGTCCCAGGGCGCCAAGGTGATCATGTCCCGCGCGGACGACGCCGGCTTCGGCGGATGCGTCGACCAGCGCGCCACCGCCGCCAACGCCTCCGGTGCGGACCTCGCCGTGAGCATCAACAGCGCGGTCCAGGACGCGGCCCAGCGCGGATTCCTACTCGAGACGGCAGCGCCGGGCGCCTCCGACCCCAAGGTGACCGCCCAGCAGGCCGTCAGCAACCCGGCCGCGACGGTCGTGCGCAACGCGGCCAGCGCGGGCGGCTTCGTCCCCGCGCAGTACCTGGGCGGCAAGGACGGCATCGCGCAGACCACCACCGCCCTGGCGTCGCTGGTGAACATCCCGCTCGTGTACGCCAACCTGGGCAACCTCGCCAATGGGGACGATGCCGCGCTGCTCACCTCCGCCGCGGGCCAGACCCAGTACGCCTCCGTGCTGACCAACGGCGTGATCCAGCAGCTGACCGGCAAGGTGGTGCCCGCGGGCGCCGTCGCCGAGCCGATCGTGCAGCAGCCCGTCGCGCCGCAGGTCGATCCCGCGGTACCGGTCACGCCGGCCGCGCCCGCGACCCCGGCCGCTCCGGCCGCCCCCGCGGTCACCCCCGTCGTGCCCACCGCGCCGGCGGCAGCGGTGCCGACCGCGCCCGCGCAGACGCCCATCGTTCCGGCGGTCCCGGCCGCGCCCACCACGGGCACCGGCGTCTCGCCGATCGTCTCGGGCGTCCCGATGCTGACCGGTGGGGCGACCCCGTCGGGCGGCACGCCTGCGGTCACGGCGCCGAGCGCCGCGGCCCCGGCGGGTACGTCGGTCAACATCCCCGGTCTCGGACAGCTCGCGCTGCCCCAGTTGCCGCAGATCACGATCCCCGGCCAGGCCCAGCCCCTGGGTGTGAACACGCTGTTCGAGATGGGGCCCAAGGCCACCGAGTTCCTGACCAGCGCGCAGGGCCAGCAGCTCGTGACCACTCTGCTGTCCAGCCCGCAGGCCTTCAACTCGCTGCAGTCCGCGCAGGGCCCGGCCGCCGCCCAGGAGATCCTCAAGGCGATCCTGAGCGCCGGCGCGATCCTGCCGAAGTAAGAACCGCACCGACTTCCGCCGGGGACGTCACGCCCCGGCGGGAAGCGGTAGCGCGGACCGATCTGGCAAGCTGGCTGATATGGCACTCCGCAATATCGTCCGGCTCGTCCACATGGCCACGCCGATCAAGGACCTGAAGGGGAAGAAGGTCCTCGTCACCGGCGCGGCCAGCGGGATCGGCCGCGCTACCGCGAATCTTCTCGCGGCGCACGGCGCCGAGCTGGTGTTGACAGACATCAACGCCGAACAGCTCGATGCCGCCACCCGCCACGTCACGGCCCTGGGCGCGAAGGTCATCGCCTCCAGGGCCTTCGACGTATCCGACTACGACGCGGTGCGCGCGTTCGCCGAGGAGGTGCACGCATCCGTCGGCTCGCTGGACATCGTGATGAACGTGGCCGGCATCGCGGTGTGGGGCACCGTCGAGAACCTCACCCACGAGCAGTGGCGCAGGACCGTGGACATCAACCTCATGGGGCCGATCCACATCATCGAGGAGTTCGTCCCGCCGATGATCGCGGCGGGGCGCGGCGGCCAGCTGGTCAACGTCTCCTCCACGGCGGGCCTGATGGCGTTGCCCTGGCACGCGGCGTACTCGGCCGCGAAGTTCGGCCTCGTCGGGGTCTCCGAGGTGCTGCGCTACGACCTGCGCCGGCACGGCATCGGGGTCTGCGTGGTGGTTCCCGGGGCCGTGGAGACCGGGCTGGTGAGGTCCGTCGAGATCAACGGCGTCGATCGCAGTAACCCGAAGGTGGACAAGGGGATCGACGCGTTCCCGAAGGTCACGGCGGAGAAGGCGGCGCAGGCGATCATCGACGGGGTGTTGAAGAACCGGTTCCTGGTCTACACGTCCTTCGACACCCGCTTCGGGTACTTCTGGAAGCGGAAGTTCGCGCTGCCCTACGAGATCGCCATGCGCGTGGCGAACGATCGCTTCGCCTACTTCGCGAAGATCTCAGCCCGCGGCCAGTAGCCGGACGTGTTCGGTCCAGACCGCCTCGAGCGCGTCCGTGGAGACGCCCGACGCGAGCTGGTGCAGCACCCAGCCGGGGCTTAGTGTGGCCATGAGCGCCGCCGACCAGACGTCGGCGTGCGCCGTGCGCCCGGCCTCGGTGAGCATCGCGCGCACCGTCATCGTTGAGACGCGCCACGGCGGCTCGTCGTACGGGTCGCGGGCGGCCTGCTCGGCGCCCCGCAGGAGATCGCCGTGCCGGTCGATGAGCCGCATGCGGGCCTTGCCGTATTCCACGAGCCGGTGGACCGGGTCGCCGCCCGGCCCCAGCGGGGGCGGGCCGAACATGAATCGATGCTGCAACTCGATCTCGTCGTGGTCGAGGAGTGCCTGCAACAGTCCTGCGCGGGAACCGAACCGGCGGAAGACGGTGCCCTTGCCGACGCCCGCGGCCTGAGCCACGGCGTCCATGCTCACCGCGTCGACCCCGCGCTCGGCGAACAGGCGCTGCGCCGCTTCGATGAGCAGCTCGCGATTGCGCGCGGCATCGCGGCGCGGCTCGGCCTGCGGCTGCGCGAGGGGGAGGAGTGGTCCGGTCATCGGATTCAGCCTACGCGCAGGTTTTCGACTCAGTGTGAACCTGGGACAGAAATCCGGACCGAAGTCCGATAATTTGAGGCGGGTGCGACCTGGACGGGTCGCGAGGAAGAAGTGGGAAAGTGTCCGAGATCACCGTGCTGGCCGTCGTCGGATCGCTGCGTAGTGGCTCGCTCAACCGCGAGCTCGCCGAGGTAGTCGTCGCGAACGCACCCGAGGGGGTTCGGGTCGAGATCGCGGAGGGCATCGCGGAGGTGCCGTTCTACAACGAGGACATCGACGGCGAGGACACGCCCGCCGCCGCAGCGGCGCTGCGGGAGCGGATCGCCGCCGCGGACGCCCTGCTGCTGCTCGCGCCGCCCAACAACGGCACCGTCAGCGCGGTGCTGAAGAACGTCATCGACTGGGGCTCGCGGCCCTACGGTGCGAGCGTGCTGTCGGGCAAGCGCGTCGCTCTCGCCGGCGTCGGGCACCGCCTCGACACCACCCTGGCCGATGCCGAACGAGCCGTCACCATCGCCGGCGGCGAGGTCCCCGAGGGGCTCGTCGAGGAGTTCCCGATCTCGGGTCTGGGCGGCAGATCACCCCGCGAGCACGACGCCGTGGTGCAGCGCGCCGGCGACCTTCTCGAGCGTCTCGTCGCCCCCGTCCGATAGGGGGCCGGGAGCGGTCTCCGACGGTGCCGGGCGTGTCGGATCGGCGTGTCGCGCAATCTCGGCGTGTCCTGGGGATTCACGATGAAAAACGGTCGGAAGGGTGTCTTGCGAGCTGGTAATTTCATGAATGTTGTTCGCAAGCGGTTGTGTCGCTTCCCGTGGGGCACCACTAGGTGTAGTGTTCTGTCCACTGCGCGATCGGAGATCCGAAACGGGGATCCGGGAGGCTTGAGGACGAGTTGACGTGTCCGCTGGGCTGCCCGAGTTCACGCAGGCAAACGTGGCGAAGAACTTGTCAGTCGTCAGGTCCATACTGGGGTTCCGAGGCAGTCGTGACGGCTGTCGGGCACTCAGTCGAACGAACGGGAGCCGCTATGAGCCAGGTCGAGATCACCGTCTACACCAAGCCCGCGTGCGTGCAGTGCAATGCCACCTACAAGGCTCTGGACAAGGCCGGCCTCGAGTACCGCGTAGTGGACATCACGGAGGATTCCGATGCCCGGGACTACGTGATGGCTCTCGGCTACCTGCAGGCCCCCGTCGTCGTCGCCGGCGATGCGCATTGGTCGGGCTTCCGCCCGGACCGGGTGAAGGCGCTCGTGAGCGTCGCCGCCACGGCGTAGTCATGGCCTCGCCGCTCGTCGTCTACTTCTCGTCGGTGTCGGAGAACACGCACCGATTCGTGACGAAGCTGGGCCTGCGCGCCGTGCGCATCCCGGTGACGCGGGCGGAGGATCCGATCACCGTCGACGAGCCCTTCGTCTTGATCACTCCCACGTACGGCGGGGGTAAGCAGGCCACGGCGGTCTCCGGCGGAGGGTACGTCCCCAAGCAGGTGATCCGATTCCTCAACGACCGGCACAACCGCTCCCTCCTCCGCGCCGTGATCGCGGCCGGCAACACGAATTTCGGCGAAGAGTTCTGCTACGCGGGCGATGTGATCGCTCGTAAATGCCGGGTCCCGTACCTGTACCGCTTCGAACTGATGGGCACCGTGGACGACGTGCAGCGCGTCCGCGTCGGGCTCGTCGACTTCTTCTCCCGCACCAACAGCAAGGAAATCGCGTGACCGCAACTCAGGAAGACCTCGTACCGTCGGCGAGCCAGTCGGGTGTCCACACGGGCCCCGGCCACAGTGAGCTGGACTTCCACGCGCTCAATGCGATGCTCAACCTGTACGACAAGGACGGGCGCATCCAGTTCGAGAAGGACCGCGAGGCCGCGCGGCAGTACTTCCTGCAGCACGTGAACCAGAACACGGTCTTCTTCCACAATCTGGACGAGAAGCTCGACTACCTCGTCGAGGAGAACTACTACGAGCCCGAGGTGCTGGCGAAGTACAGCCGCGAGTTCGTCAAGGGCCTGTTCGACGCCGCGTACGCCAAGAAGTTCCGGTTCCCCACATTCCTCGGTGCGTTCAAGTACTACACGAGCTACACGCTCAAGACCTTCGACGGCAAGCGCTACCTCGAGCGCTTCGAGGACCGGGTCTGCATGGTCGCGCTGACGCTGGCCGACGGTGACGAGAAGCTCGCCGTCTCGCTCGTGGACGAGATCATCGCCGGCCGGTTCCAGCCCGCCACCCCCACCTTCCTCAACTCGGGCAAGAAGCAGCGCGGCGAGCCCGTGTCCTGCTTCCTGCTCCGCATCGAGGACAACATGGAGTCGATCGGCCGATCCATCAACTCGGCGCTGCAGCTGTCCAAGCGCGGCGGCGGAGTGGCCCTGCTGCTCAGCAACATCCGTGAACACGGCGCACCGATCAAGAAGATCGAGAACCAGAGCTCGGGCGTCATCCCGATCATGAAGCTGCTCGAGGACTCGTTCAGCTACGCGAACCAGCTGGGCGCGCGCCAGGGCGCCGGTGCGGTGTACCTGCACGCGCATCACCCGGACATCTACCGCTTCCTCGACACCAAGCGGGAGAACGCGGACGAGAAGATCCGCATCAAGACCCTCTCCCTGGGTGTGGTCATCCCGGACATCACCTTCGAGCTGGCCCGCAACAACGACGACATGTACCTGTTCTCGCCGTACGACGTGGAGCGCGTGTACGGCGTGCCGTTCGCGGACGTCAACGTCTCGGAGAAGTACCACGAGATGGTCGACGACTCGCGGATCCGCAAGACCAAGATCAACGCTCGGGAGTTCTTCCAGACCCTCGCCGAGCTGCAGTTCGAGTCGGGCTACCCGTACATCATGTACGAGGACACCGTGAACCGGGCGAACCCGATCGCGGGCAAGATCACGCACTCCAACCTGTGCAGCGAGATCCTGCAGGTCTCGACCCCGTCGACCTACAACGACGACCTGTCCTACGCCGAGGTGGGCAAGGACATCTCCTGCAACCTGGGCTCGCTGAACATCGCGAAGACTATGGACAGCCCCGATTTCGGCGCCACCATCGAGACCTCGATCCGCGGCCTCACCGCGGTGTCGGATCAGACCGACATCAGCTCCGTGCCGTCGATCGAGAAGGGCAACAACCTCTCTCACGCCATCGGCCTCGGGCAGATGAACCTGCACGGCTACCTGGCGCGCGAGCGCGTCTTCTACGGTTCCGACGAGGGCGTCGACTTCACGAACATCTACTTCTACACGGTGCTCTACCACGCGATCCGCGCGTCGAACCTGATCGCCCGCGAGCGTGGCCAGTCCTTCGGTGGGTTCGAGAACAGCAAGTACGCGTCGGGCGAGTTCTTCGACAAGTACACCGACCAGGAGTGGACGCCGGCCACCGAGAAGGTGGCACAGCTGTTCGCCGACTCGTCGATCCACATTCCGACGCAGGACGATTGGCGCGCACTGAAGGCCGACGTGCAGCAGTACGGTCTGTACAACCAGAACCTGCAGGCGGTGCCGCCCACGGGCTCGATCAGCTACATCAACCACTCCACGAGCTCGATCCACCCCGTCGCGGCCAAGGTCGAGATCCGCAAGGAGGGCAAGATCGGCCGCGTGTACTACCCGGCGCCGTACATGGACAACGACAACCTGGAGTACTACCAGGACGCGTACGAGATCGGCTACGAGAAGATCATCGACACCTACGCGGCCGCCACGCAGCACGTGGATCAGGGCCTGTCGCTGACGCTGTTCTTCAAGGACACCGCCACCACCCGCGACGTGAACCGCGCGCAGATCTACGCCTGGCGCAAGGGCATCAAGACGCTCTACTACATCCGACTGCGGCAGATGGCCCTCGAGGGCACCGAGGTCGAGGGCTGCGTCAGCTGCATGCTCTAGGGGCCTGATAGGCGAAGCGCTGGCCAGGGGTACATCTCCTGGCCGGCGTTTTCGTTCCAGTGGTCGAACGCCGGACCACGCTCCCGATCGTCGCGCCGCGTGGGTTTTCTGCGGTTTGCATCCCGAATCGGCTTTCCACGCAGCACGTTAGTTGTAGCATGCATGAAAATCAGACGATTCTTCAAGGAGCTTTCATGCGTCGAATCACGTCCCGGATCGCCGCTGCGGCGCTCGCCGTCGCGGCAGCGGTCGCCGTGACCCCCGCGGTGGCGGGCGCCGCAAACTTCGGGCCACGGGGTGCGCAGTACGTCTCGCTCGGGGATTCCTACATCGCTGCGGGGTCGATCCCGACATCGCTCGAGTGCAATGCGCCGGACAACGTGGGCCACATGGTCGCCGCGCAGATGCCGTCGGTGAGCTTCGCGGACTGGTCGTGCAGCGGGTCGACGAGCACGGAGATCTACACCGCTCAGGCCAATCCCGCACAGATCGGCGGACTGTCGGCGAACACCAAGTACGTCTCGGTCTCGACCGGCGGCAACGATGAGCAGCTCTTCGCCGATCTGGCCACCAACTGCATCCTCGGTGGGGCAGTCAAGTGCACGCCGCAGGTCAAGCGGGAGGCCTCCGCGAAGCTGGACCGCCTACCGGCGCGCCTGGACACCGCGTACAACGCGATCCGCAAGAACGCCCCCAACGCGAAGGTCGTAGTGCTCGGATCCCTGCGAGTCCTGCCCGACAGCGTTGCCGGGTGCTTCCTCGATCCGATCGCCGGCCAGCAGAGCGTCACCTTCGCCAACGGCATCCAGCGTCGCCTCAACGCGATCACGGCAGATGCCGCGGCTCGGCACGGCTTCACCATGGTGAACCAGTGGAGTCCCGCCAACCGCTCCGTCTGCGCGCCCGACGGCCAGCGGTACGTCTCGCTCACCGGCTTCGGCCCCGGAGACTTCGGAACGCCGCTGCACCCCACCGTCGAGGGCCGCAAGTACACCGCGGGATTGATCGCCAACGCCTTCCGGTAGCCCGGCATGGCACAGCCCATCGGTTCGCCTGAACCCCCGGCGCAGGCGCCCGCGGAGTCGGTGCACGAGTCGGCGCAGTCCGACCTCGAACTGAAGTTCCGGCGGCGGGACCTCCTGTTCCTGCTGCCCGCGATGCTCGCGATGTACGGGCTCTACCAGGGCATTCAGCAGGTCCTGCTGCCGGGGCACGTCGAGTCGATCGACTCCGCGGCGAAGGTGGACAACCTCGCCATCCTTTCGGTGGTCTCATCGGTTGCGGCCACGATCGCCCTGCCACTCGGCGGGGCGCTCTCGGACCGCACCCGTAGCCGGTTCGGCAGGCGCGCGCCGTGGCTCGCCGTGACAGCGGTGATGTGTGCGGGCCTCGCGGTGGCGATGGGCCTGATGACCACGCTGCTCGGGCTCGCGATCGTCTACGGCGCACTCTGGTTCGCCATGAACTGGTACCAGGGCGTCGTGTACGCGGTGATCCCGGACCGGATACCCGAGCGATTGCGCGGGACCGCATCGTCGTTGGTCGGACTGGCGCTTCCGCTCGGCACCCTCGTGTTCGTCAACGTGGTGTCGCGGACGACGCGCGAGCTTGGCTACGCGATCCTGGGGATCGCCGTGGTGGTGGGCACGGTGCTGCTGCTGGTCGGCGCGCCCGACCGAGCGGTCACCGGCACAGGCACCGCCGCCGCGCCGAAAGCGGAACGCCGAGCCTGGTCCGCGCGGCTCGTGGCGCCCTTCGCGAGCTTCCGGAACCGCGACTTCACCCTGGTGTTCCTGAGCCGAATCATGTTCTTCTTCGGGCTGTTCGCGGTCTCGACGTACCTGTACTACATCTTCACCGACTACATCGGCATGGAGAACGTGCCGATGGACACGCCCGAGAAGGCCGTGGGACTGGCGGCGAGCGTGATCACCGTCTCCCAGGTGATCACGGTGGCCGTGGTCGGGTGGGTGGTCGACAGGTACGACCGGCGCAAGCTCGCCGTCGGGCTCAGCTCGCTCGGCCTGGCCGTCGGCTTCGCGATTCCGCTGATCTGGCCCACGTGGGGCGGGATGTTGGCGTATGCGGCGGTCTACGGCGCCGCGTCCGGGGTGTACTTCGCGGTGGACCTCGCGCTGATGTCTCTCGTGCTGCCCAGCACGGGCGACGAGGGCCGCGATCTCGGTCTTCTGGCGATCGCCACCTCGGTGCCGTCGGCGTTCGCCCCGGTGGTCTCCGCCCAGTTGCTGCGACTGTTCCACAGCTACGCGTCGCTGTTCGTCTTCGGCATCGTCGCGGCGGTGGCGGGGGCGGCCCTGGTTCTCGCCGTGCGAAAAGTACGGTAACGCTTGTAGATTCGCCTTCACCATCCACGCGACGAGGAGGACATATGCCCCACGCCGACAGCAATGGCATCGCCATCTGTTATCAGGTCTACGGTGAGGATTCCGCCCCGCCGGTTCTGCTCGTCGAGGGTTTCGGCACTCAGCTCATCGGGTGGCGGCCCCAGCTGATCGCGCGGTTCGTCTCCGCTGGGCTGCGCATCGTGGCGCTCGACAACCGCGACACCGGGCTCTCGGACCGGTTGGGGCCATCGGACTCCGCCGACCCCGGCTACACCATCGCCGACATGGCCGGCGATATCCTGGCGGTGGCGGATGCCTTGCGGCTCGAGCACTTCCACATCGCGGGGCAATCCATGGGTGGGTTGATCGCACAGAGCGTCCTCGCCCAGGCGCCGGAGCGCGTTCGTTCGGCCACGTTCTTCTACACGAGCCCCGCCATCACGCCCGAGTACATCCACGAGTCCAGCCAGGAGGCGCTCACCGTGCAGGACGTGTCCGATCGGGATGCGGCGATCGAGGCGGCCGTGGCCCGGGAGCGGTTCTCGGCGTCGCCCGGTTACCCCTTCGACGCGGTGTGGGCCCGCGAACTCGCGGGCAAGGCCTTCGATCGTGCTCCGGAGCCCGCCGGCGGTGCGCGCCAGGTCGGCGCGATGCTGGGATTCGGTGAGGGCGTGCAGGAGCAGCTGCGATCGCTGCACACGCCGGCGTCGATCTTCCACGGCACCGACGACTTCTACATCCGGCCCGGCGCCGCGATCGCCCTGCACGGGCTGCTGCGGAACTCCGAGCTGCACGTCTTCCCCGGCATGGGGCACGAATTACCCGAACCGCTCTGGGACGACTTCGCCGCGGGCCTGCGCCGAGCCGTGCGCCGCGGTGAGGAGGCGTCAACGGCCCGGTAGCAGGGGTGTGACTTTGGTCACGGAATGATCGACACTGGTCACTGAGGCTGCTGTGAGGTCGACGTAACGTACCTCACATCGCTTCTCTCGATCCGCAGGGCGGCACATCCGGTGCCGTTCTGCCGAGGATGATCAGGAGGGTCCGCCATGGCTCGACTTCTGCACGTCAACGCCTCACCGCTCGCCGAGCACAGCAAGTCGCTCTCGGTAGCGACCGAGTACCTCGACGAGTATCGCAGGCACCACCCGGACGTGGAGATCGACAGGTGGGACCTGTTCGACGCCGATCTGCCCGATTTCGGTGTGCACGCCGCCGGCGCTAAGATGGCGACCTTCTTCGGCCAGGAGCAGACCCCGGAGCAGCGGCAGGCGTGGGCCGCGGCGCGGGAGGTCTTCGACCGGGTCGCCGCCGCGGACGCCTACCTGTTCAACATCCCGATGTGGAACCACGGCCTGCCCTACGTGCTCAAGCACTGGATCGACCTGATCACGCAGCCCGGTTGGTCGTTCGGGTTCGATCCCGCCACCGGGTACAGCGGCCTGCTGCAGGGCCGCAGCGCCGTGGTGGTCTACACCTGCGGCGTGTACGGCGACGGCCTGCCGCCCGCGTTCGGCACCGACTTCCTGACCCCGTACTTCGACGACTGGCTCCGATTCGTCGGGATCGAGGAGCGTGAGTCGGTCAAGGTCTTCGGGCAGGTCATCGATCCGGAGGCCGCGGCGACAGTCGAGCGGTCCCTGGAGCGGGTGCGCGCCCTGGCCGCGAGGGTGTGATCGGCCGTGACGGAGCAGCAGCCGATCGCCGTGGCGCGCGCCGGAGTCCGCGCCGAGCGAGCCGAGTTCTACAGCGGCGGAATCAAGATCGCGGCCGTGGTCTACACGCCGCAGGACGCGCCCGCTGACGAGCGTCGCCCCGGCGTGGTCGTGTGTAACGGCATGCGAGGCATCAAGGAGTGGATCGTCCCGCGGTTCGGCGAGTTCTTCGCCGCGGCCGGGTACACCGCCGTCGTCTTCGATCACCGCGGACTGGGCGAGTCCGGCGGGGAACGCGGAAGCGTGCTGCCCCAGGGGCAGGTGGAGGACGTGCGCAACGCCATCACCTTCCTGGAGAGCCGGTCCGACGTGGATCCGGATCGGATCGTACTGTGGGGCACCAGCTTCGGTGGCGCCAATGTGATCTGTGCTGCTGCCGTGGACCAGCGGGTCAAGGCCGTGGCCACCCAGGTGGCGTTCGGCGACTGGGGTCGGGTGCTGCGCTCGACGCTCTCGCCGGAGGCATTGGCGCGCCTGACCGACGAGGTGGAGCGCGACCGCGCGGAGCGGGTGCGCACAGGACGTTCGGCGCAGATCTCCCCGGACCTGATGCTCGACAACGACGAGTCCCGCGCTGCGAAGGCCCGGTCCGCGTCCGACGTGGGGGAACGCCCCGAGCTGACCTTCTCCGTGGAGTCCGTGGAACGGATCATGGAGTACCGGCCCGAGCTGGTGGCCGGCGCGATCGCGCCGCGGCCGCTGCTGATCATCGGCTCCGCCGTCGACGGCGTCATCCCGTTCAGCGAGAGCGAATCGTTGTACGCCCATGCGGGAGAACCGAAGCGACTGCTGAGCCTGCAGATCGGCCACTACGACATCTGCGAGCCGCCCGGCTCCGATTCCGCCGCACAGATGGCGGTCGACTTCCTGGCCCCCGTGGCCTTCCCTGACATCGCAACCCGATAAGACGCCGCCGAAAAAGGAGTGCATCATGGCCGATCCGAGCACCGCCCCGAGCGCCGGAGGGCCGCCGCCCTTCACCCCGCACCTGTGGAGCCGTGACGGTTTCAACGGCGATATCTGCGTCACCGGCAGGCCGTACCCGATCGTGGAGTACACCGCGGTCACCGGCCCCCACGTCCCGCAGCGCCTGGACCTCCCCGCCGTCACAGCGGCCGACGCCACCGACCCCGCCGCGCCGCCGACCGTGATCGGCCGCAGCGTGAACGGCGCGGAGCTCGCGATCTCGCGACTCGGCGCCCCGATGCCGCACCTGTTCCGCAACGCCGAACAGGACGAGATGCATTTCGTGCAGGAGGGCGAGTTCGACTACGTCACGGACTTCGGCACCCTGACCGCCGGGCCCGGGGACTTCGTGGCGCTCCCGCGAGCGGTGACCTATCGGGTGGTACCCGCGGCCCCGGGCGGGCTCCGGATCATCGTCTCGACCCCGGCGCAGGTCCTGCTCAAGCCGCCCGCCCCGTTCGGGATGATCAACCTCGCGCGGGACGTCTCCCGTCCGGACACCACGAAGGTCTCCGACCTGGAGGGCCCGGTGACCCTGCGGGTCAAGGCGTTCGACGGGGTGACCACGTTCACCCTGCCGCGCGACCCGATGCCGCTCGTGGCCGTGCTCGGCGGCGTGCCCCCGGTGTGGAAGCTGAATCTGGCGTCGATCCAGCCGCTCACCTATGAGCCGCACGGCGGCCCGCCCGACTCCTTCGCGGAGACCACCGACCGCGACCTGCTGTTCTACACCCTCAGCTCCCGCACCGGTGCACGCCCGCCGATGCACTACAACGCCGACTTCGACGAGCTGATCTTCTACTTCCGCGGGCCGGGCGCCTACGGCGAGCTCGACTCGCCGGCGCAGCTGGCCTGGGTGCCGAAGTCGGTGGGGCACTGGGGTCCGCCGGAGGAGGTGCCCGAGGGCTACCTCGCCTGGCTGCTCGAGAGCGTGGGCACTTTCCGGCTCACCGAGGCGGGCGGGGCCGTCGCCCAGCTGATGGAGACCGGCGAGTTCGGCGTCAGTACCGCGACCCGGGGCGGCGCCTGATGAGCGCCGCGGCCGGCGCGGACTCGGTGACCAGTCTGTCGGACACCCTCGGCGGTCCCGACCTCGACGCCGCGTGGCACTTCCTCGAGTACCCGATGGGTGAGGGGGCTCCGCCGTGGGTGTGCCGGGAGCCCGACGCACGCGTCGAGGTGGGCGGCGGCGCGTGCCGCGTCTCCGTGGACAGGTTCGCGCTGACCCACCCGGTGCAGCCCATCGACAACTGCAAGTTCGTCGCGCTCACCCAGCAGCGGTTCGAGGTCCCGGAGACGGGCACGATCACCGTCTCGGCGGGCCTGAGCGCAGCCGGAATCGGCGCGTCCGGCGACTACCGCGATGGCTTCGCCGCGCTGGTGGTCCTGGACCTCGCGACGGGACTGGTCTTCGACATCGGCGCGACGGGGGATCAGGTGTTGGCGATCCACGAGAAGCTGCCGATGGGCGAGGGCCCGTTCACGCGGGTGGTGGATGCCCCGCTGGCGGGGATCGAGACCGGATCCGATGTGGTGCACCGCTGCGCGATCACCCTGGACCGGTCCGCCGGATCGGCCACCTGGGAGGTCGACGGGGTGCGACTCTTCGACGCCCACGCGATCGCGATCCCCGAGGGATTCGTGGTCGGAATGGGGATCTTCACTCTTCGCCCCACCCACGACGCCCCCGGCGCCTCGATCCGAGGACAGGGCATGCGGGCCGCCTGGTCCGACATCGCCGTCACCGCCCACAGCTAGCCGTACCAGAACAGGGAGAGCGCACATGAGCACGACTGACAAGCCCGTATTGATCGTGGGCGGCGGCATCGGTGGGATGGCCACGGCGCTGGCGCTGGCCAACACCGGCAGGGCATCGCACCTGATGGACAAGGTGGCCGAGTTCGGCGAGGTCGGGGCGGGACTCCAGGTGGGGCCCAACGTGATGCGCATGTTCGACCGGCTCGGGGTGCTGGACCGGATCGACGAGATCGCCTACTACCCGGAGAACCTCATCCTGCGGGACGCCCTGGACTCGTCCGAGGTGACCCGGATGCCCCTGGACAAGGCGTTCCGCGACCAGTTCGGATACCCCTACGCCACGATCCACCGTGCGGACATGCACAAGGTGCTCACCGACGCCTGCCGCGACAGCGATCTGGTCCAGCTCGAGAACAACTGCAAGATCGTTGATTTCGAGCAGGACCCCGGCGGCGTTCGGGTGCACACCGAGGACGGCAGGGTGATCGAGGGCAGCGCCCTGGTGGGCGCCGACGGTGTCTGGTCGACGGTGCGCACGCAGCTGCTCGACGACGGAGAGCCCCGGATCACCGGCCACGTCGCCTATCGGGCGGTGTTGCCGATGGACGAGGTGCCCGAGCACCTGCGGTCGAACTCCGTGGTGCTCTACGGCGGACCCGACCTGCACCTCGCGCACTACCCGATGCGTAAGAACGGCGAGCTGTTCAACATGGGCGCGATCTTCCACAGCCAGAAGTTCACTGCGGGCGCCGATGTCTTCGGCGACACCGAGGAGATGCACAAGCACTTCGAGGGCGTCAGCCCGGAGGTCGAGCAGCTGCTGGGCAAGATCGAGGAATGGCGGATGTGGGTGCAGCGCGACCGCGAGCCCGTCGAGCGCTGGACCGAAGGCCGGGTGACCCTGCTCGGCGACTCCGCGCACGCGACTCTGCAGTACCTCGCGCAGGGAGCCGGCATGGCCATCGAGGACGCGTGGACGCTCGCCGACCGGCTGCAGGAGACCGCGGACGTGCCCACCGCACTGCGGGAGTACGAGGACCGCCGGATCGTGCGTACCGCGCGAGTGACCCTGTTCTCCCGGCTGTACGGCGAGATCTACCACGCCAAGGGCGTCGCGCGGGCGGTGCGCGCGCAGATGCTGCAGGGGTGGCCGCCGGAAGCCGCCCGCCAGAGCTTCGCCTGGATCTACAACGGAATCTGACCGGAGGACCACATCATGAGCGCTGCTGGACACGAGGATTACGACGAGATCACCGGCATCAACGAGAACATCGGGCCGGCGGTGCGCGGACTGGGGCTGCTGCCGCCGTATCCGCCGTTCAAGGTTCCGCGGGGCGCTCGGCCGCACCGGGTACCCGAGGATCACTACCCGAGACTCTCGCTCGCCGAACGGGACCGACGCTGGGACGAGCTGCGCAAGCGGATGCTGATGCGCGGCGTCGACGCCCTGGTCATGCTCGGCAACGATGTCTACTGGGACATGGGTAACGCGAACATCCGCTACGTCACCGGCACGGCGGCGAAGATGGGGACCCACGCCCTGTTCTTCCTGGACCAGGACCCGGTGCTCTACAACGCGGTGCCGCACATGAGCCGGCCGTTCCACATGCAGGAGGCCCTGCAGGACTGGGTGAGCGACATCCGGATCTCGCACGGCGTACCGGAACTGGCTGCGGAGCTGCGGGACCGCGGGCTCGAGCGCAGCCGCATCGGCGTCGTGGCGTTCAGCTCCACCATCCAGACCACGCCCACTCTGTTCGAGGGGGAGATCACCGGCCTCCGGTCCGCCCTGCCGACCGCCGACCTCGTCGACTTCAGCGACGTCCTCCAGCACATGCGGATGGTCAAGAGCGAGGAGGAGATCGGCATGATGCGCCGCGGTGCGCAGATCAGCCGCAAGGTGCTGGACGTGATGGTGGCGAACGCCCGCCCGGGTGTCACCGAGGCGCAGGTGTACGCCGACATGGTGCACACGCAGATCTCCAACGGTGCCGAACCGAACATCTTCAACCTCTTCGCCTCCGGTCCGTTGGAGCACCCGCGAGACGAGCTCTGGCACCTGCTGCACGGCAGCGATCAGCCGATGATCCCCACCATGAGGCCGCTCGCCGAAGGCGATCTGATCGTGACCGAGTGGCACACCAAGTACGGCGGCTACCTGGTGCACACCGAGTACACCGTCTACCTCGGCGATAAGGTGCCGCAGCGGCTGCAGGACATCTGGGAGGTCTCGCTCGAGTGCCTCGACGCGACGCGCGAGTCGTTCCGCCCCGGCGTCACGATTCGCGAGGCGTGGGAGGCGACGAGACGCCCCGCGGAACGTGCCGGCATGGACTTCGTGGAGCTCGGCTTCCACGCGATGGGCCTGGCCTCGCCCGAGTTCCCGTCGGTGATCTACCGGCCCGGGTTCGGCGGGAACGCGCTCAACGGACATGGCATCGGCGACCTGGTGCTGGAGGAGGGCATGACCTTCGGCAACAACGTGGACCTGCACGATCCGTCGTGGAAGCCCGACATCGGCTGCATGCTCTCCGACTTCATGGTCGTGCGCGACGGCGGGGCGGAGCTGCTCGTCGGCACCCCGCGGGAGATCGGTCTCGGCGGTCGGTGAACAGGGAGCCGGTGAGCGGCTAGCGTGGGGTTCGGAGCACCTGACCGCGGAGCACTGAACGGAAGGGGTGGCCATGCCGCAGGAGCCGCCACGCGCGCAGCGACGGATCGCGGAGATGGACGCCCGCAACACCGCGTGGGCGGAGAGCTTCCTCGGGGCCCTGCCCGCACACGCTCAGGACGAGCTGCTGGAGACCGCGCTGCCGATGACGGTACCCACCGGGCACACCATCTACCGGCACGACGATCATCCGCGGTTGGTGCTGATCGTCTCGGGCCTGGTGCGGGTGGTGACCACGTCGCCGGAGGGCCGCCGGGCGACCATCCGGTACGCGCGCACGGCGGACTGCGTCGGCGCGGTCTCCGTCGTCACCGCATCGCAGCGGGTCACCGTGGAGGCGGTGACGGAGGCCGAGGTCCTGTTCGTCAATGTCGACAGGCTGCGGCGGCTGGCCCGCACGGAGGCCGAGATCGGTTGGCAGCTGGCGATGTTCGTCGGTGCCGTCACGACCGACGTGATCGACATGATGTCGGCCACCGTGTTCGGCACGGTCCGTCAGCGGGTGGCCGGCCATCTCCTGGATCTGGCGGTCCGGCGGGCGGGGGAGCTCGTGGTGGTGCAGGAGCAGCAGGAGATCGCGGACTCGATCGGCTCGGTCCGCGAGGTGGTCGCCCGGACGCTGCGGGACCTGCGCGAGCGCGGTGTGATCGCCCGCTCCCCGGAAGGGCTGTTGCTCACTGATCCCGCGGCGCTGCACCGGATCTCGATCAACAGCGAAGACGCCGTCAGGTAGCGTTCAGAGCCAGCGCGGCGGGGCGGTGTCGCCGCCCGCTCGCAGCCCGTCGGCGCCGCGTCCTGCGGCCCACCGCACGATCGCGTGCAGCGGCCCGGCGACCGTGACCGGCGCACCCTCCGTGCCGCTCTCGACGGTCACGGGGGTCGCACCGTCGACCTCGAGGACGAGATCGACGGGCGTGCCCGTCGTGCGCCACTTACCGGTGATATCGGCCAGCAGACCCGTGAGCACCGGCTCCGGGATGTCGGAGAAGCCCGAGCCGGAGCCGAGGTCCACGGCGTGCACCCACACCTCGCGGGCGCGCATCCACAGCGTCTCCTCAGCGGGAACGGTGCGCCCCTGCGCCGTGGTCACCTCCGCGGCCCACGCGCGTGGTTCCAACCCGCGCCACCGCCGATCGAGTCGATCGGCGGTATCGGTGACGAGAGAGCGGAGCCGGTGCGGCTCCCAGTCGGCGCTCTCCTCGATCTCGGCGTTTCGCTGCTCCGGAGAGGCGTACATCGGTGTGGGGATGCCGGTTTCGGCCCAATCCAGAAGGCGCAACAGGGCTGCGCCGTTGTGGCCGACGTGCCCGACGAGATGGCGGCGGCTCCAGCCGGGTAGCAGCGACGGGGCACGGAGCTCGTCGTCGGTCAGCTCGGCCAGGGCGTCCTCGAAGTGCGTCGTGCCCTGCGCCGTGAGACGCAGCCGTTCCGTGCGGGGAAGGTCGCGGAAGGTGGTGACGTGCGGACCGCTCATCGGACGTGCGTGGTGTTGCGGACCGTGCCGAGACCGCCGATGGTGACCTCGACGGTCTCGCCGTCCTGGATGTAGCGGGCGGGCTTGCGGGCATGGCCGACACCGCCGGTGGTGCCGGTGATGATCACGTCGCCGGCGCGCAGTGTCACGATGTGGGAGATGTACTCCACCAGGTGATCCGGGGTGAACACCAGATCGGCGGTGTTCGACGACTGCATGACCTCGCCGCTCAGGCGGGTCTCGATGGGGGTTCCCAGTGCGTACTCGGTGTCGAGCACCGGACCGAAGCCGCTGGTCGCCTGGAAGGTCTTGCCCTGATCCCACTGCGGGGTGCGGTACTGGTAGTCCCGCATGGTGTAGTCGTTGATCACGGAGTATCCGGCGATGTAGTCGTCCGCGTCCGCCCGCGACACCTGGTAGGCGTCGCGGCCCATGATCACCGCCAGCTCCGCCTCCCAATCCAGTTGCGCCGCTGCGTAGGAGGGCACCACGACATCGTCGTAGGGCCCGGTGAGGGCATCGGCGAACTTCGCGAACAGGGTCGGGTACTCCGGCAGCTCGCGGCCCATCTCCTGGATGTGCGTGGCGTAGTTGAGACCCACGCACACGATCTTCCCGGGGCGGGGGACCACCGGCGCGTAGTCCGCGCCGTCGAGCGGGATCCGCTCCCCGTCGGCGCCGGCCGCGACCGTCCGCCATTCCGGTTCGGCCAGGAGCGCGGAGAGGTCGCGGAAGCCGTCGATCACGACGGCGTGATCGTCGTCCACGCGGACGGCGACGGTCGATCCGGGGCGGCGGAGGGTTGCGAGGCGCATCGGTCAGGCTCCTTGAGTGGTGGGCACGCCCAGGTGCAGGCGTTCGATGATGGGGGCGTCGGAGTAGGAGAACAGGTCCATGCCGTCGTCGGTACGGAAGGACCACGGTACCCACGAGGGGATCGCGACGAGATCACCGATCGCCAGGGGATGCGCGACGCCGTCGAGGACGACCTCGCCCGCACCGTCGAAGACCTGGTACACCGAGGATCCCGCGTCGCGGCGCGGTGCCGTGGCGGCGCCGCGGCGCAACCGGTGGAACTCCGCACGGATGGTGGGCATCACGTCGCCGCCGTTCGTGGGGTTCACGTAGCGCACCGCGGCGTGACCGGGTTCGACGGTGGCGGTGCGCCCCTCGTCCTCGAGCGCGAGCTGCTCGCGTAGCGCGGCATCGGTGTGCTCGAAGCGGTAGGCCAGCAGCGGGGTCTTGGGGGTGGGGCCGATCTCGCGCAGGGGCGCGAGCCCGGGGTGCGCCCACAGCCGCTCGGACCGGGAGAGATCCGGCGTGTCGCTGACACCGGATGTCTCCGGGCCGAACTCGAAGAAGGTGGCGTCCACGGCGTACTGGTACGGGATGTCGAGCCCGTCGATCCAGGACATCGGCTGATCGCTGATGTTGATGTGTGAGTGCCAGTTCCATCCGGGCTGGGGCAGGAAGTCACCGCGGCGCATCGCGACCGGATCCTGGCCCACCACGGTCCATACGCCGCTGCCCTCGATGACGAACCGGAAGGCGTTCTGGGAGTGCCGATGCACCGGGGCGTTCTCGCGCCCGTTGAGGTATTGGATCGCCGCCCACAGCGTGGGGGTCGCGAACGGGCGACCGTTGAGCCCGGGATTGGCCAGGGCGATGGCGCGCCGCTCGCCGCCGCGGCCCACGGGAACCAGCTGTCCCGCCCGCTCGGCGAGCGGGTTGAGCGTGGACCACCGCCACACGTGCGGCAAGGCCTTCGACCGGGGCGTCTCGGGCATCAGGTCGCCGATCTCGAGCCAGAGCGGCCTGAGGTTCTCGGTGGCGAAGTCGGTGTACAACCGGTCCAGTTCTGGTTCTGCTGAGGTGGTCATCGGGTGCTCCTCCTGGTCGGTCGTCCTGTCTCCGAGCGTAGGGGCGCGCGGTCGGGTGCGGGCAGAAGATTCTGCTAGCCGGAATCCGGGAGTTCGAGCGGCGTCGTGCCGTGCGCCACCTGAGCCTCGATCGCCTGGACCGCCTCGCGGGCGCGGGCCAGTACGTCCGCTCGCATCCGCGCCCGGTACCGGACCGACGGCATGGCGACGGCGACCGAGGCGATGGCCGTCCCCGTGGCGTCACGGACGGCCATCGCGATCGCCGAGACGCCGCGCTCGGTGCGTTCGACGTTGAGAGCGAAGCCCACCCGCCGAGCCGCCGCGAGCTCCTTGCGCAGGCCCTCGAGGTCCACGTCGGAGGCCTCGTACCGGCGCGCGAGTTCGTCGTCGGGGAGGTCGGCGAGGAGGATCTGTCCGCCCGCGGTGATCTCCGCGGGCAGCACCTGCCCCTGCCTGTCGCCGATCCGCAGCAGCGCGCTCGCCTCCACGGTCCACAGGAACCGCGCCTCGTCGCCGACGAGCACGATCAGGTTCACCGTCTCGCCCACGGTCGCGCACAGGCGCTCGATGTGTGGTCGGCACAGTTCGACGAAGGCGCGGTAGCGGCCGTGCTCGGCGGGGCGCGCCCCGATCGCCGGGCCGGGCCGGTACAGATGGGCCTCGTCCTGCACGGCGAAACCCCGGTACACCAGGGCCGCCAGGAGCCGGTGCGCCGTCGACGGTGCCACGCCGATCTCCCTCGCGGCGTCGGTGATCCGCAGAGCGCCCGTATCCCGCAGGATCTGCAACAGGCGCAGGGCGTTGTCCACCGATCGCGGCGCGTATTCGGGGCGCCGGATCATCTCCGCAGGCCTTTTCTGCATGGCAGAAGCCTATTGCTGAGCGGGAGTGATGGCAATCACAGTCGAGGACCGATCGAGAACCAGCAGCGGTGGACCAGCAGCTCGCGGCGGACCTCAGCTCCGCGTGGTCGCCGCGGCGGCGCGGCGCCTGTCGTCGACACCGTCGTCGGTGCAGAACCCGGTCCCGCTCGCCTTGAGGCAGAGGAGGCCGAGGAGGCGCAGGTCCTCGTCGACCACCGCGAGGCGGCGGATCCCCGTGGTGCGCATGTCCTGTCGCAACGGGTCCGCCGGCACGGCCGGGCCGACGGTGCGCCCCTCGAGCGAGGCGAGGGTGGTGGCGGGGGCGGCCTCGTCCGCGGGCGCGGCGAGATCCCCGGCGTCGAGCGTCCCGACCAGGACGCCGTCGCGGACGAGCAGCAGGAGGTGGAACTTCGGGCTCGCCGCCAGCGCGGCGCGGGCGGCACCCACTGTGATGTCGGAGGAGTGGAGTGTCGGCCGGCGCAGCATCACCTCGGCCACCATCCGCACCGGCGGCGCAGTCACGCCGCCGGCGGTGCGCGTCTCGCCGGTCATGGGCCGAGTATGGACGAGGGGGAAAACCATAGCAAGAGATCGGGAGCGCCTCAGGTGCCGAGCGGAGTACTCGCGGTGCGTGTTACTCGGTGCCGTTCGAGCTGTGGCGGGAGCGCGGGGGCCGGGTCGGGGCGATCGGCCCTACTGCAGGCGGAAGCGCAGGGACGCGATCACGTCGTCCAGCGCCTCGGTGAGCACGCGGACCCGGTCGGCGGGGCCGGGCGCGGCGAGCGCGCGGTGGCGGTCGGCGTCGGCGAGCGGCAGGGCGCGGGCCAGGTAGTAGCTCCGCTCAACGGGGTTCTCGGGCAGCTTCAGCTTCGGCCAGCGCCGGGGGCGCACCCCCTCCGCGCGGGCGAGTCCCGCTGCGAGCCGCTCGATCTCGTCGCGCTTGGCGAGGAGGGGGATCAGGTCGACGGCGGGCTGTACCTCGTCCGGCCACGGTTCCGCCTCGGCGCGCGGGTAGGGATCGTCGGGCAGCCACTGCGCGACCCGCACGCGGTCCGTACCGCGGCAGACCAGGGTGAACTCCCCGCCCATCTTCCGGACGTACCGGTCGATGACGGCGACGGTGCCCAGGTCCGTGCGGACATCGCCGCCGCCGACCTCGCTGCCGCGTTCGATGAGGACGACGCCGAACCGGCCGTCGGTGGCCAGGCAGTGTTCGATCATCCGGCGGTAGCGGGGCTCGAAGACGCGGAGCGGCAGCTCCTCACCGGGCAGCAGCACGGCGCCGAGCGGGAACATCGGCAGTTCGGTCACCGCTACAGCATGCACGGTGCGCGGTATCGTCGCGGCCATGACGGGCCCGAACGACTGGTTGTCGGCATTGCGGCGTGACGGTGATGCCATCGCCGCAACGCCACCGGAGAGTCTCGATCTGGCCGTTCCGAGCTGTCCCGGGTGGACCGTGCGCGACCTCATCGTGCATCTCGGCGGAGTCCACCGCTGGGCCGCGACCTTCCTCGCCGAGGGCCCGGATTCGACAAACCGGTTCGCCCCGATCGAGGACGACGCGCCCGCGGGGGCGGCCGTGATCGTCTGGTACCGCGACCGCCTCGACGGCCTAGTGGCAGAGCTGGGCCGGCACGATGCGGATGCGCCGGCTCGTGCGTTCACCGGCCGCGCCACCGTCGGTTTCTGGATGCGCCGTCAGGCGCACGAGACCGCCGTGCACCGCTGGGACGCGGAGAACGCCTGGAACGCAGCGCTGCCCGTCGAATCCCTCCTCGCCGGAGACGGGATCGAGGAATGGGCCGAGGTCTTCGCCGGACGGTTCCTCTCCCGCGGGCCGGGCCTGCCCGACGAGCTCGTCGGGCGGACCGTCCACCTGCACGGCACCGACCGAGAGCGGGCGGAGTGGACGCTGAGTCTCGAACGGGAGTCGGTGGCGGTCGCGCGCGGCCACGCGAAGGGGGATGTCGCGCTGCGGGGCGCCACGTCGGATCTGTACCTCGCGCTGTGGCGGCGGGTACCGCTCGCCGACCTCGACGTTCTCGGCGACGACGGCGTCGCCACGGCATTGCTGGACGCGGTGCAGGTCACGTAGCCTGGGGCTATGACGAACCATGGAAGGGGCTCCGCGCCTCACACCGTCTGATGGCCGAGTTGCGGGTCAAGTCCCGCTCGGAACTGCGCCGTACTCGGCGGCGCCAGGGCCACTCCTGTTGGGATCACCTCATCGTCGCCCCGCTCTGGGCGCAGCACGGTGCCAATCTCGGGACGCTCCTGCGTACCTGCGACGCGGTCGGCGCGTGCATGGCGGTTCCGTCGCACGATTGGGTGAAGGGAGCTCTGCGCAAGGGCAACACTTTGCCGGGGCCGAGCTGCATCCACCGAGTGGGCAATCCGCAGAACTGGCTCGCCAAGCAGCGCGAGAGCGGCTCGCACATCATCGGGGTGGAGCTCGCCGAGGGTGCCACGCGACTGGGTGATCTCCCGCCGGCCAGGGGGCGCACGGTCATCGTGTTGGGCCACGAGTTCTCCGGCATTCCGAGCGATACCCTCCACCTCCTCGACGAGGCCGTCGAGATCCCGATGATCGGGCGGGGTGCGAGCCTCAACGTCGCGGTCGCGGGGTCACTCGTGCTGTATCGCCTCGCGGGTCTGTCTTGAATTCGTAATATCGGGGTATGACTGCTCAGCTCTGGCTCGACTCCATCGCGGCCGATGGTGCCCGCATCGCGGCGATCGATCCCGGCCACCTCGCGCGACCCGTCCCCAGCTGCCCCGGGTGGACGGTGCGCGACGGCATCGTCCACACCGGCGGCGCGCACCGGTGGGCCACGCAGTTCCTCCAGGCCGGCCCGGAATCGAAGGAGCGGTTCATCCCGGACGTCTCCGACGTGCCCGACGGCGACGCCGTCCTGCAGTGGTACACCGGCGTCAACGCCGCCCTGCTCGAGGAACTGCGCCGGCACGAGCCCGAAGCGCCGGCCCGCGCCTTCGTCGGCCGCACCACCGCGTCGTTCTGGATGCGCCGGATGGCGCAGGAGGTGTCCATTCATCGGTGGGACCTGCAGAACTCCCTGCCCCACGGTGCCGAGCCGCTCCCGGCGTGGACGGCCGCCGACGGCATCACGGAGCTCACGCAGATGCAGATCCCGCGCATCGTCGGGAGGACGGGCCTGCCCGAGGCGCTGGTCGGCAAGGTCGTCGCGATCGAGGCGACCGACACCCGCGACCGGTGGACGCTGCGCCTGCGCGGCGACGGGATCGACGTGATCGACGTGATCGACGGGCCCGTACGCGCCGACGTGACAGTGCGCGGCACCGCGTCCGATCTGGACCTCGTTCTGTGGCGGCGGACCGAGCCCGGCACCGTTGACCTCGAGGGCGACCCGGCCGTGCTCGACGGCCTGCTCGACGTCGTGATCATCTGACAGACGCAGCGCGGTGGATAGTGCCCGCTGAGCGGCCAAAATCCACCGCACGACGCGGCTGATCGTCGTAGTCGGCTCGCCGCCGAAGGTCATCGTGACGAGGGTGCCGGCGCCGTCGTCTGCGAAGCGGATCTCGGTGCGGTACCGGACCCCGGCGAGGCCGACACGCCGAACTGGTGCGATGGCACTAGGTCTTGCGTTGACCGGACTTGACGGCCCCAAGGGGTAGTGTCATGAAGGTCGAAATCCAGCTCCGATACATCCGAGGTGTCATGTCTGAAACCGCCGCTCACAGCCCCGCCGACGGAGCCCCGCTCAAGCTGGTCAGCCGGGTCTCGGCGATCAACTGGAACCGGGTGCAGGACGACAAGGACGCCGAGGTCTGGGACCGGCTGACCGGCAATTTCTGGCTGCCGGAGAAGGTGCCGGTCAGCAACGACATCCCGTCGTGGGGCACGCTCACCGAGCACGAGAAGCAGCTCACCATGCGGGTTTTCACCGGCCTCACGCTGCTGGACACGATCCAGGGCACCGTCGGCGCCGTGTCGCTGATCCCCGACGCGATCACCCCGCACGAGGAGGCGGTGTACACCAACATCGCGTTCATGGAGTCGGTGCACGCCAAGAGCTACAGCTCCATCTTCTCCACGCTGTGCAGCACGCGCGAGATCGACGACGCCTTCCGCTGGTCGGAGGAGAACGAGCACCTGCAGGCCAAGGCGCGGATCGTCATGGACTACTACCGCGGCGACGATCCGCTCAAGCGCAAGGTCGCCTCCACGCTGCTCGAGTCCTTCCTGTTCTACAGCGGCTTCTACCTGCCGATGTACTGGTCCTCGCGGGCCAAGCTCACCAACACGGCCGACATGATCCGCCTGATCATCCGCGACGAGGCCGTGCACGGGTACTACATCGGCTACAAGTACCAGCGCGGCCTGGAGACGCAGAGCCCCGCGCGTCGCGAGGAGCTCAAGGACTACACCTTCGACCTGCTCATGGAGCTGTACTCCAACGAGGAGGACTACACCGAGTCGCTGTACGACGAGGTCGGGCTCACGGAGGACGTCAAGAAGTTCTTGCGCTACAACGCCAACAAGGCCCTGATGAACCTGGGCTACGAGGCGCTGTTCCCCAAGGACGCCACCGACGTGAATCCGGCGATCCTGTCCGCCCTGTCACCCAACGCCGACGAGAACCACGACTTCTTCTCCGGTTCCGGCTCGTCCTACGTGATCGGCAAGGCCGTCAACACCGAGGACGAGGACTGGGACTTCTGACGGGCCACGTGGAACGGCGATGACGGTGTCGCGGCCTACGCGGGCGGACCTGTGGTGGCTGCTCGCGGTCGCTCTGCTGGCGTTCGCGTTCTTCGCGGTCCCACCGCTGTTCTTCGGGTCGGGCTTCGAATCCCGTGCGGCCATGGAGTTCTCGTCGTACCTGCTGGGCGATTCCGAGCGGCTCCCGGCCGGTCTGCAGGCGCTCGTCGACGACTGGTCGCGCTACCACGCCGTCAAGGCCGTGTTCGCCGGCCTGTTGGTGGCGGTGGCGGTGCATCGCGGACACCATGCGCTGGCGTTGATTCCGGCCGTCCTGCTCCTCGCGAACATTCAGGGTACGTTGGCGCCGCTGTCGTCGGCGTTGTCGCTGATCGACCCGGCGCGGGAGCGCGACGGCGAACTCGCCCGTGCGCTCGCGCGGATGCGGACGGAACTGGGCGGCGCACCGTCGGGCCCGGTCAGCGTGATCGTCCGTGACTTCGCGTGGTACCACGCGGTTCTCGCCGCGCTCGCCGGAACGGCGATCGTCGTCCTGCTCGCCTTCGCCGTGCGGGCGTGGCGGCACGGGCGTCGACGGTGGGCGGCGGCGACGGGAGCGGCGGCCGTCGCCACCGGGGTGGTCATCGCGGCGAACATCTCCACGGTGCTCGATCCGGTCCGCGGGCTCCTCGACTTCCTCGGCGGTTCCTAGCGGTTTCGGTGGCGACACGTCGGGATTCCGACGTCGAAACCGCAGGTAACCACGCCAGTGGCGGGAGGAGCGGGCGCGGCGCCGGCATCGCCGCGGCGGCTGAGTCAGTGCCCCTGGGCGTCGACGGCGATCGACGCGGACTCGGACGTGCGTGAGGTCCGCAACGTGGTGGTGTCGAGCCCAGTGCTGCCGGGCGGGTACTCGATGACGAGGGTGTTCGTAGGGCACGGCGCTGCTGATGGCACGCAGCCCGGCGGACTGGGGTCGATCATTCCCGGCGCCCGTGCGACGATCTGCCGGTAGTCATCGAAGCGGTCAGCCGGGGCGGAGAAGGTTCCGCGATAGGACGATCGACCGGCGAATACCGGGTAGACGGTCATCGAATCGAGGCGGAAGCTCGAGGGGATGTGGATCCTCCTGTACTCGAGTTCCTGCCGGGCCTGCAGCTCACTGATCGTGTGCGGCGGCCCGACATCGAACATGCCGCTCACGAACCACCGGATGCCGAGGTACAGCGCCGCCAGTATCACCGCCGGGATCAGCAGGACGACAGTCCAATACACGCGCGGCGTCCGCCGCATCCTGGTCACTGCCATCCCTCTACGCCGATGGCGACGGCGGCCTGGGATAGGAGCTGTCCGATCTCGAGCGCCGCCGCAACGACTTTGCCGGACGCTGTGCCGCGGGTCTCTGCGACCACTCGTAACACCTGGCTGAGCTAGGTGAGGGAGAAAGCTTCACGCGATGTACTTTAATGTATTTGTTCTGATCTATGTCGAATGATGGCCGGATGGTGGGCCAGGTTCAGATCGCTGACGAGGCACGCCGACCGATGCTCAGAATTCCACCTTCGACCATTCAAGGTGGCGGAGTGCTGAGGGACCGGACTGCGTCCACGCCCAGAGCAGGCCGGACACCTCGTCGGGCGGCGCGACGGCGGCGAAGTGCCGGTCCGCCGACCCGTCGCGGTACTCGATGGTGCAGTGTCCGTCCCGGATCAAAGTCTGCACGTACACATCGGTGTCGCGGGAAACGATCAGGAACGGGTCGGGCTCGGCCAGTCGCGTGACCAAGGCCGTGGACAGCGTCCTACTGAGCAGGGGGAACACCCCGAGGCTGCCGTGGGTGACCTCGACGCACTTCGCGTCGGCGGTGTGGATCAGGAGGTGCTCCTGCGGGTCGTACACATCGAAACCGAGCGTCGCCGCGGCAGGGATCAGCGCCGCACGGCTGGCCTCCACGTCGGACCACGACGCCGTGAAGTACGCACCGATGCCGTGCGGTTCGGGGGACTCGTGCACCACGCCGAGCCGCGAACGATTGCTGTCGACAAGATCGATCAGCGCAGTGACATTCCGGGCGGGAGCCGTCGCCGGTGCGGACGCGTCTGCTCGACGCATCTCGGTGAGCGCGGCGTCCGCGTCGGCGGCGCTGTGCTGCGGAAGAGCGAACAGGTCGTAGCTCATGATCCTCCTGTGGACGTGCCCCTCGGGCGTTCAGCGCTATTCGGGGAGGTCGTCGCGGTCGGCCCAGTCGACGAGCGTCTCGAGGGAGTGGGCGACGTCGTCGATCTCGGCATGCAGATCGCCGAGGTCGGCGAACCGGGTGGGGAGGGTCTTGATGGTGAAATCGTCGGGGTGCACGTCCGGGATCTCGTCCCAGGTGATCGGGGCGGAGGCGGTGGCGATCGGGGTGCCGCGCAACGAGTACGCGCACGCGATGGTGTGGTCGCGGGCGTTCTGGTTGTAGTCCAGGAACACCGCGGCCGGGTCGCGGTCCTTGCGCCACCACACCGTCGTGACGTCCGCCGGTGCGCGGCGCTCCACCTCCCGGGCGAAGGCGAGGGCGCACCGTCGGACCTCCGAGAAGCTCCAGCGGGGCTCGATCCGCACGTACACGTGCAGGCCGGACCCGCCGGAGGTCTTGGGGAAGCCGCGGATGCCCAACTCGTCCAGCACCTCGCGCACGACCCCCGCGACCCGCTGCACGCGGGACCAGGAGCAGTCGGGCATCGGGTCGAGGTCGATGCGCCATTCGTCGGGATGCTCGAGATCGCCTGCGCGGCAGTTCCAGGGGTGGAACTCGACCGTCGACATCTGCGCGGCCCAGATCACCGATCCCAGCTCGGTCACGACCACCTCGTCGGCGGTGCGGCCGAACCGGGGGAAGTAGATCTCCACGGTCTCGAGCCAGTCGGGAGCGCCGGCGGGGATCCGCTTCTGGTGGACCTTCGGCCCGTCGACGCCCTTGGGGTAGCGGTGCAGCATCGTCGGCCGACCCCGCAGCGCCCGGACGATGCCGGGCCCCACGGACTCGTAGTACCGGACGACGTCGAGCTTCGTCGCGCCGATCTCCGGGAAGTAGACGCGATCCGGGCTGGACACGCGCACCACCCGGTCGCCGACGGTCACTTCGATCGGCTCGCCGTTCCCCGAGGACGCCACGACCGCGAGGTTACGCGCCCAGGAACCGGCCCAGTGGGCGCTTGCGCTTCCCGGCCGGCCGGCCGGTCACGACGCCCGACACCACGTCCTCGGCGAACTTCTCCACCGTCTCCTGCGAGTCGGTCTTGTTGGTGCCGATGAAGCCGTTGGGGCCGCGCTTGATCCAGCCCGTGACGTACACGCCGGGGAGCGGCGCACCGTCGTCGCCCAGAACGCGACCGGCCTCGTTCGGCAGCACCGCGCGACGGTCGTCGAAGGGCAGGCCCGGCACGGGCACGCCCCGGTAGCCGACCGAGGTGAACACCATGCCGACGGGCAGGTCGATCGCCGCGCCGGTGACGGTGTGCTCGGCGTGCAGCACCAGCCCGTCGTCGGTCGCCTCGATGGACTCGGGTGTGGTGAGGAAGCGCAGGCGGATGCGGCGCGGGGCGTCGGACTGGGTCGGCAGCGACTCGAGCAGCTCCAGCTTGTGCGCCACGAGTTCCGAGTCGCTGCCCGCGACGAGGGTCTCGGCCACATCGGGGTCCGGGTGGACGATGACGGTCCGCTCGTCGGCGAGCCCCAGTGCCTCGGGCAGGGTGAAGGCGGCGTGCTCGGGCCCGCGGCGGGCGACGATCACGACCTCCTCGACCTTCGACGTGCGCAGCGCCGCAAGGGCGGCGGGGGAGATGGTGGTGCCCTCGAGCTCCTCGGGGTCGGCCGTGAGGATCCGGGCCGCGTCCAGCGCCACATTGCCGTTGCCGATGACGACGATCCGGTCGTGCGTCAGGTCGACCGGGTCGCCCTGGTGCTCGGGGTGGCCGTTGTACCAGGCCACGAAGTCGGTCGCGCTGCGCACGTTCGGCAGGTCCTCGCCCGCGATGCCCAGCTTCTTGTCGGTGCTGGCGCCCACGGCGACGACGATCGCGTCGTGCCGTCGCCGCAGCTCCTCGAGGGAGACATCGGTGCCGACCTCGGTATTGAGGTGGATCTGGAAGTTCGGGTCGGCCGCGACCTTGTCGAACAGGCCGGAGACCTTGCGGGTGCGGGTGTGGTCCGGCGCGACGCCGAACCGGGCCAGGCCGTAGGGCGTGGACAGCTTCTCGTAGACGTCGACGGTGACGCCCGGGTAGCGGAGCAGCTCGTCCGCGGCGTACATCGCCGCGGGGCCGCTCCCGATCACGCCCACGCTGATCACCGTGCCCGCCGGGATCGGCAGCACCTTCGGCGGCACGGTGTGCGCCATGGGCGGCCGGCTGCGGTCCTGCGGGTTCGGGCCGCCGAGGCGGGAGTTTGCCGGGTCGGCGGCCGCGAGCGACCGGTTCAGCTCGATGTAGACCTTGTGCTCCTCCGGCAGCCGGTGCGCCGGGCCGATGGCGTCGACGGGGCACGCCGTCACGCAGGCGCCGCAGTCGACGCAGGTCGTGGGGTCGACGTACAGCATCTCGGCGGTCGCGAAGCCCGGCTCGTCGGGAGTCGGGTGGATGCAGTTGACGGGGCATGCGAAGGTGCACGAGGCGTCGCTGCAGCAGGACTGGGTGATGACGTGAGGCACTGGGTATCTCCTCGGAGCGGGGGTCCCGCATCCGGGCCGGGATACGGGTCCGGCTCGGCGGGTGACCGCCGAGCCGGATATCGGGGTGGTGGGGAGACTACTGCGCGGTGTAGGACGGCTCGCTGCGGAACCGCGAGGTCCGGCCGTGGATGCCGAGCACGCGCCACAGGACGCGGGAGACCGGGTTCATCAGGTCGGTGCGCTCCGCCAGCAGCCGGACATCGCCGAAGATCTCCTGGCGCATGGCCTTGGATTCGGGCGACCGCCAGAAGATGTCCTTCTTCACCGACCGCGGGATGTCGAAGGTGTCCCAGAACTGCTTCGGCGGGACCATGATCGCGCCGAGGAGGATGCGCATGACGAGCGGCATGGCGAGCGAGAGCAGGAAGCGGGGGATCGGGCCACGGGTGGGGATCTTGTGCTCGAGCAGCTGGTGCGCGAAGGAGATGTGACGGGCCTCCTCGGCCACGTGGATCTGCATGACCGAGGTCATCGCGGGGTGCTGGGTGTCCGCGGAGCGCAGGAACTGCTTCTGCAGGTGGTCGATCGGCTCCTCGCCGGCGAGCACGCCCATGTAGAAGATGTTCGGGAAGGTGGTGGCCGCCAGCGGGATGATGGGCGAGAGCCGGCGGAACCACCAGGCACCGCCCGGAACGTCCATGCCCACGCGGTTGACGAACTCCTGGAACATCAGCGTGTGCTGGCACTCCTCCTTCGCCTCGTGCGTGGCGTAGCGGAACTCCGGGGAGTTGTTCGGCTGGACGGCCGTGTACTGCATGATGCCGCGGATCAGGATCGACTCGAACTGCAGGCCGACCTTGGCGACGTTGGCCTGCCGCCACATCCCGATCTCGATCTGCTTGGCCAGCGGCTGCGCCTGGTACCACGGGTGGCGGCCGATCGGATCGAACCGCGGGTTGCACACCCAGCGCGGATCGTCCGGGACGATCGCGAGCTCGGGGGAGTCCCAGTCGATGTCGATGTAGGGATCGAAGTTCCGATTCACCGAGGCGACCGACAGATCGTTGAGGGTCTGCTCGTACTCGGCCTGACCGGGGAACGAGCGACCGCGCATCCGCGCCATGTGCGTCACCCGGGGCATGTTCAGCAGGGCCATGATGGATCCTTTCCTGGCATCCTCGTTGCGACTCGTACCGTGGATCGTTCTCAGCATCCTGTGGGAAATCCCACAGGCATCTCTGCTGGTAGGGGCCGCGCATGAGATTGAATCGCCTTCAGGCTATCACTTCCGACAAGCATGAATGAAGGGTCTTCGGGCAGGAATCCGTGAACACTTGTACACCGAGCTTCGGGCCAGCGGTTTTACCCGGCGGATGTGAGGCGCGTCACGGGGAGAGGGGTGTGCTGAAGGGGGTGCGAGGAGCTAGGACGAGGCCTTGATCGTGTTGCTCACGTCGTGCAGCACGATCCCGGCGGCGACGGGGCCGCCCGCGGAGAACCACGAGGAGTCCTCGACCAGGAGCTGCCGCTTCGCGGTCACCACGCGCAGCTTCTTCCACGCGTCCGAGGTCATCACCGCCATGCCGTGATCGCGACCCTTGTCGCCCTCGTAGCCGACGTACACCAGGTCGCCCTCCGCTGCGGAGTAGTCGCCCGCGGACATCTCGACCGGCTCCGGTTTGCGCTGCGGCTCCGGGCGGACAACCTTCAGGTCGGCGAGGACCTGTGCGGCCAGCGGCGCGGTGCCCTCGGCCAGGGACCTGCCGTCCGCCGTGAAGCGCACCAGGGAGACCGTGTTGTGCACGGCGTCGATCTTCGTCGACGCGTCGGCCGCATCGCGCTGGTAACGGTCGATGATCGCCCGCGCCTCGGCCGGCATGCGCACGGCGTCGGCCAGGGCCAGGAAGCTGCGGCGCCAGTCCGCCGACGGTGCCGGCACGATCACCGTCCGGCCCGCACGCCGGTTCGCGTCCGCGGACCGGTCGGTGCCGACAGCCAGGTCGGCCCGGACACCGTCGGCCAGACGGGGCACCCGGCCGAGGACCGGCCCCAGGTACGACGGTGCCGCGCCCCCGACCGCCGTGACCCGGCCCTGGAGGCCGAGCGCGCACAGCCCGTCGAGGAGGTCGGGGTCGGCGACGGCGATGCTCGCGGGCGCCGCGGTGCCCGCGACGGGTGCCGCGCACGCCTGGTCGGGCTTGCGATCGAGGCCGATGATGTTGGCGGAGGCCAGGCGCGTCGTGGTGGTGGCGATCGAGGCGAAGGGCTGCTGGATCGGCTCCTGCCCGCCGCACGCGGACAGAACGGTGCCGGCGACGACGGCGAGCGCCATCGCGGCACCCGCTCTGGTTGTACCGACCCTGTTCACGGCAACCGTCCTCACTGTCGTTCCGGCCGAGCGCAACGGTAGCAGTCGCGGCTCCTGCGGCCGGTTCGGCGACGCGAGTACGACGCAGAGTAGGACCCCCAGGACACGGGTGGGGGAGAGGGGCTACTCTTACCTCACGAGGGAGGCGTCCGCCGTGAGCGAACACCGCCCGATAGACCTGAATGAAGAGGCCAGTGCCGGTTCCGACAGCCGCGGATCCGGTGGGCCACAGGGCAGGAGGATTTGTGACCGCGCAAGCGCATCGTCCGGTAGTCGAGGTGACCGCCGCGCGTCCGTACCCGCAGCGGACCGGGCCCAAGGGTTCGTTCATCTACAAGCTGGTGACGACGACCGATCACAAGACGCTGGGCATCATGTACATCGTCACGTGTTTCGCGTTCTTCCTCATCGGCGGCCTGATGGCGCTGCTGATGCGAGCCGAGCTCGCGAACCCGGGCCTGCAGTTCCTGTCCACCGAGCAGTTCAACCAGCTGTTCACCATGCACGGCACCGTGATGCTGCTGCTGTACGCGACCCCGATCGTCATCGGCTTCGCCAACTTCGTGCTGCCGCTGCAGATCGGCGCGCCCGATGTCGCGTTCCCGCGCCTCAACGCGTTCGGCTACTGGCTGTTCGTGTTCGGCGCGATGATGGTGATCGCCGGCTTCATCACCCCCGGCGGCGCCGCTGACTTCGGCTGGACCGCGTACACCCCGCTGACGGACGCGCTGCACTCGCCCGGCGCCGGCGCCGACCTGTGGATCATGGGCCTCGGCGTGGGTGGTCTCGGCACCATTCTCGGCGCCGTCAACATGGTCACCACGGTGATCTGCATGCGCGCCCCCGGCATGACGATGTTCCGCATGCCGATCTTCACCTGGAACATCCTGGTGACCTCGCTGCTGATCCTGCTGGTCTTCCCGCTGCTGACCGCAGCGCTCATGGGCCTCGAGGTCGACCGCCAGTTCGGTGCGCACATCTACGACCCGGCCAACGGTGGCGTCATCCTCTGGCAGCACCTGTTCTGGTTCTTCGGGCACCCCGAGGTGTACATCATCGCGCTGCCCTTCTTCGGCATCGTCTCGGAGATCTTCCCGGTGTTCAGCCGCAAGCCGATCTTCGGCTACAGCGGCCTCGTCCTGGCCACGCTGGCCATCGCGGCGCTGTCCGTCGCGGTGTGGGCGCACCACATGTACGCCACCGGCGCGGTGCTGCTGCCCTTCTTCAGCTTCATGACCTTCCTGATCGCGGTGCCCACGGGCGTGAAGTTCTTCAACTGGGTCCTCACCTTGTGGAGAGGTCACATAACCTTCGAGTCGCCGATGCTGTTCTCGATCGGCTTCATCGTGACCTTCCTGTTCGGTGGCCTCACCGGCGTTCTCCTCGCCTCGCCGCCGCTCGACTTCCACGTCTCCGACACCTACTTCGTGGTCGCGCACTTCCACTACACGCTGTTCGGCACCATCGTCTTCGCGGCGTTCGCGGGCATCTACTTCTGGTTCCCCAAGGCCACCGGGCGCCTACTGAACGAGCGCCTCGCCCGTTGGCACTTCTGGCTCACCTTCATCGGCTTCCACATGACCTTCCTGGTGCAGCACTGGCTGGGTGCCGAGGGCATGCCGCGTCGTTACGCGGACTACCTCGACACGGACGGTTTCACCACGCTGAACCAGATCTCGACGGTCGGCGCGTTCATCCTGGGCGCCTCGACGCTGCCCTTCGTGTGGAACGTCTTCACCAGCTACCGCTACGGCGAGGTCGTCACGGTCGACGATCCGTGGGGCTTCGGCAACAGCCTCGAGTGGGCCACCAGCTGCCCGCCGCCGCGGCACAACTTCACCGAGCTGCCCCGGATCCGTTCGGAGCGACCGGCGTTCGAGCTGCACTACCCGCACATGGTCGAGCGGATGCGCGCCGAGGCCCACTCGGGTCCCGGCAAGGGCCACTAGTCCTCTGCTCCTCCACGAACGGCGTCTCCCTCCGCGGGAGGCGCCGTTCGTCGTTGTACCTGGTGCCACTACGATTTCAGCGTGCACGATGCGATTTCGGACCCCACGATCCTCATCACCGTGACCGGCGGCGACAAGCCCGGCGTCAGCTCGGTCCTGTTCGGTGTCCTGGCGCGCGGCGAGGTCAGCGTCCTCGATGTCGAGCAGACCGTCATCCGGGGGCGGCTCACGCTCGGCGTGCTCGCCGCGGTCCACGGCGACCCCGAGCACGTGCAGGAGCTCGTCGAGCAGGCGATGGCCACCGTCGGGATGGACGTGGCCGTCGAGATCACCGGCGAGCAGCCGCCGCGTCCGCCCGTGCCGACGCACGCCGTCGTCCTGATGGGCGCGCCGGTCAGCGCGCGGGCGCTCTCCGCCGTGGCGACCGCGCTCGCCGCCGGCGAGGTCAACATCGAGTCGATCGCGGGCGTCGCCGACTACCCCGTCACCGCCCTCGAGCTACTGGTGACCGTTCCCGACGGTGCCGACGAGACCGCCTTCCGCGCGTCCCTGGCCGCCGTCGCGAGGGAGCAGGGCGTCGACATCGCCACCTCGCGCGCGGGCATCGCCCGCAGGTCCAAGCGGCTGATCTGCTTCGATGTCGACTCCACCCTGGTGCAGGGCGAGGTCATCGAGATGCTGGCCGCCCGCGCCGGCAAGGAGGCCGAGGTCGCGGCCGTCACCGAGGCCGCCATGCGCGGCGAGCTCGACTTCGAGCAGTCGCTGCACGCCCGGGTGCGCAACCTCGCGGGGCTGCCCGCGTCGGTCATCGACGAGGTCGCCGCGGGCCTGCAGCTCACGCCCGGCGCCCGCACCACGATCCGCACGCTCAAGCGCCTGGGGTACCGCTGCGGCGTGGTCTCCGGTGGCTTCACCGCCGTCATCGAGCCGCTGGCGCAGGACCTCGAGCTGGACTTCGTGCGCGCCAACACCCTTGAGGTGGTCGACGGTGTGCTGACCGGTCGCGTCGTCGGCGAGGTCGTCGACCGACCCGGCAAGGCCCGGGCGCTGCGCGAGTTCGCCGCCGCCTTCGGGGTGCCGGTGGAGGAGACGGTGGCGGTCGGCGACGGCGCCAATGACATCGACATGCTCTCCGCGGCCGGCCTGGGTGTCGCGTTCAACGCCAAGCCGGCCCTGCGCGAGGTCGCCGACGCGGCCCTCTCTCATCCCTACCTCGACGCGGTGCTGTTCGTGCTCGGTGTCACCCGGGACGAGATCGAGGCCGCCGACGCCGTCGACGGCGAGGTCCGCCGCGTGCCGATCGACGGCTGAGCCCGTCAGACCTGCTGGAAGGCCAGCACCGTCGGCCCCGAGACGGTGACCTCCGCGCGGGAGCCGAACACCGCCGGAGCCCCGTCCGGGCGGTCCGCGGGCTCGCCGCGCGGCCGTGAGGTGTCGACGATGAGCTCCCAGTCATGGGTGCACGACTCCGGCCCGCCGAGCACGATCACGGCGTCGCCGCCGGAGTGCCAGATGATGAGCGCGTCCTTCTCGGGGACGGCGCGGTCGTGGCCGGGGGCGCGCACGTCGGAGCCGTCCACCCAGGCCTGCAGCGTTCGCACCTCGGGCGACTGCCAGGCGTCGCCGGGCATCTCGGCACCGTCGGCGGCGAACCAGACGAGGTCGGACTCTCCGTCCTGCGTCGCGCGGCCGTCGAAGAACTCGTGCTGCCGCAGCACCGGGGCCGCCCGGCGCACCATCGCGACGCGCGCGACGAACGCGGTGAGGTCGGCGTCGGCCGCGTCCCAGTCCACGGCGAAGGCATCGGCCGCCGGGGTGTCGAGCGGCACGCAGTAGGCGTTGTTGTTGCCGTACTGCGTGTGCCCCAGCTCGTCGCCGCCGAGGAGCATCGGCGTGCCGGTCGACAGCAGCAGCGTGGCCAGCAGGGCCCGCACGTGGGCCGCGCGGGCGGCGAGGATCGCGGGATCGGTGGTGCCGCCCTCGAATCCGTGGTTGACGGAGTGGTTGTTGTCCGTGCCGTCGCGGTTCTTCTCGCCGTTGGCCTCGTTGTGCTTGCGCTCGTAGCTCACCAGGTCGCGGGCGGTGAAGCCGTCGTGGGCCGTGACGAAGTTGATCGACGAGAAGGGCGTGCGGCCCTGCGCCCCGAACAGGTCCTGGCTGCCGGACACGCGGGAGGCGAGGTCGCCCACCGTGCTGCCGCCCGCGAAGAAGGACCGCACGGTGTCGCGGTAGCGATCGTTCCACTCCGCCCACACCGGCGGGAACCCGCCGACCTGATACCCCTCGCCGGTGGCGTCCCAGGGCTCGGCGATGAGCTTGCGGGAGGCCAGCAGCGGGTCCGCGGCGATGGCCGACAGCAGGGGTGCGCGGCGGTCGAACGGGATCACGGGGCCCTGCGGTCCGGTGGCGGTGCGTCCGCGGCCGAGCACGCTCGCCAGGTCGAAGCGGAATCCGTCGACGCCGTACTCGCCCGCGAACAGGCGCAGACTGTCGAGCACCATCCGCAGCGCCGCGGGGGAGGCGCAGTCGACGGTGTTCCCGCACCCGGTGTAGTCCAGGTCGTCGCCGTTCTCCAGGAGGTAGTAACCCGGGGCGTCGAGGCCGCGCCAGGCCAGCGACGGTCCGGCGACGGACTCCTCCGCGGTGTGGTTGTAGACCACGTCCATGAGCACCTCGAGGCCGGCCGCGTGCAGCGCGGACACCATCGCAGTGAACTCCTCGACCTCCTGGCCCGGGCTCGCCGCGTACCGGGGATCCGGGGCGAAGTAGGCCCCCGTCGAGTAGCCCCAGTGGTTGCGCATGCCCCGCGAGCGCACGCCCGGCTCCGTGAGGCACGCCTGCACCGGCAGCAGCTCCACCGCCGTGACGCCGATCCGGCGCAGATGGTCGAGCACCGCGGGTTGGGCCAGGCCGAGGTACGTGCCGCGCAGTTCCTCGGGCACGCCGGGGTGCCGCGCGGTGTACGAGCCCACGTGCACCTCGCAGATCACGGTCCGGTCCCACGCCACGCCCGGGCCGGGTGCGGGCGCCGGGGGCGCCCCGGTGACGACGGAGAGCGGGATCTCGGCGAGCGAATCGATGTCCGACGGTCCGCCGTCCTCCCCGTAGGGCAGCAGGGCGGCTCCATCGCCGAGCGCCCCGTCGATCCTGCGGGCGTACGGGTCGAGGAGGGCCTTGTTCTCGTTGAACCGCAGTCCGCTCTCCGGCTCCCAGGGGCCCGCGGCGCGCAGGCAGTACCGCGTGCCCTCCTCGATCCCCGCGACGAAGCCGTGGTGCACGCCGGCGGTCTGGGCGGGCAGCCGTAGGCGTTGCTCGTGCCGGGTCCCCGTTTCGTCGACGTCGACGATGCACACCCACACGTCGGTGGCGCGGGGCGCGTGGACGGCGAAGTTCACGCCGCCGGGCAGCGGGAGGGCGCCGAGTGGGGTCGCGGCACCGGGGGACGGGGAGCGGTGGTCTGTGGACACGGGGACCATCCTGCCAACCGCGACCGACCCCGTGCGGCAGGATGGTGATGTGTCCGATCCCGCCGCTGTTCCCCCCGCCCCCGCCGTCACGCCCACCGAGGCCGACGAACCCGACCAGGACCTGCTCGTCGACTTCCGCGGCGTGAGCCTGCGGCGCGACGGGCGCACTCTCGTCGGCCCGATCGATTGGCGCGTGGAGCTCGACGAGCGCTGGGTCGTGATCGGCCCCAACGGCGCCGGCAAGACCTCTCTGATGCGCCTCGCGTCCGCTCAGGTCTTCCCGACCGAGGGCACGGCCCACATCCTCGGGGAGGTGCTGGGAAAGACCGTGGTGCAGGACCTCACGGCCCGGATCGGCGTCAGCACGGCGGCGCTCGCGGCACGCGTGCCCGACGACGAGCTGGTGACCGACGTGGTGGTCTCGGCCGGCTACGCGGTGCTCGGCCGGTGGCGCGAGCGGTACGACGCCGTGGACATCAGCCGCGCGGTCGACGTGCTCGAGTCGATGGGTGCCGAGCACCTCGCGAACCGCCGCTTCGGCACGCTCTCCGAGGGCGAGCGCAAGCGCGTGCTGATCTCCCGGGCCCTCATGACCGATCCGGAGCTCATGCTGCTCGACGAGCCGGCCGCCGGCCTGGACCTCGGTGGCCGCGAGGAACTGGTCGCCCGGCTCGACACGCTCGCACGGGATCCCGATGCGCCCGCCACGGTGCTCGTGACGCACCACGTCGAGGAGATCCCGCCGGGGTTCACGCACGCGCTGCTGCTCAAGGAGGGCGGCGTCGTCGCGCAGGGACTCATCGGCGACGTGCTCACGGCCGAGGTCCTGTCGGAGACCTTCAGCCAGCGGATCCTGCTCGACGAGGTGGACGGCCGCTACTTCGCGCGCCGAGCGTCGCGTCCCGGCCGGCGGAGGTTGCAGGCATGAGCGGGCAGGGCGCTCTGCCTCCGCAGGGACACCAGGGCGGCGCGGGACCGTCGGCGGGTAGCCGCGGTGAAGGTGCCCATCACCCCCGCTCTCTCGCGGACGTCCCGATCCGGCCCGCGGCAACGGTCCTGCTGCTGCGGACGGCACCGTCGGGCCTGGAGGTCTTCGTGCAGACCCGCGCGAGCGGGATGGAGTTCGCGCCCGACGTGACGGTGTTCCCGGGCGGCGGCATCGAGCCCTCGGACGACGGGGACCTGAGGGTGACCGCGGCGCGGGAGACGCACGAGGAGTGCGGTGTCCGCGTCGATCCGGACGCGCTGGTGCCGCTGTCGCGGTGGGTCACCCCGCCCGGTCGCCCGCGGCGCTACGACACGATGTTCTACCTCGCGGCGCTGCCCGCCGGGCAGGACGCGCGGTGCGTGACCACCGAGGCGGTGTCGGCGGGGTGGCTCGGTCCGCAGGCGGTGATCGACGCGTGGCTCGCCGGCCGCAACAAGCTGATGGCGCCCACGTACTCGCAGCTGCACCAGCTGCTGCCCTTCGAGACCGTCGAGGACGTGTTGGGCTGGGCCGCGGAGGCCGCGGATCTGACGCCCGTCGCGATCGTCGACGGTATGCGGCGCGAGGACCGTCGGTTTCCGGGGTACGAGCAGTACGCGGCCGGCGCCACGATCTACTGACGGCCGGCACCCGCCCAGGATTTACGTGGACGTCCAACTAAATATTCGGGCACCCGGTAACCTCTTGGGTCATGACTGAATTCGTGACCCTGGAGACCTCCGACGAGCACCCCGGCATCGGCACCATCCGCCTGAACCGGCCGCCGATGAACGCGATCAACTCGCAGGTCCAGACCGAGCTCCTGGCGCTCGCCGCCGAGGTGAACCGCCGTGACGACATCAAGGCCGTCGTCGTCTACGGCGGCCCGAAGGTGTTCGCCGCCGGCGCGGACATCAAGGAGATGCAGGCGATGGGCTACACGGACATGAGCGAGGCCATCGCGCTCCTGCAGAGCGGCCTGTCGGCGATCGCATCGATCACCAAGCCGACCGTCGCGGCCATCACCGGCTACGCGCTCGGCGGCGGCCTCGAGGTGGCGCTGGGCGCCGACCGGCGCATCGTCGGCGACAACGCCAAGGTGGGCGTACCGGAGCTCCTGCTCGGCGTGATCCCCGGTGGCGGCGGCACGCAGCGCCTCGCCCGCCTGGTGGGTCCGGCGAAGGCCAAGGACATGGTCTTCACCGGCCGGTTCGTCGGAGCCGACGAGGCCCTGCAGATCGGTCTCGTCGACGAGGTCGTCGCGCCGGACGAGGTCTACAACGCCGCGCTGACCTGGGCGAAGCAGTTCTCGGGCGCCGCCACGCAGGCGCTGCGGGCCGCGAAGCAGGCCATCGACCAGGGGCTGGACACCGATCTGAACACCGGCCTGGCCATCGAGCGGCACCTGTTCGCGGGCCTGTTCGCCACCGAGGACCGGACCATCGGCATGACCTCGTTCGTCGAGAACGGTCCGGGCAAGGCGAAGTTCGTCGGCAAGTAGCTCCGCGCCCGCGGCGGCGGTGGAACACGTTCTCATCACGCGTGTTGGCGGTGAACTGACCGGGCGGTAACCTGGCGGGAACAATCTTCTCGAAAGGCCTCCATGACCGACCAGCAGCCGGCCCCCAACCCGCACGCCACCGCGGACGAGGTTGCGGCCGCGTTCTCCGATACGAAGCTCGCCCAGGTGCTCTACCACGACTGGGAAGCCGAGACGTACGACGAGAAGTGGCACATCAGCTTCGACGAGCGGTGCATCGACTACGCCCGGGACCGTTTCGAGGGCGCCACCGGCGGGGACAACGAGAAGCCCTACGGCCGGGCCCTGGAGCTGGGCTGCGGCACCGGCTTCTTCCTGCTCAACCTCCTCTCGGCGGGCATCGCCGAGACGGGCTCGGTCACGGACCTCTCGCCCGGCATGGTGAAGGTGGCGCTCCGCAACGGCGAGGCCCTCGGGCACACCGTCGACGGCCGGGTCGCGGACGCCGAGACCATCCCGTACGAGGACGACACCTTCGACCTCGTGGTGGGTCACGCGGTGCTGCACCACATCCCCGATGTGGAGCAGTCGCTGCGCGAGGTGCTGCGCGTGCTCAAGCCGGGCGGCCGTTTCGTGTTCGCGGGCGAGCCCACCACGATCGGTGACTTCTACGCCCGGTGGCTCGGCCGCATCACCTGGGGCATCACCACCAACGCGACGAAGCTGCCCTTCCTCGCGGACTGGCGCCGCCCGCAGGCCGAGCTCGACGAGTCCTCGCGGGCCGCGGCGCTCGAGGCCGTGGTCGACATCCACACCTTCGACCCGGACGAGATGGAGGCCATGGCGGCCCGCGCCGGTGCCGTCGAGGTCAAGGCCACCACCGACGAGTTCACCGCCGCCTTCCTCGGGTGGCCGGTGCGCACCTTCGAGGCCGCGGTTCCGCCGGAGAAGCTCGGCTTCGGTTGGGCCGGGTTCGCGTTCGGCGGCTGGAAGAAGCTGTCCGCGCTCGACGAGAACGTGCTGCGCCGCGTGGTGCCGCGCAAGTTCTTCTACAACTTGGCCATCACGGGCACCAAGCCCGAGTAGTCCGGGCGCGCAGGGTTTGGACGGGGTCGATCTCGCCTATCTCCGCACGGCCGACGGTGCCGTGGCGGTGGCCGCGGCGGACCGTCTGGCCCTGACGGAGGGCTCCCTGCTGTCGGACGTGGCGACGGTGCGCGGCCTCGCGGGGGCGCACGCCCCGGCGGTCATCGAGCAGGTGCGGGCCCGCCGCCGCGCGGCGGCGAAGCTCGGCGATGTCGACGGCTGGCTGCTCACCGACGAGGCGGTGCAGCAGGCCACCCCGTCGGCGGTCGCGGAGCACCGCGCCCGCCGCCTGGCGTGGCTGTCGGTGCACGACGTGACCTGCTCGATCGGCGCGGAACTGCGTGCCCTGGTACAGGTCTGCCCGCGGGTGGTCGGCAGTGATCTGGACCCGCTGCGAGCGCGGATGGCCGCGCACAACGTGCCGCGCGCGCTGGTCTACGTCGCCGACGCGCTGACCCCGACCTCGACGGCCGATGTCGTCATCGCCGACCCGGCGCGCCGGTCCGGCGGGCGGCGCATCGTCGACCCGGAACAGTGCTCGCCCGCGCTGTCGGCCCTGCGCGAGGCCTACGCCGGGCGGTCCCTGGCGGTGAAGACCGCGCCGGGCATCGACTACCACGGCCTGCGTTCGGCGGCCACGGATCCGTTCCAGGGCGAGGTCGAGATCGTCTCGCTCGACGGCGGTGTCCGCGAAGCCTGCCTCTGGTCCGGCCCCGTCGCCGTCCCCGGGCTGACCAGGGCGACGGTGCTCCGCGCCGGCGGGGGCGGCTACGAGGTGTTCTCCTCCGACGCGCACGACGTGGACGCCGAACCCGCGGGGAAGTACCTGGTCGAGCCCGACGGTGCCGTCATCCGCGCCGGGTTGGTCCGGCACTACGCCGCGCGGCACGGGCTCTGGCAGCTGGACCCGCACATCGCCTATCTGACGGGCGACGCCGTGCCGGCGGGGGAGCGCGGCTTCGAGATCCTCGATGTCGCGAAGTTCTCGGAGAAGTCACTGCGGGCGGAGCTGCGCCGTCGTGACGTGGGGTCGGTGGAGATCCTCACCCGCGGAGCAGGCGTGGACCCGGACGTGCTGCGGAAGAAGCTGAAGCTGGAGGGATCGCAGCCGATGACGGTGGTGATCACCAGGATCGGGCGCCAGGTGATCGCCTACCTGACCCGCCCGACGCGCTGATCAGGCCGATTCGGCGATCTCCCGGGCCTCCTCGTTGAGGATCTTCTGTGCCGCGGGGTCGACGGGGATCCCAAGGTCCCGACTCGTGTCCTCGGCGAGATGCGCTGCCTGACGGCGGGCTACCGTCCTCCAGTAGCTGCGGCGCTTGTCGTCACTCGTGGTCGTCTGAGCACCTGCTCGAACGCCCAACGCGCACGCCTCCACCATTCCGCTCGACGATCCGCGGCTTCGGACGGTTCCCGGTTTCGGCTGAGCGGTGGGTGACACCATGGAACGCATGCAGGAATCGCGCCGATCCGATGTCGAGATGTTCCACGTCATGGACGTGCTGGCCGCGGCGGCGCGGCGCCGGGAGACGCACGGCGACGTGATCTCGCTGGCCGCGGGCCAGCCCAGTGCCGGGGCGCCGAAGGCGGTGCTCGCCGCCGCGCACGCGGCGCTGGACGCGGGGCCGCTCGGCTACACCGAGTCGCTGGGCATCGCGCCGCTGCGCGAGGCCATCGCCGCGCACTACGGCCGCGCCTACGGCCTCGACGTCCCGCCGGCGGCGGTGGCCGTGACCACCGGATCGTCGGGCGCGTTCACGCTGATCTTCCTCGCCGCCTTCGACGCGGGCGACACCGTCGTCATGGCGAGGCCCGGCTATCCCGCCTACCGGAACACGCTGAAGGCGCTGGACTGCGAGGTCGTCGAGCTGGACTGCGGCGCGGACACCCGCTACCAGCCCACCGTCGCGATGCTGGAAGCGCTCGATGCGCCGCCCAAGGGCCTCATCGTCGCGAGCCCGGCGAACCCGACCGGGACGATCCTGGCACCGTCGGAGCTGGCGGCCCTGGCGCGCTGGTGCGAGGCGCACGGCACGCTGCTCATCTCCGACGAGATCTACCACGGCGTGAGTTACGGCCGGCCCACGTCGTGCGCGTGGGAATCCTCGCGCGAGCAGGTGGTGATGGGCTCGGTGTCGAAGTACTTCGCGATGACGGGCTGGCGGCTCGGCTGGATGTTGCTGCCCGAGTACCTGCGGCGGCCCGTCGAGCGGCTCACCGCGAACATGACCATCTGCCCGCCCGCGATCAGCCAGTACGCCGCCGTCGCGGCGTTCTCCGACGAGGCGCGTGCGGAGCTCGACGGGCACGTCGCCGGGTACGCGCGCAACCGCGAGGTCGTGCTGGCCGGGCTGCGGGAGCTGGGCGTCACCGAGGTCGCGCCCCCGGACGGCGCGTTCTACGCCTACGCCGACATCGGCCACCTCACCGACGACTCGCTGGCCTGGTGCGCGCGGGTGCTCGACGAGACCGGCGTCGCGATCACGCCGGGGCTGGACTTCGACACCGTGCGCGGTCGGCGGACGATCCGGCTCAGTTTCGCCGGCGCGACCGCGGAGATCGAGGAGGCCCTGCACCGGCTGCGACCCGTGTTCCGACACTGAGTGTCATATCTCGTGATTCATGTCACACTGAGGCGGTGGAGACCTCCCTGCACCGGCCGGTGATCGCGGCCTCGTGGCTGCGTTCGGACCGCGCGGGCCTGCGCCCCGACGCGCACCCCGACCCCGAGATCGGCGCCGTCGAGGCCGCAGACACCCTTCTCGACGCCGCCCGGCCCGTGCTGGCCCGGGCGGCAACCGTGCTCAGCGGGTCGAACACCGCGCTCCTGCTGGTGGACCACCGCTCCCGGCTCGTGGCCCGAGTGTCGGCCGACCTGACCCTGGAGCGCCGCCTCGAGGGCCTCGGAGCCATCGCGGGCGCGGGATTCGGCGAGGAGGAGATGGGTACCACCGCGCTGGGCACGCCGCTCGAGGTCCGGGGCGACGTGACGATCAACGGCGCGGAGCACTATCTCGAGCAGTTCCGCGCGCTGAGCTGCTTCGGGCGCCCGATCATCCACCCCGCGACGCGGCGCCTCGCCGGCGTCATCTGCATGGCCGAGGTCGCGGACCGGATCAACCCGCTGTCGATCCCGCTGGTCCGCGGCCTGGTGGACGACATCTCAGACCGGTTGCTCGACCGCTCGCACGCCTCGCACCAGGCGGTCATCGCGGCCTACCAGCGGCAGGCCCGGCGCCGGGACGTCGCCGTCGTCGCGATCGGCGACGATCTGCAGCTCACCAATGCCGCCGCCGCGGCGCTGCTCGCCCCGGCGACTTCGGCACCCTGCGCCTCCTGCTCGCCGACGGCGCGCCGCGCACGGCCACGCTCACCCTCGTCTCGGGCGTGGTCGCGGACGTGCTGGTCACCAGGCCCGACGGTGCGCCGCACGCCGCGGTGTTCCGGCTCCGCCCGCGCCCCGACGGGCCCTGCGCACCGGTGGCCGCCCCGCGGGTCGCGACCGCGCCGACCGTCGCCGTCAGCGGGGAGCCCGGTACCGGCCGAAGCACGCGCGCGCTGACCTGCGTCGTCGAGGACGCGCACGTCGTCCTCGATGTGGCCGGGACGATCCTCGCCGGTCGCGAGCCGGACGTGCCCGCGGTGCTGCGCGCGTGCCGGGAGGCGTGCCGGGGCCTCGTCGTCGACGGCGCGGACCTGCTCGACGAGCGATCGGCCCGGCTCCTGCACGCGGCCGTCGCGAACCCGGGGCCGGGCCCGGCGGTCTCGATCGTGGTCGTGACAGGACCGGCGGAGACGCTCTCGCCCGCCGTCGCCGCACTGGTCGCGTGCTGCCGGCGGCGGATCGTGATGCCGCCCCTGCGGGAGCGGACCACGGAGATGGCCGCTCTCGGGCAGGGGCTCGTGGCCGCGATCGATCCGCGCCTCGAACTCGGCGCCGACGCCGCGGACGCCCTGCTCTCGCAGGAGTGGCCGGGCAACCTCACGGAGTTGTCTATGGTGCTCACCGAGGCCGCGGGCGTCGTCCTCGCGCGGGCTGGGCGCATCCTCACCGCGGCGGACCTGCCGGCCGAATACCGCGGCTCGACCCGCGCGGCCCGGTTGCGGGGGATGGAGCAGGCGGAGCGGCAGGCGATCCTCGCCGCGCTCGCGTCCGCCGCCGGCAACAAGAGCCGCGCCGCGACGGAGCTGGGGATCAGCCGCACCACGCTGTACGCCCGCATCCGGGCGCTCGGGATTTCGGGCTGATCGGACCGTCCGGGCCGGTGGACGGGGGTCCGCGGCTGCACGCTGTCCGGTGATCGTTCACCCGGAGTGTCCAGTTTCCGAACACGGCCGGCCGCTCGCTCCGTGCGAGAACTGTAGGTGACGCCACGTGGCGTGCATCACACCCGCGGTTCGCAAGGAGAATCCGATGACCACCATCGCTGTGCCAGATCTGCTTCCCGCCGTCGCCGACTTCGTCTCCCGGGATCGGAGGATGCTGATCGGCGGACAGTGGGTCGACGCGGTGTCCGGCCGCACCTTCGACACCCACGACCCGGCCACCGGCCAGGTGATCACCCGGGTCGCGCACGGCGAGGCCCCCGACATCGACCGGGCCGTCGCCGCCGCCCGCGCCGCCTACGAGGGCCCGTGGTCGCGGATGAAGCCCAACGAGCGCGAGCGCCTGATCTGGAGGGTCGGCGACATCCTCTCCGAGCGGGCCGAGATCTTCGGGCAGCTCGAGGCCCTCGACAACGGCAAGTCGGTCGCCATCGCCACCGGCGTCGACGTGGGCTGGTCCGCCGATGTCTGGCGCTACAACGCCGGCCTCGTCACGAAGATCCGCGGCGCCGCGGTCACCCCGTCGATGCCCTTCGCCCCCGGCGCCGAGTTCCACGCGTACACCCGCCGCGAGTCGCTCGGCGTGTGCGGCCAGATCGTGCCGTGGAACTTCCCGATCCTCATGGCCACGTGGAAGCTGGCGCCCGCGCTCGCCGCCGGGAACACGGTGGTGCTCAAGCCCGCCGAGCAGACCCCGCTCACGGCGCTGATGCTCGGCGAGGTCTTCGAGGAGGCGGGTTTCCCGCCGGGCGTGGTGAACATCGTCCCCGGCTTCGGCGACGCCGGCGCCGCGCTGTCGGGCCATCCCGACGTCGACAAGGTGGCCTTCACCGGCTCCACCGAGGTGGGCAAGAAGATCGTCTCCGCCGCCACCGGCAACCTCAAGAAGGTCTCGCTGGAGCTGGGCGGGAAGAGCCCCAACATCGTGTTCGCGGATGCCGACATCGAGGCCGCCGTCGCCGGCTCGGTCGCCGCGTGGACCTTCAACCACGGCCAGTGCTGCGTCGCCGGCACCCGGATGTTCGTGCAGCGGTCCATCTTCGACGAGTTCACCCAGGCCGTCGCCGATGCCGCGGCCGCCGCCAAGATCGGTCCCGGTCTCGACCCGACCACCGAGCTCGGCCCGCTGGTCTCGCAGGAGCAGTTCGACCGCGTCAACGGGTACATCCAGCAGGGACTGGCCGACGGTGCGCGGGCGCTGACGGGCGGCAAGCGCTGGGGCGATCAGGGCTACTTCATCGAGCCCACCGTCTTCGTGGACGTCGAGCCCGGCTTCTCCATAGTCGAGGAGGAGATCTTCGGCCCGGTCGTCGCGGCCCTGCCCTTCGACGACGAGGACGACGTGGTGCGCGCCGCCAACGACTCGATCTACGGCCTCGCCGCGGGGATCTGGACCAAGGACGTCTCCAAGGCGCACCGCACCGCCGCGGCCGTCGAGGCCGGATCGGTGTGGGTCAACCAGTACAACGGCTTCGACACGGCGCTGCCCTTCGGCGGTTTCAAGCAGTCCGGCTGGGGTCGCGAGCTCGGCGACTCCGCGATCGACCTCTACACCCAGACCAAGTCCGTCAACATCGCGCTCTGACGCGGAGAGGAACCCATCATGAAGACCAAAGCCGCAGTGCTGCTCGAGGCCGGAAAGCCCTTCGAGATCATGGAACTCGATCTCGACGGCCCCGGCCCCGGCGAGGTGCTCATCAAGTACACCGCCGCCGGCCTGTGCCACTCGGATCTGCATCTGACCGACGGTGACCTCCCGCCGCGCTATCCGATCGTGGGCGGCCACGAGGGCTCCGGAATCATCGAGGAGGTCGGCCCCGGCGTCACGAAGGTCAAGCCCGGCGACCACGTGGTCTGCAGCTTCATCCCGAACTGCGGCACCTGTCGCTACTGCTCGACGGGCCGCCAGAACCTGTGCGACCTCGGCGCCACCATCCTCGAGGGCTCGATGCCCGACGGGACCTTCCGGTTCCACGGCGGTGGAAAGGATTTCGGTGCCATGTGCATGCTCGGCACCTTCGCCGAGCGCGCCACCGTCAGCCAGCACTCGGTGGTGAAGATCGACGACTGGCTCCCGCTGGAGACGGCCGTGCTGGTGGGCTGCGGCGTCCCGTCGGGCTGGGGGACCGCGGTCTCGGCCGGCGGCCTGCGCCCCGGCGACACCGCAGTGATCTACGGGATCGGCGGCCTCGGCATCAACGCCGTGCAGGGCGCGGTGTCGGCGGGTTGCAAGTACGTCGTGGTGGTCGACCCCGTCGCCCTCAAGCGCGACACGGCGCTGAAGTTCGGTGCGACGCACGCCTTCGCCACCGCGGAGGAGGCGCAGGCGAAGGTGACCGAGCTGACCTGGGGCCAGGGCGCCGACGCCGCGCTGATCCTGGTGGGCACCGTCGACGAGAAGGTGGTCCAGGACGCGACGGCGGCGATCGGCAAGGGCGGCAAGGTCGTCATCACGGGCCTCGCCGACCCCGAGAAGCTCACCGTCCACGTCTCCGGCACCGATCTCACGCTGAACCAGAAGACGATCATGGGCACGCTGTTCGGATCGATGAACCCGCAGTACGACATCGTCCGGCTGCTGCGTCTCTACGACGCGGGGGAGCTCAAGCTCGACGAGCTGATCACCACCCGTTACTCCCTGGAGGACGTGAACCAGGGCTACGCGGATCTGCGCGAGGGCAAGAACATCCGCGGCGTGATCATCCACGACTGATCGACCGCGCGCGACGGTCCCGGGCGGATGCCCGGGGCCGTCGTGGTGTGTGCGGGGGCTCGGCTCAGGCGGGGCTCAGCTCAGGCGAGCGCGCGGCGGAACGCGGCGATCGCGAGGTCGAAGGCGGCCTGCGCGCCGTGGGTCTCGCGCAGCGCGTTGAGCATCATGAAGTCGTGGATGACGCCGCCCACGCGCACGGCGGTCACCTGGTTGCCGGCCTCGCGGAGCTTCGCGGCGTAGGCCTCGCCGGCGTCGCGCAGGACGTCGGCCTCCGCGGTGATGACGGTGGCCGGCGGCAGGTCCCGCAGCTGCTCGACGGTGGCGCTCAGCGGCGAGGCGAAGATCTCGGCGCGCTGCGCCTCGTCGGTCGTGTACTGGTCCCAGAACCACTGCATGGCGTCGCGGCGCAGGAAGTAGCCCTCGGCGAACTCGTGGTACGAGCCGGTCTCGAAGTCCGCGTCGACCACCGGGTACAGCAGGACCTGGGCGGCCAGCCGCACGTCGCCGCGGGCCTTGGCCTGCAGGGCGAGCACGGCCGCCATGTCGCCGCCGACGGAGTCGCCGGAGACGGCGATGCGGGTGCCGTCGAGGTTCTTCTCGGCGCCGGAGTTCACGACCCACTGCGCGACGGCGTAGTTCTGCTCGATCGCGATCGGGTAGCGCGCCTCGGGGGAGAGGTCGTACTCGGGGAAGACGACGGCCGCGCCGGTGCCGACGGCGAACTCGCGGACCAGGCGGTCGTGCGTGTGGGCGTTGCCGAACACCCAGCCCGCGCCGTGGACGTAGAGGATGACCGGCAGGACACCGGTGGCACCCTTCGGTCGGACGATGCGGGTGCGGACCTCGCCGGTGGGCCCGCCGGGCACCGTGACCCACTCCTCGTCGACCTCGGGGAGCGCGACGCCCTCGCCGGACTGCACCTCGTCGACGGTCCTGCGGCCCTCGACGGGGCCGAGGTCGAACAGGTAGGGCGGGTTGGCGGTGGCGTCGGCGAAGGCCCGGGCGGCGGGCTCGAGGATGGTCCTGGTCATGATCTGCTCCTTGTCGGCTCCGGCGGAGAACGATCGTTCTCCCGCTGGCTGCTACAGTAGGGGAACGATCGTTCTCTCGTCAAGGGGTCATGCGGAATGGATACGGATCAACAGCGCGCCGCCGTGCTGGAGGCGGCGGAGAAGCTCTTCTACGGCAAGGGGATCCAGGCCGTCGGCATGGACGAGATCCGTACCGCCGCCGGCGTCTCGCTCAAGGCGATCTACAAGCTCTTCCCCTCGAAGGATGTACTCGTCGCCGAGGTGCTCGCCATCCGCGACCGCCGCTGGACCGAGGGGCTGCACAAGTACGTCGACCGGGCGGACGGGCCGGAGGGGCGGGTCCTCGCGGTCTTCGACTGGCTCGATGAGATGTTCGCCGAGAACGACTTCCGCGGCTGCTCGTTCATCAACAGCTACGGCGAACTCGGCGCCACGTCGGCCACCGTCGCCGAGGCGGCGCAGCACAACAAGTCCTGCTACCAGGACGAGCTGACGGCGCTGGTCGCCGACGCGGGCCTGCCGGAGCGCGTCGCGATCCAGATCGGCCTCCTCACGGAGGGCGCCCTCACCACCGCCGCCATCCTCGGACCGGACGGCGTGGTCGACGGTGCGCGCCAGGCCGCCCGGGTGCTCATCGGCGCGCAGCGCTGAGCGCTACCGCCCCGCGAACCACGTTGCCGGGGCCGTGGATCCAGGGCGGGCGCCGCGTGAGTGTCCGGCTACGCCGGCGCGGTGAGGACCAGCGGACCGTCCTCGGTCACGGCCACGGTGTGCTCGCTGTGGGCGGCGCGGGAGCCGTCGGCGGAGCGCAGGGTCCAGCCGTCGGGGTCGACGGTGATCTCGTCGGTGGTGGCGCAGAACCAGGGCTCCAGCGCGAGTGTCGTGCCGGTCCGGAGCAGCATGCCCTTGCGGGCCTTCCCGGTGTTGGGCACGTGCGGGTCCTCGTGCATGGTCCGGCCGATCCCGTGGCCGCCGAACTGGGTGTTCACCGGGTAGCCGTACTTCTTCGCGATCGCGCCGATCGCCGCCGAGACGGTGCCCAGCTTGTTGCCAGGCCGCATCTCCTCGATCGCGGCGTCGAGCGCCTCGCGCGTGCACTCGATGAGCCTCGTGTCCTCCGGGCGAGCCGTGCCCACGCTGACGCTGCGGGCGGCGTCGGCGGTCCAGCCGTCGATGGTCACCGCGATGTCGACCGTGAGCAGGTCGCCGTCGGCGAAGACGTGCTCGTGGGGGAGTCCGTGCAGGCAGGCGTCGTTCACGGACAGGCACGTGACATTGCGGAAGGGTCCGCTGCCGAAGGAGGGGGCGTAGTCCCAGTAGCAGGACACGGCGCCGCGCTCCTCGATCATCGTGCGTGCGCGGTACTCGAGCTCCATGAGGTTCATGCCGACCTCGGCCATGCCGGTCAGCTCATCGAGCAACTCGGCGATGAAGATGCCGGTGGTGCGCATCTTCGCGATCTCGGCGGGGGTCTTGAGCTCCATCATGGTATTAAAATACCACGCGCTATCCGGTGCGGCGCAGCCCCTCGGCGTCCAGATACTCCGAGGCCAGCGCGTCCAGGGGCTCGCCGAGCACCGCCGCCAACGCGACGACGGTGCCGAACGCCGGTGTCGCCATCCGGCCCGTCTCGATCTTGCGCAGCGTCTCCGGGGAGATCCCGGCCGCGCGTGCCACCTCGTCGGGCCTGCGGGTGCCGCGTGCCGTGCGCAGCCGAGCCCCGAGACGCCGACCCGCGGCGATCTGTTCGGGGGTGAGGGGCTGCCGGACCATGAGGGTCAGACTACCGCTGCCTACTCCTTGACGACGCTGTCGCCCGTGCGGCGGCCCGAGGTGAAGGCGTAGACGGTGCCGTCGTTGCCGACGGTGACCAGCTCACCGTCGGGCCCGATCGAGACGCCCGAGGAGGACTTGACCGAGTCCGGCAGGTCGAAGGTGCGCAGCGTCGTGCCGGTGTCCGTGCGGAACTCGATGAGCTGCGACTGGACGCCCGCCCAGGACCGGACCACCGCGTAGCCGATGCCGCCGCGGATCTGCGTCACCGGCGAGACCATCGCCACGTCGGTGCGCTTGAACACCTCGCGGACGCTCTCGCCCTCGTCCTGCAGCGCGACGAACGACGCGCGCTGCAGCCCGGGCGCGGCCGTGATGATGGTCCCGTCGGGCGCCACCGACGGTGGCAGCGTGCTCTGGTACCCGAGGTCGTGGGTCCACTTCGTCCGGCCGGTCTTCGCGTCGAGTGCGGCCAGCTTCTTGCCCAGCAGGTTCACGTACAGCGTGGACCGGTCCGCCGACAGCGCGGGCGAGCCGACGGCACCGTCGGGCAGGTCCTTGCGCTCCCAGGCGTACCGCAGGTCGTGCCTGCCTCCGGTCCGGCCGTAATCGACCGCCATCACCTTCGACGGTGCGCCGTTCGTCCCGCCGACGACGATGTACGCGCGCTCCGCGCTCGTGTCGACCGCGGGCGGCCCGGAGACGGGGCAGCCGGGCCCGTTCGTGGCGCAGTCCGCGATGCCACCGCCGTTGTCGTTGGCGGAGACCTGCGGGAGCAGGCCGATCGCGGCGCCGGCGGCCGTCCCGTCGTGCGAGTCGACGAGCACCATCTGCCCGAGGTGGGTGACGGCGAGGACCGTGTTGTCGCCCGCGAGCTTGATCCACAGCGGCGTGCCCGCCGTGGGGTAGCGCCAACGGACCTGGTTGTCGGGGTTGAAGCTGTAGAGCCAGCCGGGCACGCCGAGATAGGTGTACTCGAACTGGTCCACGACGGGTGCCTGCAGGTCGGCGCCCGCGGCGTCGCGACGGCAGTAGGTCTTGCGGCCCACGGTCAGTTCGAGGCTGAAGGTGGTGCATCCGGCGTCGGTGCGGGCGGTCACGGACACGACCCCGCGATTGGAGATCGCCGGCGCCACGGCGTTGGGGCCGACGAGGTCGCGGGTCCACGCGGGGACCAGTGACGATGCGGCATCCCGGTCCGCGTAGGAGTTGTTGCGGGAGTCGCCGTACATGCCGGGCCAGGCGGCGGAATCGTTCGCGTACACCCAGGTGGTGTCCGGCGTGCACGAGGCCAGGACCGCCGCGGCGGCGACCGTCGCGCCCAGTGTGCGCGCGCGCCTACCCAACCGCATGTCTCTCCTCTGCTCGACCTATGCCTCGGACGTCCGACCGCTCCACAGACTAGCGCGAGAGGCGTACCGGACCGGCGGGGCGCACCTGCCGGATAGGCTCGCGGGCATGACGAGCATGTGGAACGCACCGTATCGATCGCGGTGGCGTCACGCCCGGCAGGCCGATCAGCAGGCGCGGTTCCTGACGCCCGCCTCGCTGCGCTGGGTCCTCAAGAACAAGGCCTACACGCCCTGGTACCTGGTGCGGTACTTCCGGCTGCTCAAGTTCCGGCTGGCCAACCCGCACATCGTGCTCAAGGGCATGGTCTTCCTCGGCAAGAACGTCGAGATCCACGCGACGCCGGGACTCGGGCGGATGGAGATCGGCCGCTGGGTGCACATCGGGGACTCGAACAAGATCCGTTGCCACGAGGGCTCGCTGCGCATCGGCGACAAGTCGGTGTTCGGCCGCGACAACGTGGTCAACTGCTACCTCGACATCGAGTTCGGCCCGGCGTCGCTCGTCGCGGACTGGTGCTACATCTGCGACTTCGACCACAAGATGGACGACATCAACGTCCCCATCAAGGACCAGGGCATCGTCAAGGGGCCCGTCCGGATCGGCGGCGACACGTGGGTCGGCACCAAGGTGACCGTCACTCGCAACACGCTCATCGGGCACGGCACCGTCCTCGGCGCGCACGCCGTGGTCCGGGGCGAGATCCCGCCTTACTCGATCGCCGTCGGCTCGCCCGCCCGGGTGGTCAAGAACCGCAAGGACATGTGGGAGGCGTCGATCGCCGAGCGCGCCGAGCTCGAGCGCGCCCTCGCCGACATCGAGCGCAAGAAGGCCGAGGCCCGCGGGCTGCCGGCGGAATGACCCGGCCAGTGCGACGCCGGGCTCGTAAACTTGTCGGTGGACCGTGCAACCCTTCAACGACGTCGTGAGCCGAGGGGGAGATCGTGACGATGCCGGTGATGACCGACCACCTGTACAGCTTCGCTGAGTGGTGTGAGCTCCCCGAGGACGAACGACTGAAGATCGAGGTCGTCGAGGGGGTCCGCACCGTGTCACCGAGGGGGTACACGTTCCATCAACGCGCGGTGCACCGCCTGGTGGAGCGTTTGGAGAGAGAGTTACCCGTCGAACTGTCCCCGCTCGCCGAAGTGGACGTGGTCCTGGCGACGAGTCCGCTCACCGTGCGGATACCGGACGTCGTCGTGGTCGATTCGGCCGTGGTCGCCGCGAACCCTCCTCGTGTGCGTGGTGGGGACGTGCGTCTCGCCGTCGAGGTGCTGTCCGACGGCACCCGACGGGTGGACCGGGTGATGAAGTTCGCAGAGTACGCCGAGGCGGGTATTCCGCAGTACTGGATCGTCGATCTCGATCCGCCGATCACGCTGCGCGCGTTCTCGCTGGTGAACGGTGCTTATGAGGCGGATGGGGAGTTCTCCCGCGCGCAGGTGCTGCTCGTCGCCGGGCATCCGGTCGGGTTGGACCCGGCGGGCCTCACGGCACGTTAGCGGCTCGCTCGATCGCCGCGTGGCCGGTTACACCGGGTTCGTGGGGTCCCGCTCCGGCAGGGGCCGCTCGTCGATCACGCGTCGCCCCAGCGGGGTACGCGGCCGGCGCTTCGCGGCGAGGTAGACCTGCGCCGTCTCGCGCGCCACGGCGTCCCAGGTGAGCTCCTCGACCTCGGCGCGCGCGGCGCGGGCGTGCAGGTGTGCCGTGGCCGGCTCGTCCAGGACCGTGCGGATCGCCGCGGTCAGCGCGGGCACGTCGGCGGGCTCCACGGACAACCCGGTCTCGCCGGTGCGGATGAAGTCGGCCAGGCCGCCCGCGGTGGTGGCGATGACGGGGATGCCGGTGGCGGCACCCTCGAGCGCGACGATGCCGAAGGGCTCGTAGCGTGACGGGATCACCAGGGCGTCGGCCGAGTGCAACTGCGCGACGAGCTCCTCGTGGTCGAGGGCGCCCGTGAACTCGACGGCGCGCAACACGCGGTGCTCCCGCGCGACGTCGCGCAGCCAGGCCGCCTGCGTGCCGTCGCCGGCCACCGTCAGCGTGGTCCCGGGGTGCGTGCGACGTACCCGGGCCAGCGCGGCGATGAGGTCCTGCACGCCCTTCTCGTACTCGAGCCTGCCGACGTAGAGCAGGCGGGGCGCGCCCCGTCGGGCCCCCGATGACGACCGATCGCCCAACGGCCACAGCGAGGAGTCGATGCCGTTCGCGATGGTGTGCAGCTGCGCGAGTCCGGGCCCGAACAGGCGGCCGACCTCGTCGGACATCGATCGCGAGCAGGTGATCACCGCGTCGGCCTCGTTGGCGAGCCACCACTCGGTCGAGTGCACCTGCCGGTTCACCGGGCCGGACACCCAGCCGCTGTGCCGGCCGGCCTCGGTGGCGTGGATCGTGGCGACGAGCGGTGTGTCGAAGGCCTCGGCGAGCCCGACTGCGGCGTGCGCGGCGAGCCAGTCGTGCGCGTGCACCACGTCGGGGACCCAGGGGCGCCCGACGGTGCTCGTGCCGTGCAGGGCGTCCTCGCCCGCGGTCGGGTTGTAACCGGCCAGCCGCAGCCCCGCGCGCAGCATCGAGTGCCCCATCGAGAGCACCCACGGCATCATGTCGGTGCCGAAGTCGAGGGCCAGCGGGTCCTCGGCGGCCATGATCACTCGGATGCCGTCGACCACGGTGTCCGAGGTGGGGTGGCTGCGCGGGTCGGTGCCGGTGGGTTGCCTGGAGACCACGACCACGTCGTGTCCCTGGTCGCGCAGCTGCAGTGCGAGATGGTGGACGTGCCGGCCGAGCCCGCCGACGACGACCGGCGGGTACTCCCACGAGACGAGCAGGACGCGCATGTCAGTCCTCCTCCAGCGCAGTCGCGGGGAGGCGGCGCGCGTCGAGCCCGGGGAACGGGTCGTCGGCGAGGCGCCAGGCGCGGGCCAGCGCGACGGCGCGCGCCTCGTCGCCGCGCTCGGCCGCCTCGGCGATCTCCCGCAGCGCGTGCGCGTGCTTGTAGGCGCGGTCCCGGGCGTAGCCCGCAGCGGTGTCCTTCGACACCATGAACGGCCAGTCGGACTGCAGGCACATCAACGCCTCCTGCAGCACCTGATCGCTCACGACATCGCGCGTCCGCCCGGCCCGCTTGTCCAGGACGCGGAGCACCGTCGTGGTGATCTCCTCGTTGAGCTCGACGAACTCCTGCACCTGCGGGCCGTCCCAGACGTGCCAGTCCTTGCCCGAGCCCCACGAGCTGGCCGGGATCTCGCGCGGGGCGCCCACGTATCCGGCCTCCGCGGCGGAGCGCAGCGTGCCCACCCGCACGCCGGCCTCGGGGAGGGCGCGCAGCACGCGCTCGAGCCAGATCGGGCCCTCGTACCACCAGTGCCCGAAGAGCTCTGTGTCGAACGCGGCCACCACCAGGGCGTCCCGGCCGATCCGCGCGCTCTCGGACCGCACGCGGGCCACGACGGTGTCGACGAAGTCGGCGACGTGCTTGTCGATCGCGGCGTCGGCCCGGTCCGGGTCGTAGGGCGCCTTGTCGGCCTCCGCGACGTTCTTGCCCGTCACCCGGCTCGGCTTGAGGCCGGTGGCGTGGTCGTGGGCGTAGAAGTCGCGGTAGGCGGCGTGCCCCGGGTAACCGGACTTGGGTGACCAGACGCGGTAGCTGACCGGCAGGTCGCGCCCGAAGGCGAGGACGGACGAGTCGCCGACGGGCCGCGCGAGGGCCGTGTCGCCGCCGAGCGTCGGACCGTCGACCATGAAGTGCGTGACGCCCGCGGCCTCGTACCCGGTCTCCATGCCGGGCTTGTAGGCGCACTCCGGCGCCCAGATCCCGGTGCGGGCGGGGGAGCCGAGCCGGGCCCGCCCGTAGGCGAGGCCCTCGCGCAGCGACAGCTCGCGCAGTCGCGGATGCAGCAGGGGTTGGAACGGGTGGGCGAGGGGCCCGCCCAGCAGTTCGACGGTGCCCGCGTCGGCCAGACGGCGCAGGACCGGGGTCCCGCCGTGGCGCCAGCGGGTCTCGAAGAGATCGAGGGCGTGCGCGGAGTTCCGGTGCTCGCGGGCGCCGAGTGCGGCGGAGGCCGGCCGGCCCGAGAGCGCGGCCTCGTGCGCGCGGAGCTGCCAGTTTCCGAGGTAGTGGTGCATGGCCTCGAGGCAGTACGGATCGTCGAGCTGCGCGGCGAGGACGGGTGTCACGCCGAGGGTGAGCTGGTCGGTGCGGCCCTCGTCTGCGAGGCGGTCGAGCATCTCGGCCATCCGCAGGTACGACGCGGCCCAGGACTGGTACAGCCACTCCTCGCCGACGGGCCACGCGCCGTGGTGGGCGAGCCAGGGGAGGTGCGAGTGCAGGACGAACGCGATCATGCCGGGCTCGCGGCCGGTCACCGTCGGGCTGCCCGACGGTGCGCTCACGCTCCGGGCTTCCGCGCGTAGAAGAACAGGTCGAGGCTCTCGGGCGCGTCGGAGCGCAGGTCGAAGTCCTGGGCCTCGACGGCGGCCACGTCCCGCGCGAGTTCCTCCGGCCAGGGCTCACCGGCGAGCGATCGTTCGATCTGCGCATCGATGAAGCTGCCGCCGTGCCGGCGGTCCAGCTCGGCCAGGCGATCACCGTGGTAGACGCCGAGCTTCTCGGTCACCTCGAACCCGGCCTCGGAGAGCAGCTCGACCAGCTCCGCGGAGTTGAGCTCGCGCGTGTGGAACGGGTTGAGCGGAGTGTCGCGGCCGGGGGAGAAGGTGACGCGGTTGGGCGTGGAGATGGCCAGCTCGCCGCCGGGGCGCAGGATCCGCGCGACCTCGCGGAGGAACTGGGGCTGGTCCCAGAGGTGCTCGATCACCTGGAAGTTGACGACGGCGTCCACCGAGGCGCCGTCCAGCGGCAGCTCGGCGAGGTTGCCGTGCAGCATGGTGACCTTCGGGTAGGCGGCGCGAACGTGCGCGACCGCCGACTCGTCGTAGTCCAGGGCGGTGACGTGCGCGCCGCCGTCGGCGAGCATCGCGGCCCCGTAGCCCTCGCCGCTACCGGCCTCGAAGACCGATTTCCCGGCATAACGGTCGACGATCGCGAGGTACGCGATCTCGTGCCGGCGGAACCAGTAGTTCTCCTCGGGGATCCCGGGGACGGTTCGCTCGCCGGTCAGGGGCAGCGGGTCACACATTCTTCCCAGCCTAGTCGTCACAGTGCCGTGGGCCAGCCCACATGGACAGTTACCTCTGGGTAACTTACTCTGCAGTTAAACAATGTCGTGAGGCGGTGCTACGTTCGAGTCGCTTCACTGTGGTGGGGTGGATCTCGTGCCCGCCCGGCAGTGTGAGAATGTGCCCTACGAGTATCCGATGATCCAGGAGGTCGACGAAGACCAATGACGAACGTAGTCGTACTGATCAAGCAGGTCCCCGACACGGGTTCCGAGCGCAAGCTCGCCGATGATTTCGCCCTCGACAGGTCTATCGACCCGTACTTGGACGAGATCAACGAGCGCGCCGTCGAGGAGGCGCTCCAGATCAAGGAGGCCAACGGCGGCGAGGTCACCGTGCTGACCGTCGGCCCCGCGAGCGCCACCGATGCGATCCGCAAGGCGCTGTCCATGGGCGCCGACAAGGCGGTCCACGTGCAGGACGATGCCATGCACGGCTCGGACGCCATCCAGACCTCGTGGGTGATCGCCCGCGCGCTGGGCACCATCGAGGGTGTCGAGCTGGTCATCGCCGGTAACGAGGCCACCGACGGTCGCGTCGGCGCCGTGCCGGCCATCCTCGCGGAGTACCTGGGTCTGCCCCAGCTCACGCACATGCGCAAGCTCACCGTCGAGGGCGACTCGATCAAGGGCGAGCGGGAGACCGACGAGGGCATCTTCGAGCTCGAGGCGTCGCTGCCGGCGATCGTGTCGGTCAACGAGAAGATCAACGAGCCGCGCTTCCCCTCCTTCAAGGGCATCATGGCCGCGAAGAAGAAGGAGATCAACGTGCTCTCCCTCGCGGAGATCGGCGTGGAGCTCGACGAGGTCGGCGGGGCGAACGCCGGCACCACGGTGACGGGCGTGACCCCGAAGCCGGCCAAGCAGGCGGGCGAGAAGGTCGTCGACGAGGGTGACGGCGGCAGCAAGGTCGCGCAGTTCCTCATCGGCCAGAAGATCATCTAAGACCCTCGTCCCCCACTCTTAAGGAGAGAAGCCGTTATGGCAGACGTACTCGTCCTCGTCGAGCAGGTCGACGGGAAGCTCAAGAAGGTCACGGCCGAGCTGCTGACCGCCGCCAAGGCCCTGGGTGAGCCGGCCGCCGTCGTCGTGGGTGCCCCCGGCACCACCGACGCGATCGCCGATCAGCTCAAGGCCGCCGGCGCCGCCAAGATCTACCGTGCGGAGTCGGCCGAGGCCGACGCCTACCTGGTGACCCCGAAGGTCGGCGTGCTCGCCGAGCTCGCCGAGAGCCAGGGCGCCGCCGCCGTGCTCACCGCCGCCACGTTCGAGGGCAAGGAGGTCGCCGGCCGCGTCGCCGCGCGCCTCGGCTCCGGCCTGGTCGCCGACGCGATCGCGTTCGGCCCCGGCGGCGCCGCCACCCACTCGATCTTCGGTGGTGCGTTCACCGTCGAGGCCACCGCCGGTGGCGATACCCCGGTAGCCTCGCTGCGCCCGGGCGCCATCGAGGCCGACGGTGTCGCCGGTGCCGGTGAGATCGTCGACGTGGCGGTCCCGGCCGAGGCGGAGAACGCCGTGAAGATCACCGCGAAGCAGCCGATCCAGGGCGGTAACCGTCCGGAGCTCACCGAGGCGTCGATCGTCGTCTCGGGTGGTCGCGGTGTGGGCTCGGCCGAGAAGTTCTCGGTCGTCGAGGAGCTCGCCGACTCGCTGGGTGCCGCTGTCGGTGCCTCGCGCGCCGCCGTCGACTCGGGCTACTACCCGGGCCAGTTCCAGGTCGGCCAGACCGGCAAGACCGTGTCGCCGCAGCTGTACATCGCCCTGGGCATCTCGGGCGCTATCCAGCACCGCGCCGGCATGCAGACCTCGAAGACCATCGTGGCCGTCAACAAGGACGAAGAGGCCCCGATCTTCGAGATCGCCGACTACGGCATCGTGGGCGACCTGTTCGACGTCGTCCCGCAGCTCACCGAGGCCGTCAAGGCGCACAAGGGCTGACGAGCAGCACCGTTTCGTCGTCGACCGAGCCCCGTCCGGATATCCGGACGGGGCTCGATCGCGTCGTGGCCGGGCACGCCGAAGGTGAGTCGGAGCAGACAGGCGGCGGCGGTCGTCAGAACGGCGGTGGCTCGTCGTCGGGGTGTTCGGGTTCGGGTGGTCCGCGGTGGGGTTGTACGTCGGGGAATCGTGTGGGTGGTGGGGTGTTTCGGCGTTGTTCGTCGCGGCGGGTGTGGGTGAAGGTGAGGATCGCGATTTCGAGGTGGTGTTCGAATTCGGATTGGGGGGTGCCCGGTTGGTGGGGT
>NZ_JAAXOQ010000018.1 GCF_012396015.1 Tsukamurella spumae | reverse complement strand
ATCCGCCAGCCCATCCGCGGTCGCCGCAGCAGCCTCAGGCAACTCCTGCTCCACCGTCTCTACCAAGTCCGTCATGCCCTGTGATCCTTCCGTGAGGAGGGCTTACACAGACCATTTGACACGCCCTTTGCGGCCGGTTCGTTCTCCACCGGCCAGGCGCAGATCGGCGTGCACTCGCGGTGCGCCGTAGCAGCTGCGGGACTGCGCGTGGATGTCGCGGATCTTGTCCGCCAAGTGCGCATCGGCTTCATCACGCGCCGACGCCGGCCGGTCCCGCCAGTCGTAGTACCCGGACGTCGATACATCAAGCGTCTCGCAGGCCACCGCGACGGCAATGCCGTCTGCGGCCAGTTCGTGGACCAGCGAGAACATCATTTTGGGAGGATGTTCTCCCGCGCGAAATAGGCGCTCGCGCGTTTGAGGATCTCCACCTCCTGCTCCAATCGCTTCTTATCGCGGCGCAACTGGGCCAGCTCGGCCCGTTCGCTGGTGCTCAGGCCCTCCCTTCTGCCGGCGTCGACATCATCGATGCTCATCCACCTGCGCAAACCGGACTCGGAGATCCCGAGGTCCTTCGCGACCTGCGCGACGGACGCACCGTCCTCCCGGGCCAATTTCACCGCCCGGCGACGGAACTCCTCAGGCTTAGCTTTCGGCATGACACGAACTCCTCTCCTGCAGCAAGAACGCTACAGATCAGGTGTCCGGAGAACCGGGTCAAGCTCCGTTCTCCTTGCGGATCTCAATGCACCGCGTAAACAGCGGCACACCGTCCGCCGGATCCGACCAACGCCAGGTACACCCAATTCCATGATCAGCAGTGACGACTTCTACGACGGAGTGACCGTCCTTCCACCCTGGGTCGAAGCCTGGTTCGCGCAGCAGCGCGCGGCGCACCGCGCGACTCGAGGCGAACACCCCGCGCCTGGCGGGGACTTGGACTTGTGGGAGCTTCCCGACGACTGCGAGTAGACAACGCCGAGTCCATCTCGCCCCAAGTCCATCGTCCTAGGCACTACAGATAACTCTGTAACGAACAATGCTGCGGCAGAACATCACACCTACCGAGACAGTCTGAGACACCAACTGTTCCGGTACAGATAAACAGTTCGGCCCGCTCCCCTGCCACATCGGGGGAGCGGGCCGGGTTTCGTTCTAGACCTGGTTAAGCAGGTACGGGGTGATCCACTGGCTGAACAGCCCTTCCCCGGACATCCGGAGCAGTCCAGCGGACCACTCGACGTCGAGGACCTCGTCGATACGGTGGGTCGCCCGCTGGAAGTAGGCGGCCATCGCCGGGCTCAGCGGCACCGACGCCGGCGCGTCCGCCCGCACGTGCGGGGTGAGGATGCGCTGGAGGTTGCCCAGGTCCGTGTAGACGAGGTTGCAGAGCAGTTGATCGCGATCGTCACGAGGAAGATCCCGGCGGCGGGTGAGCGACAGCGCCTGAGTCCGGTCGTCTTCAGCCTTGAACACCAGTTCGCATGGCGCGCTGCGCACGACGTTGGGGCGGTGGGCGTCGATGAAGAGGAAGTCGTTGCCGGCGGCGACGGAGAAGACGTACTTGCCGTAGGCGAAGAGGGTCAGTTCGCGGGTCGCGGCGCCGACGGTCAGGCGCATGGTTACCGCGAGCCGCGGCGCCAAGAACGGGTCGACGTCCTCATCACGGAGGGTGACGAATTCCGCGCTGCCCGCGCGGATTCCGCGGTCGATCAGGACTTGGTTCATGGCGCGCTCCTGAGAGTCGTTGCGTGGCGGCGATTCCCGCTGCACACCATTGTATCGACTGGGGAGGCCTCGACGCGGACCAGTTTTCGGGCGCTGGTACAGGGTGCGGTCAGAGCCCGTTGCGCTTGAGGATGCTCTGCGCGAGCCGCGGCTGCGCGTCGCCGCGGAGCAGCTCTTCGACGGCGGCCGCGAGGACCAGGTCGACGTCGCTGTCGCGCCCTGGTGAGGCAAACATGTTGGTCAGGCGCACGAAGGCGTTGCGCCAGGGCCGGCCGGGGATCGGCGGGCGGGCAGCGTTGTCGAGCCGGTACGTGTGCGCGATGTCCACGAGGAAGAAGTACCGCATGTCCACCTGGAAGTCGGTGGCGCTGTCGACGGGGAACGCTTGGAGGACCTGGTCGACGAGGTTGATCAGTTCAGAGTGTTTGAGCAGCTCGACGATGTAGGCCTCGATGCGGGGGTCGCCGGCCTCGAGTGCCGGGCGGGCGCGCAACGCCTGTGTGAGCTTCGAATCGAATTCGGTCATGACCGGCGCCTCTCGTTCGGTGCGGGGGCCAGGTGAAGGCCCGGTGGGTCAGGGGATCTGCTCGAGTTCCGGGCCGCGCGGGCGCTGGTTGCGAATGATCGTTGCCGCTTGCCAGTCCTTGCGGGCGCGGCGCACCTGCAAGACCACGAGGAAGATGCTGGCCGCGGCAACCATGCCGCGGACGATCACGTGCTGAGGCATGACGGTGAGAGCGAACACGACGTTCGCCGCCCAGATTACGGCGAGGGCGCCGTTGATCGCCCAGTGGTCGAGGATCCACCGTTTGGGTGTGGCTACCTTGGTCATGGTCTCCATGCTCCCCTATCGCACTGACAAGTTCACTCCTGGACGCGGTAGTCGCGTCCAAGGGCACCGTCGTCGGCGTCGGCGAAGATGTGGGCGAGGAGCTGGTAGGCGTCTCCGCCGTCGAGCACGTCCAGGTCGATGACGGCGACGACGGGTTCTCCGCCGGTGCGGGCCGCAGTGCGGTCGAAGGCGGTCTCGGCCGCAGTCGCGGCACTCGAGGCGGGCACGTCGAGGTAGCTGCCGCCGCGGTAGATCGCTCGGTAGGTCTGCACGGTGGGGTCTCCTTGCTGGTTGTTGGCGGCGCTGGCGGTCACCAGAGCATCCCCTGCTGTCCGGGGAGGGCGGGGTGGTCGCCGTTGATCAGGGCGCACGTGAGGGCATGCGCCGTGGCGGTGTCGGGCGCTGCCCGCAGCTCCTCGCCGGCGGCTGGCGGGAGCTGCTCGGCCCACACCTGGAGTCGCTTGAACGACACCTGGCACTCGAACAGCAACTCGCCGTGCCGCCACTGCTGAATATGCCGGCCTTCGGGGGTGTGGGAGAACCGTTCGTCGTCGCACCACTCCGGGCAGTCGGTCAGGACGTCGGGGAGGAACTCGTGGCGGGTGACGGTGATCTTGCCGCGGGGCTCATGGGTGCTGTAGGCCCAGCCGTGGCCTCCTCCGCCGGCCCAGCTCGTGCGCAGGTGGGCGATCCCGGTGACAGGGTCCCTGATGACCTGTGCGACGTGGCTCCACGTGTGCGCTAGGGCGGTCTTCTCGTCGTCGGTCAGCACTACGGGCTTGACGGCCATGATCACTCCCCCTGCGCCGCGATGGCCGCGGGGAAGTCGTAGAGGACGCCGCCGGTGCCGATCTGATCGAGCCGTGAGGTGACGCCGGCGGCGGCGAGCAGTCGATGCACCTGGTCGTGGCTGCCGAAGGTCGTGCGGCGGTTCGCGTAGGCGTACTGGGTCTCGATCTGCTCCCCCAGCTGGGCGATGGTCAGGGTTCGACCGGCGTCGAGCGCGAGCAACACGGCGGCGGTATCGCGGGTGATCTTACTAGCAGGCATACCTCAATTCTAGACCCTCTAGAATCAAAAATCTAGAGGGTCTAGAATTAGGTGTTCTTGCCGCGCTTGAGCTGGGAAAGCCGGGAGACCGACAGGCCGGTCTCTTCCGAGAGTTCGGCCAGGTTGGCGCGTTCCTCGTCGCCCGGGTCGGTAGCGCGGACGACAGCCTCGCGTAGCCCCTTGGTGGCGTTTGCCATGACGACAAGGGCCTCGTCGTGGGCACGCTTCGCGTCCTTCACCGCCGCGATCTTCTCCGCCTTCTTCACCGGCACCATTCTAGACACTCTATAGCTCTGACTGTTGGGGTAGGTGAGTTCAGCAGAGCAACCAGCAGCGCGGCGGGCGTGAGCTGGTGGCAGTCGTCGCCGCGGGCTTCTTCGACGTGGTGCTCGCCGACGCTGAGGAGGATGTCGTCTTACTGGCCGAGGCGCTCGTCGACGGTCTCGTCGTGGTCTTCGGCGAGGCCGGCGTGGACGTGGTGGTAGTCGTGTGGGCAGGCGGCGAGACGATGATGATCGGCGGAAGGGGGATCTGGACGTTGACCGGCGGCGGGGCGGGTGGCGTCGGGGCCGTGGAGGTCACGGTGACGGTTGCCGTGCTCGTCGGTGCGGGAATCCCCTCCGGAGCGACGACAGGAGGCTCTACGGCGGTAAGGGTGGGCGGCAGAACGGCGGCCGACGGTGCCGGCACCTGGGCGCTCGATGACGAACTGTTCGCGATCGGCGAGGCACCGCCGCTTCCCACGACGCGCCCTGGATTCGCGCCGGTGACGGTGGATTCATCTGCCACTGGGCGTTGTTCTGCGGATTCGCCGCACCCAGCAAGAGTCACGGCCACGATGACGATGCCGAGCGCGGCCATGGATCGTGCAGCACGAGGTATCTGGAAGTTTCTCATTTGCGCTGTCCTTCTTTGCTTTTAGCCGTTCACTACGCGGCACAAGCGGGGGTTCATTTGTGTCAGGTCGTGCCAGGGGTTCGACAACGACGGTTCGGTTTAGTGGCGTCGGCGTGCGCCTGGCGTAAGCGCGACTGCGTACGTTGTCGCGGCCCTGATTCGGACGAGCATGTTGCGCTCCTCGTACCTGTTCATGAGCGATGAGCGATCCAGAGCCCGCTGAGCAGGCTCCCGAACAACATCACGAGCAGCAGCGGCGGTCCGACGGCCTGAGCAATAGCGATCATGTAGCCCTCCTTCGTTATCCGGGACCGAGCCTACAATTCGACCCCACGAAAGAGAATGGTGTCCACGAGCGCCTGTTGTACAGCCGGGTGCCGGAATGGACCCGACATGCCGAGAACGCGATAGTGGTAGTCACCAGCTGCGGCGCCGCTATCCGATCGCGGCAGATAGCTGTTTGGACTCCCTGGCGGAAGCTGCGACAGAACTACCGCTCCGGGCCACCTGGCCTGAACAGTCTGCATGAACTCGTCGCCGCCGAACGTTGCACCTTGACCGCCCGATCCAACGACCAGCACGACGAATGAGTCCACAGCTTCCCGGGCCGTAACGTCCCACACCTGGATGCGGGCTTTGGTGGGCAAGGCGCCCACCTTGAACTCCGCTATGTCTTCAATCTTCAATGCTGTCATTCTGCTGTCTCGCTTTCGGTTTCGCGAATTCGATCTCAGGACGGGGTGTGGCGCAAGCGGCTTGTGTGGCGCATCGCCTCGTAGACGGCCTCTTGGGCGAGCGTCAGGGCGCGATCGGTGTCGCTCAGGCCCGCCCGGGCCGCTCGCATCGCCGCGGATGCTGTCGTCGCGTCCCCTAGCTCGTCGACCTCAAGCTTGTTCGGATCGAGCCGCGCGAACTCGTGCTTGATCTCGGTCAGTCGGCGACGGGTTCCCTGTAGGACGTCGAGCAGGTCCACAACCTCGTCGTGCAGATCTACAGCAGTTTTCCCCATGTTCGCATCCGTTCCTTGTGGGTCTGACAGCGTTCGATTAGTGGACGTTGCCGAACAGGTTGACCTCGATCGGCGTAGCAAGCCCGTTCCGGTCCACGCGTTGCGCATCGTCGATGTGCACGTAGTAGGGCACCGGGTTGGGGAGGGCATCGGTCTGCGGGTCGACGTCCGTGACTGCGAACAGGGTGCCGCCGGCTGGTACTCCCTTCCACTGCTGTACCGCCTGCTCGCGAACTCTTACGCAGATCGGATCGTCGCAGTAGGGATCGCAGGCAAGATAGTTCAGGTTGACCAGCGTCCATAGCCGGTCGGTGTACACGCCGATCAGGTACTGGGTTGAGGTCCCATGGAGTCGATAGATAGGGGCCGGTGAGAGGAAGCTGCACGAACCCCCTTGTGACCATTTGGCGTTTCGGTCGAAACCGGGAATGTAGACATCGCCGTACTCGACCAGGTGCTCAATTCGATCGAGAACGGGCGTGGGGATCAGATCGGGTTTCACTCTCTCACTCCTTCCTTCAGATGTTCGATTTGCGGACGCCGGATCACTCATCGTCAGACACCGCCGCGTGCCGTCGGGCGGTCAGCTCACCAAGCAACTGCTCCGCCATCGGTGCCTGCTCAGCCGGGCTCAGATGCGGGTACCTGATTCGGATGGCAGCGTCAGCGTCGGCACGGTCAGCCTCCCACCGCAGTGCCTCGATAACGTCCGCTTCAGGGGTCTTCGCCTCCACCTCGCCGATCAGTGCGTGCAGCACGTCAGCGGCGTAGCGAAACGATGCAGAGTTCGGTTTCCAAGGGTCCTTCGAGGGCTCCTGTGTGTCGTACATAAGGCCCTCGATCGCTCGGAGCAAGTGCAGGTCTTCGCTTGTCAGATCACTCATCGGGCAACTCCTTCGGTGGCGGCTACTGGTCGTTGTCGGGGTCGACGAGGCGGCTGGTCTCCCGATCTCGAGGGCGTTTGTCGACCCGCAGTGGGAGCAGGATGCTGCCGATGGTGGAGCGCAGCTCGTGCAAGCTCCTCGTCATCTCGGGGTCGTACGCGATCGGATCGGCCGCCCGCATCCCGTAACGGCCGTCGTCGAGCAGTTCCCACAGGATCGAGCGCCGGTCATCGAAGATGTACTCCGGCAACGCATCGAGTTCGGCGTCGGTCAGCGCACTCGGTGAGGGCGCCATCGAACCCTCGTCAGGATCAGCTTTGGTGCTGGGCATGTTTCCTCCAACCTATTCCGGTGCCTCGGTGAGATGGATACCGCCGCGAGTGTCGCCCCCATAGCGGCCGCACCTGCATAGAGTCGAGTCTCCCTTGGCCACCCTCACTGTGTGTGGGCGATCCATCCAGGCGTACGCCGCCGCCTCTGCGCGTCGACGCTCTCGGGTCTGCTCACTCCTGGTCATGGCTCCTCAGCTCTTCGATTCGTGGACTATTCCGCCGCGGCGAAGATGCGGACCGGCTGGTCACTCATCACGCCGAAGTCGCCGGCGCTGCCGTTGTCGTGGTACTCGAGCACCACGACGTCCGGCCCGTCGGTTCGGACGGCCGTGACGGTCAGGAACCGCAGGGCGGCGACCGGGTCGTCCTCGCCGAGCGCGTTGAGCGGCGACAGGATCGGCGCGGCGGCGGGCCACTGCGCGAAGATCTCCCGCGCGTCGATGACGTGCCCGGGCCTGACCGCGCCTGCGGGGATGGTGTCGGTTGCGGTGAACGTGAGCACGAGCGCTCTCCTTAGCTTCGGTTACCGGACCGCGGTGACCAGCTCGATGGAGCAGGTCGGGCAGCCGTAGCAGTCGTCGACAAGGGACAAACGGAGGTCGGCGGCCTGAACCCACCAGTCCCACGATTCACCGGGAATCTGCGCGTCCGAGCCCATATCGCCGTCGGCCCCGAGCAGTACCAGTTCGTGCCGGTAGTTGTCGGCGCCGGTTCCTCCCCACACCTTGCCGAGGCGTTCCGCGACTCGGATGAGAGTCTCGATCGGCTTCGCACCGAAGCCTTCCAGCTTCGCTTCGTACCAGCCAATCGGACAGTGATGCTCGCACACGCGAACGAATCCCAGCTTAGCGACGGACTCATCCACCTGAATCTGTTCCATGCAGCAGCCTCCCTTTCGGTTTCTGGACGCCGGATCAGCGCACGATCTCGTAACCGAGCTGCGCGAGCAAGGCGGCGTGAGTCGCAGCGGGGTGCCCGATTCCTGCACTCGGAACAGGCGCGCCGTGTCGCGGACCACATCTGCGTGGGCATCGACTTCCCGCGGGTGCCGACCGGATCGATCCTGCCGATTGTGACCACCTTGACGCCGGCGTGCGGCGGGTCGAGCAGGTAGCACGCGGCCCCGGGCGCGAGCGGGAAGCCGTCCCGGCCGCGGGGTGCCAGCCAGGTGCGCTGTCTTCCGATCACTCATCTCGGTCTCCCTCGTTTGACGGACGGTGGCTCTGGGGCCTCCGAGGGCCTATCCCACAGGGCGGGGAGAGAGGTCGGCAGCAACTCAGGCGAACCTCGGCAGGCCCCGCAACCACCATCCTTTCGATCATCAGGCAGTCGTTGATGGTTTTGCGGCGGGTTCGTGCGCAATGAGCGCGGCGACGGCCGCCTTACGTGTGTCGAACGTGAGCAGCTGGCCGCGCTCGCCCTTCATCGGCCGGGCCGAGTGCACCCACCAGTGCCGTCCAGTAGACGCGGTCCCGCTTGTTGCGCGTCTGCCACGTGCTGTGTTGGACGACCTGGCCCAGGTACAGGTCGGCGTCGGTGTCCGCGACGTGGTAGCCCTTGCGCGACTCGGTGAACTTGATCTTCATGACTGACTCCTCTCCGCAGTTCTGTAAATCACTTTACGCCGCTTGCTGTTGCGTGTCAACCGCTTTACACTTCTGGGTGTGGATCAACACGCCGAAGCACACCTCAACCAGCTCCGCAGTCTGCGGCGCGAGCACCAACACGCCGCCGACGCGGTCCGCGATCAGATCTACGCGGTGATCCGCAGACTGCCATTCACCACCGACAAGGCCGCGGTCGAACGCGCCTCCGGCGTCAGCCGCCCAACCATCTACCGACTCCTTGAGGAAGGGCACCACCACGTGAACAGCGAGCCGAACCTGCTCACCGACGCCGCCTCGGTCCGCGAGTACATCGCGCGCCTGAAGGCATCCCGCGCCAACCCCGAGGACATCGTCGACGAGTTCGTCACCGAGGCCGAGTACACCATCGGCAACCGCCGCACCGACGGTGCGGATTGGGAGTGGCCCGACCTCGACGACTCGCTCGACGCCGCGAACACCTGGCGGCAGTCCCGCACGGACGCCGATTTCGACGTGCTGCTGGACCTTCTGAGCACCGAAGCGTCCCGAATTGAGGCGGACGTCCAGGGCGCCATCGACAGCCAGTAGGTGAGCCCTATGGCCGATGTACGCGGCGATCACGCTCACGCTCAATCGTCGCGTACATCGCTGCTCGCTTAAGCGGGTACAGCTCCATCAACTGCGCGACGGTGTACTTCCCTGACTCGTAGTCGTCGTAGAGCCGCTTCTGCTGCAAGGCAGTCAGCGTCGACGGTCGTCCTGGGATGCGGCCCTGCCGCCTTGCCTCGGCCAAGCCCTCGCGGGTTCTCGCTCGAATCAGGTCCGACTCAAACTCGGCGAACGCCGCCAGCATCGCGAAGAACAGCTTCCCGGCGGGGTCGAGCGGGTTGTACGTGGTGCCGCCCCACGAGAGCTTCACGCCCTTCTCTGTGAGTTCACTCGCGATGTTGTGCAGGTCGAGGATCGACCGCCCAAGGCGATCGAGCTTCGTCACGATCAACGTATCGCCCTCACGCACTACCTCCAGGGCCGTCTTCAAGCCGGGCCGATTGGTGTTGCGTCCAGTGAACCCGGAATCGGTGTAGATCCGCTCCGGCGCGACGCCAGCCTTGCGCAGCTCGTGCTCCTGGGCGCGGAGGTCTTGGCCGCGCGTCGAGCACCGCGCGTAGCCGATCAACATGCCGTCCATGGCCCCGCCGATCCGGTGCCTCGGCAAAGGCACCTTTGCCGGAATCTTGTTTCCAGACAATGAAACCAGAATCGTCACCAGGGGCATTGTGCTACGGCGAGATTCGTTGTGGCGTCTGGTTCAACGGGGGCGTCTATCGGCCGAGGCCGTCTCGGCCTCGGCCGGGGAGACCGGGGTCTGGACGGTAGGGTCGCGCGTCCGGCGGCGGGAGCACTCGGCTGGCGGCCGGGCGGGGCCGGAACGAGGCGGAGGTGGCGTCGATGACGCGCCGCAGGGCGCGCATCTGGTCGTCGGTCATCATTCGGGCGCCGTCCTGGGCTCGAGGGGAGACCAGTCCCACCTTCGTCCGGATTGTGTTCAGCAGCGCGGCGTCCGTGTGGTTGTTGGTGTGGGTGATCGCACCGCGTCGGTATGCAGCGGCCACCAGGTCCGGCAGGTACAGCAGCGGTTCCTCCGACGGCTGCGCCTGGACCAGCTGTAGGTTCCGGTGGCCGATCTTCGTGGCGCGGATCCGCTTGACGATCTGCTCGTCGAACCGCTGCTGGTTCTGGTACTTGCGCTTGTCGAGCACCATCAGGTTGACCGGATCAGGCGTGGTGGGCAGGACCTGCCTGGACAGCCTGGCGGCGAGCCCGCGGAAGCACTCCTCCCTGGCCTGGCCGCCGTCGTTCCAGCCGCCGGTAGCGTCAGGGGTGACCTTCTGGTGGTGTACCAGGAACGTCACGTTGGGAGTCGCGGCGACGACGCGGAGCATCGCCAGGGTGGCCTTGTGGCCGGCGGAGCCCTGAAGCAGGGCCTCGGTGGTGTGCCAAAGCCGATGCCCGGCGGTCCGATCGAGATCGGTGCGGAGTCGGTCCATGACGTTCCGGGCCACCACCGTGGCCGTCATGATGTAGTACAGCCCCTCGGGCTCACTCGGATCGAGTTGGTAACTCTCATCAAGGAACGCAACCGGGCCGGTGGTGGAGCGGTATCGCTCGCGGAGCCGTTCGGTTACCACGTCCCCGACTTCACTCCCGCCTGGCCCCAAATATAGAGCAACCCCCGACTTCCGCAGAATACCCGGGGGCCAGATCAGCTGGACCTGGTGTTGGTCGGGCCGATGCCTTGCTCACAATCGAGAATACTCAAACGGCGAAATCGTGTCAAATCCCCTTGTCGTGCAACGTCATCGTTCGGTCCCGCCTGGCGGGCCGCCCCGTGCGTCGACCTGGATCGTTTCCCGGGGCTTTCGTACTGCTCTGATCGCGTTCACTATCCGATCGTCGAGTTCAGGGCTCACACGGACGTCTGGGTCGAATCGGCCGGCTTCGGCGGCGAGCAGGGCGTCAAGGGCGCGGGCATGCAGGGCGTCATCTCTCACATGAATTGGACGCACCAGGTCGCCGTTTGGTTCCGGTCAGTCTGTGGTGACGTAGTCGAGGAGCTGGAGGAGGTCCTCGTTGAGCTGTCCGGCGCGGGCGTCGACGGTGTCGAGCACATCGTCAACGTCGGCAAGGGCGCTCCGCGCTGCGCGGCGTGCGGCGATGCCGCGATCGTAGGTCCGCGGGTCGAGCGGCGCGGGCGTGGGGTACTCGGGGGGCCCTGGTTCAAGCTCGGGGGTGGGGCGCGGCGCGAGGTGTCGGTGTGCGGGGGCGCCGCCGGCCAGGTGTGCGCGGAGCAGGGCGCCGATCGCGGGGGCGCTGAGCGCTGCGGTGGTGTCGAGCGGTGGGCTGCCCCAGCCGTCGAGAGGTGTGAAGATCGGCGCCTCGTCGGGCAGGGCCGGCACAGCGGGGGTGGGTGCGCCGCGGAGGGCAGTCGCGGTGGCGCTCGCGCTCGGGACGTGGTGCTGGAGGGCGCGCAGGCGTAGCCACTCCTCGAGGACGGCCGTGGGCGAGACGCCCGCGGTGACGAGCGCGTTCGCGGTGCTGAGCTGCTCGCGGCATGTGGTGATGTGGAGCTGGTCGACCGCGCCGGCGGCGTAGACCTGCCCGGCGGTGAGCCGGCTCAGTGCCGTCGGACCGATCCCGGTCGTGGCGAGCACCAGGAGCAGCGCGTCGCGTCGGGCGAAGAGCGCGGCGGGCCAGCCCTCCGGGAGGTGTGTCGCGACGTCGGCCGCGAGGTCGACGAGGTGGTGCCGGCGGGCGGTACGCGCGGTGTCGATCGCTTCGCGCACCGTCTCGGCGATGCCGGGCGGACGGTGGCCGGCGCGACGGTGCGCGCCGTTGATCACGGCGACCCGGCGGCGCTGCGTGCGGGTCGCCGCGGGGTTGGCGGCGATGAACCGGGCCAGCACGGCAGGCGGTGCGGGCAGCACGGGCTCGCCGACGGCCGCGCACCAGTCGGCCCAGAGCGTCCAGGTGGCGCGGTCGCGCGCCCCGAAGCCGTCGACCGTTGTCATAGGCCGAGTTTCGTGACGGAATTGCTTACAAGGGGCGCATTTTCGCGACGGTAGCGCAGCACGGTGGAGACGGTGGTGTGCCCGGTCTGGGACATCACTTCTTCGAAGCTCGCGCCGTTCCGGAGCGCCTGGGTGACGTGCCCGGCGCGGAGGCTGTGCGCGCCGAGCTCCTCGACGACGGTGGGGTCGATGCCGGCGCGCTCGGCGCGGCGCCGCACGATGGCGTGCACGGAGGACGCCGCCAGGGCGTGCTCGCCCACCAGTCCGTTGCGGCGGATCGACCGGAAGAACGGGCGCCGGGCGGCGACCCAGCGGCTGGCGAGCTGGTCGGGGTCGGTGCACACGTGCCCGGCCGTCTCGAGCGAGGGCGCTCCGGTCAGCAGGCGGATCACGCCGCGGCGGCCGTAGCGGTCGCTGACGGCGACGACCTCGGCCCAGCGCACCGCGGCGCAGACCGGGCACCGGCGTGGGTCCTCGGCGCGTGGCGCGGGGTGCAGGTGCCCTGTGCCTTCCTGGTCGGTCTTCGACCGCGTGACGGTGACGTGCAGGCCGTCCGCGCGGTGCAGCGCCACGTCGGCGCCGGTCAGGGCGACCAGCTCGGACCGGCGGATGCTGGTTGCCAGGCCGACGAGCAGCAGGGCGCTGTCGCGCCGTTCGACAGCCGCGTCGGCCCAGCCGAGGACCTGATCGCGGGCCGTGGTGACCAGGTCCATGATGTCGTCGGTGAGCAGCGGGGCGCGCGGTCGGCGGGGCCTCTCCCCCGCGATCGCGTACTCGCGTTTGATGCCGGCGAGGGTCTCGCGCACAAGCTCGTGCCCGGTCGGCAGGTCGGTGATGCCGGCGCGGCGGTGACGGTCGGCGATCGCGCTGACCCACTTGCTCAGGGTGGCCGGCGCGTACGCGCGCTTCCCCGCCTCGGTCACGGTGTCTCGGGCGACGACGAGGTACGCGGCGATCACCTCGGGTCGCGCCGGCAGGGCGGCGTAGCCGTGGCGGGCGCACCAGTTCTCGAACCGGACCCACGCGGCGCGGTACGCCCGGCTGGTGCCGGTCGCTTGTGCGTGCTCGACGACCTCGGCCATGCGCGTGAGGATCTCCGGCGGTAACGCCACCTGGCCGGCGTGCGGGCGGCGCTCGATCGTGGTGTCACGTGACGTGACGTCGCCCGACGGTGCGGTCACCGCGGGCCACCGGCCGGTTCGACCTCGGACCGGGTGAGCCCGGACGCCGGGCAGCGCTCCCGGCCGTGGGGCGCGGGCAGCCGATGATCGGCGTAGACGCGCTCGGTCTCGCCGGGCCACGCCGTGGTGGCCACGCTCGACCCGCACCACGGGCACGGCGCCGCAGCGGCGCTCTGCGACACCTCCCGGGCGCTGACGTGCATGTTCATGCCCTCGAAGGTACCAAATCGGCGTTGACCTGCATAGTGTCCGATTTCGCTGCGGGAATAGAAATTCCCGATTGCTAGCGCATCGGAACAAGTGGTGACTCACCTCGCGCACCCTATAGGGAATTAAGTTCCGGCGAACCTCCGGTTGCTTAAGGGATCGGGTGGTGGTACAGTCGTGCCGCACCAAAAGATACTGCGAACCGACAGAAAGACGAGGGATAAATATGGTTGTAAGGAAGCCTGAGCCGGGCGCGGCGATCGACGAGGTGACCGACTACCTCCTTGCTCTGGCACGGAGCGGACAGTGGAAGGTCGGCACTCGCGGCCCGATCCTGGACGAGCTGAACGCCGAGATCTTCGGCGCGGATGCGGGGCCGCGCCCCGGTCGCGCGGCGTACGCGCCGCTGATCGAGGCGGGCATGGTCGAGGCCCGGAAGGGCGCCGGCGGCGGACACTTCCTCCGCCCCACCGAGGCTGTGCCGCAGGTCAACTTCTCTTCCAAGGTGGACGCCGTGCACGCGGCCGCCAGGGCCGCGGAGGCGTCTGTGGGCGAACTGACGGCGGCAGCAGGCGATCTCGCCAGGCAGCGCCTGTACGTCGTCGAGCTCCAGGACCTGCGCACGCCGGCAGCGAACGGGAAGGGCGGCCCGGCCACGTTCGGGCAGTCGCTGCACCTGAGCCGTCTCGCTGCCGAGAGCTTCGCCGTCGACTACCTCACCCGGCTGGGCGAGGATGAGGAGCGTGCCCGCGCCGCCGCGGCGCTCGCGGGCTTCGCGGCCGCGGACTCGTCCGCGGACTGGGGAATCCGGATCTTCGGGGTCGCCCTCGACGGTACCGTCGTCGACACCTCCCGCCGCGCGGCGATCGCCGGCACCACCTAGACGGTGGTGCTGCTGTAGTAGGCGCACCGCCCCCGGCTGCTCTGTAATAGGCAGGATAGTGCTGTCATTACGCACTAAGATGCACTATCCTGCTTATTATGGAGATCGGATTAGGGTCGGTGCAGGGGCGCGCGGTCGCGGAGGCTTCGACGAGGATCGGCGAGGACCTCGGAACATGGCGGCGTGCCCGCCGGATGACGCAGGCGGACCTCGCCCAGCGCTCGAACGTCTCCGTTCGGACGCTGAGCAAGATCGAGGGCGGCGACATGAGCACCTCCACGGACGGGCTGCTGCGCATCCTCCACTCGCTCGGCCTCCTCGACACGCTCACCACGGCCCTGGACCCCAACGAGTCCGAGCTGGGGATCGCGCTGATCCGCGACGCGCTGCCGAAGCGGGTGCGCCGTGGCTGACCGGCTGGTCCTGGAGGTCGTCGACGATCAGCTTGGGATGCTCGTCGGCGAGCTGACCGCGGCGCGCACGCGCGGCGCCGAGCGATTCACGTTCACCTACGACCGCGCATTCGCGGTGCACCCGAAGGGGTACGACCTCGGGCCGGACCTCCCCCGCACCAGCTTCGCGCCGGCGTTCAGCGATCGCCTGTTCGGCGCCTTCACCGACACCGCGCCGGACCGCTGGGGCAGGACGCTCGTCGCGCGGTCGCTGGAGCGGACGCCGACCGAAGCCGAGTACCTGCTAGCGGTGCACGATCCGCTCCGCCAGGGCGCACTTCGCCTTCGGCAGGGCGACGAGTGGCAGGCCCCCGTCGGAGACATTCCTCGAGTCAGTGATCTGCCGACGCTGCGCGCGCTCGCGAAGCAAACGCAGCAGCTCGATGACCCACACGCCCGGAGCGCCGCGGCGCACCTACTCGACATGGGTACCGGCTCCCTCGGCGGCGCGCACCCGAAGGTGTCGGTGGTCGGCGCTACCGGCCGCCTGTGCTTGGCGAAGCTCTCGACGACGGCAGAACACGCTGCCACGCTCCGCAACGAGTACGCCGCGCTGCGCGTCGCGGCCGCGGTGGGCATCGTGGCGCCCTCCCCCGAGTTGCTCGGCGAGGGCCCGAACACCACGCTCATCGTGCCGCGCTTCGACCGCACCGCCACCGGTGGGCGGATCGGCTTCGCGAGCGCGATGACGCTCCTGGGTCGCCGCGACGGTGACCGGGCGGACTACCTCGATCTGGCCGGGCAGCTCGTCGAGGCCGGGGCGCCGGCAGACGATCAGCGCGCGCTCTGGCAACGCATCGCCCTGGGCGTAGCACTCAACAACACCGACGATCACCTCCGCAACCACGCGGTGATCCGCGCCGGGGATCGCTGGCGCCTCTCCCCCATCTTCGACGTGAACCCGAATCCGGACCGGGCCGAGCGTCACGCCACGTCGCTCGACCGGGAGAACACCACCGCCGGCATGGCGAAGGGACTCCTCGAGGCCGGCGAGCTGATGGGCGTGCCGAGCCGCGAGGGCCGGGCGTTCGTCAAGCAGGTGTACGCCGCCGTGGCCGAGGAGCCCGCCTTCACGCCGCGTGTGCGGGCGGCGCTCAACGAGGTCCGGCAGGAGGTATCAGCCGCGCTCGGCCGGGCCGGGCGGGATCGACCTCGCGGGTGGCCCGGTCGTCGGCAAGGCAGCGACGCGAACATCGCGACCGGCGACGGCCCCAGAAGCTCGCCGGCGCGACACGGCGGCCGCGAAGGGCTCCAGCAACGAGGTTGAGCGACCCTAAGCTTCCACGTCCTGTCAGTGCAGCTCTCTATGCTCGACGACATGGACGATTCGACTGTGCCGCCCGTGGTGTTCGCGGGTGTGAATGTGGAGCAGAGCCCGATCCGCGGCTCCTACCGCGAGGTTTCCCCCAGGTTCACCCGCGAGCCCGGGAACATGTGGGCGCACATCTTCCGCCGCTTCTGCCAGGCGGACGAAGAGCTGGACTGGCAAGAGGCAGGGTTCGTCCGGTGCCGCAAGGCGAACGTCGAGAACGTCGAGACCCTCCTCCGGGAGGCGTGCGCGCAGGCGAACCTCCAATACGCGCGCTATCTCGCCACACTGAATCCCGCCGAGCTGCGCGACATCGTCGAGGTCGAGCGCATCCAACACGCCTCCGGGTCGGACGGCGCGTACGCGCTACCCTTCCCCTCGTTCCGCACCTACTGACCGCCCTACTTCCCATCTTTCCCGCGGGAAAGATTCCCCGCCGGTCGGGCGATGAACCGCGATCTTTCCCGCGGGAAAGACACCGCCGATCAAGCCCTCGCCCTGACGATCTTTCCCGCGGGAAAGATCGCGCCGCGTCGAATCGAAAGCGCCCAGAAACGCCGATGCTCCCCAGGGTTAACCCTGGGGAGCATCGGCGTCTTCACCATCTTTCCCGCGGGAAAGGTTCGGCGTCTACTCGGTGGCGTTGGCCTCCACCTCTGCGAGCAGCTCACGCAGTTCGTCTGCGGTGAGCACCTCGACGATCGCCTCCGCGAGGATCTTCGGTGAGGCACTCAGGCGGCGGAGCGTGCGGGCAGCCGCCTTCTGCGTGGTGGGCTTCGGAGGCGCCGGGGGCTTCGGGGCCTCCGCTTCGGCCTGGTCGTCGTCGCTGTTGTTGGCGGCGGCCAGGCTGCGGCGCCACTGTTCGAGCGCCGCCGCGGGCGGCAGCTGGGCCAGCTCGCGCGCCTCGCGGAAGGCGATCTCGCCGGCCCTCACCCGCTCCTTCACCTCGTCGGGCAGATTCAGCAGGGAGCGGCGTTGGCTGACCCAGGGCTGCGACTTCTTGAGCCGTTCGGCGGCCTTGGTGGCGGAGCCGAGTTCCTGGACCAGGACCTCGATCGCCTCTGCCTCGTCGAGCATGTCGAGGTTCTGGCGGTCCACGTTCTCGGTGATCGCGAGCCACATGATGGTGGCACGGTCGACCGCGAACTGGTCGCTGACGATGACGTCCAGGCCGGGTACCTCGAAGTGCCGGGCGGCGGCTAGGCGCCGGTTACCGGCGGCGACGACGTAGGACGCATCGCCGATCTGATCGACGTCCTCGGGCCAGAGCTTGAGCCAGGCCGATCGCGAGATGACCGTCGCCGGGGTGAGCTGCCCGACCTTGATAGACGCCATCTCCGCGAGGTCGCCGAGCGAGTACCGCGGGTTGCGCGGGTTCGGGGCCAACTGATTCAGCGGCACCTTGGCGAGGAAGAGTCCTTCGACGAGCCCGTCGACGGAGCTCTTGTCGCCGACGGCGCCCGTGAGGCTCGCGAGCGATGTGCGCCCGCCGCGCTTGGTGGCCATCAGAATCGCTCCGCGATCTCGGCGCCGAGGCCCATCATGTCCTCGCGCGCCTGGAGGGCGGTGCGGCTGGCGTCGTACTGGGTGCAGACCCGGCCGTCGACGGCGCCGCGGCTGTGGACCTTGTACTTGCGGACGACGCGCTTTGCGCGGGGCCAGCCCATGCCGTCGACGAACTCGATGGTCTCGTCGCGTTCGAGTGTGCTGTCGCGCGGTTCCCAGGCGTTGATGACGACCACGAACGGGATCTTGCGGGGCTTGAGGACCTTCTCGATCGTCCGGGTCGCGGGGTCGAAGCTCAGGCCTTCTGTGGTGATGGGAACGATGGCGAGGTCGGCGATTTCGAGGGCGGCGTAGATCGCGGCGGCCGCGCCGTCGTTGCCGTCCTCGCCCGGTCGCTCGCCGAGCCAACCGGGGGTGTCGAGGTAGACGTGGTCGATGCCGGGCAGGTTCGGCAACTGCGCGATCTCCGCGGCGTTCTCGACCTTGGTGGTCTGGAAGGGGAGGTCGTCGACCCGGTCGCCCCACCAGATCGCTGAGCCCTGCGGGTCGACAGAGGCGACGAGGACAGGGGACTTCTCCTGGTCGTCGCCCTTGTCGGTGAGGAGGTCGTTCTTGACCGCTGCGAGATTCATTGCGAGCGTCGACTTTCCGACGCCGCCCTTCTGCTGGATCAGGACGTGGACTGCCATGGTGGCGGGTTTCCTTCCGTAGGCTTCACCGCGACCGTCGCGGCTACTTCGGAGTGATCGTGGGCGTCTTTCCCGCGGGAAAGATTCTGTGAATGCGGTCCGGTTCAGCGTAGGAGCTGTTGTGGCGATCGCTGCGCCCACACGCCCATTCTAGAGGGTCTAGAACTTTTTGGTCAAGCCCTTCGGTGGGCGAGTTGGCCTGTTCGCCGATCTGCGACAAGCTGTGTCACAGTGACGTATTAGGCGCGGGTGCTCCGTGGTTGGTCGTCAGGCCACGATGAGACCGCGTCGGCCGTCACCCAGGTGGTCATGGTGGCGATGCCTTCTTGGCCGACGCGCGGCCGGATGCGGACGTTGACGAGCCACTGGCCATCGTCGAGTCGGCAAACACCGATGACTTCGCCGTCCATGGTGTGTTCGAGGTGGACGCCGCCGGCGCGGATCCAGAGCGGAGTGCGGTCGGCGCGGGTGCCGAAGTGGGCGAGGCGGGGGAGTGCGCGGGTGATCGAGACGCGCACCGGGCGCGGGGGAGTTCGCTCCTGCCAGACTCGGGGATCGAACACTGTTTCACCTTGCCCTGTCGGCTGCACCCCTGAGCAAGTAGGGCGAGACCGTCTTTCTGTACGTGTGCGGCCTGGTGAGCACGTCTTCCCCCGCGCTCACCAGGCCAACATCGCAATAGTACATCTGTTCGGATTAGTCTGCATCCTCGGCGTGAACCGATAGCTTCCGATAACTTGAGGAAGTTATCGGGAGTTATCAGGAGGTCGTGTCGTGCCGCAACCGAGTCCGTACACGCCCGGCCAGGTGGCGCACCACGTGCCGGGTCGTGATGAGCAGCTCGCCGACTACCGTGAGCGGTTGGACTTCATGGCCGCGACGCAGTCGCTGGTGCCGGTGATCCGGGTGGATCAGGGGCCGCGGGGACTGGGGAAGACCTCGATGATGCGGGCGGCGGAGCGCCTTGCCGCGCAGCAGTTCCAGGCGTTGACAGTGTGGGTAGTGGCCGGCGAGCAGCGGTCGCTTCTGTCGTCGATCGCGGTGGCGGCGGAGCGCGCGATCGCGCGGCAGGTGTCGGGGAAGGAATCCTCGTCGCGGGCGCGGTTGAGCGAGCGGACGACGCTCAAGTTCGGGCTCTCGGTTCCTGGAATCGGTTCTGCGGAGGCGACTGTCGCGCCGCGCCCGAAGGCGGCGCAGAACCAGCCGGTGGATGCGCGCGATGTGGAGGACCTGCTCGATGAGGTCCACCAGCAGGCGAGGGACAAGCGGCCTGGGGGAGTGGTGATCTTCGTCGACGAGATCCAGGAGGCGGATGCGGCGAGCCTGCGCACACTCTCGTACGCCTGGCAGAATCTCCAGGCGGAGCGCGCGGACCTACCGGTGGCGCTGTTCACCGCCGGTCTGCCGACGAGTGCGGTTGTCATCAACGATGCGGTGACGAATGCGGAGCGGTTCGACTACCGCACGTTGGGCGGGCTGGACCCGTCGGCGTCGGCGGTCGCGCTCGCTGGGCCGGCGCACCAGCTCGGGGTGCAGTGGGACCAGGACGCCTTGCAGGAGGCCGTGCAGCGGGCGGAGGGGTATCCGCACACCCTCCAGCTGATCGGCAAGCACACCTGGAATGCGGCGAGCCGGCCGGACCCCGGCGGCACGATCACGCGGCAGCACCTCGAGGTGGGGCAGCAGAAGGTCGACGCGGACATGCGGCAGATGTTCCGCAACCGCCTCGACCGCGCCCGGACGCCGCAGCAGCGGGAGTTCGTGCAGGCCATGGCGGAGCTCGGCGACGGCGCGATCGCGCGTTCGGCGATCGCGGAGCGGCTGGGGAAGCCAAGCACGAGCCTGTCCTACGTGCGGGACCAGCTGCTCACGTCCGGGGTCATCACCGAGGCCGGCTACGGGTCGGTGATGTTCGGGCTGCCGGGCTTCGCGGAGTACATCCGCACTGAGCGCGCCGCAGAGGGCGAGCGCGCTCTTCCGCGGTCCGCTGCGTGGCGCGGTGCCACGCAGCAGCACTTCGGCCGGACCGACGGGCGCGGCAACGCCGACGGTGTGCCGCCGCCGGCGCGGCGCGCGCCTGGCGCTTCGGGCCCTTCCCGTACCACGGGGCCGGCGCTGTAGAGCGCGGGCCCGCCGACGCGATCGGCTAGCGCGGGGGAGCAGCACGAGTTCGTTGCTCGAGCTGCCGTCGCGCCGCGCGGTGATCCCGGCGGCCGCCGCGGCGCCGCGGGTACTGCTCGCGATCGGCCCACGATGGCTGCCCGACGGCGAGCGTGCGCTGGCCCGGCCGGCGCCGCACGCTCTCGCCGGTGCGGAGCTGGCGCCGGCGTTCGTTGCGGCCGCCGCGGGTGGTCCACATCGACTCGTCGACCCACCACGCCCACAGTGCGCTCTCCAGGTCGTACTCGGCGGCGCGCTCATCGAGGGTGCCGTCGGTACCGATGTGGGCGGCGAAGGAGTCGCGGGCCTCGGGAGCTGTGCGCGAAACGTGGCCACGGGTGTCGAGCGTCGCCAGTCCGGCGCCCTGGAGCTGCATCACAGCCTGTTCGAGCGCGTCCCCGGGTGTTGAGGCCGGGAGCAGTTCTTCGAGCGGCGCCGGGGTTCTGGGCAGCCTGGAGTACACCCATCCCACCCAGGGGCCTAGTCCGTCGTGGCTGCCGGTGAAGGCGTCGTGGCGAGCCAGCGCCCGGCGGTCCCGCATCTGGGTGAGCAGCACGCTGCGGGCGGCCGCGCCGTGCGGTTTCTGCGGGAGGGGTCGCGGGGGGTCGGGGGCTGTGCCCCCGAGTGTCACACCTGTGATCGCATCGCTGTGGATACCGGTGCCGGAGGGGTGGTCTTCCTCGGTGGCCACGTCGCCGTGCTCTGTCAGGCCCCACGGCAGGACCCGCCAGACGGCAGCGCGGGTACCCTCGGAGAGGGTGTCCAGGGCGATCCAGCCGTCGGCCTCCAGGGCGGAGAGGGCGCGCCACGCGCTCTCTCGGGAGACGCCGGTCTTCTTGGCGAGGTCGCGGATGGAGGCGCCGACGGCGAGCTGCATGGTGGCCAGCGCGAGCTCCAGGAGCGCGTCGAGCACCAGACGGTCCTTCGCGCCGCCGGGCCGCGCCCAGCGGCCCATGCTGGCGTCCGCCTTGCGGTCCAGGTGAGCGACCGCGGCCGTCAGCTCGCCGGCGCGGGCCTCGAAGTCCGGGTCGTCGTGCGAGAGGTCGTGGCCGACGAGCGCGTTCTCGGCCAGGTGCGCGACCGCGGCCGCCCAGTTCTTGGCGAGGATCCTCGCGGGGGAGGCGGCACCGCGCCGCGGCCGCGGGAGCCGACCGCCGTCAGCGCCACGGACGGTCCGCACGTGCTCGAGTCCGGGATGGTCGCGAAGGTGCGCCTGGACGTCGCTGAGCGTCCAGTGCGCGCGGGCCGCGGACAGCAGCACCGAGAACAGACGGGCGGAGGCGTCGTCCGACGGTGCAAGCGTCTCACCCGCGAGCTGCCACCCGTACTGGCTGAGGGGGCGCCAGGTGCCGGGGATCCGCGGATGCCCATCGGCGGCGTCCTCGACCGGGAGCATCCGCCCGGGGGCAGGCGGCTCCGGCGCGGGCGCCAGCTCGACGAGGCGGTGCAGAAGGGCCTCAACGTCGCCACGGCGCACCGTCGGCCGGCACAGGACTTCAACGTCGCCGGCGATCGGAGTCGACGCGCCACCGGCACGATGCGGGGCGCCCGGTGGGCGTAGCGCGCCCGTGGCCACGTTGGTCAGCGGGGCGATGTCCAGGGACCGGAGCAGGCGGCCGCCCGCGACCGCGACGTCCTCGACGAGCTGCGACGGAACGCGCTCGCGCAATGCAACCCAGAGGTGGCGGCCGCCACCCGGTCCGGAGGCGCACACGACGTGCTCGATCCCAAGGTCGGTGAGGATCGCGGCGAGAGTCTGCGCGTCCTCGTGCGCGCGGGCACGAAGCTGGCTGTCGCTGAGCGCGGACTGCTTCTCCCCAGGCTTGAGCTTGGCGTCGAAGTCGAACCCAAGCAGCCGAAACCTGAGCTGCGCGTCGGTCAAGTGCACCGCCCACGCCGTCGACGGCGCGGCTGCATGGGTCGCGGTGGTCAGCCCGTACTTGCCGCTCTCGTCCTGGCACCGCACTGCGGCGCGAGGCGACAACCGCCTCGTCAGCGCCCACGCCGCGTCAGGCGACACGCCGACACCACGAGCATCATGCGCAACACCTGTCACACGGTCGGCAGTGTCAGCGCAGGTAGATGATGGTAGCGAGTGAGCATCACATCCCGTGGGGTGTGACGGCGCGCCCACACTCGCCTGATTCGTTGCACTGTGGTCAGGGTGCACGCTATCCTGAGACCAGTCCTCGGCGGACAATTGATCCCTTCGGGTAGTGCGGAAACGCATTCTGGGACACGGCGCCAACCGTGAAACCCGAGAAACTTTCGGAAAGGCCCTCTAGCGCCAACTAGGGGGTCTTTTTCGTGCCCGATGAACCTGGATGCAGGCGTGGTCCTGCGTCGCGTTCTGCGCTTCCGCTATGGAATTTGGGTCGTAGGTCGCGGCCTCGCTGGGCCGCGTTTGGCATCGGCTAGGAGGCGGTCGGTAGCAGCACCTCCTGTGCGGCTGGGGCAATCTCGTCCAGGCCGTTGTCGCGAGCGACGAGCCAAGCGAGGTAGTCGCTGACGGTGAGACCGTGATCGTCGGCGCCGCGCTTGGCCGCTGCGGCGATGCGCGGGTCGCACCGCGAGAACAGCGCCGCTCGATCGCCCTTGGAAACTCGTCCAGCCATGCGGGCAATTCTGCTAGCAGTACTGGGTTCTGTGCGGGAGGCGCGCCGCAGCGTTCGCATCCGGGGTTCCCTGTCTCGATGAACGGTGAGTCGCATGCGCTACGCAACCGCGTCGAAGCCGGTGACCTTCTTCGACCGTGAGCCAAGGTAATTGCTGGGGTGGACCTTCGTGCCACGCTTGCCGAAGAACTGTCCAGCCCAGAGCGTGTCCTTGAGGGGCTCACCGTCTTCCGCCGCGATCTCCTCGAGGTGCACCGCGAGCTGGCTGCGACACATGTCGATGATGGGGCACCGGGCGCACGCGCCGTACATCCGTCGGATGGACTCAGGGGATTCGCGCCCCAGGTTGTGCCAGCGGTCGGGGTCGAGTGACGCGCAAGCGCCGACCTGAGCGGTCACCGGCGCGAGCGGCTTGCGGCCTCGATTCGTCATCAGAGCCTCCTTCGAGCGGAAGTAGTGCGTTGGAGCAGGAGTGGCTTCTGCTCCCCGTCGATACGGTACAGTCTTTTCGTCAGATATTACAGTCAGCTATTGCACTCACGTTGGAGCGGCCGGCGCCGGGCGCGGCACGATCAGGAGGAACCTTGAGTCGTCGTCGTTCGGGAGGTGTAGTGGCACGGGTCGTGCAGCGGGCCTTTTCTGCACGCGAATTCCGGGGGCTACTCAACGAGCTGGACGTATCGACAGCAGAGCTTGCTCGCCGATCGGGCGTGTCCGTCTCGTCGATCGGCAAGTGGCAGCGCGAGGGGCTCAAGTCGCAGACCACGCCGCAGGTCGACCTGCTCCGAACTGCGGTGGCGGCGCTGGCTGCGGTCGCGCAGACATCCGGCGAGCGGGAGTACGGCGGCGCTTCGGTGACTGACCTGACAGACCGGTTCATGGCAAGGGTTATCCCCATCCCCGAGGACGAGCTAGAACTGTCCGACTGGCGAGCACTGAGAGGTCGCACGCAACCGGACCTGGCGCAGCGGATCGGGGTTTCAACTACGACACTGTCGACCCTGGAGCGTGGCGCCTCAACCCTCACCGACGACGTCGCCGAGCGCCTCGCGGAGGAACTTCGGATCACGCCGGGCGCAGTGCGCGCGGCATGGCTTCGCACGAAGCAGCGGCCATAGGCAGCAGCGGCGGCCGCGACGAGCGGTCGCTCGACGAGTCGGACGGCGACGCCAGGGTCCCTGAACACAGACTTCTCCCATAGGTGAGTGTCCAGCGACCGACGGCAGCCCGCTGCGTCGGGAACATCCTCTCGCGGGGCGCGAGAGCGCTGCGTTGCTTCATCAACGATGGAAGCTGTGGCAGAGGTTACAAAACGATCACGGGCTGCGCAACTCCGGAGCGGCGCAACAGATTCGGTGCGACAACGAGGCGTGGAATGTCGCAACGTCTGGCGGTGTATTCCAACCTGTGTGCAGCTGGCTCAGGATTCCCAGAATTCGACGATGTAGAGGTCGTCCACCCGAGCGTTGCCGCCGGCCAGGCTGTAGGGGCGGATGGCGCCGTTCATGCCGCGCCAGCCATCGCTTGAGTTGATCCGGATTCGCACTTCAGGGGGTGTTGCATCGGCGCGCATGACGCTGGCGGCGCTGAAGAGGGAGCGGTCGTCGGGATGGATGAAGTCGGTGGTGTCCGGAACGAACTCGACGAACCACGGCGGGCGTTCGGAGATCCACAGGGCAAGGATGATGTCGCGTCGTTCCGTGATCGGATCTGTCGCCATGGCGGCGAGGGCCGCCCACCGGCCGGCCGCGGCAGACATGGCACGCAGGCTCAACGCCTCGGGGGTGGGGATCTTAGGCTCGATGCCGAACCGCGCGACGTCGCAGAAGAGAATCCTCATCTCATTGCCGTCGTGGCCGCGGCACACGACGACCCACGGCATCACGCGGCCGGTCCGGGCGTTGAGGATGGTCGACTCGGTAATGATCTTCTTCTCGGGCGTTGGGTCGCCGACGATCTGGAGGATCTTGTCGAAGTCGTCCGACCGGAGGGCACGGCCGGTGAATTGCGGCGCCGAACGGAACTCGTGGAACTGCTCGCCCCCGCCGGACATGGCGAACGACTCGGGTGTCTGTTGGACTGCCTGGCGGTCGAGCAGCCAGCGGTTACCGGCGGTAGGTGGCGGCGGCGTGGGCGCCTGATCGAGGGGCGCGATCCAGACGTGGAAGGCGTAGACCGTAGCCTCCGGGCCGATTACGGGGTGGATCACCACGCGGTGGTCGCCCTTCTTGCTGCCAACGGTCGCCGCGCCCGAGGTGCGGGTGTGGAACGCTTGATCAAGAAGGGGAAGCCACTCGTTGGCGAAGAGCATCCTGCGAACCGAACGGAAGTCCTGGGGCTCCCCGTTCTCACAGACCCAGGTGGCTTCCTCGAGCCCGTTGAGGCATTCGATTAACGACCACATCGTGTTAGCTCCGATTCTCCCGTGCGGTGAAGGTGTAGTCGCGCGGTGCAGGGCGCAGAGTCGCTCGCTCGATCATGGTGATTTCGTTGGTGGGTTGGACCGCGGCGATATCGAATTCGCCGGCGAGCTGGCCGAGCACGAAGGTCGCCTCATGCATTGCGAAGACGCGGCCAATGCAGTCGCGCGGACCGGTGCCGAACGGCCGGTTCCATCCGAGGTCGCGACCTCGGTCGAAGCGGTTCGGATCGAAGGCGGCTGCGTCATCTCCCCAGCTAGCGCGATCGCGCTGCGCGGCGAGCGCTAGGACGAAGACCACCGTGCCCTTGCGGATGTAGTGGGGGCCGAGCTTGGTGTCAAGCTTCGCGATCCGGAAGAAGCCGGGCGCCGGCGGGTGGAGGCGCAGGCATTCACGCAGGAACTGCTGGGTCCAGCGGCGCTTGGGGATATCGGTATATTCGACCCCTGTCGCGGCGAGGTCGCCGGCTTCCTGCGCGATCCGGGCGTGACGCTCGGCCCCGCCATCCGGGGTGGTGAGGTAAAAGATTGCGGCCTCGAGGAGCGCAGCGGTCGTTTCGTGCCCGGCAAACAGGAACGTGACGGCCTGGTCGGCGATGACGTCGGGGGGGAGGTCCGTCGGTAGCAGCGACGCGAGGATGTCCTTGGCGTCAGGATCGTCGTCGTTCCGGCGCCGTTCGACCAGCTCCACGACTGGGCCTCGGACGCGAGCGATCGCATCGTCGGCCTTGCGCCGCCGTTCGGCGGCGCCCAACTCGGAGATGAGCGGTGGACGATTCGGTTCGGCACTGGACCATTCCAGGACGTCGCGGATGCCGGTCAGGAACAAATCGTCGGCGATCTTCGTATCGAACCCGCCGGACCTGTACCCGAAACCAGCGCTGGCGATGATCTCAACTGTCAGACGCGTCATGAGGTCGTGGATCGGTACCGGGCTGCCATCGTGTGCTCGGAGATACTCGACGAGCTCGGCGATCACTTCCGCCATGGCGCCGTGGTACCGACGCATGGCCTGCTGATCGAAGGCTGGGCGAAGGGCCTCGCGAACAGTCCCCCAGGTGGGGTCACTGCTCTTGACCGTGAATAACCCCTTGGGCATCATCCGGCGCAGGTAGGCGCCTGGACCGACCAGCGCGCGACTCCACTCCTCCTCCGAGCACGCCTGCTCGGCGAGCTTCGCATCTCCGACGATAACGAGGCTGTCTCGCAAGATCTTTCGTTCATAGATTCCGCCCAGCTCAGCCACGAGGTCAGCCTCATGCTGCGTCGGCGTGGTCCAGTTAAGGCTCAGCAGGTCCCCCAGGACGGGGATGCGATGCGGAGGGTGCGGGATGGTCGTCATGTGGTTGAGGAGTTCCTTCCAACTGGTCCGATCGCGCGTCGCCGACAGGCGGACACGCACCATCTTGCTTGAGTCTTCAAATAGAGCACTGAGGCTCGGGTGTTAAGGTGCGTTGATACGGCAACGGTACATGTTTCAGTCTCGGCAGGATGGATGTGATGACGTTCGCGGACAAGCTCAACGACTTGTTCGAGTCGAGGCCTGACCCTGCCCGTGGCGTCCCTTATACGACTGCGGCAGTCGCCCAGGGTGTTAGTGCCGCTGGCGGGCGTTTGTCCGCTCCCTACCTATCGCAGTTGCGGACCGGCCGGAAGGCAAAGGTGTCTGTCGACGTCGTTGTGGGGCTCGCGAAGTGGTTCAACGTTCCGGTCGACTACTTCGTCGAGGACGAGGGATATGCGCAGATGATTCGTGAGAGCAGCGGTCCTGCGTTGAACGCTGTAAGCGACAGCGGGGCCGTGGAAATCGCCTACCGTTCCGCGCAGCTCTCGCCGGAGGCGCGCGCACGGGTACTAGCGCTCACGGAGAAGCTGAGGGCGGCCGAGGAGCGTGGAAGCGCCACCACGGACTCGGACTGACCTACTGGAGTGCTCCGAGCGTCGCGACCACGGTCGCTAGGCCAAGAAGAGCCCCCGTGACGGTCTGGCCGACGGTGTGATCGCGGACGCGTACACGTGCCCAGCCGACAAGAGGAAGGGCCAGGGCGGCAAGGAGCCACAGCGTACCGATCAGAGCGGCGAGGAGCAGCGTCGTACCCGCCCAGACAGCAGTATGGACACTGATCTTGTACCTGCAGATGCTGGTTACAACGCCGACCGCGACGATCGTGACCAGGCCGGCCACCGAGAGCGTGACGATCGCGGCCGGCGCACGCCATAGCACCTCGAGCCCGACACCGAGCGTCATGATGATCACGATCATCCCCAATACGAGGCCGCGGTGCCGCCGGTCGCCTACATGGTGGTCAGTTGCTCGACCGAGGCGCATGAGCATGAGGATCCCCAGGATGGGGCCGAGACCGGCAATGAACGCAGCGAAAGCCCCCCACGCGGGCGCGCCTGACATCGATCCCACCGCCAGGGCGGCGAGCACGTTCACCAACCATGGTGCGGATGCCTCGGTCACGAGGCGAGCAAGTAGGTTGGGCGTTGATTGTGTTGCCGCGTCGGTTGTTTCAGCCATCATGACTCATAGTAGATCGTCCAGAAGCGGAGAGCGCCGACCGGGGAGCCGGCGGAGAACTTCATCGAGCCATTCAGCAGGGCGCCTTCCGTCGGGGACCGCGAGCATTCCGAGGTGGACCTCGGGGCGAGTCGCTGCATCGCTCGGGAGAGCAAGCCAAGAGGCTATTGCGGATGAGTCCGATTCCCACGGAGAGTCCGGAACCGACTGCGGCAGTAGTAATGTGAGGAAATCTAAGATGACAGTGGCGTGCGCGTCGGCACGTCGGCTCAACGAAAAGCCGCCGATGCGCCAGTCGGCGCGGAGGCTTGGGTCGAACTTGGTCACCTGGCAGTAGATCGGGGCTTGCCGCGATAGTCGCTGCCCGTCGCGGAGGGTGCGTGCGACCGGGACCCAGCAGAATGCAGCGATGAGCAGTCCCGCCCCCACAGCAGCGACGGAGGACATAGCTGTGAAGACGATCCGCAAGTGCGGCTCGAAGTCGAAGGCAAGCGACGCGACGAGTATGGCTGATCTTGCGATCGCGTAGAGAGTGAAGACTGCTGCGCCGGCGGCAAGCAGCACCATCGGAATGCGGAGACGCTCGTCGTTAATAAGTTTCAGCGCAAAGTAGGCAACACGAGCGCAGGCGACTCCTGAATAGATTTGAACCAGAAGAAATGCGGTACCGATGTATTGATTTCCGGCGTACTGCGCAGCGAAGTCGTAAATGCTCATTCCCACAGGGACAGCAGGCCCGACAACGAAAAGGACCACAACTGCAGCGCCGACGAAGCTTGCGCGCCAGATAAGTCGCGGGAAGCGGCGCGCCAGCCTTGCCGGTTCAGCAATGCCGGCGAGGACGACCTCAGCTCCGACACAGGCTGCCAGAAGCAGGAGCTGTTGCACCGCGCTGACAGCCTTGATGTCGAGACCGATGCCGCCGAAGAGGCGGGTGTTGGACGTCGTCAGCGCCGCAAGGGCCGCCAGGACGATGACGGCGCCTACGGCAGGGGTGACCCGGGGATTCTGAAGCCACCGGTTGAGGCGAAGCGCAGCGGCGATCCAGAGGGCCGCGGCGATCACCATCACGAGAAGACCGCGTCCCGCGGGGCGCGACGAGCAACCGCCAGGCGACTGGTGAGAAGAGCGGCGAAGCGCTCTGCCTGATACTCAGCAAACGGATCGTCAACCCGGCAACCGCGTTCGTCGGAGTCCACGTAGTGGCGGAGCATCAGGTGCCCGAGCTCGTGGGCGATCGTCCAGTCGCGGGAGGCGAGCCCTGTTGAGACCTCGAAGACTTCACTGCCGTCGGCGGATCGAAGCCATCGTCCGTAGTACCCGAGAGGGAGGTGCGCGTCACGGACGCTGATCTTGATGCCTTCCGACTGAGCGACCGCAGCCACCACTGCATCCACATCGGCCCCTCCAATGGATGCAGTGTGGCGTCGATGGTGCTTCATCGCCCGCGCAACCGCGGAGCGGACTTCGTCCGTTCGCAGCAGCATCGACACCCCCGTTGCGTGGCCCTAGATCGCAGATTCAAACCGGCGTAGCGAAAGAATACCCACTGCCGCGCCCTACCGCGAAGTCGCCCAAGTGCCGAAATACAGCACAGCGAAGGCGGTAAATAAACTTTGGGGAAACTCAGGGCGGATCTGCGGGTGAAGGCCGCTAATGTAATTCACACCGGAGCGTTGCTAGAACAACGGAGCAGCGAGTCGGATGGGAGGACACGGTCCGCGAGGAAGGCGGACCGAGCCCACCTTCACTGAAGTAGTGGGGGTCCTGCCGCCGGGAAGGACAGCGCAAACTTAACGGCCGTGACAACGAGTGGCATCCTCGTTGCGGCCGCACCAACCGGCGGCAGGACCCGCGTGCAGGGATAGTGACGTCCCCGCGTCGCGAGTCTACCTCGCAGTAGGCCCGTGAGTGGGTAACGGATCACCCTGCGCATGAACACGGGAGTGTTGCTATGCGCGGATCCTCGCGGCGTTTGTCGATCGCTCGTCGGTCGCTGGTCACGCTCGTCGCTGCACCGTTCGCGTGCAGCGTGCTTCCCTTCGTCAGTCCCGCAGCGGCATTCGCCGCTGGATGCCCCGCGTTGGAGGTCCTGGGTATCCAGGGCACCGGCCAGTCGAACCCCAACGCTCCGGTGAACGTCGATACGGGCTTCCTCTCCGAGGTCATGAAGCCGATGCAGCAGCAGGCCGGCTCCCTCGTCTCCCGCGTGTACGTGCCCTACGAGGCGAGTTTCGGTGGCGCTGGGCCGAGCACGCCCGGCCAGAACGCCCCGTACGCGGTCTCAGTCCAGAACGCCGGCAATCGAGCCGTGAAGATGATGGAGGAGACCGCGGGGCGGTGCCGGAGCACTAAGTTCGCGCTCACCGGCTACAGCCAAGGCGCGCACGCGGTCAAGGGCGTGTTGAACATGGTCTTGCAGGGACAGACCAAGATTCGACCCGACCAGATCGCCGCGGTGGCGAACTTCGGCGACCCCGGGCGTCCGCCCGGGGCTTCGCTGTTTCCCGGCAAGCCCGGTCAGACCGCCCCGTCCGCGGTGCCCGGTACCAACGGTCGTGAGGTCTCGAAGGTGCGCGCCGCGTCGTCGAAGGCGCCTGTCGGCGGCGGCATCGGTCCGTCGAAGGACCAGAACGTCGACCTGGGGAAGGTCGCCGGCCGGTACGCGAGCTTCTGCGCCGACGGCGACCTGGCGTGCGATGCGCCCACCAACACGCCGTTGATCGGCCCCCTGGTGCATCTGGTGACGAACGTCGGCGGGCAGATGACCTTCGACCAGAACGACCCGATCAAGTCGATCAGCACGATCGGACAGGCCCTCGCGCAGACCGTGGTGAAGGCGGTCGCCGGTCCCGCGGCGGCGCCGACTGAAGCGGCGGGGCCGATTCCGGTGTTCTCGTCGGTCGCTCAGCGACTCGAGTACGCCTCCGATCCTCGCAATCCGCTCCCTCAGCTGGGGCAGGCTTTGACGCCGAGCGCGCGCAGCGGCTTGATCGGATCGAGCGCGACGCCGGTCAAGGCGCTCACGACGATGACCCCGCAGTCGGTGTGGGGTGCTGCGAACACCGCAGGCGCGTCGAGCCCGACCCAGGTCGCGGGCGCGCTCACGCCGCAGCTCAAGAAGTCCGTCGTCTCGGTGGAACCGCCGCTCACCGCGGATCTGAACGTGCTCAACGCCTTCGATCAGACCAAGCAGTCGTTCCCGAACCCGCTGGACCTGATGAACGTGGTCGGCATGTTCCAGAAGTATGCGGACACGGGCGCCAAGCACACCAGCTACAGCAAGGCCGCCTCGACGCCCACCGGGATGCCGCCGACCACGTTCGTGGCGCGGTGGTTCGCCGCGGCCGCGAAGGACATCGCGAACGGCGGGGCCGGGCAGGGCTCGGGCCTGCCGTCGCCGCAGCAGGTGATCGACGCAGTGATCAAGCCGCTGCCCGCGCTTCCGGGTGCGCTGAGCGCGACGGGCCTGCCTCCGCAGGTGACCGGCCCGGTCGCGCAGATCGTCAGCGCCGTTCCGACCCCGACGGGGTCGCCGAGCGCGACGACGCCGCCGGCGGCGGCCAGCTCCACATCGTCCGCGAGTAGCGCTCCGACGGTGTCGAGCGCCGACCTCGGGCGCGCCGGCGTCGACCTCGGCGGGATCGACCTCAACTCGATCCTCGGGGGCTCGTCCACCTCGGCATCGACCGGGACCGCGCCGACCACTACGTCGTCGCGGCCGAAGTAGCCCCGGCGAGCTTCCGAAACAACCACCAGCGAAGGAGGAGAACATGCACCGCAGGTCAAAGCGGGTATCCGATACCCACTGTCGGACAACGCTCGGTGACCGGGTCGGCGACGCGCGGTACTGGTGGCGCTACACCGTCGGGGACGCCTTCGGGAGGCGCCGCGGCCTCGTCGTCGTGTCGGGCTGCGTGGCCACGTTGGTGGCCTTCGGCGCGGGGCTGGTTTTCGTGATCTCCTCGGCGACCTCTCTCCTTCCCGCTTCCGCTGAGCCCGTCCGTGTGCCGACCGGCTCGGTGCAGGTGCCCGGCGCCGCCACCTCGTCGGGGCCGTCGGCACGACCCGCGACGCCGGCGAGGGCTTCGCCGCGCGCGACCAGACCTCCTACGCCGCATCCGACGGGAAGGGAGGGCGCGGCGGTGAGCCCGGGACGCCGCCCGTAGGAATCCGACACTTCCCTGCACGAACAACCACCGAATCGAACCGAAGGACAGCGCAAATGACTTCCACTTCCACCGATCAGAACGCCCAGCCGAGCTGGATGAGCCAGTGGGCTCCCACCGAAGACGCGGCCGCGGCCGAGAACGACTTCGCCGCGGCGGCTGAGGCATACACACAGGCCGACGCCGCGGTCCCCGAGGGCTGGTACGACGCCCCCACGGAGTCGGCCGAGGAGACTTACACCAGCGACATTCCCGTCGCGCCCGTCCAGGAGCTTCGGGCGCACCAGCAGAAGGTGTCCGCGCCGCGGGCACTGCGTCCCGTCCCGCCGGTTGCACCGGTGCCGGCCCCGCCGGCCCCCGCTCCGGTGACCCCGTTCCTCGAGCCGGGCGGCGAGACGAAGCTCCCGCCGACCGCGGGCGTGCGCCGCATGGTCTTCGATCTGTCCGGCGGCTCGGTCAACATGGGCCGCAGCAAGGCCGACGTCCGCCGCGATGCGCTGTGCGACCGCATGAACGTCAGCCCCGGTGAGCTGGGGTACAAGATCGCGGTCGTCACGATCAAGGGCGGTGCAGGCAAGAGCACGACCACCGCGGAGATCCTCACCGCGCTCGGTATGAACGCGGCTGCGACCCGGGTACTGGGCATCGACGCCAATCCGGCAACCGGCACGCTCAAGGAGCGTCTCGACTCGCCCTCCTCCTACGACATTCGGCACATCCTCGCCGACAAGAACCTCTTCCGGATCGACGCGGCCGGCGAGTTGCAGGCCGCGCCGACCGCCACGTACCCCGGTCTGACCCATTACACGGGCAAGTCGAAGGCCAACTTCGAGGTCGTTCAGGGGTCGGAGAACATCGCGGCCGCGCACCAGCTCACCGCTGGTGAGTACAACGCGCTGCTCGACGTCGCGCAGCAGTTCTGCCCGATCATCGTCACCGACTGCGGGACCGAGCTCCACCACGATGTGACGCGAGCGGTCCTGACCCGGGCCGACATGGTCGTGATCGTCGCCGGCACGGCCAAGGGCACCGTCAAGAAGGCCGAGCAGACGCTCAACTTCCTGCACAACTACCCCAGCGACGACCTCGACGAGACCATCCCGCTCAAGGACGAGAACGGGAAGGACATCGCAACATTCCGCCACCTGCTCTCGCGCTGCGTGGTCGTCATCAACGACACGGGTCAGCGCGGCAAGTTCCGTGTGCCCCAGCTCAAGCGGGACTTCGCCCAGGTCATCCAGGGCTACCACGAGCAGGAGGACCCGTACCAGCGTGAGCAGCTCACCGCACAGGTGCTAGAGCTGCCGTTCGACAAGCACCTCGCGGCCGACGGGCCGATCGTCTACGACTTGCTCAGCAAGAAGACCCAGTGGTCCGTGCTCGAGCTCGCCGCGGTGATCGGCGACGACTTCCCGCGCGCGGCGGACCGGCGCCGCCGCGCGGCGGCCGCGAGCGGGGCACGGCGATGACGGCCGTTCCGCGGATCGCCACCGGCCCGATCCCGCTTCCGGCCGGGCTCGCCGGAATCGCTCCGCTGACGGACACCGAGCCTTGGCTTCCCGTCCGCGACACCCCGCACCCCGACGGTGCCAGCTCGATGGTCTGGTTGGTCGGCGCTCACGGCGGTGCGGGTGTTTCGACCCTCGCGCAGATGTGGCAGCACGCCGGCGATGGCGGCGCGCGGTGGCCTGGTCTGAGCACGGAGTCCCCCTACACCGTCCTGGTTGCCCGTGACACAGCTGCCGGGCTCGACGCAGCACACCTGGCGCTGCGCCAGTACCACACCGAGCACGACATCCCGGCGCGGCTGCTCGGGCTCATCCTCGTCGCCGGCGGACCGGGGAATCGGACCAGCGAGGTCCGCCGCCTGCGCCAGACGGTGACCTCGCTCGCGGGAATGTCGTGGTCGATTCCGTGGCTCGATCAGCTCCTCGAGCTGCCGATCAAGGCGCTCGCGACCGCGGATCCGAACACGCTCCCGCAGAAGCGGGTCAAGGACCTGACGCACGCCGTTCATCAGGACATCGCCCGTCTCGGAACCGAACTCCGCGACCTCGTCCACGCCGACGCCTCGGCGAACAACTGAACTCGAAAGGAACTTCCACATCATGTTCGCTCCCGAACTTTTCTCCCTCGTCCCCGACGTCGTCGTGCACGCCAACACCCTCGTCGGCTCGGCGATGCGCGGCGCCGCGCACGCCTCCGAGCAGGCGACGGCGATGCTCGTCGCGGACGGTATCGACGTCAAGCCCGTGCAGCCGCCCGGCGGCGAGAAGATCCTGCGCTTGCTCGGCTGGCTCAAGTGGGCGGTCTACATCATCGGCGTGGGTGCGTTGATCGGGGCCGGTGCGATCTTCGCGTTGGAGAAGTACCAGCAGCGCGGCGATTCCAAGGCCGCCCAGATCTGCCTCTACGTGATCATCGGTGCCGTCGTCTCCGTCTCGGCCGTCGGCATCATCGACGCGGCAACGAGCTAGGAGACGAACCCCATGCAGGCTCCCGACGACGTCACCATGCTGGCGGAGATCAAGCAGCTCCCGCCCGAGGTCATGAACCCGCTCATGACCTTGCTCGGCTGGGTGTTCTGGCTCGGTCTCGTCGTGTTCATCGCGGTGCTCATGTGGGTTGCCTCGCTGTGGTGGCTCGAAAAGTACGGCGACCGGGAACGTCCCGCCGGCCAGCGCACCGAGATGCGGATCGTGCAGATCCTGCTCGGCGCGATCATCATGAGCTGCTCGTCGCAGATCGCAACCTCGATCCTGGGGAGCTGACCATGATCCGTCGTCTGTTCCTCCTGGTCGTTGTCACCGTCGCTGCGGCCGCGTGCTCGCCCGCTCCGTCCGAGGATGCCTCCGCGCCCACCGGCTTGACTTGGTCGGTCGTGTCGGGCATGGAGGTGCCCTCGGCGGACCAGGGGCCGCGGAACCGCACCGAGCCGGCCCCGACCGGGTACGAGCACAGCCAGACCGGCGCGGCCCTCGCAGCGATCAACGCGGCGGTCCGCACGGGCGTCGCGGGCGACGCTGGCTCTCAGACCGGGCAGCCCGAATGGGCCGTCGTCACCCGTGACCTGATCGCGCCGGGCCGGAACAAGGACTGGTGGATCGCTCAGCGGGCACGGATCCGCGTCGAGCCCGCCGATCCGGCGGCCGCGCCCAGGGTCGTCGCCTACCGCGTGACCTCGTACGACGCCGCCGAGGCCTTCGTCGACGTCTACTGCACGCTCCCGGACCGCTCCACCACCGTCAACCACCTCCAGGTCGCCTGGACGGCTGCCGATGACTGGGGTCTGGTGATGCCCGCGCCGGAGGAACAGACCGAGCCCGGTGCGAATAGCCGTCCGCGCATCCAATCGGTTCCCTCCATCCCGCATGATGCCGTGCAGCTGCGCTGACACCCAGCCAGCCGACGGAAAGGAAAGAAACATGCTCGAATCACCCGATAGCTCGTCCCAACTCGACGATTCCAACGGCAAGTCCGGTCGAAGCTGGACCCTCCCCGCCTCGATCATCTTCATCGTCGCGATCCTCCTGGGCGCGGTCCTCGTCTACCTCATCCCTGACGACGACAAGGCGCCTCAGCAGGGCGCGCAGACTCCCTCGCCCACCGCCGGCCCGACGTCCTCGCCGAGCGGCGACGGGCGGGACAAGTTCGGCACGCCGCGCGTCGACGCGACCGGCCGATCGGTCCAGGTTCCCGCGAACCCGTCCGGGCAGGTGCTGCCGCAAACCGGCTCGCCGGCGTTCACCGCGTCGGATCCGGCGTGGCTCACGGGCTCGCCGAAGGGACTGATGTGGCAGTCGATCTACAACGGCGTCGTCGTCCCGTTCTCCACCTCCGACGGGCCGACCAGCCTCGTCGACGGCGTCCCGACCGGCTTCGCCAGGACTCCGCAGGGGGCTGTGATGGCCGCATGGCAGATCAACGTTCGCCTGCCGTTTGAGACCGATCCGTCGCGCCGAGCGAAGCTGATCGACAGGGCCATGATCTCCGACGGGTCTGATGCCGCCGAAGCCGAGATGCGGGGCGCCCGGACCCTCAATGGCTCCAGCGACAATCCCCTCAGCCTGCGGGGTGCGCAGATTCTGGGGAGCGTGCCCATCGCGGTGAAGGTCAGCGAGTTCAGTCCTGACTATGCGCTGATCTCGTTCGGGCTCTCGCTCGCTCCGCAGCAGCCGAACGGAATCGAGGGTATGCGCGCTGATTTCCAGGTCGTTTGGCGCGACGGCACGTGGAAGGTTCCCTTCCCGCTCCTGAATTCGTTCACGCCGACGCCGACATTCGTGGGGTGGTCTCGACAATGGTAGAAACGCAGCTCAAGCCGAACACGAGCGCACCCACGCTCCGTACCCGCCTTGCTCAGCGCAAGAAGCCTGTTCTCGGTTCGGCGGTTGTACTTTTCCTCGCCGGCCTCTTCACCGCATTCGGCGCAGGTTCTGCCTCCGCCGATCCGGAGAAGTGCAGCTGGTACGACATCGGCTGCACACTAGGACAGGCTGCGGGCAGTGTCGCGGGCAACGCGGTAGGCGGCACGTTCGAGAAGATCGTGAATTCGTTGGTCGCGACGTACGGGAAGATGATCGAGCTGGCGCTGTCGTGGTGGATGGCGATGCCGAGCCCGAAGCTCGATCCACGCGGATCGGTGGGAGTGCTTGCGACGGTGCGCGAGTACACGTTCCAGCTTCAGGTCATCGGCCTGATGGTGTCGCTGGTCCTGGTCGGGATTCGCATGGCCATGTCCCGCAAGGGGCTGGTGGAGGAGTCCGAGCAGGCTTGGATGGCGTTGGTGCGGGCGGTGTTTGGTAGCACGTTGTTTGCTACTTTCGTTGTGGCCGGGTCGGTGATTGGTGATGCTTTCTCCAACTGGGTGCTGAAAGACGCAGTTCTCAAGGGTGAGTCCGCGCAGAAGGTCGCCGAGAACCTTGGTCTGGCCGTGATCAGTTCCGGCCCGCTGGCAGGCAATATGATCGCCGGAATTGGCTTGATCACTCTGTTTGGCTTCCTCGGAGCCCTACTGCAATTGGTATTGCTGGTCATCCGTCAGGTGATGTTGATCGTGGTGGTCGCGTTCGTCCCGATCGCCGCGACGTGGTCGGGCACCGGCCCCGGGTCGCAGAGCTACGACAAGCTCAAGCAGTGGACGATTGCGTTCCTGCTGTTCAAGCCGATCGGCGCGCTGGTCTACGTGATCGCCTTTTCTGCGGCCGGCGACAAGTCGGACGACTTCCAGATGAAGCTCCTCGGCATGATCCTGCTGGCGATGGTCGCGCTCGTGCTGCCGTCGTTGATGCGGCTGGTCGCTCCCGCGGTGGCGTCGATGGGCGGCGGCGGTAGCGGTATGGCGGCGGCGGGCATGGCGGTCGGCGCGGCGATGGCCGGTGCGAAGGTCGCGGGCATGGTGGCCACCGGCGGCGGGTCGGCGGCCGCGACGGCCGGCGCATCGCCGGTCGCGTCCCGCGCGGCGACGCCGGGGGCGACCGCCGCGATGAATTCCGGTGGCGGGGATGACGGTGGCGGCGAGCAGCCGGGGCCGACGTCATCGCCCGGAGGACCTCCGCCCGGCGGCGGCGGAGGTGACTCCGGTGGGGGCGGCGATCCCTCCAGCGGTGCCGGCCCGGACGAAGCGCTCAACGGAGCGAGCCCGCCCAGCGGTGGCGGCAGCGGTGGCGGCGCTGGTGAGCAGATCAACCAGCAGGTCGGCAACGAGACCTCAGCCGGTGAGGGCGCCACGAAACCGCCACCGTCGCTGGAACGTCCGGAACTTGCTTCCGGACACGGCGAACACGCGATGAAGGGCTAGGACCGATGACAATCACGAAGAGGAAGGACTGCTGATGGCCACGTCAGGAGAACCCCGTCTGCTGTACTACGGATGGACGCAGCCGCGGTCGTCGGGAATGTTCGGGTCGACGTCGACCGCAACGTATGTGGCGCTGGGCGTGGCCATCGTCAACCTCACGCTGTTCATGCCCTCCCTACCGGGCTGGGTGCGGCTGCTGCAGTTCCTGATCTCGGGCGCGATCCTGGTCCCGCTGGTCGTGTCGTCGGGCGGCAAGAGCTGGTGGGAAATCATCCTCGCGACGAAGGATCGGGGCAAGCAGAAGAGCGCCGGCGAGAACGAATACCGCTCCGGTTCCGGCACGAAGATCCCCTCGACGCTCCTTCCGGGGATCATGGCGGGGTCGAAGGTGACCGAGCACAGGACGAGCAACAACAAGACCTTCGCGTTGATCCGCGTCGGCCGGTTCTACACCGTGGTGATCCGCGTTTTCCCGCAGGGCTCGGAGTGGGTGGATCAGGGGCGGTTCGATTCGTGGGTGGCCTCGTTCGGCCAGCTCACCACGACCATCGGTCAGGCGCCCGACGTGGAGGCCATCACGGCCGTTCTGGCTTCGGTGCCCGAGTCCGCGCAGCGGCTGGCGAGCCAGTACGAGCGCCAGGTCGATCCGAAGGCCAACGCAATCGCCCGGGAGATTCTGTGGCAGGCCGCATTCGAGGTGCGCTGCGCAGAGGTGCGGAACGAAGGCTGGATCTCGATCACCTTCGACTCAGATCAGGGGATGCGCCGACGCGATACGCAGGAGCAGTCACAGGAGATCGCGCGTCGCCTGCCGCGGATCCTCGATGTGATCGAGTATGCAGGCCTGCCGTGCCGGCCGATGAGCAAGCGTGAGGTGACGGCGATCGCCCGCCGCTCGTACAGCCCGGCCGACGAGCTCGACATTGAGACGGCGCTGCTCACCGATGAGCCGCTCGGCTTTGATTGGTCTGACGCCGGCCCGATGGCCGCTTCCGACAAGCGGGGCTACTACCTGCACGACTCGGGCAAGTCGATCAGCCACGTCATGGACAAGGCACCGGCGAGCGCGATCGACTCGAGGGTGCTCGTCGATCTCGGCCAGGCGCGCGCGGAGCTGCCGCGCAAGCGGATGACGATCGTCTACCGCCCGCACACGCCGGCCGAGAGCACGAAGATCGTCGACCAGGACTACATCGACGCGCAGAAGGCCGTCACCAGCCGCGTGGGCCGCACACCGGAGGCTGCCAAGCTCAAGGTCGCCGCTACCAAGAAGGCGCGCGAGGAGCAGGCACTCGGCGCCGGGGTCACGCGGTTCAGCACCATCGTCACCGTCACCATCCCGACCGACGGGGACCTCGCGAAGGCGGAGACGCTGCTGGGCGACCTCGGAATCGCGTCGCGGATGACGATGAAGCCCGCCACGAACCAGCAGGCCGCGGCATTTGCCGGGTCGCTGGGGCTGGGCTTGAACCTGCCCTCGCACGTCTCGGTCAGCGAACGCCTCGCCGCCTGACCACTCAGCCTGTTAAGGAGAAGGACCATGTTCGGAAAGCGCGGTACCGGAACCAAATTGCGGCTCCCGGGAACGTCTGTCACAGCTGAGCTGGACCGCGATACACGCAGTGCCGGCGGCCACATGTTCGCCCTGGTATCGGTGCCCTCCACTGCCGATCACACGGTCGTGCTCGACGTGTGGCCCATACAGTCGGGTATCGCGCCCGATGCGGCGGTGTGGTGCGATCGGTGGCGCGAGAAGATCGCCCTTGTCGAGGACGCTCCCGACGTGACCGCGATGACCTCGGTGTGGGACCGGACCGGAGAGCGGATCACCAACCGGCTGGCGGTGACGTTCCGTGCGGCCACGAAGGCGCACCGGGAGCTGGCGGAGCACGCCGTCGAGGTAGGTGTCCGCTTGCCGTGGTTGCTCAGCTCGCTCGCCGAAGTGGGCCTCGATGCCCTGCCGCTCGTGGGTGAGCAGATCACGGACTGGGTGACCGACTGCTACAGCGGTGAGCAGGTAGAGGATCCCCGCTCGTGGGGAAAGTGCGGCCCCGTGGACTCGACGCAGGCCCGGGACTGGTACTCGCACGACGGGCTGGTGTCCGCGTCGTGGATTCATCAGCCTCCGCAGACGGTTTCCCGTCCGGTCCTCGAGCACCTGATCTCGCGCACCGGCGGCGATCGCGTCCGCGTCGCCGCGACCTACCGCCCCGTCGGGGGCGAGAAGAACCTGCTCCAGCGGTACTTCCTGAGCACCACGATCACGAACAACGGCGTCGAACCCGGCGGTGGGCTGGTGCGCCAGGACCTGCCGCTTCAGGCGCGCGTTGCGGCCAGGCGGGCGTGCGACCGGCACGCCGAAGTGTTCGCGAACTCCCTGGGGATCGGAATCGTCCTTCCCGAGCACGGCTCGGTGGCCGAGCACCCGACCCGCACCTACCGAGAAGGGATCTCCGCATGACGATGACACTGGGAAAGCACTCGCGGCCGGGCGACGCCGACGAGGAGCAGATCCTTCGACTGCACGCCGGCGAACTGTCGGTCCGTGGCAAGGAGTCGGCGAAGAAGTCGGCGAAGGTCGAACCGACCGCGACGCCGCTGAGCGACTACGACCGCGACATCCTTGAGGAGCTCAGCCGCACCGGGACCGCGCTGGGGCGGATCAACGCCCGCGTGCGGCTCAACCGCGACAACGCGCTGCGCCAGCGCATCCTCGATGCGGCCAACTCGGAGATGCGCTTCGACGTTCCGATGCTCCGCGAGACCCCCACCGGCTTCCAAGGGCGCGGCGGCGGCAACATGCGGGTGATCGAGCGCGTCTCGGAGTGGCGCGGCACGACCGCTCAGGTCGCCGGCCTGTTCCCCTTCGCCGTCGGCGCGAACGCGCCGATGATCGGCACTCCGCTGGGCACGCACCTGGAGACAGGCCAGCCCGCGGGATTCGATCCGCTCTCCTGGTACGCCGCAGGCCTGCTCACCGCCCCGTCGGCGTTCGTCCTGGCCCTCAACGGCTACGGCAAGAGCACGCTCCAGCGGCGCATCGTGATCGGCGACGTCGCGCACGGAGACGTCCCGCTGATCCTCGGCGACATCAAGCCGGACTACCGCACCGCGATCGAGCACATGGGCGGCCAGATCATTGACCTCGGTTGGGGCGCGAAGTCGATGAACCCGCTCGGCGTCGGCGCCCTGGGTCAGATCCTGCACAGGGTGCCCAGGAAGGCCCAGGACGGCGTCCGGCTGGCTGTGGAGGCCCGGCAGGTGCTCGTGACCGCATCGCTGCTGGAGATGGTGCGCGGCAGCAAGATCGAGGACTACGAGGAGACGATGATCGCGGCGGGGCTGCGGGTGCTCGCCAAGAACCCGCGATTCACGCCGGAGAATCCGCCTCTACTCCAGGACCTGCTCAACGTCTTCCGCGAGGGTCCTGACGACCTGATCGAGGCATCCGGCGCGTACAGCGGCGACGCGACGGACCCGTGGGGCCAGCGTGCCCGCGATGACTACTTCGCGCTCACTCTGCGCCTGCGCCAGACCCTGACCGCCGTGATCCGCGGTCCGTTCGGGTCGATCTTCAACGCGCAGACCAGCGAGCAGCTCGATATCACCTCCGGGCGGCCGATCTGCATCGACATCTCCCGCGTGCCCGAGGGCAACGGCAAGCTCCGCGCGGCCACGCTCCTGGCGTGCTGGTCCGAGGGCTTCGCCTCGATCGAGGCGGCGAACACCCTCGCCGATCACGACCTCGGCCCGCAGCTGAACTTCCACGCGGTCATGGACGAGCTCGCCCGCGTGCTCTCCACGGGCGGCGGCGTCGTCGACCGCGTCGACGAGCTGACCCGTGTCCAGCGCACCATCGGCGTGGCCACCACGATGATCACGCACACCATCAAGGACCTCGGTGCCTTCGACTCGACGGCTGAGCGTGCGAAGGCGCTCGGCTTCATCGAGCGCGCCCGCGCGAAGGTCTACGGGCCGATCCCGCCCGACGAGGTCTCCCGGCTGGAGTCGGTCACGAAGTTCACCCGGAAGGAGGCCGGTCAGCTCTCGGAGTGGGCCTCGGGCACCAACCCGATCGACGACCCCGCCGCGCCGATCCACAACACCGCGGCGAAGTTCGAGCGGCGCCTGCCGCCCGGCATGGGCAAGTTCCTGATCAAGACCAGCGAGTCCGACCAGCAGCCCGGCATTCCGATCCAGACGTCGGTGGTGCGGCGCGAGACCGAGGTGGAGATGCACGCGACCAGCAAGCGGTTCGAGACGAAGATGGCGGCGGCCCAGTGAGCCCGATCATGCGCAGCACCGGCAACCGCGCAACCCCGGAACTGCGCGCGGCCACCTGCGCGCACGTCCAGCAGCTCCTCGACACGACCGCCATGAGCCGATGGGCCGCGGTGAAGGCCGCCGCGGAGCACATCCCGTTCTCGCCGAACGCGGTCGTGCGCTGGTGCGACGAGGCCGGCGTCGATCGCGATCCCGAATCCGTGGCAGTCCGCGAGTTGCAGGCCCGCCTCGAGGCGGCGAAGGCGTTTACTCAAGCCGTGACACAACAGGAGGTCAACTTCTAACACCTGATCTGACACCGCGGCGACCACCGAGTTCGTCTGGCCTGGGCGGCATCCCAGACCACATCCGAGGACTCACCCGGACGTCGCACCACCCTCAACCGAGGACAGCGCATGGATAGCAACGGTGGCGGCAGCAAGGCCGTCATGACCCTCATCTCGGCCGCGGTCGTGCTCTTGCTCGTGATCCTGGTGGGCTTCGTCGCGATCATCGGAGCCAGCGACGACGATTGCCTGCCGATCGGCACCGCACCGGGTGCCGCGGCCGACGGTGCCGGCACCCCGGCTGTCCCTTCATCGGAGGGCACCGTCAAGCCCATGAAGCAGGGCACGTACACGCTGACCAGTGGCTTCGGGCCGCGAGAAGGTGGCCAGCACAACGGCCAGGACCTCGCTGGCGAGCTGGGCACGCCGATCTACGCCTTCGCCGACGGTGTCGTTACCCATGCCGGCGCAGCGAACGGCTTCGGCCAGTGGATCATCGTCGAGCACAACCTCGGCGGCAAGAAGGTCTCCAGCCTGTACGGCCACATGTTCCCCGAAGGGGTGCTGGTGAAGGTCGGCCAGACGGTCAAGGCCGGCCAGCTCATCGCCAAGGAGGGCAACAACGGCCAGTCCACCGGCCCGCACCTGCACTTCGAGATCCACCCCGGCGGCTATGTCGGCACCGGCGGCAACGCTGTCGATCCGGCGCCGTGGCTCGCGCGGGCCGGGGAGCCGGGCGGGCTCCCTGCCGCGGCCGCGCCGACGCCTTCGCCGGTGGCCGACCAGGCGGGCCAGACGCCGTCGGCGCCGCGCGCTCCCCCGACCACACCCGCGCCCGCGCCCGTTGCACAGCAGGCCGGTGTACCGGGTGAATTCTCGAAGAACACCACCGCGGGCCAGAAGGACAGCACCGGCGGCCGCGTGGGCGGCTACGTCTCCTTCGGCAACATCTCGGGTGAGGGCATCACCACCGCCGGGCAGCAGCGCTCGTGGGACCTGGTCCGCACAGCCTTCCCCGAGGTCACCCTGGTCTCGGCGACCCGGACCACGCAGGTCCTCGGCCGGCCGGACAACCACAACCGCGGCCTCGCGATCGACATCGGCGGTGACCTGTCCCGCCTGCCCGCGGTCGCGGAGTGGATCGCCACCAACTTCCCCGACTCCCGCGAGCTGATCTGGGGCGTACCCCCGTTCAACCGCAACATCTCCATGGGCAAGCCCTACGGCTTCGACCCCGGTACGCTCGCCGATCACCGCGATCACGTCCACTGGACCGCGCCCGATCGCGTCCTCGGCGGCGACGTCGCCCCCGGCGCCGTCGCGGGCCCGGGCGGCGCACCGTCGCAGCAGTGCGGAGACGGCAGCGGCGGCAACTACCCCGGCGGCGGCGGAGCCGACAACCTGGGACCGGGCAAGGTCCCGCCCGCGTTCGATCCGTGGATCCGCAAGGCCGGCACGATGTGCCCGCAGATCAAGAGCTCCCTGATCGCCGCACAGCTCGAGCAGGAGAACGGCTTCCGCTGGGGCGAGAACGCCCCCGTCTCGGTGACCGGGGCCGGCGGCCCGGCGCAGTTCATGCCCGAGACGTGGAAACGGTACGGCAAGGACTGGGACGGCGACGGGAAGATCGACATCAACTCGATCGGCGACGCCGTGATGAGCCAGGGCGACTACATGTGCACCATCGCCAAAATCATCGACGGCGCAATCGCATCCGGGAAGGTCCGCCCCGGAGTCGGCGGCGCCCAGGGGCTTTACCTCGCCGGGTACAACGCCGGCGAGGCGGCCGTGCTCAACGCCGGCGGGATGCCGAGCGGCGGCGACTACTCGATCCAGACCCAGCCGTATGTCGCGCGGATTCTCTCGCGCATCCCGGCGTTCCAGGCAGGAGGCCTCTCGTAATGCGATGGATCCCAACTCTCAACGGCCCAGGTGGCGTGCCGCGCAAGATCGCCGCGCTGGTGGCCGTCATCGCCATCGCCATGGCCGTGACGGGCATCTCCGCCTGGATCATCGACGCCGTCACCGGTGACGGCGGCGGCACCTCCGAGCACGACGGCCACGATCACGGCGGCGGCGTCGCCGTCGGCGACGCCCGCCAGGTGGCCTCCTCGGTGCTGACCACGATGTACAGCTGGGAACCGGCCACCGACCGCTCCCCCGCCGATGCCGCGGTACGCGCCCTTCCGCGACTGACCGGCGAGGCGAAAGCTTCGGTCGAGAAGCGTTCCGGGCCGGTGCGTCCCATCGCGCTGTGGAGCACGTGGGCTGCGGAGAAGACGCTCGTCACCGCGACCGTCCCGGCCGACGCAATGGTCAGTGTGCCGATCACAACCAACCCGCGGACGACGACGCTCCGGGCAATCGTCACGCAGATTCTGCAACCCACCACGGGCGCACCCTCGGCGTACGCGACGTTCGCGGTCCGCGTGACTCTCGAACAAGTCGACGCCGAATGGCTCGTGTCGAACCTCACCGTCACCGACTTCGGCTGACCACCAACACCGTTCACGAAGGAGAAGACATGCCAACACCAGTCCCCGGAAAGCCGATGCAGCCCCGCGGGGGTGAAAACACCCTCCTGATTGCGGTGGGCCTGGGCATCGTCGCGGGCATTGCGACGATCGTCTGGATCGCTACGGCGGTCGGCGCATGGGTCGGCGGCCGCGCGGTGCCGGCCTCGACGCCGCTGGGCCTGCCCGGCGCGGCGATCAAGGGCACCTTGAGCTTCGGCATCGTCGAAACGATCGTGAGCGCGGTGCTCCTCGGCGGGACAATCGCCATCGGGTACGTGATCTACCAGTGGCGTTCGACCCGCTCCGTCCCGGATAAGCCCGTCGACGCCGCCCTCCCGCACCTGGCCAGCGGCAAGGAGCTGGACTCACTCTCTGAGCAAGCGGTGCGGGAGAAGGCCGCTCGCCTGCGCGTCCTCATCCCGGACAACGTCGTCCCCGGGGTGCTGCTCGGCGCCGAGGTCAAGTCCGGGCGGTTCCTGTACGGCAGCTACGAGGACCTCGTCACGGTCATCATGGGCCCGCGCCGCGGCAAGTCGACCTCACTGGTGATCCCTTGGATCATGGGCGCACCGGGCGCCGTCGTGACCACCTCGAACAAACGGGACGTGCTCGACGCGACCAGGTTGTATCGCGAGTCGCGGGGACCGGTGTGGATCTTCGACCCGCAGTCGGTCGCCGACGGTGAGCCGACCTGGTGGTGGAACCCGCTTACCTGGGTGACCGGCCGCGCGGGCGTGGAGGACGTGCGCGCCGCGAAGCTCGCCGACCGCTTCGCCAGCTCGGTCAGCGACGGCGATAAGAAGGACGCCTACTTCGAGCCCGAGGGGCAGAACCTCCTCGCCGCGATCATCCTCGGCTGCGCCCTCGCCGACTCCTGCATCACCCGCGTGTGGGACATGGTCAACTCGCCGAAGCAGTGCCGCGAGCTTCTCGATCCCCTTGCTGCGCACGGCTTCGAGAGCTACTACAAGGAGCTGCTGCAGTGGATCAACCTCACCGAGAAGCAGCGCGACGGCATCTTCGGCACGGCCAAGAAGATGTGCTCGGTGCTGAGGTTCCAGGAGATCCGCCGGTGGATCACCGACGACGGCACGGGCAAGCCGCACTTCGATCCGGACGACTTCGTCACCAGCTACGGCACGCTGTACTCGCTGTCGATGGAGGGGCCGGGTGCCGCCGGCGCCATCGTGACCGCCCTGACGGTCGCCGTGATCGAGGCCGGCGAGGAGCTGGGCGCGCGATCGCCCGGCGGTCGGCTCCGCACGCCGCTGACGGTGCCACTCGACGAGGCCGCGAACGTGGTCCGCTGGTCGGAGTTGCCCGATAAGTACAGCCACTTGGGCTCGCGCGGCATCCTCGTGCAGACGATCCTCCAGTCCTGGGCGCAGGGCGTGGCGTGCTGGGGCCCGGAGGGCATGAAGAAGCTGATCGGCGCCTCGAACTGCTTCATCTTCGGCGGCAGCAAAGAGCAGGAGACGCTCTCGTTCATCTCGGAGTTGATCGGCGACTTCGAGTACGAGCAGCGGTCGACCTCGAGCAGCAGCGGCCGCGGCGGTGGCTCCAACAGCACCAGCCGCCAGATCCAGACGCGACGCACCCTGAGCGTCCGCGACCTCGCCGCCCTCGCCTTCGGCCGGTCCGTGCTCATCACCTCGGGCAATCCCCCGACGGTCATCGCGAACGTGCCGTGGTTCGAGCAGGACTACGCGCAGAAGATCAAGGACTCCAACGACCTGTACGAGCCCGCCTGACGCTCTCCCCATCCACCACCTGAACGAAAGGTCACCACAGCATGTCCACCACGATCACCACCACGAAGGAGCAGCGATGAGCTGGGAAGACGAATTCGAGCCGCTGAGCAAGGCACAGAACCTCGACGAGTCGACAGGAGCCGAGTACGACGAGGACCTCGAGGACGAGGACGAGGAGGTCGCGCTGCAATACGAGACCGTCTTCGATTGGTTCGAGGAGGTCTTCAGCGAGCTCGTCGAGCGGCACGTCACCGACTCCTCGGACAAGAAGTGGTGCGCACACTGGCACGAACACCCCGAGGTGTTCGTCCGGATCACCGCGCTGTGGCGCTCCTGGGAGCACCTGAGTACCGACCCGGACACCGGGATGTCGGTGTGGATGCGCGATCACCTCGATCACCACCTCGCCGTCATCATCTCCCCGACCGGTCCGCTGGAGCGGTGCTCGATCGCCTCCACCGCCAACGATCACGAGATCGCCAACCGGCTGCCGTCGGAGATCACAGCGGCCGCCGCGAAGCGCGCAATGCTGGAGGTGGCATGATGACCGGCCCCGCAGAACTGGACGAGATCGGCCAGGACACCGGCAAGCTGCTGATGCGGTTCAACATGGCCTTCGGTGCGCTCGCCGAGCACGACGCTCGGCGCCGCGAGCAGAAGGCGCAGAACGCTGCCAAGCACGACAAGGCGGCCGCGGAGGCAGCGTTCGCGAAAGCGGCCGCGGCGAAGCGGGTCGCCGACGAGAAGCTGCGGGCCGTGCTCACGCCGAACTGGGCGGAGTCGGTCAAGGGCAAGGACGACCAGGTGGCCGACGCGGCCCGCGCCGCGATCTACTACCGCGGCGACATCCCCGTGGCGGCGCCCGCGCTCAAGAAGATCGAGGACCACGTCCAGAACGAGCACGGCGTACACCTCAAGGACTGGCTTCCCAAGCTGGACAAGCCGACCGCCACCGACGTCGAGGACGCGCAGCTCAACCCGCCGGCGAAGGGCACCGACTCACCCGTGCACGCGGCCGGAACCGCCGAAGCCCTCTCCCGTCAGGACCGCGCGGAAGATCGCGCCAACGTAGCTCAGGGCCAGGCGAAGCAGAGCGCGGCCGAGGCCGACAAGGCCAGCGCGGAGGCCCGCGAGGCGGAGGCCAACGCCGGGCTCTCGCGACTGCCCGCACCGGCGCCGGCAGCTGAGACGAGCCGGGCGGCCACGCCGGTCCAGACGGCGCGGACGATGAAGCTCACGCAGGGGGCCGCCGCGGCGGTGACGCCCAATTTCGCGCGTGCACTCCGCGTGGGCCGGGCCGCGTTCCCGGGTGCGGGCAAGCCCACGGTTAGCCGCGCAACGGCGCCGAAGGCACGCAAGGGCCGCGGCACCGGCCCGTCGCAGGGCCGCACCCACGGTCTCGGCATGTAGCCGCGCACCATCCCAACCCCAACGAAATACGTTCCACCACAGACAGAGAGGACCCACCATGGCAACAGCGACGAAGCAGAAGCGGCCCAGCAACGAGGACGTGGTCAAGGGCGGTGTCGCCCAGGCCGCCGACGAGCTGCGATCCCTGGCGGCCGCAGACGACGCCAAGGGCATCAGGGAGTGGCTCGACGGCCTCGCGCAGCAGAACAGCACCCAGTCGAAGTACCTGTGGAAGCCCTTCAAGCTGGAGCTGCGCAAGCGCCTTGGAATCGACTACGAGGCCGTCTCGAACCGCGCGTGGGCGCGGTTCGAGGAAGACCGCGCGCGCGCCGCGGCGGAGCTGGCCACGAAGGCGGCCGCGGCGCCGATCGTGCGGCTCTACACCGCGGGCCTCGTAGCCGAGAACGCTGAGGGCGAGACGATCGCTGGCTGGGCGATCTGCGCGGAAGACCCCTCGATCCGCGCGTACGGGACGATCAACCAGGAGCGGCAGAAGAGCTTCAACCCGGAGGACGAACACAGCGCCGACTTCGTCGCCGCCATCAAGGCCGTCGCCTGCGCGATGGACGCCGTCGACTACATCGGCGTCGACGGTGCGCTGCGCGCCGAGATCCTCACCTCCAACCCACACTTGGACGCCGGCAGCCTGGTGGCCTTCGGCACCAAGAACGGGGTGGCGGTCACGGTCGACGTCATCACCGAGGAAGACAACCCCGCCTTGGCGATCATCGAGGAGGAGACCGGGGAGAAGCCGACCAAGGAGCTGATTCCCGCCGAGCTGGTGGTCGACGAAGGTGGTGCAGAGGCATGACCGGCCCGGCGCCGGAGATCCTCGTCTACCATCTCCCTCCCTCCGGGCCGCCGCAAAGAAGCGCGGCCGCGGATCAGCTGGATGTGGCTGTTGCTCGGATCGACTTCTTCATGTTCAGCAGGGACCGGCGAGGGCCGGAAGGGGTAGAGCGCACGGAGCAGGACGCCATCAACGCCGCGAACGACGAACTGCTGGCCCTGTCGATCGGCATGACCCGCGGGGACATCGTCAATCGCACAGGGCGTGAGGTGCCCATGCCGATTCAGAGCGCGGAGAGTCTCGCACATCTCAGTCAGTGGCGGGACCAGCTCGGCGCACCGGAGACGGAACTGGATCATCGGATGGATTCGATGATCCAGTCGTTGCGGCAAGGCTTGCAGCTCAACGATGCGGCTGAGATGGAACAGACCCTGGGCCGCGTCGGCGTGGCCGCGCGCAGGGCGATTCTCGCCGAGCGTGTGGGAGAGCCATCCCCGATCGAGGTCCCAGAGCGTGTCGACCAGGATCTCGACCGCGATACGCGGCGGTGGTTCAACGACCAGATGCGTGCGATCGAAGGTGCAGGCCAGGGTGACGTCACCAAAACGATCGCGATGCTCAACCACAACCACCTCCCGCACCGCGTGGTTGACGTTCGTACCGCAGCCCCTCACGTGACCGCGAAGTTCCGCGAGCAGTCCATGCAGCCGATGGTCATCACCCCGACCGGTCACGAGTGGTACGGGTACCAGGCGGGCCGTATTCGGCAGGTGGCGACAGAGGTTCACGGACCTGATCTGTTCTCCGAGGACGGGCCTCGGCGGGCCTCGGCCACCGCGGTGGCGCAGGCCTCCTTCTCGGCGGCGCGCTTCGCCGCGCACCGCACCCGCGGTGGCGTCACGAGACTTCCCGCCAGTGCTCCGCAGGCGCGAAGCGGCCCTTCCGGGCCGACCGCTCAGGGACGACCGACGTCGTTGGGCATGTAGTACCCATCCATCCACGGAGTGAATGAAAGGACAGCGCAAATGACCACCACCACTCCGATCACCACCACCGAGCCCGAGGCGACGGTCTACCGTCTCCCCGGTTGCGTCCAGTGCGACATGACTGAGAAGCAGATGGACAAGCTCAAGATCCCGTACCGCACCGTCGATCTCAGCGAGGACGCCGAGGCCCGCGAGCGGTTCAAGGCCGAAGGCCTCCTCGGCGCGCCCGTCGTCGAGACCCGCGGCGGCGACCGCTGGACGGGGTTCCGCGTCGAGAAGATCAAGTCCCTCGGCACCAAGCAGCGCGCGACGGCTGCGGTGTCGCAGAAGTGCTTCGGCGCTGCGCGCACGGCGCCGTCCCGCCCCGCGGGGACGCCCGAAGCGCGGCGCGCCGCCTCGCCCGCGGCCGCGAGCGCCGGATCGGAGGTGTCCCGATGAGGCCTCCGCTCGCTGGGGTCGCGCAGCCGGCGCCGGTGACGAAGGAGCAGCGGGTGCCGCCGTGGGTCTTCGCCCGCGCAGTGCCGCCGCGCATCCGGCCGACCACCGACGTCCGGCATCGCCGGGCCGGCGGTGGCGCCGTCCATTCCAGCGCCCCCGTGGCGCGCCAGACCGCCGGCGCCTTCCGCGTCGTCGAGCCCGCGTCGGGCCGGGCGGGATCGCTAGAAGGGAACCAGTAGGAGATGACCGAATACCCCGCATACAGCCAGGGCTCGCCCGTCCCGCTGCCGAGCGCCGGCGGGCAGCAGACCACCGCCTACAGCGGTAGCCAGTACTACGACTACGACACGACCAACCCGGACTCGGCGCCGGTGACGAGCGCGCAGCAGCTCACGCGCAAGACCTCGGCGCCGCCGCCGCTGAACGTGGCGAAGTTCGCCGGCGGCACGCTCGGCGTGATCGCGGCCGGGGCCGCGGCCGCCGCGCTCGGGGCGTTCGTCGTCAACGGGCTCGCCGACGGTATCGGTGCGCCGTGGGCGCGGGCGACGTTCTCCCCGGGCGACGCTGCGATCATCGCCGTGTGCGCGTCGATCGTGTGCGCCGCGGCGTTCCTGTTGGTGGTGTGGATGACCAACAGCGCGGGCACGCTCCTGTCCGTCTACGGCTGGATCGCCGTGGCGGCCGCGGTGGTGGTGCCGTTCTTCCCGCTCTCGCAGATCATGTGGCCGGCGACACTCCTCACCGCGGTCGCCTACGGCCTCGTGATGGCCCTCATCACGTACCTGAGCCGACGGATCGGCATCGAGGCGCTGCGATAGGGCGGTGCACACAAACGACCGCACAGAAGGCGATTGAGCCCGGTTCCCCAGCACAGGGGGCCGGGCTCAAATCGTTCGCGGGCTAAGCCGGAATCGGCGATACGCTCAGCAGGCGATCGAGGGATCGCCGCGGGGTCGGGGGACGCGCACAAAGGCGGAGGAGGAATCCTGGTGAAGTCATATCTCGGAACGGGCGCGGCATCGCGACGATGGACCTGGTGGGTCGCGGCGGCCGCGATCGCGGTCGCGGCCCGCGGCGGGTACTCGTTGAGCACGGTGCCGCCCCGCGGGCTGCCGTACGTCACGGGTGCACTCGCACTGGCGCTGCTCGCGGTGGCCGCGGTCGCGGGGCTGCTGGCCCGTGGCGGCCCGGCGCGGGGGCTGCTCCTGTACGTCGCCGCGCTCGTGGCGGTCGGCGCGCCGTCGTTCGTCGCCATGGTGCGGCTGGTCATCTTGGACCCGGCGTGCTCGACGATGGGGGCGTTCAGTACCCGCGGCGAGCTCGTCGACCGCGGGCTGACCGTGCTCCTCGCCTCGCTGCTCTTCGGCGCGGCCGCGACCGCGCTCTACGGCGGTGCCGGAACATCCGGTGATCGAGCGACGTCGACGGTGCGCCGGCGGCTGCGTCGCGGCGTTCTGCTCGTCGGCGGTGCGATGTTCGCCTACCAGACTGCGCGCTTCGCCAGCTACTTCATCGAGGCGGCCGCGGATGCGATCCCGGGTGCGTGGACGAGCTGCGTGCGGGCGACCGCGAGCGGGATCTCCGACCTGCCGCTCACCGTCGGGATCGACCTCGTCTCGGGGTTCGAGGAGGAGATCGCGTTCACTGGCATAGCGCTCCTGGTGCTCGGCCGCGCGCCTCGCGCGCGCAGCGCCGCCCAGTTCGCTGTGGTGGGTGCGCTGCTGCGCGCGGTCATGCACTTCTACTACACGGTGGAGGCGCCCTGGTGGTCGTTCCTGTCGGTGATCGCCTGGACTCTCGCGTGGTCCGGGCTCACGCTCCTCGGGTGCTACCTCGTGCTGCGGCTCACCCAGGCCTGGACCGTCCCCGCGGTCGCAGCGGTCACCCTGGGCGCGGCGACCGCGCACAGCGTCATGAACCTCGACAACGGCTCGGTGGCCATCGCCACAGCGCTGAGCGATCAGGGGCACGCCGCGGCCGGCGGCGCGTTCATCGTGGCGCTCGCTCTCCTGATCGGGGGGCCGCCGCTCGCCGTGGTGGTCTGTGGCGTCGGGCCGCTCATCTGCTCGAGCGCCTCCCGCGAGCGTGCGATGCGCGCGCTGCGCGCCGAAGTCAGCGCACCGGCGCGACCGGCCGAACTAGGCGGCGCGATCGCGCCGCTGCCCGGCAGCGAGGACCGCGAGCCAGAGAGCGCCGGGTAGGCCGATCATCGTGGCCACGCCGGCCCACCCGCCGATCCCCAGCGCGGGCAGCAGGTAGACCCACGCGACGTTGAAGATGCCGTGCGCGACGATGAGCGCCGTGATCGAGCGCCACCGCGCGTAGACGACCACCATCGTGCCGCCCCACAGGACGGCCGCCGCCGCGTAGGGCAGGCCCTGGTAGACGTGGAAAACTCCGCGGAGCACCCCGGAACCCAGCGCCAGTATCAGGACCGCCCGGGTCGCCGGGAACCCGGCCGGCCACAGCGGCGCCGGTCCACGCTCACGGGGCGCTGGTGCCGCGTCGCCGGTCCGCGCGAAGAAGGTCAGCGCAAGGAACGGCAGCAGGACGAAGATCGGTTCCTCGGCGAGGCCGGCGGTGGCGATCCGCGCCACGTATGCGACGGCGCGCTCCCCGTGCAGGGTGCCGGTCACCGCCGTCGGGTCTGCTGGGTCGGTCGTGAGGTCGACCAGGACGGCGGTGCTCACCGCGACGGCGCTCATGATGGCCAGCGCGAACGGTGTGGCGCGCACGAACCGCCACGCGGGACGCGGCACCGCGGCGGGCAGCTCCGCCACGCGCCGGGTGAACGGCAACACGGCGAGCGCACCGAAGCCCGCGACCACGTGCTGCTTGAAGGTGTCCCAGTCCGGCGGTGCGTCCGGGTCGGGCGGCCTGTAGCCGATGTTCCCGGTGAGGTAGTCATGTGCCGCCTGAACCTCGACGCCGAGGAACCACATCAGCGCGAGCGCGGCGCCGGCGAGCGCAACGACACCGAGGGCGTGCGTGCGCATCCCGGTGAGCGTCGGTGCGCTCACCGGTCCCGTCCGCCGTCGGGTCGACGGTGCGGCATGTTCCACATGTCCTTCGCCGTCGTCGGCTTGCGGTGTGGCCGCTGCGGCTGCGCGGTCGGCGTGGTCCGCTCGGTGCCGGTCCTGGCGATCGTCTTCGTGCCCTTCACCGCACCCGGCGCCGCGACCTCGCCGCGCAGCCGCGTCTGGATGGTCTGCTCGCCGCCGAGCGCGCTCGCGGCGTGCTGGTACCGCGCGAGCGTCGTCTCCGCGGTCACGCGCAGTTCGCGTGCGCGGGCGGCGTCGACGCCGGCGGCGCGCGCGTCGGCGATCGCGCGGCAGGCGTCGGAGAGCTGCTTCATCACCAGCGCGTACATCAGCGTGGTGTTGCCGGTCTGCAAGGCCATGCCCATCAGGAGCGTCGCTTGCGCCCACGAGCCGCGGCGTTTCATGGCGGTCGGGTCGATCGCCTTCGGCACGACCGCTCCCGAGCACGCATTGAGCGCGCGGGCCGCGGCCGCGATCTGGTGATCGCCGCCCGCGCGGAGCGAGAGCTGCGAGAGCATCCCCGCCGCGGTCCGCGAGGCCTCGTACCAACCGAGGTGATCGTCGGGCGCGAGCTGTGCGACGTGATCGGAGAAGCCCTTGAGGGTGCGCTGCATGTCCAGCAGCGCGGCCGCGTTGGTCGTGATCTTCGGGGCGCTCGTGCGCGGCGACCGCCACGCCGCCAGCGCCTCGCGCTGGGTGTCGGGTGTCGATCCCCACCCGTTCCGCAACTGGGTCAGCGTCAGATCCCGGGCGAGCCGGCCGCCGGCGTGCCAGATCGCTTTGTCCCCGGCGAGCTTGGCCGACTGTCCGAGCTGGAGTCCGCCGAGGTTCTTCGTCGACGAGTGCAGTGCCACCGAGTAGCCGACGACCTCGCTCGTGCCGCCCTTGGCGTAGCGGGGGCGGATGCGCACGCCGGTGCGGCGCACCGCGGCCACGAACTCGGCCTCGTTGGTCGACGAGACCGCGGCCGCCCGCACGCGGCGGGTCAGCTCCTCGCGCTCGGTGAGCACCGCGCCCGACGCCGTGGCGCGTGCTGCCTCCGCCTTGTTCTCGCCGCGGGCGGTCAGGCCGGCCGCGCGACCCTCGGTGATCCGCAGCCCGAACTCGCGCTCGAGGTCGTAGGAGATCCGCTGCGCGCGGGTGAAGTCGCCGAGGTCCTTCTTCGCGCCCGGGTAGGGCATCCACTTCGGCACGACGGTGCCGTCCTCGCGCACACGCGACGCGACGATGTGAATGTGGTCGCCGCCCTCCTTGGTCGCGCCGTGGTGCACCGCGTACCAGCGGGCATCGGCGACGCCCTCGTTCCCGGAGAAGCCCATCCGCCGCATGAACTCCGTGGCGATCTTCGCCCACTTCTCCTCGTCGATCTGCCCCTCATCGGGGGCCAGCGCGAGCGAGCAGTGCCACACGTGCTCGTGCCGCTCGGCGAGCGCAGTGGCCTGCCTCGCCGGCCACCCTTCGCGGTCCTGCGCCTCCTTCGCGCCCTTGACCCGCCGCACCACCTCCGTGCCGAACGCGATGCGCGCCTCGTCGACCGCATCCGACAGCTCGGCCGCCACGGACTCATCGCGCACCGCGCCGGCGCCGCCGGCCTGGAAGACGAGCGGCGACGACGCCGCGAGCAGGTGCGGGCTGGTGTGCTCGTTCGCGCGGCCGGGACCGAACAGGTACGCCGTGACGCCGTGCATCTTGGCGCCCGACACGATGTTGGGCATCATCCGCCGAGCCGCCCGTAGCTGCGGTCGAAGGCCTCATCGAGCCGGCGCTGCATCGCCACGATCGCCGCCAGCGCAGGCTCCAGGTTCGGCGGCACGAACTGCTCGGCGTTCGCGTGGACGGCGATCTGGTTGATGTTGTTGCTCATCGCCGCGAGGTAGTTCTTGTGCGCAGTCAGCTCGGCGAACGCCTGTCGGCGCTCCTCCAGCGGCACCGCCGCGGCCATCGCCTGCGGCGCGTTCACCGCGTTCATGAGCATCCACTGCACCGACTTGCCTAGCTGCGCCGCACGGGCACGCAGAGCGCGGTTCTCCTCCGGGGTCGTCTTCAAGACGATCCGGTCCTCACGGGGTCCGTCCGGCGCGTTCTTGCGGCGCCGGCGGAACACCGATGCCTTCGACACTTCGCCTTCCATGGCGACCTCCGCCCTTCGACTCGGCCCAGCGCAGCGACCCCACCTCAGTGGGGACCAACACGCCAGTGTTGCCACGAAGGTACCGCGCAGCGGTACCGAAGTCCAGGTTTAGGGCACCTAAACCATAGCTTGCTCCGCCTGGGGCACGTCGCGCAGCGACGAAAAGCAGAGCGCGAGCCGTGGCGAGCTCCGCTCGTCCAGCCCGCTGCGCGGGCTCCCGCGCTCCGCGCGGCCTTCCGGTCGGCCCGGCTTCGGCGCCGGGCGGGGCGGCGGTCGATCGGGCCGGACGTCGGTGCGCAGAAGGAACGTCGGTTCGCCGTCGCGCAGGCGGCCTGCGGCGCGCTGCGGGTCGCGTCGTGCAGGCATTTACCGGGGTGGGGTGCCGGGCCGATTCGGCGGCTCGGTGCCGTCCGCCGGCGGGTCGCCCGTGGCGGGCGCGCCGCGCGACGTGGATGTGCACATCCGTGTCGGGAAGACACTGCGAAATAGTCTGTTGTCACTGATACGATCAGGACGAGGCCGGCCGGGTGAGTAGTGACCATCCGAGGTCTCCGGACAGCGCACATCGAGGCGCCGAACGACTTGAGGACAGCGCATATGACCCCCACCAACCGAGCCGACGACACCAGCTCGATCCCCGTCCGGTACGACCTTCAGACGGCCTCCGACTGGCTTCGCCGCAACCCAGGGCTACTTCAGCCGGAGCACGTAGTAGGCCTCCTCGGGTTGATGCCGGCGGCGATCGTCTATGACGCCATCGCAGCCAACGATCCAACGTACGCAGCGCGCCGCGCTCACGTCCTCGGCGCGCACGAGCAACAGCGTGAGCGTGCCGCCGAGCCGCCAGCCGGACCTCGGCGGGGTCGGCCCGACAAGCGCCACGGCCTGCCCAACTCGATCCAGATCACCGCGCCCAGCTTCGACTCATCGGTCGACGCCGTACTCCGCGCAGATCGCGCCCGCCGCGCGGAGTACGCCACCCGGCTCCGAGATCCGGACACGGCGCTGGATGCGGCATTGCAGACACGGGCAGAGAAGCTGATCGACCGTCAACATGCGCTCGCCCCCGAGCAGCGAGCCGACGATGGATGGGCGCGGTTCGCCGGCGACCGAGCCTTCACCGCCCTCTACGACGCCCAGATCCGTCCGCGCGATAGCCGCACCCGCTTCCAGGCGTCGGAGATGAAGTTCATGGGTGCCGCCGCCTGCTCAGGCGTGGCGCTGGTCTCCCTCGTATTTTTCAACGCTTCTGCCGTGCTCTGGTCGATCATCGGCGGCCTGTTCCTCGTCACGGCCGTCGCCGCATGGCTCGCGGGACGCAGCAACAAGACTGCCGCCATCGAGGAGGCCCGCAACGACCTCGTCTGGATCGAGGCGATCCGCAGATCCATCGAGCACCAATACGCCGACCGCGTCAAGGACAACGAACTCAAACGGCACCTCGCGGAACGCCGCGCGAACGAAGCACTCACCCCCGAACCTGTACCCGAAGCCGCGCACGCACCGACGCCTGTGTCGAGCGGAAGCGACGGAGCGCGCGCACAGCGCAAGGCGACCGCGGCCGAGGTGCACGAGGCCTACGCGCACCTCCAGCAGGAGTGGGGCGCGTACACCCTCGACCGCGAAGCGTTCATCCTCACCAAGCCGATGCTGCGCGTGCGCGCGATGCCCGAGACCCGCGCCTACCAAGACGCCATGACCGCCCTCGGCGACGCCCTCGACGAACTCAGCCCCGACGCACCACAGCACCAGATCGACGCCGCGGCCGCGCTCGCCGAGCGCGCCTGGCAGACCTGGCACGCCGCGAACGACGCCGCCGAAGCCCTCGGTGTCGACGACTGCACGGCCACCGAACGCGCCGCGCTCGACCGGCTCTCCAAACTCGTCGAACGGATCGCACACCCGTCGACCCCGGCGATCGAGCGCGCGAACATCGTCCGCGACATCGAGCGGTGCATGAAGCTCATCACGACCGCACCCGTCGCCTGGTCCGACCTCCGCGTGCTGCCCGAGCTAGCCGAGACACTCCCCGCCCTCCCCGCACCCGCTCCTCCGGTCGCAACCACCGGACATCAGACCGTGGGTGAGGAGCGCAGCGAGTCGCTCACGGAGCCATCGTTCACCAACAGTGCCACCTCATGAACGGAGCGCTCACCACCGTCCTGGTCATCCTCGCCGCGGTCCTCCTCATCGGTGCCGTCGCCGCGATCGCGGCCACCGGCTGGCGCGCCTACTCCGCCTCGGCCGCGTACCGCGCGCTCGCTCCCGGCACTCCGGGACGGGCCGCCGCCGCCGACCGCAACCAGCTCGCCATGCGCCGCTTCAAGCGCACACTCCTCGCCGCCGGCATCATCCTGCTCGTCGTCGCCGCCAGCCTTTTCGCGCTCGACCCGACCTCCCCCAACTTCCCTCCGACCCCCAACCCTCCGCCTCTCCCCCGTAACGCCTGACCCATGCCCTTCGGCGCGACGCGGCGGCATCCGCCCGCACCGACCACCACCACTACTCACCTCCAACCGAGGACAGCGCACAACGTGAACTCACCAAACAGCTCCATCCACAGCCTGCGGCGCCGACTACGGCCACCTCACTGGCTCACGATCAGAGTCGTCGTCAACGTCTGCGTGGCACTGCTCGCCTACGTGCTGTGGTTCAACGGACTCGGCGCCACGACGTGGACTCTGCTCCGAGCGATGACACAGACGCCGCAAAGCTTCACCACCGGGGTCTTCTTCCTCGCTTCGGTCTGGCTCGTCGTCCGCGTAGTCAGGGCGGTCCTCCTGCCGACCAGCTACAGCACCGTCGCCCTGCCGACAGCAGGCCCCGCGCACATCGCCGGCGCGGCGAGCACCTCCGCGATTCCAGACGAGCTGCGCCGCACGCTCGCTGAGCACGAAGCGGCTCACGTCGTCGCGTGCGCAGCCCGCGGGGTCGAGGTCAGCAAGGTCACCGTCCGCCGGAACTACCCGCTCCCAGGATCGTCGCTCGGCGGATCGGTCGAGACCACTAAGGCCCTGAACCTGGACACCCCAGGGATGGCATCCCCCGACAACTGGTTCGACCGGATGGTGATCCTCCTCGCCGGCCGCGCCTACGACGACCTCCACGGCCGGGACCCGTTCGGCAGCATCAGCGACTACGACCAGAGCCACTCGATCGCCGCCATGCTCCACCGCTACCGGACCATCCCCGCCGAGAGCGCCGAAGGGATCTTCGAGCGCGCCGCCGCCGCTGCCGCCGCGATCGTCACCGCCCACCGCGACCTGATCCGCACCGTCGGCGAGCAGGTGTACGCGGCCACAGCCACCGCCGACACCGTGCCCGCCGCCGAGCTGCGCGCGATCCTCAGCACCGCCGCAGCAGCGAGCCGAACTGGGGGTGAGCCCATGGACGGCTGAACCACACCCCAGCCCGGGCGCGGGCGGCATCCCGCGCACGACACAGTCCCAGTTCCCCCCCTCAACGAAGAAGGACAGCGCAAGCCATGACCGACACGATCGACAACCCGACCATCACCCACCGCGACCCGCAGCAGATCGCCAACGCACTCCTCGGCGACATCGACGAGCGGCGCCGCACCTTCGAGCAGCTCGCCCACACCGCCAACCAGACCGAAGAGCTGCACGCCAAGCTCGCCGAGACCGAGGCCGAGTACGCCCGGCTCGTCGCCGCCGCCGGCGGCTTCGGCGTCGACCACGCGCAGCTCCGCGCCGCCGGGCTCCCCGTCCCCGCGGGGACGGCGCCCAAGAAGGCACCGGCCAAGAAGGCACCCGCAGCGAAGAAGTCGATGGCGGCGAAGAAACCCGCACCCGCGCGCCCCACGGCCACGCCGTCGCCCGCCGGCATCACCGCCGATCACCACAGCTCGCAGGAGGCCTGATGTTCAACGCCAACCTCGCGCGCGCCGGGCAGCGCCGCCAGCCGCTCGTCACCTTCGCCGACGGCAGCACCTTCACCACCGAGGACTGGCCCAACAGCGCGACCGACCCATTCCCACTCGAGTGGTTCCTCGACAGAAATCTCCGCGGCGCGACTTTCCAGAACGTCTACTTCGACCCGAAGACCTACGCCGGTATCCCCGGTCACCCGCTCACCGGCGCCCGGTTCATCAACTGCACCGGGCTCCGGCTGAGCAACGCCTACCTCGACGGCACCGACTTCATCGACTGCCACATCGTCGACCTTGTCGATACCGATATGCGGTCCGCCCGCATCGAGTCCTCCGAGATCGAGTGCCTGCACAAGGTGAACCTCTCGGGCGCAGTGCTGCGCGACGTCTTCATCGACGGGACCAACTGGCGCGACCGCATCGAGGGCTCCCCGCCCGTCCAGCTCATGGGACGGTGGGCCGAGGTCGACCTCAGCGACACCATGATCGACGGCCTACGCACCAACCAGGCCTACATCGACCGCTGCGACCTGTCGAACGCCGTCATCAAGAACAGCTTCCTCACCTCGACCAAGTTCACGCCCCAGCACTTCTCCTCGCCGATCCTCGCCGACCGCAACGAGCCGCATGTGCCGTGGGAGAACACCCGCTGGCACAACGTGCGCCTCGATCGGGTCGACTTCGGGGCGGCCGAGTTCGTCAGCAACGACTTCCGCGGAGTGAACCTCGCCGCCGCGGACATCGACGACGCCCGCTTCGACTACAGCTCCTTCGATATCGACGTCGACCTGTCCACCGATCGGGCGCTCAACGTCGTACTCGCCGCGCCCGGGGTGCACCTGCGAGCGGATCCGCACGGCCCCGCGCCCGCCGACCCGGCCGCGCACATGACCGTGACGATCGACGACGCCGGCCGCTCGCCGAACGATCCGCCGGCCATCGAGTTCGAGGTGCCCGGCACGGACCTCGAGCACGCGCTCGCAGCGGCGCACCGCCGTCTCGGCCCGGACGTGCACACCGAGATCACCAGCCGCGACCGCGACAGCCTCGACGCCACGGTGAAGGACCGCGACGGCCAGACCGTCGGCACCGTGGCGATCGCGCACGACACCCCGCCGCCGCCGCTCCCCTCCAACAACCACGGCCTCGCCCGTGGCCACGAGGCGATCGCCCGCAGCTTCCCCGCACGGGCCGCCAGCGGCACCAGGACCGTGGCAGCATCGTCGACACGGCCCGCCAGCTCCACCGCGGCCACCCGCGGGCCGATCGCCACCGCCTCGCACTTCGAGCGATAACCCCGGCCACACAACAGGGGGGGCGGGAACCAGGTTGGTTCCCGCCCTCCTCTCGTATGCGATCCTGCATAGCCTGTTGCGATCGGCTAAAGCTTGCGTACGTTTCCCAAAAGCTACGGTGCCGGCATGACTCTGCACCCGCTCCTGTGAACGTCGCCGCACGCCGATCAGCGGATCGCGCGGCAGGTGTCGCACTCCCACCGGCCCGCGACTGATGTGCACGTGCGGCGCTCCGTGCACAACCAGCAGGTCTGGTTGCGCTTGCGCTCGGCCTCAGCCGGGCCACGAGGCCGGGGTGCCTCGGCCGTCGCCTGGCTCACCCGGTACGCCGCCCGTGCCGCGCTGTCGCGCGCTCGCTGCGCGGCGGCGCTGAGCGGCTCGCCTCCCGGCCGGTGCGCGAGCAGCTCGCCGAAGGCCTCCCGGCATGAGCTGCACGGCTCGCCCTGTCCGGTGACCGGATTCTGGCAGCCGGGCAGCACGCACCGCGCGAACAGCTCCAGCTCGTCGACCGGGCCGCGATCCGCCGGCACTGCGGTGTGCGGCGCGGTCATTGCTCGGCCTCCTCACCCAGCGAGACGGAGGAGACGTCGTAGCCGCCCCACGGTGAGCGGTTCGCCACCGCGCGATGCCCGACACCGGACCGGCGGGTGATGATCGGCCAGCCCCGGGGCCGCTCACCGTAGACCTCGTGCACGCGCGTCTTCCACGCCTTCGTCGCGCGATTGGTGTTCGCATCCCGCTTCGGCTCGTCCACCACGGGCGACTCGCGCCATCCCGGGTGCGCGTGATCGAGCGCGTCCAGCGCCGCCTCGGTGTCGCTGCCCCGGTCGACATCGGCCTCCCATTCGCAGGCGAGGCAGAAGCCGCGGTGGACCAGCGCGCCGACGCAGTAGCAGGGACGCCCGGCGTGATCGAGGATCGAGCACCGAAGATCGGCGTGGGCGACGATCGCCTGGCAGGTCTCGACCTCGATGTCGAGGTTGACGAACGTGTAGTCGGGGGTCCAGCCCTTGTGGACCAGGCCGTACCCGCGGCCGACGGGCTCGGACCACTGTTCCAACCACGCCGCCTTCTCCGCGCGCCGGTGGTGCAGCCCGCGGTCCGCGCCGACGTAGAGCTTCGGTATGCCGTCCGTGCGAACCTTCGCCTCGTACTCGTCGTGAGCGAGCATCGCGAACATGTCGAGCTGCTCGACGTTCATCCGATCGCTCCCGCCTCGTCGAGCGCGCGGGCCTCGACGGTGGCGGTGGAAATCCACTGCTCGCCGGTCACCTCGTCGACGTGCCCGAGGGTCGCGCGGATCTTGCCGCCCACGCGGGTGACGCAGAGGGCTCCGACGGGCTGCCCGTCGAGCTGGAACCAGATGTGGCCGTATCCCGCCGCGAGGTCGCCTGTCAGGAACTCACCCTGGCCGTTCGCCTCACCCAGGTCGATGGTGTGGGTCTGCTCGCCGATCTCGATGGTCATCGTGCTCATGTCATGCCCTCCGATGGTGCTGGTTTGCGCTGTCCTGCTTACCTTTCCAACAATACACCCGATCGGGTCCAATGTAAACCCGATCGGGTGTATTGGCTAGAAGAGTGTCGCCTGCCCAGCGACCAGGTCACCTGCGATCGCCCCGCGGGCCGCAAGGGCGGCGTAGAGGGCCGTGACGGCGGCCTCGTCCGCCTCGGCGGGGATGAGCAGCCGCGTGTCGGCGCTGCCCTCGTAGGGGAAGTCGAAGGCCAGCTCGAGCGCCGGCCCGGCGGCGGCGATGATGCGTCGCACCGCGGCGTTGTTGGCAGGATCGGCATCCCTGCGGACGCGCAACTCGGTATCGGCGGGCCGAATGTCGAAGATGGCGGCGGTTCCGTTCGTCATACCTAAACAATACACCCGATCGGGTGCATTCGCAACCCGATCGGGTGTATTCGATTCATGCACTTCCATTGCGGCCCGGTCCGTTTCCGCGCAGCGGCGGTGGCGCTCAAGCAGTGCAGCATTACTCCTTAGAGCGTCCATCCGTCGTCGATGAGCACCGCCTCATCAGGCAGGTACTCGCGGGTCAGCTGACGCGCCAGATCGCTGCGGTTCCACGCGTCGATTCGCAGGACGTGCCAGAGATTGGGTCGATCCGGATGGCAGGGCTCCCCCACCCCTGCGCGACACAGTGGCGACGGGCACGCGATCCGCACATAGAGCGCGCTCGGGTCCACTGCGCCGCGCGCGGCGCTCATCCGTACACCACCGATCCGAACAGGCCCGTCTGGACCACCTGATCGGCGATACCCGCGTCGTAGTCGCCGTCCTCCCCATTGGTCCTGTTGGCGATCACGAACCGGTGGGCGTAGCTCTTCTCGTCGGCGTCCTTCCACTGCTCGGCGAGCAGCTCCGCTCCGCGCTGGATCACCTCCGCGTCGATTCTGAGGTCGCCGGCGCGCTCCGCTGTCTCCTGATCGTGATCGCGCACGACGGCGTAGAAGTCCCGGCGATAGCTCAGACTGCGACCCGGGACCCCCTCGTCGTCGCCACAGTACTGCCACCGGTACGTGTTGACCTCGGCCCAGTAGTTGATCCCGCCCTCGATGGCGGCGGTGAAGACATCCGCCAAGAACTGCTCGCGGCCGTCCTTGATCGGTTCGATGGTGGTGGTCATGACATCCTCCGTTGATGCTGGTTTGCGCTGCCCTGCTTACCTTTTCAACAATACACCCGATCGGGCCATTTGTAAACCCGATCGGGTGTATTGATCGTGCGTGTTGTGATCGTCAGCGGTCGTCGACCCTGTCGAATACCCAGCCGAGCGCGCGGAGCGGGTAATTGCCCTCAACGTCGGGCTCGAGGAGGGTCTGGACCGTCTCGCGGTCTGCGCCGCCGTCCGTAAGAATTGCGGCGCTTCCATCCTCCGGCGCGAGGAAGTGCACGCTCATCGTGACCTCGTCACCGGCCTCAGCGGCGACCATCCGGGACAACTCGCCGCCAGTCACGACCGGCGCCGCCCATCCATTCCATGGCCTGTCGAAGCGCACGGCCTCATAGGTTCCGACGAACCCGTCGAGCGTGAACCGCATACCCGGGATCACAACGCCACCTCCTCGGTGGAGTAGAAGACGTCGCAGGGTTCGCGGTCTCGCACGGTGTCGATCAGCTCGTCGAAGCTGAGCGCCTGCGGATCGAGGCCGGGGAAGAATTCGTGGTTAGTGAAGTAGGCCCGCACCGCGGCTTCCAGGTCGGCGAGGGTGGTACGCACCTGGTGCACGAAGTGCGAGTCCTCGACGATGGTGGCGATGTGCAGCTCGACCGTGTTGGGGGCGTTGATCTTTCGTCCGTTGCTCATACCCATAACAATACACCCGATCGGGTGTCTGCGCGACCCGATCGGGTGTATTGGTCCAGCGGATTTCTATGCTCGCGCGGCGATTCCGCGTCGAGCACCACCGAGCTTGTTCTGATCGTCGAGGTCGGCTTCGAGACCTGCCTGAATGCCCTTGCGCAGAGCGTCTTCGGCGAGCGCCGGGCGGTAGCGGTCCTTCTTGAGTCGCGGGTTCGCCTTCTCCATTGCCTTCTGCGCGCGGTCCTTGTCGGAGACCAGGACGAGGGCCTGGCTCGCGCTGGAGGTCTGAGCGTCTCGCTCGTCGGCGGCGCGCTTCTCGGCCTCAGCCAGCCTGTTCTTGATGCTGTAGATGTAGCCGCTCATCCAGGAGATCCGGTACGCCCTGGTGGAGACGTCGGACCACCACGGGGCGGTCTCGCGGCCGGCCTGCGCGATCATTCGGGGGGCGAGCATGGCGAAGAGGATGCGTACTCGGCTGGTGTGCACGCGGACGCCGTAGAGCACGACCTTGCCATCTGCCGGCCAGATCACGTTCTCGCAGTGCAGCGCGGACCCGATGTGGCAGAGGAGGTCGATCTGCTGGCGCAGGTACTTGCCCTTGAGCTGGAACGTGAGGGCTTCGACGACGTTGGATCCTGCCTGCTCATCCTTCGTGCCGCGGGCCTCGGATTCGGCGATGCCGTACTCGGCGAGCAGCGCGAAGGCCTTGGCCTCGAAGGCCTCGGCCTCCTTGGTGCCGGGGACCGAGTCGGCCTGTCGCAGCAGCTTACCGATCATCGCGGTCATGTTCTCGCGCTTGGTGTCTCCGCTCATGAGCATGTTTCTCCCTTGGTGTGTTTGCGCTGTCGGGGTACGCCACCAACTATACACCCGATCGGGTTTATGTCAACCGATCGGGTGTATAGTTCTGGGCATGACGAACGAAGCAAAGGAGTCGCCGCCTCCGAAGCTGTGGACGATGGCGTCCGTGGCCGACTACAGCGGGCTGACGAAGGACACGATCAAGAGCTACTACCGCAAGCGGCTGCTGCCGCCGCAGGACTTCGAGACGGAGTCGGAACCGCCTATGCCGCTGTGGTATCCGGAGACGATCAAGGACAAGTGGGTTCGCCGCGGCCGCGGTGCGCGCACGGACCTGAACACGTAGGAGGGGCGGCCCCGTCGTGCGGGTACCGCCCCCCTCCTGGTGGTGCCGAGCTACGTCAGCGTTCGAGCCCGTCCGGGCCGTCGATGCCGCTGCCGCCGGCCTTACGTGCCTGCGGTGTGGAGCCGGGCTTGCTCGTGCGTCCGTTCGCCGGCGCGCCGGCCTGCTTGATCCAGCCGGGCAACGCGCGCTGTGCCTGCTGTTCGGCGAGGTCGCGTGCCACCTCGTCGAGCTGCTCGCGCGCGTCGGGCGCGGACAGGTCGACGGTGCGGCCGACGATCGGCGCGAACGGCGACTGCTCCGGGTTCTCGTCGATCACCGCGGTGGCGGCGGGTGCGGTGAGCGCGTATTCGCGGGCGGCCGCACGCATCGTGGCGAGCTGGTTCTGGATGTACTCGTGCTTGTTGAGCACGCCCGCCTCCTGCACCAGGGCCTCGGTCGGGTTCAGGTGCAGGCTCCACCCGGGCTCGCGGCCCGCGGCGCGTAGCCGTTCCTGGGCGGCGACTTCCGCGGCGATCGCCTCGGGGGTGTTCTTCGCCGCGTCCATGTCGAGCCGGATCTGGGTCAGCTCGATCCGGGCGGCGTTGAGCGCGTCCTGGTGCTCGAACGGGACGTCCATCCGGGGCTCCTGGATCGCGATCTCGGCGGCCCGTTCATCGAGGTCGCGCTGGATGCTGTAGGGCTTCTCCTCGATCTTCTCGTAGACGTTCTCCAGTCGCGTCAGCAGTCCGTTGGCGGCTTGGCCTTCCGATGCCGCCTTGGCGTCGGCGTCCTTGTTCGGACCGGCCGCGGACGGCCACAGCGAGCTGATCCCGACCGCGATCTCGGTGTCGGCGGAGGCGTTGTCTGGCGGCATCCGGAACTCGAGCACGAGCGAGCTCTCGGAGAACCGGCGGCGGGCCTCGACCCACACCCCCGAGGGGAAGGCGGCGACGGGCACCCGCGCTTCGGGGGTCTTCATCTGCATGTACGCCGCGCGGCAGACCTCGAGGAAGGCGCGGCCGCGGTCCTTGCGCTCGGTGAAGGCCTTGCGGTCCTTGCCGACGAGCACGGTCATGGGCTTGCCGTCCTCGACCCACTGCGGGATGCTCGCGACGATCGGCCGAAGCTGGTCGAGCCGTGTCTGGAGCCGCGGGATCGCCGCGCTGTTGGCCTTGACCACCCACCGTGCGTGCGAGCGGGAGTCTGCGTGCGCGCTGGCGAGGGCTTCGAGCTTCTTAGCCTCGTTCTCCAGCTCGGCGGCCCGCAGGAACCGCGGGTCACCGGAGGCGATCGCCTTCGCGGCGGCGGCCTCCTCGGCGAGAGTGATCTCGCCGACGTCCTCGATCTCGTCGAGCCCGGTCCCGCCGCGCTTCATCTGCGCGATGTAGCCGGCCTTGGTCTCGATCTTGCTCCACATCACCGTGTCGGTTGTGCCCTCTGTGACGTAGTTGAGGATCTCGACCTCGTCGTTCTGGTTGCCCTGCCGGATCAGGCGGCCTTCTCGCTGTTCGAGGTCCGCCGGTCGCCACGGAACGTCCATGTGGTGCTCGGCGATGAGGCGGTCCTGCACGTTCAGGCCGGTGCCCATCTTCTCGGTGCTCCCGATCAGGACCGCGATGCGGCCGGCGCGCACGTCGGCCTGCATCTTGAGCCGCTGCGAGGGCTTGATCGCTTCGTGGATGAAGGCGATCTTCTCGCGGGGCACGCCGAGCGCGACGGCAGCGTCGCGGAGGCCCTCGTAGACGCTCCAGGCGCCCTTCTTCGGGGTTCCTCGGTCGCAGAACACGATCTGCGCCGCACCCGTGATGGGGGCGATCGGCGCGTCGGGGTCGTTGCTTTCGCGGTACTGCCGGTCCTTGTTCTCGTGGTAGATCCGGGCGATCTGCGCGGCGACCGCGTCCGCGCGGGTGTTGCCCGGGTCGGGGTCGAGGTTCGCCAGCCGCGGGTCCAGGGCGACGTTGCGGCCGTCGCTGAGGACCTTGAGCTGGTTGTCGATGTCGGCGCGGCGTGGGTCGAGGTGCTCGATGCGGTAGTTGAAGTCCGCGATGAAGTCCTTGACGTCGATGCCGGGGACGGTGGTGATGACCTGCCGTTTACCGCCCTTGATCTTCGGTAGCCGCACGGGCACCTGATCGCGGGTGACGACGTCGGCGAAGATGCTGGCCATCTGCACCAGCTGGTCGGGGTTGTTGAACTTCGCGATCTTCTCGACGACCTGCAACTTGGTGCCGCTGATGTTCGGCAGGATCATCGGCTCGGTGCGGGTGAAGGTCGCCGCCCAGGCGCTCAGTTCGAGCACGCCCGCCTGGGCCAGCAGGTCCGGGCGCAGGTACCGCTGCATCACCCACATCTCGCTCATGGAGTTGGCGATCGGGGTGCCGGTGGCGAAGGTCGCCACGCGCTCGGTGCCGGGCTCGAGGTGCCTGCCTTCGGCGCGGGCCTGATCCTGCTGACGATCGCGCAACAGCTCCAGCTTGAGGGCGAGATCGTCGGCCTTCGCTGAGCCCTTCTCCAGTGCCAGCTCGTCCAGCGAGCACTGCCGGGACAGGTTCTTGTAGCCGTGCGCCTCATCGACCAGCAGGTAGTCGCAGCCCGACTCCTCGAAGTGGACGATCGCCTTGGTCTTCTTGGCATCGCTCAGGGCCGTCTCGAGCTTCGCCTTGAGGGTGTTGCGGGCCTTCTCCAGCCGCTTGATGCCCGCCGTGGTGCTCGGCTCCGCCCTCCCGAGCTCGTCGAGCTGGTTCTGGATGTAGTCGCGGCGCCTGTCCGGGTGCACCGAAATCTTCTCGAACACCGATGACGGGATGATGACGAAGTCCCAGTCGGACGCCGCGGACTGTGCGACGAACAGCTTGCGGGCCTCGTCGTTCATGCCCTTGTAGCCGACCAGGATGTTCGCCGCGGGATACCACTGCTTGGCCTCGCGGCCCATCTGCTCGATCAAGTGGGTGGGAACGACGATCCACGGCTGGCGAACCAGGCCGCGGCGCCGCAGCTCCATCGCGCCCATGAACATGCTGCCGGTCTTGCCGGCGCCGACGACGTGATCGAGCAGCACGCTCGGTTCGGAGACGATGCGCGCGACCGCGTCCCGCTGGTACGGGTGCGGCGTGAAGGCCTCGCTGACGCCGTCGAGCGTGAGGTGGGCGCCGTCGTAGGTGGTTGGGACCAGGGTGTTCAGTCGCCGGTTCCACTCGGTGACGAGCCGTTCCTTGCGATCGGGGTCCTCCCAGATCCATCGTCGGAACTCGTCCTGGATCTTGCCGGCCTGGACCTGGGCGAGCGTGGTCGCCTCCATGTCGACCGCGGGCAGCCCGTGGTCCTTCATGTCCTTGGCGGTGTTCTCGACCTTGATCGACTTCTGGTTGAGCAGCAGCTCGAACAGGTCGACCGCGGAGAGGGCCTTACGCCGGTCGGCGTTGTCGGCGCCGAACTCGGTGCGCATCTTCGGGGTGTCCCGCGACCCCATGCACTGCACCGACCAGGCTCCGCCGACGTACTCGATGTTCGACGGTGCGCCGAAGACTTCGGAGGTGAACTGCTGGTAGTCGGCCGGGCTGACCCAGGGAGCGCCGATCTTGACCTTGATGCGGGCCGCCGGGATCGTCTCGGGCACGGCAGCCTGCACCGCCGCGACGGAGCGGGCCAGGTCCTCGTTGGTCGGGTCCGCCTCGAGCTGGGCGCGGCCGCGGTCGGCCTTGGCGCGCATGTCGCCCGAGAGGAGTCGGGTCGCAAGGACCAGCTCATCGGGGTTGTCGATGTCGGTGTAGACCAGGTCGCCGAGATCCTCGCGGGCCTGCGCGGGGCCGTCGAGCCCGCGGAGCTGCGCGATGCGATCGAGGTCGATCCGGTTCGGGTTCTCCTCCAGGGCGATCGTCAGGGCCTGGTCCGGGCTGTCGGCGCGGGTTGCCTTCAACGGCGGCGCGACGACGTCGCGGGTGAAGATCGCTGCCTTGGAGACCTTCACGGTGCCGGCGTCCTCGTCGGCCTCGAAATGCTCCAACGCGAGGAGAGCGGCGATCGACGGATCGCCGCGCAGGCATTCGAGGTGAGTCTGGCGGGCCGACTTGGGCGTCGCCTCCCACGACCGCTCCAGCAGCTCGTCAGCCACCTTCTCGGGCAACTCACCCGCGTAGCTCCAGCCCTGCTCGTCCGCGTTGCGCTCGCGCCACTCAGCCTCGAACTTGGCGTAGCGCTCCTGCTGCTCGCTGTCGGTGCGCTCGCGGCCGCCCTGGAGCTTGAACCGGTTGATCGCGCCGTAGTCCTTGACGTAGCGGTCGTAGAGGGCGTTCAGGTCGCGGCGTACCTGCTCCTTCTCGGCCACGGTCGACGCGCCGTCGCGCTGGGTAGTGATCGCCTTCTCGGCCAGCTCGCGCATCTGCACCAGCTGCCGGGTCTCGGCGATCCGGCTCTTGGGTACCTTGAGCGGCTCGGCGCCGGCCAGACCGCGGCGCTCGAACACGCCGAGCGCCTCGTTGAACCACACCCGCCCGATCGGCACGTCGCCGACGTCGCGGTGCAGTTCCTGCGAAGTGGACAGGCCCGCGCTCGTGGAGACCTCGTTCGCCCGCACGGATTCGGCCGTGGCGGTCAGGCCGAGACCACGGTCCTTGGCCTCCTCGACCATCGCGCGCAGGCGTGAGCCGAGCGTCGCGGCAGTCTGCTCCGGTCCGTGCGGCGATCGCACCACCAGCTCGTCGTTCCGGTAGAGGCCGTGAGCGGCGGTCAGCTCGCCGATCACGTTCTCCGGGTGCTCCTGGAAGTACCGGTTGACCGGCAACTCGACGGTGCGGCCCTCGTCGTTCTCCACCTCGAGCAACGTGGAGTCGAGCCACGCCGGTGCCGCGGGAATCTCGGCGCCGGCCTCGCGGCGGCGGAAGATCAGGGCATCGGTGACCACGTCGGTGCCGGCGACCCGCCGGAACGCTCCGGTCGGGAGCCTCACGGCGCCGATGAGGTCCGCCTGGGCGTGCATGGCCTCCCGGGCGGCGCGCGCTTTGGGGCCGGCCGCGTCCATCGTGCCCTTGGAGGTGAGCAGCGCGACGTAGCCACCTTCGGCGGTCAGGGCGATCGACTTGTTGATGAAGTAGTTATGGATCTGGTGCCGCGCCGAATTGTGGATCGGGTCGGTGACGGTGAAATCACCGAACGGGACGTTGCCGATCGCGAGCGTGAACGCGCCGTCGGGCAGGCGGGTGACCTCGAAGCCCTCGGCGCGGATCTGCGCGGACGGGCGCAGCAGGTGCGCGATCTGCGCGGTCGTCGGATCCAGCTCGACGCCGACGGTGACCGCGGCCTTCGGTGCGAAGCCGAGGAAGTTGCCACTGCCGCAGCCGGGCTCGAGGACGCGGCCGTCCGTGAATCCCGCCTCGAGCATCGCGGACCACATGTGCCGGGCGATCGACGGGTCGGTGTAGTGCGCGTTGAGCGTCGACGCCCGGGCGGCCCGGTAGGCGCGGTCGTCGACCAGCTCGCGCAGAACAGCGCGTTCGCGAGCGAAGAACTCGTTGTCCTCGGCGAACATGCCCGGCATCGCGCCCCAGCCGCTCCATGCGGCGAGCACGTCCTGCTCCTCGGCGGTGGCGTAGCGCTCCTCCGCCTCGCAGCGCTGGACCACGCGCAGGGCCGCCAGGTTGGCCTCCACCCTCGCCCGCTGCCCGGACGGCACCGTGACCGCGCCGGTGGGCACGTAGTCGACGGGCTCGACGACGATCCGCGGCTCCTCGGGTGCCGCCTCAGCCTCGACCTGGGCCGCGGGTGCCGGGTCGGTGGGCTCGTTCTCGGGGGCGCTATAGTCGGCCGCCACGTAGGTGATCGACCCATCGGGGCGCATCGCGGGCTCCACGCGGGTGGTCGACCACTTCGACAGGGGCACGCCCATCTCGGACTGGTCGACGCGACGGTGCACGTCCTGCGCGGCGGTCTTCTTCGACGACGGCGGTAGCGGAGTGCCGCCGGGGTCGATCACGGCCGGGTCGACCGGTTCGCGGAAGTCCTCCAGGTCGAAGAGCAGTTCCTGCCCGGCTTCGAGCTGTTCTTCGACTACTCGTTCTCGTCGAGAGCGGCGGCGATTCGCTCGTCCCGCTCGCGCAGGCCCTGCCGCGTCAGCTCCAGCAGTTGGTCGGCGAGAGGATCGGCCGGCGCCGTCGGCACCGGCAGTTCGTCCTCCACCCGCGCCTGCACCAGCAGCTCCAGCGCCACGATCATCGCCGCCGGTTGCGTCGGCCAGATCTCCGCCACCAGCTGCTCGGTCGGCCGGCTCGGCTCGCTCGCCCGGTCGGTCAGCCACCGCGACATCGCCGGGGTCGCGCGGCGAATCTGCTCGTTCGTCTTCAGCTCCCGCAGCTCGGTCTCCTGGTCCGGGCCGTCGTCCGGATCCCGGTACCCCTCCCAGACCTGCGCCAGCATCATCTCGATCGCCAGCGGCCGCGCCTGCTGCTCGAACTGCGTCACCGGCGCCGGGTCCTGCGGCCGGCCCGGGTTCTCCTGCTCCCAGCGGCGCAGCATCTCCGCGGCGATCGCCTGCTCCTGCCGGATCGCTTCCTTCTCCAGGCGCGCGGCCTCGGCCGCGATCTCCTCCGAGGTCAGCTCCCCCGCCCACCGGCGCTGTACCGCGTTCGTGATCTCGCTCATCACTGGCTCTCTGATCGGCATCGCTAACAACATGATCTTGCCTCGGCTCCTGGTCGTTGATCTGGTCGGGTACGGGTACGCGGGTCAGGGGGTTCTCGTCGAGCGTGACCGGCCGCAACGTCTCGGCCATCAGTTCGCTGTCAGGGACGTCCGCGAGGACCTCGCGGAGCTGCTCGATCGACAGGGTGGTGTAGAACTCGACGAGGACCTCGGCGTCGTCGTCGGACTCCGACTCGTAGGTCTCGGAGAAGTCCACCTCCCAGCCGCGGGCGTAGAGAGCGGAGCTGAACTCCTCGACGTCGATCTCCGCCTCGCAGCGCATCGACCACACCTGCTGGGCGTCCTCGTCGAAGTCGTCGCCGGGCGCGGGGAACCGGGTGAGGTAGGGCTGCGCGGCGCCGATGCCCGTGGCCATGATCTGCACTGCGCTCGGCTGCATCGGCGAGTCGGGCAGTGCCTCTCCTGCCGGGCGGGCCGCGGCCGCCGCGGCGATCCAGGTCGCCGCGGGCTCTTGCGTGCCAGGCCACATCTCGGTCACCCAGTCCAGGTACGGGCTGAGCGGCTGCGAGGGCGATGTGCCGAAGGTCTGCGCGGCCGCGCGGGTATGCCGGTCGAGCCACTCGTCTCTGGTCGTGCTGGCGATCACCTCCCTTGCATCGCTGGAGTTTTCGGGTGCCTTAAAGGAGCCCCCCGAGGGGGCTTTCGTGTCGTCCATGGAGTTTGCGCTGTCCTTGGTCGGTGTTCAGTTGACCTTGGCAGCATTACACGCCCACCGGTGCCGCCGCTATAGCACGCCGAATGGTGTCCTCTACGTGGCGCGTTCGGCCTCGTCGCGCGCGCGCATCTTCTTCACGATCGACGCCTCGAGCGCGGCCGAGCGGAACACGATGACCGCCGAAACGATGCCGCACAGCGCCAGAAAGCCGCAGGCGATGGTTTCGTACACCGATGTGCCGACGATGATCGCCACGATGGCAAGGCCGACCGTTGCCAGCGGGAGCAGCGCGATCCATCGCGGCACGAGCTGCCTCGGCGGCCGTGTGCGCCGCTGGACGTAGATCGCGGCGACCAGCATCGCGAGCGCGGCGGAGAACATCAGCCAATTGGTGGTGGGCATGGTGTCAGGCCTTCCGATCGGTCCAGGTCGCGGTGAGCGCCGCGGCGGCGGACGGGAGATGGAGGTAGGCATCGGGCGCGGTGAACGGGCGGATGAAGGTGAACACGAAGATGGTCACCAGCACGCACGCGGCGACCGCAGCGCAGATACCGATCGCCGGCGACAGGCCCGCAGGCAGGCCTCCGCCGGCGGCGGTGAGCATCCCGGTGACGATCGCCAGGACGCCGAACGCGACCGTCCACCAGGCGGCCCGTGCTGAATAGGCGCGGCCGACCTCCCACGCAGCGGCACGGTAGACGGGCTGGAACCGCCGATCGCGCGCGATGAGTTTGAGTTCGGCGTCGACGTCGACAAGCGTGCTGGTGCCAGGCTGCGGGCTCTCCGAGACCGGGGAATCCATCACGGCGCGCACCCTGGCGGTGAGGTCCGGGTGCGCGCGGAGGATCTCGGCGTACGGGGCGATCCGGTCGGCTGCCTCGAACGACAGGCCGCGAGCCTGGAGCCATTGCACCAGGCCCTCGCGGTCGGGCGGGGGCGGGCCGGTGTAGTCACTCACGGGATCATCCTTCCGGTGCCGGCCACCACTGGGAAAGGGCTGGCGGTCGTTCATGGTGCTCATCCGCGGCTCTCGATCGCCCGCCGGTGCGTGGTGTCGAGCGCGAGTACCTTGGTGACCTTAGCGCGCACGACCGCGGTGACCTCAGCCTCCGTGCGCGGAGTGATCGACGCGAGCGTCACGGCGATCCGAGCCACGCAGCTCTCCCTCTCCGCGTTGCCAACGGCAGGGTCGAGCGCGCGGTCGAGCATCTTGCGCGCGGTCTCCAGCTTCGCGCGATCGGCGGTCGAGAGGTCGCCGAGCCCGATGCGCTCCGCGTGCCGGGAGGCAATCTCCCAGGCGGTGCGGGCTTCCGTGGCGGCCGCGAGAGCCGCAGCGACGCTCACGTCCTGCCGCGGGCGCAGGTCCAAGAACGCCTCGGTGGTGGCTCGCCAGGCGTCCAGGAACGCGATCGTCTTCGGCTCGTGCAGGTCGTCGAGCAGAGGCCGCTTCCACAGCGTGTCGGCGGGGTCGAGCAGGAAGGAGTCCCACTGTGCGCGCACGTCGTCACGGATCTTGGTCGCCTCGGCGAGCTTCCGGCGCCGGGCCTGAGCGGCTTCGGCGTGCTGGCGTTGCTTGCCGACCGCGATCACGACGAGCACAGCCGCGGCGATCACGCCGATCAGGACGCACAGACCGATCAGCACGGGTGCCCAGTTGAACGGCTCCGACGGCACACCCGGCGTCGGAGCCGGTGTAGGCGTATCGGAGGTCTCCGCGGCATCGCCGCCGGTTACCGCGCGGGCCGCGGCGGTCGCGGAGGCGATGACAACAGATCCGATGGTCATCGACAGGCCCATCTCGCGGCAGCGATGGTGGCCGCCGAGGGACCCGACCGCCACCATCAGCGTTCCACCGATGATGCCGGCCGCGGCCATGGCGTAGATCGCCCAGGACATCGTCCCCAGGAACTTGTTCAGCATTTGGTTGAAGGCGAAGTCGCTGTCGGCGGCTGGCCCCGCGAGGACTTCCACGGTGGCGGCGTGCAAGGCGGTGTTCATGATGTGTGCGTTCTTCCTGGTCAGAGGGTGAAAAGCGGGGGCTGAGCGGCGGCCGCGGCGGCGTCTGTCGCCGCGATGTAACGCTCAACGCGCCGCTGGACGTGGGCCTCGGTCTCGTCGAGCGCCGCGGCGATCGCCGGCCAGGTGAGCCGGTCGACTTCGCGGAGCTTCCAGGCTTCGCGGTCGGCGGGGTCGATCATCAGCGGGTTCATGCTGCGGCCCCGATCCATGGGCCGGTGATGCCCTTCCGGCTGGCGCCGGTGCCAGTGTGGGCGTCGAGGTGGGCGGTGACGGCGCCGACGAGGTCCCGCCCGGTGATCGGGCGGGTCCAGGCGTTGTAGGTCGCGGTGGCTTCCCATGTGGTCGCGGTCGCGATGACGGTGATGATGCCGCGACCGTGGCCGATGAGCAGCGACGGGAGCGGGGAGAGCGAGAGGTTGACCGGCAGTCCTCTGCCGACGGCCTCTGCTGCGAGGGCATGGAGTGCGGTGGTCATGGCGCCGACGCTAGCCGCGTTCGCCGGAAGTGTCAATAGTCTATTTCGTTCATACAATTGACTGTTGCGTAGAGTCCAATAGTCTGTTGCGCCTGGGGTAGAGTGGCCGCCGTGAGCGTCGAGATCCGCGTGGTGCGTGACCCGCAGTGGCCGGGCTGGTGGCTGCTAACGGTGGACGGTGCGGAGCCGGTGCAGGTGAACCTGCGGCGGGTCCGTGAGGCGATCGACGGCGCGCGCGCCACGGGCGACGATGTGCAGGTGGTGTGGCCGGAGGACCTCGACGCCAGACTGAAACGGAAAGCCGCGGCGGATCATTCGCTCGAATCCGCGCGGCGGGAGTCCGAGGAGTCCCGGCTCAGCGTGGTGGACTATCTGGTCGGTGATGGGCCGGCGCCGATGGAGAAGAATTCCGACATCGGTGCGCTGCTGGGAGTGAGCCAGCAACGTGCCGGCGTGCTGGTACGCAAGCTGATGGACCGCCGGCAGTCTGGCCCCAAGGAGGCCTGAGCGGGTCAGCGTTCGACGGCCCGTGCGGCAGACGGCTGCGGCCCGGACATGCGAGCCCGGCGATGTGGTTCGAGCGGGTGCACCGTGGCGCCGGCGGGGCGACGGGTTGTCGATCCGGCGGCTGCGCCCAGGGCCGCCTTCACGCGATGCGAGGCTCCGACGGCCCCCTTCTGTGGCGCCTCCTGCGGCGCCGCGGCGGGGGCGTCTCTGCCAGCGCTGGCGGTCTGGGTCTTCGGTTCGGCGGCGAGCCGGTCGAAGACATGGGCGTGCCGGTCGATCGTGGCGCTGTGCGCTTCGAGTCGCACGCGCGCACCGTCGCGGAACTGCATACCGAACTTGGCGATCGCGTTGTAGATGTCGTCACCGTCGGTGAGCTCCGCCACCTGGCGGGCCCGGTCGGCGAAGACGAAGGCCTCACGTCGCACCGCGGCCGCGAGCAGCCTGTGCGTATACATCGGCAGTTCCGCCGTCGTCGCATCGGTGAAAGCGACCTGTATGAGCGCGTTGCTAGCCACGTGTCGGTGGCGGCCGGGCGCGAGTTGCCGCACAAGCTCCTCCATTACGAGTGGTTCGCCGCGAGCACCGACGATGTCCGGTCGCGGCGCGGCGATGGCAGCCCGCCAGAGCGCTGCGTGCATCGGATTGTGGAAGTCCGTGTCGCGCACAAAACGTGCGACGGTGCGGGCCTCGTCCTGGCTCGCGTTGATGAAGGCGTGAAGGAACTCGTGTTCGTCGCGGAGGATGGGGTCGTCGACGCCGGTGGGTTCCGCCTCACTACTGGCGATGCCCTCCGGGTGAGCCTGATCCGCCGCTGAATTCTGGTTCATGGTCTGCGCTGTCCTCGAAGGTCAGAAATCAGTTGCGTAGCTCCAAGATACCGCGAGTGTGGGCGCGTGGGTTACCACAACTCGATCTTGTGTGGCAAACTCAGGGGTTAAGGGAATCTGGTGCGTAGTGAACACCAGGTCGCGGCGGAGTAGTGACCGGCGCGAATCCCGAGACCAACAATTGAAGGACAGCGCAGATATGAACGCACCACCGGTGCGGGATTCCGGCATTCCCGCGAACGAAACTTCCACACCTGGCAGCAAGCAGGGCGGTCGACGAGCAGTTCCTGGCCTCGTCGCCGCCCTTTTGGCTGTCCTGGTCCTGATCGGCGGTGGTGGAGCCACCGCCCTTGCCGATCCCAATCCGCCGGCCGCGACCGATCCATGTCGCGATATCGGACCGCTCAAGAGGCAGGCCGGCGGCGTGGCGCCGAAGGACTCGGGTGAGCGTCAGCTGGTCCGTGGGTCCGAGGCGTTCGGCCTGGACAACCTGCTCAAGCCGGCGGCGAAGATGCTGGGCCTGTCCAAGGACCTGCCCGAGGGCGAGCTGACCCCGAACGTGCGGCTGCTCGATCCGTCGATCCAGGGCGAGGGCGAGTACAACCAGAAAACCCAGCTCCAGAGCGGGATCGTCTGCTCGCTCGTCGACTCGTTGGTGAACAGGAAGATTCGCCGCGACCTCGCACAGAAGATCGCCGTCGGGCTCCTGGCGACCCCGACGCTGCTCGCAGGTCTAGAGGGGCCGGACGTCGCCGCGCTCATCCAGAACGGCGTGGCGTGCGGCGTGGAGCTGGCGAAGACCGCCGCGGCGGCAGCCTCGGCGAGCGGATCGGCCGGCGCCGCCGCGGCCGCCGCCGCACCGTCGGCGATCAGTGCCGGCCCGGTGTGCGTGGCCGCGGGCGGCGATGCGGCGAGGATCTTCGGCAAGGTCCTCAACGTGTGGGAACACAATCCCTACTTCCCCCAAATCGTCGAATTCGCAGCGGTTCTCGATCCCGACACCGAGATCGGCGCGGAGTGGTGGGGCAAGCTGCCCGAGGCCTTCCGATCGGCAGAGCTCAAGGGTCTGCTCAAGGCCATGTCACGTTTCAACCTCAAGCTCAGCGAGGTGTGGATCGGCAAGAGCATCGCGATCTTCGGTGACGCCGTGTCCAAGTCGGCAGCGGGCGATACCAGCGCGGTTCCCGGTGCGGCGATCGCCGCGGTCGAGCTGGGCATCCAGGTGATCAGCGCCGCGGCGTACACGCTCACGGGCAGTGATGAGATCAAGTTCGCCGGCGAGACGATCGTCGACGTCAAGATGCTCACCAACCAGATGTCGCAAGTCTACAAGGGCGGCCTGACCCGTCTGGAGGGCGAGGGCTCCGAGGTCGTCGCCGGTGGAGGCCTCGGCGGCAGCAAGGGCACCACGCAGACGCTGCACACCTACCAGGATCCCGCGACGGCCATGCAGCAGCTCCAGCAGGACTACAACGCCGACCCGAAAAAGCAGCTCGGTGGCCCCACGGGATGCCTGATGGGCTCGACGCAGAACGCCGGCAGCGGCCTCCCCCAGACCGTGGGAGCGACCGGAGCCGGTTTCCAGCAGCAGCTCAACGCCGGGTACGACACCGCGGCCCGCGGCGGCGGACCGGTGCTCATCCCGCAGAACTACTCGGGCCAGCAGTGCAACACCTCGCAGCGCGTGCAGGTCGACAAGACGCAGCTGCTCACCCAGCAGGACGTCGACTCGGTGCGCGCCGTGCCCGGCACGACCAAACCCAAGTCGCCGACCGAGGACCCGTCGGGTGCGCTGTTCGGCATCGACGGGAACAACAACCCGCTGAGCAAGATCTTCGGCGGCGGTCAGCAGCAGGGCGAGCAGAACGGCGGCAGCTCGCCGATCCCCGGTCTGCCCATCCCACAACTGCCGATCCCCGGCATCCCCCAGATTCCGGGCCTCCCCAGCGCTGCTACGGCGCCGGTCCTGGTCCCGGCGGCGTAATCGCCACTCGCACAAGATCATAACGACCAGAAAGGAACTCCCCATGACGAAGCTCCGACTTGCGGCGGCGGCGCTGCTCATGGCCTTGGCGGCCATGTTCGGCCCGCTGCTCGGGGCGGGGGTCGCATCAGCGGCACCCAGCCCCGCACCGGCCCCTGCGCCGGCGCCGCAGTTCTTCCAGAACTCGAGCAGTTGCGGTGCCACCGAGGCGATCCTCATGCCCGGCACGACGGAGACGACGCCCACCGCGAATCCGCTGGAGGCCCGCGGTGAGATGGGCAAGCTCGGGCTCCAGCTCCAGCAGAAGAAGCCCGGCACCAACGTCTGGCTGACGCCGTACAAGGCGGAGGTCGGCCCGTTCGCCGGGTCGACCCCGCTCAAGCAGTCGGTCGACGGCGGCATCGCGACCGCCACGCGGCAGATTCAGTCCCGCGCGAAGGCCTGCCCGTACACCAAGTTCGTGCTCGGCGGGTACAGCCAGGGCGCGCTCGGAATGTCGAAGATCTGCGAGAGCATCGGGCAGGGCCGGATGCCGGGCGTGAGTAGCAACCGGGTCAGCTCGTGCGAGCTGATCGGCAACCCTGCCCGCGGTGTCGCCAACAAGAACTCGAGCGGACCCCTGGCTCCCGGTGCCGGTGTTCTCGGTAACGGCCTGGACTACGGCGACCTCAAGAACTCGGTGTACGAGACCTGCCTGACCGGCGACACGTACTGCTCCTTCCTCAACCAGCAGGTCGCCAGCGGCCTCGGTGGTGGGCAGGGCAGCAACTCGCCGGGCGCGCAGATCATGAGCATCCCGAAGGTGCCGTGGGCCGGCTCGAACGGTCTACCGCAGACGCTCGCCGATTCGCTCGGGTCGCTCGCACCGCTCGCATTCGGTGCGGACAACCCGCACGTGCGCTACAGCGTCGGCCCGAACAGCCCGATCTCGCAGGTGACCGATCGCGTCGCGACCGGCCGCCAGGCGCCGACCGCGGGAGCCGGCAACGGTGGCCTGCAGATCCCGGGCCTGGTTCCGGGGCAGACCACGAGCACGCAGACGGGTGTTCCGTTCGCGCAGCCGAACCCGTCGGCCGGGCAGAAGCCGGCCGGATCGGGAATCGCGCTCCCGCAGCCGTCCGGTAGCGGGCAGCTCCAGGTCGATGGGCAGGCCGTCGGTAACACCGTCGGCACCATCTTCGGCCTCAAGTAGTTCCACCACGGCGGCCTCGGTGATGCGTGCTCGACGGGCGCACACCGGGGCCGCACCCCCTTTTCGGGCCAGGCGCGTAGTGACCGCCACGCGGCCCCCTTTCCACCAGACAGAGGACAGCGCAATGTTCACTCTCACCCGCCGCCACTGCGCGGCGCTCTTCGGCACGACGATCAGCGTCATGATCGGCGCCGTGGCCTTCGTGCCGCCAACAGCCGCGCACGCGGACCAACTCGCGGGCGGCCGCGTGGTCAAGGGGCAGATCGAGACGACGTACTTCGCACTCGGCGGGCCTGATCCGCACCGGCTCTGGGGCAGAACTCTGACCGACGAGCTCGCCGACCGCCGGGGCGGCAAGTACCAGGTCTTCGAGAACGACGCCTCAATCTACTGGAACCCCGGCGCCGACGGTGGCAACGCCCACGCGATCGGCGGCGCGATCCGCAGCGCCTGGGGCAAGACGGGCTGGGAGACCGGGCCGCTCGGGTACCCGGTCAGCGACGAGCGGCGGGTGAACACCGCCGGCGATCCCATCCTCGGGTGGGGCGCACAGGTCGCTGGCGCCTGGAACGACTTCCAGAACGGCGGGAAGATCATGTGGACGCCGCAGACCGGCGCACACCCCGTGCTCGGCGAGATCGGCAAGACCTTCGACCGCGCAGGCGGAGTCGCGAAGTACGGCTGGCCCACCGGACCGGAGCGGCTCAATGCCGCCGACGGGACGTTCACGCAGGACTTCCAGAAGGGCTCGATCACGTGGCCCGCAGCGCAGAACGGAGTGCTGCGATGATGCGGAAGACCTCGATCGCCCTCACGGCCAGCTCGTCGGCGCCGCTCTGGCCGGCGGCGGTCACGTGGCCAACGCTGAGCCTCTACGCGCCGTCCCCGCGATCCCGGAGGAGTACCGGGCGGTCCTGCCGGCCGCGGCGAAGACCTGCCCGCAGGTCGACGCGCCCCTGCTCGCCGCGTACCTCGCGGACGCCTCGGCCTTCAAGGCTGAGGCGGTCTCGGCAGCGGGAGCGGTCAGCGCAGGCCAGCTCATGCCGCGGGCGTGGGCGAAGTACGCCCTCCCCGGCGAGGTGCCCACCGATCCCGTGGCGAGTACGAACGTCTCGGCCCGCTTCCTGTGCGCCACCGCCGATCAGGTCGACAAGGCCGCCCCGGCGATCAGTGATCCCGACGCGAAGACCGCCTTCGCGCTCATCGTCGTCAACATGGGCGATGCGGTACTGCCCGAGCTGGTCGACAAGTCCGCGTTCACCAACCCCGATCGCACGGCGGCGCTCAAGGAGTCGGTGCCGTACGCCGGCCGCGTGATGACGCTGCGCAACGAGTACCGCACGCAGGGCATCTAAGCCCCATCGATCCCCCGTCGCGAGCCCTAACCTCCCAGTTCCCCTCGCGGCGGGTCGCCGGCCCGGCGGCGCTTCGTCCCGCCGCCGGGGCTGCACCCCTCCCCCGCAAGAAGATCGGAGAAATCATGAACACCAAGACCTTCCATCGCCGCACCCCGCGGCGGATCGTGCTCGGCGCGAGCATCGCCCTGGCACTGGCTCCGCTCGTCGCGGCGCCGGCCGCGCAGGCCGACACCAACTCGTGCAGCTCCGCGGGCATGATCGCCCAGTGCGGCCCGTACGCCAGCCAGGCTCAGTGCGAAGCCTCCCGTGCAGCGATGGGCGGAATCTTCCTGTGGCCGACCGCCCCTGGGTACGAACCTGCCCGCGTTCGCCTCCTGCCATGCGAACCCGCGAAGGCCGGCGGCTGGGAGACGATCGGCTCTCTGGCCGGATAGATCGACTCGTCCAACACTCTTGACGTTACACCCGATCGGGTGTAACGTCATTTGTGTGCACCGGGCAGCTCCGCCCGGACCCCCAATCACCAACCGGAAGGTGTACCAATGGATCTCTGGATGCGCGGCGACGACGGCGCGGTGTTCTGCCCCGACCACATCGCCCCCGAGGTGCGGGACGAGCTGCCCAACCGCCCGAAGCACAGCTTCGTGTGCCGCACGGACTCCGCGGGCGTGTGGACGCGGATCACGCCGACGATGGCGGTACTCGAGGATCTGTCGTGCGAGAAGTGCGGCGCGCGCCCCGAGGTCGCGGACGCCGGGTTCGGGAAGGAGTCCCCCGTGCGCCTGGACCCGCAGGTCGCCCCCGCGTGGACGCGGGTTCCGTTCCCGGAGAACTGGGTCGAGGCCAGCGCGTGGCCCTGGATCGTGCAGATCGAGGATGAGCATCCGGACCTGCACTGGCATGACGCCGAGGATGTTGTGCGGCACGAGTGGCGCGAGCAGGAGGACGGCACCGTGCTCTACCGGGGGTCCGTGTTCCGGTACCGGCTGGAGCTGATCGAGGCCCCCGGCTACGGGTGCTGGCTGCGGATTCTTCACGCGCCGGTCCTCCCGGGCCGAGCGGGGTCGATCCAGCACGAGACGGTGAAGATGTGCTTGCCCGCGCAGGGCGGCCCGGACGACGCCGCGACCATCATTCGTGGCTTCTACCACGTCGTACTCTCGATCATGTCCGTCGGATTCGAGGACGGCGCCGCCTCCCCGGTCGGCGATGCGAACCTCGCGCCGGTCGGTCCGCTCGACATCGTCAGCGTCGACGGCGAGACGCTGGCCCGCGGCCTCGGTGTCGATGACGCGACGACGATGCTCCGCGAGCTCGCCGGCCCGGAGGGCACCGTGCACGTGGTCAACGGCCACCTCAAGGCCTTCGGGGCGGTTCCAGACCCGACGGGCGCCCGCTGGCTCGATCACGGCCACGGGAAGCTCCTGGCCTTCACTACGGCGGCGTGAGGAGCACGGCGATGTTCAAGCACGGGTTCCAGGTGGGCGATCTCGTCGAGGACGTGGAGGAGGCGAAGTTCAACCCGAGCCTGTTCCGCGTCGTGCGGGTGAGCGCGCAGCGCGTCGACGTCGACCAGCTCTCCCCCGACACCACCGGGACGATCGGCGTCGGGGCCTACTACCTGCGCTCGGAGATCAAGCAGCTCGTGCCCGCTCGGGCGGCGGCCCGCGCGCTGTACGCCCAGCACCTTCCCCAGCGATAGTCCCCTTCGATCGATGGCTTATCCGTAATTGCGATGCATGACACGATAATTCATTCATATCAGAGCTGGTTTCTATCGTCCTAGACATGTAACATTAGATGCATGTCAGTGGTCGGATCTACCGTGAACAACGGCAGTGAGCGAGCCTCTTGCAAGTGGAGGGTTTCCGTGCAATTATTTCGCTATGGCACTCCATGCGGAGCTTCAGAAGACGCTCGAGAAATTCGTCGAGCAGCATCGCCCCGCGTTGGCGACGGTGCGTCTCGACCTGCCGGCGGCGATCACCGAGGTCGGGAAGATGTGGTCGGCGCGACACGCGGATCCAGCCGAGGTGTCCGGCGAGACGTTCTGCGCGGATGTGCGGCACATGATGCGCGACATCTGGAAAAAGGAACGCAACGGCAAGCCGGGGATCAATCTGCAGTGCAACCGGGGGCAGGGCGGCGGCACCGTATTCATGAACCTGGGCACAGAGTTTCGGCTGCGGAAATTCCTGTCCAGGCATGTGCAGGCGGCGGTCGACCGGGACGTCGTACTCCCGCCGGAGGTGGAGAAAGCACTCGCGAGTGGCAGTCTGCAGCCGAAACAGATGAACCTGTTCACGAACTGGGGCCTGGTCGATTCGTCCGCCGAGGACAGCGACGACGAGGCCGAGCCTGTTCACGACGGCATTTACGCGTTGTGGTCAACGAAGGACAACACCACGTTGGAGTCGCTTCACCTGGCCGTGGTGCGCGGCTTGAAGAACCCTGCCAGTGCGGAGATCTTGGCGCTGGTGGAGTTCCCGCCGGCGACGGAGTCGCCGTTCTACGGGCAGGAAAGGCCGAAGCCGGTCGGCGGCGCTCCGGCGGACGACTTCGCGCACTACGAAACGCCCGTCAAGAGCACGGGCAACTTCGGGAGCTTCGAGACGCCGGTCACTGGCCCGGGCAGCGACGACGAGCCGCCGGACCCCACGCCTACGCCTGCGTAGCCGTCACAGCAGGGGGAAACTGGTATGCAGCGGGGACCTGCAGCGTTGAATCGGATGAGCAATGAAGGCGACGGTGAACGTTTACGGACGCCGGGTGCGTCAAGCCCGGATCATGCGGAAGATGACCGCGAAGTCACTGGCAGCTGAGCTGGGATGGCCGTCGGCGGCTCGGTTGACCCGTCTGGAGAAGTCGATCACGGGCGAGATCAGTACGGCGGAGCTGGAGGCGTTGACGACGATTCTGCGGTTCCCGCCCCGGTTCTTCACTACTGAGCCTCCGATGCGAATTCATGCGTCGGACTTGCTGTTCCGTGCGCCGCAGTCGACAACGAAGACTGAGCAGGAGTATCTGGCGGACTTCGCGTCGATGGTCGGGGAGTTTCTCGACGAGCTGCACTCGCGGTGGCAGTTGCCGGCGGTGAAGATCCCGATGGTCGATCCGTCGGCGCCTGTCGCGGAAGCGGCGGCGCGGGTGCGTGAAGCGCTCGGTGTGGCCTGGGATGAGCCGATCGACTACCTCACCCACAACATCGAGCACGCGGGTGTGCCGATCGTGATGCGGCGGATGCTCGCCGCCGCCACACTGCGCGACGGTGACGGTGGAGCCGCGTCGGAGAAGCACCTGGGGTACTCGACGCGAGTTGGTGAGTTCAAGGCACGCCCGCTGATCGTGGTGCGGCAGTCGACGTCGTGGGAGCGGACACGGTGGACGCTCGCACATGAGCTGGGCCACCTGAGCTTGCATTGGAGCGGTGACGTCACCGAGGACAAGGAGGAGCAGGCCTCACGGTTCGCGTCCGAGTTGCTTGCGCCTCTCGCGCAGATCCGCAAGGAGGTCTCACCGACACCGTCGTTGATGTCGCTGGTGCCGGTCAAGCAGAAGTGGGGCATCTCGATCGGCGCACTGCTGCGGCACCTGCACACCGGTGGCATGCTCGACGACGACCGGTTCCGCAGCTTGCAGAAGCAGCTCTACCAGCGGGTGAACCCCGACACCGGTCGGACTTGGGGCCGGACTGAACCGGGCTGGGATGACCGCGCCGTGGAACGGCCCCGGTTGCTGAGCAAATGGGTCGAGCTCGGCTTTGCTGTGCCGTCCGCTCAGCTTCTGTCGACCTACGACCTGATCTTCCCCGGCGACATTCTCGGGGACTTCCTGGTCGGGCAACGCCCTGCGCCGTCGACCAGCGCATCGCCTGCGGCACCGGCCGTACCGGCCGTCGAAACGACCACCGGTTCGCGGGGCGGCGATCGCGGCGCCGGGGACGGTACCGCCGATGTGATCGACTTCCGCCGGTTCCAGCAGCGTTCCCGGCGAGCCTGACCCCAGGCGAGCCAGGGCGAGGAGGTGCGGGGCGGTGGCGAAGGTACAGCGGGTGCGGTACTCAGACCGACCCGGCACGTACGTCGTGGTCGATGACCTCGATCGGCCGATCAAGCCGGCCCGCGAGTACCTGCGGTTCCTCACGGCGAGCGCAGCGTCACCAAACACGGTCCGCGCGTACGCGGCCGGATTGGCGTTGTGGTGGACGGTGCTCGATCACAGCGGGCACCGCTGGGACGAGTTCCCCACCACCTTGTTCGGGCAGTTCCTGACATTCCTGCGGACCGGGGATCTGCCGGGAACTCGGCAGATCGGCCCGGAGGTCGTCGGCGGCTCATCGACCGCGACGGTGCAGCTACGGGCGACCGCGGTGCTCAGCTTCTACCGGTTCCAGGCCGACGCGCACCACCTACTGGGCCCGTACGAGAAGCTGTTCACCTCGCACGGGCAGTGGCGGCGCCGCTCCCGCTACATCGGGTTCCTCGACGGCGTCGGCCCGCACCAGAGCGCCGATCACCCGATCTACCGGGTCCGGCAACCCAACCGGGCCGCCACCCCGGTGCTGCTGCCCCGGGAGGTCGCCGCGATCCTCAACGCCTGCGCCACGCACGACGGCACCAGCTGGTCCGGCGGTGGCACTGGGCTGCGGAACCGGCTACTGTTCGCGGTCCTGGCTGAGACCGGCATGCGCCTGGGTGAGGCGTTGTCGTTGCGGCATCACGACTTCCACATCGGCGGCGGCGGTACCCCCTGGGTCGAAGTCGCCGGCCGCCAGGACCACCCCCACGAGGTGCGCTGCAAGACCGGGCCGCGGCGGATCTACGTCGGCGACGACCTGGCCGCGCTGTACTCGGAGTACGTGTGGGCGCTGATCGACGACGGCGCCGACCTGGAAGTGCCCAATTTCACGACGCATTTCGTGTTCGTCAACCTCACTCACGGGACACGGTTCGCGCCGATGCGCCCCGAGACGGTCTACTCGGCGGTCCGGTCGATCACCCGCCGATGCAACAGCCATGCCGCCGAGCCCGCTCACACGGAGCCCCGCTCGGCGGCGCAGGTGCTGCAGCCGGGGTGGACACCGCACTGGTTACGGCACACCCACGCCACCGCGTTACTGCTCTCCGGTGTCGCGCCTCATGTCGTGATGCGCCGTCTCGGCCACGCGGACGTGCAGACCACCCTGTCGACGTACGGATGGGTCACCGAGGACGCCGAAATGCGCTCGATCGCGCAATGGCGCAGCTACGTCGCCGGATGGAAAGGGCTGCACAATGACTGAACCCGGGCGGGCCCCGCGACTGTCCGCCGCCGCGGCCACCGCATTCACCTGGCAGGCGCAAGCAGCCCTCGTCCCGGCAGCATGGCGCGAGCCGATCTACCAGATCGACTCACCAGAGCACCGGGAGGTGTTCCGGCAGAACTCGCGGTACCTCGGCAGGCGGCTGGACTTCACCCCGGCGGACTGCCCGCCGAGGTTCGGCCGCGAGGTCGCATGGTTCGTGTGGCTGTGTGCCACCGACCAGATCGGCAAGATCGAACCGGCCTACCTGCGCTGGTGCTGCGAGGCGATCTCCCTGGCCTGCCAGAGCCACACCCGTGAGCACGGGCACGCCCCGGAGTCGATCACCGACATGAGCTCCTCGATGCTGCTGCGTCACGCCCTGCTCGCATATCAGACCCGCAACAAGCGGCTGCCGCCGCTGAACACGCGCCGCAGCATCACGCACCTGATCGAGCACCTGCACCTGTACCTGTCGGTGCGGTGCACCGACCGCAGCTGGTGGGAGCACGACATCTGGGACCTGCGGGTCGATCCGCGGATCCCCCAACGTGAGCACGAACCCAGCCACGACATGGCCGCACGCCTGGGCGGCATCGAACCGGTATGGCTGCGCGAAGGGGTGCGGTTCTGGTTGCGGGTGTCCATCACCGCCGAGCTACTGCGCTGGTCCTCGGCGGTGGAACGCTCGAGGATGGCGGCCAGGCACCTGGGGCGGTTCCTCACCGCGACCGGGCACCTGACCGATCCGGTCCTCGCCGACGATCCCGCCCAGTTGCGGATGGTCTTCACCGACTTCGCGGCGTGGCTGCGGAGCCCAGAAGCGTCAGCCCGCCCGGACCGGCGGCTGACCGGCACGGCGATCGAGGCGACCGTGTCGCAGACGCAGGTGTTCTACACCTTCATGGTCGACCACGCCGACGAGGCGGCCGCCGCCACCGGTATCGCCCGCTGGGGCGCGGTCGGGCCCGCACACACCCGGCTGTGGGGGTCGGCGTTCCGCCGCCGCGCCGCGCCGCGGAACCGGGAACTGACCTGGTACAGCACCGGGGAGCTGCAGCAGATGCTGTGCTACCTCGATGTCCTTGCCGCCGATCGCGGCCGGCACGTGACCATCACCCATCCCGACGGGGCGGTCTCGCTCATCGCCGGCCTGGGCGATCCGCAGGCGGCCCGAATCTGGCTGTTGCAAGCCCTCACCGGACGGCGGGCCTCGGAGATCCTCATGCTCGACCTCGACCCGATCGAGCCGATCCCAGGGTTCGAGCGACCTGCCGCCGGCGCCGCGCCCGGTGCCGGTACGGACAGTGGACACCCGAACGGGACAGGCGGCGGGTCCAGCAACGGGTTCGCCGACGGGGTTACCGACCGGGTCAGTGACAGGGTTACCGATGGGGTCGGCGGCGAGGTAAGTGACGGGGTCACCGAGAGGGCTGGCGGTGACGATGACGCGGTGTTCGTGGCGAAGTTGCGGTACCAGCAGACCAAGGTCGACGGCGTCATCCCGACGATCCTGATCGAGCAGGCCGTGGTCAACGTGATCGCCGAGCAGCGGGCCTGGCTCGCCGCTGAGCACCCGGACTGGTCGCCGCGGTACCTGTTCGTGCCGCTGCGCGATCACCACCAGGGCCGCCGGCACCGCCCCTACAACAGCTACCGGACGGCCCTGAGCAAGCTCGACCGGATTCACGGCATCACCGACGGCGCCGGGCGGCCCCTACGGTTCACCCAGACCCATCGACTGCGGCACACCCGCGCCACCGAGCTGCTCAACGACGGCGTGCCACTGCACGTGGTGCAGCGCTACCTCGGGCACAAGAGCCCGGAAATGACACTCCGGTACGCTGCCACGCTGGCCGCGACGTCGGAGGCGGAGTTCCTCAAACACAAGAAGATCGGCGCCAGCGGCATCGATATCGCACTCAGCCCCAGCGACATCTACGACATGACGCAGCTGTCCAAGCGCACCGACCGGATCCTGCCCAACGGTGTGTGCTTGCTGCCGCCAGTGAAGACCTGCGACAAGGGCAACGCCTGCCTGACCTGTGGGCACTTCGCCACCGACCTCTCGCACCTCGATGAGCTGCGCTCGCAGCACGCCGCCACCACGGCCCTGCTGCAGGTCCGCCGCGAGCAGTTCCACGCTCGGACCGGCCGGACGCTGACCGATGACAACATCTGGGTGCACCAGCGGCTGCGAGAGCTGCATTCCCTCGAGCAGATCATCACCCGCCTGACCGCACCGGAGGATGACGCATCGCCGGTCTCGTCCCCGGCGAGCACCGCGACGGTGACCGGCGCCGGCGCCCGCGACCGGCTACCGATCCTGCAGATCCAGACCCGCGGAACCCACGAATCGGCGCTGCGCGCCGCTTCCCCCGGGATCGACACCGATCGCGGCACCGTCAACGACGCTTGCGAGGACGGCGACGATGCCGTAGGTCAGGCGGGCAGCCTGTGACGGCCAACGAAGCCTCGCTCACCGCGCTCGCCGCCAGTGCCGCATTCCGATCTGAGGAGTCCAAGCGCAGCATCGAGAAGGCGCTCAAGCAGATGCGCCGCGACGGTGAGGCCATCAGCGTCGCGGCCGTCGCCCGGCGGGCCGGACTGGCCCGCGCCACCGTCTACCGGCATAAGAAGTTGCTCGAGAAGATCCACCGGCAACGCCGGAGCGCCGCGCCGGATCGTCCCGCTGACGGCTCAGCCGCGGCCGTGCCGCAGCCAGCGGCCGACCCCGATGCCGGGGTGATCGCAGGAATGCACCTGCGACTGCGTCACAAGGACGCCAAGATCGCCGAGCTGACCCGGCAAATCAAGCACCTCGAGGGCACCATCGCCCGGCTGCACGGTGAGATCGACGACCTCTCACCGGACTGACCGCCACCCTCCGGCACTGCCGGCCCGATCAGCTACTGCAACCAACGGGCGCAGTCCTCGGCTGCCCGGGCCAGCACCGTCTGCAGGCGATCAGCTCTCCGGGCCCGGTCGGTGAGAAAGGCGATCGCCGTCTCGCCATCGAGGTCTCGGGACGGCGCGCACATCCAGCACGCCGCGGTCCACGGATCAGCCGCACCGCGCAATGCACGCCAGACAGCGAGCAACTGCTCGTCAACCCGCCGGTCGGGGCGGAACTGCCAGGCCGGGAATACCGGCGTGCCGGCGGCGAGCGGCACCGCGATCACGTGGTCGGCGGCGACCATCGCGCTCAGTTCAGCGTCTGTGACCGTGAGGTAGCTGGTGACCCCGTCCGCGTCGTAGAAGGGCCCAACGAGCTGGTCGAGCAGAGAGCCTGCGCCGTCAGAGTCGTCGGTGTCGGTGGCGGCCTCGTTCACGCGGTCGATGATCCTTGGCGCGGCGTGGGCTTGTCCACCCCCGATCCCGGCCCCTGGGGGGGTAAATACTGACGGATATGGCCAGAAGCGACGAGGCTGCGCAGTTCGTCTCCGGCAATGACCGGTTGACCCAGATCCTGTCCGATCCGCAGCTACGGACACGTGTGGATGCGATCGTCGACGAGATGAGCCTGATCGACCGCCGCTACCGCGCGGCCGTACAGGCCCTCGACAGCGCCGTGGCCGCGACGGAACCTCTGATCGGGCCCCATGGCGGCACGTCGGCCGCCGTAGTGCTCGAGGCACTCCAGCGGCGCCTCCTGGCCGCCGGTGTGCGTGAGGTTGGCATCACGCTCACGCTCGCCGATCACGAGGTGACGGTGCCGATGCAGCGGGTCATCGGCGGCGCCGAACACTGAACCGCCGCAAAGGGGCGGTGCTCGTTAGTCGGTCGCAGCGGCGTCGGGGACGAAACCGCTCGCCGCTGCATCGGCTGCGCACAGTGTCCTGGCCCAGCTCCCGCGGTGCGAAGGCGCACCCTGCGCGCCGCACTCCTCACAGGTCCGCTCCGATCGCCGCTCGGCCGCCCGGATCAGATCGTTGAAGCCGGGCCGGGACTTGTCGGGCTCGAACTCGACGTAGTAGCGCAGGCCGCCGAACTTCTCCTTGACCTGCACCAGCTGGTAGTCGGGGTCGATGGCGCTGAGCTCGTGGTCGAGGTCGATGATCAGCTGGTACCAGCCGCTTCGGATGTCGAGCGAGGGGTACGCGCCCGGAAGAAAACGAGCGCGGATCCGCTCCAGTGCAGCCTCGGTCAGGTCCTCTGTCATGGTCTGAGCCTGCCAGCCCCGGCACACCGGCGGTCCACACCCCCGACCGCAACCCGGCCTGGCTGGATCCGGCCGAAACTGCCGCCGAGCGTGAACGCTGCATGAACACCGCATCGGCGTACCACCACCGACCTGGTATCGGATTTCGATATCGACTACCGTTCTCGAGGTTGGTAGGTCACGACTGAGGAGGATCGGTGTCCGAACAGGCTGCGCTGCAACGAAGACTCGGCGTCGGTGACGCGGTGGTCATCGGTTTGGGGTCGATGATCGGCGCGGGGATCTTCGCCGCGTTGGCGCCGGCGGCGTCCGCGGCTGGTTCAGCGTTGCTGATCGGCCTCGCTGTCGCCGCGGTGGTCGCGTACTGCAACGCGGTCTCGTCAGCGCGGTTGGCCGCGCGGTACCCGCAGTCCGGCGGTACGTACGTGTACGGGCGTGAGCGCTTGGGCGCATTCTGGGGGTATCTGGCCGGGTGGAGCTTCGTGGTCGGCAAGACCGCCTCGTGTGCGGCGATGGCCTTGACGGTCGGCGCGTACGCGTGGCCGGAGCACGCGCGTGCCGTCGCTGTCGGCGCGGTGGTGGCGTTAACGGCGGTCAACTATCGCGGGGTGCAGAAGTCGGCGTTGCTGACCCGGGTGATCGTGGCGGTGGTGCTGGCCGTGCTCGCCGCGGTGGTGGTGTCGGCGAGCGGGTCCGGATCGCTGCATGCCGAGCGGCTGGCGATCTCCTCGCCGGTGTCGGTGTACGGGGTATTGCAGGCCGCGGGCCTGTTGTTCTTCGCGTTCGCTGGGTACGCGCGGATCGCGACCCTCGGTGAGGAGGTGCGTGATCCGCAGCGCACGATCCCGCGGGCGATTCCGATCGCGTTGGCGATCACGCTCGTGGTGTACGCGGTGGTGGCGACGACGGCACTGGCGGTCCTGGGCCCGGAGCAGATGGCCGCCTCAGCGGCGCCGCTGACCGACGTCGCTCGCGTGGCCGGCGTCCCGGGGATCGTCGCGCTGGTCAGTGTCGGTGGCGCGATCGCTGCCTTGGGGTCGTTGCTGTCACTGATCCTGGGCGTGTCCCGCACCACCTTGGCGATGGCGCGCGATCGGCACCTCCCGGAAGCGCTGGCAGCCGTGCACCCGAAGTTCGGGGTGCCGCATCACGCCGAGATCGCCGTCGGCGTGGTCGTCGCCGTTCTCGCCACCACCGTGGACGTGCGTGGCGCGATCGGCTTCTCCTCGTTCGGGGTACTGGCCTACTACTGCATCGCCAACGCCTCGGCCTGGATGCTCAGCAATTCTGAAGGCCGCCCCCGTCGGCTGATCCCGATCGTCGGCGCAACCGGTTGTGTCGTGCTGGCGTTCACGCTGCCACTGCCTTCGGTGTTGACCGGCGCCGCAGTCATCGCCCTCGGCGCCCTCGTCTACGGCGCACGCCGGCAGATGCAGGCCCGGTGAACGGTCCCGGTTTCGGTATCGTCGACCGATATGGACCTGGTACGTGACCTACTCCGCGGAGTCGTTCCCGTCCACGTCCTGCACCATGCCGCCGAAAACGGTGGGGTCTACGGCGCGTGGATGACCGACGAACTCGCCCACCATGGATACCGCATCTCACCGGGCACCCTCTACCCACTGCTGCAACGGCTCGAGGACGCCGGGCTACTGACCTCGCAGGAGCAGACCGTCGATGGCCGCGTCCGCCGCGTCTACACTGCCACGACCGCAGGGATCGACGAACTGGGCAACCTCCGCCGGGTCATCGGTGAACTCTCCGGCGAGCTCCTCGATCCCAGTCCTCGCGAGGACAACTCCTGCTGACCGGGCGCAGTCGTGGTCACCGGCCAGCTCGCAGCGGCGTGCCTATCGGCTGGCCAGCTCGGCGATCAGGGCGCTGACGCGGGCGGCGATGTCGACGCGGACCAGATACATCCGGAGATTATCTATAGCTGACGGGTCCGGTGAGGGGTTGGCCAGCAGGGATGTTGTGGTGGGCATGTCCACCACACGGTCGTAGCTTGACGGTAGGACGGAGCCCGTTAGCGGGTGCGCATCCGAATACGGGGGCTCAGCTCAGTTGGTAGAGCATCGCCTTTGCAAGGCGAGGGTCAGGGGTTCGAATCCCCTAGCGTTGCGGGTTACTGACGAACGTTGACTACGCTCATTGATTCTCCCCAGTTCTGCTAACTGAATCTCCCCACTTGTGTGCACCCGCCAACGATGGGCGTGCCTCCCCGTGATGCTGGTGGTCTCTGACCACGCACCAGCCTTCGAGGGAG
>NZ_JAAXOQ010000017.1 GCF_012396015.1 Tsukamurella spumae | reverse complement strand
CCTCGCCCGCGCCTGGACCCGAGTGATCTACCGCTGCTGGCAGACCCGCACGCCCTACGACCCCACCCTCCACGGAGCCGCCAGAATCATGCAATCCGCGGCCTGAGGTTGACTCAGGAAGTGTCATGTCCCCATCGTGCCGCGCCCGGCTCGGTCGTGCAGGATTCCCGCGATCGCGGTGTCGACGGCGGCCTCGGCGAGCGGCCACTGTTGATCGCCCGGGAGATGGTGGAGCGGTCCGCGGAGCGCCATCTCGGCGAAGCCGTGCACCATCGACCAGCAGGACCAGGTCGCGGACCGTCGGGCCTCCGGACGGAGCAGGCCCGCGTGCACGAGCAGGTCCAGTGACTGCGAGAGGGCCACGTACGGCGGTATGGCCGAGAGGGATTCGGGATCCGGGGCCTCGTCTCCGAAGAAGCAGACCGAGAACCAGCCGGGCTCGGCCAGCGCGAAGGCGATGTAGCCGAGGCCCACTGCCCGCAGGTGATCCCTCGGCCCCTGATCGGGATGGACGGGCATCGCGTCCGCCATGCGCTGTTGGATCGCCGCGCTGACCGCCCGCAGTAGGGCGAGGCGGTCGGGGAAGTGGCGGTAGGCGGCGTTCGGGCTGACCCCCACGCGGCGGGTGACCTCGCGGATGGTCAGGGCCGACGGTCCGCCGGCGCGCGTGACCTCCAGTCCCGCGTCGACGAGCGCCTGCGCGAGGTCGCCGTGGTGGTACGCCATGCTCTTGTGCCCCCTGCCACCCAAGTGTACGGTGTGAACATAGCAGATGTGGACGCTGTGAACATGGAAGGGGTCGCCATGACCACGAGTATTGGACCCGTTCCGGTGCTGCACACCGGCTTCAGCACTCCGGGCGCCGTCGCCACGCCGTGGGCGGATGTCGAGCGGATCCTGGACGACGCCGAGATGTTCTGGCTCAGCACCGTGCGTGCCGACGGAAGCCCGCACGTGTGTCCGCTACCGGCCATGTGGTGGGACGGTGCGCTGTACTTCGTGACCGGTTCCGAGGAGCAGAAGGCCGTCAACCTGGCACGGGACCCACGCTGTGTGCTCACCACCGGGAGCAACGAGTATCTGCGTGGGCATGACGTCACGGTGGAAGGTTCCGCGGAGCGGTGCACCGACCGCGCCGTGCTGGAAACGCTCGCTCGGATGTGGGAGTCCCGGCTCGACTGGCCCTACGACGTGGACGACGCGGGCTTCCGGCATCGGACGGAGGGGCGGGCCCCGAACCCCGACGCCGCCTCGCTCCCCGTCTTCGGGGTTCGGCCCGTCAAGGTCCTGTCGTTCTCCCGCGGTGACGAGTTCGCCCAGACCCGCTACCGCCCCTGACCGTTCGAATGTCCCACCACCGGAGAGGAATCCACCATGACCGCCGTTCCGCCCGTCGTCGACCGTGAGACCTGGCAGCAGCAGATCGACGAGCTGCGCGCTCGAGAGAAGGCCGCCACTCGCGAGCTCGACGCCATCGCCGCACAACGTCGCAGGCTGCCCGCCGTGCGGTTGCCCGAGTACCGGCTGATCGCCGAGGACGGCTCCGAGGTGAGCCTCGCGGATGTCTTCGACGGCAGGAGTCAGCTCATCACCTACCACCACATGTGGACCGACGGCAGTCAGTGGCAATGCCCCGGATGCACCGGCGCGACGGCGAACCTGTCGCGGCTGGATTTCCTGGGCAGCTGGGATGCGCGGATGGTGGTGATCACCAACGGCCCGATGGACGAGGTGCTGGAATACAAGAAGCGCGTCGGGAACACCATGACGTGGTACTCCACCAACGGTTCCGGCTTCGGGGCCGAGGTGGGCGCCGGCCCCGGCGGCGGCTTCGCCTACAACACCTTCGTCCGTGACGGCGACACCGTCTACCACCTGTGGCAGACCTTCGGGCGTGGTGCCGAACAGGTTTCGTACACCTTCGGCCTGCTCGACGTGCTGCCCTACGGTCGGCAGGAGGAGTGGCAGGACGTGCCCGAGGGCTGGCCGCAGGGTCCCACGTACTCGCGGTGGGCGTCGTCGAAGCAGATCGCCGAATGGTACGGCGAGAAGACCTCCTGACCTGCGTTTTCGCTCTCCGGGAAATTCCATTGCCGACGGTGTCGCGCGGGCGTAGCGTCGGAGGCGTCAATCGAAAGGAGGTGGTCCGAGAAATGGTGAATTTCAGGACTGAGGAGGTGGCCGCCGCCTGACGGCGGTCGCCCACCTGGAATGACGGAGCCCCCTCCGGCGCGTGATGTTCACGCCCGGAGGGGGCTTCCGTCTGTGCGGGCCATCAGCCCGCGAGTGGCGTGATCGCGGCCCTCGTCCGCGATCAGCGCCCGCGCCAGATCCGCGTCGTACCGCGCTTGCACGGTGATCCAGTACATCTCGGACAGTCCGAGCACACGGGTGTGGAGTTGGCACGGCGTCGAAGCATTTCGGGTGCGGATGGGCTCCCGCACCCGTTTCACCCGAGTGCACCCGGCGTGCCGGGTGCGACTGCGCGCAATGGGTGCGGATGGCTTCCCGCACCCGTTCTGCCCGCACCCGTTCTGCCCGCACCGGTCCTACCTGCGGCCGGGGTGGGTGGAGCGGCGGAGTCAGCCGGCGTAGCGGGCCAGCTTGGCGCTGAGGCGGGGGATGAGCGCACCGTCGGCATCGATGCGTTCCTCGACGTAGGCGAGGGAACCGCCCTGGTCGACCAGGCCGTACAGGCGCTTGGACGCGCCGGCCAGCGGGGAGGTCTTGGAGCGGATGACCACGTCGGCCTCGAGTTCCCATGCGGTCTGGGAGACGGGCTTGCCGTAGTACAGCTCGACGATGCCGCTGGCGTGCGTGACGACGAATTCGATCTCGTCGTCCTCGCCGATCCGCCAGAAGCCGGCCTCGCGGAGATCGGGCTCGGAGAACTCGCCCTGGTCGTCGAGCTTCCACGACCGCGACTCCCAGGAGAGGAAGTTCTGACCGTCGTGGCTGACGACGATCTGCTGGCCGAAGTGGTAGTCGCCGGACTCGTCGTGGCCCTCGCCCTCGCCGCGCCAGACACCGACGAGCGGCAGGAGGCCCAGGAGGCCCGCGTGCAGGTCGGGGCCTTGCCGCAGGTTGGCCGTGTCATCGGCGAGGGGCAGTCCCGGGAGGTTCGAGATGTTGCGCGACGAGGTGGTCTCGGACCGCTCGATCGCAGCATCCAGTGCCTCTTGGCCGGAACCGGCCGGCGCGCCGGACGTGGGCGTGGCCTCGTCGCTCACGGGCGACTACTGGCCGTCGGTGAGGACGCGGTACAGCACGAACACGGCGAACGCGAAGATCGCGACCGATGCCACCGCCATGAGGATCTCGAAGAAGATGACCATGCCGTCGATACTAGACCCCGCCCGGCGCGCGCTCACAACCGCACGAGTCGCGGTGGTGGAAGGTGGTGGGCAGCCGCTCGACGCGCCGCGGACCGTCGAACCCGTCGATCCGCTCGACGAGCAGGTCGACGGCCCGTCGACCCATCGATTCGACGTCCTGCGCGACGGCGGTGAGCCCCGGCGTGAACAGGTCCGACCACTCGAAATCGTCGTAGCAGACCAGCGCGACGTCCTGCGGGACGCGCAGTTCCAACTCCCGCAGGGCGCGCATCACGCCGACCGTCATGGCGTTGTTGAGCGCGATCAGGGCCGTGGGGCGCGGGCCGCGGCCGCGGAACATGGCGAGCGTCTGCGTGTACGCCTCGTCGACGCTCGAATCGCCGCAGCGCAGGTGCCGCGGGGCGGCGTGCAGTCCGGCGGCGGCCATCGCCGTGACGAACGCCTCGGACCGCTCGACGGAGGATTGGATGCCGCGGCGGCCCGTGATCGCGCCGATCCGCTCGTGGCCCAGCTCGATCAGGTGGGCGGTCAGGCGCGCCACCGGCTCGGAGCCCTCCGACGCCAACTGGTCGACGGGGGCCGAGGACAGGCGGTCGATGAGGACCAGGGGGGTGCCCGCGCTGCGGATCATGGGAATGGTGGCGCGCTCGGCGCGGGGCGCGGGGGCGAGGATCAGGCCGTCCGCGCGCCGATCGAGCAGCGAGCCCACGAGCGCGGCCTCGGTGGTCGGATCGTCGTGCGAGTCGCCCATCATCAAGGCGTAGCCGAGCTCGCCCGCGCGGGATTCGATCGCACGCACGAGCGGCGCGAAGTAGGGGTTTTGCCAGGCCGAGATGCTCAGTGCCAGAACGCCGGAGCGCGAGGTGGCGAGCGCTGCGGCGAGTGCGTTGCGGCGGTAGCCCGTGGTGGCGATGGCCTCGAGCACCGCCTCCCGGGTGCGCGGGTCCACCCGACGCGTCTCGTTGATCACATGGGAGACGGTGCTGATCGACACGCCCGCTTCCGCGGCGACGTCGGCCATGTTCCCCATCGCACCATCATGCCCGGGCCGTTCCGCGGTACGCAAGCGCTTGCGCAAACCCTTGCGCGTATCCCAACTGCGGGTATAGCGTTTTGCCCACCCGGAAACATGTGATTCAGCACACACTCGATCGGAGCCCCCCAATGAGCAATCGGAACACCGTGCGCATCGCCGCGATCTGCTGCGCCCTCACCGTCGGCCTCACCTCGGTGGCCGCCTGCAACCGCGACGGCGGGTCGTCCGGCGGCGTGAAGGTGGGACTCATCACCAAGACGGACACCAACCCGTTCTTCGTGAAGATCCGCGAGGCCGCCAAGAAGGAGGCCGAGGCGAAGGGGGCGAGCCTCGTCGCGCTCGCGGGCAAGTTCGACGGGGACAACGAGGGGCAGGTCGCCGCCATCGAGAACCTGGTCAGCCAGGGCGTCAAGGGCATCCTCATCACCCCCAACTCGTCGAGCGGCATCCTGGCCGCGATCAAGAAGGCGCGCGACGCGGGCGTCGTGGTGATCGCGCTGGACACCGCGACCGATCCGGAGAACGCCGTGGACGCGACCTTCGCCACCGACAACAAGGAGGCCGGGCGCCTGCAGGGCTCCTGGGTCAAGGGCGCGCTCGCCGGGCGGACCCCCAAGCTGCTCATGCTCGACGGGACGCCGGGCGGCACCGTCGACACCTTCCGGCACCAGGGCTTCCTGGAGGGCATCGGGCTCACCGAGACCAGCCCCGAGGTGGCTGGTAAGGAGAACACCAACGGCGACCAGACCAAGGCCCAGACCGCGATGGAGAACCTGCTTCAGCGCGTCCCGGATGCCAACTCGCTCTACACGATCAACGAGCCCGCGGCGGCCGGCGGCTACGAGGCGGCGAAGAAGGCGGGCAAGGCCGGTCAGCTCCTGATCGGTTCCGTCGACGGCAGCTGCACGGGCGTCCGGAACGTCAAGGCGGGCATCATCGGCGCGACGGTGCTGCAGTTCCCCGCGAAGATGGCCGAGCAGGGTGTCGACGCGGTGGTCGCCTTCGCTCAGAACGGCACCAAGCCTTCCGGATTCACCAACACCGGCTCGCAGTTGGTGACCGACAAGCCCGTCGCCGGCGTCCCGTCGAAGGACACCGCGTGGGGCGAGCAGAACTGCTGGGGCTGACGTGTCGGCCGGTGCCCTTCCCTCCGCCTTCCGAGGGCTCGCGCGCGAGCCGCTCGCAGGCCCGCTCGCCGCGCTCATCGTCGCGTGCGTCGTGTTCTTCATCCTCACACCGCAGTTCGCGACGGGCTACAACATCTCGCTGATCCTGCAGCAGACCATGGTGATCGGGATCCTCGCGGTCGCGCAGTCGCTGATCATCCTCACCGCCGGCATCGACCTGTCGATCGGCGCGACGTGCGTGCTCGGCACCGTCGTCCTGGCGAAGGTGGCGGGCACCGACCCGATCCTCGCCATGGTCGTCGCGCTCGGCGTGTGCATGCTCATCGGCGCGATCAACGGCGCCCTGGTGACGGTGCTCAAGCTGCCGCCGTTCATCGTCACGCTCGGCATGTTCACCATCGTCGCGGCGGCCACGCAGCTCTATGCCGGCTCGCAGACCTACCGCGTCGCCGACGGTCCGCTCACGGCGCTCGGTACGGGCTTCAAGTTGTTCGGATTCCCGCTCACGCTGGGCCTGCTCGTGCTGCTGATCGTGTACGCCGTGGCCTGGTACGTGCTCAACCGCACGGCCACCGGCCGGCACGTGTACGCCGTGGGTGGCAACCCCGTGTCGGCGTCGCTGGCGGGCATCAAGACCTCCAAGACGGTGTTCGGCGTGTACCTCGCGTCCGGTGTGATCGCCGCGATCGCGGCGTGGGCGGCCCTCGGGCGCATCCCGACGGCCGACCCCAATGCCTTCCAGACCGCGAACCTCGACACCATCACCGCGGTCGTGATCGGCGGCACCAGCCTCTTCGGCGGCCGCGGCTCGGTGCTGGGCACGCTGGTCGGCGCGCTGATCGTCGGGGTGCTGCGCAACGGGCTCACGCTCGTCGGGATCGACAACCTCTACCAGAACGTCGCGACGGGCGTCCTCGTGATCGCCGCCGTTGCGCTGGACCAGATCTCGCGCAGGAGGCTGCAATGAGCGCGCAGGACGCCGGGCCCGTGCTCGAGGCGAAGGGCCTGGTGAAGAAGTACGGGCAGGTCGAGGCGATCGCGGGTGCCGACTTCGAGCTCCGCGCCGGCGAGGTGCTCGCCGTGATCGGCGACAACGGGGCCGGCAAGTCCAGCCTCATCAAGGCGCTCTCGGGGGCGCTCATCCCGAGCGAGGGCGAGATCCTGCTCGACGGTGCGCCGGTCCACTTCAAGAGCACGCTCGACGCCCGCAACGCCGGGATCGAGACCGTCTACCAGGACCTCGCCGTGATCCCCGCGCTCGACATCGCCGCCAATGTCTACCTGGGCCGGGAGCTCCGCAAACCGGGGATCCTCGGCTCGGTGTTCCGGCAGCTCGACCGCAAGGCGATGCGCGATGCGGCGGCCGGCCACCTCGCGGACCTCAAGATCGGGATCAAGTCCCCGACGCAGGCCGTCGAGACGCTCTCCGGCGGGCAGCGACAGGGCGTCGCGGTGGTGCGGGCGGCCGCCTTCGGGAAGAAGGTGATCATCATGGACGAGCCGACGGCGGCCCTCGGCGTCCGGGAATCGGGCCAGGTCATCGACCTGATCCGGCAGATCCGCGACCGCGGCACGCCCGTGATCCTGATCAGTCACGACATGCCGCACGTCTTCGAGGTGGCCGACCGGATCCACGTGCACCGGCTCGGCCGGCGCGCCGCCGTCGTCGACCCGAAGCAGCGCAGCATGGCCGAGGTCGTCGCGCTCATGACCGGCGCGCTCACGCCGACCGACGAGGAGGCGGCGGGTGGACCGTAGGCCGTCGGGCCTGTTCGTGGGGCTCGCCACCGTCGACGTGATCTCCAGCGTCGAGGAGACGCCCCCGCGCAACGGCAAGGTCACCGCCGTCCGTCAGGACGTCTCCGGCGGTGGTCCCGCGCTCAACGCAGCCGCGGTGTTCGCAGCGCTGGGCGGGCGGGCGGTGCTCGCGGCCCCCGTCGGCGACGGCGCCCTCGCGCGTCTCGTCCGCGACGACCTGGCGGCGTGCGGGGTCGAGCTCCTCGACCTCGCATCGCCGGGCTTCGGGCCGCCCGTCTCCGCGGTCACGGTGCACGCCCCCACGGGGGAGCGGCAGGTCGTCTCGTTCGACGGCACCGGCTACCCCGACCTCGTGCCGCCGATCCACGCGGAGGGCTTCGACGTGCTGCTGCTCGACGGGCACGGCCCCGCCGCGGCCCGCGCGGCGATGCGGAGCGCCGTCGCGGCGTCCGTGCCGATCGTGCTCGACGCCGGCCGCTGGCGTCCCGTCTTCGCCGAGCTCCTGATGTACGCCGCGCACGTCATCCGCTCGGCGGACTTCCGGCCGCCCGACGGTGCCGCCGTCACCGGTCCGCCGGTGGTCGCCGTGACCGACGGCGCCGGGCCGATCCGGTACGAGATCGAAGGGGTCGCGGGCACCCTCGAGGTCCCGGCCGTGCCGGTCGTCGATACGCTCGGCGCGGGCGACGTGCTGCACGGCGCGTACGCGTTCGCGATCGCGCGGGGCGATGCCCCGGTGGACGCGCTGCGGTTCGCGGCGGCGCGCGCCTCCGACAAATGCCGATACCCGGGGGTGAGGGCGTGGCTGGCGACGCTGTGACGGACGAATTGCTGTCCTGCGCACGGGAACTCGTCGCGCGCCCGGGGCGCTCACTGCTCGGGATCGCCGGATCCCCCGGATCGGGGAAGTCCACGCTGGCCGAGCGGCTCGTGGCGGCGCTCGGCGACGACGCCGTGCTCGTCCCCATGGACGGCTTCCACCTCGACGACGCCGTGCTGCGCCGGCACGGCAGCTGGGAACGCAAGGGCGCCATCGACACCTTCGACGACGCGGGCTTCGCGGAACTGCTCCGCCGACTGCGTGCGGGCACGGGCACCGTCTACGCCCCGCGGTTCGACCGCGCGCTCGAGGCCTCCATCGGCGGCTCCATCGAGGTGGCGCCGGACGTTCCGCTCGTGGTCACCGAGGGCAACTACCTGCTCGCCGATGCCGGCGCGTGGCCGCAGGCGCGGGCCGCCCTCGACGAGGTGTGGTTCCTGCGCATCGACCCCGCGCTGCGCCGCGAGCGACTCATCGAGCGGCACATGCGATTCGGGCGCACGCCCGCCGAGGCCCGCGAGCGGGCCGACGGCTCCGACGAGGCGAACGCCCGCCTCATCGAGGCCACGGCGGTCCGAGCCGACCGCATCGTCGACGGGTCGTGACCCCCAGAACGCAATTGAACACCGTTATGGAGAATCCCACCTGCGGGTTCGCTCTCCATAACGGTGTTCAATTGAGGGGGGTGGCTACTTCGAGACGGTGATGTCCTGGTTGTAGACGCCGTTGGCCTCGGGGGAGACCTGGGTGTCGCCGTTGCCCACGGAGGACAGGGCGCGCAGCGTCCAGGTGCCCGGCGCCGCGAAGAAGCGGTAGTCGCCGGTACCGGAGGCCACGACCTCGGCGGTGAACTCACCCGTGCCGTCGAGCAGACGCACGAACGCGCCGGCGACGGGGTTGCCGGCCGCGTCGAGGACCTGTCCGGTCAGGACGGTCTCCTTCTCGACATCGACACCGGCGGGAAGGACCTGGCCCTGCTTGGGAGCTCCACACATGATACGAAATCCTTACTTCTCGATCGGGGCGCCGACGAGGGAGCCGTACTCGACCCACGAGCCGTCGTAGTTCTTGACGTTCTTCTTGCCCAGGATCTCCTGCAGCACGAACCAGGTGTGCGAGCTGCGCTCGCCGATGCGGCAGTACGCGATGGTCTCCTTGGTGTCGTCGAAGCCCTTCTCCGCGTACAGCGCGGCGAGGGCGTCGTCGGACTTGAAGGTGCCGTCCTCGTTGGCGGTGGTCGACCACGGGATGTTGATCGCGCCGGGGACGTGGCCGCGCTGCTGCGCCTGCTCCTGCGGCAGGTGCGCCGGCGCGGAGATCTTGCCGGAGAACTCGTCGGGCGAGCGCACGTCGATGAGGTTCTTCTTGCCGATCGAATCGATCACCTCGTCGCGGAAGGCGCGCAGCGACAGGTCGACGGGCTTGGCGACATAGGTGGTGGCCGGGCGGGTCACCGCGTCGGTCGACAGCGGGCGGCCGTCGAGCTCCCACTTCTTGCGGCCGCCGTCGAGCAGCTTGACGTCCTGGTGGCCGTACAGCTTGAAGTACCAGTAGGCGTAGGCCGCGAACCAGTTGTTGTTGCCGCCGTAGAGGACGACGGTGTCGTCGTTGCCGATGCCGCGCTCGGACAGGAGTGCGGAGAAGCCGTCCTGGTCGAGGAAGTCGCGACGGATCGGATCCTGCAGGTCCTTGCGCCAGTCGAGGCGCACGGCGCCCTTGATGTGGTTGTCGTCGTAGATCGACGTGTCCTCGTCGACCTCGACGAAGACGACACCCGGGGTGTCGAGATTCTGCTCAGCCCAGTCTGCGGAGACCAGGACATCGGAGCGAGCCATGAGGATCCCTTTCGTTGAGTCCATGACGTGCGGAATGAAGGCGCGAACGCTACTTCGAGGGGTGCGCGGAGAGCGCTGGGAGGGCGGAACGGATGCATCGCGATACGCGGTGGAGAGCACCCTGCCCGGGGAGAGAACGGGCCTAGCCCAGACAGCGACAACCGGCCATACGGCACAGGTCGACCGCCAGACGGCGGGTGAGCAGCAGCTCACAGCGGTTGCGCATGGGGCCAAGAATACCCAAGCCGCGCGCGTCCGTCACGGGAGGGTCTGCGGGAGGGGCCGGTGGAAGGCGCCGGGCGTCACGGTGACACCGTCGGCCTCGCCCAGCAGCACCACGTCGGCGTTCTCGCCCCGTGCGCCGGTGGGCCGGATGCCGAAGGGCAGGGCCATCGCGGGCAGGGTGTGCGTGAACCGGGCGAGCACCGTCGGCTCCTCGCCCGGCAGCAGGTCGGCCTTCGCGTGGTCCTCGGGGCCCGTGTAGATCCCCGTGGCCCGTACCGCGATCGCGTCGCCGACGGCCGAGAAGTCCGCCGCCACCGAGATCAGCACCGTCCGCTTCGGGTCCGCGGGGGTCGGCAACGGGACGGTGCCCGTGAGCACGATGCCCTTCGACGCCTTGACGTAGCCGTCGGCGGGGCTGCCCGCGCCGGGCCGCTTCGGGGCGGGGGTGTGCACCTGGAGGTCGACGATGTCCATGTACCGGCCGACCGTCTTCTGGTCGAGCCGGACCCGCGACTCCACGTGAGCGGCCCGGATCGGCGTGTCCGGCGTGAAGGTCGGCAGCAGGCCGCCGGGGATCGTCACATCCGCGAACTCGGCCTCGAGCCGCGCGTTGCGGCCGTCGACCTGCGCCGGCACCGCGATCGAGAGCTTCGGGTGCGTACCGCCCGAGGTCAGGTACGGGAATCCGCCGACGGTGACCTCCGGATCGTCCGCCAGGCCGGCCGCGGCCCGCAGTTCCCGGGAGAGCCGGTACTCGGCGGTCGCGGCGGTGCCGAGCTCGGCGAGGAACGCGAGTGTGAGGAGCATCGCACCGGCGACCAGAATGCGCCGAATCCACACCCGTCCCTGCCCCTGAGCCACGCCCGCTTCCTCTCGTTCGCACCGGTGCCGCTACACACGACGCTCTGACCACCGCTATTGTGGCATCCGTTCAATTCAATCCGACCGCCGCGCACCGGGGAGGGCATATGGATCTCGTCCTGTTCACCTCCGACCGGGAACCGGATACGGTGCTGCCGTCCCTGTCGCTGCTGCCGCACACGGTCCGGCCGCTGCCCGCGGACGTCGCCTCGCTGCTCGAGGTCGGCTCCGCCGATGTCGCGCTCGTCGACGCGCGCTCGGACCTGGTCACCGCCCGCGGCCTCTGCCGCCTGCTCGGCACCACGGGCGGCGGCGCCGTCGCAGTGGTCGCCGTGCTCACGGAGGGCGGGCTCGTCGCCGCCAGCGCCGACTGGGGCCTCGACGACTTCCTGTTGCCCGGCATTGGCCCGGCCGAGATCGACGCCCGGCTCCGGCTCGTCGCCGCGCGGCGCGGTGCGGACGCCGAGGACGAGGTCGCCGACAAGATCACCCTGGGTGAGTTGCTCATCGACGAGGGCACCTACACCGCCCGGCTCCGCGGCAAGCCGCTCGACCTCACCTACAAGGAGTTCGAGCTGCTGAAGTTCTTGGCGCAGAACGTCGGTCGGGTGTTCACGCGGGCGCAGCTGCTGCAGGAGGTGTGGGGCTACGACTTCTTCGGCGGCACCCGCACCGTCGACGTGCACGTCCGGCGCCTGCGCGCCAAACTCGGCGCCGAGCACGAGGGGATGATCGGCACCGTCCGTAACGTGGGGTACAAGGCGGTGCGGCCGGTCCGGGGTAAGGGCGAGCGCCCCGTCGAGGACATGGAACCGACGGACGAGGATCTCGAGGGGGCCTGAGCATGGCGGAGCGGCACGCGGTCGAGGTGGTGCGCGGACCGGTCGACGACGCGTCGGCGGTCGCGACGATCGCCGCCGCCGCGGAGGCAGCCGACGGCATCGGGCCCCTGTCGGAGCAGTTCCGTCTCGGCGTCACCGGCCCCGGCCCGCACGTGCTCGCCCGCGACGGCGAGGGCGGCACGGCCGGCTACGCCGGCGTCGTCGTCCCGCCCGCCGGAGGGCCGGGCTCGGCCGAGGCGGTCGTGGCACCGGCGCAGCGCCGACGGGGCCTGGGCCGCGCCCTGGTGACCGGGGCGCTCGAGCTGGTGGGCGAGGGCGGCACCGTCTGGGCCCACGGCGACCTGCCGCCTGCCCGCGCGCTGGCCGCAGACCTGGGGCTGACGGCCGTGCGGACGCTGCTCAACCTGCGCAGGCCGCTCGCCGGGGTGGCCGCCGCACCGTCGACCCCGCCGGGGGTGACCCTGCGCACCTACGCCGGCCCCGAGGACGACGCCGCGATCCTCGCGGTGAACAACGCGGCCTTCGCCTGGCATCCCGAGCAGGGTGGCTGGACCCAGGAGCAGATCGACGAGCGGACCGGGGCGCAGTGGTTCGACCCCGCGGGCCTGTTCCTCGCCGTGGACGCGCGGGGCGCACTGCTGGGCTTCCACTGGACCAAGGTCGCGGACCCGGCCACCGGGCTCGGGGAGGTCTACGTGGTCGCGGTCGCGCCGGAGGGGCAGGGGCGCGGTCTGGGGCGGCTGCTCACGGCCGCGGGGCTGCAGTACCTGGCCGGACGCGGGCTGTCCGAGGTCGAGCTGTACGTGGAGGGTGACAACACGGCGGCGCTGCGGACGTACGCCGGACTGGGCTTCGCGGAACACGAACGTCACGTCGCGTACGCATTACGGTAATCCACTCGACCGGCCGAGTTTGCCCATCGTTCACCCGGGACACCCGAATCGGACACCCGGCCTCTTTAAGTTGCTGGAAGACACCCGTATCCCGGTGTGCTCAGTCCTGACCCGACCCGGAGGAATCTCGGTGAACTTCAAGCGTGGATCCGTTACGGCCGTTGCCGCCGCGGCAGCCCTGTCCCTGACCCTGTCCGCGTGTGGCAGCGAAGAGGCCGGTGGCGCCGCGAACAACTCCGCAGCCGGCGGCTCGGGCGTGCAGTGCGACGGCAAGCTGCAGCTCAAGGGCAGTGGCTCGACGGCGCAGGCCAACGCCATGACCGTGTTCAAGAACGCCTTCGGCAAGGACTGCGGCGGCAGTGCGAACGTCGACTACACCGGCAGCGGCTCGGGTCAGGGCATCACCGAGTTCACCTCAGGCCTGACCAACTTCGCGGGCTCGGATTCGGCGCTCAAGCCGGAGGAGGCCAAGAAGGCGGAGGAGAAGTGCGGCGCGCCCGCGCTGAACCTGCCGATGGTCTTCGGCCCGATCGCCGTGGCCTACAAGCTGCCGGACAACACGAAGGTCAACCTCTCGGCGCCCACCATCGCCAAGATCTTCTCCGGCAAGATCACCAAGTGGAACGCGCCCGAGATCGAGGCCGAGAACGCGGGCACCAAGCTGCCCGACCTGCCGATCACCGTCGTCTTCCGCTCCGACCCGTCGGGCACCACCGAGAACTTCCAGAAGTACCTCGCCTCGGCCGCGCCCGCCGACTGGAGCGCGGACAAGACCGGCAAGGAGTTCAAGGGCGGCGTCGCCGGAGCGGGCGGCGCCAGCGGCAACTCGCAGGTCGCGGCCACGGTCAACAAGGCCGAGGGCACCGTCACCTACACCGAGTGGAGCTTCGCCAAGGCGCAGAAGCTGCAGGTCGCGAACATCATCACCTCCGCCGGCCCCGAGGCCGTCGCGCTGAGCGCCGAGTCGGTCGCCAAGACGATCGAGGCGGCGAAGTTCACGACCCCGGGCAGCAAGGACCTGGTCATCGACACCGCGGGCTTCTACAAGCCGACGGCCGCCGGCGCCTACCCGATCGTGCTCGCCACCTACGAGATCGTGTGCTCGAAGTACTCCGACGCCGAGGTCGCGAAGGGCCTCAAGAGCTTCCTGAAGGTCGCGGCCAGCAAGACGACCCAGGACCAGCTGGCGGATCAGGGCTACGCCCCGATCCCCGACTCGTTCCGCACCACGCTGAACGCGTCGATCGACTCCATCCAGTAACGACACCTGCTACACCGGAGGTCGTGCCGGAAGGGACAGCTTCGCGTGGCAGAACATCGGGGGAACATGGCGACTGAGGACTCACCCGAACGGAGCGCGCCGTCGGACGGTGTGCCGTCCGCGGTCCGCACGGATGCCGTCGCCGTCGAGAGCGCGTCCTTCGCCGGGTCCGCCGGACGGATGGAGAAGATCTTCAAGTGGGCCGCGCAGGGCGCGGGAATCCTGCTGATCGCCGTCATCGGCCTGATCTTCCTGCAACTCGTGGTGCAGGCCGTCCCGGCGCTGACGAAGAACAATGTCAACTTCCTCACCAGCTCCGAGTGGCAGACCACCCCGTCGAACATGCGGTTCGGCATCGTCGAGCTGCTGAAGATCACCGTGCTGTCGTCGGTGATGGCGCTCGTCCTCGCGGTGCCCGTCGCCGTCGGGATCGCGACCTTCCTCGCGCAGTACGTGCCCCGCCGGATCGCCCGCGCCCTGGGCGCCGTGGTGGATCTGCTGGCCGCAGTCCCGTCGATCATCTACGGCCTGTGGGGAATCCTGGTCCTGGCGCCCTTCCTGGTGCCGCTGCAGCAGTGGCTCAACAGCAATCTCGGCTGGTTCTTCCTGTTCAAGACCGGCAACATGCAGATCTCGCTGGGGTCGACGGTGTTCACCGCGGGCATCGTGCTCGCGATCATGATCCTCCCGATCATCACCTCGATCACGCGCGAGGCGCTGTGGCAGACGCCCGTCTCGCAGCAGGAGGCGGCGCTGGCGCTCGGCGCCACCAAGTGGGAGGTCGTCAGGCTGACGGTGCTCCCGTATGGCCGGTCCGGCATCGTCGCCGGCTCCATGCTGGCCCTGGGGCGCGCGCTCGGCGAGACCATCGCGGTGCTCATCATCCTGTTCGCCGCCACCAAGAACTCCATCTGGTCGCTGTTCGACAGCGGCTACACCTTCGCTTCGAAGATCGCCTCCGCCGCCGCTGAGTTCGACAACGTCGACCAGCGCGGCGCCTACATCGCCGCCGGCCTCGTGCTCTTCGTGCTCACCTTCGTGGTGAACGCGATCGCGCGCTGGATCGGCGGGGGACGGGTGAACGGATGACCGCCGCAGACCTGGACAGCGTCGCCAAGAGCGGCACCGTCTTCCATCGCACCTCGCTCCGGCGGCGGATCACCGACAAGGCCGCCGCGATCGTCTTCGGCGCCTGCTTCCTGTTGGCCGTCGTCCCGCTGGTCTCCCTGCTCTACATGGTGATCGCCAACGGGCTCCCCGCCATCATCCACGCGGATTGGTGGTCGAAGTCGATGCTCCGGGTGGCGCCGGACTCGTACGCGGGCGGCGTCAGCCACGCCATCTACGGCACCCTGGTGCAGGCCGGTATCGCCACCGTCTTCTCGGTGCCGATCGGGATCATGGTGGGCATCTACCTCGTCGAGTACGCCGAGCGCACCCGCCTGGGCAGGGTGACCACGTTCATGGTCGACGTGCTGGCCGGCATCCCGTCGATCGTCGCGACCCTGTTCGTGTTCGGCGTGTGGATCACCACCTTCGGCATGCCGCAGTCGTCGTTCGCCGTCAGCCTCGCGCTGATCCTGCTCATGGTCCCCGTCGTGGTGCGCTCCACGGAGGAGATGCTCAAGTTGGTCCCGAACGAGCTGCGGGAGGCGTCCTACGCCCTGGGCGTGCCCAAGTGGAAGACGATCCTGCGGATCGTGGTGCCGACGGCCGCGTCGGGCATGGTCTCGGGAGTGTTCCTGGCGATCGCGCGCGTGGTCGGCGAGACCGCCCCGGTGCTCCTGCTCGTCGGCATCACCGACCGCCGCAACTACGACGTGTTCAACGGCAACATGGCGTCCCTGCCGCTGTTCATCTACGACCAGTACCGCACCAACCCGGGCGCCGTCGGCGAGTACCGGGCGTGGGGCGCCGCGCTGACCCTGGTGATCCTCGTGGCCATCGCGAGCGGCCTGGCCGCCCTGATGTCCCGGCTGCTCGCCCCCAAGACGAAGTAAGACACGAGGAGGACCGTCATGGCCAAGCGGCTGGACATCAAGGACCTGAACATCTACTACGGCGCGTTCCACGCGGTGCAGGACGTCTCACTCACCGTTCCGCCGAACTCCGTGACCGCCTTCATCGGACCGTCCGGCTGCGGCAAGTCGACCGTGCTGCGGTCGATCAACCGCATGCACGAGGTCACGCCGGGTGCGCGCGTCGACGGGCACATCACCCTCGATGGGGCCGACATCTACGGCTCGGGAGTGGACCCGGTGGGCGTGCGCAAGACCATCGGCATGGTCTTCCAGCGCCCGAATCCCTTCCCCACCATGTCGATCCGCGACAATGTCGTGGCCGGCCTGAAGCTGCAGGGGGTGCGCAGCAAGGCCAAGCTCGACGACATCGCCGAGTCCTCGCTGCGCGGCGCGAATCTCTGGGACGAGGTCAAGGATCGCCTGAACAAGCCCGGCGGCGGACTGTCCGGCGGTCAGCAGCAGCGCCTGTGCATCGCCCGCGCCATCGCCGTGAGCCCCGATGTGCTGCTCATGGACGAGCCCTGCTCGGCGCTCGACCCGATCTCGACCCTCGCGATCGAGGACCTCATCGGAGAACTCAAGCGGCAGTACACGATCGTGATCGTGACGCACAACATGCAGCAGGCCGCGCGCGTGTCCGATCAGACCGCGTTCTTCAACCTCGAGGCCACCGGCAAGCCCGGCAAGCTGATCGAGATCAATCCGACCGAGAAGATGTTCTCCAACCCGGAGCAGCAGGCGACCGAGGATTACATCTCCGGCCGCTTCGGCTGACGGGTCACACACCGGCCGAGGCTTGGGACATCGACGGTATCCTCACTCTGTGACAGCGCAGACCCAGGACGCGCCCGCGGCGGGCGTGCAGTACAGCACCGTGCTCCCCGGCGACCGCGTCGTCGCCCGGGTGCGCGGTGCCGTGCTCGTGGTCGACGCGCCCGCGCTCGGCGCGACGCCCGAGGCCGCGGAGCTCGCCTCGGCGCTCGATGTCGACGGTGACCTCGCCGCGATCCTCCGGGACCGCGGCGGCCCGGCGTTCGCCGTCGTCGAGAGCAGCGCGGGATCGGTCCGCGCACTGCTGCGCGGTGTCGCCGGGGCACCGGAGGAGCGGGCGCTGACCGTCGCGATCTTCCCCTCGGCCGCGGCCGCCAGCCCCGAGCACGTGCTGCACGCCGGCGCCGAGTTCGCCGAGCGCGTGGCGCCCCTGGCTCCGGGCGCGGTGGTGACGGTCACCGTCGGGCCCCCGCCTCCGCCGGCGCCGGTGTGCGGCCCCACGGCCCTGCACCTGCTGCACGGCGCGGTCCCCGGTGCGGGTGCGGTGCTGTGGTCCGACGAATCGCTGGAGACCGCGAGCGAGGGCGACATCTCCACCGATGTCTTCCCCGCCGACGCCCCCACCAACGAGGAGCCGACCGGCGTGAGCCCGTTGTTCGCGGCCACCGAGTACGACGTGGAGGTCCAGGGCCCCGCCGAGCCCGTGGTCACCGGTCCGATGATCGAGGGGCGGCGCTGCGCGTTCGGGCACCTCAACTCCCCGACCGCCGCGTACTGCTCGCGGTGCGGGGCCCTCGTCGACCGCCGGGCGCCGATCGAGACGGGCCCGCGCCCGCCGCTCGGCCTGCTGGTCGCGGACGACGGCACGGCCTTCGTCGTGGACGGCGACATGGTGCTCGGGCGCGACCCGGCCGCCTATGTCGCGCAGCGCGCGGGCCGCTCGTTCGACGGTGCCGGGCGACTGCTGCCGATCGTTCTGCAGGACCGCACGGGGGCGCTCTCGCGGGCGCACCTCGAGATCCGGATCGACGGCTGGCAGCTGCTGGCCGTGGACGTGGGCTCGGCGAACGGCACCTGGGTGCGCCCGCCCGCGTCGCCGCAGCCGCTGCGGCTGCCCCCCGGGCAGCCCGTGCCGCTCACCGTCGGTTCCGACATCCACCTCGGCGGTCGGATCCTGCAGCTGCAGGACGGCGTCGGGGCGTAGGGGCTACTTCGAGACGTCGGCGGTGGGCTCGGGGCTGCCGGTGGCCTGGAAGATCACGCGGCGGCCGATCTCGACGGCGTGGTCGGCGAACCGCTCGTAGTAGCGGCCCAGCAGGGTCACGTCGACGGCCGCGGCCACACCGTGCTTCCACTCGCGGTCCATAAGCACGGTGAACAGGTGGCGGTGCAGATCGTCCATCGCATCGTCCTGCTCCTCGATCTCCGCGGCCCGCTTCGGGTCCTGCGTGAGCAGCACCTCGCGGGCGGAGTTCGCCAGCTCGACCGCGAGGCGGCCCATCTCGGCGAAGTAGCCGTTGACCTCCTCGGGGAGGGTCTTGTTCGGGAAGCGGCGGCGGGTGACCTTCGCGACGTGCAGGGCGAGCGCGCCCATGCGGTCGACGTCGGCGACGATCTGGAACCCCGAGACGACGATCCGCAGGTCGCCGGCGACGGGGGCCTGCAGCGCGAGCAGGGAGAAGGCCTCCTCCTCGGCGCGGCGGCTGAGCCGGACGATCTCGTCGTGCTCGGTGATGACCTCTTCGGCGAGCGCCAGGTCGGCCTGGAGGAGCGAGTTGGTGGCCTTCTCCATGGCGATACCGGACTTGTCGCAGATGTCGCCGAGGATGTCGTTGAAGGCATCCATCTGCTGGATGTACGCGTTACGCATGCGTGCAGTATATCGACGTGTTCGTACGCGACCGCAGCGTTGGGTGAACGCCGGGTGAACGACGATTAACCGCCACTGGTCTCCGCCTCCGCGCCGGGCATCGCCGCGGCGTCGGCCTCCCACGGATCGTCGAGCCAGCCCTCCGGGAGCACCACCTTGCCGGGTGTGCCCTGCCGGCCGCGCGGGCCCTCCGCGTCCTTGGGGAAGGGCACCGTCGGATCCAGGGTGTCGAGCAGCGCGCGCAGGTCGGCCAGGGTCTTGACGGTGGCCAGGCGCGTGCGCAGCTCGCCCCCGGCGGGGAAGCCGCGCAGGTACCAGGCGACGTGCTTGCGGATCTCCCGCATGCCCTTGTCCTCGCCGTGGTGCGCGCCGAGCAGCTCGCCGTGCCGGTACATGATCGCGGTGACCTCGCCGAGGTTCGGCGGCACGGGCATCTCAGTGCCGTTGATCGCGGCGGAGAGCTCGGAGAACAGCCACGGGCGGCCGAGGCAGCCGCGGCCCACGACCACCCCGTCGCAGCCGGTGCGCTCCATCATCGTCACCGCGTCCTCCGCGGCGAAGACGTCGCCGTTGCCCAGGACCGGGATCGTGTCGCCGAAGTGGTGGTGCACGTGCTCCTTGAGCCGGGTGATCTCGTCCCAGTCGGCCTGGCCCGAGTAGCGCTGCGCGGCCGTGCGCGCGTGCAGCGCGACGGCGACCGCGCCCTGCTCCGCGGCGATCCGGCCGGCGTCGAGGTGGGTGTGGTGCTCGTCGTCGATACCGACGCGGAACTTCACCGTCACGGGGATCTCGGGCCCGCCGACGGGCGAGCCGTCGGCGACGCCGCGCACGGCCGCGTCGACGATGCTCGCGAACAGGTTCCGCTTGTACGGCAGGGCCGATCCGCCACCGCGGCGGGTGACCTTGGGGACGGGGCAGCCGAAGTTCATGTCGAGGTGGTCGGCGAGGCCCTCCTCGGCGACCATCCGCGCCGCCTCGTAGGTCCACTTCGCGTCGACGGTGTACAGCTGCAGGCTGCGCGGGTCCTCGTCGGGTGCGAAGGTGGTCATGTGCATCGTCACCGGATGCCGCTCGACGAGCGCGCGAGCCGTGACCATCTCGCACACGTACAGCCCGGCGACGGTGCCGGTGCGCGCCCGCTCGAGCTCGCGGCACAGGCTGCGGAAGGCCACGTTGGTGACGCCGGCCATCGGTGCCAGCACGACGGGGGAGTCGAGCTCGAATCGCCCGATGCGCAGCTTCGGCGCGGTGGTGGCAGTGGTCATCAGAAAGTCTCCCTGGTCATCTCGTTCCATGATCGCTGGCGCCGCAGGGGTACGGCAAACCGCGGGTCCGCGGAACGAGAGGAACCCGCCGTGCCTCGGGGGAGGCGCGACGGGTTCCGGAGGGTCGGTGCTAGACGGCCAGGCCGGCCTTCTCGCGCTTGGCGGCCTCGCGGGCCAGCGAGCGGTCGCGCATCTCCTCGAACTTCACGGCGGCGGCCTCGAGCTCATCGAGGAAGGCCGCGAGCTCCTCGCGGGTGCGCTCGCCCTCGGGGCCGAAGTCCTCGCGCTCGAAGATCTTCCACTTGCGCAGGACGGGCATGACGACCTCGTCCTTGTGCTGGCGCAGATCGTAGATGCCGTGCTTGGCCATGAGCACGCCGTTGCGGCGGAAGTCGGGCATGCCGGCGCCGGGCATCTCGAAGTGCTTGATGGTGTCGGTGATCGAGCGGATCGCCTGGTCCGGGACCAGGTTCAGGCCCGCCGCCGAGATGTTGCGGTAGAAGATCATGTGCAGGTTCTCGTCGGCCGCGATACGCTGGAGCATCTTGTCGGCGATCGGGTCCTTGCAGACCTTGCCGGTGTTGCGGTGGCTGACGCGGGTGGCGAGCTCCTGGAAGGTCACGTACGCCACGGAGTGCAGCATCGTCATCTTCTGCTCGGTGTGCTGCGCCACCTTGCCCTGCGGGTCCCACCCGTTGGTCATGTGGATCATGCGGGCCTGCTCGAGCTTGACCGGGTCCACACCGCGGGTAACCACGAGGTAGTCGCGCATCGCGATGCCGTGGCGGTTCTCCTCCGAGGTCCAGCGGCCCACCCAGTGGCCCCAGGCGTCGTCCATGGAGAAGTTCGCAGCGATCTCGCGGTGGTACGTGGGGAGGTTGTCCTCCGTGAGGAGGTTCGTGATCATCGCGGCCTTGGCGACCTCGTCGAGCTGGGACTCCTCGGGGTCGTAGTCGTGACCACCGAGCGCGGCGTAGTTCTTACCGTCCGACCACGGGATGTACTCGTGCGGGCTCCAGTCCTTCGTCATCGACAGATGGCGGTTGACGTTGTCCTCGGCGACGCCAGAGAGCTCCTGCAGAAGCTCGAGCTGGGTGAGTTGGCGGGTCGACATCAATCCCTCTTTCGACGTTTGGAGCGGTTCCAGATTATCTCGACAGTCTACGCACTTCGGGCGATGGACTCAACGTCCTGCGCTGAAAGTGACGCTTTCGTACAGCGGTTTTGCGGCGCGCGGCCCACCCGTCGGTGGCCGCGCGGCGGCCGCACGCGCGGGTCCCCGCGCCCCCTTCATCGCCACGGATCGCTGCGACGTTACGGGGGGAGCGGGGTGTGAGGACAGTCACAGAATCCAGCCCAGTTCGCGGGCTCGCACCGCCGCCTCGTACCGGTTCGCGACCCCCAGCTTCGCCATCGCGGAGGAGAGGTAGTTGCGGGTCGTACCGGGGCTCAGGTGCGCGCGTCGGGCGATCTCGTCGACGGACGCACCGTCGACGGCGAACTCCAGAACGTCGGCCTCCCGCGCCGTGAGCGGCGAGTCGCCGGCGCTGATCGCGTCGGCCGCCAGCTCGGGGTCGACGTACCGCCCGCCGGCGTGGACGGTGCGGATGACCTGCGCGAGCGTCGCCGCCGGTGCGGTCTTGGGCAGGAAGCCGCGCACGCCCGTGGCGAGGGCGCGCTTGAGGTAGCCGGGGCGGCCGTGGCTCGTCACGATGAGCGTCGCGGCGCCCGGGGTGCTGCGCAGCAGTTCGGCGGCGGTGTCGATGCCGTCGGGGCCGGGCATCTGCAGGTCGATCACCGCGACGGCGGGCGGCAGGCCCTCGGCGGTGCGGCGCGCCCACAGCGCGATCAGCTCGGTGCCGGACGCCGCCTCGGCGGCGACGGTGATGTCCGGCTCCAGGTCGAGCAGCGCGGCCATCGCGGTGCGGATCAGGTGCTCGTCGTCGGCCAGCACCACGTCGATCGTCATGCTTGCTCCCAGGTCGCGGTCAGGACGAACTCCTCGCCCTCGTGTGCCCCGTCGAGGCCCGCGCCCACGGCCCGGAGCCGTCCGCGCAGGCCGTCCAGGCCCGACGGTTCGCCGTCGTCCCGTTCGGGGCGCAGCACCCCGTCGTTGCGCAGGGCCAGGCCCGACGGGCTCAGCGTGAGCACGGCCTGTGCCGCCGCGGAGTGTTTGACGATGTTGGTGGTGCCCTCGCGGACCACCCACGCGGCGGCCTCGTGCAGGTCCGCGGGGATGTCGTCCGGGGTGCCGATGAGCCGGAGCTCGCAGCCCGCGGCGGCCAGCAGTGAGCGGGCGCCCGCGACCTCGGTGCCGAGATCGATGGCGCGGTAGCTGCGGACGAGCGAGCGCGTGTCCTCCATCGACGCCACCGCGAGCGCCTTCACCTCGTCCATCTCCGCGACCGCTCGGTCGACGGCCCCCGCGCGGGCGAGCGTGGCGGCCAGCTCGCTCTTCACCGCGACCGCCGAGAAGGCCCGTCCGACCACGTCGTGCAGGTCGCGGGAGAACCGCAACCGCTCCTCGGCGACCTCCAGTTCCGCGGTCGCCCGCTTGCCCTCCTCCAGCTCGGTGAGGATCTGCAGGCTCCAGACCGTGGTGCGGGAGGTCCACATCAGCAGCACGCCGATGGCGAGCAGCAGCGCGAAGAACACCGGCGCATTCGTGGGGCGCAGGAGCAGGGTGGTGGCCGCCGCGGCGACCACCAGGAGGGCCCAGCGGTGCCGGACGAAGGGCAGCACCGCGCAGGCGGACATCGCGTACGCGACCGAGCTCACGACCCGTGCGCCGGCGGGATCGGCGCCGATGTGCGGTGCGACCTGCGCGCCGACGACGCCGGCCACCCACACCGCTCCGAGGCCGGCGAGGGCGAACCGCCACGCGATGCGACGCTGGCGGTCGGTGGCGCGGATCGACAGGTCGGGCTGCGCCTCGATCCCCGCGATGGACGCGAGGCCTGCGAGGACGATGCCGATCACCGGCCATGCCGTGGTGCCCGATGTGGCCATCACGACCACGAAGGTGATCATCACGACCTGTAGCACCGCGCGGGTGTACAGCCGGAACTTATCGGCGCTCGACTTCGCGTGCCACCAACCGAGGGCGTTCCCCAGGCGGGTGGGCATCAGCCGCGATCGTCCCAGCGGAAGTACCTTCGCGCCAGGAGCACTGCGATCACCGTCCATACCGCCAGTGTCGCAAGCGGGCGGCCGGTCTCGCCGAAGGTGGCGGCGAAGCCGAGCGGCGCGGCATCGTCGGGCATGCCGGGCGCGAGGCCCGCCTGTCCGAGCCGGATGAGGTCGGACACGGCGGCGAAGGGCGTCCAATCGGCCAGCAGCGCGAGCCGGTCGGGGAGGATCTGCCGGATGCTCGCCATGCCGATCATGGACACCACCATCACGGGCATCGAGGTGATCTGCGCCGCCTCCGCGTTCTTGGTCATCGCGCTGGTGGCCAGCGCCAGCAGCGTGAAGATCACCAGGCCGGCGACGAGCGCGAGGATCATGAGCAGCGCGTTCACCGGCGGCGGCCCGCCGGTGCCGTACACCGCGCCGCACACGACGACCGCGCCGATCAGCGTGAGCACGGCTCCCGGCACCGCGGGGGCCGCCAGGATCTGCAGGTCCGAGGACTCGCCCGTCCGCAGCCGCTTGAGCACGCCCTCCGAGCGGCGCGTGGTGACCATGGACAGCACCGAGTAGTACTGCACCATCAGCAGGGCGAGCAGCGCGAACATCTCGAGGGTGATCGCGACTCCCGCCGGCTTCGGTGCCGCGTCGCCGCGGGCGATGAAGAACAGCAGCAGCGGCATCCCGATCGGGAACACCGTGCCCATGAACAGCAGGGTCTTGTTGCGGCGGAACTGCAGGTACTCGGCGTGCGCGAGGGCGCGCAGCGGGTGCCGGCCGTAGCCGACTCCGGGGCGGGTCGGGGTGGTGGCCGTGGTCATGCTCGTGCTCCGATCGGCTCGGGGGCGGCGGTCGCGTCGTCCTCGCTCGCGATGGCGAGGAACACGGACTCGAGGGAGGGGTGACGGGCCTGGAGCCCGGACAGCGCCAGGCCGCGGTCGGCGGCCCAGTCCAGCAGGGTGCGCAGGTCGTCCTGGAGGTGATGGGTGCGCAGGGCGACGCGGCCGCCACCGTCGGGCGCCGTGGTCCAGGCACCGGACACGGCGGGCAGGGGCACGGCCGGATCGTCGATCACGATCTCCGCGGGGTGACCCTCGACGATCTCGCCGAGCGTGCCGAGCCGGGCGACGGTGCCGCGGTGCATGATCGCGATGCGGTCGGCGAGCGCCTCGGCCTCGTCGAGGTAGTGGGTCGTGAGGACCATCGTGACGCCGTCGCGCTTGAGCTCGGCGAGGAGATTCCAGGTGGCGCGGCGGCTCTCCGGGTCGAGGCCGGTGGTCGGCTCGTCGAGGAACAGCAGCCGCGGCTGCCCGATGAGGGCGCAGGCGAGGTCGACGCGCCGCTGCTCGCCGCCGGACAGTGCGCGCACCCGCACGTCCGCGCGGTCGGTGAGCCGCACACGGTCGAGGACGGCGTCGGCGGTGGTCGGGTTGCTGCAGGTGCCGCGCCACATCTCGATGCTCTCGCGGACGGTCAGCTCGCCGGGCAGCCCGCCGGCCTGCAGCATGATCCCGCACAGCGGCCGCACCCGGCGCCGGTCCGCGCGGGGATCCATGCCGAACACGGCGAGCTCGCCGCCGCTGGGTGCGGCGAGGCCCTCGAGCAGGTCCAGCGTGGAGGTCTTGCTGGCGCCGTTGGTCCCGAGGAGGGCGAACACCTCGCCCGCGCGGATGTCGAGGTCGATGCCGCGGACCGCCTCGAAGGCGGCCGCGCCGGAGCCGTAGGTCCGCCGTAGGTCCCTGGCCCGGATCACGGTGTCGACGGTGGCGGTGCTCGCCTCGGGCGCGGTCATGAGCGGCCCCGTGCTCGGGTGCGACGGTGGCCGGTGTGCTGGTCGTCGATGTTCATGACATCAACTTTCGCCCGGTCACGGCCGCGGGAGTAGTGCGCGCAGTCAGCGGTTTCGGGCTGCTCGTCATCGTTCGGCGATGACATCTGTCATGGCGCCATCGGCGCGGCGGCCCCGCGCGATCACGAACTGATCACCAGGACTTTCCGCGATTGTCGTCCGCTGGACGCGAAAATGCCGCACGCTACGGCAGTGACCGCCACGACGGAACGAGTGGAGCCATCACCCAAGAAGGGGCTGGCCGCCAACCTGGTACCCAAGGACAACCTGCTATTCCTGCTGTTCGTGGTGCCGAACCTGGTGTTGCTCGCCGTTTTCACCTATCGCCCGCTGATCGACAACGTGCGGCTGAGCTTCCAGGAGTGGTCGCTCGCCGGCACGGAGCCCGCGAAGTGGATCGGACTGGACAACTACCGCGAGTTCTTCACCAAGGCGGAGAGCTGGCAGGTCGTCACCGTCACGCTGATCTTCACCGTCAGCGCGGTGGTGTTCTCCATGGTGCTGGGCCTCGCGCTGGCGATGCTGCTCGATCAGAACCTCAAGGGTCGTAACCTCGTCCGATCGGCGGTGTTCGCGCCGTTCGTGATCTCGGGTGCCGCGATCGGCGCGGCCTTCTACTTCGTGTTCAACCCGCAGTTCGGCGCGGTGGCATCGATCCTGGGCTGGTTCGGCATCGAGAGCCCGGACTTCTACCAGAATCCCGGCTGGGCGCTGTTCCTGGTGACCTTCACCTACATCTGGAAGAACCTGGGCTACACCTTCGTCATCTACCTCGCCGCGTTGCAGGGGCTCAACAAGGACCTCGACGAGGCCGCGGCGATCGACGGGACGCCGGCCTGGCGCAAGTTCTGGCGGGTTACGCTGCCGCAGCTGCGTCCAGCCACCTATTTCCTGTCGATCACGGTGCTGCTCAACAGTCTCCAGGTGTTCGACATCATCAACATCATGTTCCCGGCGGGCGGCCCGCAGAACGGGACCACGACCATGGTGTTCGACATCTATTGGCAGACCTTCCGCAACCAGCGCGCGGGCTACGGCGCGACCATCGCCACGATCATGTTCCTCGTGCTGTTGATCGTGACCGTGGTGCAGGTGCGGATGATGGACCGGGGGGACGACAAGTGAGCAGTCTGTTGAAGTCGGGTCCCACGGGCAATCCGGGGATGAAGATCGTCGGCTACCTCGGCATGCTGGCGACGCTGCTGCTGGTGGCGGTGCCGGTGTACTTCATCGTCATCACCTCGTTCAAGGCTCGCGGCGACATCTTCGTCTCGCCCGCCACCTGGTGGCCGCCCACGTGGTACCCGAAGAACTACAGCTACGTCACGCAGGAGATCCCGTATTGGCAGTACCTGCGGAACTCCGCGATCATCACGCTGGTCACGGGAACGATCAAGTTCGTGCTGGGCGTGAGCACGGCGTACGCGCTGGTGTTCCTGCGGTTCCCGTTCAAGAAGCTCCTGTTCCTGGTGGTGATCGCGGCGCTCATGGTGCCCAACCAGATCACGGTGATCTCGAACTACGCGCTCATGGCGGACTACCGCAACACCTTCATCGGCATCATCCTGCCTCTGGCGGGCGTGGCCTTCGGCACCTTCCTCATGCGCAACCACTTCCTCTCGTTGCCGAGGGAGATCGTGGAGGCCGCGCGCATGGACGGTGCGGGCCACCTCCGGCTGCTGTTCCGGGTGATCCTGCCCATCTCGATCCCCACGATGGTCGCCTTCGCGGTGATCACGCTGGTCAACGAGTGGAACGAGTACCTCTGGCCCTTCCTCATGTCGGACAACGCGGCCGTGGCGCCGCTGCCCGTCGGCCTGACCCTGCTGCAGAACACCGAGCAGGGCGTGAACTGGGGACCGGTCATGGCCGCCACGCTGCTCACCGCGCTGCCCATGCTCGTCGTCTTCCTGATCCTGCAACGGCAGATGATCAAGGGCCTCACGTCCGGCGCCGTCAAGGGCTGACCGGGACCACCACTGAACACGAAACACCAAGGGAGAAACTCATGGCCGACTTCACCAGGCGCGGCTTCCTCGCGACCGGACTCGCCGCCACCGCCGCTGTCGCCGCGGCGTGTGCGGGGTCCGGTTCCGGGGGAGGCTCATCGGACTCCGGCGGCAGCGGCGGCGACATCACGCTGCGCTTCCTCACCAACCACCCCGGCAGCTCGAAGGCCACCGAGCAGGAGCTGATCGACGCCTTCCAGAAGGCGAATCCCGGCATCAAGGTGGAGATGCTCGACGGCGGTAAGAACTACGAGCAGGTGGCGCAGAAGTTCCAGACCTCGCTGACCGGCGGCACCAAGCCCGACGTGGTGGTGGTCTCCGACGTGACCTGGTTCAACTTCGCGCTCAACAAGCAGATCGCGCCGCTGGACGAGCTGTTCGCCGGTGCCGGCCTCAAGCCCGAGGAGTACGTCGACTCGCTGCTGGCGGACACCAAGTTCGACGGCAAGCACTACGCCGTGCCGTACTCCCGCTCGACGCCGCTGTTCTACTACAACAAGGACGTGTGGAAGAAGGCCGGCCTCGAGGACCGCGGCCCGAAGGACTGGGACGAGTTCGTGCAGTGGGCCCCGCGCATCCAGGAGGCCATCGGCGGCGACAAGAAGGCCCTCGTGCTCGCCGACTCGGAGAACTACATCGACTGGGTCTTCGAGGGGTGGAACTGGTCGAAGGGCGGCGCCTACTCCGACGGCTGGGACCTGAAGTTCACCACCCCCGAGTCGATCGCCGCGGCGAATCAGCTCAAGGAGGTCATCGGCAAGTGGGGCCGGCTGGTCACCACGCCCGAGAACGACTTCGGCGCCGGCCTGGCCGCCGCCACGATGCAGTCAACGGGCTCGCTCAAGACCATCGCCTCGACCGCCAAGTTCGAGGTCGGCACGGCCTTCCTGCCGGGCCCCGCCGGCAAGTCCTGCCCGACCGGCGGTGCCGGCGTCGCGATCACGGAGGGGATCTCGGCCCAGCGCAAGGCCGCCGCCATGAAGTTCATCGAGTTCCTGACCAACGCGGCGAACACGGCGAAGTTCACCCAGGCGACCGGCTACATGCCGGTCCGCAAGGCCGCGGTCGATGAGCCCTCGCTCAAGGAGTTCATCGAGAAGAACCCGAACTTCGGCACCGCGGTCAAGCAGCTCCCGCTGACCCGGGTCCAGGACAACGCGCGCGTGTTCGTGCCGGGCGGCGGCGAGGACATCGGTAAGGCCCTGCAGCAGATCGCGACCGGCGGCGACGCCGCGGCCGTGCTCGGCGCGCTGCAGAAGACCATCCAGGGCAAGATCGACTCGCAGATCAAGCCCAAGCTGCCGAAGTAGATCCGGCGCAGCCGGTTTCGTACGAACTAGGAGTGACAGGAACACCATGGCAACGGTGCGTTTCGACGGTGCGACCGTCCAGTACCCGGGCGCCGAGCGGCCTTCGGTCAGCTCGCTCGACCTGGACATCGCCGACGGCGAGTTCGTCGTTCTCGTCGGCCCGTCGGGCTGCGGCAAGTCCACCAGTCTGCGGGCCCTCGCGGGCCTGGAGGCGGTGACGGACGGCCACATCCTGATCGACGACGTCGACGTGACGGCGGTGTCGCCGAAGAAGCGCGACGTGGCCATGGTGTTCCAGAACTACGCCCTCTACCCGAACATGACGGTGGCGGGAAACATGGGCTTCGCGCTGCGCAACGCCGGTGTGTCCAAGGAGGACACGGCCAAGCGGGTGGCGGAGGCCGCGGCCATGCTGGAGCTGGAGCCGCTGCTCGACCGGAAGCCCGCGCGACTGTCGGGCGGGCAGCGTCAGCGGGTGGCCATGGGGCGGGCCATCGTGCGGCACCCCAAGGTGTTCGCGATGGACGAGCCGCTGTCGAACCTCGATGCGCGCCTGCGCGTCTCGACCCGGTCGCAGATCTCCGCGTTGCAGCGCCGGCTCGGCGTCACCACGCTCTACGTGACGCACGACCAGGTGGAGGCCATGACCATGGGGGATCGCGTCGCGGTGCTCAAAGACGGTCTGCTGCAGCAGGTCGCGCCGCCGCGGGAGCTCTACGACGATCCGGTCAACACCTTCGTGGCGGGTTTCCTCGGCTCGCCCGGCATGAATCTCCTGACGGTGCCCCGCTCCGCTGCCGGCGCCGAGCTCGCCGGCGCGGTCGTGCCGATCCCGCGCACCGTCGAATCGGGGGCGACGGTGACCGTCGGGCTGCGGCCCGAGGGGCTGCAGGTCGTCCCGGCGGAGATCCCCGGTGCCGCGCGCGGCACCGTCGCCCTGGTGGAGGAGCTCGGGGCCGAGGCGCTCGTGTACGTCGGCGTTGACGGTCAGGACAAGCCGGTGGTGGCACGGGTCGACCGCGCGACCACCCTGCGCGCGGGCGAGGAGACGGGGCTGCTCCCCGCCGCGGAGCAGGCGCTGTTCTTCCACGCGGAGTCGGGGGAGCGCCTGCGGTGATCACGGCGGGCGGAACGGGTGCGGATGGCTTCCCGCACCCGATTCACCCGAGCGCACCTGGCATGCCGGGTGCGCTCACGCACTCAGGGTGCGAATGGTTTCCCGCACCCGTTCCGCCCGCGCGGGCGGTCACACGGCGCGCGCGGACCTCCAGGTGCTGGTCCGCCGTACAGATGCCCGCGCGGTACGGACCCCGTCGGGACGCTCGCGCAGGAACCGCCGGCGGTCCGCCGTCGAACGGTGCAGGCTGAGCATCGTGCCGACCGCCCGGTCCCAGGTGTACTGCTCGGCGCACGCCCGCGCGGCCTCGGTGTAGTCGCCCCGCGTGAGCACGGTGCGGACGGCGGCGGCGAAGGCGGCGCCGGTGTCGGCCGCCGGTAGCCCGCAGTCGCCGCGTGCCACCTCGGCCAGTGCGCTGTTGCGGGACACCACGATCGGCGTCCCCGAGGCGAGCGCCTCCATCGCGCTGAGGCCGAAGGTCTCGTGTGGGCCGGGGCAGATCGCGACGTCCGCGCACGCCAGCAGATCCGCCAGGGCATCGCGATCCGCGAGATGCCCGGTGAAGGCGACCGGCAGTCCCCGTGCCTGCCTGCGCAGTTCGTCCGCCATCGCACCGTCGCCGGCGATGACGAGGCGGGCCCGGACACCGTCGGCCCGCAGCGCCCGGAGCACCTCGATCCCGCGCGCGGGATGCTTCTCCATCGAGAGCCGGCAGGACTGCACGAGGAGGACATCGGCACCGTCGGCCCACCTCTCGCGTGCCGAGGGGGTTGCGCGCGTGGGGCGGAAGGTGTCGAGGTCGACTCCGAGCGGCACAGTCCGGACGTTGGGCGCCTGCACCCGCGCGAACTCCTCGCCGGCGAACGCCGTCGTGCAGACGACCGTGTCGTAGCTGCGGGCGGTGCCCAGGTTCGCGATGTCGGACGCCCAGGTGGCGACGGACGACGGTGCCCCCAGCGCGATCATCCGGTCCAGCCGCTCATGGCTGATCATGATCGAGCCGATGCCGTGCGCCTTCGCCCACGGGCCCATGCCGCGCAGGGTGAGCCGGTCCGAGACCTCCAGGCTGTCGGCGCCGAGCTGGGGGAGGAGGCGGCGGATCAGGACCGGGCTCGCCGCGCGATAGCCCTCGACCCTGACGAACTTGCGTCCCGGGACCGTGATCCGACGGACACCCGAGTCGAGGACCTCGTCGGCGTGTCCGCGGCCCGCGACCACGAGGGTCACCGCGTGGCCGCGCGCGACATAGCCGGCGCCCAGCTGGTCGACGGCGGTGCGCAGCCCGCCCGAGCGGGGACCGTAGAAGTTCGCGAGCTGGACGATGTGCATGCCCGCCAGGTTGCCCCCGGGGACGGTCGTGGGGGTGAACGCGCGGAGGCTGTTCGGCGAACTGTCCGAACGTGTCGGTGGGCGGGAGCACAATCGGGGCATGACCGTACGCCTGAACCCCTACATCAGCTTCTCCGACAACGCCCGCCAAGCACTCGAGTTCTACCGCGAGGTCTTCGGTGGTGAGCTCGAGATCTCCACATTCGAGGGCATGCCGCCCGAGATGCTCGCAGACCCGGCCGACGCCACCAAGGTGATGCACGGCTACCTGTCCACGCCGGACGGCTTCTCCCTCATGTGCGCCGATACGCCGACGGGGATGCCGCGGAACGTCGGTGACGATGTGTCCGTGTCGCTGTCCGGCGATGACCTGGACAAGCTCACCGGCTGGTGGGAGAAGCTCTCCGCGAGCGGCTCCGTGACCGTCCCCTTCGTCAAGGCGCCCTGGGGTGATGTCTTCGGCATGTGCGTCGACGGGTTCGGCGTGCACTGGATGGTCAACGCCGCGGGCGCCTAGCGGTTCCGCCGCAGCCCTGCAGTCTCGTGAGGGAACGGCCATCGATCGTTCTTTCGGGAGTTGCAGGGTTTGCACGCGGGCCTGAGATTCGACAGCATGTCCGCACCTCCCCGAGCGATCGGCTTCACATGATCGACGGTTCGAGGCAGCGCCGCGGTGAACGGCTCGTGGCAGATCCAACAGCCCGACCACATCGACATCCGGGACTGCAACTGCTCGGCGCTGAACGGGATCGCAGGCGCACTGCGGAGTCGCGCTGTGCGTCGGTGTCGTTCACGACGTCGTCTGTCGGGCTCGCGGTTGTACCAGGCACGTTTTCGCGCCGCCATCTTCTCGCGCATCCCCGGATCCGACCGATACTGCCTGTGGAGAGCGGCAACGTGTTCCCTGTTTCGCGCGTACCAATCCCGGTAGTACTCGGACTGGGCCGCAGAACGCTCGCGCCGACGACGTTTGAACTCGTCTGTTCTGCTTCGAGCGCGGTCGCGAGCGGCGGATCGTTCGCGATCACGCAGCCGCGACCGCCGCGCGCGCTCGGTCGAGGTGGTGTCCGGATGGATGAGCCGGTAGGCCCGGCTGCGTGCCGTCTGGCATCGCCGGCAGAAGCGATATGGACGCGGTCTGTTCGGCCGCTGGTAGAAGCTCGAGACCGGGAGTTCCTGCAGACAATCGATGCATCGGCGAGTCTCCTCCACAGCGACCTCCGTCTCTCCAGTGCAGGCGGGCGCACTGGTACTCTCGCAACGCGCCCCCCTAGCTCAATTGGCAGAGCATCCGACTTTTAATCGGCTGGTTGTGGGTTCGAGTCCCACGGGGGGCACTCGCACTTGTCGCTCATTCTCGCCACGCACACCGACAAGTTCTTTCGCCGAGGCCGACCGGGCGCACGCGCGCCGCAGGGTTCAGGCGACCGGCTTGCGGGCGACGTAGAAGTAGTTGAACGGGTCCGAGCGGATCTCGTGGACGTCCACCTCGGACAGGCCCGCCTCCTGCAGCATGCGGACGGCGGTCTGCCGGCCCCACACCGTGCCGAGTCCGGCGCCGCCCGGCGTGGCCAGGGAGACCGTCATGCAGTGCAGGAGGCTGATCGTGTAGAGGTAGGTCGCCCACGGCAGGGTCAGATTGTTCTCCACGCCGGACTGCGCCTTGATATCGACCATGAGCAGCGTTCCGCCCGGTCGCAGCGCCGCGGTGATGCCCGCCAGCACGCGGTCCGGGAAGGCCTGGTCGTGAATCGCATCGAACGCGGTGACCACCTCGAAGGCGTCGTTCTCACCGAGCGCCGACACGTCCCGGACCTCGAAGGTCGCGTTCGTCAGGCCCCGGGCCGAGGCCTGCGCCCGGGCGGCGTCGACGGCCTCCGCGCTGATGTCGTAGCCGACGAAACGGCTCGCCGGATAGGCGTCCGCCAGCAGGTTGACGGCGTGCCCGGAACCGCAGCCGATGTCCGCAAGAGCCGCGCCGCGCGTGAGCAGATCGTGCAGGCCCGGCACCGTCGGGACGACCACGGAGAGCAGGCCCGCGTCGTGCGTGGCCGCGGACTGCGCGGCCATCATCGCGTGGAACTGCGGGTAGTGCGCGTAGTCGAGCCCGCCGCCGTGCCGGAAGGGTTCGCGCAGAGCGGGTTCCACGCCCGCGAGCATCGTGATCATCTTCATGGTGCGGGCCAGGTTGACGGGGCCGTCCGCGGCCGAGAGGCAGGCCGCGTGCTCGCGGGGGAGGCGGTAGCGCCCCGTCTCGGGGTCGTACTCGGCGACTCCGCCGGCGACCACACCATCGAGCCACTCGCGCAGGTACCGCTCGTCCACGCCGGCCGCCGCGGCCAGGGTCGCGGTGTCCGCGGGGCCGACGGTGCCGAGCACGTCGAGCAGGCCGAGCTCGTCCCCGATCGAGAGGAGGAGGGCCAGCGCGGCATCGTCGAGCACCCCGACCATGCGCTTCTGGAACGCTCTGGCCGCGTCCTTGTCGAAGGCGGGGCCGGTGGTCGTCGTCTCGTCACCCATGCCGCTGACGCTAGCGGCTCGACCGGTACGACGGTGAGCCGATCGCGAACCCGGGCGGTCGGCTCACCCGGGCGGTGGGACGGATCCGCCTCGACGTCGTGCAGCGGCGGGGATCCGTCGGTGCCGTCATCGACTGTTTCGGCACTGTGACCAGGCGATTTGGGAACTGGGTGGGATGTGCCATAAGCTATCCCAGCTCCCAACGGAACACGGAAGCGGTGCGGAGAGCGGCTTCAGGTCGCCCGAAGCGAGCCCCCTTCGTTTAGTGGCCTAGGACGCCGCCCTTTCAAGGCGGTAGCGCGGGTTCGAATCCCGTAGGGGGTACGTCGCAAGACGAAAAATTGCATATGGCCCTGTGGCGCAGTTGGTTAGCGCGCCGCCCTGTCACGGCGGAGGTCGCGGGTTCGAGTCCCGTCAGGGTCGCCATCCGAGTTCGTCAGAACTCGGCGGTGACGGTTTTACCGGCACGGCCAGGTAGCTCAGTTGGTACGAGCGACCGCCTGAAAAGCGGTAGGTCGCCGGTTCGATCCCGGCTCTGGCCACAAGCAAAACCCCCTGTTCGCAGGGGGTTTTCTTGTGTCCGGACCGGTTACGCCTCCGCTGAGGCGTAACGTCGGAGATCTTATTGCCGAACCGAACTACAGGAGGGCGCCGTCCGGCGCGCGAGAGTGGTTCAGGGGTGGACATGATCAGATCGGCAGGAATCGCGGCGGTCGTCGTCGCGGCGACGGTACTCACCGCGTGCGGCGGAGGCCAGCCGGCGAAGTCGGGCGAGGCACCGTCGCCCGTGACGGACTCCGCGTCCGCCGGGCAGGGCGGCACCGTCGTCGCGCCCGGGACCGGGGGCGCGGGGGCGGACCCGGCCGGCCGCGGATCCGGTGGCGACGGCGCGGGCGGCGGCTCGGCCGCGCCGGTCACGGCGGGCGGGGGAGCGTGCGTGGACCTGTCCTCGCCCGCGGTCGCCAAGGCCGTGGCCGGCCTACCGCGTTTCCGCGGCATCGGCTACCGGGCGACCCGCGGCACGGACGCGAAGCTCGGCTCGTGTCCCTCGTTGCTGTGGGTGCACGCGGATCTCGAGGGCGGCACCGGCAGCTCGCCCGAGTGGGACCTGTTCTTCGACCGGAAGGGCTACCTCGGCACCGCCACGGACAGGTACACGAGCTTCACCGGATTCTTCGGCAGCACCGACACGTCGGTGGCGCTCCAGTACCGCTGGCTCAACCCGGGCGACGCCACGGCCGGACCGTCGGGCGGACCCGTGATCGTCACGTACACGCTGTCCGGGCGCACGGTGACGCCCGACAAGGCGGTACCGCCCCAGGTGTTCGACGGTGGCGCCACGACGACGACCACGTCCACCTCCGCTGCTCCGACGACGGTGCCGCCCGCGCCGGTCTCGCACTGCTCCGAGGCGACGCCGGAGACCTTGCGCACCAACGCCGAGATGAACTGGGGCGCAGAGATCGCGAAGCCCTTCACCGTCGACGCGATCGTGTGCGTCGACGAGTGGGCGACCGCTCGTATCCCCGCCCGTGAGGCGTACGCGCAGAACACCCGGCTGCTGTTCCGCTACACGGGTGGCGGCTGGAGCGGCGTGGCGTTCGGCAGCGGCTTCTCGTGCACCGACAAGGGGGTGCCGGCGGCCACGGCGGCCCGGCTCGGCTGCTGACCGGGCACCGGTCCCGAGTCCGCGGTCAGTCGAACTCGACCTCCAGCTCGTCCGCGAGGGGGAGCGATTGGCAGGCGAGGCGGATGCCGTTGCCCAGCTCGTGATCGTCGAGGGTGTCGTTGACCAGCATGTGCACCTCGCCGCGGCGCAGCGTGAAGGCACAGCCGCCGCAGTTGCCCTCGCGACAGACATAGGGCGCGTCGAGTCCCCGGTCGAGCAGGGTGTCGAGCAGGACCTGCTCGCGCGGCCAGGCGACGGTGGTGGTCGCACCGTTGAGCTCGACGACCACCGTCGCGGCACCGTCCGACGATGCCCCGCCGACCGGCGCGGCGGGCGGCGCGGCGGCCGCCCCGGTGTCGACCGCGAAGGGATCGCCCGTCAGTGAGGAGAAGGCCTCCCGGTGGATGCGGGCACCGTCGACCCCGGCGAGGGCGGCGGCCTCGGCGGCCGCGTCCATGAACCCGGCGGGTCCGCAGAGGTACGCGGACGTCGCGACCGTCGGCTCCGGCAACAGCGCCGTCAGGCCGGCCGCGGTGGGAATGCCTCGTTCGGACTCCAGCCAGTGGGTGACCGTCAGCCGATCGCCGTGCGACTCCTGCAGTTCGGCGAGCGCGGCGGCGAAGATGATCGACGACCGATCGCGGTTGGCGTAGACGAGCGTCACGGGCGTCGTGGACGCCGCCAGCGCGTCCCGCAGGATCGACATCACGGGGGTGATGCCGCTCCCGGCGGCGGCGAGGACGAGGCGATCGGGGTCGTCCCGCACGGTGAACCGCCCGCCGGGAGCCAGGGATTCGAGGATCATTCCCTGTTTCGCGTTGTCGCACAGCCAGTTCGAGGCGTAGCCGCCGGTGGTCCGCTTGACGGTGACCTTGAGGTGATCGTCGAGTCCGGGGGTGCTCGAGAGCGAGTAGCAGCGCGGCGCCCAGCGCGCGCCGTGGCCCGGTGCGCCCGGGACGCGCAGGGTGAGGAACTGCCCGGGGGTGTGTTCCAGGCGTCGCTCGGTGGGGTGCGCGAAGACGAGGGAGACCGCGTCGGAGGTCTCCTCGATCACGTCGATGATCTCGAGCGGATGCGACCGTGCGGCCGTCGATGATTCCACGGTGTCCTGCTCCTTCGTCGGGTTCCCGGACGCTACATCGATAACTGTGCCATTGACAACTGGCGCGATTGCTGATGGTGTGTATGTCATGCGAACAACGACTCCGGCCCCGCCGGTCCCGTCGGCCTCGACGCCGCGGTCCGACGCCGCGGCGTTCCTGACCCGCTACGGGCTGGGCGTCACCAGCGGCCTGATCCCCATGAACGCGGTCGGCATCCGGATCGCACGGGGCCTCGTCGCGTCGATCATGGGGGTGCTCGGCTCCACCCCCGGCGGCACGACGGTGACCGCCGTACGGGGCCCGGTGCGTGGGGAGTGGGTGCTCGGCCCGGGCGTGACCCGCGGCCGACGCGCGGTCTACTACGTGCACGGCAGCGCCTACGCGATCTGCTCGGCGCGCACGCACCGGAGTCTGGCCGCGCGGCTGTCCGAGACCACGGGACTGCCGGTCTTCGTCGTGGACTACCGCCTCGCGCCCGAGCATCGTTTCCCGACCGCCGCGGACGATGTCGCGGCGGGTTTCGCCTGGCTGCTCACTCAGGGATACGCGGCCGAGGACCTCGTCATCGCGGGTGACTCCGCGGGTGGTCACCTGATCGGCGACCTGCTGCTGCACCGCGCGGCCACCGAACAGGCGCAGCCGGCCGCGGCCGTCCTGTTCTCGCCGCTCATCGACCTCACCTTCACGCTCGCGGCCCGGCAGGAGCGCGTCCGACGCGACCCCGCGATCTCCGCGGCCGCGGCGAGGCGCCTCGTCGACCTCTACACGGAGGGAGTGGATCCGGCCCATCCCCGCCTGCGGCTCGACCTCCGGCATGCGGATCGGCTCCCGCCCTTCTTGATCCAGGTCGGCGGCGCCGAGATGCTGTCCGCCGACGCCCGCCACCTCGATGCGGAGCTCCGCGCGCACGGAGCTGCCAGCACGCTGGAGATCTGGCCCGGTCTCATGCACGTCTTCCAGGCGTTGCCCCGGCTCGCGCCCCAGGCCGACGCCGCGCTCCTGCGGGTACGCGACTTCCTCGCGGGGCTCGACAGCGATCCCACCGCCGCTACCGCGGCTCACACCGATTCGGAGGCCTCCTGATGTTGGGCATCGACCGACTGCTGCACCACCTCGTCCGCGACCCGATCACCGCCGATGCCAAGGCCGTCGTCACCGGCGCCGGCAGCGGCATCGGCCGCTCCTTCGCACTCGATCTCGCGCGCCGCGGCGGCGAGATCGTCTGCGCCGACATCGACCCCGCCCGGGCGAAGGAGACCGTCGCCCTCATCGAGGCCCGGGGCGCAACGGCGCACGCCGCCACCGTCGACGTGGCCGACCGGGCAGCCGTCGAGACCCTGGCGGCCTTCGCCCGCACCGTCTTCGACGGTCCGCCGACGCTCGTGATCAACAATGCCGGCGTCGGGATCGGCGGTCGCCCCGTCGGCGAGGTCGGGCTCGACGACTGGGACTGGGCCCTCGGCATCAACCTCTGGGGCGTGGTGCACGGCTGTGAGCTGTTCGCGCCGATGCTCCGCGAGGCGGGCCGCGGCGGCATCATCAACGTCGCCTCCGCAGCCGGCTTCGCGGCCGCGCCATCGATGGGCCCGTACAACGTCTCCAAGGCGGGGGTCATGTCGCTGTCCGAGACGCTCGCCGCCGAGCTCGCCGGAACCGGCGTGAACGTGACGGTGCTGTGCCCGACCTTCGTCAAGACCAATGTCGCCCGCGACGGCCGGATCACCGACGGCAGTAAGAATCTCGCCGGCACCCTCATGAAGTTCACCGGCATCTCGCCCGACGGCGTCGCCGCGCAGACCCTCGATGCGCTCGACCTCGGTCGGCTCTACGTGGTGCCGCAGCTCGACGCGAACGTCATCTGGCACCTCAAGCGTCACTTCCCGACGCCGTACGTCCGTGGGCTCGGGCTGCTCAGCCGCCTCCTGCCCTCGTCCTGACCCCGATCGTCACCCGCCACCGAAAGGAACACCTCATGGCCATGGATCTCGACAACATGCTGCAGATGATCAAGGACCGGCAGTGGGCCCTCGCCGACATCGATTGGGATGCACCGGGCGCCGAGCTCATCGACCCAGAGCTGCACGCCAAGCTCAAGCCCTTCCTGTCCGACCTGATGTGGATCGAGAACGTGGGCGCCCGCGGCTTCGCGGCCATGGCGCGCAAGGCCCCGACCCCGACCCTCAAGAGCATCTACGAGCACTTCCACGCCGAGGAGCAGAAGCACGCCAACGCGGAGCTCGCCCTCATGCGCCGGTGGGGCATGCTCGACGATGACGAGATCCCGTCGCCGAACATCAACGTGCAGCTCGTGATCAACTGGCTCGACCAGCACTCCGACGGCATGTCGCTCTCCTTCCTCGGCACCGTCATCCCGATGCTGGAGGTCGCGCTCGACGGCGCCCTGATCAAGTTCATCACCGACGAGGTGAAGGACCCGATCGCGCAGGAGGTGTTCAAGCGGATCAACGCCGACGAGTCCCGCCACCTGGCTGTCGATTTCGAGGTCATGGACATGCTGGGCCACGCGGACCTGCGCAAGCGGACCATCGACTTCGTCGGCGGCTGGGTCAAGCCGTCGCTGCTCATCGGCTTCCTCAGCTACGTCCCGCTGCTGAACAAGATGCGCGACAACATCGTCGAGATGGGCGTCGACGAGGAGCGGCTGTACGGCGCCATGAAGCGCTACCGCGCCGCCGGCGACCGCAGCGAGTACATCAAGCGGCTGCCCATGTTCCGCGTGGTCGCCTGGCACGGCGGCTGGGTGATCAACCGCACCAACCGGCTCTACCACGTGCCCGCGGACACGCTGGTGAAGGCGACCGCCCTCATCCCCTTCCCGCTGGTGCACCGCACCCCCACCTGGTCGCAGGAACTGACCTACGAGCCCACCGCCTGACGAGGACACCTCCAGCCATGACCATCTCAGTAGCCATCATCGGCGCCGGCTTCGCCGGCATCGGCGCCGCCATCCGACTCCAGGACAAGGGGATCGACGACTACCTCGTCTTCGAGCGTGACACCCGCGTGGGCGGGACCTGGCGGGACAACACCTACCCGGGAGCGGCGTGCGACATCCCCTCGCGCCTGTACTCGTACAGCTTCGCCCCCAATCCCGACTGGTCGCACACCTACTCGGGCAGTGCCGAGATCCTCCAGTACATCGACGGGATGGTCGAATCCTCGGGCGTCGCACCGCACATCCGGTTCGAGCACACCGTGACGGGAGTGGTCTACGACGCCACCGCGGGGGAGTGGACCATCTCCTTCGAGGGCCGGGAGCCCGAACGCGCCCGCGCCGTCATCATCGCCTCCGGCCCCCTCGCCAACTGCTCCTTCCCCGCGATCCGCGGCATCGAGGACTACGAGGGCCACAAGATCCACAGCGCCCGGTGGGACCACGACTACGACTTCACCGGCAAGAAGGTGGCCGTCGTCGGCACCGGTGCCAGCGGCGTCCAGATCGTGCCCGAGCTGGTGCAGCAGGCCGCCTCGGTCAAGGTCTTCCAACGCACCCCCGGCTGGGTGCTGCCCCGGATCAACACCGAGACGGGTGAATTCACCAAGTCGATCTATCGGAGGATCCCCGGCGCCCAGCAGCTCGCGCGCGCCCTCTGGTTCTGGGGGCACGAGTCGGTCGCGCTGGGCGTCGTCTGGAACACCCCGCTGACCCGTGTCGTGGAGGCCGTCAGCAAGCTGCACCTGCGGCTGCAGGTGCGCGATCGGTGGCTGCGTCGTCAGCTCACCCCGGACTTCGCCGCGGGCTGCAAGCGCCTCCTCATGACCAGCGACTACTACCCGGCGCTGCAGCGCGAGAACTGCACGCTGGTCACCTGGCCCATCGCGCGGATCGCCCCGCAGGGGATCCGCACCGTCGAGGGCGTGGAACACCGATTCGACTGCATCGTGTTCGCCACCGGATTCGACGTCTCCAAGACCGGCTCGCCGATCCCCGTCACCGGGCTGGACGGCCGCGTGCTGGCGGACGAGTGGAGCGGCGGCGCCTACGCCTACCGCAGCGTCGCGGTCTCCGGGTATCCGAACCTGTACGTCACCTTCGGCCCCAACTCGGGCCCTGGGCACAGCTCGGCGCTGGTCTACATGGAGGCGCAGATCGACTACATCACCGACGCGATCGCGCAGCTGATCGGCAACGGCTGGAAGGCGCTCGACGTGCGTGCCGAGGTGCAGGAGGAGTACAACCGGGACATCCAGCGCCGGCTCACCTCGACCACCTGGAACTCCGGCTGCAGCAGCTGGTACCTCACCGACGACGGCTTCAACGCCACCATGTACCCCGGCTTCGCCTCGCAGTACGTGGGGCAGCTGCGCACCGTCGACCTGCAGGACTACCGGATACTCGTGCACGAGGAGGCGAGCAGCGCCGCGACGGCCGGATAGCATGCCGAGCATGACCGAGTACCGGATCGACGACCTGGCCCGCGTGTCCGGGACCACGACGCGCAACATCCGGGGTTATCAGGAGCGCGGACTGCTGCCGAAACCTCTGCGCCGCGGCCGGGTCGCGATCTACACCGAGAAGCACGTGCGGAACCTCTTGGCGATCAACAAGTTGCTGGGCAAGGGCTTCACGCTGGGGCACATCGCGACCTTCCTCACCAATCCCGGTGCCCGCATCGGCGACGCACTGGACCTCGCCGAGATCATCGACGAACCGTGGGCCAGCACGCGCCGACCCGTGCTGGACCGCGAGGCCCTGCAGGAGCGGCTCGGTCCGCTCGACGATGCCGCGCTCGCCTCCCTCGTCGACGCGGGCGTGCTCGCCGAGACCGACGAGCCGGGGCGGTACGAGGCGGCCGACGCGCAGATCGTGGGCAACCTCGCACGGCTCGTGGGCAAGGGGATGGACCTGGCGGTGCTCGTCGACGTGCACCGGCGGTTCACCGCGAAGATGGCGGAGGTCGCCGAGATTCTCATCGGCGCCGCGCACGACGAGGTCGACCGGGTGCGCGGTCCGGGGTGGCTGCCCTCGTCGGACGAGGAGATGGCGTGGGCCGTGGGCCTGATCGGCACCATGCGCCGTGCGGGCACCGAGAACGCCCATGCCGCCCTCGACCGGGCGCTGGACGCCGCGCTCGACCAGGCGCTGCAGGAGCACAAGGTGGCCGCGGAGGGCCGGACCTGCGCTGCCGACGACGCCGACGGCCGGGCCTGAATCGCGCGCTCGACGATGCCGTGTCACCCGTCCGGCGGCGGGTGTAGCGTCAGGGACATGGGTCGGATCACGGTGCGTCGGGCGGTGATACGGGCCGCGCTCGGCGCGGAACCGGTACGGCGCATCGATTCGCTCGCCGTCGAGGAACCGCTCGAGATCCGCGTTGCGGGAAGGCCCCTCGTCGTGACCATGCGCACGCCCGGGCACGATGTCGAGCTCGCGGCCGGTTTCCTCGTCTCCGAGGGCGTGATCGGCGCCGCCGAGGACATCCGCTCCGCGATCCACTGCGGTGGTCCCGGCACGGGCGGCGAGATCAACGAGTACAACGTGCTCGACATCGCGCTCGCGGTGGGCGTCGCCCCGCCGGCGCCGGACGTGACTCGCAACTTCTACACCACCAGTTCGTGCGGGATGTGCGGTAAGGCGAGCATCGACGCGGTGCGCACGGTGTCCCGGTTCGACGTTCGGACGGACCCGGTCACCGTCGAACCCGAACAGGTGGTGGCCCTGCCGGACCGACTGCGCGCGGAGCAGGCCGTGTTCGACAAGACGGGCGGCCTGCACGCGGCCGGCCTGTTCGATGTCGCGAGCGGCGAGCTGCTCGTGCTGCGCGAGGACGTGGGCCGGCACAACGCCGTCGACAAGGTGATCGGCTGGGCGCTCCTGCAGGACCGACTGCCGCTGCGGGGAGTGGTCCTCCAGGTGTCGGGGCGCGCCAGCTTCGAGCTGGTCCAGAAGGCCGTCATGGCGGGCGTTCCGGTGCTGTCCGCGGTCTCGGCGCCGTCGTCCCTCGCGGTCGAGCTCGCCGACGAGGCCGGCCTCACCCTCCTCGGGTTCGTCCGCGGCGACCACATGAACATCTACTCCCAGCCCCAGCGAGTACGTCAGGAAGTCAGGACATGACCACGGACAATCAGCCCCAGACTCCGGCCCGCGTGCCGGGCCTCCTGCCCGACGTTCCCCGTCAGGGCGGCTTCGGGCCCGCGACCGACGGTGCCTGGTCCAGCTCGCCGTACCACCACGCGGCCGCGGCCTGGGGCGCCGCGAAGTCCGTGGGCGCCATCCTCTTGAAGCAGCGCGAGCTGATCCGCGGCACCCACTCGATGTTCGTCATGAACCATCCCACCGGGTTCGATTGCCCCGGCTGCGCGTGGCCGGACGACAAGAAGCTCACGCTGGACTTCTGCGAGAACGGCGTCAAACACGTCACCTGGGAGATGACCCCCAAGCGGGTGGGGCGCGAGTTCTTCGCCGCGCACTCCGTGACCGAGCTCGCCGATTGGACCGACTTCGACCTCGAGGACCAGGGGCGCCTGACCGAGCCGATGGTCTACGACGAGGCCACCGACCACTACGTGCCGATCAGCTGGGACGACGCGTTCGCCCTGATCGGCGGGGAGCTGCGGGGCCTGGCGAGCCCGAACGAGGCGTCCTTCTACACCTCCGGGCGGCTGAGCAACGAGGCCACCTTCCTCTATCAGCTGATGGCCCGAGAGTTCGGCACCAACAACCTGCCCGACTGCTCGAACATGTGCCACGAGGCGTCGGGGCGGGCGCTGACGGCGTCGATCGGCACCGGCAAGGGCACCTGCGACCTCGACGACTGGGAGGAGGCGGACGCCCTGTTCGTCATGGGCGTCAACGCGGCGTCCAACGCGCCGCGGATGCTGACCGCCCTGGCCGACGCCACGCGGCGCGGCGCGCAGGTGGTGCACATCAACCCGCTGGTCGAGGCCGGCGCGACGAAGACGATCGTGCCGCACGAGATGATCGACATGGCGCTGTTCAAGGCGACGTCCGTCTCGGACATGAACATTCAGGTGCGCCCCGGCGGCGATCTGGCCCTCATGCGGGGCATGGCGAAGGTCGTCTTCGAGGCGGCCGAGAGCGATCCGACCGTGCTCGATCACGACTTCCTCGCCGATTACACCGCCGAGTTCGAGGCCTACCGCGACCTCGTCGCGGCCACGAGCTGGGACGAGATCACCACGCAGGCGGGGCTTCCCGAGTCGGAGATCCGGCGGGCCGGCCAGGTGTACCTCGACTCGGGCAGGACCATCATCGCGTGGTGCCTCGGCATCACCCAGCACGAGCACGGCGTCGACACGGTCCGCGAGATCACGAACCTGCTTCTGCTGCGGGGCAACATCGGTCGCCCCGGCGCCGGCCCGTCGCCGATCCGCGGACACAGCAACGTGCAGGGAAACCGCACCTGCGGCATCGATCACCGTCCGCCGCCGTGGATCGACAAGCTCGACGAGGTGTGCGGCATCGTCTCCCCGCGCGTCGGCGGGCTCGACACCGTCAAATCCGTGGAGGCGATGAACGACGGCCGGGTGAAGGTCTTCGTCGGGATGGGCGGCAACTTCGTGCTCGCCGCGCCCGACACCGCGTACACCGCGGCCGGCCTCCGCAAGACCGAGCTCACCGTGCAGGTGAGCACCAAGCTCAACCGCAGCCACCTGGTGCACGGGCGGCAGGCGGTGATCCTGCCCTGCCTCGGTCGCACGGAGAAGGACGAGCAGATCGCCGGTTTGCAGGGGCAGACCGTCGAGGACGCGATGAGCATGGTCCACATCTCGCGCGGCAAGCGGCGCCCCGCGTCGCCGAACCTGCGTTCCGAGCCCGCGATCATCGCCGGCATCGCGATGGCGACGCTCCCGGAGAGCCGCACGCCGTGGCAGTCCTATGTCGACGACTACGACCGCATTCGCGACGTGATGGCGAAGGTGCTCCCCGGCTTCGAGGGCTTCAACGAGCTGCTCAAAAACCCGGGTGGGTTCCGCATCCCGCAGCCCGCGCGCCAACGGGACTTCCGCACGCCGTCGGGCCGGGCGAACTTCTCGCTGGCCCCGATGCCGAACGTGATCCCCGCGGACGCGGACGTGCTCATCCTCGGCACCATGCGCTCGCACGATCAGTGGAACACCACGATCTACTCGGCCAACGATCGGTACCGCGGCATCAAGAACCTCCGCGAGCTGATCTTCCTCAACGAGGCCGACATGGCCGCGCGCGGCCTCGCCGAGGGCGACCTCGTGGACATCACCTCCACCTCGCGCGACGGCTCGGAGCGCACGCTGCGCCGGTTCCGGGCACTGCGCTACGACCTGCCCGTGGGATCCGCGGCGGGGTACATGCCGGAGATGAACGCATTGATCGGCATCGCCGACTACAGCACCCAGTCGGACCAGCCGCTGATGAAGAACATCGCGGTGCGGCTGGTCAAGTCGGAGTAGCCGCGGTCCGGCCGACCCGGGTCAGTACCGGGCGGCCGTCTCCACCTCGTCGGCCTCCGCCTCGAGGATCTCGATGTCGACGGGCGCACCGTCGCCCTTCCCCGTGAGCAGGGAGGCGACCGCGCCGAGGAGGCACACCACCGCGGCGAAGCCGAACGCGAGCTCCAGCCCCGAGCGGAAGGGCTCGGAGATCAGGTGCGGGAAGAACTGCAGGCCCGTGAGGTGCTGGGACTGCTCGGCGGTGAGGTGCAGCTGCGACAGGTGCGGGCCGAGGAGCTCCCGGACGGGGTTGTAGCCGAGGAAGGCCGCGAACAGCACCGCCACCGGCGGGAGCGCCGCGATCTCCGAGGCGTACTGGGCGGGAACGCCGTTCGCCTGCAGCCCCGTCGACATGGCGCCCGGAAGGGAGCTCGACAGGCCGGCGATCATCAGCGAGAAGAACAGGCCGATCGAGAGCACCATCGCGGAGTTCTGGAAGGTCGTCATCATTCCCGAGCCCGACCCGCGCGACGTGGCGGGCAGCGAGTTCATCACCACGGCGCGGTTGGGGGATCCGAACATGCCCATGCCGACACCGTTGACGAACAGGATCAGGGCGAACGCCCAGTAGGCGAAGTCGACGGGCAGGGCGATCAGGGCGAGGAAGGTCAGTGCGGTGATGATCAGGCCGGCGGAACTCAGTGCGCGGCCGCCGATCCGATCCGACAGGGCGCCCGAGATCGGTGCGGAGAGCAGGAATCCGACGGTCATCGGCACCATGTAGATGCCCGCCCAGAGTGGGGTCTGCGTGTAGTCGTAGCCGTGCTGCGGCAGCCAGATCCCCTGCAGCCAGATGATGAGCATGAACTGCAGGCCGCCGCGCCCCAGCGAACCGCAGAGGTTCGCGACATTGCCCCACACGAAGGCCCGGTTGCGGAACAGGTGCAGGTCGAACAGCGGCGAGGGCGCCCGCAGCTCGATCAGACAGAACACCGCCAGCACCGCCAGTCCGCCGAGGAGGCAGGACAGCACGAACGGGGAGGTCCAGCCCATCGCGTGCCCGCCGTACGGCTGGATGCCGTAGGTGATGCCGACCAGTACGGCGATGAGGCCGATCGCGAAGGTCAGGTTGCCCCACCAATCCATGGTCGCCGGCACGCGGGCCCCTCGGTCCTCGAGCTTGAGGTACGCCCAGACGGTGCCGAGCACCCCGAAGGGCACCGAGACCAGGAAGATCAGATGCCAGTTCACCGGCGCGAGAACGCCGCCGATGATCAGGCCGAGGAAGGAACCGGCGATCGCGGCGACGCTGTTGATGCCCAGCGCGAGGCCGCGCTGGTCGGGCGGGAAGGCGTCGGTGAGGATCGCCGAGCTGTTCGCCATGAGGAAGGCGCCGCCGATGCCCTGCACGACGCGCCAGCCGATGAGCCACAGTGCCGCGGCGTGCCCGTCGAACCACGTGACCGCCAGGAAGATCGACGACACCGAGAAGATCAGGAAGCCCATGTTGTACATGCGGGCCCGGCCGAACATGTCGCCGAGCCGGCCGAACGCGACCACGAGCACCGCGGTGACCACGAGGAAGCCCATCATCATCCACAGCAGGTAGCTCGTGTTGCCCGGCTCGAGCGGGTTGAGGTGGATACCCTTGAAGATGTCCGGCAGTGCGATGAGGACGATCGAGCTGTTGATCGTGGCGATCAGCATGCCCAACGTGGTGTTGGACAGGGCGATCCACTTGTAGGCCACCGGCGAGATCCTTTGGTTAGAAGAACTTATCTAACCGGAAGTGTAGGCGGGGTCGGTCAGCTCTTCCACTCGATGCGCTCGACCTGCTCCGGCGGCCACGGGGCGGGCGCGTCGAAGGGCGCGCCCGGCAGTGCGATCACCGAGACCGCCGAGGCGGGCTTGGCGGCGGGCGCACCGTCGGAGTCCAGGAGGTGGAGCCACTGCCGGTAGCCCGCCTCGTCGCGGATCGACCGCACCTGCACGCTCGAGCCCAAGGGGATGGGCGCGAGGTACTCGATGACCGCCCGGTGCGGGGCGGCGAACAGCGGGTCGCCGTTCAGGTCGTCCTCGACCAGCTGCAGGTAGGCGGCGTTGTTGAGGTGCTGGTACGGGTCGAAATCCGTGGCCCGCAGCCGCACCGTGTAGTCGGCGGGCGAGGGCTCCGGCGGCGCCGTGGTGTTGAGCGCCTTCCAGCGCAGCCGCGTCTCGGTCACGTGCTGCTGCAGGTACTCCATGCCGCCGTCGGAGATGTGCGTCGGCATGCCGGACTCCGCGCTGAACCGGATCCAGAAGGCCTCCGTCTCGACGTGGCCGCCGGCGCTGCCGCGCACCGTGATCCGCATGTTGCACCACCGCGAGCTGGTCGACTCGCACCAGCGCAGCAGGGTCACGTCCGAGGGCCAGTGCAGCGGCTCGAGCACGTCGATGATCGACCGGCGCACCAGCCAGTACGGGTCGGTCGCGTCGAAACCGCGGTGGAACATCTCGTCGTTCGCCATGTCCTGCAGGTAGCGCGCGATCCCGTCGAGCCGGACCCGCCGCTCGGGGTCCACATCGCCCGTGCGCACCGGCCACGTCCGCTCGAAGGACGGGCCGGGCGGGGCGGCCTGCAGGAATTCGTAGTCCGACGGGGTCGCGGCTGGCTTGATCACGCGCCCGACCCTAGTCCTGCCACACTGATCGTGTGACTGAGGTGACGATCGTCGGTGCGGGTGTGATCGGTCTGTCGTGCGCGGTGCGCCTGCTGGAGGCGGGGCACCGCGTGCGCGTGTACGGGCGGGCGCTCGCGCCGTCGGCGCCGTCGGAGCCGGCGGCGGAGCGAACGGGCGGCGTCGACACGGTGACCTCGGCCGTGGCCGCCGCGGTCTGGTACCCGTACCTCGCCGAGCCCCGCGACCGGGTCGGCGGCTGGTCGGCGACCGCGCTCACCGCGTTCACGGACCTCGCGGCCCGGGGCGTCGACGGCGTCGTCATGACCCCCGGCACGGAGATCTTCCGCGAGCCCGTTCCCGAGCCCTGGTGGACCTCCGCGGTGCCGTCGGTCGAGCGGGTCCTGCGGCCGCGCCCCGGGTACGCAGAGGGCTGGAGCTTCGTCTCGCCGGTGATCGAGATGCCCGTCTACCTGCCGTGGCTCGTGGGGCGCGTGCGGGAGCTGGGCGGCACCGTCGAACAGCGGGACGTGCGGTCCCTCGACGAGCTGGACGGACTCGTCGTCAACGCGACCGGGCTCGGCGCGCGCGAGCTGGTCGGCGACGCGTCGATGGAGCCGGTCCGCGGGCAGGTCGTCTACCTCGAGCAGGTGGGCGTCGACCGCTGGTGGATCGACGACTCCGCCCTGGACCTGGGCGTGACCACGTACGTGGTGCCGCGCTCGCGCGACATCGTGGTCGGCGGCACCGAGGACCACGGCGCGGAGGAGCTCACCGTCGACCCCGCGACGGCGGAGGCGATCCTGGCCCGCGCCCGGGACCTCGTCCCGGAACTGCGCGATGCGCGGGTGCTCGGCCACAACGTCGGGCTGCGGCCCTCCCGCCCGACGGTGCGCCTCGAGCGCGAGGGGGACGTCGTGCACTGCTACGGCCACGGCGGTGCCGGGGTCACGTTGAGCTGGGGCTGTGCGGACGAGGTCGCGGCGCTCGTGTAGCCCCGGCCCGACCGGATCGGAGGGGTTCCGCTCCGGCGGATCCGAACGTAGCGTGGATGCATGTGCCGCAACATCACTGAACTGCGCGGGCTCGAGCCCGCGGCCACCGACGACGAGATCGAGGCCGCCGCACGCCAGTACGTGCGCAAGGTCTCGGGCATCCAGAAGCTGAGCGACGCCAATCGCGAGGCCTTCGAGCTCGCCGTCGCCAAGGTCACCGCCGCCACGGAGGAACTGCTCGACGCGCTGCCCGCGCGCCGGCAGCCGCCCAAGACGGTGCCGCCCCTGCGTCGTCCGGAGGTCCAGGCGCGCATCGCGGCGCGCGCCGCGGCCGCGGGCTGATTCGCGCACACTCCACCCGGGCCTCCACCCGCGGGTGGATCCGTCCACGGTCGCCGCCGGGCAGCGTGGACGACATGCCCACGGCACTCGAACTCCGATCCCTGATCAAGACCTATCCCGCGGCCGACGGCGGTGTCGTGACCGCGGTCGACTCCCTCGACCTGACGATCGAGCCCGGTGAGGTCGTCGCCTTCCTGGGCCCGAACGGCGCCGGCAAGAGCACCACCATCGACATGGTCCTCGGCCTGATCCCGCCCGACGCGGGCGCGGTCACCGTCTTCGGCGGACCGCCCGGGGACGCCGTCGCGCAGGGCCGCGTGGCCGCGGTCCAGCAATCGGGCGGTCTGCTGCCCACCCTGACGGTGCAGGACACCGTCGACCTGGTGGCGGCACTGCATCCCGGCTCGGATCCCCGCGCCGCGATCGCCCGCGCGGGGATCGACGGGATCCGCACGCGCCGGGTCGGACAGTGCTCCGGCGGCCAGCAGCAGGCCCTGCGGTTCGCGCTCGCACTGCTCGCGGAGCCGGACCTGCTGATCCTCGACGAGCCCACCGCGGGCATGGACGTCGACGCCCGCCGCCGCTTCTGGGCGTCGGTCCGCGCGGACGCCGGTCGCGGCGCGACGGTCCTGTTCGCGACGCACTACCTGGAGGAGGCGGACCAGTTCGCCGACCGCGTCGTCATGATCGCGCGCGGCGCGATCGTCGCCGACGGCCCGACCGCGGAGGTCCGGGCCGTCGCCACCGGACGGCAGCTCTCCGCCGTCGTCGGGTCCGACGGTGCCTCCGCCCTCGTCGCCGCCGTTCCCGGCGTCCGGGTCGCCGAGGTGCGGGGCGCGCGCACCGTCTTCGCCGCCGATGCGGAGGCCTCCGACGAGGCCCTGCGCTTCCTGCTCACCCGTACCGACGCGCGCGATGTCGAGGCCACCACGCACGGGCTCGAGGACGCGTTCGTCGCCCTCACCGCGGAGCACGCGTTGGAGAACGCACGATGACCACCACCATCGCGGGACTCACTCCCCGCTTCCTCGCGCTCGACATCCGGCGACAGCTGCGCAACCGCCAGACCCTGATCATCACGACGGTGCTACCGGTGATCCTGTACCTGGCTCTGTTCCGGCAGAGGGGGGTCGACGTGCGGTTCGCCCACGGCGACTTCGCGTCCTGGATGGCGGTGGGGCTCGCGCTCTACGGTGCCGCTTCGGCCGCCACCACGACCGCGGCGCAGGTCGCGGTCGAGAGGTCGACGGGCTGGGTGCGCACGGTGCAGCTGACGCCGCTGCGGCCCGCGGGCTACCTCGCGTCGAAGGTGATCGGGGCTCTCACCGTCGCCGCGGTGCCGGTGATCGTGATCGCGGCGCTGGCGCTCGCGACCGGCGCGCAGGTGGAGACCGGTGCCTTCGCGCTCGCTCTATTCGTCGCCTGGCTGGGCTCCGCCGTGTTCGGCGCCCTCGGGCTGGCGCTGGGCCTCGCGCTGCGGCCCGAGATCGTGATGCACGTGCCGGGATTGTTGCTGACGGTGCTGGCCTTTGCGGGCAATGTCTTCCTCCCGCTCTCGGGCTGGGCGCTGACGGCTGCCCAGTTCACGCCGATGTACGGGGTCGCGACGCTCGCGCGGTACCCGATCACCGGCGGCCTGCAGTTCTCGGGCGTGCAGGTCTCGCCGGTGGTGGCGGTGGTGAACATGATCGTGTGGTTCGCGGTGTTCGCCGGACTCGGCGCACTTGCATACCGGCGTAGCTCCGCCAGGTGAACGATTCCGAGGCGATTGTGAGCTATATCACAACGGCGTATCCTGGGGGTATGTCCACGACTCGAACCACACCGAACCTCATCGAGCGGGTGAAGTACCTCCTCGGCATGCGCCTGCCCGAGTCCATGAACGACTGGGTGATCCGGGACGCCACCGGTCCCGGCCACAACCGCCGCTATTTCACCCGCGGGGCGCTCATGTTCGTGCCCTTCCTCGCCGTCGCGCTGCTCCTGCCCATGCCGCTGTGGGTCAAGATCACGCTCATCGCCATGATGGCGCTGCCGGCCATCGTCTTCATCTGCGGCCTGCGCAGCATCTACTTGCAGGAACTCCTCGCCGACAACGGCATCGACGCGCACACCGAGAGCGGACGGCAGCTCGCGGAGCACCGTCGCCGCACGTCGGTGTACGAGGCGACGTACCGGCACCGGGCGGCGTAGCCTCGCCCGGGTGACGGCAGAACGCTCATGGGCACCGGGGCACGTCCTCGACCTGCACGGCACGGTCGGCGTGCTCCGTCGCGGCGCGGGGGATCCGGCCTACGCCCGCACGTCCGACGGTGCGCTGTGGCGCGCCGTGCACACGCCCGACGGCCCGGGCACGCTCCGGCTGCACCTGTCCGGCGGTGTCGTCACGGCGCAGGCGTGGGGGAGCGGGGCGCCGTGGCTGTTGGAGAACGCGCCCGCGATGACCGGCGCGCACGACGACCCGTCCGCACTGGTGCCGCGCCACGAGGTCCTCGAGCGGGCGGTCGCGGCGTCGCCGGGGCTCCGCCTGACCCGGTCGAACCGTGTGTGGGAGACCCTGGTCCCCACCGTTCTCGAGCAGAAGGTCGTCGGCGCCGAGGCGTTCCGGGCGTGGCGCTACCTGCTTCGGCGACACGGCACCGTCGCCCCGGGGCCGGACGGCCGCCCCGACCTGCGGGTTCCGCCGCCCCGGGAGGGGTGGGCCGCGATCGGCGACTGGGAGTGGCACCGGGCCGGCGTCGAACCGGTGCGGATGCGGACGATCGTCGGTGCGAGCGCCGTCGCGGTCGAGCACCGCCCGGAGCGGCTCGGGGCTCTGCCGGGCATCGGCCCATGGACCGTCGGTGAACTGCTCGGGCGGGCCTGCGGCGACCCCGACGCCGTTCCGGTCGGCGACTACCACCTGCCGCGGATCGTGGGAATAGGCCTGGCGGGCGAGGCGTTGGACGATGCCGGAATGCTCGAGGTCCTCGAGCCCTATCGAGGGCAGCGCGGCCGGGTGATCAGGCTGCTCGTCCGCGCCGGCGTGGACCGCGAACGACGGGGCCCGCGAGTGTCGGTCCGGGACTACCGGGCGTGGTGAGAGCAACGCTTTTGACCATGGTGAGTTCAGCACGGTAAGCTGGGGAGCCGTGCCTGACGAACGTCAGGACGATCTCACGTGTCTGTGCGTAGGCCGGGTGACCGGAACCGCTCACAGGTGCGCGACACGCCCGACCTCGGGGTACGTGCGAGGCGGGTAGCTACTTCCCGGAGACGGGACTGACCAGTGGAAACGGCATGGGCCGCGGAAGCCGGTGGGGCCGCGTTGCGGAAGTCGCCCTCCATCCCCGGATGGATGAGGCGCTTGCCCGGAGCTACAACCGCAGCAACAGGAACAAGCCGGCCGCACGGCCGGCGACAGCCGAAAACGAAGGAAACAGCGCTTCTATGCCGACTATCAACCAGCTGGTCCGTAAGGGCCGCCGGGACAAGGCGTCCAAGACGAAGGTGGCCGCCCTCAAGGGCTCGCCGCAGCGTCGCGGCGTCTGCACCCGCGTCTACACCACGACCCCGAAGAAGCCGAACTCGGCGCTTCGTAAGGTCGCCCGCGTCCGCCTGACCAGCTCGGTCGAGGTCACCGCGTACATCCCCGGTGAGGGCCACAACCTCCAGGAGCACTCGATGGTGCTCGTCCGCGGCGGTCGTGTGAAGGACCTCCCGGGTGTCCGGTACAAGATCATTCGCGGCTCGCTCGACACCCAGGGTGTCAAGAACCGCAAGCAGGCGCGGAGCCGCTACGGCGCGAAGAAGGAGAAGGGCTGATGCCTCGTAAGGGACCGGCGCCCAAGCGCCCCGTCGTCAATGACCCCGTCTACGGCTCGCAGGTCGTGACGCAGCTCGTGAACAAGGTGCTCCTGGACGGCAAGAAGTCCACCGCCGAGCGCATCGTCTACGGCGCCCTCGAGGCGACCCGTGAGAAGACCGGCACCGATCCGGTTCTCACGCTGAAGAAGGCGCTCGACAACGTGCGCCCGTCGCTCGAGGTCAAGAGCCGCCGCGTCGGTGGCGCCACCTACCAGGTGCCGATCGAGGTGAAGGCCGGTCGCGCCAACACCCTCGCGCTGCGCTGGCTGGTGACCTTCACGCGGCAGCGTCGCGAGAAGACCATGATCGAGCGGCTCGCCAACGAGATCCTCGACGCGAGCAACGGCCTGGGCGCTTCGGTGAAGCGTCGCGAGGACACCCACAAGATGGCCGAGGCCAACCGGGCGTTCGCGCACTACCGCTGGTGATCTGATCCCGGGCCGGCCGTCCCACGACGGCCGGCCCGGGTCACCGGAGTTCCAACCATCCTTTAACGAGAACGAGGCTTACCACCGTGGCACAGGAAGTGCTTACCGACCTCACGAAGGTCCGCAACATCGGCATCATGGCGCATATCGATGCCGGTAAGACCACCACCACCGAGCGCATCCTGTTCTACACCGGTGTGAACTACAAGATCGGTGAGACCCACGACGGTGCCTCGACCACCGACTGGATGGAGCAGGAGAAGGAGCGTGGTATCACCATCACCTCCGCCGCCGTGACCTGCTTCTGGAACGGCAACCAGATCAACATCATCGACACCCCCGGACACGTCGACTTCACCGTCGAGGTGGAGCGCTCGCTCCGCGTGCTCGACGGTGCCGTGGCCGTCTTCGACGGCAAGGAGGGCGTCGAGCCCCAGTCGGAGCAGGTCTGGCGCCAGGCCGAGAAGTACGACGTCCCGCGTATCTGCTTCGTCAACAAGATGGACAAGCTGGGTGCCGACTTCTACTTCACCGTGCGCACCATCGAGGAGCGCCTCGGCGCGAAGCCTCTGGTGCTGCAGCTGCCGATCGGCGCCGAGGATGCCTTCGACGGCGTCGTCGACCTGATCGAGCAGAAGGCCATCACCTGGCGCGGCGTCGTCGAGACCGGTGCCGAGCCGACGGTCGAGGAGATCCCGGCCGACCTGGTCGACAAGGCCGCCGAGTACCGCGAGAAGCTGCTCGAGACCGTCGCCGAGTCCGACGAGGCTCTGATGGAGAAGTACTTCGCCGGCGAGGAGCTCTCGATCGAGGAGATCAAGGGCGCCATCCGCAAGCTGACCGTCTCGCGTCAGCTGTACCCGGTGCTGTGCGGTTCGGCGTTCAAGAACAAGGGCGTGCAGCCCATGCTCGACGCCGTGATCGATTACCTCCCCAGCCCGCTCGACGTGCCCTCCATCGAGGGCCACGCCGTGGGCGACGAGGAGAAGATCCTCTCGCGCAAGCCCAGCAAGGACGAGCCCTTCTCGGCCCTGGCGTTCAAGATCGCCGCGCACCCGTTCTTCGGCAAGCTGACCTTCGTCCGCGTGTACTCGGGTCACATCGACTCGGGCACCGGCGTGCTCAACGCCACGAAGGGCAACAAGGAGCGCATCGGCAAGCTCTTCCAGATGCACGCCAACAAGGAGATGCCCGTCGAGGATGCGACCGCTGGTCACATCTACGCGATGATCGGTCTGAAGAACACCACGACCGGTGACACGCTCTGCGATCCGGCGAACCCGATCGTCCTCGAGTCCATGACCTTCCCGGACCCGGTCATCAACGTCTCGATCGAGCCGAAGACCAAGTCCGACCAGGAGAAGCTGGGCGTCGCGATCCAGAAGCTCGCCGAGGAGGACCCCACCTTCTCCGTCGAGCTCGACGATCAGACCGGCCAGACCGTCATCGGCGGCATGGGCGAGCTGCACCTCGACATCCTCGTCGACCGCATGCGTCGCGAGTTCAAGGTCGAGGCCAACGTCGGCAAGCCGCAGGTGGCGTACCGCGAGACGATCCGCAAGTCGGTCGACAAGCACGAGTACACCCACAAGAAGCAGACGGGTGGCTCGGGCCAGTTCGCGCGCGTCATCATCAAGCTGGAGCCGCTGGAGGACGCCGAGGACGGCGTCACCTACGAGTTCGTCAACGCCGTGACCGGTGGCCGCGTCCCGAAGGAGTACATCCCTTCGGTCGACGCCGGCGCGCAGGACGCGATGCAGTACGGCGTGCTCGCGGGCTACCCGATGGTGAACGTCAAGGTCTCGCTGCTCGACGGTGCGTACCACGACGTGGACTCCTCCGAGATGGCGTTCAAGATCGCCGGCGCGCAGGCGTTCAAGGAGGCCGCCCGCAAGGCCGGCCCCGTCATCCTCGAGCCCATCATGGCTGTCGAGGTCACGACCCCCGAGGACTACATGGGTGAAGTGATCGGCGACCTCAACTCCCGCCGTGGCCAGATCCAGGCCATGGAGGAACGCAGTGGTGCCCGCGTCGTCAAGGCGCAGGTCCCGCTGTCGGAGATGTTCGGCTACATCGGCGACCTCCGGTCGAAGACCCAGGGCCGGGCGAACTACTCCATGGTCTTCGATTCGTACGCCGAGGTTCCGGCGAACGTGTCGAAGGAGATCATCGCGAAGGTGAACGGGGAGTAATTCTCCCCGCTCTCCGGAGCGTGGCGCTTCCCGGCTCCCGCCGCGGCGTCAGACTCACGGCCCCGGCCGTGGCGTCGAGAACAACTGAAGTAATCACACTCGCTTGCTGGGCACCCGGCCTTGCAAGCACCTACGTCCAGGAGGACATCAAGTGGCGAAGGCGAAGTTCGAGCGGACGAAGCCGCACGTGAACATCGGCACCATCGGTCACGTCGACCACGGCAAGACCACCCTGACGGCTGCCATCACCAAGGTTCTGGCCGAGAAGTACCCGGACCTGAACGAGGCCTCGGCCTTCGATCAGATCGACAAGGCGCCGGAGGAGAAGGCTCGTGGTATCACGATCAACATCTCCCACGTCGAGTACCAGACGGAGAAGCGTCACTACGCTCACGTCGACGCGCCGGGTCACGCCGACTACATCAAGAACATGATCACCGGTGCCGCCCAGATGGACGGCGCGATCCTGGTCGTGGCCGCCACCGACGGCCCGATGCCCCAGACGCGTGAGCACGTGCTGCTCGCCCGCCAGGTCGGCGTGCCCTACATCCTCGTCGCCCTGAACAAGTGCGACATGGTCGACGACGAGGAGATCCTCGAGCTCGTCGAGATGGAGGTCCGCGAGCTGCTCGGGTCGCAGGAGTTCGACGAGGACGCCCCCGTCGTCCGCGTGTCGGGCTACCAGGCCCTGCAGGGCGATCCCAAGTGGACCGAGTCGATCCTCGAGCTCATGAACGCCGTCGACACCGCGATCCCGGATCCCGAGCGCGAGACCGACAAGCCCTTCCTGATGCCGGTCGAGGATGTCTTCACGATCACCGGTCGTGGCACCGTCGTCACCGGTCGCGTCGAGCGCGGCATCATCAACGTCAACGAGGAGGTGGAGATCGTCGGCATCCGTGAGAAGTCGACCAAGACCACCGTCACGGGCATCGAGATGTTCCGCAAGCTGCTCGACTCGGGCCAGGCGGGCGACAACGTCGGCCTCCTCGTTCGTGGCCTCAAGCGTGAGGACGTCGAGCGCGGCCAGGTCGTCGTGAAGCCGGGCACCACCACTCCCCACACGGAGTTCGAGGGCCAGGCGTACATCCTGTCGAAGGACGAGGGCGGCCGCCACACCCCGTTCTTCAACAACTACCGTCCGCAGTTCTACTTCCGTACCACGGACGTGACCGGCGTCGTGACCCTCCCCGAGGGCACCGAGATGGTCATGCCCGGCGACAACACCGAGATGAGCGTCAAGCTCATCCAGCCGGTCGCCATGGACGAGGGCCTGCGCTTCGCGATCCGCGAGGGTGGCCGCACCGTCGGTGCCGGCCGCGTCACCAAGATCATCGCCTGATCTTCGGTCGCAGCTGAAACGGCGCCTCTCCCTTCGGGGAGGGGCGCCGTTTCGCATGTCCGGGCCTCGGTTCGCGCGATCAGAGCGCGTCGACGGCCTCCAGGATCGCCGACGGATCGGTGCGGGTCGTGTAGTCGGCGTGCACGTCGATCCAGCGGATGGTGCCGCCGGCGTCGACGACGAGCACCGTCGGGTACGGGAGCCGGGTGGTGCCGTCGGCGTTCACCGCGGCCACGTCGAGGCCGAGCCCGAGCTGCGCCTCGCGCGCACCGTCGGAGGGCGCGGTGACGATGCCGAGGGCGTCGGCGATGGCGAGGCCCGGGTCGGAGAGGACCGCGAAGGTGAGCTCGTTCTTCTCGGTGACGGACAGCGAACCGTCGGGCTGCTGCGGACTGATCGCGACGAGCTCGACGCCTCGCGCGGCGAGGACGGGCGCGAGCTCGGCCTGGTAGGTGTGCAGGGTGAGGTTGCAGTAGGGGCACCACGCGCCGCGGTAGAAGACGATCACGGCGGGGCGGCCGCCGAGCACCGCACGCAAGGTGGTCGGGGATCCGTGCGGATCGAGGACGGCACCGTCGGGCAGCGGGGTGCCGGGGCGCGCGACGCCGGTGGGCGGGCCGGCCTCCGCGAGGGAGCGCTGCTCCGCGGCGAAGGCCTCCATCGGGCCGCCCGCGGCGGCTGCCTGCGAGCGGAGGGCGGACAGGGCGTCGTCGAATCCGGTCATGGCCTCACGATAGGCAGCCCGACGGTGCCCGTGCCCGCCCCGCGGCCGGGACGTCAGCGAATCGTCACGCGGACGACGTCGATCAGCGATAATCGTCGGCACGTGGGGCGCGGTCCCACCCCGACGGAGATGAGCGGACGATGTCGAAGCTGATGAGGGCGATGGCTGCGGGGATCGCGGCGCTGGGGGCGGCGACTCTGGTCCAGGCCCCGGCCCACGCGGATGGACGGCTCGATCAGGGCCGGTTCCTGGTGGTCACGAGCAACATGCACGACTTCGTCAAGCCCTTCGGCAATCGCACCACCGATGCGCAGATGCTCCGGTTCGGGTATCAGGCCTGCGCGGCCCTGGACCGCAACCCCGCGAGCACCGTCGCGGCGACGCAGGCGCTGTACCGCCAGGCCGGCAACCCGGAGTGGGAGCGCCAGCAGGTGGTGTTCTACGCCGCGCAGTACCTGTGCAACCGGCACTGGGACCGGTACAAGACCTACCCGTGACGTCGGTTCAGCGGGCGAGGTAGCGCGCGAAGGTCCACGCGTACACCGCGGACTCCACATCGTGGTACGCCGCGGAGAGCGTGGCCTCGACGAGTGCGCGTTCGAGGAGACGGTCGCGGAGCGCGGCACCGTCCGGCGGCTCGCCCCCGGCCGTGAGCACGCGCGGCGACGTGCGGGTGAGGCTGAGCGCGTCGGCGAGGGCGTCCTGGTCGAGGAGCAACTGAGCGAGGACCTCCTGGGGCACGGGGTGCCCGCCGAACAGGTACCGCCGGGCCTCGGCGCGCGCCTCGTCGAGACCGATCGCGTGCGCGGGGTCGACGGTGACCCCCTCCAGGTCGCGCAGGAGCGCGCGGGTCTGCCGGGCGGCCTCCTCGGGGCCCATCGACCGGATCCGCTCGACGCGAGCGGGGGAGGCGACGACCTCGAACCGGGTCGCGCGCCGCGGTAGGACGGGCCCGGGGTGGCGCTGTCCGACGAGCTTCCAGGGCCCGTTCGGGATGTGGTACGCCCGGCTGGGGTGCGTGGTGGCGACGGCGCGGATCGTGTAGTCGCCGCCCTCGGCGAACTCGATCAGCTGGCGCACGGGATCGTCGACGGTGGCCCACGCCGCCGCGGTGGGGACGTTCCAGAGGACCCGCACGTCGGCCGGTACGACGGTGCCGCGCGGCAGCCAACCCGCGTCGGTGGTGGTGGCCACGAGGAGCGGCTCGGCGCCGCGGGTGAGGTAGGCGACGGCCCAGTTCAGCCCCGACTCGGGAAGGTACGGGCCACTGCGCAACGAACCGAGGATCGATGCGATGACGGCCCGGACCTGTTGGATCTCAGGGCTTTCCGGCGCGGGGGCGCCGGGTGCCTGCGGGCGGCCGAAGGGAATGGGGACGAGCAACGGAAGGTCGATGAACGCCTCCTCGCGCGACCTGGATGTGCAATGGCAATCCTATCCGATGGTCCCGACGGCCGCCGCGGGCGCTCGTTGCTATCCGCTCTTGCGGCGGAACTGCTGCTGGTGGCTCTCGGAGCCGTGGGGCGCCTGACCCTTCGCGGAGCCGTCCAGATGGGCGGCCCCCTTGCGGTTGGCGGCGTTCTTCTTCTCCAGCGCTTCCTTGAACTTGTCGGCGACACCGTCCGCAGTCATACCGTCTCCTCTCGTCGGGTGCCACCACCCTAATCCGGACGAATCGATGGGGCATCCGGATTATCGGCCGATGCGGCGCTACCGTGGGCGTATGGGAACGTACGTTGTCACCGGTTCGGCATCCGGAATCGGCGCAGCCACCGCGGACCGCCTGCACGCCGCGGGGCACGGGGTGGTCGGCGTCGACCGGGCGGGCGCGGACGTCGAGGCGGACCTCGGGTCGCCGGGCGGACGGTTCGAGGCGGTCGCACGGATCGGCGAGCTGGTGGGCAGCGGGGCGGTCGACGGTTTCGCCGCCTTCGCCGGGCTCGGGCCCTCGGCCGGCCGCGCCGGGTCGTCGCTCGTCGCGGTGAACTACTTCGGCGCCGTCGATCTGCTGGTCGGGCTGCGACCGCTGCTGGCCCGGTCCGCATCGGCATCCGCCGTTCTGGTCAGCTCCAACTCGACCACCACACAACCCGGCTGGCCGATCGACCTGGCCGAGACCTGCCTGCGGGGCGACGAGCACCAGGCCTGCGACCTGGCCGACTCGTACGGTGAATACGGTTCGGTGCTCGCCTATCCCGCGACCAAGGCCGCGCTCGCCTACTTCGTGCGCACGCACGCCGCCGAGTACATCGCCGACGGGATCCGGCTCAACGCCATCGCCCCCGGCATGATCGACACCCCCATGACCCGGGACGCGGACCCCGACATCGCCGCCGCGATGAAGGCCTTCCTCGAACTGGTCCCCGCCCGCCGCGCGGGGCGCCCGGAGGAGATCGCCGCGCTCACCGACTTCCTGCTCGGGCCGGACTCGCGCTACATCGTCGGCTCGGTGATCTTCGCCGACGGTGGCCTCGACGCCCAGCAGCGACCGCTGGACTGGCCCCGGCCGGCGTCACCGCCGGAGGAATGATAGGCCCGCAATCTCGTTCAGATTCGGACAGCTCGGAATTTCTGCGCCGATGCTTGCACGAGCTGGCTCGGATGACGGCAGGAATGGCGAACCGACCTTGTGCCCGGGACCATCCCCGCTCGCGCGGGGAGCATCCCGGGTACGTAGCAGTAGCGGGATCATCCCAGGGGCGGGAGGCTGAGCATGGCTAATGATGAACGTTCATGGTTGATATGTCGAGCGCCGGGCCGCGCCTCGCTGGGGTGTCGTCGTTCTGCGTGAGGTCGGAACCGGATCACTTGGCGGACGCCGGCACTGTCGGCGAGCGGGTCGGTCGTCGTTGGTCCGCATCCGGTCGGCGTCTTGCCTCAATATTCTTGAACAGAATCGGACAGTATTATACTTTATCGATCTATCATTGAATGGATTGCTCCTGCGTTCAATGTTAGGTGCAGATGGCTGAATGGGTCGAGCGCTACTGGGAGCCGGATCCGAACGCCGGCACGAGTCGGCGCACGCGTCGGGGAGGCCGGTACAGGGCGTACGTACCCGACCCGCTGAGCGGCCGTCCGATGTCCATTCCGCAGGACCTCGCGGGCCGGGCGGCCGAGGTGGAGCGGTCGATTCGTGGTCTCGGCGAGCTCGCGGGCGCGGGTGGACTGTCGGCGATCTCACGGTTATTGACAAGGTCGGAGGCGATCTCGAGCTCGATGATCGAGGGGGTCGCACCGTCGTCGCAGCAGGTCGCGATCGCAGAACTCGCTCTGCGCGAGAACGTTCGCGGCGTGAGCGAGCAGGCACAGTTGGTCGCGAACAACATCGTGATCCTGGGGCGCGCGTCCCGTGACCTCGTGGCCTGCGACAGTGTGTGCGTCGCCGACATCGAGGCCATGCACGCCGCGCTGCTGCCTGACGAGCGGTACCAGGGCCTCCGCACCGTCCAGAACTGGATCGGTGGATCGAACTGGAATCCGCTGGATGCGGACTTCGTTCCGCCCCCGCCTGAGCTCGTTCGAGGGCTGGTGGACGATCTGGTCGGCTACGTCAGCGGTGCGGGGAACGGCGTTCTTATCCAGGCGGGATTGGTGCACGCGCAGTTCGAGACGATCCATCCGTTCACGGACGGTAACGGCCGGGTCGGCCGAGCCTTGATCCATACCGTGTTGGCACGGGGCGGTCTGTCTCCGGAGGCGGTGCTCCCGATCAGCCTGGTGCTGGCCACCTTCCGGGATCGCTATGTGTCGGGGTTGACGAGCTACCGGTACGACGGTCCGCCCACTGCGGAGAAAGCTGTTGCGGGGCAGATCACCTGGCTCGAATTGTTCGTCGAGGTGGCGGGCCTCGCCGTCGAGCAGGCGACTCGGATCGCGCACGAGGTCGCGGAACTCGACGCGGACTGGCGCACCCGCGTGGTCGAGCACCGCACTGCCCAGGGGATCCGCGGAGAGCCGCGGGCGAACTCCGCGGTCGCCCGTATTCTCGCGCTGCTGCCGGAGACGCCGGTGCTCACCGGGCGTGCCGTGGAACGTGCGCTGGGTATCACCTTCGCGGCGGCTCGGCCGGCGTTGGAGGAGCTCGCCGACGCGGGTGTTCTCCGCCGCGAGAGCCTCGATCGCGGAACCACCGGCTACCTTGCCCGCGACATCCTCGACCTCGTCACCACCGCCGAGCGTCGCCTGGCCAGTACGAAGTTCGACACCCGCGTTTCTCCGCCGAACCGGCCGGTGCCGAAGCCGCCACCTGGCGCATAGGTCAGAACCGGATCACCTGGCGGACGGCGGCACCGTCGGCCAGGGAGTCCATGCCCTCGTTGATCTGCTCCAGGGTGATGACGCCGCTGATGAGCTTCTCCACCGGGAGCTTGCCGGCGCGCCACAGCTCGACGTACCGCGGGATGTCGCGCTGCGGCACGGCGGACCCGAGGTAACTGCCGATGATCGTGCGGGCCTCCGCGGTCAGCACGAGGGGGCTGATCTCGGACCGCGCAGCGGGATTGGGCAGCCCGACGGTGACCGTTCGCCCGCCGACCGCCGTCGCGGCGACGGCGGATTCGAAGGCCCTCGGGTGTCCGGCGGCCTCGATGACGACCGGAGCGCGTACGCCCGCGGCGGCCAATTCCTCAGGGGCGTAGGCGAGATCGGCTCCGAGGGCGCGCACCGCGTCGAGCTTGGCGGGCTGCGCGTCGACGCCGATCACGCGGCCGACGGCACCGTCGGACTTCAGGGACAGCGCGGTGAGGACGGCGGCCATCCCGACCCCGCCCAGGCCGATCACGATGACATCGGCACCGCCCGTGGGCATTCCGGCATTGAGGACCGCGCCGCCGCCGGTGAGCACGGCGCAGCCGAGGACCGCGGCGATCTCCGGCGGGACATCGGCGTCCACGCGGGTCACGGAGCGCGCGTCGACCACGGCGTGCGTGGCGAAGCCGGAGACGCCCAGGTGGTGGTGGACCTCGGCGCCCTCGCGGGACAGGCGCCGGCCACCGCCCAGCAGCTCGCCGGCATTGTTGGCGACACTGCCCGGTGTGCACGGGAGTTGGCCGTCGGTACGGCAATTGGCGCACTCGCCGCAGCGGGGGAGGAAGGCCATCACGACGCGGTCGCCCACGGCGAGGCCCTCGGGCGCGGCTCCGGGGCCGAGGGATTCGACGATCCCCGCCGCCTCGTGGCCCAGCAGCATCGGCACGGGCCGGACGCGGTTGCCGTCGACCACCGATAGATCGGAGTGGCACAGCCCCGCGGCCTCGATGCGCACCAGCAGCTCACCCGGACCGGGCGGCGCGAGCTCCAGCTCGCCGACCGAGATCGGCGTCGACTCGGCGTACGGACGCGCGCGCCCGATCTCCTCCAGCACGGCTCCGCGGATGCGCATCAGTACTCGACCTCCAACTCGGGCGACGTGGGCTTCGCCTGGCACCCCAGAATGTAGCCGTCCTCCGCGTCGTCGGGGTCCAGTCCATCGGTCACCGCCATGGCGACGGTGCCCTTGGTCAGCTTGCACAGGCAGGTCGCGCACTCGCCCGATTGGCACGAGTAGGGCACGTCGTGGCCGTTGCTGATGAGCACGTCGACCAGCGACTCGCCCTCCGGCCACGGCACGGTGAAGGTCGCGCCCAGATTGTGGACGGTGACCTGGGGGGAATCCGCCGTGGCCGCCACCTCGTGGGGCACGATGTCGGCGAAGGCGTCACCGGTGAGGGAGGCGTAGATCTCCTGGTGCACCTGCCCGCGCGGGGTACCGATGACCCGGCACGCCTCCTTGCACGCGGCCATGAACTCGTCGCGACCGCACAGATAGGTGTTGCGCGAGTGGTACGGCGTGAGCAGCGCGGCCAGCATGTCGGCATCGGGGATCCCGCGCTCGGACTCCATCCACCAGATGACGGTGAGCCGTTCGTGCTCGGCCTCGAGGCGGGCGATCTCGGCGCGGAAGATCGTGGCCGCCGGGTCGGCGTTGGCGTACAGCAGCGTGATCGGCTGCGTCCCGGCGGTCAGTGCGGCGGACAGGATCGACATGATCGGGGTGATGCCGCTGCCCGCGGCGAGCAGCAGGAGGGGAACGTCGAGGCTCTCGGGCACGAACACGCCCGACGGTGGCAGGACCTCCAGCTCGGAGCCCACGGTCAGGTTGTCGCACAGCCAGTTCGAGGCGTACCCGTCGACGGTGCGCTTGACCGTTACGCCGGGCCGGCCGGCATCGAACGGGGAGGTGTACAGCGAGTAGGACCGGGCGACGGACCCCGTCCGCTCCGACGGGACGCGGACCGTCACGAACTGCCCCGGCCGGTAGTCCCACTCGGTGTCGAAGACGAAGGACTTCGCGAGCGCGGTCTCGTCGATCACCTCGGCGACGGTGACGATCTGACTTCGCGTCGATCGGGGGGTCAGGCTCATCGCTCCAGATTACCGGCCGAGCCGACGAGCCCCGTCCTACACCGGTGTAGATTCGGGGGACGGCGACGTCGCGCCATCGGAAGGACACGGGCATGGCACACGAGGTGATCATCGTCGGGGCGGGCTTCGGCGGCATGGGCGCGGCGATCGAGCTGGTCCGTCGCGGAACCCGGGACATCGTGATCCTCGAGCGCGAAACCGACCTCGGCGGAACGTGGCACGTCAACCACTACCCGGGACTGGCCGTGGACATCGCCTCGGTCACCTACTCGTACTCCTTCGAGCCGAATCCGAACTGGTCGCGGCTGTACGCCCCCGGCGGGGAGCTGAAGGCGTACGCGAACCACGTGGCCGACAAGTACGGACTGCGCGAGTTGATGCGCTTCGGCGTCGACGTGCGCGGCGCCCGATGGGACGAGGACGCGGCGCTGTGGGAGGTCACCGTGGTCCGCGACGGCGGACTGGAGGAGAAGCTCCGTGCGCGTGTCCTGATCACGGCGACGGGCTTCCTCAGCCAGCCCAAGCTGCCCGAGATCGACGGGATCGAGGACTTCGCGGGAACGATCGTGCACAGCGCGCAATGGGACGACGATCTCTCGCTCGACGGACGCCGGATCGGGGTGATCGGCACCGGCGCGACCGGCGTGCAGTTGGTGCCCGAGCTCGCGAAGGTCGCGGGACACCTGACCGTGTTCCAACGCACGCCGATCTGGGTGGTGCCGAAGGTCGACTTCCCGGTCCCCGGCCCCGTCAAGACGCTGTTCCGGCGGCTTCCGCTCACGCAACGTGCTGCGCGCCTGGCGAACTCGACGGCGCTGGAGGCGCTCAACACCGTCGGCGTCCTCAACTACCGGTACGGCCACCGGTTCAACGACGTCGCTGCGATGCTGGCCAAGGCGCACATGTTCGTTCAGGTCCGCAACGCGGCGACCCGCGCGGCGCTCACCCCGTCGTACTCCTTCGGCTGCAAGCGGCCCACCTTCTCCAACACGTACTTCCCGACCTTCTCCCGGCGGAACGTCACGCTCGAGGCCTCGTCGATTGCACGGGTGCTGCCGCACGGCATCGAGATGGCCGACGGTACCGTCCACGAGCTGGATGTGCTGGTGCTGGCCACCGGGTTCTCATTGTGGGAGAAGAACTTCCCCGCGATCGACGTGACGGGCCGCGACGGTCGCAACCTCGGTGAGTTCTGGCGCGAGGGACGGTTCCAGGCCTACGAGGGCATGGCGGTGCCGAAGTTCCCGAACTTCTTCAGCTTGCACAGCCCCTACTCGTACACCGGGTTGAGCTACTTCTGGACCATCGAATCGCAGATGGTCCACCTGCGGCGCGTGCTGGACGAGTTCGAGCGCCGAGGCGCGCGCACCGTCGAGATCAGCGAAGCGGCCAATGACCGCTTCCTGGAGACGATGTCGGCGCGCCTTCGGCGCTCGGTGTTCCAACTCGGATCCTGCGAGGGGAGCCGGAGTTACTACTTCGACCCGCACGGCGAGGCGACGCTCCTGCGCCCCAGTTCGGTGATCGGTGCCCGACGGGACGCGCGGAGCTTCCCGCTCGCCGACTACGCCTTCGCCTGAGCGAACTGCGGGACCACCTCGTCGATGAAGCGGCGCAGGGAATCCCGCTTGGCCTCGTGCGTCATGCTGTTGTCGATCCAGAAGCTGAACTCGTCGATGCCCAGCGCCTCGTACTCGCGCAGCCGCGCGATCACCTCGGCCGGAGTGCCGATCATCGCGGTGCGGTGCAGCGAATCGAGTGCGAACTCGGGGCGCTCGGCGAACTTCGACTCGGGGCTGGGATCCAGGAAGCCGTTGACGGGCGTGGTCTTGTTGCCGAACCAGGCGTCGAACGTGCGGTAGAACTTCGAGATGGCCTCTGCGGCGGGACGCCAGCCCTCGGGATCGTCGGCATCGTGCACGTGGGTGTGGCGTAGCACCATGATCTCGGGGCGGGTGGTGATCTCCGGGTGATTGCTCACCGCGGTATCGAACTTGCGCTTGAGGTCGACGACCTCTTCGTCGCCCTTCATCAACGGGGTGACCATCACGTTGCAGCCCTGCTCCACGGCGAAGTCGTGCGACGCGGGGTCGCGAGCGGCGACCCACATCGGCGGCGTCGGCTGCTGGACCGGCTTGGGAACGCTCGTGGAGGTGGGGAAGCGCCAGATCTCACCGTCGTGCGCGTAGTCGCCCTGCCAGAGCTTGCGGACGGCCGGCACGAGCTCCCGCAGGTGCTTGCCGCCGTCGGTGGCCTGCAGCCCGGGAACGAGCCGGTCGAACTCGATCTGGTAGGCGCCCCGCGCGAGCCCGACCTCCATGCGGCCGTTGGAGATCACGTCGAGCAGCGCGGTCTCGCCTGCGGCCCGGATCGGATTCCAGAACGGCGCGACCAGCGTCCCGGCACCCAAGCGGATCGTGCTGGTCTTGGCCGCGAGGTAGGCCAGCACCGGCAGCGGGCTCGGCGAGATGGTGTACTCCATGGCGTGGTGCTCGCCCACCCACACCGTGCCGAAGCCACCGGCCTCGGCCATCAGCGTCAGCTCCGCAAGGTTCTCGAACTGCTCGCGGTGGGTGGTGGATTCGTCCCAGCGTTCCATGTGGACGAAGAGGGAGAACCTCATGACTGCTCCTTCGGTGTGTCGTGCGGGCGGCGCGGCGCCGTCCGGTGTCGGGTGATGTGCCGGCGTCAGCCGCGCATCACGAACGGGTCCGGGACGGGCCCCTCGTCGGTATTGATCCAGACGCTCTTGAGGCGCGTGTACTCCTTGATGGTCTCCGTGCCGTGCTCCACGCCCACGCCGCTGCTCTTGAAGCCCTGCCGCGGCGACATCGGGGACATCGCGCGATAGGTGTTCACCCACACCGTGCCCGCCTCGAGCCGGCTCGCCATGCGATGCGCGCGTGCGAGGTTCGTGGTCCACACGCCGGCGGCGAGGCCGTAGTCGGTGTCGTTGGCCAGCGCCAGCACCTCGTCCTCGGTGTCGAAGGCCATGATGGCGGCGACGGGACCGAAGATCTCCTCGCGCACCACCCGCATGTCGTTGTTGACGTCCACCAGCACGGTCGGCTCGTAGAAGTAGCCGCCGAGGCCACCGTCGGATGCCTGCCCGCCGACCAGGACCCGGGCCCCCTCGCTGCGGCCGAGATCGACGTACGAGGCCACCTTGTCGCGCTGGGCCTCGAAGGCGAGGGGACCGATCTCGGTGTCGTCGGCGAGGGGATCGCCCATCCGAATGCTGCGTGCGCGCTCGCTCACGCGCTCGAGCAGCTCGTCGTAGACGCCCCGCTGCGCGAACACGCGGCTACCGGCGATGCACGTCTGGCCGGCGGCGGCGAAGATTCCGGCGACCACCCCCGTGGCGGCGTTGGCCACGTCGGCGTCGTCGAAGACGATGTTGGGCGACTTGCCGCCGAGTTCCAGTGTGGAGCCGATGAATCGGCCCGCCGCTGCGGCCGCGATGCGTGAGCCCGTGGCGGTGCTCCCGGTGAACGAGATCTTCGCCAGGTCGCGGTGATCGACGAGGGCCTGCCCCGCCTCGCCGCCGAATCCGGTGACCACGTTCACCGCACCTGCGGGGAACCCGGCCTCGATCACGAGCTCCGCGAGGCGCAGCACGGTGGCCGAGGTGTGCTCGGAGGGCTTGATCACCACGGTGTTTCCGGCGCACAACGCCGGCGCGAGCTTGCTGGTGGTCAGCGTCAGCGGCGAGTTCCACGGGGTGATCGCTCCGACCACGCCGAGCGGTTCGCGCATGGTGTAGTTGAGCACGCGAGTATCGGAGGCCGGTACCACCGCGCCTTCGATCTTGTCGGCGAGGCCGGCGTAATAGTAGTAGTACTCGGGCAGCGTCGTGAGCTGGCCGCGCATCTCGCGCAACAGCTTGCCGTTGTCCAGGCTCTCCGAGCGGGCGAGCTCCTCGGCGTTCTCGGCGACCAGATCGCCGAGTCGGCGGAGCAGGTGCCCGCGCCGGGTACGGCTCAACGAGCGCCACCGCGGGTCCTCGAATGCGGTGCGGGCCGAACGCACGGCCGCGTCCACGTCTCCAGCGTCACCGCGCGCCGCCTCATACAGGGCGGCACCGGTGGCGGGGTTGGTGCTGGTGAAATACGCGCCCGACTGCGGGGCCAGGTACTCGCCACCGATGAAGTGGTCGAGCCGGCGGAGCTCAGACATGGAAGTTCCTTCCGAGAAAGTCGGTCAAGGCGCCGACGAGGGCCGTGGGATTCTGCACCGGCAGCATGTGGCGTGCGCCCGGAACGACCACCGGGCTGCAGCCGGGGATGGCTTCGGCGAGACGGTAGGTCATCTCCGGCGTGGAGCCGGGATCGAGTTCGCCGGTGATGGCGAGCGCCGGGACGGCGATCTCGCCGAGCAGCGGACCGACATCGGCGTCGCCGGTCGCGAACACCCGGTAACAGCGCACGAAGCTCACCGGGTCGTTGTTCTCGAGGACGTTTCGCGTCGCCTCGATCAGGCTCTGCGGCACGTCGGTGCCCCGGTACCAACGCTCGAGCGAGGCCGCCGTGCCGGCGGTCGGGTCCGATTCCGCGGTGGCGAGCCGGCCGAGTACCGCCGCGCGCTCGCCCTCGGTGCGCCGGCACACCGAACTCACCGAGGTCAACGACGCCACCAGGGGACGACGGCGCACGGCGAGGTACTGGGCGATCAACGCGCCCAGCGAGAATCCCACGACGTGCGAGCCGGGAGGAACCCGCGCGGCGACGGTCTCCGCCAGATCCGCCAGGGTGACACCCTCCGGCACCGTGGCACCGTCGCCGTGCCCCGGCAGATCCGGCGCGACGATGCGGAAGCGATCGCCCAGCAGTGCTATCACCGGCTCCCACACGGTGTGATCGAGCCCCACACCGTGGAGGAGCACGAGCGTCGGCGTCGCCACCGGACTACTGCTCGGTGCTCAGCGGGGCGAGTCGCTGCTGCGGCCGCCCCTGGGCGGCGGCGGCGAGCGCGATGACGATCTCGTCCGGGTGCGGCGCGTCGGCGATCCGCACCTCAAGGCTCTGATGATGCGAACGGATCGTCGCATCGGTGATGTGCTTGAGCGGGATGTCGAAGACGACGCCCGCAGGCGCTCGCTTCTCGACGGCGGGCAGCAGCGTGGTCGCGTTCGCCGCGACTCGGAAGTGGTCGCCGAACGCAAGGGTGTGGATCAGCGCCGAGCCGTGCTCGATCTCGCCGGCCAGGCCCACGATCGCGGCTTTGCCGTACGCCTCGGCGGGGGCGTCCAGCGCTGCGAGTACCCGCGGCGCCAGCAGGGCGCCCAGATCCGAGGCGTTCGCCGCGATTCCCGGCGCCAGGTCCTCAACGAAGCTCATTTTCGCCCAGGGGTTCTCGATGACGGCTGCCACGACGGCGACACGGGCGGCGGGCTCGACGGTGCGCCCGCCTTCCGTGCGGATCTCCTCGACGACGGTGACGATCTTGCGAAGCTTCATGACGAGATGCTCTCCTGATTCTGGGCGGTGACAGTGGGATCGGTGGCGCGGTCGCCGATTCGCGGATGGGGTCGTGGCCCGGTCGATGCGGCCGCGATCACCACGATCTCATCGGGGCCCGGTGCATCGGCCACGCGGGCGGTGACGGACTGGTAGTGGCTCCGCGTGGCGGCGTGCAGCTTGTGCCACAGGGGTACCGACACGGTGGTTCCGGCATCGGCGCGGGCATCGGTGAAGCAGATGATCGACTCACCCGCGACGAACTCTCGCAACAGATTTCCGAAGTACGGTGTGTGGATCAGCGCGCTGCCGTGCTCGAGTTCGCCGTTGTGGCCGATGATCGCGGCTTTGCCGAACGCCTCGATCGCCTCGACCGATCCCAACGCCGCGATGAGTCGATCGCTGACCAGTCGTGCCACCTTCGGGGCGATCCGCTGAACCTCGGCCGAGAGGTCCTGTGCCGGCCCCGTGCCGATCCACGGATTGGCCAGCACCACTGCGACGCTGGCCTGGTGGGCGGGGCGCGCCGGAGCGGCTCCTGCTTCGGTGATCACCTCTTCGCGGTAGGTCACGACCTTGCGCAGGCCGATGTCAGCCGGCGAGTCTCTTTCTTGCATGCAACAGACGCTAGTGCCTCGACGCTGCGCGGTCAAGGGTGTGTGGAATAGGAGCGGTCGTGGCTCATGGCGCGCCGGCCGATTCGCGCCGCATGATCGCCTGGAATATGCAGGACAGCGAGGGTGTGCGAGATTTTGGGAAGCGGTCGCACGGGGAGAGGTGGTGTGCGCGCGAAAGATTGACCGTTGACATGCGGTGTGACCGGGGTTACGTTCTGTTGCATGCAAGAGAGTCAGCGCGTGGCATCCCCGGCCACAGAAACCCCCGACCTGCAGTACCGCGACAAGATCGCAGCGGTGGAGCCCTACGGCATCGACGAGATACCCGCGGCCGAACGCCACGGAAGACCTGTTTCACAGTTCTTCGTGTGGTTCGCCGCGGGGATGAACTTCCCGATCATGGTGCTCGGCTTCGCGGCGACGGGCTTCGGCTTGTCGCTCACCTCGGCGGTCACCGCGATCCTGTGCGGCTCGCTCGTGGGCGCGGTGGTGATGGGTGTTCTGTCCCGGATGGGCGGTCGGCTCGGGGTCCCGCAGCAGATTCAAGCGCGCGGCCCGCTCGGCTTCTTCGGGAACTTCATTCCGGTGGCCTACATCAATGTGTTCGCCGGAATCGGCTGGGCCGCAGTCACGGTGATCCTCGGCGGGCATGCCCTCCAGAAACTCGTGCCGGGAATCCCCTACTGGCTCGGCACCCTGGTGATCGTCAGCCTGCAGCTGGTGGTCGCGGTGTTCGGGTACAACATGATCCACTTCCTCGAACGCATCCTCGCCGTGGTGTTGTTCTTCGGCTTCCTGATGATCACCATCGTGTCGGTGAGCCGGGGATGGACCGGGGGATTCGCCACCAACACGCAGGCCTCGGGATGGATCGGCGGGTGGGGCGGCTGGATCACGTTCGCCGGCTTCTTCCTCTCGTTCCTGATCGCGTGGTGGCCCTTCGCATCGGACTACTCGCGGTACCTGCCCGACGAGGACTCGGTCAACCGGGCCACCGGGATGTGGACCTTCGCGGGCAATTTCATCGCCCTGTCCTGGCTGGGCATCGCGGGCGCCCTGCTCGGAAGCTCCGCGGCGACCGGTGAGTCTCCGATCGAGGCTCTCGATCGCCTGACCGGCCCGTTCCATGTGCCGGCGCTGCTGATCGTGCTGATCTCGTCGTTCTCGCAGAACTTCCTCAACGTGTACGGCGGCGCCATCTCGATTCAGACGCTGCGCATCCCGATCAGCCGCCGCTCCGCCGTCGTGCTGATCTGCATCGCGGCCTACCTGGTCAACCTGTGGGCGGACGAGAACTTCGAGGCGAAGTTCAAGACCTTCCTCTTCATCAGCGCCTACCTGATCGCTCCGTTCGGCGCCGTGCTCCTGCTCGACTACGTGCTGAACAAGCGCCACAGCCGCGCCGGGGTCGCCGCGCTCTTCGACTCGCGCCGCATCCTCGAATGGGGCTTCGTGGCGTGGCTGGTCGGCGCGGCGGTCTCGTCGGTGTTCTGGAACCTCTCCTTCTACGTGGGACCGGTGGCGAAGGCGCACCCCGGATGGGGAGACCTGAGCTACTTCGTGGGCTTCATCGTTGCGGGCATCGTCTTCCTGGCGACCTATCGGCTTGCGCCCCTGTGGCACCGCACAGCGGACGGAGCGCCGGCGGCCATCGCCGCGGTGGAGACCCGGCCCGCCGGCACCACGGCCGAGCCGCCGGCAGAGGAACGCATCCGGCGGGCGTGGGAGGCGGCGTGGGATCGCGGCGAGGTCGACGCACTCGACGATCTGCTCAGCGACGACTACCGGCGCATCGAGAGCGGCGGCGAGGTCCGCAGTCGCGACGAGTTCAAGGCATCGATCGTCGCCACTCGCACCGCCTTCCCGGACCTCGAGACGGTCATCGACGAGATCATCGTCGAGGGATCGAGCGCCGCGATCCGGTGGCACAGCACCGGCGCGCACACCGAGCCCTTCCTCGGCATTCCCGCCACGCGCAGGGCGGTGGCCGTCAACGGTGCGACCTTCGCCCGGTTCGATGACGGACGGATCGTCGAGGAATCGGTCACCTGGGATCCGCGCGCGCTGCTCACCGCGCTCGGAGTGATCACGGTAGGGCAGGACTGATGAGCACAACGACGACACCGAGGAGCACCGCAGTGCACACGCCCGACCTGGACATGATGAAGCAGGTGAACCGCCGATTCATCAGCGGCGTCACCGTCGTGACGGCCATCGACGACGGAGTACCGCGCGGCCTCGCCGTGAACGCGTTCTCCAGCATCTCCCTCGACCCGCCCACCGTGATGGTCGCCGTGCAGCACACCTCCTCGACGCACGATTGCCTCTTCCGCACCGACCACCTGGCGATCAACATCCTCTCGACCGCTCAGCTCGACGTGGTCACCCGGTTCGCGACGAAGTCCGACGACAAGTTCGCCGGCGTCGATTGGGAGCCGGGCCCGCACGGCAGCCCGCTGCTCGCCCGCAGCGCGGCGCAGATGGAGACGCGGATCCGGGAACGCCTGCACGCCAGCACGCACACGATTTTCATCTGCCGCGTCGTGCACGCGACGGTCACCGACATCGCTCCCATGGTCTATAGCGCAGGTATGTTCTTCGACGGGAGCGCGCTCGAATCCCTCGCACAGTGACGCTGTGCGTCGGCGGCGCGCAGGTGGACGAGGCAGGAGCAGCGCTGTGGCGGAGAAGAACGGATCGGGGTCGATTCAGGGACGACTGATCACCGAGGTTCGCCGGCGGATCATCGACGGTGAGGTCGCACCCGGCGTCAACCTGTCCGAGATCGCTCTCGCCGAGGAGTTCGGCGTCTCGCGCACACCGGTGCGAGAGACCTTCAAACAGTTGCAGACCGAAGGTCTCGTCGAGATCCGGCCCAGGGTGGGAACTTTCGTCACCGCCCCGTCGCGCCGCGAGATCACGGAGCTGTTCGTGATGAAGGAGCTGTTGGAGGGCGCCGCCGCCAGACTCATGGCGCAGCGGGGCCGGGTCCCGGAACTGGACCGGCTCGAGGAGAACCTGCGGCAGGCGGATCTCGCGGTGGCGAGCGATGATCGCGAGCGCTACGCCGAGCTGGTCGAGGAGTTCCACGACCTCATCATCGTGGGAGCGGACAACCGCAAGCTGGAGGCGCACTACCGCACCCTGATGAACCAGCTGGCCTACTCGCGGTTGGTGACCACGTCACTGAGCCAGCCGGGCCGGCCGCACCAGTCCGGACGCGAGCATCACCATGTGCTCGAGCTGATCACCGCGAAGGACGGGGACAGCGCGGAGCACGTGATGCGCGAGCACGTTCGCGCCAGTCGGCGCGCGCTGCTCGCCGGGCTCGACACCTGATAACGAAACGGAAGACCACGTGATCCCCCTGTCCACACCGCAATCCGCGCACCCCGGCGAGGACGCCGACGATGACGCGGCGCGCGCCGCCTTCGCCGCGGGCGCCTTCGTGATCCTGGTCGACGACGAGGGCGCCGTGCTCGCGCTGCCCGCGGCCGCCGCCTCCGGGGCAACGGTCGCCTTCGCCGTGCGCCACTCGTCCGGGATGCTGCATGCGGCGGCACCCTCAGCGCTCCTGGACGCCTTGCGGATTCCCGACCAGTGCGTCCTGGCATCGGAGAACAGCGGACTGCCCTTCACCGTCGCGGTCGACGCGGTCGGGGTGGGGACGGGGATCTCCGCCCGGGATCGGGCGCGCACCATGCGCGTGCTGGCCGACCCGCGCACCGTCGCCGACGATCTCGTGCGACCCGGCCACGTGATTCCGGTTCGGTGCAGCGACGGCGGATACGAGGCGCAACAACGGGTCTGGGAACGCGCCGTGGACCTGGCTAGGGCGGCGGGCAGCGCACCGGTCGTCATGATGTGCCGCCTGGTAGACGCGAACGGCGATGTGCGCGACGGCGATTCCGCAGCTGCGTTCGCCGCCGCGCACGCCCTTCCCGTGGTCCGCGTGCTGCGGCGGGTGCCGGTGCTACAGGGCGTCGAGTAGCGCGATCACCGCGTCGGCGGCCCGCGCCGGGGCGCCGGACTTCGCGGGCGCCAGGTCGTGCGCCGCAGCGACTTCCACGATCGTGGTCGGACCGGTGATGAGCTCCGCGGCTTCGGCCAGCTCCGCCGGAGAGGCGAAGGGATCGCGCTTGCCGTGCACGAGCACCGTCGGGATCTCGATGCCCGGTAGGTGCGCAGTGCGCGCCTTCTCCGGGCGGCCCGGCGGGTGCAGCGGATAGGACAGCAGCACCAGGCCGTCGGGGAGTTCGGCACCGTCGGCGGGCTCGCCGACGGCCATCGACGCCATCCGCCCGCCGTAGCTGTGCCCGCCCCAGAGCAGCGGACCGTCGACGTCGAGGAGCCGTACGGTCTCCGCGAAGGAGGCGCGGTCCGCCGCCTGGCCCGACGGTGACGGCGGCCCCTTCGGGCGCTGCCTGCGGAACGGGAGGTCGATGCGGACCGTGCGGACGCCGCGCTGCGCGAGCTCCACGCCGAGCAGCCGCAGCATGGCCTGATCGCGGTTGCCGCCGGCCCCGTGGGCGAGGACGAGGGTCGCGCGCGCAGCGGCGCCGGGGCCTTCGGGATCGTCAATCGAGAGCCAGGTCACCCGCTCAGGATACGGGCAAGTTAACGTGCATTCATGACTGATACGAAGCAGGGCCCGCTCGCCGGGCTGAAGGTGGTCGAGTTCGCCGGTCTCGGGCCCGCCCCGCACGCGGCGATGCTTCTCGCGGACCAGGGCGCCGACGTGGTGTCCGTGCAGCGTCCGGGAGTCGGCGTGACCGGCATCAGCGGCAAGCCCTCGGGCGTCAAGCGCGGTCGCACCATCGTCGAGGCCGACCTGAAGAACCCGGCCGATATCGCCACCATCCTCGAGCTCATCGACCGCGCCGATGTCATCGTCGAGGGCTTCCGCCCCGGCGTCATGGAGCGCCTCGGGCTCGGGCCCGACGTGGTGCTCGAGCGCAACCCCCGCATCGTCTTCGCCCGGATGACCGGCTGGGGCCAGGACGGCCCCTTCGCGCAGCGGGCCGGCCACGACATGAACTACCTGTCGCTGACGGGGATCCTGCACGCGATCGGCCGCCGGGGCGAGCGGCCGGTGCCGCCGCTCAACCTCGTCGGCGACTTCGCCGGCGGGTCGATGTTCCTGGTCTTCGGCGTGCTCGCCGCGCTGTACGAGCGGCAGACCTCGGGCAAGGGGCAGGTCATCGACGTCGCCATGGTCGACGGTGCCTCCCTCATCGGGCAGATGCAGTGGGACTTCCGGGGCCAGGGCATCTGGAGCGACGAGCGCGGCGTGAACACCCTCGACGGCGGCGCGCCCTTCTACGACACCTACGAGACCTCCGACGGCAAGTACGTCTCCGTCGGCGCGATCGAACCGCAGTTCTTCGCCGAGCTGCTGGACAAGCTGGGCCTGAAGCAGGACGACCTGCCCTTCCAGCTCGATCAGAACCGCTGGCCCGAGCTGCGCGCCGCGATCGGCGCCGCGCTGAAGACCCGCACCCGTGACGAATGGGCCGAGGTCTTCTTCGACTCCGATGCCTGCGTCGCGCCGATCCTCACCTTCGAGGAGGCGCCGAAGCACCCGCACATGGCGGCGCGCGGCAACCTGCAGGAGGTCGGGGGAGCGATGGCGCCGATGCCCGCTCCGCGGTTCTCCCGCACGCCGGCCGGCATCCCCGCGGCGCCGTCGGCCGAGACCACCGATCCGGCCACGCTCTGGCGCGACTGAATCCGGCGGAATCCGCGGTCGCCGGTTAGCCCCGCGGCTACCCGACGACGAGCGACGTGCCGCTCGCGCGGAGCGCGGAGCCCAGGTCGTAGAAGAGCGAACCGTTGCGGCGCAGCGGACCGTCGAACGTGGCGGCGCGACTGGCGATGCCGAGGGCGGCGTTGTCGGAGGTGCGGATCAGCGGCCCGCCGCTGTCGCCCACCTGCACGGGGATCGTCGTGGCGATGTAGCCGCCGTCGACGCTCACCACGGAACCGCAGCGCCAGCCGGACGAGATGCCCTGGCTGCAGACCTGGTCTCCGGCCCGCGCGGTACCGACCGTGCTCGGGCGGATCCGGCCGCCGGGCGCGGCCTTCGCCAGCTTCGGGTCGAGGGCGAAGACGCCCCAATCGGGGGCGTCCGGCACGACGAACAGATCGGTCTTGGTCAGGCTGGGCGCCGACGAGGCGGTGTTCACGCCGACGATGCGACCGTCGACCACGACCTGCTGGCCCTGGTCGCCGCAGTGGCCGGCGTAGATGCCCACCCGCGAACCGTCGGGGCGCTGCCCGATGAACCCGACGGTGCAGCCGCGACCGTCGGCCACGTTCCCGACGAGCTTCGACACCGTGAGCACGGAGCTGCCGGGCACGATGGTCGTCACCGGCTCGGCCTGCGCGGCGCCGGGCGCGAGCACGGCGACGGTGCCCAGGACGGCCGTTGTCGCGGCCGCCCTGCGGGCGACGGACGCGACCGCGGAGCGGGGCGTGGTCACGGTGGTGCGGCGCATGATTCTCCTCGGGCCGGGCGCAGGACTGTGCGACGGTAGCGTGCCACACACCGCACCGCCTGTAAACCGAGTGAACCTTGTTAACTCACGTTGCTACTGGTGTGTGAGTTGCAGAAATCGGTCAGTTCGAGGGCTTGGGTGTGACCCAGGTCGTGATCCGGGCGTGCACCACCTCGGTGCCCTTCTTGTCGCGGACCGCGATCTCGACGGCCACATCGCGCCCGGCGGTGATCGCGTCCCAATCGATCTCCTCGGCCAGTGTCGCGGTCGCGACCAGTGAGGACTCAGCCTTGGCGAGGTAGTCCACCGTCATCGACTTCGGCAGCCAGCGGTGGGTGCCCGGCGTGGAGGCCTCCATGACCATGCCCATGCCGACCTCGGCCAGGTTGCACGCCGCAATGGCGTGGAAGGTGCCGATGTGGTTCTGGACGAACCACCACTTGGGGCCGTGGACGACCGCGCGGCCGTACTCGATCTCGGAGATGTACGGGGTGACCGACGCGAAGTAGGGCGCCTTGAGTGAGGCGGCGGCCGAGAAGGCCAGCTTGCCGAGCGGCTTGTCGCTCAGCGTGCGCCACATCTTCAACGTGTTGGTGTTCGTCATGTCGGCTATCTTACCGCGCAGTAAGTTCGCGGGCGGGACGCGGCCGAGCCGCCCGGAGGTAGCGTGATCGCATCATCATCGAAGGGGAGAGATCAATGACCGCGAACGACCCGTACGGCCAGAATCCGCAGGGCCCGCAGCAGCCGCAGGGGCCGCAGCAGAACGGCGGGCTGCCCGAGTATCCGCAGCAGCCCTACGGCCAGCCGGACTACTCGCAGCAGCAGCCCTACGGCCAACCCGGCTACGCGCAGCAGTCGTACGGCCAGCCCGGCTACCCGCAGCAGCCGTACGGCCAGCCCGGCTACCCGCAGCAGGGCTTCGGCCAGCCCGGGTTCGGCGGCGCGCCCACGACGCGTCCGGGCACGGTGCTCGCCGCGGCGATCGTGCTCATCGTGATGGGCGCGGGGATCCTGCTGCTCCAGCTGGCGGGCCTGGTCGTCTCGTCGGGCTCGGTGAGCGCCCTGGACCGCACGGGGGTCATGGCGGGCTACGTGGTCGGGATCATCCTGGCGATCGTGCTCGCCGTCGCGGCCATCGCCAGCGGCGTCCTGCTGCTCCTGAAGCGGCAGAAGGCTGTGCCGATCGTGGCGACGGTGATCGCGGCGCTTCTTCTCATCACCTGCTGGGGCATCGTCGCCACCATTGCGGTCCCGATCCTGCTGTGGGCGCCGGAGTCCTCGCGCCGCTGGTTCACCGCCTGACCGAAGCCGGCGGATCAGCGGGGCGGGTTCGCGGCGAGGGCGTCGAAGCCCCCGTTCGCGAGCCGCACGATCGTCTCCTGGATCCGCGGCCAGTACGGCGACCGGACGTTGACGGGGGAGCCGTGGTTGGCACCGTCGAGCTCGACCAGCAGCGAGGGCGCGCCGAGGGCCTGCGCCGCGGCGACGAAGGACACGGACTCCTCGGCCGGGACGACGGTGTCCTTGGTCCCGTGGATCGCGACGGAGGGCATCGTCGGGTCGATCCGCTGGATCGGATTGGCCAGGGCGTACCGCTCCGGCACCCGGTCCGGCATCCCGCCGAGCGCGTTGCGCACGTGATCGTTGAGGCGTGAGCTGGTGCGCATGTCGAGCACGCCGGCCATGGACACGAACGCGCGCGGGGTCACCGTCGGACCGCCGCCCACCGGCCAGGTCACGCCGGGCGACCCCGGCGGCAGGATGCGCCGCGAGGCCGCCCACGCCGCGAGCTGCCCGCCGGCGCTGTGCCCCACGAGGATCACGTTCGTCGGGTCCAGCGCGGGCGCGGATTCGGCCAGGGCGGGCACGTGGTCGACGGCGTAGCCCACGTCGGTGAAGGTGGTGGGCCAGCCGCCGCCGGATCCCACGCGCCGGTACTCGATGTTCCAGACCGCGAGGCCGGCGGCCTGCAGCGCCCGAGCGACATCGGACATGTACCCCGCGCCGGAGCGGTTCCGCCAGCCGCCGCCGTGGATCAGCACCACCACGGGGAGCGTGTGCGGGGCTTGCGCGCCCCGCGGCAGGTAGAGATTGCCGTAGTTCTGGCGCGGATCCGCCTTCGGCGCGGGATAGGTGTACCGGACGGCGTCGTCGCGCACCGTGGCGGCGGGACGCGGGATCATCCGCGTCTTCGATGCGGCGGCGGAGGTAGACGGTCCGCCCGGCCGGGACCCCGGTTCGACGGTGCAGCCGACGAGCCCGGCGGCCAGGGACCCCACCAAGATCAGCGCGCCCAGCTTCGGCGCGACGCGCTGCTCGGTCATGGCCCACATTCTTCCAGAGCGCACGGGCCGCGGGGTGTGACGCGAATCGCACCGACCGGATCGATCGGTTCGATTTGAAGAAGCGGCCCGAGCAGTGCATACTGGTCGGGTTGCCTTGTCGGGCGGCGCGGTCCCGTGTGACGTTTCCTCGTCACGGGGGCGGACCGCCACTCGATGACGGTATCGACCCGGCCCCCCTCGAGGGAGCCACCGGAACACACGGCGGAGCATGAGCGCCAGCGCGACACGCCCGACCGCGTGGACCGGAGCAAATTGATACATGAACAGCGTCGATCGACTTCAAGCGGGACACGTTCCCGCAGGTGATTCAGCTGTCCGTGTGTCTAGCAATACGTTTGAACACTTGACGGAAGAGGACACAGCGTGGCGGGACAGAAGATCCGCATCAGGCTCAAGGCCTATGACCATGAGGCGATCGACGCGTCTGCTCGGAAGATCGTCGAGACCGTGACCCGCACCGGCGCCCGCGTGGTCGGTCCCGTGCCGCTGCCGACGGAGAAGAACGTGTACTGCGTCATCCGTTCGCCGCACAAGTACAAGGACTCGCGCGAGCACTTCGAGATGCGTACGCACAAGCGGCTGATCGACATCCTGGACCCGACGCCGAAGACGGTCGACGCGCTCATGCGCATCGACCTGCCGGCCAGCGTCGACGTGAACATCCAGTAAGCGGCTGCGGAGAAATCGATATGACTGAGAACAAGATCAAGGGAATCCTGGGCACCAAGCTCGGCATGACCCAGGTCTTCGACGAGAACAACCGGGTCGTCCCGGTCACCGTCGTCAAGGCCGGGCCGAACGTGGTCACCCAGATCCGTACCCAGGCCGCTGACGGCTACGACGCCGTGCAGCTCGCCTTCGGCGCGATCGACCCCCGCAAGGTGAACAAGCCCGTCTCGGGCCAGTTCTCCAAGGCCGGTGTCACCCCGCGTCGCCACATCGCCGAGCTGCGGCTCGCCGACGCCGGTGCCGCCGCCGACTACGAGGTGGGCCAGGAGCTGGGCGCCGACGTGTTCGAGGCGGGCAATTTCGTCGACGTCACCGGCATCAGCAAGGGCAAGGGCTACGCCGGCGTCATGAAGCGCCACGGCTTCGCCGGTCTCGGCGCCAGCCACGGCGCACAGGCCGTGCACCGCGCCCCCGGTTCCATCGGTGGCTGCGCCACGCCGGGCCGCGTCTTCAAGGGCGTGCGCATGGCCGGCCGCATGGGCTCCGACAAGGTGACCACGCAGAACCTGTCCGTGTTCAAGGTGGACGCCGACGCCGGCGTCCTGCTGATCAAGGGCGCCATCCCCGGCCGCAAGGGCGGCCTCGTGATGGTCCGTACCGCTGTGAAGGGTGGTGCTCGCGCATGAGCAAGCTGACTCTTGATGTCAAGACCGCCGACGGCAAGGTCGACGGTACCGTCGACCTCCCCGCCGAGATCTTCGACGTCGAGCCCAACATCGCGCTGATGCACCAGGTGGTCGTCGCGCAGCTCGCCGCTGCGCGCGCCGGCACCCACTCGACCAAGACCCGCGGCGAGGTCCGCGGCGGTGGTCGTAAGCCGTACCGCCAGAAGGGCACCGGCCGCGCCCGTCAGGGCTCGACCCGCGCGCCGCAGTTCAACGGCGGTGGCACCGTCCACGGCCCGCAGCCGCGCGACTACAGCCAGCGCACCCCGAAGAAGATGAAGGCCGCCGCCCTGCGCGGTGCCCTCACCGACCGGGTTCGCGAGGACCGTATCCACGTCGTCACCGAGCTGGTGGCCGGCCAGGAGGCGTCGACCAAGACCGCCCGCCTGTTCCTGGCCGCGCTGTCGGAGCGCAAGAAGTTCCTCGTGGTCGTCGGCCGCGAGGACCTGACCGCGCAGCGCAGCGTCCAGAACCTGCCGAACGCGAAGTGGATCTACGCCGACCAGCTCAACACCTACGACGTCCTCGACGCCGATGACCTGGTGTTCAGCCGTGAGGCTCTGGGTTCGTTCATCGCGAGCGCCACGAAGACCGAGGAGGCGAACGCCTGATGGCAACCGCAACCATCCCCGCCGACCCGCGGGACATCCTGCTCGCGCCGGTGATCTCCGAGAAGGCCTACGGCCTGATCGAGGAGAACACGTACACCTTCGTGGTGCACCCGGATGCGAACAAGACGCAGATCAAGATCGCCGTGGAGAAGGTCTTCGGCGTCAAGGTCGACAGCGTCAACACCTTGAACCGCCAGGGCAAGCGCAAGCGCACCCGTGCCGGTTACGGTCAGCGCAAGAGCACCAAGCGCGCCATCGTGACCCTGAGCGCCGATAGCAAGCCCATCGACATCTTCGGAGGCGCGAGCTAAATGGCTATCCGCAAGTACAAGCCGACCACTCCGGGTCGTCGTGGCTCGTCGGGCTCGACCTTCGACGAGATCACGCGTTCGACCCCGGAGAAGTCGCTGATCCGTCCGCTGCACGGCCACGGTGGCCGTAACGCGCACGGCCGCATCACCACCCGGCACAAGGGTGGCGGCCACAAGCGCGCCTACCGTCTGATCGACTTCCGTCGTCACGACAAGGACGGCATCAACGCCAAGGTCGCGCACATCGAGTACGACCCGAACCGCACCTCGCGGATCGCACTGCTGCACTACTTGGACGGCGAGAAGCGCTACATCCTCGCTCCCAAGGACCTCAAGCAGGGCGACATCGTCGAGTCGGGCCCCAACGCCGACATCAAGCCGGGCAACTGCCTGCCGCTGCGGAACATCCCCGCCGGCACGGTGATCCACAACGTGGAGCTGCGTCCCGGTGGCGGTGCCAAGATGGCCCGCTCGGCCGGTGCCAGCATCCAGCTGCTGGGCAAGGAGGGCGCCTACGCGACCCTGCGCATGCCCTCCGGTGAGATCCGTCGCGTCGACGTGCGCTGCCGCGCCACCGTCGGCGAGGTGGGCAACGCCGAGCAGAGCAACATCAACTGGGGCAAGGCCGGCCGTATGCGGTGGAAGGGCAAGCGCCCGACCGTCCGTGGTGTCGTCATGAACCCGGTCGATCACCCGCACGGCGGTGGTGAGGGTAAGACCTCCGGTGGTCGCCACCCGGTGAGCCCGTGGGGCAAGCCCGAGGGCCGCACCCGCAAGAACAAGGCGAGCGACAAGCTGATCGTGCGTCGCCGCAAGTCCGGTAAGAACAAGCGCTAGGAGGGAGTTAGAGAATGCCACGCAGCCTCAAGAAGGGCCCGTTCGTCGACGACCACCTCCTCGCGAAGGTCGACGTCCAGAACGACAAGGGCACCAAGCAGGTCATCAAGACCTGGTCGCGCCGCTCCACCATCATCCCCGACTTCATCGGTCACACCTTCGCCGTCCATGACGGTCGCAAGCACGTGCCGGTGTTCGTCTCGGAGAACATGGTGGGTCACAAGCTGGGCGAGTTCGCCCCGACGCGGACGTTCAAGGGCCACATCAAGGACGACCGGAAGGCGAAGCGCCGCTAATGAGCAACGACACCGAAGTCCAGAACCAGACGGCGTCGGCCACCGCGCGCTTCGTCCGGGTCACCCCGATGAAGGCACGGCGGGTCATCGACCTGGTCCGTGGCAAGGACGCCGAGCAGGCGCTCGCCATCCTGCGGTTCGCGCCGCAGGCCGCGAGTGAGCCCGTCGCCAAGGTCCTCGCCTCGGCCATCGCCAACGCGCAGAACAACCTGGGGCTCGACCCGCGCACCCTGGTCGTCTCGGAGGCGTACGCCAACGAGGGCCCGACCATGAAGCGCATCCAGCCGCGGGCCCAGGGCCGCGCGTACCGGATCCGCAAGCGCACCAGCCACATCACCGTCGTGGTGGAGTCGCTGGACGCGAAGAAGCCCGCCGCCAGCCGCAACAGCCGGAAGGGAGCGTAAGCATGGGACAGAAGATCAATCCCCACGGCTTCCGCCTCGGCATCACCACGGACTGGAAGTCCCGCTGGTACGCCGATAAGCAGTACTCGGAGTACGTCAAGGAAGACGTCCAGATCCGTAAGCGTCTGACCGACAGCCTCGAGCGTGCCGGCATCAGCAAGATCGAGATCGAGCGCACCCGCGATCGCGTGCGGGTGGACATCCACACCGCGCGTCCGGGCATCGTCATCGGCCGCCGCGGCGCCGAGGCCGACCGCATCCGCTCGGAGCTGGAGAAGCTCACCAAGAAGCAGGTGCAGCTGAACATCCTCGAGGTCAAGAACCCCGAGGCCGACGCCCAGCTGGTCGCGCAGGGCATCGCGGAGCAGCTGAGCAACCGCGTGGCGTTCCGCCGCGCGATGCGCAAGGCGATCCAGTCGGCGATGCGTCAGCCGAACGTCAAGGGCATCCGGGTCCAGTGCTCGGGTCGCCTGGGCGGCGCGGAGATGAGCCGCAGCGAGTTCTACCGCGAGGGCCGCGTGCCCCTGCACACGCTGCGTGCCGACATCGACTACGGCCTGCACGAGGCGAAGACCACCTTCGGGCGGATCGGCGTCAAGGTGTGGATCTACAAGGGCGACGTCGTGGGCGGCCGGCGCGAGCTGGCGGCACCGTCGAACGACGACCGTCGCGGCCCGCGTCGTGAGCGCCCCCAGCGCCCGCGTCGCAGCGGCGCGTCGGGCACGACCGCCACCAGCACCGAGGCCGGTCGCGCCGCAACGGAGGACACTCCGGTGGCGGCGGCTCCGGCCGCAACGAACCAGGAGGGCTGACACCATGTTGATCCCCCGTCGCGTCAAGCACCGCAAGCAGCACCACCCGGGTCGCTCCGGCCAGTCCAAGGGCGGCAACAAGGTGACCTTCGGTGACTACGGCATCCAGGCTCTCGAGCCCGCCTACATCACCAACCGTCAGATCGAGTCCGCTCGTATCGCCATCAACCGCCACATCAAGCGTGGCGGCAAGGTCTGGATCAACATCTTCCCGGACCGCCCGCTGACCAAGAAGCCGGCCGAGACCCGCATGGGTTCCGGTAAGGGTTCCGTCGAGTGGTGGGTCGCGAACGTCAAGCCCGGTCGGGTGCTGTTCGAGATGTCCTACCCCAATGAGGAGACCGCTCGCGAGGCCCTGCGCCGCGCACAGCACAAGCTCCCCTGCAAGACCCGCATCGTGACCCGAGAGGAGCAGTTCTGATGTCGAACACCGTCGCCGCTGATCTCCGCGGTCTCACCGCGGACGAGTTGGTGGAGAAGCTGCGCGAGGCCAAGGAGGAGCTGTTCAACCTGCGGTTCCAGATGGCCACCGGACAGATGAGCAACAACCGTCGCCTGCGCACCGTGCGTACCGACATCGCCCGGATCTACACGATCCTGCGCGAGCGGGAGCTCGGCCTGGCCTCGGGCCCGGAGGGTGACGCCGCATGAGCGAGAACGGAAGCAATGTGACCACCGAGGAGCGGAACAGCCGCAAGGTCCGCATCGGGTACGTCGTGTCCGACAAGATGGAGAAGACCATCGTCGTCGAGCTCGAGGACCGCGTGAAGCACTCCCTGTACGGCAAGATCATCCGCACCACCTCCAAGGTGAAGGCGCATGACGAAGAGGGCGTCGCCGGTGTCGGCGACCGCGTCCGGATCATGGAGACCCGTCCGCTGAGCGCCAGCAAGCACTGGCGCCTGGTGGAGGTGCTGGAGAAGGCCAAGTAGGCCGCTCCGCACCACCGAACGAACAGCCCCCGGCACCTCCGCGAGGAGGAGCCGGGGGCTTCGTCGCGCTCGGGGTCAGAGCGTGCGGCAGAGGGTGATGACGGCGTTCGTCGCGTCGGTCACCCGCTTGTACGCGGGGTTGCTCTTGGCCCAGGTGGCCTCGCCGCTCGCGCGCGCCCCGCGGTCGACGCTGAGTGCGGCGTTGTACTCGGTCAGCCGCCCCTGGTAGGCGCGCAGGGCGTTCGCCAGCCGCTGGTTCGTGCCCGCGCGGGCGACGGTGCCGGGGAGGGTGCCGAGTTCGACGCGGATCGCGTTCTGCTCGGCGTCGAGCCCGGGGCCGATGCCCGTCCAGGTCCAGTCGGGGTTCTTGGTGAAGTCGACGGTGGCCCGGCTCGCCCGCAGCCGCGGCGCCCGGTTGTTCGCCCACTGGTCGCAGGTCGCCTGGACGGCGCTGTTCGACGGTGCCGTCGGCGCGGGTGGGGGTGTGGGAGCCGGGGTGGGAGTCGCGAGTGCCGGCATCGGGGCGGCGATCGCGGCGGCGAGGACGCCCGCGGACAGGGTCCGGACGGTCCATTGGTGAATACTCATGCTGCACCTCTAGTTCAGTATCAAGAACAGGACATGCATAAGGTATCGCGAATCACGAAATTGTGGAAACTAAATCGAGTAGTGCGGCGGGCCGCCGACTCAGGACGACGGGCACGCCTTCTTCACGGCCGTCGCGGCGGTACCCAGCGCGTCGAACGCCGGGTTGCTCTTGGCCCACGTGGCGTCACCCGACGCGCGGGCGGACTGGTCGACGCGCAGTGCGGCGCCGTAGGCGTCCAGCTTGGCCTTGTAGTCGGTGATCGCCGTGAGGACCGATGCCGCGGGCTGTGCCGTCGCGATGACGCCGGGCAGCTTGCCCGACTCCGTGTCGATCGCCGCGAGCTCGGCGTTGAGCAGGGTGGTGATGCCGTCCCAGGTCCACTTCGGATCCTTGGTGAAGGCGACGGTGGCGCGGCTGGCGACGATGCGGATGTCGTATCCGGCCTGCCACGAGGCGCAGGCCGACTTGCCGGCCGCGGCCGCCGCGGCGGCGCGCGAGGCGGCGATCGTGCTCTGGTAGGCGGCCACGTCCTGCGGATCGGCGGAGCCGGTGCCGGGCACGGATGCGCAGCCGGCCAGGGCGAGCAGCGCAGCACCGGTGGCGAGCGCCGCTCCGGCGCGTCCGCGGAAGGGACGGGTCGTACGTGCGGTCATGTTCCTGCCTCCCCCGGCGCGCGTCGACGTGCACGCCTCCACTGCATTGTCGCGCATGAAGCCCCTCCGTGTCGCACCAGGGGTGCCGCCGCGAGGACTGTGAGCATCGGCACTTCCCCCTCGAGTATGCACGCTCGTGCGAACAGGCTTGCTATGCTGGAGAACATGCGGGACGTCCGTCGTTCCGCGCCGTCGTAGGGCTCCCGGGCCCCTGTCTCGCCGAGCACGGCTCGAGACCACCTCCCGGTTCTTTTCTTGCGGCGAACGGATGCGGCCACCGCCGCCTTCGCCACCCACCAGTGTTAGGTAACACCTGTCGTGAGCACCCCTGTGTCCACTCGTTCCTTCGCCGATCTCGGCGTCCCGTCGAACCTCATCGCCGCCCTCCATGACATGGACCGCAGCACCCCCTTCCCCATCCAGGCCGACACGCTGCCCGACACCCTGGCCGGCCGCGACGTCCTCGGTCGCGGCAAGACCGGCTCGGGCAAGACCCTGGCCTTCGCGATCCCGCTGGTCGCGCGCATCGCCGGCCATCGCGCCCCCGCGGGCCGGCCGTCCGGCCTCGTGCTCGCTCCGACGCGTGAGCTCGCCACCCAGATCACCGCCACCGTCGAGCCGCTGGCCCGGGCGGCCGGACTGCGCGTGACCACGATCTTCGGCGGCGTCAAGCAGGGCCGCCAGGAGCAGGCGCTGAGCAACGGCGTCGACATCGTGGTGGCCTGCCCCGGCCGCCTCGAGGACCTGATGCGCCAGCGCATCGTCGATCTGTCGCGCGTCGAGGTCACCGTGCTCGACGAGGCGGATCACATGGCCGACCTGGGCTTCCTCCCGGTCGTCACCCGGATCCTCGCCGCCACCCCGGCGGGCGGCCAGCGCATGCTGTTCTCGGCCACGCTGGACAACGGCGTCGACAAGCTGGTTCGCAAGTTCCTGACCGATCCGGTCTCGCACTCGGTCGATCCCGAGAACTCGCCGGTGGTCGACATGACCCACCACGTCTTCGAGGTGAGCGGCAAGGACGACAAGGGTGAGCTGGTCCGCGTCCTCGCGTCGGGGACCGGGCGCCGGATCCTGTTCACCCGCACCAAGCACCAGGCGAAGAAGCTGGCCAAGCAGCTCACGGCGCAGGGCATTCCCGCGGTGGACCTGCACGGCAACCTGAGCCAGCCGCAGCGCGACCGCAACCTCGAGGCGTTCAGCGCGGGCACCGCGCGGGTGCTCGTCGCGACCGACATCGCCGCCCGCGGCGTGCACGTCGACGACGTGCAGCTGGTCGTCCACGTCGATCCGCCCGCCGAGCACAAGGCCTACCTGCACCGCAGCGGCCGCACCGCCCGCGCGGGCAGCTCGGGCACCGTCGTCACCGTGATGACGCCGGAGCAGCGCAAGGACACCCAGGTCCTGCTCAAGAAGGCCGCGATCTCCGCGCGCCCGACGTCGGTCACCGCGACCTCGCCGGTCGTCGTCGACCTGGTCGGCGAGACCGCCCCGTACGTCGAGCCGGCGCCCGTCGCGCCGCCGCAGCAGCAGCGTCGTGCCGGTGGCGGACACGCCCCGGGCCGTGGTCGCGCGGGGCGCGGCAAGGGCACGGGAGCGCGGTCCGACGGTGCCGGCCAGGGCGCGGCCCGCGGTCAGGGCGCCGGACGCGGCCAGGGCGGTCAGCAGCGTTCCACTCGCGGCCAGGGCGCCGGGCGGGGCCAGGGCTCCGGACGGGGCCAGGCACCGTCGGGCCAGGGACGCCCGCAGGGGCAGGGGCGCACCCAGCAGCCCCGCCGCCGCGCCACCCGCCCCGCGGGCTGATCACCGCCGCCGCAGCGGCATTCCGGGTGTGAGGCCGGTGCTGGCCGGGCGTTTCGGGTGTAAGACCGCGGCCGGCCAGGTATTTCGGGTGTAACGCCCTGGGTACACCTGATTTGCGCAGTCACACCCTGCATGCCGGGTGTGTACGCGCGGATCGGGTGTGGCGGCCGTCGTGGGCTGGCACAACGGGTGTGAGGACTGCCGCGCCGGGCACAACGGGTGTGGGCACCGAGACGGCCGGGCGCCCGACGCCGACTACGCCATGCGGGTGCCGCGGCCGACCAGCAGGTAGGCCGCGGGCAGCACGCCCGCGGAGTTGACCACGCCGAGGCCGAGGGCCCACAGCTTCTTGGGGCCGCGGACCTCGGCGTCGGCGCGTCCGGCCAGGTCGGCGAGGGCCCAGGCCCGGAGCCCGGCGTCGACGGCCGCCGTCGCGACGATGGCGGTCCTGGCGCGGGGCGGAAGCTCGCTCCAGCTGATCTTCTTCGGGCTCACGGTGTGCTCCTTCGTGCGATAGCGAGGACATCGTCCTCGGTGGGCGGGCTGGCGGCGTGGTGGCTCAGGCACATCGGGGCGTGCAGGCGCACCGTCGACGCTCCGGACCCGAGGTAGAAGTCGCCCGGGCCGAGCCCACCGATCCCGTCGATGCGACCCCCGCGGGCGGTGGCCAGGTCCTTGGCGGCCTGGATCTGCACCGGCGCGTTGAGCTTGCCGTAGAAGTGCGTGGCGCTGTTGCCGACGATCTTGTCGTGCAGGCCCTTCGGTGCCTGCGTGGCGAACACCAGCCCGAGACCGTACTTGCGGGCCTGCGAGGCCAGCAGCAGCGTCGACTCCGTGGACGGCTTCACCGACCCCGACGGGGCGATCTGCTGGGCCTCGTCCATCACCAGCAGGGCGCCGAGCGGCCGGTCGCCGGCCGGGTGCCGCTTGATCCACGAGAACAGCGCCAGCTGCAGCTGCGCGACGAAGGTCTGCCGCTGCGTTTCGTCGGGCAGGCCGATGAGGCTGATCACCGAGATCCGTGCGCGCTTGCCCGCCGAAGGCGTCAGGAGCGTCACCGGGTCCACCGCCTCGCCGCGGCCGCCGAGCAGCGGATTGTTGATGAGCGCCGCCTGCAGGTTCTCCGCGAGCTCCGGGGCCAGCCGGTCGGCGCTGCCGAGGCTGCTGCGCGTCGAATCCCACTCCCGCAGGAAGTCGGCGAAGCCGCGCACGTCCGAACGGTCCACCTGCCGGCCGTACGCGTCGAGCGCCTCGCGCAGGATCGCGCGCTGCTGCTCGCGCCGCATGCCGCCGACCCCCACGTGCTGCTCCAGCGCGCTCGCACACGCCTCCACCGCCATCGCGAAGCCCTCGCGGGCCTCCTGCGCGTCCGTGTCGTCCGGGTCGCCGGATCCGTCCATGCCCGCGCGCAGCGCCGCGAAGTCCGGTATCGGTTGCAGCACCAGCGGTCTCGCCGACTCGCGGTTCGGCGTCCAGACGATCACCTCGGTGTCCGTGAGGTAGCGCTCGGCCCGCTCGGCGTCGCCCTCCCACCAGCCCGACGGCGGCTGCGGCCACGCCTCGCCCAGGCGGGAGAGGTCGTTGTTGGGATCCAGCACGATCGCGGAGACCCCGCGCAGCGCGCACTCCTCGATGAGGCGACGGATCAGCACCGTCTTCCCCGAGCCGGAGCCCGCGAAGATCGCGGTGTGCTTGCGCAGCTCGGCGAGGTCGATGAGCACAGGCGATCGGTCCGGGGTGGTGCCCACGGGAATGCTCTCGGAGTCCGACGGTGCCGCCGGCTCGGCGGCGGCCGGTGCCTCGGGCGCGTGCGCGGGTTCCGGACGCGGGGCGGGCGGGCCGCCGAACATGACGTCCGCGACGGCGCTCGACAGGCCACCGACCCGGCCCACCGCGTCGCCGGGGATGAGGCTGCCCGTCCGGCCCGAACCCGCCCCGCGGCGGTACGCGGGCGCGGGGCGCTCGCCGGTCGGTGCCGTGCGCGCGAGGCCCGCGAACATCCGCAGCCCGTGCGCGGGACGGCGGGCGATGAGCCATTCGTCCAGTCCCTCAGGGGAGTTGGCGATGATCCGGCTCAGCGCGTCGAGGGTCGCGAGATCGCCCTCGTCGAGGGGGAGGAGCTCGGCGCCGCGGTCCACGGCGTCGGCGACCACGGCCGACGCCTTCGGGCTCGTCGGCCACGGCGTGGACCGCAGCAGGAACAGCTTGCGCCGGTCCATGCCCGCGGCGACGCCGGCCGCGGTGGCGGCGCTCTGCACCCGGTTCGTGGTGGCGACGGCGTTCGGCGCGGGGATCGCGCGGAACGCCCAGTGCTGCTCGTCCTCGACGCGGCCGGGAAGCCGGCGCCGGAGCCGGCCGTCGAGCTGCTTGTTGCCGCGCTCGATCTGGAAACCCTCGCCGCCGTCCTCGCGGGTCCAGGCCCGCAGGCCCGCCTCGAGCAGTGCGCTCATGCGCTTGTCCGCGGCCGCCTGATCCGTCGCCACGTCGCCGACGCGGGCCCGGATCCGCAGCGCCTCGAACTGCTCGTCGATGCGGGCCAGGGCCTCCTCGGGCGAGGACCTCGGCGGTTCGGGCCGGGGCGCGGGCTCCGGCGCCGGACCGGGCACCGTCGGCGCCGGGGCGACGCGCGGCGCACCGTCGTCGAAGGAGGCGAGCTCGAAGTCCGAACGGGTGGACACGCACGCGCGGATGTGGGAGTCGACCTTGGTGAGCAGGTCGCGCGGGGTGTGGTGCACCGCGGAGGCGAAGGCCTCCGGCGCGACGGGCCAGGTGGGGTGCGGTGGCGCGAAATCCTTCGCCCGGTAGGCGGCCGTCAGTCGCCGCTCGACGATGGCGCGGGCGATGGCCCCGTCGGGCAGCGACTTGAGCGGGCCCACCACCCGGAACCGGGCGGCGACGGAGGCCGTCGCGCGGCTGGAGAGCGTCTCCCAGGCCGTCGGCAGCATGCACGCGACGGTGACGGTGCGGTACAGGCCCTGCCGCAGCGACATCAGGCCGTGCCCGACCTGCTCGATCACCTCGTACTCCGCGGCATCGGGGGAGGTCAGCGTGGCCGCGGACTGGGCCAGCAGGGTATCGATCTGGTCCACCGCGAAGACGGTCGCGGCGGTCTCGGCCATGAACGCGGAGATCGCGCGCACCGTCTCGACCGCCGAGAAGCCGTGCGCGGGCAGGCCCCAGTGCAGCCGCTCGGCCGCGGTCTCCTCGACCTCGATGTCGTCGAGGAACGCGGAGCCGAGGTCGGCGAGGCGGGTGTCCGGGGAGGCCAGCAGGACCAGCGCGCGCAGCACGCCGTGGTACTGGCGCACCTGCGGGCGCCGCTTGCTCATGGCCGCGACCAGCGCGTCGAGGCCCTCGGGGCTGGGGATCGCGTCCCCGGAGAACTCCCGACGGTGCGAACGGGACAGACCGGCCTCGTCGGAGAGCAGCCACAGCAGCTGCGCGAGCTGCGTCTCGTGGTCGCGGGCCGGGCGCAGCAGCGAGCTGCGCAGCGAGGTCAGGGCGGCGCGCCAGAAGTCCGAGGCGTCGAGCAGCTCCAGCAGGACGAAGTAGTGCCCCGCCGACTGCACCTCGGCGCGGAACCGGGTGAGCAGGTGGGTCTTTCCGGTGCCCGCGTTGCCGGTGATCACCAGTCCGGTGGGGGAGGCACCGGTGGACGCGACCGCGTCGCCGAGCGCGTCCTCGAGGTCCTCCCACACGTCGGTGTGCAGGCCGTCGACGTGCATGTCCTCCGTCGCCGTGTCCCACACCTCCTCGTAGGTGGGGGCCCAGCTCAGACGGACGGAACGCAGCGCGGCGCGCTGGTGATCGGACAGAGTCATCGGGTGATCCGTATCGCGTGCAGGGGCCGGCCGCCGAGGTGCAGCGCGGCGGCGCGGTCCTCGGCGGTGAGGGCTTTGAGATTGTCCTCCGCGACGATGTGCACACCGGGTTCGGGGTACAGATCGCGCAGGGCGTCGTCGAGCTCCGCGCGCGGCAGATCCGGCAGCGCGGTCCGCAGCCGGTGCAGCGCGACCCACGCGCCGGGGGCCGCGATCCGCAGGTACGCCGCGCGCACCCGCTCGACGGTGCCTGCGGGCTCGGGTACGGGCGGACCGTCGGGCCGCGGTGCCGGCCGGGGCATCATGACCTCGCCGAGCGCCAGCGACTCGCGGCGCAGGTAGCGGCCGATGCCGGCGGCGAAGGTGAGCATCGCGCGCAGTTGGGGGGTCGCGCGCGGCGGGGGCGGGGACTCGAGCAGGTCGGCGGCGGCGGCCCAGCCCTTGTCGGTGAGGGACAGCACCAGCGCGCGCCGCGCCCCGGTCCCGACCTCGAGTAACCCGCGATCGACGAGCCGGCGGCGCGACGGCGCCTCGAGCGCCGGTCCGAGCAGCTTCAGGTCGGGATTGCGGACCGGTTCGACCGCGGCGGCCAGGACCAGCAGCACCGTCGTCTCCGTACCGGTGAGCCCGGCGATGGACTCGCTCATCACAACCCTCCCGGTTCCGCTCGGCCGCCGGCGGGATCCCGACGCGGCCGATCACCCGCCTGATACGACCAATCTACGGATGATCGTCGGCGGTTCCGCGACAGCACCCGGGATCCGTGCGTTGGCCGGCCCCGGTGCCGGAACCGGCCGGCGCGATCAGGGCTGTGCGCGCACGATCTCGAAGACGGGGAAGACGCGGTCGGTCATCGCCTGGTGATCGGCGTACCAGGGGGATTCGACGAGCAATTGCGCGAAGACCTCGTCGTAGCGGCCGTCGCGGAGTTCCACGGCCAGGGCGTCGAAGACCTCCCTGCCCAGCTCGACGGTGATCTCCTTCCGGGCGCGCACGTTGTGCACCCAGCCCGGGTCGGTCGGCAGGCCGCGGTGCGAGGCGCACACGTAGACATGGCCGTCGATCGTGTTGTAGCCCAGCGGATTGACCCGCGGCTCTCCGGACTTCCTCCCGATGGACGTGAGCAGCAGCAGGTCGCGGCCCTCGAACGGGCCGCCGACCGAGCCCGATCTCTCGCGGAACTCCGTGGCGACGGCGGCGTTGATCTGCCGCACCCTCGCGTTGTCCAGGCTCGCGCCCTGGCCTCCGTGATCATGGAGCTCGTCGAGCTTCAACTCCTCGTGCGACATGCCATCTGTCATGATTTCTGTATACACTTCTGGCGGCGACGGGGGGCGCGATCGACGCACGCCCCGACGCGCCTGCGGTCATCGCGTTCCCGACTGCACCAGTGCGCGGATGACGGTCATCGACTCGGCGAGGTCGCCCAGGATCCGGGCGTTCGTCAGCCGCAGCACGTGGAACCCGGCGAGCAGGAGGTCGGCGTCGCGGCGGCGGTCGGCCTCGTACTTCTCGATCGAACGGTGGTCCGGGCCGTCGATCTCGACCACCAGCCGGGGCTGCGGGAACAGCAGGTCCACGCGCACCGGCGGGTGCAGCGGTCCGAGGTCCACGGCGTAGTTCCAGTGTCGCGCGGCCGCCCACTCCACGCGCGCGAGCCCCTGCTCCAGGTACATCTCCGCCGCGCTCGCCGGATGCGGCTTGCCCGCGACCGGCGGATAGAGCGGCGCGGGCTCGAGGCCCACGGTGTGCTCCGTCGGCCAGATCTCCTCCTCGTCGGGGACGGGCGGACCGTCGGCCAGGGGGAACCGGTCCAGCGGCGCCGAGCCGGGCCCCAGCAGCCAGACCGCGCAGCCGCCGCGCGCGAGCCACTGCGCGCCGACGGACAGGGCGTCGGCCTGATGCGGGGCGATGAGCCGGTCGACCACCAGTGCCAGCGCGGCGCGCCGGGCGCCGTAGCTGCGGGTCAGTGCGTACTCGACCGCGCTGCGACGGTCCGCCGCCGGCAACCGGGTGAAGGCGGCGATCGATTCGGGGCGCAGCGCCGCCGTCGCGAGGGCGCCGAGGGCCGTGCCGAGCCCGGCGGCACCGTCGTGCCGGTGACTGAGCGAGCGGGCCGCGAACCGGTCCAGGATGCCGTCCGATTCGACGGCACCGTCCGCGCCGGGCAGCCACGCGGGGAACAGCTCGAACGCGACCGCGGCGGTCCGGGCGAGCACGTCCTCGATGATCGCGCTGGGCGAGGACCCCACCGGCTGCGTGAGCCCCGGGAACACCACGATCGGATCCTCCGGTCCGCGGCGCTCCGCAGCGGCCGCCAGCGCGAGCGGGGACGTGGCCTGCAGGCGCGTCACCCCGCCCGACGGGAGGTCGGCGAGCTGCACGTTCTGAAAGTTACGGCATACCTGTCGCCCCGCACAGCAGGGTCGTCCGGTTGAACGACGGAGTTCGTCGGCGCAGCGCGGAGGAGTTCTATATAGTCACATATATAGAACGGGAGGTGGGGACCATGGCAGTCACCAGCGTCGATCTCGATCCGCGACTCATCGAACGGGCCCGCGAGCTCACCGGTGAGCGGTCGAACCGGTCGGTCATCGATCTCGCCCTGCGCAGGCTGATCGCCTCGAAGCAGAAGGGCGCGATGGTCGACGGCATCGCCGGGCTCTCCGGTCTTGCTGAGGGCCTCGATGCGCCCGTGGTCAGCCCGGCCGAAGCGCCGTGACGGACTATCTCGTGGACAACTCGGTCTGGGCGCGACTCGCGACCGGGGATGAGGCGATCACGGCACGTCTGCGGCGGATCGTGCGATCGCCGTCCGACCTTTTCGTGACCTGTCCACCGCAGGTGCTCGAGTTCTGTCACAGTGCGCGGACGCCCGACGAGCACGGGCGGTACCGCGAGGAGATCTCCCGGGGATTTCCGCTGGAGAACGCACCGGAGGAGGGGCTCGTCCTCGACATTCAGGCCGCCATGTGGTCGTCCGGGCTTGTTCGTGCCGCAGGTCCTGCCGACATCCTGATCGCCGCGTACGCCATCGTCAACGACGCGACCGTGCTCGCCGCCGACCACGACTTCGACCACATCGCCCGCGTGAGCGAACTGCAACACGAGTACGTCGCGCCGGCGGTATGACGGGCGCGTGCCCGGTGCGAGTTGTGGGCGGGACCCGGCGCGACCGCGTGTGGTGGGCGGGCCGCGCACCGTCGGGCCGGGCAACCGGCGGGCGACGGCCGGACCGGGCGCGATTCGACAGCGACCTGCGGTTTCCTCTATCATGGACCGGTTGCCTGCGGCCTTGCGCCACAGGTGACGGACCGCGCGTGTTCGGGTCGGTAATCCGGCGCGCATGAAAATCCAGGTCTGAGGAGATCAGCTAGTGATTCAGCAGGAATCGCGAGTGCGGGTCGCCGACAACACGGGTGCTAAGGAAATCCTCTGCATCCGCGTGCTCGGTGGAAGCTCGCGCCGCTATGCCGGCATCGGTGACATCATCGTCGCCACCGTCAAGGACGCCATCCCCGGCGGCAACGTCAAGCGTGGCGAGGTCGTCAAGGCCGTGATCGTGCGCACCTCCAAGGAGCGCCGCCGTCCGGACGGCTCGTACATCAAGTTCGACGAGAACGCCGCTGTCATCATCAAGAACGACAACGACCCTCGTGGCACCCGCATCTTCGGCCCGGTCGGCCGCGAGCTGCGCGACAAGAAGTTCATGAAGATCGTTTCGCTGGCTCCGGAGGTGCTCTGACATGAAGGTGCACAAGGGCGACACCGTCATCGTGATCTCGGGACCCGACAAGGGCGCCAAGGGCAAGGTCATCGAGGCCTTCCCCAAGGCTGACAAGGTCCTCGTCGAGGGCGTGAACCGGATCAAGAAGCACACCAGCACGTCCGCCACCGCGCAGGGCGGGATCGAGGTCCGCGAGGCCCCGATCCAGGTCTCGAACGTGATGGTCGTCGACTCGGACGGCAACCCCACCCGCGTGGGCTACCGGACCGACGAGGAGACCGGCAAGCGCGTGCGGATCTCCCGCAAGAACGGGAAGGACATCTGAGATGACCACCTCTGAGAAGACCCAGCCGCGCCTGAAGGCGCGCTACCGCGCCGAGATCAAGGACGCGCTCAACAGCGAGTTCGACTACGCCAACGTGATGCAGATCCCCGGCGTCGTCAAGGTGGTCGTGAACATGGGCGTCGGCGACGCCGCCCGCGACGCCAAGCTCATCAACGGCGCCGTCAAGGACCTCGAGCTCATCACCGGCCAGAAGCCGGAGATCCGCAAGGCCCGCAAGTCCATCGCGCAGTTCAAGCTGCGTGAGGGCATGCCCATCGGCGCGCGCGTCACCCTCCGTGGCGACCGCATGTGGGAGTTCCTCGATCGCCTCACCTCGATCGCGCTGCCCCGTATCCGCGACTTCCGCGGCCTCAACGGCAACCAGTTCGACGGCAACGGCAACTACACGTTCGGCCTGAACGAGCAGTCGATGTTCCACGAGATCGACGTGGACTCCATCGACCGCCCGCGCGGTATGGACATCACCGTCGTCACCACTGCCACCAACAATGAGGAAGGCCGCGCACTGCTCAAGCACCTCGGCTTCCCCTTCAAGGAGAACTGAGCCATGGCAAAGAAGGCGCTGGTCAACAAGGCCAACAAGAAGCCGAAGTTCGCCGTCCGCGCGTACACCCGGTGCAACAAGTGCGGCCGGCCGCACTCGGTGTTCCGCAAGTTCGGCCTGTGCCGTGTGTGCCTGCGCGAGATGGCGCACGCCGGCGAGCTCCCCGGTGTGCACAAGAGCAGCTGGTGAGTGATTCCCGGGCCCGACCCGGGACATCCGTCCGGGTCTGACCCGGACACGGACACGACGGACGCGCATCCCCTCGGGGTTGCGCGTCCGTTGTCGTTTTCGGGCGTCTTCGGCCACGAAACGGCATATGGATTCACAGAGTTACCCGTCTGTTAACTATGCTGTCATCTCATGTTGGTGCGTGCAGACTTCGCGCTCCCGCGGGGTCCACGCGGGGAGCACCCCGGCCGCCGCGGCTGGGGGGCGGGGCAATGGGCCTGGGCGGTGCTCGGCGTCGTGGCATTCGTCCTGGTGATCCAGGCCGCGGCGATGTACTACGGGCTCCGCGGGCCCGTGCACGGTCTCGTCTCCGATTTCGTGGGCCGTCCCGTGACCGGGGAGGTGAAGGTCGCGGCCCTCGCGCTGGCCCTGATGTGCATGCCCGCGCGGTTGCGGCTGCCCTTCGTCGGCGTCGTGGCCGGTGTCGAGGTGCTGTTCAACGCCGAGCGTCTCCTGGCCGGGTCGCCGCTGCACTTCGGCAACGGCGTGATGTGGGGGCTCCTCGCGCTCACCGTGTACGCGGGCACCCACCTGACCGGGCCCGAGCGGTCGGCCGCGCTTAAGGCCGCCGGCGTTGCCGGGATCCTCATCGCGGCGAACGCCGTCTCCGCCGTTTGGCTGGGGCTGACGATGCAGGCGCTGCCCGATGTCGCCGATCACTTCGTGGAGGTCGCCGACCGCGCGCTCGGCAGCCCCTCGTGGGTGATGGGCCGGTTCGTGCACGACCACGGTTGGTACCTCGCGCTGATCACGAAGGTCTACACCTACCTGCCCGTCGGGGCAGCGGTGGTCGCCTACTTCCAGCTGCGGCGCAGCTCCACCGAGGGCTTCCCGCGGCACCACATCGTCAAATCCTTCATCGTGATCGGCGCCATCGGCCCGATCGTCTACTTCCTGTTCCCCGTCGTCGGCCCCGCGTACGCGTTCGGCAACGAGGTCGCCGGCGCCGGCTGGATGAACGTCTGGCCGCACGTGGTGCCCACCTCGCTCGAGCCGGTCTCGGCGTACTTCAGCCAGCAGGCGCCCCGCAACTGCATGCCCAGCCTGCACACCGCTTGGGCGACCGCGATCCTCGTGCACGCCCTGCGCGGGCCGCGCCTGCTCAAGCTGTTCGGCGTCATCTGGTGGGTGTGCACGATCTCGGCCACCCTGGGCCTCGGCGCGCACTACGGGGTCGACCTCGTGGCCGGCCTCGTCTTCGCCCTCACCCTCGAGGCCGCGATGATCCGCCCCGAGGACGGCTGGCACGCGCGCCGCATCGTCACCGTCGCGGGCGGGGCGGTGGCCTTCGCGGCGATCCTGCTCGCCATCCGCTACCTCAGCGTGCCCATGGCGCAGAGCGGCCATCTCGCCGCCGTCGCGCTGCTGGGCGTCGTGGGCGTCATGGTGGTCGCCTACGCGCGGATCGCGCGGCCCTCGTCGCCCGACGATGCCGTCACCGCACCGCCCGTGGGGCAGCGGGAGCTCGCGGCCTGACGGCTACGCTGTCCGATGTGGGTGATTCCGATGCGTAGCGCGGTCGCGGTGGCGCTCGGCGTCGCGGCCGTCGGTCTGATCGCCACGCGATTCGTCGGGCCGATCGGGATGCTGTTCCTGGCCGGCGGCCTGATCGTCGCGATGGTGGTGCTCCTCGCCGGTCCCGGCGACGCGGCGGCGGTGCGGCGGCCCGATCCGCTGCGGTTCGTCGACGCCCCTTCGCCCGAGCGGCCGCGCGCGCGACCGAAGGCGACCCCGGCACCGTCGGGCAGGGCGCTGTGGGAGCGTGCGGTGGGCCGGCACGACGAGGTGCTCTCCGAGTACGCGGCCTACGAGCTCGACCCGGAGATGCTGCTGCGTTTCCCCGCGATGTGGGACCTCAGCTCGCCGAAGGTGATCGCCTTCCACGACGCGCTCGAGCACGCGGGCGCGCTGCGCACCGACGACTACCCCGGCGAGGAGTCCGCCGCGGAGTACGCCGACGCCGTCACCGACCTGCGCACCGGCTGGTACGCCGCCGACCGGCACGCCCGCAGCACCGGCACCGCCGGGCTGCCCGCCGAGGACGCGCGCGACCTCGATCGCGGCCTCAAGCTCTACCGGCACGCCTCGTCCAGCACCGCCGCCGAGCGGGCGGCCTACCTGAACCAGGTCGTGAGCACCGTCGACCGGCTGGTCGACCGCGGTGTCCTGCCCGCGCCGCCGCGGTTCCGCGCCGAGCTGGAGGCCGAGGCCCGCAAGGCCATCGAGGGCTGATCGGAACCGATCGCCGCGCGAAACGGGTGCGGGAAGCCATCCGCACCCGAAGCGCGCCAGCGCACCCGGCACGCAGGGTGCGGCCGCGCGAAACGGGTGCGGGAAGCCATCCGCACCCGAAATGCCCGTTGATTCCCCGGCGGCCCGCGCCGCGCGTACTGCAAGGTCGGCGCGCTTGTAGGGCACCAGCCGGCCCGCCATGAGGAAGTAGTCCTCCCGCTCCCCCGCGGGCCCGGTACTGAATCGGGTCACGTCGACGGGCGGATGGACGACCTCGGCCTCGCGGCCCCACCACTGTTCGATCCGGCGGGCCACCACACTCGAGTTCGCCACGATCCGGGTGAAGCTCGGCGCCGCGGCTCTCTCGACGGCGCGGGCCTGCTTCGCCAGCAGGGCCAGCGCCAGGCGGCCGGCCGGCGAATTCGCCTCACCCGCCCGGAGGGTCGAGTCCCAGGCCCAGCGCGCGGGCGAGTGCACATAGCCGACGGTCGGCACGCCCACCGTCGGCGCGGCGGCTGCTGCCAAGGCGAAGTGACTGATCACCACGGCATCGACATCGCCGACGTCGACCCCGCGAAGAGCAGCGGGGGCCAGGGGCATCAGCGGCGCGTGCGAGCGGAGGCCGCCGGCCCGGTACGCCCGGTACAACCGATCGAGCCGCG
>NZ_JAAXOQ010000016.1 GCF_012396015.1 Tsukamurella spumae | reverse complement strand
CTGAGGGCACGGTCTTAACAAAGGGCTCCAGAACACGCCCGGTCAGGTTGAGTGCTCACCCAGCAGCGGCTACCGATACCAAGTCTGCCGAACTGATGTCGACTGACCTAGTACTTCCCATTAGTCATGTGGGGGTGTTCGACGGTGACTGCTCCGGCAGGTCCGCGGGCTTCGCGTCGGAGGGGACCAGCGGGTAGGCGAGCAGCGGCGCCAGCGCGACGATCGCGAACGCGGCGCCGAAGCTCGTCGCATGGATCAGGGCGCCGAGGATCGGCCCGGAGGCGGTCGTCGCGACGAACTGTCCCGTGTTCTGGATGCCCAGCGCACGACCGCTGTAGAACGGGCCGGCCTTCTCCGCGATGGCGGTGAACGCCAGCCCGTTGTCGGCGACCGTGACCACCGATGCGATCAGGAACACCACGACGGCGACGGGGGAGCCGATCGCGGTCAGCGCGCCCAGTCCGCCCATCGCCGCCGCGGCGGCGAGCGCGATCCACTTGATCGGGGCGGTGCGCGATCCCAGCCGGTCCGACCACGCGCCCGCGGCGATCCGTCCGAGGGCGCCGAAGAGCTGACTCGCGGACACCAGGAGTCCTGCGGTGGCCGGTGCCCAGTGCAGACCGACGATCAGCCAGGTGATGCCCCAGGTCCAGATCGCGCCCTGCGGCAGGACCAGCAGCAGCGAGACGGCGTGGATGCGGGCGAGGAAGGAGTCCTCCCGGTAGGGGTTCGACTGCGCCGCGGTCGCCGCCGGCCCGGCCTCGGGGCGGGGCGGGTCGACGATGAACGCCCACACCAGGATCAGGGACACCAGGGCCACCACCAGTGGGACCGTCATCGCTGCGGCGAGGCCGATCTTATTCGCCAGCAGGGGCATCGTCAGGGACAGGATCGCGATGCCCAGGGGTTGCGAGGTCTGCCTGATCCCCATGGCGGTGCCGCGGCTGGACGCGGGGAACCAGCCGACGACGATCCGCCCGCTGGCGCCGTTCCCACTGGCGGCCATCGCGGAGGCGAAGAAGAGGCCGATCGCCGACAGGTACAGCGGGGCGTGCGCCGCGAACGATGCGACGGTGGCCGCGAGCCCGATCACCGCTCCCGCCATGCTGATCAGCAGGATCCGCCGCTCGCCGTACCGGTCGATGAGGGCGCCCCACAGGATCGTCGTGAGCAGCAGGCCCGCGGGTGCGGCCGCGGCGAACAGCCCCGCGTTCTGCACCGGGAGACCGTTGCGGATGAGCTGCGGGATGAGGAACGCGGCGCAGTTCACGGTGGCGGTCGTGGTGATCGCGGCGGTCATGGACACCACCAGGATCCACCAGCGGCGGGCGGCTGACATCTCCGTATCAATCCCAATCAGTGGAACGAGAAGCTTACATTGTGAGATGAAGCCTAGCTGATCGAAGTAGTGCCGTCGACCGGTAGGCTCGCCCTATGCGCCTTGCACGAATCGCCAGCAGTGACGGGGTCGCGTTCGCGGCCATCGAGGGTGACCCGGAGGACGGTGCCCGGGCCCGTGAGATCTCCGAGCATCCCTTCGGCACACCGGAGTTCACCGGCCGCAGCTGGGCGCTCGACGATGTGCGCCTGCTCGCCCCGATCCTCGCCAGCAAGGTGGTGTGCATCGGGAAGAACTACGCGGCGCACGCCGCGGAGATGGGCGGCGAGGCGCCGAAGGACCCGGTGATCTTCATCAAGCCCAACACCTCGATCATCGGACCGCTGGCGCCGATCAAGCTGCCCCGCAGCTCGCAGCAGGTGGACTACGAGGGTGAGCTCGCCGTCGTCATCGGCCAGCCCTGTCGCGATGTGCCCGCCGCCCGTGCGAAGGACGTGATCCTCGGCTACACCGTCGCGAACGATGTCACCGCGCGCGATCAGCAGCGGCACGACGGTCAGTGGACCCGCGGCAAGGGCTACGACACCTTCTGCCCGCTCGGCCCGTGGATCGAGACGGACTTCGACCCGTCGGACGCGCGGATCTACACCGAGCTCGACGGCCAGATCAAGCAGGACTCCCGCACCTCGCTGATGATCCACTCCATCGGCGACATCGTCGAGTGGATCTCCTCGGTGATGACGCTGCTCCCGGGCGACGTGATCCTCACCGGCACGCCGGAGGGCGTCGGCCCGATCACCGCCGGCCAGCACGTGGCCGTCACCGTCGAAGGGATCGGCACGCTGACCAGTCTCGCTGAGGACCGCTGACGCCGTTCAGTCGGCCTTGACCGCGAGCACGGGGATCGGCGAGTTCAGGATCAGCCGCTGACTGACGCTGCCGAGAACGGCCTTGCTCACGAGCGAACGGCGGCGGACCGCGATCACCAGGCGGGTCGCGCCGCGCCGATCGATCTGGTCCAGTACCGCGTCGACGGGGTCGCGGTCGCCGCGCCCGGTCCGCTCGACGACGGTGATGCGGACGTCCGCATCGACGTCCGAGACGTCGAGCTCGACGATGCCGAGATTGACGGCCACGAGGTCGGTGCCGAGGGATCTCGCCTCCTCGATGCCGGCCCGCAGCGCGACGGGGCCCTCACTGGTGCCGGGGACCGCGACGATGATGGTCATGATGCTCCTCGTGTCGAGAACGATCCGGTCAGCGGAAGTCGCCGCGGGAGAAGGACTCCTCCAAGTCCTCCAGCGAACGGCCGCTCGTGTTGGGCAGGGTCTTGTGGATCAGGAAGCCGAACAGGGCGCACACCACGAAGAAGGTGCCGTACGTGCCGACGATGCCGCCGACCTTGATCAGGGTCGGGAAGAGTTGCCCCACCAGGGCATTCGTCAGCCACAGGACCAGTACGGACAGGCCCATGCCGAAGGCGCGCAACCGTAGTGGGAAGAGCTCGGACAGGCACACCCAGACGGGGACGTTCAGCGCCGTCTGCATGACGAGCACGAACAGGGCGACGAAGATCAGGACGGCGTACGCCTGGATCCTGCCCTCGGGCAGGAGCAGCGCCGACAGCACGGTGAGACCGTGGCAGAGCGTCACCCCGATCATGCCCAGGATGATGAGTTTCCGGCGCGGGATGCGGTCGATGAGGAAGAACAGGCAGACCGCGCTGCCGACGACCGCGGAGACGCCCATGAAGATGTTCGCGATCGGCGCGGCGGTGTCGCTGAAGCCGGCGGTCTTGAGCATCTCGGTGCCGTAGTACATGACCGAGTTGATGCCGGTGAGTTGCTGGGCGATCGCGAGGATCACGGCGGCGAGCATGATGTGACGGACCCACGGGATCGCCAGGTCCGCCCAGCCGCCGGTCTGGGCGGCCTCCTCCTCGCGGGCGAGAACCTCGACCTCCGCCATCTCGGCTCGGGCGCGGTCCTCCGTGCGGACCTGCATGAGCACGGTGAGCGCCTCGGCGTCGCGGCCCTTCGAGATGTACCACCGCGGCGACTCCGGCATCCGCAGCATGCCGATGAACAGGAACACCGCGGGGACGGCGCACACGGCGAGCATGATCCGCCACACCCCGGGGTGCCCGTCCGGGTTGGCCTCGGTGAGCGGGGGCCACACGCGCGCGATGACCGCGTTGATGACGAAGGCCAGGAGCTGGCCGACCACGATGGCCAGCTCGTTGCGGCCGCCGAGGGTGCCGCGCCGCTCCGTGGGCGCCAGTTCCGACAGGTAGACGGGGACGACGACCGAGGCGCCGCCGACCGCGAGGCCGAGGACGAACCGGGCCGGCAGCATCACCGCCAGGTCGTCGGCGAACACCGCCCCCAGCGTGCCGAGGAAGAAGACGACCGCGAGAATGATCATCGTCCTGCGGCGCCCGATGGCATCGGCGAGCCGACCGCAGACCAGCGCGCCGAGCGCGGCGCCGATGAGCAGGGTGCTGACCACGAGTCCCTCGGTCGTGGTGGTCAGCCCCAGATCGTGCTTCATGGGCTCGAGGGCGCCGTTGAGCACGCCGGTGTCGTAGCCGAAGAGCAGCCCGCCGAATGTCGCGACGACCGCGACCAGGTCCATCCGCCGCTGGTGGGGCCCGGGCCGCAACCGCGGGAGGGGTGTTCGGCCCTCCGGTGTCCTGGTACTTCCGTGCGTCATCGTCGAAGTCCTTCCCACTATCGCCGTGAGGTACATCACAGCAGATCGCAAGGGGTTTGACAAGTAGTTAGTCAAGATTGAAATGATGTCCGGACATATATGCGACGCCGGGGCGGTCCGGCGGCATCGCGCGGCGGACTGCCTGCCCGGCGACACCGCGCGACCTCGGCAATGTGCATATGTCTGAACAAACACTAGGCAAGCGCTGTGATCTGTACTACATTCAGCTCAGCGAGTGGGTCGTCTCACTCGGTCGAGGTCGAAGGGACACAGTAATGAAGAAGACCATGCAGCGGGCACGGAGGCTCCGCACGGCCCTCGCCGCCACCGCGGCCGGCACCGCGGTCCTCCTGACGGTGGTGGGTTGCTCCAGTACGGGGGGCGCGCCCCGCGGCGACGGTTCCGGCGGCCCCGGTGTCGGTTCCGCGGGGACCAAGCATCTGACCATCGCGATGGTCACCCATCAGCAGCCCGGCGACACCTTCTGGGACCTGATCCGCAAGGGCGCGGAGATGGCGGCCAAGAAGGACAATGTCACCCTCCGGTACTCCAACGATCCGCAGGCGCCGAACCAGGTGAACCTCGTGCAGGCCGCGATCGACAGCAAGGTCGACGGGATCGCGCTCACGCTCTCGACCCCCAACGCCTTCCAGGCGGTGGTGCAGAGCGCGCAGAAGGCGGGAATCCCGATCTCCGCCTTCAACGCCGGCTACAACGACTACGCGCGGATGGGTATCCAGCAGTACTTCGGTCAGGACGAGACCACGGCGGGCACTGCGGTCGGCGCGCGACTGTCCAAGGAGGGTGCGAAGAAGGCCATCTGCATCATCCAGCAACAGGGGCAGGTCCAGCTCGAATCCCGCTGCGCCGGCGTGCGAACCGGACTCGCGGACGGCTCCGTCGAGAACCTCAACGTCAATGGCGAGGACATGACGGACGTGCAGTCCAAGGTCAACGCCAAGCTCCAGCAGGACCCGAGCATCGACACCGTCGTCGCCCTGGGGGCCCCGTTCGCGCTCACCGCGAGCAAGGCCGTCGAGGGGGCCGGTAGCAAGGCCAGGGTCGTGACCTTCGACACCAACGCCGCGCTCGTGAGCGCGATCCAGAACGGCAAGGTGGCGTGGGCCGTCGACCAGCAGCCCTACCTCCAGGGCTACCTGGCGATCGATTCGCTCTGGCTGCAGATCATCAACGGCAACACCATCGGAGGCGGCCAGGCGGTCTTCACCGGTCCCGCGTTCATCGACAAGACGAACGTCGACAAGGTCGCCGAGCTCGCGAAGGGCGGGACGCGCTGATGACCACGGACGAGGCTCTCGACCTGAGCACGCACACCGCGGTCACGGACGAGCGGGTCAAGAAGCAGAAGCCCCTGCAGCGGCTGATCCTGCGCCCCGAGGTCGGCGCGCTCATCGGCGCGATCGCGATCGTGATCTTCTTCCTCATCGTCGCGCCGCCCTTCCGCAGTCCCGAGGCCTTCGCGACGGTGCTCTACGCCAGCTCGACGATCGGCATCATGGCGTGCGGCGTGGCCCTGCTCATGATCGGCGGCGAATTCGACCTCTCCACCGGTGTGGCGGTCACGTCGTCGTCGCTCGCGGCGTCGATGCTCGCCTACAACCTGCACCTCAACACGTGGGTGGGTTCGCTGCTGGCGCTCGTACTGTCGCTGGCGGTGGGCGCGTTCAACGGATACATGGTGATGCGCACCAGGATCCCCAGCTTCCTCATCACGCTGGCGACCTTCCTCATGCTCACGGGGATCAACCTGGCCGTGACGAAGATGGTCACCGGCCAGGTGGCCACCCCGTCGATCGCCGACATGCAGGGCTTCCCGTCGGCGCAGGCCGTGTTCTCGTCGACGATCCACATCTTCGGTGTGGGCCTCAAGGTCACGGTGCTGTGGTGGATCCTGTTCACCGTCGTCGCCACGTACGTCCTGATGCGCACGCGCGTCGGCAACTGGATCTTCGCCGTCGGCGGCAATCAGGATTCCGCACGGGCCGTGGGCGTCCCGGTGACCAAGGTCAAGATCGGCCTGTTCATGTTCGTCGGCTTCTGTGCCTGGTTCGTCGGGCAGCACCTGCTCTACGCCTATGACACGGTGCAGTCCGGCCAGGGCGTCGGCAACGAATTCCTGTACATCATCGGCGCCGTGATCGGCGGCTGCCTGCTCACCGGTGGCTACGGCACGGCCGTGGGCGCGATGATCGGCGCGTTCATCTTCGGCATGGTCAACCAGTGCATCGTCTACGCCGGCTGGAACCCCGACTGGTTCAAGTTCTTCCTCGGCATCATGCTGCTGTTCGCAGTGATCGCCAACAACGCATTCCGCAACTTCGCGGCGAAGAGGTGACTCCATGACAACGGACGACATTTCGGTTCAGACCCCCGAGACCGGCGACGAGAAGGTCGCGCTGATCGAGTTCAAGGACGTCGGCAAGCAGTACGGGAACATCATCGCGCTCAAGGGGATCAACCTGCGGGTCTTCCCCGGTGAGGTGACCTGCGTGCTCGGCGACAACGGGGCGGGCAAGTCCACGCTGATCAAGACGATGGCGGGCCTGCACAAGCCGAGCGAGGGCGAGGTGCTCGTGGACGGTGTGGTCACCACGCTGGACTCGCCCAAGGACGCGCTCGCGAAGGGCGTGGCCACGGTGTACCAGGATCTGGCCGTCGTCGGCCTGATGCCGGTGTGGCGCAACTTCTTCCTCGGGCAGGAGCTGCGATCGGGGTTCCTCAAGAGCCTGGACGTGCAGACCATGCGCGCCACGACGAAGGAGGAGCTGTTCAAGATGGGCATCGACCTGCCCGACGTGGACGCCCCGATCAGCTCGCTGTCCGGCGGACAGCGGCAATGCGTGGCGATCGCCCGGGCGATCTACTTCGGCGCCCGAGTGCTCATCCTCGACGAGCCCACCGCCGCCCTGGGCGTCAAGCAGTCCGGGATGGTGCTGCGGTACATCACCGCGGCGCGGGATCAGGGCTTCGGGGTCGTGTTCATCACGCACAACCCGCACCACGCGTACATGGTCGGCGACCACTTCGTGCTGCTCAATCGCGGGCGGCAGAAGCTCGACTGCACCTACGACGAGATCACCCTCGAGGAGCTCACCTCACAGATGGCCGGCGGTGACGAGCTCGAGACCCTCAGCCACGAACTGCGCAGGTGAGTGGGTGAGCGCAGCCTTCGGCCCGGGTCTCCTCGACCCGTGGTCCCGCACCGAACGAATCGAGCATCGATGACCGAGCCGATCCGCGTGGCCGTCGTGGGCTGCGGGAACATCGCCCTGGGCTTCCATATTCCCGCGTACCTCGCCGCCGACGACCGGTTCCGCATCGTCGGTATCGCCGACCCCACGCCGGAGCGCCTGGAGCTGGGCCGCGTCGCCGCCGGACTGACACAGGAACAGGTGCATGCGGACGTCGCGGACCTGCTCGCCCGCGACGACGTCGACGCGCTCGACCTGTGCACGCCGCAACACCTGCACCGTGACGTCGCGGTCGCGGCGGCCCGCGCCGGCAAGCACGTGTTGTGCGAGAAGCCGATCGCGGCCGTCCCCGCCGACGCCGAGGCCATGCGGGTTGCGGCGGAGGAGGCGGGTACCGTGCTCGCCGTCGTGGCGAACTACCTGTTCTTCCCGGAGGTGGTGGCACTCGAGGAGATCATCGACTCCGGCGAGCTGGGCGAGGTCCGGACGGTGCGCGTCGACATGCTGGGTGTGCTGGACCTGCCGGGCGCGGCCGGGTACCGGCCCACCTGGCGGCACGATCCCGCGCAGGCGGGCGGCGGCGTGCTGGTCGACATGCTGCACGGCGTGTACCTCGCCGAGGCCTTCCTCGGCGCACGCGCGGAACGCGTCTCGGCGTTCGTGGACAGCGCGACCGACGGTGACGCCGTCGACGGGCTGGCGCTGTGCCGCCTCGAGGCGGGACGCCGCAGTGCGCTGGTGAACATCGGCTGGGGAATGGGCCAGGGCGGCATCGCGGTCGAGGGCAGGCTGGGGCGTGCCGTCGCACACTATCGGGCGGACGGGACGATGCCCTGGGCGCCGTTCGAGTCGCTCACGGTCACCACGCAGGCGGGGACCCGCACCGTCGAACTCCCGGCGGGCGACGAGCTCGAGCCGCTCATCGCAGCGTCCATGCGGGCCACCGTGATCGACTTCGCCGACGCGATCACCGAGGGGCGGGCGCCCGCGGTCGACGCCGCGGTGGCCCGCCACATCCTCGAGATCACCCTGGCCGCCTACGCCTCCGGTGCCCTCGGCGCGAGCATCCCGCTCCCGCTCGACGGTGCGCTGTTCGCCGCGGGCGTGGCGGGCCTCGCCGAGATCGGGGTGCCCGACGATTCCTTCCTGCGCAGCCGCGGGTTGTTCGGGTTGGCGGCGCCGTCGAGCGCGCGGATCGGGGGCTGACGTGCGGATCGCGGTGCTCGGCTGCGGCCGGATCGGCCGGGTGCACGCGGACTCGGTGGCCGCCAGTGCCCGTGCGGAACTGGCGTGGGTGTTCGACCCCGTCGAATCCTCGGCGCGCGAGGTCGGCGAGCGCTACGGCGCGGCGTGGGCGACCGATGTGGAGACGGTGCTCGGCGCGCCCGATGTGGACGCCGTCGTGGTCGCCTCGCCCACGCCGACGCACGTCGACCTCCTCACCCGGGCGGTTCGCTGGGGCCGGACCGTCCTGTGCGAGAAGCCGATCGACCTGGACATCGCCCGCGTCGACGCCTGCCGGGCCGACCTGGGCGACCTGACCGCGAAGGTGATGCTGGGCTTCAACCGCCGATTCGACCCCTCGTTCGCCGAGGTCCGGCACCGCGTCGCGGCCAGGGAGATCGGGAAGCTGGAGCAGCTGACGATCATCAGCCGCGACCCCACCCCGCCGCCCGCGGAATACGTCGCGGTGTCGGGCGGGCTGTTCCGCGACATGATGATCCACGATCTCGACATGGCCAGGTTCTTCCTCGGCGAGGTGGTCGCGGTGTCGGCGCAGGGCGCGAACCTGGTCTCGACCGTCTTTCGCGACGCCGGTGACGTCGACGGTGCCGTCGTCACCCTTAAGAGCGCCGACGGCCGGCTCGCGACCATCACCAACTCGCGGCGCTGCGCGTACGGCTACGACCAGCGCCTGGAGGCCTTCGGCGAGCTGGGCGCCCTCAGCGCGGCCAACCAGCACCGGACATCGGTCTCCTTCTCGGGCGCGGCCGTGACGGGGGCCGAGGGGCCGGTGCTGAACTTCTTCCTCGACCGCTACGCCCCGGCCTACCGGGCGGAGCTGGAGGCCTTCGTCACCATGACCGAGACGGGTTCGCCTGCGTCCCCGGGGTTCGACGACGGCCGCGCGGCGCTGCTCCTCGCCGACGCCGCCGCCCTCTCGCTCCGGTCCGGCGCGGTCGTGGAGGTCCGGGGCTGACGGTGCGGGGTCACCGTCGGGCAGTGGCGTGTCCGCCGGCGGATGCGGGAAGTCGCAACGCGCCGACCAGGGGGATCACCAGCAGCGCGGCGAGCGGGATGAACGCGAGGCGGTAGCCGAGCTCCACCGCATCCGAGCCGGCGATGCCGATTCCCAGGCTCGCCGCGGCGGCGGCCGCCGCCACCCCGAGAGCGGTGCCCACCTGCTGCAGCGTCGCGGACAGGCCGTTCGCGGCGGGGAGCAGGCCGCGGGGCACGTCGGCGAACATGACGGTGTTGTAGGCGCTGAACCCGATCGAGCGGACCGCGCCGGAGACGACCAGGAGGATCACGATCACGGGAGCCGGGGTGGATCCGTGCACCCCGGCGAACGCGAGCAGGACCGCCGCGCCCGCCACGATCGACCACACCAGGGTGCGCCGGAAGCCGAGCAGTCGGATGATCGGCGTGGTGAGCGGCTTGACGCCCAGGTTGCCCGCGAACACGGCGGTCACCATCGCGCCTGCCGCGGCGGCGCTCCACCCGAAACCCGCCTGGAACAGCAGCACGAACAGGAAGGGCGCGCCGGTGATCACGAGCCGGTACACCGAGCCGCTCACGTTGCCCGCGCGGAAGGTCCGGATCCGCAGGACCTCGGGGGCGAACAGCGGATGCTCGCGGCGGGTCATGCCGCGGGTCGCGGCGGCGGCGAGAGCCACCGCCAGGAGGAGGAGCGCGGCGACCAGCCAGGGCCGGCCGTCGCTGAGCAGCTCGACGCCGCCGGTCAGGCACACCACCGCGCCCGCGGTCAGCAGGTAGCCCCAACGGTCGAGCGGGGTCCGCACGCGTTCCTCGATCCGCGGAATCAGGTTCGCTCCACCGATCGCGAGCGCCAGCCCGATCGGGACGTTGAGCGCGAAGATCCAGCGCCATCCCAGGACGTCGGTGATGACGCCGCCGAGGAAGGGGGCGATCACCGGGGCGATGAGGGAGGGCCAGGTGAGGTACGCCATCGCGGCGAGCAGGTCGGTGGGGTGCACCGACCGCAGCACGGCGATCCGGCCGACCGGGATCATCATCGCCCCGGCGATGCCCTGCACGACGCGGAAGATGCACAGCCACAGCAGGTCCGGTGCGAGTGCGCAGGCGATCGACGCCGCCGTGAACCCGGCCACCGAGATGAGGAAGGTGCGCCTGGTGCCGAACCGCTCCGCGACCCACCCCGCGACCGGGACGGCCACCGCGACGGCGAGGAGGTATCCGACGATGGCCGGGCTCACGCCCTCCGGGGCGACCCCGAACTCCCGTGCCACCGCGGGCGCGGCGGTCTGCAGCACGGTGCCGTCCAGGTTCTCGAGGAACAGTGCACCCGCCACCAGGAGCGCCAGCGGTCGACTGAAGCTCGCGGGCTCGGGCGACCGGATGCGATCCATGATCCAGGACATGTCAATATGTTCGGTCAAATAACGAGCTGGTGCAAGTCCGTCAGTCGTACGCGCCGCTGACCTGCTGGTCCCAGTCGATGATCGAGCCGGTGACCACGCCGCTGCGGTCCGAGAGGAGGAACACCACCGCGCGTGCGGCGTCCTGTGCGGATGCCAGGCGACCCGCGGGCAGCTCCCGCCCGGCGCGCTCGGCCCAGTCGTCGGGTGCGTCATGGAAGCGCTTCTGCACCAGTGCCTCGCCTTCCGTATCGGTCCAGCCGATGTTGAGCCCGTTGATCCGGATCCGGTCGAAGCGGTGCGCGTGCGCGGCGTTCTTCGTCAGTCCGACGAGTCCCGCTTTGGCCGCCACGTACGGGGCGAGGTAGGGCTGGCCGCCGTGCGCCGACATCGAGATGATGTTGACGACGGTGCCCGGCGCGTTGCGCGCGCGCATGTCCCGCACGGCGGCGGCCATGGTGAAGAAGGGCGCGCGCAGATTGATCGCGATGTGCTCGTCGAACAGCTCCGGCGTGGTCCCGATCAGGGTGCCGCGTGAGGTGAGTCCCGCGGCGTTGCACAGGCAGTCGATGCGGCCGTAGGTGGCGACCACCTTCTCCACCGAGGCGGTCGCCTGCGCCGGATCGGCGACATCCGTGGGGATGAACAGCGCCTCGGCGCCGGCGCCCACCAGCTCGTCGAGCAGCGCCCCGCCGGCCGCCGCGTCCCGGCCGGTGAACGCGACGATCGCGCCGCACGCGACCGCCTCCCGGGCCACCGCGGCACCCACGCCCCGGGTGCCGCCCGACACCAGCACCACCGCGTCCGCCAGCTCCGCGCCGGCCCGGGCCGTCACGGGCGGTGCCGCTCGTCGAGCGCGGCCAGCTCGCGCGCGAAGGTCTCCGGGGGCATTCCCGTGGCCAGCGCGCGGCGGGTCAGCTCCGCCTGGGTCTCGCCGTGCATGCCACCGACGGGCGGATCCCGGTCCAGGTTGGACGGGAAGGCGTAGCCCTCCGCGGCGGCGGCGATCACGTTCTCCACCGCGCCGGACGCGCCCGCGGCCGTCATCGCCTGCAACTGCGGGTAGACCGACCGCAGGATCGCCGAGCGGTCCACTGCGTCCATCGCGCGACCGAACGCTGAGCTCACCTGCAGCAGGTTCGCCATACGGCGGATGCCGGCGGACCGGTTCGAGCCCGCGGCGTGGAACAGCGCGGGGTTGAAGAACACCGCGTCGCCGGCGCGCAGCGGCAGCTGCACGTGGTGCTCGTCGAAGTACGCCCGGAACGCGGGCAGGGTGAAGGCCAGGTAGCCGGGCTCGTAGCGCTGCGAACCGGGAAGGTACAGCGTGGGCCCCGATTCCAGGGGCATGTCGACCTGCGCCACCGCGCCCTGCAGCGTGAGCACGGGGGAGAGCAGGTGCGCGTGCCGGGGGAAGCGCTGCGCCGTCGCCGGATCCATGAATCCGAGGTGGTAGTCGCGGTGCGGGGACTGTGCCGTCCCGCCGGGATTGACCGTGTTGATCGCGGAGGTCACCTGGTACATCGGACCCAGCCAGGCGGTCGCCACGAGCGCCAGCACGTCGTTGGCGTAGTACCGGGCGAACGACTCCGGGTCGCGGACCGCGTGCTTGCGCAGGGCGTTCCAGATCCGGTCGTTCGCGCCCGGCGCGGCGAAGTGGTCGCCGCCCCCGGATCCGGTCGCACGCTGCTCGGTGATCATCGTGGTGAACAGCTCCGTGGCCGCGCGCAGGCCGTGCCGGTCGTCGAAGGCGCCCTCGAAGACGACGATGCCGGGCCCGGTCAGCAATGCCCGCGCGAGCTCGTCCGAGAGGTCCTGGCGCGCACGGGGGTCGGCCGCGGCCGCGGTAGCGGCGCCACCGTAGAACAGCACGTCCCGCTCGGTCCGGTCGGCGTGGGGGTACTGCGCGATGTCCGTCCCGGACTCGAGTAGCGCGGCGAACTCGTCCAGGCGGCAGTCGGCCTCGGTGATCCGGCCCGCCCGGGAGGTTCCGGCTCGGGTGGAGGAGATGGTGGACATGGATCGTTCCTGACGTCGATGTGCAGCGGGAGTGGGGAATCGGTGTGCGCCGCGCTGTCCATGGTGTCAAGCTGATGGGGTCGTGAACACCTCACGAATCCCTCAACAATCCCTCATTCCCGCCCCGCAGCCCAGGGAGGCCGGACGGTGCGCAACCCCCACCCGATCCGCGACATCGCGCAGCAGGCGGGCGTCAGCGAGGCCACCGTCGACCGGGTCCTGCACGGCAGGCCCGGTGTCCGGGCGGGAACGGCCGCGCAGGTGCGGCAGGCGATCAGCGACCTGGATCGGCAGCGGTCCCAGCTGCGGCTGTCCGGGCGCCGGTTCATGCTGGACCTGGTCATGGAGACGCCCCGGCGGTTCTCCGACCTGACGCGCGCGGCCCTGGAGGCGGAGCTCCCGACGCTGCGCCCCGCCGTGTTCCGGGCCCGCTACCAGGTCCGCGAGGCGTGGCGGCCGGGCGAGCTGGTCTCCGCTCTCGACGGCATCGCGCGCCGGGGGAGTCACGGCGTGGTCCTCAAGGCCCCGGACGTCCCGGAGGTCGCGGCCGCCGTCGGGCGGCTCACGGCGCGCCGGATTCCCGTTATCACCGTTGTCACCGATGTCCCGCAGAGCACGCGGCTCGCCTATGTCGGCATGGACAACCGCGCGGCCGGCGCGACGGCGGCGCACCTCGTCGCGCAGTGGGCGGGCGGGTGTCCCGGAGCGCTGCTCGTGGTGACCAGCGGTCATCTGTTCCGGGGCGAGGAGGAGCGGGAGACGGGTTTCCGCACCGAGATCCGCCGGACCGATCCCACGCGCCGGATCGTCGGAATCCAGGACACGGGCGGTCTCGACGAGGTGTGCCGCCGGGAGGTGAGCGCCGTACTCGCCGCGGAGCCCGAGATCGCGGGGGTCTATTCGCCGGGCGGCGGCAATCGCGGCGTCGTCGCGGCCTTCGACGACGCCGGCCGCGCCTATCGCGCGTACATCGGGCACGACCTCGCCGAGTCGAACCGCGAACTACTGCTGGCCGGCCGGATCTCGGCTCTGCTGCACCACGACCTGCGCGCCGATGTCCGGGGTGCGGCGCACGCCGTCATGGCCTTCCACGGCGCGATCGACGGCCCCTACCGCCCGCGGCCCAGCGCCGTCCAGATCGTGGTGCCGCCCAACCTCGCCGGTGTCGACGCGCTGTTCTAGCGGCTGAACACCGAGACATCGAAAAAGTACCGCGACGCGCGGTAGACGTGGCGGCCCAACTCGATCGCGGTACCGGACTCGTTGAAGGCCACCCGCTGCATGGTGAGAACGGCCCCGCCGACCTGCTCGTCGAGCAACCGGGCCTCGTCGTCGTCGGAGATCCGGGCGCCGATCCGCTGCTGCGCGTGCGCGATCGTGATGCCGCGGCCGCGCAGGCACTGGTACAGGCCCTTGCTCAGGAGCTCGTCCGGGGCGGGGGCGAGCTCCGCCGGGATGTGATTGGTGAGGATCGCGAGCGGCACGCCGTCGGCGCTGCGCAGCCGGCGGATCGACACCACCTGGGCGTCGTGCTCGATCCCCAGCTCGTCCGCGATCTCCTCATCGGGGCGACCGAGCCGGTAGTCCAGGAGTTCGGTCGACGGGGTCTGGCCCGCCGCGATGAGGTCCTCGTAGAGGCTGGTCAGCTCGACGGCGCGGTGCACCTCGTTCCGTACCACCTGGGTGCCGACGCCGCGCTTGCGCACCAGCAGTCCCTTGTCGACGAGCGCCTGGATCGCCTGCCGCGCCGTCGGCCGGGACAGGTTGAGCCGCTTGGCGAGGTCGATCTCGTTCTCGATCCGGTCACCGGGGACGAGTTCGCCGTTGAGGACGGACCGTTCGAGCGCCTGGGCCAACTGGTAGTACAGCGGCACCGGGCTGGTGCGGTCCAGTTCGACCGAGACCGGAGCAGGGGACATGCGCTGCAGTCTAGTGCACCGATCGCCGAAAAGCGGGTGCTGATCGATGCTTGTTCGTACAATCATTCCTTGCAGCCATGGTCGCGGTATGTCAGCACATATGGACGCGGGGTTCATTCCAAACTCGGGTGTGTTCGTCGCCGGTGATCGCGGCGATCTCGCAGAATCCCCAGGTTATGGGCTATTGAACAAGATCGCCGCCATCTGTTAGATTGACAGGACAAATGAGCGGGAGTGATCCACGTCTCGTTCGGGACCAGGGCTAAGGAGGGCCTCCCACATGACTGACGCCGATACCCACGGTGCGCCGTTCGACCTGATCACCATCGGGCGAGTGGGTATCGACATCTACCCGCTGCAGGACGGGGTCGGGCTCGATCGGGTCGAGACCTTCGGCAAGTACCTCGGGGGCAGCGCCACCAACGTGGCCGTCGCCGCGGCCCGGTACGGCCGACGGTCCGCGGTCATCACCGCAGCCGGGGCCGATCCGTTCGGGCGGTTCGTGCATCAGGAGCTCACCCGGCTCGGCGTCGACGATCGGTACGTCGGCGAGGTCCCGGGGCTCAACACTCCCGTGACCTTCTGCGAGATCTTCCCGCCCGACGACTTCCCGCTGTACTTCTACCGCGATCCGATCGCACCGGATCTGATGCTCGACGATGCCGCGCTCGACCTCGACGCGATCCGCGCGGCGAGGATCTTCTGGGCCACGGTCACCGGGCTCTCCCGGGAGCCCAGCCGCTCCGCGCACCACACCGCGTGGAACGCGCGCGGCAGGTCGCCGCTCACGGTGCTCGATCTCGACTACCGGCCCATGTTCTGGGACTCCGCCGAGATCGCGAGCCAGGAGGTCGGCAAGGCGCTCGAGCACGTCACCGTCGCCATCGGCAACCGTGAGGAGTGCGAGGTCGCCGTCGGCGAGACCGAGCCCGACCGCGCCGCCGACGCGCTGCTCGAGCGCGGCGTCGAGCTGGCGGTGGTCAAGCAGGGCCCCAAGGGCGTCCTGGCGAAGACCCGCGACGAACGGGTCGAGGTCGCCCCGCACTTCGTCGACGTCGTCAACGGCCTCGGTGCCGGCGACGGCTTCGGCGGCGCCGTCTGCCACGGACTGCTCGCGGGCTGGCCGCTCGAGCGCGTGCTCCGCTTCGCCAATGTCGCGGGCGCCATCGTGGCCTCGCGCCGCGAGTGCTCGACCGCCATGCCCACCACCGCCGAGGTGGAATCCGTCATCGAGGAACGGGACAACGACCATGTCTGACACCGCCCGGATCACCGCCGGACCGCTCGCCGCCGGCGACTTCGAACGCCTGCGCGCCGCTCGGCACGAGAACCCCGACGCGATCGCCGACGTGCTCGCCGCGCGCACCCGTCGCCCCGTGGTGCGCGGCGACCGGCGGCTGCTCATCGTCGCCGCCGACCATCCCGCCCGCGGGGCCCTCGGCGTCGGCTCCGACGCGATGGCGATGGCCGACCGCTACGAGCTGCTGCAGCGGATGGCGCTGGCGCTCTCGCGGCCCGGCGTCGACGGCGTGCTGGGCACCCCCGACGTGATCGAGGACCTGGCGCTGCTGGGGCTCCTCGACGACAAGATCGTCGTCGGGTCCATGAACCGCGGTGGCCTGCGCGGCGCCGCCTTCGAGATGGACGACCGGTACACCGCGTACGACGTCCCCGCGATGCGACGGGACGGCCTCGACTTCGGCAAGCTGCTGGTGCGCGTCGACCTGGACGACCCGAGCACCGTCGCCACCCTCGAGGCGACCGCGCGGGCCGTCGACGCGGCCGCCGCGGCGAAGCTGCCGATCATGTTGGAGCCCTTCATGAGTCGGCGCACCGATGGCAAGATCGGCAACGATCTGTCGACGGATGCCGTCATCAACTCGGTGGCGATCGCCTCCGGGCTCGGCAACACCTCCGCCTACAGCTGGCTCAAGTTGCCCGTGGTCGAGGACATGGAGCGGGTGATGGCTGCGACCACGCTCCCCACATTGCTCCTCGGCGGCGATCCGGGCGGCGATCCCGCCGCCGTCTACGCGTCCTGGGCGAAGGCGCTCGCCCTGCCCGGCGTCCACGGCCTCGTCGTCGGCCGGACCCTGCTCTACCCCCGCGACGGCGACGTGACCGCCGCCGTCGACACCGCCGCCGCCCTCGTGCACGGCGCCTGAACCCGCCCGCCACTCCTGCAGAAGGACACTCTCCATGACCACCACCGAGACCCTCACCGTCGTCCCGCACTGGATCGACGGCACCGAGTACCCCTCCACCAGCGGCCGCACTGCCGACGTCTACGACCCGGCGCTCGGCGTCGTCACCAAGCGCGTCGCCCTCGCCGACCGCGCCGAGATCGACGCCGCCGTGGCCTCCGCCGCGCGGGCGTCCGAGAGCTGGGGAGACCTCTCGCTCGCCAAGCGCCAGTCGGTCCTGTTCACGTTCCGCGAGCTGCTCAACGCCCGCAAGGGCGAGCTCGCCGAGATCATCACCTCCGAGCACGGCAAGGTCCTCTCCGACGCGCTCGGCGAGATCAGCCGCGGCCAGGAGGTCGTCGAGTTCGCGTGCGGCATGGCCGATCACCTCAAGGGCGAGTACAGCGAGCAGGTCTCCACCGGGATCGACGTCTACTCCACCCGCCAGCCCCTCGGCGTGGTCGCCGTGATCAGCCCGTTCAACTTCCCGGCGATGGTGCCCGCGTGGTTCTTCCCGATCGCGATCGCCGCCGGCAACGCCGTCGTGCTCAAGCCCAGCGAGAAGGATCCGTCCGCCGCGATCTGGATCGCTGAGCTCTGGCGCGAGGCCGGCCTGCCCGACGGCGTCTTCACCGTGCTCAACGGCGACAAGGAGGCGGTCGACGGGCTGCTGACGCACCCCGATGTCGCCGCCGTCTCCTTCGTCGGCTCGACCCCGATCGCCCGGTACGTCTACGAGACCGCCACCGCGCACGGCAAGCGGGTGCAGGCCCTCGGCGGCGCGAAGAACCACATGCTGGTGCTGCCCGACGCCGACCTCGCGCTGACGGCCGACGCGGCGATCAACGCCGGCTTCGGCTCGGCGGGTGAGCGGTGCATGGCGATCTCGGTCGTCGTCGCCGTCGAGCCCGTGGCCGACGCCCTGATCGAGGAGATCACCGCCCGCATGGCGGGGCTGCGGATCGGCGACGGCCGGCGCGGCTGCGACATGGGCCCGCTGGTGACGAAGGTGCATCGCGACAAGGTCGCCTCCTACATCGACATTGCGCTCGAGGACGGGGCCGAGGTCGTCGTGGACGGCCGGGACGTGCACCCCGACGGCGATGCGAACGGCTTCTGGCTCGGCCCGACCCTGATCGACAGGGTGCCGACCAGCTCCCGCGTGTACACCGAGGAGATCTTCGGCCCCGTGCTCGCGATCGTCCGCGTGGCGAGCTACGAGGAGGGCGTCGCGCTGATCAACGCCGGCGCCTTCGGCAACGGCACCGCGATCTTCACCAACGACGGCGGCGCGGCGCGCCGGTTCCAGAAGGACATCCGGGTCGGCATGGTGGGCATCAACGTGCCGATCCCGGTTCCCGTGGCCACCTTCAGCTTCGGCGGCTGGAAGGACTCGATGTTCGGCGACACCAAGGCGCACGGCGCCGAGGGCGTCAAGTTCTTCACCCAGCTCAAGGCGATCACCAGCCGCTGGCTGGACCCCAGTCACGGCGGGGTCGACCTGGGATTCCCGCAGAACGACTGACGCGGCCCCGCCCGGGCAGCAGCATCGATACCTCACCGCAGGCGAAGGAGAACGGCGTGGCGACACCCAACGAGTGGTTCCACCCCCGTGGCGCACTGGCGCGCGAGGAGTGGGAATCGGTGGTCGACGGATCCCTGCCCGGCTGGGCGCACACGGGCATCCGGGTGGCGGACCTGTCCGGTGAGGTCCTCGCCCTCCCCGCGGGCGACATCGAACGGATCGTCGTGCCCCTCGCGGGCGGCGTCACCGTCGAGCTCGACGCGGCCGCTGCCGCCGGCTTCGACGGCGGACCCGTGGTCGCGCTCGCCGGCCGCGCGTCCGTCTTCGACGGTCCCACCGACGTCCTGTACGTCGGCGCCGGAGGCGGATTCACCGTACGCGGGCCGGCGCGCGTCGCCATCGCCGAGGCCCCGACCTCGCAGCGTCGTCCCACGCGGCACGTCGCCGCGGCGGAGGTCCCCGTCGAGGTGCGCGGGGCGGGCCGCGACACCCGCCAGGTGCACAACTTCGGCACGCCCGGCACCCTCGACGCGGCGGCGCTCATCGTGTGCGAGGTGATCACGCCCGGCGGGAACTGGAGCAGCCATCCCGCCCACAAGCACGATGAGCACGTCCCCGGCCACGAGTCGCGCCTCGAGGAGATCTACTACTTCGAGGCGGCGCCCGCCCGCGGCCTACCAACAGGGACCGTGCCCGAGACGACCGACGCCTTCGGGAGTTTCGTCACCTATTCGTCCGCGGCGGGGGAGATCGACACCAACGCCCTCGTACGCACCGGCGACATCGCCCTCGTGCCCTTCGGCTACCACGGGCCCGCGATGGCGGCGCCCGAGTACGACCTCTACTACCTCAACGTGATGGCCGGTCCCGATCCCGAGCGGGTCTGGCTGATCAGCGACGACCCGCGGCAGGCGTGGCTGCGGGACACCTGGCCCGCGCAGGGCCCCGACCCCCGGCTGCCCTACGCGGCGGCACCGATCGAAGGAGACGTGCGATGAGCACCCGGCGGATGACCGTGGGCCAGGCCCTCATCGAGTTCCTGGCGCACCAGTGGACCGTCGACGAGGTCCCGGTACCGGGGGCCGACGACGGCAGTACGGTCACGGTCCGCGAGCGCACCGTGCCGGCGACCTTCGGGATCTTCGGCCATGGCAATGTCGCCGGCGTGGGCCAGGCGCTGTTGCAGTGCGCCGCGACCGATCCCGGCCTGATGCCCTACCACCAGGCCCGCAACGAGCAGGCGATGGTGCACCAGGCCGTCGGCTTCGCGCGCATGCACCGGCGCCGGGCCACCTACGCCTGCACGGCGTCGGTGGGGCCGGGAGCGGCCAACATGCTCACGGGCGCCGCGCTCGCCACCGCGAACCGGCTGCCCGCCCTGCTGCTCGTGTCCGACACCTTCGCCACGCGCGTCGCGGACCCGGTGCTGCAGCAGCTCGAGCACCCGCACGACATCGGCATCCAGGTCTCCGACGCCTTCCGCCCGCTCTCGCGGTTCTTCGACCGCGTCCAGCGGCCCGAGCAGCTCTTCTCCATCGCGCTCGCCGCGATGCGGGTGCTGACGGACCCCGCCGAGACCGGTGCCGTGACCATCGCCCTGCCGGAGGACGTCCAGGCCGAGGCCCTCGACGTCCCCGAGGAGTTCCTCGCGGACCGACAGTGGCACGTCCGCCGGCCGCTGCCCGAGCGCGGCCCGCTGGCGCGCGCCGTCGAGGCGATCCGCGGCGCCGAGCGGCCGTTCATCGTCGCCGGCGGCGGCGTCATCTACTCGGGCGCCGAGGAGGAGCTGCGCCGGTTCGCGGAGGCGACGGGGATCCCCGTCGGGACCACGCAGGCCGGCGGCGGCGCACTGCTGTGGGACCACCCGCTCAACCTGGGCGGCGTGGGGGCGACCGGCACGGCGGCCGCGAACGCGATCGCCGCGCAGGCCGACGTGATCATCGGGATCGGCACTCGCTACAGCGATTTCACCACCGCCAGCCGCACCGCCTTCCAGGACGCCGGGGTGCGGTTCGTGAACCTCAACGTGGCCTCGTTCGACGCCTACAAGCACGGCTCCCAGTCGCCGCTCATCGCCGACGCGCGCGAGGGGATCGCGGCACTGCGCGCCGGCCTCGACGGATTCCACGTGCCGGACGGCTTCGCCGCCCGCGCCCGGTCGGTCAAGGCCGAGTGGGACGCGGTGGTCGACGCCGCGCTGGCACCCACCGGCGCCGACCTGCCCGGCCAGCCCGAGGTGATCGGCGCGGTGCACGCGGCGATGGATCCCGCGGACGTCATCGTCCAGGCCGCGGGCTCGCTCCCGGGTGACCTGCAGAAGCTCTGGCGCGTGCGGGATCCGCTCGGCTATCACGTCGAGTACGCCTTCTCCTGCATGGGCTACGAGATCGCCGGCGGGCTCGGTGCCAAGCGCGGCCTGCTGGCGGCGGGCGACGACCGCGATGTCGTCGTCATGGTCGGCGACGGCTCGTACCTGATGCTCAACAGCGAGCTGGTGACCGCGGTAGCCGAGGGGATCAAGCTGATCGTGGTCATCGTCGAGAACCAGGGCTACGCCTCGATCGGCCACCTGTCGGAGACCGTCGGCTCACAGCGATTCGGTACCCGGTACCGCACCGCCGACGAGACCGGCGGTGTCCCGGCGCCGGACCTCGAGCGCGGCGAGTTCCTCCCCGTCGACCTGGCGGCGAACGCCCGCAGCTACGGGGCCGCGGTCGTCGACATCGCCCCCGGGCCGGACTCGCTCGGGCAGCTGACCGACGCCCTTCGCGCGGCCAAGAAGGCGAACGGCCCCACCGTGATTCAGATCCACAACGACCCCTTCGTCTACGCCCCCGAGGGCGGCGGCTGGTGGGACGTACCCGTCGCCGAGGTGTCCACGCTCGACAGCACCGGCACGGCCCGCGCCGAATACCTCGATCAACAGAAGGCGCAGCGGCCCCTCCTCGGCTGAGCCGCCCGCACCGCATCCACCAACCGACGTTAGGACCACCGCATGACCGACACCCTGGGCACGACCGCCGCCGCCTCCGCGCACACCGAGGGGCTCCGCATCGGCACGGCCCCCGACTCCTGGGGCGTGTGGTTCCCCGATCACCCGCGCCAGACCCCGTGGGAGCGTTTCCTCGACGAGGTCGCCGAGGCCGGCTACCACTACATCGAGCTGGGTCCGTACGGGTACCTTCCGACGGATCCCGAGCGCCTGCGCGACGAGCTCGACAAGCGCGACCTCGAGCTGTCCGGCGGCACCATCTTCACCGGCTTCCACAAGGGCGCGGACCAGTGGGAACGCGCCTGGCAGCAGGTCAGTGACGTCGCGACCCTGGTGCGCGCCATGGGCGCCGAGCACATCGTGGTGATTCCCGACCTCTGGCGTTCCGACCTCACGGGCGAGGCCCTCGAGTCGCGCACCCTCGACGACGACCAATGGAAGGCGCTCGCGGCCGGCCACGACCGCCTGGGCAAGGCGCTCGCCGAGGAGTACGGGATCAAGCAGCAGTTCCACTCCCACGCCGACAGTCACGTCGGAACCACGGGGGAGGTGGAGCGCCTTCTCGCGGAGACGGACCCGCGCTACCTCAACCTCTGCCTCGACACGGGGCACTTCGCCTACTACGGCGGCGACAGCGTGGCCCTCATGCAGCGCCATCCGGAGCGCATCGGCTACCTGCACCTCAAGCAGATCGACCCGGCCCTGATCTGGGAGGTGCTCAAGAACGACGTCCCGTTCGCCGACGCGGCCTCCGCGATCATGGTCGAACCGCCGAACGGCATCCCGGATTTCGCGCCCGTCATCGCCGCGGCGCTGGAGATCGACCAGGACCTGTTCGCCATCGTCGAACAGGACATGCCCGGCTGCGACATCGACCTGCCGGCGGGCATCGCGACCCGCACGCGGCAGCACATCTTCGGCTGCCACCCGCTCACCCGTACCCGCTGACCGACCCGCAAGGAGTGACCACCCCCATGAGCAACGACTTCCGCGTGGCCGTCGTCGGCGCCGGCGCGATGGGCGCCGACCACGTCAAGCGCATCGCCACGACGATCGCGGGCGCCGGCGTGTCCGCCGTCGTCGAACCCGACGAGGGCCGTCGTGCCGCGGCACTCGAGCTCGCCCCCGGCGCAGCCGGATTCGCCGATCTCGATGCGGCGCTCGCGTCGGGCACCGTCGACGGTGTCCTGGTCGCGACCCCCGGGCAGTTCCACGAGAGCGCGCTGCTGACGGTGCTCGACGCGGGTCTGCCCGTGCTGTGCGAGAAGCCGCTGACCCAGGACCCCGAGTCGTCCTGGCGCGTCGTCGAGGCCGAGATGGCGGGCGGGAAGCAGCTGATCCAGGTCGGATTCATGCGGCGCTTCGACCGCGAGTACGAGGAGCTGCGCAAGGTCGTGGCCGCGAAGCCCGCCGGCGAGCTCGTGATGCTGCACGCGCGCCACCGCAATGCGAGTGTGCCCGCGAGCTATGTGCAGTCGATGCTCATCAACGACTCCGTCGTGCACGAGTTCGATGTGGTGCCGTGGTTGGCGGGCGGCGTGGTCACCTCCGTCGAGGTGAAGTACCCGCGGCGCAACTCGCTGAGCCCCGAGCACCTGCGCGAGCCGATCCTCGTGCTCATGGAGCTCGACAACGGCGTCCTCGTGGACGTCGAGATGAACGTGTCGATCCGGTTCGGCTACCAGGTGGAGACCGAGGCCGTGTTCGAACAGGGCGTGGCCCGCATCGGCGAGCCCGCGGGGCTGCAGATGTGGCAGCACGGCGCGTTCTCGGTGGCCGAGCACGCCGACTACACCACCCGCTTCCGGGACGCCTACGACCGCCAGGTGCAGGCCTGGGTCGACGCGGCGCGGCGCGGGACCATCGCGGGGCCGTCGGCGTTCGACGGCTACAAGGTGTCCGTGTGCTGCGCCGCCGGCGTCCGGGCCCTGGAGACGACCGGCCCGGTGCCGGTGGAACTTCCCGAGATGCCGGCCTTCTACGCCGAGCGCGCATAGGCGCGGGCATGATCGCGCCGCTGAACGCGCCGGGGGCCGCGCCCGGGACGGCGCAGGCGTGATGGGCCGGCCGGCGCGTGGAGACTAGGCTGGAGGGCGTGACCGAACCCTCCACGACCGAGTCGAACACCTCCGTGCGCGTGCGCTTCTGCCCGTCGCCCACCGGCACGCCGCACGTGGGCATGGTGCGCACGGCGCTGTTCAACTTCGCCCACGCGCGACACACGGGCGGCACCTTCGTCTTCCGCATCGAGGACACCGACGCCGCCCGCGACAGCGAGGAGAGCTACGCCGCGATCCTCGAGTCGCTGCGCTGGCTCGGCCTGGACTGGGACGAGGGGCCCGAGGTGGGCGGGCCCTACGGTCCGTACCGCCAGTCGGAGCGCAAGGACCTGCACCTGGACGTCGTACGGCGCCTCGTCGAGGGCGGGTACGCCTACGAGGCGTACTCGACCGCGGAGGAGGTGGAGGCGCGGCACGTCGCCGCCGGCCGGAACCCGAAGCTGGGGTACGACAACTTCGACCGCGATCTCACGGCGGAGCAGAAGGCCGCCTACGCCGCCGAGGGCCGCAGCCCCGTCGTGCGCCTGCGCATGCCCGACCACGACTTCACCTGGAACGACATGGTGCGCGGTGAGACCACCTTCGCCGCCGGAAGCGTGCCCGACTTCGCCCTCACCCGCGCGAACGGCGACCCGCTGTACACCCTGGTCAACCCCGTCGACGACGCGATGATGAAGATCACGCACGTCCTGCGCGGCGAGGACCTGCTCAGCTCCACGCCCCGGCAGCTCGCCCTGTACGAGGCGCTGGAGGCGATCGGCGTGGCTGAGCGCACCCCCGAATTCGGGCACCTGCCCTTCGTGATGGGGGAGGGCAACAAGAAGCTCTCCAAGCGCGACCCCGAGTCCAATCTCTTCCATCACCGCGACCGCGGTTTCATTCCGGAGGGGCTGCTCAACTACCTCGCGCTGCTCGGCTGGGGCATCTCGCCGGACAACGACGTGTTCAGCCTCGACGATATGGTCGCGGCGTTCGACGTGCACCGGGTGAACTCCAACCCGGCGCGGTTCGACCAGAAGAAGGCCGACGCGATCAACGCCGAGCACATCAGGCTGCTCACGCCGGAGGACTTCGAGGCCCGCCTGCGCGCCTTCCTCGTCGAGCGGGGCTTCGTCGACGGTGCCCGGCTGGGCCCGGAGTTCGCCACCGCGGCGGAACTCGTGCAGACCCGCATCGTCGTGTTGTCCGACGCGTGGGACCTGCTGAAGTTCCTGTACGTCGACGAGGCGGAGTTCCGGGTCGACGAGGCGGCCGCGGCCAAGAACATCAAGGCCGACGCCGCGCAGGTGCTGGACGCGGCCTCGGAGGCGCTCGCCGGCGTCCCGGACTGGACCACGGAGGCGATCGAGAACGCGCTCAAGGGCAAGCTGATCGACGAGCTGGAGCTCAAGCCCCGCAAGGCCTACGCGCCGATCCGCGTGGGCGTGACGGGCTCGCCGATCAGCCCGCCGCTGTTCGAGTCGCTGGAGCTGCTCGGGCGGGAGCGGACCCTCGGCCGCCTGGCCGCGGCGCGCGCCCTGGTACCCGCCGACGGTGCTGCGCCCCAGTAGGGGATTGACCTGGCGATTTGGCGTTCCCAGTGCGGCTGGGTAAGCTTGATCGCGGCTCAAAACGAGGTCGGAGACGGCCTCGGGAAGAGTCAATGGCCTATGGTGTAATTGGCAACACGGCTGATTCTGGTTCAGTTGTTCTAGGTTCGAGTCCTGGTAGGCCAGCGTGACAACGCCCCCGCGTGAGTGGGGACGTGTCCTAGCCCCCGTCGTCTAGCGGCCTAGGACGCCGCCCTCTCACGGCGGTAGCGTGGGTTCGAATCCCATCGGGGGTACGTTTCGATGCAGGTGCTGTGTTACCTTCATCGAACTGCTGCGGCGCCTCGGCGCAGCGGCACAGTTCTAGCCCCCGTCGTCTAGCGGCCTAGGACGCCGCCCTCTCACGGCGGTAGCGTGGGTTCGAATCCCATCGGGGGTACAGCGGAAAGCCCGGATCCTGTGGATCCGGGCTTTCGTCGTCAAGCGCCATGGGGCCGGGATTCTCACAGCTGATCGATCACGTCGAAGTCGCAGCCCTCGGCTCGTGCCAGGTACATCGTCTGCCGGGTGTGGCCGTCGCGGAGGCCCATGGTGCCCCGGGCACCGTCGTACCGCACGCGCTCGACGCCGGCCATGATGTCGCGCACGTCCGTGCTGCCGGCGGTGGTCACGAGGGACTCCAGCAGCAGCATCCCCTCGAAGCACGACTCGCCCATCGAGGTAGGCGTGCACGCGTCCACGCCGAACCTGCCGAAGTAGTGCGCTCCGAACTCCATCGACTCCGAGGTCACGACCGAGTCGAAGTATCCGGCGGAGGCGAACAGGTCGCCGGTGGCGTCGGCGCCCGAGGCCATGAGCATGTGCTCGTCCATCAGCGGCGAGTAGCGGACGAAGGCGCCGTCGAGCCCGGCGGCGGCGAAGGCCCGGTTGAACTCGACCGCGTCCTGGCCCAGCAGCAGCATCAGCACCCCGTCGGCCCCGGATCGCGCGATGTCCGCGATCACGGAGGAGAAGTCGTGCGTGCCGACCGGTACGAACGCGATGCCGGCGATGTCCTGGCCCAGCCCGCGTGCGAATCGCGCGCACGCCGTCGCGCTGCCGCGCGCCCACAGGTAGTCGCTGCCCACGATCCACCACCGGCCGACTCCGCGCTCGCGCCGCAGCCACTCGAGGGCGGGACGGATCTGCGCCTCCGGGGTCTCGCCGGTGAGGAAGACGCCCGCCGTCGACTCCCCGCCCTCGTAGAGCGCGGTGTAGACGTACGGGGCCCGCAGATCCAGTCGGGCCGAGAGGGCCCGCCGTACGTCGGAGGTGTGCCAGCCGACGATCGCGTCGATCTCGCCCGCGGCGAGAAGGGTGTCGATCTCCCGCGTGACATTGTCGACCCCCGTCGCGGAATCGATCGGGCGCACCGTCAGCTCACGGCCCAGAATCCCGCCCCGGGCGTTGATGTCGTCCGCCGCGAGGGTGGTGCAGCTCAGGCACGACGGGCCGAACAGGCCCGCGGGGCCGCGCCGAGGGTAGAGCAACCCCACGGTGTATTCGCTCATCGATCGCGTCCGCTCATCGGAAGTGCCGGCACCACAGACGGGTGCGCACAGGCGAGCCTACGCCGAGCGGCTTCGCCCGCAGGCGGGTTCGCGCTAGAGTGACCGTATTGCACTGGCACGGCGGACGTTCGGGAGGCGGGCATGAGCGGGCGGAGGGAGCTCACCGAGGCGCCGGATCGCACGGTCTTCGACGTGGTGTGCGAGGCCGACGATCTCGTCATGAACGTTCTCTCGCCCGCACTCGCCGAGCACGATCTCACGGTCGAGCACTTCCGTGCCCTGCGTCTGCTCGCGGCGGTCGAGGGTGCCACCGTCGGGGAGCTGGCGGCCAGGACGGGCACGACCCCGTCGTCCACCACCCGGCTGGTGGACCGCCTCGTCGAACGCAATCTGGCCTACCGTCGCCCCGCCCCCGGCGACCGCCGCAGCGTTCTGCTCTCGATCTCGGATACCGGCCGTGACGTGTGGCGATCACTCGTCGAGCGCCTCTCCTGAGTCTTCTCCAGAACTTTTTTCACCGATTCCGCTGACACGCGCTGCGGGGCTCGCCAATACTACCGATCAGAGATAGTGCCGAATCGGTAGTAAATCGGGAGTCGAGATGACCACAATCGGATTGTTCTTCGTCGGAGCCGTGCTGTTCGTCAACGGCGCCTGGTTCCTCGGGGCGATCTCCGCCCGCGAGGCGGGCGTGTTCAACCTTCTCGTCGGGGCGATGCAGGTGGTCCTCCCGACGCTGGCGGTCGTCGCCGCCGACGGTGACCTCCACGGGATCTTCGGGGCGGGCGCGAGCTACCTGTTCGGCTTCACCTACCTGTACGTCGGCGTCAACAACCTCATGGGCAATGACGGCCGCGGCCTCGGGTGGTACTCGATCTTCGTGGCCGCCATGGCGATCGTGTTCGGCAGCTTCTCCTTCGCCGCCGACCCCGTGTTCGGCGTGCTCTGGTTCGTGTGGGCGTTCATGTGGCTGATGTTCTTCCTGATCCTCGCCTGCGGGGTCACCGCGTTGACCCCGTTCACCGGGTGGCTGATCCTCCTGGGCTCGCAGCTGACGTGCACCCTGCCCGCACTGATGATCTGGCGCGGGAACTGGCCCACCAGCGGCACCGCCGCGATGTGGGCGGCCGTCATCGCCGTGGCGCTCCTCGTGGTGAGCGCCGCGGCGGCCAAGGCCCTGCCGAAGCTGCCGATGCCGGAACCGGCCCCCGCGTAACCCCTTCCATCGCACCGCAATCCCTCCGCACAGGAATCAACGAAAGGTACCCATCATGCGTCACGGAGACATCTCCTCGAGCCCGGACACCGTCGGCGTCGCCGTCGTCAACTACAAGATGCCGCGCCTGCACGACCGCGCCGGCGTCATCGAGAACTGTCACAAGATCGCCGAGATGATCGTCGGCATGAAGGCCGGCCTGCCGGGCATGGACCTCGTCGTCTTCCCCGAGTACTCCACGCAGGGCATCATGTACGACCCCGACGAGATGTACGCCACCGCCGCCGCGATCCCGGGCGAGGAGACGAAGATCTTCTCCGACGCCTGCCGCAAGGCCGGCACCTGGGGCGTCTTCTCCATCACCGGCGAGCAGCACGAGGACCACCCGAACAAGCCGCCCTACAACACCCTGATCCTCATCAACGACCAGGGCGAGATCGTGCAGAAGTACCGCAAGATCATCCCGTGGGCCCCGATCGAGGGCTGGTACCCCGGCAGCTCGACCTACGTGGTCGACGGTCCCAAGGGGCTCAAGGTCTCGCTCATCGTCTGCGACGACGGCAACTACCCGGAGATCTGGCGCGACTGCGCCATGAAGGGCGCCGAGCTCGTGGTGCGGTGCCAGGGTTACATGTACCCGTCGAAGGACCAGCAGGTGCTCATGGCCAAGGCGATGGCCTGGGCGAACAACGTCTACGTCGCCGTCGCGAATGCCGCCGGCTTCGACGGCGTCTACTCCTACTTCGGCCACTCGGCGATCATCGGCTTCGACGGCCGCACGCTCGGCGAGACCGGCGAGGAGGAGTACGGCATCCAGTACGCGCAGCTGTCGGTCTCGACGATCCGCGACGCCCGCAAGCACGACCAGTCGCAGAACCACCTGTTCAAGATCCTCCACCGCGGTTACACGGGCATCCACGCCGCCGGCGAGGGGGACAAGGGTGTCGCCGAGTGCCCCTTCGACTTCTACAAGCTGTGGGTCACCGATGCCGAGGCCGCGCGCGAGCAGGTCGAATCCTTCACGCGCGACACCATCGGCGTCGCCGACTGCCCCGTAGGCACCCTGCCCACCGAGAAGACCCGCGAGGCGTAGACCGTGCCCTTCATCACCGATCGCCTGGCCGCCGAGGGGGTCGACGTCGGCGGCCGGGCGTCCGGCCCCGCCCACTCCCGGGCGGGTCGACGCGGCGCGGATCCTGGCGCAGCTGCGCGCGAACGTCTTCGGACAGGACCACGCGATCGAGTCGATCTTCAAGACCCTCTCCGTCGTGCAGGCGGGCCTCACCGACAAGACGCGCCCGCTGGCGAGTCACCTGCTCGTCGGCCCCACGGGTACCGGCAAGACGGAGATCGTTCGGCAACTCGCCTCCGCGCTGCGGACCGGCCCGGACGACTTCTGCCAGGTGGACATGTCCGCGATGGCGCAGGAGCACTACGCGGCGTCCTTCGCCGGTGCGCCACCGGGCTATTCGGGCTCCAAGGAGGGGCTGAGCGTCTTCGACCGGGACCGGATCGAGGGCACGGTCTCGATGCCGGGGATCGTGCTCTTCGACGAGGTCGAGAAGGCGCACACGACGGTGCTGCGGGCACTGCTGCACGTCCTCGACCGGGGGCAGCTGACCCTCGCGAACGGCCAGCAGCGCTACGACTTCCGCAACTGCCTGGTGTTCATGACCTCCAACCTCGGCAGCCGCGAGCTGAGGGCCGAGCAGGAGCGCGCGTGGCACCGCGCCGGGCGGTCGGTGACCCGGGTCCTCCCGGCGGCGGCGTCCGAGCGCGTGGACCGGATCCTCGAGGGGCGCCTGGACCGCATCTCGGAGCAGTCGATCGCGCGTTTCTTCGACCCCGAGTTCCTCAACCGGATCGACGAGGTCACGCTCTTCGAGGAGCTCTCCGGCGACACCGCGCTGGCCGTCGCACGGCACGAGCTCGATCAGTTCGCCGAGCGGGCGCGCAAGCGCGGGGTCGACCTGAGCATCGACGACGCGGTCGCGAAGCACCTGGTGGACACCGGTTTCGATCCGGTCTACGGCGCGCGGTCGGTGCGCCGTGCCATTCGGCACGAGGCCTGGCCGGTCGTCGCGGAGGCGGTCATCGCCCACCGCGCCGCCCGCATGGCGGACACCACGAGCAGGATCGGTGCGGTCCTCGAGGTCGACGGTGCCGCGGTGTCCTGCCGGGTGACGGGGGCCGCGTAGCGGCCGTCGGATCCGACCCCGTCAGATCCGACGCTGGAGCGCCTCGGCCGCCTGGAGCAGATCCGCTGCCCAGCGCGCGCCGGGGCGCCGCCCCATGCGATCGATCGGGCCGGACACCGAGATCGCCGCGACCACCTCACCGCGGGAGTTGCGCACGGGCGCGGAGACGCTGGCGACACCGCTCTCGCGCTCGCCGGCGCTCTGCGCCCATCCCCGCTTGCGGACGTCCGCGAGGGTGCGCGCGCTGAACGACGGTTCGGTGCGCGGATCGCCCCAGGCGGCCAACACCTTCGCGCCCGACCCCGCCGTCATCGGCAGCCGCGTGCCGACGGGCACCGTGTCCCGCAGGCCGGAGGGCGGCTCGGCGGCCGCGATGCACACGCGGTGATCGCCCTCGCGGCGGTAGAGCTGCACCGATTCCCCGGTGATCTCCCGGAGCCGCGGCAGCACCATGGCCGCGGTATCGATCAGCGCGTCGGCGGTGCTGGCCGCCAGCTCCCGGAGCGCGGATCCGGGGCGCCACAGGCCGTCCCCGTCCCTGGTGAGCAATCCGTGCAGTTCGAGTCCCACGGCCAGACGGTGCGCGGTGGCCCGCGGGAGGCCGGTGCGGCCGCACAGGTCGGCCAGCGTCGCGGGCTCCGCGGCAGCGGCGCGCAGCACGGCCACCGACTTGTCCAGCACGCCGATGCCGCTCACCGGGGTGAGAGTTTCGGGGGCGTCGGTCGGTGCGGTATCCTGTCCCATAGTTCGATACTAGGCTCTCGCATGGTGGGATTCAACGCGCAGCCCGCGCTCACCGTCGGGGCCCGATCATGGAGCAGGTGGGAATGATGCAGCCGCGGACAATGGCAGAGAAGGTCTGGGACCAGCACGTCGTCGTCAAGGGGGAGGGCGAGGGCGCATCGCGCGAGCCCGATCTCATCTACATCGACCTGCACCTCGTGCACGAGGTGACCAGCCCTCAGGCCTTCGACGGCCTGCGTCTCAACGGTCGTCCGGTACGCCGCCCGGACCTCACCATCGCGACCGAGGATCACAACGTGCCCACGGACACGCTGGTCCAGCCGATCGCCGACGAGGTCTCGCGCACGCAGGTCGAGACCCTGCGCCGCAACTGCGCCGAATTCGGTGTGCGCCTGCACTCGATGGGCGACGGTGAGCAGGGCATCGTCCACGTCATGGGCCCGCAGCTGGGCCTGACTCAGCCGGGGATGACGGTGGTGTGCGGCGACAGTCACACCTCCACGCACGGCGCCTTCGGCGCGATCGCCATGGGCATCGGCACCTCCGAGGTCGAGCACGTGCTCGCCACGCAGACCCTGCCGCTCAAGCCCTTCAAGACGATGGCGATCAATGTCAGCGGCGAGTTGCCGCCGGGCGTCACCTCGAAGGACCTGATCCTCGCCATCATCGCCAAGATCGGCACCGGCGGTGGTCAGGGCTACGTCCTGGAGTACCGCGGCAGCGCCATCGAGAAGCTGTCGATGGAAGCGCGGATGACCATCTGCAACATGTCGATCGAGGCGGGCGCCCGGGCCGGCCTGATCGCGCCCGACCGGATCACCTACGACTACCTCAAGGGCCGTCAGCACGCGCCGAAGGGTGCCGAATGGGACGCGGCGATCGAGGCGTGGGACGCCCTGCGCACCGACGAGGGCGCCGTTTTCGACGCCGAGGTCGACATCGACGGCAGCGCCCTGACCCCGTTCGTCACCTGGGGCACCAACCCCGGCCAGGGTGCGCCCCTGAGCGCCTCGGTCCCCGACCCCGAGTCCTTCGGCTCGGACGGGGAGAAGGAGACGGCGGCGAAGGCCCTGCAGTACATGGGCCTCGAGGCCGGTACGCCACTGCGCGACATCGCGGTCGACGCGGTCTTCGTCGGATCGTGCACCAACGGCCGGATCGAGGACCTGCGGGCCGTGGCCGAGGTGCTGCGCGGTCGCAAGGTCGCGGACGGCGTGCGAATGCTGGTGGTGCCGGGCTCCATGCGGGTGCGCGCGCAGGCCGAGGAGGAGGGGCTGGGGCAGGTCTTCCTCGACGCCGGCGCGGAGTGGCGCCAGGCGGGTTGCTCGATGTGCCTGGGCATGAACCCGGACCAGCTCGCGGCCGGCGAGCGGTCGGCGTCCACGTCGAACCGGAACTTCGAGGGTCGCCAGGGCAAGGGCAGCCGCACGCACCTGGTCTCGCCGGTCGTGGCCGCAGCGACCGCCGTTCGCGGCACCCTGTCCGCCCCGGCCGATCTGGCCCCCGTCGCCGGCGCGTAGCGCCCGCCCGCAGTTCAAGGAGAACGAGCATGGAAGCCATCGTCACCCACACCGGCATCGGCGTGCCGCTGCGCCGCACCAATGTCGACACCGACCAGATCATTCCCGCGGTCTACCTCAAGCGCGTGACCAGGACCGGATTCGAGGACGGCCTGTTCTCGGCCTGGCGCACCGATCCGAACTTCATTCTCAACATCCCGCCGTACGACCGCGGTTCGGTCCTGGTGGCGGGCCCGGACTTCGGTACCGGCAGCTCCCGCGAGCACGCGGTCTGGGCGCTGATGGATTACGGCTTCCGGGTCGTCATCTCGTCGCGGTTCGCCGACATCTTCCGGGGGAACTCGGGCAAGGCCGGCCTCGTCGCCGCCCTCGTCGAGCAGGAGAACGTCGAGTTGCTCTGGAAGGCCCTCGAGAACGAGCCGGGCCTGGAGATCACCGTCGACCTCGAGGACCGGACGGTCACCGCCGGGGACTTGGTCGTCCCCTTCACGATCGATGACCCGGTCCGACACCGCCTGATGGCCGGTCTGGACGACATCGGCATCACTCTGCAGCAGGCCGGCGCGATCACTGCGTTCGAAAACCGTAGGCCCGCATACAAACCCGTGACGATCTAGCTTCTCGAGCGGCCCGCGGCGGTACCGGATCGAACCGGTGCCGCCGCTTGTCTTTCCGACACACCCGCCATCAAAAATGGCGTGGCTCTTGGACTGAATGCAATTGTACGTTTACGGTGTCCCTAGTTGGCTCACGGTGAGCCACCGACCGCAGAGGGAAGTTGTTCATGAACAAGGCAGAACTGATCGAAGAGCTCACCGAGAAGCTGGGCACCGACCGCCGCGCCGCCGGCGCAGCCGTCGAGGCGATCGTCGACACGATCGTCCGTGCCGTGCACGCGGGTGAGTCCGTCACCATCACCGGGTTCGGCGTTTTCGAGCAGCGCAGGCGCGCCGCCCGGGTGGCCCGCAACCCGCGCACGGGCGAGACCGTCAAGGTCAAGCCCACCTCCGTCCCCGCGTTCCGCCCCGGTGCGCAGTTCAAGGCCGTCATCTCGGGTTCGGCCAAGCTGCCGTCCTCGGGCCCGGCCGTGCGGCGCAGCTCCGCGACCGCGACCAAGACCACGGCCGCGAAGAAGACCGCCGCGAAGAAGACGACCGCCAAGGCCGCCGCGACCAAGGCGACGGCGAAGAAGGCTCCGGCCAAGACGACCGCCGCGACCAAGGCGACGGCGAAGAAGGCTCCGGCCAAGACGACCGCCGCCACCAAGACCGCGACCAAGGCGGCCGCCAAGAAGGCTCCGGCCAAGACCACGGCCGCGAAGAAGACCGCGACCAAGGCGCCCGCCAAGAAGGCTCCGGCCAAGACGACCGCCGCGAAGAAGACCGCGACCAAGGCGCCCGCCAAGAAGGCTCCGGCCAAGACGACCGCCGCGAAGAAGACCGCGACCAAGGCGCCCGCCAAGAAGGCTCCGGCCAAGAAGGCACCCGCCAAGAAGGCCGCGAAGAAGTAACCCGCGCGTTTGCTCGACGGCGCCGGCCCGCAGTGTTCACCACTGCGGGCCGGCGCCGTAGATCTGCCGGTACGCCCGCGCGAAGTCCCTTCTGCCGACCAGCCGCCACAGCACGCGCGCCGGCAACGGCAACTGCGCCATGAGCAGGTCCCGCTGCTCCCGCGTCGCCGACTGGAGCATGAATCCCAGGAACACGAGACGCCGTTCCTTCGGGATCGATGCATTCCCTCGATCGGCCAGGGCCCGCCATTCGTCGGCGCTCATCACCTCGCGCACGATCGGCAGGACGTACCGCTCCTCGTCCGACAGGTGCTCGGCGAGGGACTCGTTCAGGTCGCGCAGCGTCGCCGCCAGGGTCCTGCCCTCCGTGCGCCCACCGGACTCCCTGAACGCGGCCCCCTCCCGGTGGCAGCCCGTCACCAGGTCGGCGATGCGGCTGTGCTGTTCCTCCATCCTCAGGACGAGGGATCTGTCCTGCGGGGCCCTGCTCGCCAGCAGCGGCCACATCAGCTCGTCCTCGCCGACGTGGTGGTGATGCAGGCCGGTGAGCAGTTCGGTGAGCCAATCGACCAGGTCGGCGGCGCGCGATCGATCGCCGTCCGGCACAGCGGATACGAGGCCGGGCAGGGCCGCGAGGTGGGTGCGGAAGACGGTGTGGACGATGACCATCTCCTCGGTCTGCGGGCGGTTCTCCGTCGTCGTCATGGGGACTCCTTCTCGGTCGGTGCGATTGCCTGCCGACGATCGCCCTCGTGGCTTGTAGGGCACTTGGAAGGCCTATCCCGCGGCGGGCCGCGGCACCTACACTGAGCACCGTTATGGTGCAGATCCGGGTACTGGGGCCACTGGAGGCCTTCGATCGGCGGGGTCGGATCGAGCTCGGCGGCCCCAAGCAGCGCGCCGTGCTCGCCCTCCTGTTGATCGCACGCGGCCGGGTGGTATCGGTCGACAGGCTCATCGACGATCTGTGGCACGGGGAGCCCCCGCGCCGCGCGCTGGCGGCGCTGCAGGCCTACGTCTCCAACCTCCGGCGGCTGCTCGAGCCCGAGCGGGCGCCGCGGGCGCCGGCACAGATCCTCGTGAGTCGAGCGCCCGGATACGCGATCCGCCTCGACGCCGCACAGGTGGACGCGTGGCGGTTCGAATCCGTGCTGGAGGAATCCGGTTCGAGCGCGGAGCCGGTCGCGGCGCGCCGCCTCCTCGACGAGGCTCTCGCGCTGTGGAGCGGTCCGGCGTACGCCGAGTTCGCAGCGTCGTCCTGGGCCACCGTCGAGATCGGACGGCTCCTGGAACTGCACGCCGTCGCCCGGGTGCGGCAGGCCGAGGCCGCCCTGCGGTGCGGTGACGCCACGGGCGCGGTGCTCCTCGCCGACTCCCTCCGGCGCGATCACCCGCTCCGGGAGGACGCGTGGCGGATCCTGGCCCACGCGTTGTACGTCGCCGGGCGACAGGGGGAGTCGCTCGCCGTGCTGCGGGAGGCACGCGCCGTGCTCGCCGACGAGCTCGGTCTGGATCCGGGACCGGCGCTCGCCGCCCTGGAGGCCGACATCCTCGCCCAGCGGATTCCCGTCGACCTGATCCGGCGGCCCCTCACCACGCCCGAGAGCCCGCAGGCCGCACCCCCGCCCGGCGGACTGCTGGGGCGGGCGGCGGAGGTCGCCGCGATCGTCGACGCGGCCGAGACCGTCCGCACCGCACGCGAGCCCGGGCTGTGTCTGGTCACCGGGGAGGCGGGAGACGGGAAGTCAGCGCTCCTGGGACATGTCGCGCGCGTCCTCCGGGCCCGCGGCTGGGAGGTGGTCACGGGCCGTTGCCCCGAGGCCGAGGGCGCTCCTCCGGCATGGGCGTGGAGCCAGGTGCTCGGGGCCCTGGGGGAACGCGGCGAGGAGGGCCGCTGTCGTGCGCTCGTCGACCGGCTCGCGGGGGCCGAGCCGGCGGGGCCGACGGGCGCGGAGCAGTCCGCCGAGATGTCGCGGTTCCTCCTCCACCAGGACGTCGTCGACGCCCTGTGCACGGCCGCGGCGAGGGGACCCGTCGCGATCCTCCTCGACGACCTGCACCGCGCGGAGTCCGAGACCCTCAACCTCCTGATCGAGGTCGCGGCGGCGGTTCCCGTCCTGGTGGTCGGTGCGTACCGCCCCGACGAGGTCGGCCGTCACCTCGAGATCGCGCTCGGGTCCCTCGCCGTTGGGCACCCGCTCCGACTCCGGCTGCCGGGCCTCGCCCTCGACGACGCCACCGCGCTCGTCGCCGAGTTCGCGCACACGGCACCGTCGCCCGACACGATGCGACGGCTGCTCGAGCGGACGGGGGGAAATCCCTTCCATCTCAAGGAGAGCGCGCGCCTGCTGCGCAGCGAGGGCGAGCTCGTCGCGCTCTCGGCGGTCCCCGCCGGCGTGCGGGACGTGCTGCGCCGGCGCCTGATGCGTCTGCCCGATGTCGCGGTCTCCGTGCTCCGGCTCGCAGCCCTGGTCGGCCGCACGGCGGATCTCGACGTGCTCGTCCGGGCGGCGGAGGTGGAGGAGGAGGTCGTGTTCGACGGTCTCGACGCCGGCCAGCTCGCGGGCCTGTTGGAGGTGGACGCGACCACGGTGAGCTTCACCCATGTGCTGGTGCGGGACACCCTCATCGCGGACCTACCGCGCCTGCGCAGGGTGCGGTGGCACCGTCGGATCGCCCGGGCGTTGGAGGAGGTCGAGCCCTCGGCGGTGGCGGCCATCGCCCACCACCTCGGTGCCGCCCTCGGCGCCGACAACGCCGCCGAGGCACTGCGATACGCGCTCGCCGCCGCCGATCTCGCGGACGCGGGGTTCGCCCATGACATCGCCGCGGAGAATCTGCGCGCCGCGGAGCGCGCGTACCTCCGGATCCCGGGGTACGCCGACCGGGACCGGATCGCCCACCTGTGCAGGCTCAGCCGGACACTGCTCGCGGACGGGCGGCTCGAGGAGGCCCGCGAGACGCGGCTGCGGGCGGTGCGGCTCGCGCGGGGCTCCGACACGGAGATGCTCGATGCCGCGATCACCGCATGGGACCTGCCGACGCCGTTGATCACCCGCCGGTACGGCTCCGTCGACACGGAGATCGTCGATGCGGTGCGCGAGCGGCTCGAGCAGGCTGAACTGCCCCCGGACGTGCGATGCCGCCTCCTCGTCGTCCTGATCGAGGAGGTGTACGGCGAGCAGGACGAGGTCGCGACCGAGGCGGCGCGGGAGGTGCTCGAACTGTCCGCGGCGGTGGGTGATCCGCTCGTGCGCGGACTGGCGCTGGTGGCCTATCTGACCCTTCCGCGCCCCCTCACCCCGCCCGCGGAACGGGCCGAACTGGCGGACGAGCTGATCGGCCTCGGGGAGTCGGCCAATCGCGAGGTGTTCGGGCTCATCGGGCATTTCACGCACGTGCAGGCCGCGGGTGCAGTGGGGGCGTTGGACGAGGCGCGGGCTCACCTCGAGGAGATGGACCGGCTGGTGGGCATGTTCCGCTGGGGGCAGGCGATCGCCTCCGACCTGTTGATCCACGCGATGCTCGCGCATGCGGGCGGACGCTTCGCCGAGGCGGCGGAGCACTACCGGGAGGCGGGCGACGTGTTCGCCCGCCAGCGGATCGCGGACGGCGCGGGGATGATCGCGCTCGCGCAGTTCAGCGTCCGGCTCTCACTGGGGGACGTCGCGGAGTTCGTGGAGGTCCTCGGAGCGATCGACTCGTCCGCGGGGGACGTCCTGTGCGATCCGGTCGCACTGGCGCTGCTGTCGGCGGGTCGGCGATCCGAGGCGGTGCGGGTGCGGCGCGCGGTTCGCCCGGTGCGGCGGGACTTCTTCCACTCCCTGCTGCTGACCACGCGGGGCATCGCGGTCGCGGCGATCGGCGGCCAGGACGAGGTGGCCGACGTCTACGACGAACTCCTGCGCTACCGCGGCGAACTCGGCGGTGCAGACACGGGCTGTTACGTGGTCGGCCCCGTCGACACGGTCCTCGGCGATCTCGCGGCGCGACTCGGCGGATCGGAGCGCGCCGCCGATCACTACCGCGCGGCGGTGCAACTGGCGGAGCGCTGCGGGAACGAGGTGTGGGCGCGGGCCGCGCGCAACCGGCTCCAAGAGTTCTCCTAGCGGGCCGGCGCACCGTCGGACCATGACCTCGACGAACCTCGTACACCGTCTCTCAGCTGTGCTCGTCGCCCTCGCGACCGCATCGTCCGTGGCCGCCTGCGGCCTCAACATCTCGGCCGGCGACGCCACGCCGGCGCACCCCTCCGCATCGTCGGCCGCCGTGGTCCCCGGTGCCGAGACGACGATCGCCGACTACCTCCGCGACGCCGGCATCACCGAGACTCCCGTGCACGTCGACGACGCGTCGGCGCCGACGATCCAGCTGCCGACCCTGCCGGACTGGGTGGACGCGACGGAACAGGCCGGCGAGAACACCTATGCCGCTGTCAAGTACACGGGCGTCGCCGCCACGGACTACACGCCGAACGTCGTGGTCCTGCTCTCGCGGCTCACGGGGCGCGCGATCGATCACGATGCGCTCCTCGCCGTCGCGCCCGGGGAGGTGCGCAACCTGGCCGGATACGCACCGCACGGTTCGCCGCGGAAGGAGCTGTTGGCGGGGCACCGCGCGTACAAGATCGCTGCGACCTACGACCTGGACGGCATGCCCGCCGTCGTCGGACAGTCCACGGTGGTGATCGCCGGGCGCGACGCGACCTATGTCGCGCAGATCAGCGTGACGGGGGCACGGTCGCAGGAGCCGATCGTCCAGGCCACCGTCCAGACGATCGACCGGGACCTACGTATTCGCGTGTAGTGGCAGCGGACTGTCGATGTGGTCCATGGTCAGCAGGCGGCCGCCCGACGTGGTCAGCACCCAGACGCTCGCCTTGCGGTTGCGCGCGGGCGGCAGCCGGACACCGTCGGCCCCGGCCCACCACGCGGTGAGCTCCGGGATGACCCCGCCCTGACTGCACACGACCGGCACGGTGCCCGATTCCTCACCGGCCCGTGCGATCTCGCGGATCCGACGGTGCGCGGCCACGGGATCGCGCGCGTACGCGGTCTCCGACACCGTCGGCTCCAGGGCGAGGGGAAGGCCGGTCTCGGCCGCCAGGGGCTCGAGGGTCTGCGTGCACCGCACCGGGGGAGCGGAGAGCAGCCGGCCCGGGCCGAAGGCGCTCAGGAGATCCACGAGCGCCTCGGCCTGGGCCCGGCCGTTCCCGTCGAGCGGGCGCGCGAGGTCGTCGCCCTGGTAGCCCTGTTTCCGTCCGGCCTTGGCGTGCCGGACGATCAGCATCGTCGCCGTCGAATCGGGTTGCTTGCCGAAGGCGCGCAGGATCCGCTTGTCCATCGGGTAGGTCAGCAGTGCGGTGCCGGCCTTCACGGAGAGCCAGCGCAGCTCGTCCGTCTCCTCGTTCGGTGCGAACTCGCCGGACCCGGCGAGCGCCGACCAGTAGGACACGCGCTTGCGCGCCGTCGCTCCGCCCGGACCGTGCCGGCCGCGCCGCGGCACGTCGTAGGACACCTGGCCGATCCGACGGACGAAGCGCGCCGAGAAGCCGGTCTCCTCGACCACCTCGCGCAGTCCGCCCACGACGCAGTTCTCGTCGGGTTCGACATGGCCCTTGGGGAGCGACCAGTCGTCGTAGCGGGGCCGGTGCACCACGGCGACCTCGGCACCGTCGGGGCCGTGCCGCCACAGCACACCCCCGGCGGCGCGGACGACGGCCCCGTCGCCCTTGCCGGTCACCGCTGGCTCGCGCGATGCACGCGCATGAGTTCCCGCTGATGGTCGCGCACCGTCTCGCCCGGGACGGGGGACGCGTTCCAGTTGCCGTCCGCGTCGAGCACCCAGCACCGGGTGGCCGGGTCGAGTGCGGACTCGAACATGTCGGCCAGCTGCCGGGTGAGCCGCGGATCCTTGACCTGCGCCATCACCTCGACCCGCCGATCGAGGTTGCGGTGCATCATGTCCGCGCTGCCGATCCAGTACTCGTCCGCGCCGCGGAAGTGCAGGATCCGGGAGTGCTCGAGGAACTGGCCGAGGATCGACCGGACGGTGATGTTCTCGCTGACCCCGGGCATCCCCGGGCGCAGCGCACAGATGCCGCGGACCACGACCTCGACGGGCACTCCCGCCTGGCTCGCGCGGTAGAGCGCGTCGATGATCTGCTCGTCGACGACCGCGTTCGCCTTGAGCTGCACGCCCGAGGGCTTCCCGGCACGGTGCAGCTGGATCTCCCGGTCGATCCGGTCGACGATGCCCGACCGGATGCCGTGCGGCGCCACCATGAGGTTGCGGTACTCCTCCTTGCGGGAGTAGCCGGTGAGCCGGTTGAACAGGTCCGTCAGATCCGCGCCCAGGTCGGGATCGGCGGTGAACAGGCCCACGTCCTCGTACAGTCGCGCCGTCTTCGGGTTGTAGTTGCCGGTACCGATGTGGCAGTAGCGGCGGATGGTCGCGCCCTCGCGCCGGACCACCAGGCAGGTCTTGCAGTGGGTCTTGAGCCCGACGAGGCCGTACACCACGTGCACCCCGGCCTGCTCCAGCTTGCGGGCCCACTTGATGTTGGCCTGCTCGTCGAAGCGCGCCTTGATCTCCACCAGCGCCACGACCTGTTTACCGGCCTCGGCCGCGTCGATGAGGGCGTCGACGATCGGCGAGTCGCCGGAGGTGCGGTACAGCGTCTGCTTGATCGCCAGCACCTGCGGATCGGCGGCGGCCTGCTCGATGAACCGCTGCACGCTCGTGGAGAACGAGTCGTACGGATGGTGCACCAGGACATCGCCCTCGCGCAGCGTGGAGAAGACGCTCTTGGGCGTCTCGCGCTCGCCGAAGGCCGGGTGCGTCACCGGGACGTAGGGCTTCTCCTTGAGGTCCGGCCGGTCCACGCCGTACAGCTCGAAGAGGCAGTTCAGGTCGAGGAGGCCGGGAACGGTGATGACGTCCGCGGGATCGACGTCCATCTCGCGCAGCAGCAGCTCCAGCATGTGCTCGGACATGTCCTCGGCCACCTCGAGCCGGACCGGCGAGCCGAACCGGCGGCGCGCCAGTTCCCGCTCGAGCGCCTGCAGCAGATCCTCGTCGCGGTCCTCCTCGACCTCGAAGTCGGCGTTGCGGGTGATCCGGAATACGTGGTGCTCGGTCACCGACATCCCCGGGAACAGGACATCGAGGTGGGCGGAGATGAGGTCCTCCAGGGGGAGCACCGCGTAGTCCATCTGCTCGGACCGCACCGGGACCAGTCGATCCACGTTGTCGGGAACCTTGACCCGGGCGAAATGCTCGCCGCCGGTGGCGGTGTCGTGCACCGCGACGGCCAGGTTCAGGGACAGGCCCGAGATGTACGGGAACGGATGCGCAGGGTCGACCGCCAGCGGGGTGAGCACCGGGAAGACCTGGTTGTGGAAGTAGGCGGTGAGCCGCTCGCGCTCGTCCGCCGCCAGCTCCGACCAGCTCAGCACCGAGATCCCGCGCGCCGCCAGCTCGGGCCGCACGGCGTCACTGAACACCAGCGCGTGCTTGTGCGAGAGCTCCTGGGTGCGACGCGAGATCATCCGGAGCTGCTCGCGGGGCGAGAGCCCGTCCGCGGACCGCACCGACAGGCCCATCTGGTCGCGCCGCTTGAGGCCCGCCACGCGAACCATGAAGAACTCGTCCAGGTTCGAGGCGAAGATCGCGAGGAACTTCGCGCGCTCGAGCAGCGGCAGCGAGGAATCCTCGGCCATCGCCAGCACGCGGGCGTTGAAGTCGAGCCAGCTCAGTTCGCGGTTGAGGTAGCGATCCTCGGGGAGGTCGCTGGTCACCTCCACCGGCGCGGCGGGCGGCGCGGTCGGGATCGCCGTGATCCGGCCCGGGAGGGGCGTGGAGCTCTCGGTGGCGACGGTCCCCGGAGCGCCGGTCGGTTCGGGGGCGGGGGCGGAAGGCTCGGTGGTCACCGCTCCATTCTGGCGCATGGACCGCACGAGTTCGACGCGATGTCCGGATCGGCCGCGGCGAGCGCCGCCGCGGTGTGCTCGCCCACCACGAGCGCGCCGGCGAGATCCTCCGGGGTGTCCACGTCGGTGCGCAGACCGGGCCAGGGCCCGGCATGTGCGACGGCGCCCCCGGCCCGGTGCGCCGCAGCCGAATCGACACCGAACGCCGGGCGCAGCGGCGTGCCCGCGGGCGCGTACAGCGCGGCGGTGCCGGTTCCCGCGTGATCCGGCACGAACGCGCGGCGGCCGTCCGCCGCGGCGAGGAACGCGCCCAGCTCACCGGCGGTGATGCCGGGCAGGTCCGCCTGCAGCGCGAGCACGGCCACGGCACCGTCGTACCGGGCGACCGCGGCGGCCGCCCCCGCGGCGAGTGCGGCGTTGAGCCCGCCCGGCCGCGGCTCGTCGAGGGCGTACGCCCCCGCCTCGGCGGCGGCCGCGCGGACCACGGGATCGGGCGACACGACGTGGACGGCGGCGACCGCGGGCACGGCGCGCGCCGCGGCCAGCGTGTCGCGGAGCATCGCCAGGACGAGCCCGGGAACCGCCTCCCGCCGGCCCCCGCCGGGCGCGGCGAACCGGGTCTTCGCGGTGTCGAGGGACTTCACGGCGGTCACCACCACCACGGCAGGGGGCGCGTCGGCGCCGCGGAGTGCGGTCATGACCACCAATCTAGGCGTGTGGAACCGACGGTGCCGCGCTTGGTCGGGCGATACGCTCTCCTGCGATGCCCACGTCCGCCGGTGTGGGTGCTGGCGCGATGCGAGGAGTTGGGGTGCGATGGTCGACGTTGCGGTGATGGGAGCGGGCTCGTTCGGCACCGCGATGGCGAAGGTGTTCGCGGAGGCGACTCGGCCGGAACCGCACCGGGTCACGATGTGGTGCCGCCGGCAGGAGGTCGCCGACCAGATCAACACCACGCGCATCAACGCCCAGTACCTGCCCGAGGGCGTGCTCCCCGAGAACCTCTCCGCCACCCACGATCCCGCGGAGGCGATGCGCGGCGCGGGGCTCGTGGTGCTGGCCGTGCCGTCGCAGACGCTGCGTGCGAACCTCCAGGACTGGGGTCACCTCATCCCACCGGACATCACCGTGGTCAACCTGGCCAAGGGCATCGAGATCGGCACGCTGGACCGGATGAGCGAGGTGGTCGTCGACGCCGCGGGCATCGACCGCGACCGCCTGGCCGTGCTGACGGGGCCGAACTTCGCCAAGGAGATCGCCAAGCGCCAGCCCACGCTCGCCGTGGTCGCCTCCGACAACGCCGAGCGCGCCTCCCGCACGCAGTACCTGGCACGCACGGACTACTTCCGCCCCTACACCAGCGACGACGTCGTGGGCTGCGAGATCGGCGGCGCCACCAAGAATGTCATCGCTCTGGTCTGCGGCATCGCCTCCGGCATCAACCTGGGCGAGAACTCCCGGGCCGCGATCATCACGCGCGGCCTCGCGGAGACGCTGCGCCTGGGCACGGCCCTCGGGGCGCAGCCGCTGACCCTGGCCGGCCTGGCCGGCGTCGGCGACCTGGTGGCCACGTGCAGTTCGCCCCAGTCGCGCAACTTCAGCTTCGGTGCGCGCCTGGGCCAGGGCATGACCGTCGAGCAGGCGCAGGCCGCCGCGCACGGGCAGGTGGCCGAGGGCGCCAAGTCGTGCATCTCCATCGCCGATCTGGCCCGCCGGGTGGGGGTCGAAATGCCGCTCACGGAGGCCGTGCGGGCCGTCTGCTACGACGGGGTCCCCGTCTCCCGGGCGATGGACGACCTCCTCAACCGCGATGTCGGGGGCGAGTGGCGTCCCCGGGGCGAGGAGTAGCCGTGCCTTCCGGGGCGATCGCGCGAGCCGGTGATCGCGTGGCCCTCGGCACGGCCGCCACGTAAGGTGGGCGACCGTGACGGAGCGAATCAGGGTGGCAGTGGTGTTCGGCGGGCGCAGCAGTGAGCATGCGGTCTCGTGCGTGTCGGCGGGCAGCATCCTCGCGCACCTCGATCCCGAGCGCTACCAGGTGATCCCCGTCGGTATCACCCGTGCCGGCGCGTGGGTGCTCTCCGACGGCGACGCGCAGGCCCTGCGGTTCTCCGATCGCGCGCTCCCGAGCGTGGCGGACGGTCCCACCGACCTGGCGCTGTTGCCCGGCGCGGAGCTCGTCTCGGTGCACGCCGATAGCGCGGGTGAGCTCCTGGGCACCGTCGATGTCGTCTTCCCCGTGCTGCACGGCCCCTACGGCGAGGACGGCACCCTGCAGGGGCTGCTGGAGATGGTCGGCGTGCCCTATGTGGGCGCCGGCGTCCTCGCCTCCGCGGCGGGCATGGACAAGGAGTTCGCGAAGAAGCTGCTCGCGGCCGACGGACTGCCGGTCGGCGACTTCCACGTGCTCCGTCAGCGCGAGACCGAGGTCCCCTCGGACGTGCTGCACCGCCTGGGACTGCCGCTCTTCGTCAAGCCCGCGCGCGGCGGGTCGTCGATCGGCATCACCCGGGTCACCGATCTGACCGAGCTGCCCGCCGCGATTGCCGAGGCCCGGAAGTGGGATCCGAAGGTGATCATCGAGGCCGCGGTGATCGGCCGTGAGGTGGAGATCGGGGTGCTCGAACGGCCGGACGGCAGCGCCGCAGCGTCCGCCATCGCGGAGATCGAAATGGCGGCCGACGCCGAGCACTCGTTCTACGACTTCGAGACCAAGTACCTCGACGACCGCGCGCAGTACACGGTGCCCGCGAACCTCCCGGAGGAGCAGGCGGCGGTGATCCGCGACCTCGCGGTGCGCGCCTTCCACGCCTTCGACTGCCAGGGCCTGTCCCGCGTCGACTTCTTCCAGACCGCCGACGGCCCGGTCATCAACGAGGTCAACACGATGCCGGGCTTCACCTCGACGTCGATGTACCCGCGGATGTGGGCCGAGTCGGGCGTGGACTACGCCGAGCTGCTGACCGTGCTCATCGATACCGCGCTCGCCCGCGGCACGGGCCTGCGCTGAGGCTCACCGGCCGACGGCACGTCCCCCGGTCACTTCCCGAGATCGAGTGACGCCTGCCCCAGGTGCGCGCGGATCGCGTCCGAGGTCGCCTGCACGGCCGAGGTCCCGGCACCGTCGGGCACCCAGAGCGTGACATACGGGCGGTGGTCGACGGCGGTCCAGTAGGCGCCCCCATCGGGGGCGGGCGCGCCCGCGGGGACGGCCTGCAGCCACTGCACACCGTTGATGATCTGCAGTTTCGCCGTCGGGGTCAGCTCTGCGGGCCGGTCCGTGCCGCAGCGCAGCTCGACGGCGCCCGCCGTGTCCTTGGTCCAGCGGGCGAATCCGCTGGGATCCGTGGCGTCGGTGCGCCGGAAGCCGTCGAGATCGGCCGGGAGCGCGCCGAGCAGCGCGCCGCACGCCGCGTCGCCCGACGACGGTGCCGCGATCGACTTCAGGTGCCCGGCCTCCGCGGCGTCGCGGGCGTCGCCCTGCTTGTTCTGCGCCAGGATCAGGAAGGTGATGAAGCAGGCCAGGACCGCCACCGGCAGGGCCACGGCGGTGGCGAGGAAGGCCGGGCTCCTGCGCGTACGTGGGGTCGGGTCCTGCGCGCCCTCGGTGGTCGTGTCGTCTGCATCGCTCACGTCCGATACCGTAGCCGCGATGACATTTCAGGAGCCGGCGAGCCCTGCGCAGTCCCCGGCGCGCACCGCTGCGGCGCTGGGGGAGGACGGCGTGATCGCGCTGGCCGTGGCCGGTGTGCAGCCGGATCCCCGCGTGCTGGTGGGCCCGGGTGACGATGCCGCCGTCGTGACCGCCGCCGACGGCCGGACCGTGGTCTCGTCCGATGCGATCGTCGAGGGACGGCATTTCCGGTTCGAACTGACCACACCGGAGCACGTGGGGCGGCGCGCGATGGCGCAGAACGCCGCGGACATCGCGGCGATGGGCGCGGTGTGCACCGCGTTCACCGTGACCCTGGGGTGCCCGCCCGACACCGGCGCGGACGTGATCGCGGGCATCGCGCGCGGCACCACGCGCGGGGCGGCGGACGCCGGCGGCGCCGTCGCCGGGGGAGACGTGGTGCGCACCGATCAGGTGCTGCTCGCCGTGACCGTGCTCGGCGATCTGCAGGGCCGCGCGCCCGTACTGCTCTCGGGCGCCCGCCCGGGCGATCTGGTCGCGGTGTGCGGCACGCTCGGCCACTCCGCCGCGGGACTCGAGGTGCTGCTGGCGGGCATCGGCGGCCACGAGGGCCTCGCGGAGACCTACCGCTGCCCGGCGCCGCCGCTCGCCGCCGGTCCGCAGGCGGCCGCGGCCGGGGCCACCGCCCTCACGGACGTCTCCGACGGCCTGCTGCGCGACGCGCGGGCCCTCGCCACGGCCTCGGGCGTCGCGATCGAGCTCGACGGTGCGCGCCTGGCCCCCGATCCGGAGCTGCTGGCGTGCGCCCGCGCGCTGGACGCCGACGCGGATCGGTGGGTTCGCACCGGCGGCGAGGACCACGCCCTGCTCGCGACCTTCCCCGCGGGGACGGCCCTGCCGGACGGCTGGCGCGCGATCGGTACCGCGCTCGCGCCCGGGGCGCTGCCCGCGGGCACCGTCACCGTCGACGGCGACGCTGGACCCGTCGTGGGCGGCTGGAACACCTTCACCGAGAGCAGCGAGGAGAACGGGCGATGACGGCGCGACCCCTGACGGACACCGTCGAGGCCGGATGGGCGCAGGCCCTGGCCCCGGTCACGGAGGAGATCGCCGCGATGGGCGAGTTCCTGCGGGCGGAGAACGCGGAGGGGCACGGCTACCTGCCCGCCGGCGCGAACGTGCTGCGAGCCTTCCGGCAGCCCTTCGCGGACGTCCGGGTGCTCATCGTCGGCCAGGACCCGTACCCCACTCCGGGGCACGCGGTCGGGCTGTCCTTCTCGGTGGATCCGTCGGTGCGGCCGATCCCCCGGAGCCTGCAGAACATCTACCGCGAGTACTGCGAGGACCTGGATCTGCCGATGCCCGCGAACGGCGACCTCTCACCGTGGTCGCGGCAGGGCGTGCTGCTGCTGAACCGGGTGCTGACGGTGCGCCCGGGCGAGGCCGCCTCGCACCGCGGCAAGGGCTGGGAGAAGGTCACCGAGTGCGCGATCGACGCGCTGGTCGCGCGGGACGCACCGCTGGTCGTGATCCTCTGGGGCCGCGACGCGGCATCGCTCGGGCCGCGGCTGGGCGATGTGCCGCGGATCGAGTCGGCGCATCCGTCTCCGCTGTCCGCCTCGCGCGGCTTCTTCGGCTCGCGCCCCTTCTCGCGGGCGAACGAGGCGTTGGCCGGACTGGGTGCCGAGCCGATCGATTGGCGGCTGCCGCACCTCGCCGCGGCGCTCTGATCGGAGACGCCGAAGGCCCGCCACCTGCGACGGTGACGGGCCTCGGACGGAAAAAGCGCTACTCGCGTACTACCCGCGAACGACCTTGCCGGCCTTGATGCACGAGGTGCACACGTTCAGGCGACGGGTCTGGCCGGGCGCGACCTGGGCGCGCACGGTCTGGATGTTCGGGTTCCACCGGCGGTTGGTACGCCGATGCGAGTGCGAGACCGACTTACCGAAGCCGGGGCCCTTGTCGCAGACGTCGCAGACGGCAGCCATAGTCGTGTACTCCTCGCAATAGTTGAAAACCTGTGCTTCGCCCCGCCGGCCCTGAACATGTGGAACACACGCCCGGACGCGAGGCAACCCTGCAAGCATAGCCGAGGGCGTCGACGGAGCCAAACCGCTCTGCGGGCCCGTACCGGTCGGGCCCGCCCACTAGGCTTGCGGTCGTGACGGGACCGATGGTGGCGGACGGGCGCGTGGTGGTCGCGTGGCTCCAGCGCGCGGTCCTCGGCCTGGAACGCGCCGTGGACGAGATCAATGCGCTGAACGTGTTCCCCGTCGCCGATGCCGACACGGGGACGAACATGCTGGTCACCCTCCGTGCCGCGGCGCGCGCGGCGGAGGAGGCGGACCGCACGGAGGGGCCGCACGCGGTGGCCCGGGCCACGGTGGCCGGCGCGGTCGCCGGCGCCCGCGGCAACTCGGGCGTCATCGTCTCCCAGATCATGCGCGGGCTGGCGGGGCAGCTCGGCCCCGACGCGGACCTCACGGCGGAGGGGTTCGCGACCGGCCTGCGCCGGGGCACCGACCTCGTGACGACGGCCGTCGCCGACCCGATCGAGGGCACCATCCTCTCCGTCCTGCGGGCGGGGGCCGACGGTGCCGGGGCCGCCCTGGCGGGCGGGGCGGACCTGGCCGGCTGCGCGCGGGGCGCCGCGGACGCCGCGTTCGACGCGCTGCTGCGCACCCGCGATCAGCTGGCCGACAACGCCGCCGCGGGGGTCGTCGACGCCGGCGGCCGGGGGCTACTGGTGCTGCTCGACGCGCTCGTCGAGGTGACGGCCGGCGCCGCGCCCGAGCGCCCGCGGTTCAACCGGCGGACCGCACCGCACGTGCACGTCGGCGAGGGCGACGGGCACGCGCATCACCACGGCGAGGATCCGCCGCGCGGCCCGCACGCGGACTACGAGGTGATGTACCTGCTGCCCGACGCGACCGAGGCCACGGCGAATCGATTGCGGGCGGAACTGCAGGCCTTCGGCGACTCCGTCGTCGTGGTCGCGGCGGCGGATCCGGATCCGGTGGCCACCTGGTCGGTCCACACGCACACCACCGAGCCCGGCGCCGCGATCCAGACCGGCCTGCGGCACGGCAAGCTGCGCAGCATCGCCGTCAACGTCCTCCAGGAGGCGGGACAGGCCGAGACGCCGCTGCAGGCGCTGTTGGACGCGCCCCGGGCCATCGTCGCCCTCGTCTCCGGCGACGGTGCGGCGGAGCTGTTCGCGGGCGCGGGGGCCGAGGTGATCCGCTGCGATCAGGGCATGACGCACGCGGAGTTGCTCGCCGCGCTGCACCGCTTCGAGGGCCGCGAGGTCCTGCTCATGCCCAACGGCGCCCTGCCGACGCCGGAACTGCTGGCGGTCGCCGCCCGGTCCCGCGAGTCGGGGGTGCTCGTCACGCTGCTGCCCACCTCGTCGATGGTGCAGGCGATCGCGGCGCTCGCGGTGCACGAGCCCGCGGGACACGCCGCCGATGACACCTACTCGATGGCGGAGGCGGCGGCCGGGGCGCGCTGCGGCGCCGTCGTGGCGGTCACCGAGGACGCCCTGACGATCCTCGGTCCCTGCGGTCCCGGCGACTACCTGGGCATGGTCGGCGGCGAGGTGGTGGTGCTCGAGGAGGATCAGTACTCCGCCGGAGAGGCGCTCGCGGAGCTGCTGCTCGCAACGGGCGGCGACATGGTCACGGTGCTGCTCGGCGATGCGGGCGACGGCGACTTCCCCGATCGGGTGAGCGCGGCGCTGCGTCCGGACCGGCCCGAGGTCGAGGTGGTGGGCTACCGCGGCGGGCAGACCGCCAGCGTGATGGAGATCGGCGTCGAATGACCGCTGCGCGCGACCTGACCCTGCAGACGCCGCTGGCGCAGGCGCTCGATCCCGAGATCGCCGAGCTGGTCACCGCGGAGCTCGGCTTGGACACGGTCGGGGATCTGCTGCGGCACTTCCCGTTCCGGTACGAGGGCGGGGCCGTCGAGGACGACGGTACGCGGCGCTCCGAGCCCCGGATCGGCGACGACGTGGTGGTCATCGGCACCGTCACCGCCATCACGCCGCCCCGGGCGCATCACCGCGGCAAGAAGATGTTCAAGGTGCAGGTGGTCAACAAGGTCCGCGCCTACGACGTGACCTTCTTCAACTACCTGCCCAAGCCGATCCAGCCCGACCGCCAGCTGCTGCTGATCGGCAGGCTCGGCGAGTTCAACGGCAAGCTGCAGCTGACGCACCCGGAGTGGCTCGTGCTGCCGGACACGACGATCACCTCGGCGGAGGCGCTCGCCGCCAACGAGGCGGGCTCGACCAAGGCCGGTTCCAAGCGGCTCAAGTTCGCGGACCTGAGCCTGTTGATGCAGCCGACCGTGCCGATCTACCACGGCACCAAGAACATGCCCACGTGGCTGATCCTCTCGCTCGTCGACGCGGTGCTCAAGAGGCTCGCACCCGTGCCGGAGTCGCTGCCGACGGCGTTCCTCGCGCAGCACGGTCTGATGAGCCTGGACGACGCGGTGCGCGCGGCGCACAAGCCCGACGGGCGCGCGCAGTCGGAGGAGGCGAAGCGCCGGCTCGCGTTCGACGAGGCCGTCGCGATCGAGACGGCCCTGGCCCGCCGGGCGCACGACGTGGGCACCGTCGCCTCCCCGCCGCTGCACGCGCCCGACGGTCCGCTCCAGGTCGGGCTGCGCGAGCGACTGCCCTTCTCGCTCACCGACGGTCAGGAGGAGGTGCTCGCCGAGATCCTCGCGGACCTGGCGCGTGACCATCCGATGACCCGACTGCTGCAGGGCGAGGTGGGCTCGGGCAAGACGCTCGTGGCGTTGTTGGCGATGCTCGCCGCCGTCGACGCGGGGTATCAGGCGGTGCTGCTGGCGCCGACGGAGGTGCTCGCCACGCAGCACCTGCTCTCGATCTCGAAGATGCTGGGCGACCTCGCCGAGGCGGGACAGCTGGGCGCGGCCGACGCCGCCACCACGGTGACGCTCCTGACGGGATCCATGACGGTCAAGCAGCGGCGGGCGGCGCTGCTGCGCATCGTGACCGGCGAGGCGGGGATCGTCATCGGCACCCACGCGCTGTTGGAGGACACGGTCGAGTTCTTCCGGCTCGGCCTGGTGGTGGTCGACGAGCAGCACCGGTTCGGCGTGGAGCAGCGGGACCGGTTGCGGCGCAGGGGCACCGGAACCTCCGACGCGGACACGCCCGACGAGACGATGCCGCACCTGCTGGTGATGACGGCGACGCCGATCCCGCGCACCGTCGCGCTGGCGCAGTTCGGCGACATGGCCACCTCCGTGCTGCGCGAGCTGCCGCGCGGGCGGCAGCCGATCCAGACCTCCGTGGTCCCGGCGGACCGGGAGGCGTGGGTCGCTCGGGCGTGGGCCCGCGTCGACGAGGAGGTCCGCGCCGGGCGTCAGGTCTACGTGGTGTGTCCCCGCATCGGCGACGACGCGACAGGGGAACAGGCCAAGGCCGGTTTCACCGACGAGGACTACGATTTCGACCGCGTCGCCGAACCCGCCCCGAAGTCCGGCGGTCGGGGCGCCTCCCGCGCCGAGCCCGCCGAGGACGAGGACGCGAAGCAGAAGACCGTGTCGGCGATCGAGATGTACGACGAATTGGCCGCCGGGCCGCTCGGCGAGCACCGGATCGCGCTGCTGCACGGACGGTTGCCCGCCGAGGAGAAGGCCGAGATCATGGCCGCCTTCGCCGTGGGCGAGATCGACATCCTGGTGGCAACCACCGTGATCGAGGTCGGCGTCGATGTGGCGAACGCGACCACGATGGTGGTCCGCGACGCCGATCGGTTCGGCATCAGCCAGCTGCACCAGCTGCGCGGCCGGGTGGGCCGCGGCGGCCTGCCCGGGCTGTGCCTGCTCATCACCGCCAGCGGATCCGAGCGCACGCTGGGGCGGCTGAACGCGGTGGCCGACACCGTCGACGGCTTCGCCCTCGCCCAGCTCGACCTGGAGTACCGCGGCTTCGGCGACATCCTCGGCGTCGACCAGTCCGGGCTCGCGCGGCGCCTGAGCTTCCTGGACCTCGCGACCGACGGGGACGTGCTCGCCGCGGCGCGGGACCTCGCCTACGAGATCGTGGGCGAGGATCCGGAACTGGAGCGCCATCCCGCGCTGCGGGCGATGAACGAGGTGGTCCTCGGCGGCGAGCGCGGCGACTACCTCGACAAGGCCTAGCCGCCGCGCCGCCCGGGTCAGCGGGACGCGACGATCGAGGTGAGCTGCCGGCCCCAGAAGTCGATGACCTGTTCGCGCCGCTCGGCGTCGTCGGAGAGCAGGTCGGCGAGACCGAGTCCGCGGGCCAGATCGAGCGTCGCCTGCACCGCCCGGCGGGCCTCGTCGTCGTCGCGGTCCACCTCGAGCAGGCGCATGGCGAGGGCGAACACCTCGCGGGAGTGCCGGTTCTCGAAGGGCAGCATCCGTTCGCGCAGCGCCTCGTCGCTGGCCGCCGCGGTCCACACGTGCAGCGCCGCCTTGAACAGGTCATCGGTGTAGTACTCGACGATCAGGCGCGCCACGGCGTACGGCCGCTCGGGGCCCTCCGGGACCGCCGCGCCCGCCGCCGCGACGTGCGCGAGGCGCTGCTCGCCCATGTACTCGAGGGCGGCGCTGATCAGGTCCTCCCTGGTGGGGAAGTGGTGCTGCGCCGCGCCGCGCGACACGCCCGCCCGCCGGGCGACGCTACCGACGGTGGTCGCGACCCAGCCGCGGGTGGCCAGGGACGCGATCGTGGTCTCCAACAGCCGCTGCCGGGTCTCCCGGCTGCGGGACTGTTGGGGTGCCCGGATGGGCGGACGAAGGGGTGCCATTGGGGATAAGCCTATGCCGACGGTGCCGGTTCGGCCCAGCTCGGCGCGCGCTTCTGCAGGAACGCGGTGATCCCCTCGACCGATTCCGCCGACCCGAACAGCCGCGCCGACTGCTCGCCGAGCGACTCGGCCCGCTCGTCGAACGAGCGCAGGACGTCGTGCCACAGGATCTGCTTCGTCTCCCGCAGGCCCTGCGGGCTGCACAACTGCAGCTCGGCCAGCTGGTCCGCGACGGCCGCCGCGGGATCGTCGACGGCGGCGGTGATCAGCCCGTACTCGGCGGCCTGCGCACCGTCGAAGCTCCGGCCCGTGAGCAGGAGGGCGGACGCGACCCGGGAGGGCAGATGCGGCAGCAGCACCAGCGAGACCATCGCCGGCGCCACCCCGATGCGGGTCTCCGTCACGGCGAACGAGGCCGCCGGGCCGGCGAACACGAAATCACAGGACCCGATGAGGCCGAAGCCGCCGGCGCGCACGTGCCCGTCGACCTGGGCGATCACCGGCTTCGGGCACTCGACGATGCCGCGCATGGCGCCGATCATCGCCAGCGTGCGCGACCTCGGATCCGTCCCGGCCCCGTTCGCCGCCGCCTCCTTGAGATCCGCACCGGCGCAGAAGGTCGTGCCGGTGTGGGTGAGCACCACCGCGCGCGCGGCGTCGTCGGCGGCCGCCCGCTGGAGCCCCGCACGCAGATCGGCGAGCAGGCGCTGCGAGATCGCGTTGCGGTTGTGCGGGCTGTCGATCGTGAGATACGCGGCGCCGCCGTGCGTCTCATAGTGGACCAAGGAGTCGGTCACCGGGGCTCCTAGTAGCTCTTGGGCAGGCCGAGGCTGTGCTCGGAGATGAAGTTGAGCACCATCTCGCGGCTGACCGGCGCGATGCGGAACAGCCTCGACGCCACCAGCATCTGCGCCAGGCCGTACTCGGTGGTCAGGCCGTTGCCGCCGAGCGAGTGGATCGCCCGGTCGACGGCCTTCGCGCCCGCCTCGCCGCCCGCGAACTTCGCCATGTTCGCGGCCTCCGCCGCGGCGAACTCCTGCCCGGCGTCGTAGAGCGTCGCGGCCTTCTGCAGCATGAGCTTCGCGAGCTCCGTCTCGACCTTGAGCTCGGCGAGCGGATGGGCGATCGCCTGATGCGCGCCGATCGGGACCTTGAAGACGGTGCGCTGCTTGGCGTAGTCCACCGCGCGGTCGATCGCGTAGCGGGCCGAGCCCACCGAGCCGGCGGCGGCCATGATGCGCTCGGGGTTGAGCCCCGCGAAGAGCTGGGCGATCGCAGCGTCGGGCTCGCCGACGAGCGCCTCGGCGGGCAGCCGCACGTCGTCGAAGAACAGCGTCCACTGGGACTCCGGCAGGCCCACCTCCATGGGGATCTTCGTCCTCTGCAGGCCGGGGGAGTCGGTGGGCATGAGGAACAGCGCGGGGCGCAGTTTGCCGGTCTTGGCGTCCTCGCTGCGCGAGACCACGAGGATCACGTCGGCCAGCTCGATGCCGGAGATGAAGGTCTTCTGGCCCGAGATGATCCAGTCGTCGCCGTCCCGCCGGGCGGTGGTCGTGATCCGGTGGCTGTTGCTGCCCGCATCCGGCTCGGTGATCGCGAAGGCCGCGATGGTCTCGCCCGAGGCGATGCCGGGCAGCCAGCGCTGTTTCTGCTCCTCGGTGCCGAACCGGGAGATGATGGTGCCGTTGATCGCCGGGGACACCACCAGCATGAGCAGTGAGGACCCGACCGCGGCGAGCTCCTCGCCGACGATGCCCAGTTCGTACATGCCGGCGCCGCCGCCGCCGTACTGCTCGGCGATGTTCACGCCGATTAGGCCGAGATCGCCCGCGGCCCTCCACAGTTCGATGGGGCCCTCGCCGGCGGCGATCTTCTCGCGCATGTACTCGGGGCCGAACCGCCGGCCCAGCTCCGAGACGGTCGTGCGGAGCGCCTGGCGCTCCTCGGACTCGATGACGTCCATGGAGATGCTGGTGGTGCTCATTTACGTGTTGTCTCCTGAATCTTCCAGCACGGCGACGACGGCGCCGGCATCGATGTTCTGGCCCACCTCGACGGCGATGGTGGTGATGACGCCATCGGCGGGCGCCGAGATGGCGTGCTCCATCTTCATCGCCTCCATCCACAGCACGGGCTGCCCGACGGTGACGGAATCGCCCTCCTGCGCGCCGATCCGGGTGATCACGCCGGGCATGGGCGCGAGCAGCGAACCCGCCGCCGCGGCGGCGTCCGCCGAGGGCAGGGGGTCGACGAGCGTCAGCGTCGCCGCGCCGCGCGCGGTCTCCACCTCGACGACGGTGCGGTCCCCCGGATACGCCGTCACGGCGACGGTGCGCCGGATCCCGTCGCGCTCGACCGCGACCCGCGCGCGGTCACCGTCGTCGGTGACGGTCGCGACCTGCCCGCCGTCGGCGCGGAACTCCCGCTCGTCCGTGGTGCGGAACTCCGGCACGAGACTGCGCGCACCGACATTGCGCCACCCCGGCGCGACGTGCGGCAGCGGGCCGGCGGCGGCGCCCCGTCGGTCCAGGACGGCGCCGGCCGCGCTCGCGGCCTGCGCCAGCTCCGTCTCGTCCAGCAGCGGCGCCGCGAGGCGCTCGAGCCGCTCCCCGGTGAGGAAGTCGGCGGCGAAGTCGCCGGCCTTGAAGTCCGCGTCCGCGAGGATCCGGACCAGCAGGTCGCGGTTCGTGGTGAGGCCGTGGATCGTCGCCTTCCGCAGCGCCGCCTCCGTGATGGCGAGCGCCTGCGCGCGGGTGGGGGCGTAGCCGATCACCTTGGCGAGCATCGGGTCGTAGAAGACCTCGACGACGCTGCCCGTGGGCGCGAGCGCGCTGTCGAGGCGGATGCCGGGCCGGTCCGGGCCGGAGAACTCGCTGATCGTGCCGGGCACCTCGAAGCGGTGCACGACGCCCGCGGCGGGGCGCCAGTCGTTGGCGGGGTCCTCGGCGTAGAGCCGTGCCTCGATCGCCCACCCGCGGGTCGCGGGCGGCTCGGCGGACGGCAGTGGCAGGCCCGCGGCCACGTCGAACTGCAGTCCCACGAGGTCGAGGCCGGTGGTGGCCTCGGTGACCGGATGCTCCACCTGCAGGCGGGTGTTCACCTCGAGGAAGAAGAACTCGCCGGCATCGGTGGCGAGGAACTCGACGGTGCCCGCGCCCGTGTAGCCGATGGCCCTCGCCGCGCTGGTGGCCGCGTCGTACAGGGCGGCGCGCATGGCCGGGTGCCGCTCCACGAGGGGCGACGGGGCCTCCTCGAGCACCTTCTGGTGGCGGCGCTGGATGGAGCACTCGCGCTCGCCCACGGCCCACACGGTGCCCTGGGAGTCCGCCATCACCTGGACCTCGATGTGCCGGCCGCGCTCGAGGTAGCGCTCGCAGAAGACGGTGCCGTCGCCGAAGGCCGATTTCGCCTCGCGCTCCGCGGTCTCCAGGTTCTCCTCCAGCTCGGCGCGGGTGCGGACCACGCGCATGCCGCGGCCGCCGCCGCCCGCGGAGGCCTTCACCAGGACCGGGAAGTCGTCGTCGGAGACCTGGTCCGGCGTGAGATTGGTGAGCATCGGGACGCCGGCCGCGGCGAGGCGGGCCTTGGCCGCGACCTTGGAACCCATCGCGGTGATGGCCTCGGGGGAGGGGCCGATCCAGACGATGCCCGCCGCCCGGACCGCGGCGGCGAACTCGGCGTTCTCGGAGAGGAAGCCGTAGCCGGGGTGGATCGCCTGTGCGCCGGTGGCCTTCGCCGCGGCGATGATCTGCTCGCCCTGCAGGTACGTGTCGGCGGGGGACTCGCCGGGCAGGCGCACCGCCTCGTCGGCCTCGGCGACGTGCGGCGCGCTCGCGTCCGGGTCGGAGTAGACGGCCACGGCGCGCAGGCCGCGGGCGTGGGCCGCGGCGATGACGCGGCGGGCGATCTCGCCGCGGTTCGCGACGAGGACGGAATCGAAAACAGTATCGGTCATTTCACTCACATCCGGAAGACGCCGAAGGCGTCGGTGCCGTTGACGGGGCCGTTGTGGATGGCGGAGAGCGCCATGCCGAGCACGGTGCGGGTGTCGCGCGGGTCGATGATGCCGTCGTCGTAGAGCATCCCGGACATGAAGGCCGGCAGCGACTCCTTGTCGATCTGCGTCTCGATGGCGGTGCGCATGCCGTCGACGAACGCGGGGTCCATCGCCTGACCACGAGCCGCGGCGGAGGCGGCGGCGACCTCGGTGACCACGTCGGCGAGCTGCTTGGCGCCCATGACGGCCGAGCGGGCGCTGGGCCAGGAGAACAGGAACCGCGGGTCGAACGCGCGGCCGGCCATGCCGTAGTGCCCGGCGCCGTAGGACGCGCCGGCGATCAGCGAGAGGTGCGGCACCTCCGAGTTCGAGACGGCGTTGATCATCATCGAGCCGTGCTTGATCATGCCGCCGCGCTCGTACTCGGCGCCCACCATGTAGCCGGTGGTGTTGTGGATGAACAGCAGTGGCGTGTCGTAGCGGTTCGCCAGCTGGATGAACTGCGTCGCCTTCTGCGCCTCCTCGGAGAACAGGACGCCGCGGGCGTTGGCGAGGATGCCGATGGGGTAGCCGTGCAGGTTCGCCCAGCCGGTGGTGAGCGAGCCGCCGTAGAGCGGCTTGAACTCGTCGTAGTCGGAGTCGTCGACGATGTGGGCGATGATCTCGCGCGGGTCGAAGGGGATCTTCAGATCGCCCGGCACGATGTCGAGCAGGCCCTCGGCGTCGTAGCGCGGCGGCTTGACCAGGCTCGACGGTGCCGGGCCCTGCTTGCGCCAGTTGAGCCGCTTGACGATGGAGCGGGCGATGCGGGCGGCGTCCAGTTCGTCGCTCGCCAGGTAGTCGCCGAGGCCGGAGGTCCGCGAGTGCATCTCGGCGCCGCCGAGGGTCTCGTCGTCGGAGATCTCGCCGGTCGCGGCCTTCACCAGCGGCGGGCCGGCGAGGAAGACCTTGGAGCGCTCCTTGATCATCACGACGTGGTCGCTCATACCGGGGATGTACGCGCCGCCCGCGGTGGAGTTGCCGTAGACCACCGAGATGGTGGGGATGCCGGCCTTGGACAGCTGGGTGAGGTTGCGGAACATCGCGCCGCCGGGGACGAAGACCTCCTTCTGGGTGGGGAGATCGGCGCCGCCGGACTCGACCAGCGACACCACCGGCAGGCGGTTCTCGCGGGCGATGTCGTTGAGGCGCAGCGACTTGCGCAGGGTCCAGGGGTTGGAGGTGCCGCCCTTGACGGTGGGATCGTTGGCCACGACCATCACCTCGACACCCTCGACGACGCCGATGCCGCCGACCAGGGAAGCGCCGACCTGGAAGTCGCTGCCCCAGGCCGCGAGCGGCATGAGCTCGAGGAAGGGCGAGGCCGGATCGAGCACGCTGTCGATGCGCTCGCGGGCGGTGAGCTTGCCGCGCGCCCGGTGTCGCTCGACGTACTTCTCGCCGCCTCCGGCGAGGGCCTTGTCGAACTCAGCGGTGAGGTCGGCCAGCTTGCCGAGCATGACCTCGCGATACGCACCGGAGTCTGGTGCTGGTGTGCTGCGGAGCACCGTCATGGGTGTGTTCCTCTGCTTTCGTGGGTGCGTGGCGGACGACCCGATGGGGGGATCACTTGTAGCCGAGTCGATTGGCTGCGAGCGTGGTCAGGATCTGGGTGGTGCCGCCGCCGATGCCGAGGATGCGGACGTCGCGGTAGTGCCGCGAGACCTCGTACTCGGCCATGTAGCCGTGGCCGCCGAACAGCTGCACGGCCTCGTTCGCGACCCACTCGGCCGTCTCGACGGCGGTGTTCTTCGCGAAACACGCCTGGGGGACGAGCTCGGCCGCCGCGGCCGGACCGCCGGATTCGAGTGCGTCGGTGTAGAGATCGGCGACATGCCGGCTGTAGACCCGGGCGACCTCGGTGCGCCTGCGCATCTCGGTGACGGTGTTCTGCACCGCCTGCCGCGTGATCAGCGGCTGCCCGAAGGTCTCGCGAGTGCGCACCCAGTCGAGGGTGAGGTCGAGGCAGCGCTGCGCGTGCGAATAGGCCTGCACCGCGAGGGCGAGCCGCTCGGTGACGAAGGCGGCGCCGATCATGAGGAAGCCGCTGTTCTCGGGGCCGATGAGGTTCTCGGCGGGCACGCGGACGTCGGTGAAGGACAGCTCGGCGGTGTCGGAGGCGAGCCAGCCCATCTTCTTCAGGGGCGCGCTGACCTCGAATCCGTCCAGGCCCTTGGGGATGACGAGGAGGCTGATTCCGCTCGCGCCCTCGCCGCCGGTGCGGACCGCGGTCACGACCCAGTCGGCGCGCACGCCCGAGGTGATGAAGGTCTTGGCGCCGTTGACGAGGTAGTAGGACCCGTCCCCGTCGTCGAAGCGCCGGGCGGTGGTCGTCAGGTGCCCGAGGTCGGAGCCGCCGCCGGGCTCGGTGAGCGCCAGCGAGCTGATCTTCTCGCCCGCCAGGACCGGCGCGACCCATCTCCGCTTCTGCTCCTCGGTGCCGGCGAGGATGATGTGCGGCACCGAGATCCCGCAGGTGAACAGCGAGGCGAACAGGCCGCCGGAGCCGCCGGCCTCGTGCATCGCCTCGCACACGATGAGCGCGTCGCGGGGATCGCCCCCGCCGCCGCCCACCGACTCGGGGAAGGACACGCCGAGCAGGCCCAACGCGCCGGCCTTCTCGTGGAGCTCCCGGGGGAGCAGGCCGCTGGCCTCCCATTCGTCGAGGTGGGGCAGGATCTCGCGCTGCGTGAACGCGGTCACCGTGTCGCGGAGCGCGATCCGCTCCTCGGACTCCCAGAGGCCGGTCATGCGTTGATCTCCTCGGTGTGGGCGGTCGCGGGCAGCAGGGTGACGGGCAGGTCGACGTAGCGGCCACGGAGCCACTCGCCGACGCCTTTGGCCTGCGGGTCGAAGCGGAAGCCGTGCGCGACGCCCTTGCCGAGGAGGTCCTCGACGACGAAGTTCACGGCCCGCAGATTGGGGAGCTCGTAGCGCCGGACGGGCAGGTCCGCCGCCTCCGGGAGCAGTTCGCGCAGTGCGGCTTCCGTCAGGTGCGTGCGGAGCCAGTCGTAGGCGTCGTCGGACTCCGCCCAGACGCCCACGTTCGCGCTGCCGCCCTTGTCGCCGCTGCGGGCGCCGAACACGGTGCCCAGCGGTACGCGGACGGTGGCGGCACCGTCGGGCGACGGTGCCGTGCCCGGCTGCGAGGGGTCCGCGGGCAGGACCTGCGTCGCCCCCGGCGGCGCGATGTCGACGACGGTGCCGTCGGGGCGGTGGGAGCGGTGCGGCACATCGCCGTTCGGGACGTATACCGCCTGGTACACGCCGTAGGGGCCGCCGCTCGACGGCGGGGCCATCGGAGAGGCGCCGGGGTAGGTGGCGAGCGCGAGCTCGACGGCGGCGGAGCTGAAGGCGCGGCCCACGCGGTTCGGGTCGGCGTCCCAGGCGATCGCGGTGAGCGTGGCCGACGCCGCGGCCTCCGTCGACGCGTCCGGGTGGTCGGTGCGGGCGAGGCGGAACTGCAGCTCGGACGGCGCGGGCTGGAGCGAGGCGCGCAGCTGCGCCTCGAGGAGGGCGGCTTTGCGTTCGATGTCGAGTCCGGTGAGCAGGAAGGCGATCTCGTTGCGGAACCCGCCCAGGGTGGTGGTGGCCACCTTGGTCGTGGCCGACGGTGCCTCGCCTCGGACGCCGGAGACGGTGACCCGGTCTGCGCCGTCCTGGGCCAGGGTCATCGAGTCCAGGCGCAGCGTCACATCGGGATTGGCGTAGCGCTGCCCCGTGACCTCGTAGAGCAGCTGTGCGGTGACGGTGCCCACCTCGACCACGCCGCCGGTGCCGGGCTGTTTGGTGATGGCGAAGGAGCCGTCCGCCTCGATCTCGGCGACGGGGAAGCCGGGGTGCAGCAACCGCTCGATCGGGTGCCGGTCGAAGAAGGCGTAGTTGCCACCGGTGGCCTGGGTGCCGCATTCGATGATGTGGCCCGCGGCGACCGCGCCGGCGAGGGCGTCGAAGTCCGTGCGCTGCCAGCCGAATTCGGCGATCGCCGGGCCGAGGATCACGGAGGCGTCCGTGACGCGGCCGGTGATCACGATGTCGGCGCCGGCGGCCAGGCAGTCGGCGATGCCGAAGGCGCCGAGGTAGGCGTTGGCTGTGACCGCGTTCGGCACGCCGAGCTCGGCGGACCGGGCGATCAGGTCGTCACCGTCGACCCACCCGACCTTGAGATGGCGGACCGACTCCTCAGCGCTCTCCATCGCCTTCTCGACGGCGGCGGCGAGGCCGCCCGGGTTGAGCCCGCCGGCGTTGACGACGACCTTGGTGCCGCGTTCGGCGAGGGTACGCAGGTGTGGGGTCAGTTGACGCAGGAAGGTCTTGGCGTAGCCGAGGTCGGCGTCCCTGAGGCGGTCGCGCCCGAGGATCAGCATGGTGAGCTCGGCCAGGTAGTCGCCGGTGATGTAGTCGACCCGGGGGCCGGCGAGCATCTCGCCGAGTGCGGTGGCGCGGTCGCCGTAGAACCCGGAGACGTTGGCGATGCGGACGGAACGGGTCATGCGCGTCCCTCCTGCGGCGCGCGGCCGGTGCCGGGCGCACCGGCGAAGCACTGCGCGATGGTGAGCCAGTGGGCGGCGTCCGCACCGGTGGCGACGAGGTCGGTGTCGGCGACGTTGATGCGCTGGGTCGCGAGGCGACAGAAGTCCTCCAGCGACCCGGTCACGCGCTGCTGCGCGTCGCCGGGACCGAAGCAGGCCTCCGAGCCGTCGGCCGCGACGAGGAAGACGTCGAAGGGCTCGGCGGGCGGGGTCTCGCCGTTGACCGTGTACGCGAAATCGCGGGTCTTGTAGGCGATCTTGGCCACGTGCGGCAGCGCCTCGGGCGTGTTCAGGTCGACGCCCGCGGCGTCGGCGATATCGAGTCCGTGCGCCCAGGTCTCCATGAGGCGGGCGTTCGCCATGGTGGCGGGCCGCATGGGCGGGCCGAACCAGGGGAGCGGGGTACCCGGGTCCGCCGCCCGGAGCGCGACCGCGAGCGCGGCGCGGGCCCGGTCCCAGCGGGCGCGCAGCTCCGGATCGGCGGCGAGCTCGGCGGCGCCGGCATCGACGAAGCCCATCGGGTCCTTCAGGGCCTCCTGCAGGAGTGCGGTGAAGGCCTCCGGGTCGGTGGCGGCGACCAGGGAGACCTCGTCGGTCCAGGCCAGGTGAGCGACCTGATGGGCGACCGTCCAGCTCTCCGCGGGGGTGGGGATCGACCAGTCGGGGAGCGAATCCGCGATGGCGGCGACGGCGGCCGAGGTGGTCTCGAGCGCGTCGAACACAGGGACTGAAGTGGGCACGCCCACACTCTGTCAGCCCCGAGGCAAAAAAACAAGCAGCAATGCTTGTTTAAGGTTCGCAGCTCGCGACGGCCCGCTCGACGACGGCGGCGGAGGCGCGATCCACGGACAGGCCGTACTCGCGCGCGACGAAGGCGAACTGGCGGGCGTACTGGCAGTGGAAGCGCGCGTTCGCCGGCATCCAGCGACCCGGGGGAGAGTCGCGCTTGTTCTCGTTGGCCGGCCCGTCCACCGCGACGAGGTTGCGCGGGTCGTTGGCGAACGCGGTGCGCTTGCCGTCGTCCCACGACCAGGCGCCCATGTCCCACGCGTAGGCGAGCGCGACGATGTGGTCGATCTGCACCTTGGCGGAGGTCTTCGAGCCGCGCGTGAAACGCATCGTCGTGCCGCTGTACGGGTCGACGAGGGTGCCGGTGGCCACGGCGTTCGGGCAGGCCGACGTGCGCACGAAGGTCTTGTCGGCGAGGTCTCGGTTGAGCACGTCGTTGCGGGTGTCGCAGCCGTTGTGTCCGAGCGGCGCGGACTGCTCATCGGTCCACGCCTCGCCGAAGGCGGCCCGACGGTACGCCTGCGGCGCCCGCTCGCGTGCGGCGACGATCCGGACGCCCGCCAGCGGCGCACCGTCGGACATCTGGACGGACGGCGCCGCCGGACCGGGTGCGGGCTCGGCTCCGGACCGGTCCCGATACACCCCGACCGCCACGAACACGGCGGTGGCCGTGACGAGGACCAGCCCGATCCAGGACTGCCTGGACAGGCGACGGGTGGCTCTCCGGCGGGACACGAGCGGAACCTAGCACCCCGCACCGACACCCGAGCGGGGTCGCGTCGACCCGTCCTCCGACCGGATGAATTCCGGCCGAGCGGTGCACCGCTGAGCTCCCGGCGATCGAGGATGGTCGCGGCCCCGTCGCGGTGCGGCGAGTGGGGCGGGAACGGGCGAGCGACAAGGGGGATGGTGGCGTGGAGGTACGCGCGCGGCTCGGCGCGGTAGGGGCCGCAGTGGTCATCGGGGCGGCGGCACTCGCGGGCTGCGCGGCACCCGGGGCGGGCACGGCGGCGGGCGGCTCGTCGTCGGCGCGCCCCGCAGGAGCAGCCGCGATCACGCTGTCCTTCATCGGGGACAACATCCTGGGGACCGACGACCGGTTCGATGCGGGCACGAGCCTGCCCGCGCGGTGGGCGGCGGCCGGTCACGACCCCGCGTACTTCTTCCGGAACGTCGCGCCGATTCTGCGGGCGGACGACCTCACCGTGGCCAATGTCGAGGTCGTGCTGAGCGAGCGCGGCCAGAAGGTCGACAAGGGGACCGGCGAGTTCTACCACTTCCGGGGCTCCCCGGCGCTCGCCGAATCGCTGCGGGCGGGCGGGATCGAGGCTGCGACGGTGGCCAACAATCACACGGGCGACTACGGGCCCGATGCGTACGGCGACACGCTGGCGGCCCTGCGTGGCGTCGGCACCGCCCCGTTCGGCGACGCGTTCGGTGCGGAGAACGACCACATCGCCGAGGTCAAGGGCGTGAAGGTCGGCCTGTTCGGCATGATGACCTGGCTCGACAGCCCGGAGAACAGGTCCTCGATCGAGGGCCACGTCCGCCGGCTGCGCGAGCGCGGGGCACAGATCGTCATCCCGTTCATGCACTGGGGAATCGAATCCCAACACGTGCCCTACGCGGTCCAGACCGCCCTCGCGCAGCACGCGATCGACGCGGGCGCGGACATCGTCATCGGCAGTCATCCCCATGTCCTGCAATCGATGGCGCAGTACAAGGGCAGGCTGATCGTCTACTCCTTGGGCAACTTCAGCTTCGGGGGCAACAACAACCCGGCCGACAAGCGCTCGATGATCGTGCAGACGAGGGTCACCGTCGCCGGCCCGACGGTGACGGGCGTGGACTACCGGATCGTGCCGACCCGCGTCTCCAGCACCGCCGACTACAACGACTTCGTGCCGACACCGTACGGGCCTGCGGAAACGAGCGAGGTGCTGGCGTTCATGAACTCGATCTCGCCCACGCTGCACGGGACGATCGGCGCTGCGTTCGTCCCGGTTCCCGCGTCGTGACGGCGAGCACGGAGGTGTCGGCGCGGCCACGTATTCTCGACTCATGAGCACGCCCACCGCCTCCGATGCCGCCACCGACGCCGAGCTGCAGTCCGCGACCGCCGCGGTGGAGGCGGTGGCGCGAGCGGCCCGCGCCGCGTCGAAGCAGCTGATCACGCTGACCACCGAGCAGAAGAACGCCGCGCTGCATGCGGCGGCCGATGCCCTGCTGGCGAACAAGGACCGGATCCTCGCCGCGAACGCGGAGGACGTCGATCGCGCCCGCGCCGCCGGTACGGAGGAGTCCCTCATCGACCGGCTCGCCCTGAACGAGGCCCGGATCGACGGCATCGCGTCCGGCCTGCGGCAGGTCGCAGGGCTGCCGGACCCGATCGGGAACGTGCTGCGCGGCTCCACGCTGCCCAACGGCCTGGAGCTGCGCCAGGTCGCCGTGCCCCTCGGCGTGGTGGGCATCGTCTACGAGGCGCGGCCGAATGTCACCGTCGACGCCTTCGGGCTCACGCTCAAGTCCGGGAACGCGGTGCTGCTGCGCGGCTCGAGCTCGGCGGCCTCGTCGAACGCGGCCCTGGTCGAGGTCCTGCGCGAGTCGCTGGCGGCGTCGGGCATCACCCCGGATGCCGTCGCGCTGCTCTCGGCCGACTCCCGCGCCAGCGTCACCGCGCTGATCCGCGCTCGCGGCCTCGTCGACGTGGTGATCCCGCGCGGCGGCGCCGGGCTGATCGCGGCGGTGGTGCGCGATGCGACCGTGCCCACCATCGAGACGGGCACGGGCAACTGCCACGTGTACGTGCACGCCGACGCGGACCTGGACATGGCGGAGCGGATCGTCGTCAACGCCAAGACCCGCCGGCCCAGCGTCTGCAACACGGCCGAGACCGTCCTGGTGGACGCGGCGCTGAAGGACTCGTTCCTGCCCCGCCTGCTCGGCACCTTCCAGGCGGAGGGGGTGATCGTGCACGGCGACGAGACGGGGATGATCCCCGCGACCGAGACCGACTGGGCGGACGAGTACCTCAGCCTCGACATCGCGGTGAAGGTCGTGGACGGGCTGGATCAGGCGATCGAGCACATCGACCGTTACGGCACGGGGCACACCGAGGCCATCGTCACCGACGACCTGTCCGCGGCCCGCGCGTTCACCACGCGCGTCGACGCCGCGGCGGTGATGGTCAACGCCTCCACGGCGTTCACCGACGGCGAGCAGTTCGGCTTCGGCGCCGAGATCGGCATCTCCACCCAGAAGCTGCACGCCCGCGGCCCGATGGGCCTGCCGGAGCTCACCTCCACCAAGTGGATCGCCTGGGGCGACGGGCACGTCCGGCCTCGGTGACCGAAGCCGCCGGAATCGGGCACGCGCGGGGGTAGGTTGTCGCCATGGCAATCAACGAATCCCTCGAATTCGACATCGATGCACCGGTCACGCTGGTGCTCGACACCCTGGCTGACGTCGACGCGTTGCCGGACTGGTCCTCCGCGCACAGCAATGTCAAGATCGTCGAGCGCGACGCGAACGGCCGCCCCAGCGTGGTGGACGCGTCCGTCGGCCTGCTGATGTTCAGCGACAACCTCACCTTCGACTACGTCTTCACCGACGTGAGCTGCAAGTGGGACACCCGCAACGAGGGCACCGCCGTGCGCAGCCAGGGCGGCCTCTACGAGCTCTCGCCCAAGGGCGACGACCAGACGCACGTCAAGGTCACCATGTACCTCGACCCCAAGGTCAAGGCGCCCGGCTTCGTGGTCAAGAAGGGCATCAAGCTGGCCATGGACATCATCAAGAACGGCCTGACCAAAGAGGTCCTCAAGCGCAAGGCCGCCGCCTGACCGTTCGACCGGGCCACGGCCCCGTCGGGCGCGGCCCGACGCTACATTGTTGCAATGGCAATCAATGAACAGGTCGAGTTCGAGATCGACGCGCCGGCGGCGCTCGCCTACGCGACGCTGCTGGACGTCGAGTCCCTGCCCGAGTGGTCCAGCTCCCACAAGAGCGTGACGGTCACCGAGCGCGATGCGGCCGGCAACCCCAGCCGCGTCGAGGTCGAGGCGGCCATGGTGGGCGTGAGCGACCGCATGCGCTTCCGGTACGAGTTCACGCCGGAGACCACGGTCGCGTGGCAGTCCGAGGGCGAGGGCATGGCGGTCCGCTCCCAGGGCGGGTACTACCAGCTCACGCCCCTCGGCGAGGACAGGGTGCACGTCCTCTGCGACATGAACATCGACCTCAAGATCAAGCTGCCCGGCTTCGTCGTGCGCAAGGGTGTGAAGATGAGTGCAGAGATCGCGTCGAAGGGCTTCACGAAGGAGGTCCTCAAACGGAAGGCTGCACGCTGAGCACCAACACCACGATCACGGCCCCGACGGCGCTGTTCACCGGCGTCGACGACGTCGCCGCGGCACTGCGCGAGACCGGCTACATCCCGTCCGTCGCCACCGCGACGGCCGTGTTCCTCGCCGACAAGCTCGGCAAGCCGCTCCTCGTCGAGGGGCCGGCCGGCGTCGGCAAGACCGAGCTGGCCCGCGCCTGCGCCCAGGCCCGCGAGGCGCGGTTCGTGCGCCTGCAGTGCTACGAGGGCATCGACGAGGCGCGCGCCCTCTACGAGTGGAACCACGCCAAGCAGATCCTGCGCATCCAGTCGGGCGGCACCGACGGCGACTGGGACGACACCAAGCAGGACGTCTTCTCCGAGGAGTTCCTCCTCCCGCGCCCCCTCCTGCAGGCCGTGCGGGAGAGCGGACCGTCGGTCCTGCTGATCGACGAGGCCGACAAGGCCGACCTCGAGTTCGAGGGCCTGTTGCTGGAGGTCCTCTCCGACTACGCGGTGACGGTGCCCGAGCTCGGCACCATCACGGCGGTGCGCAAGCCGCTGGTCTTCCTGACCTCCAACGCCACCCGCGAGCTGTCGGAGGCGCTCAAACGGCGCTGCCTGTACCTGCACATCGACTTCCCGGACGCCGAGCTCGAGCTGTCGATCATCCGCAGCCGCGTCCCGGACCTCTCGGTCGAGGTCGCGCAGCAGCTGCTGCGCGTGATCTCGACCCTGCGCGGGCTGGACCTGAAGAAGAAGCCCTCGGTCTCCGAGACCCTGGACTGGTGCCGCACCCTGCTCGCCCTCGGCGTCACCGGCACCGCGAACGGCTCGATCGACAAGGCGGCACTCCGCTCGACGCTCGGCGTGGTGCTCAAGCACCAGGTGGACATCGAGACCGCCGCCGCGGCGCTGGGCCTGTAGATGACCACCGCGCAGGCCGGCACCCCGCTCGACAAGCATCTGCACGCCTTCGTGCGGACGCTGCGCGAGCGCGGGATGTCCATCGGCCCGGGCGAGGCGATCACCGCCGCCGAGGTGTTGACGGTGCTCGACCTCACCGACCGCGGGCAGCTCCGCGAGGGCCTCGCCGCCGTGCTGCTGCGCGAGCAGATGCACCGCAAGACCTTCGACGTCATCTTCGACCTGTACTTCCCGGTGCGCGGCGGCTTCGGGGCCGCGTCCGACGGTGCCGCGGGCGCGTCCGGCACGGGCGGGCAGGGCTGCTCCGGCGTGCCGGGGGAGTCCGACCCGCTGACGATGCCGGCCGCCGATACCCCGCCCGATCCGGACGCGGTGCGCGAGGCGCTGCGCCAGGAGGCGATCGCCGCGCTCGTCGCGGGCGGCGACCACGACGGCATCGCCAGCCAGATCGTCGAGCAGCTCGGCGAGTACAACTCAGCGACCGGCACCGCCTTCTCCTCCTACCAGGCGCTCAAGGCCCTGAACCCGCAGACGCTCATCGCCGCCATCGCGAACGGCCTCCTCGCCGCCGCCGGCGAGGAGGGCGCCGCGCCCGGCAGCTTCGAGTACGAGTCCGCCCGCCGCGTCGCGCGCTCGCGCGTGGCGGGCCTGACGGAACGCGTGCAGGAGCTCACGTCCGTCGCGATGGCCGCCCGACGGGGCCCCGAGGCCGTCGCGCAGTACGCCGCGCCGCAGCTGCCGGAGAACGTCGCCTTCTTCGCCGCCACCCGCACCGAGTTGCACCGCATGGAGCAGACCGTCCGGCCGCTCGCCCGGCAACTGTCCACGCGGCTGCTGGTGCGCCGGCGCCGGGCGCGGCGCGGCCCCATCGACCTGCGCCGCACCCTGCGCAAGTCGATGTCGACGGGCGGCGTGCCGATCGATCTGGCGCACCGTCGACCCCGCCCGACCAAACCCGAGCTCGTGCTGCTGTGCGACCTGTCCGGCTCCGTCGCGGGCTTCTCCAACTTCACCCTGCTGCTCACGCACGCGCTGCGCGCAGAGTTCTCCAAGATCCGGGTGTTCGGCTTCGTCGACTCGGTGGACGAGATCACCGACTACATCGACCCGTCGCGCACGCTGACGGTCGACACCGTGGTCGACATGTTCGACCGCGTGATCCGCGAGACCAAGGTCGCGCGGTTCGGCGGCTCCGACTACGGCAACGTCCTGCGCACCTTCGTCCGCGACTTCCCCGACGCGGTGACGCACCGCGGGACGCTGCTGATCCTCGGCGACGCCCGCTCCAATCACACCGATCCCGCGCTCGCGGAGCTTGACGAGCTCGTCGCGAAGGCGCGGCACGCGTTCTGGCTCAACCCCGAGCGGAGGGCGGCGTGGGGCACGGGCGACTCGGTCGCGGACAAGTACGGCCGCCTGATCGACATGTACGAGTGCCGCACCGCAGGGCAGTTGGCCGAGGTCGTCGGGCGCCTGTTGCCCGTGTGAGTACGCGGGCACGAGCGGTGGCCGCATAGGATGGTCCGTTATGCGTGAGTCCAGCACCGCCGCACGCCGCCGCGTGGGCGTCATGGGTGGCACCTTCGATCCGATCCACCACGGCCACCTCGTGGCCGCCAGCGAGGTGGCCGATCGGTTCGATCTCGACGAGGTGGTGTTCGTGCCCACCGGCCGGCCGTGGCAGAAGAACGAGGTCACGCCCGCGGAGGATCGCTACCTGATGACGGTGATCGCGACCGCGTCGAACCCGCGGTTCTCCGTGAGCCGCGTGGACATCGACCGCGGCGGCGACACCTACACCGTGGACACCCTGCGCGATCTGCAGGGCCGGAACCCGGACGCCGATCTGTACTTCATCACCGGCGCCGACGCCCTCGCCTCGATCCTCAGCTGGCAGGACTGGGAGGAACTGTTCGGCCTCGCGACCTTCATCGGGGTCTCCCGGCCCGGCTACCAGCTGGCGGCGGATCACCTGTCGGACGTGCCGAAGGATAGATTGTTCCTCGTGGAGGTGCCCGCGCTGGCCATCTCGTCCACCGAGTGCCGCGCGCGGGCCGACGCCGGGCGCCCCGTCTGGTACCTCGTGCCCGACGGCGTGGTCCAGTACATCGCCAAGCGCGCCCTCTACCAGAGCCGCCCGGCGCAGGAGAAGACCGTGAACCCAGGAGGATCATGACCGCATCCGATCAAGCCCGCACCCTCGCCGCCATCGCGGCCCGTGCGGCCGACGACAAGCTCGCGAGCGACATCGTCGTCCTCGACGTGTCCGAACAGCTCGTGCTGACCGAGGCCTTCGTCATCGCGTCGGCGAGCAACGAGCGCCAGGTCAGCGCGATCGTCGAGGAGATCGAGGATCAGCTGCGCGAGGCGGGCGTGAAGCCGGCCCGCCGCGAGGGCGCCCGCGAGGGTCGCTGGGCGCTGCTGGACTTCCTCGACATCGTGGTGCACGTCTTCCACCAGGAGGAGCGCGAGTACTACGCGCTCGAGAAGCTGTGGAAGGACTGCCCGCACATCGAGGTCGAGGGCCTCGGGCAGCACGCCGACGAGTCTGCGGCCCAGAGCGGCACCAGGGCCGACGAGGACGCCTGATGCACGTCGAGGACGGGCTCGACTCGTCCGTCGAGCGCCTCACTCCGACGGTGCGCCGCCTGCTCCTGCTCCGCCACGGCCAGACCGCGTTCAACGCGGAGGGGCGCATGCAGGGCCACCTGGACACCGACCTCACCGACCTGGGGCGGCGACAGGCCCGCGCGGCGGCCGCGGCCCTCGCGGACCGGGACCCGATCGCGATCATCAGCTCGGACCTGCGCCGCGCCCGCGACACCGCGGACGCCGTGGCGGCGGCGACGGGCGGCACCGTCGAATCCGATGTCCGGCTGCGGGAGACCATGCTGGGGGAGTGGCAGGGCCTGACGCACCACGAGGTGGACACGTACATGCCCGGAGCGCGCCGACGGTGGCGCGACGCCCCCGAGTGGGCGCCGCCCGGCGGCGAGGCCCGGGTGGACGTGGCGGCGCGGTCGTATCCGCTGGTGACGGAGCTGATCGAGCGGCTCCCGGAGTGGGGCTCGAACGAACGTCCGGTGATCCTGGTCGCGCACGGCGGCCTGATCGCGGCCCTCACGGCCCGGCTGCTGGACCTGCCCGTCGATCACTGGCCGGTCCTCGGCGGCCTCGGTAATTGCAGCTGGGTGCAGCTCTCGGCGCACGGCGACGCCACCCGGTGGCGGCTCGACGTGTGGAACGCCTCGTCGGACGTCGACGCGGCGCCCCAGTTGGTTCCCGAGGTCCAGTGAGCGATCCATCGACCGGCACGCTCCTGGTGCTCAGCGATTCGCTGGGCTTCTACGGACCCGAGGGAGCCCTGCCGACCTCCGACCCGCGGATCTGGCCCAATCTGGTCGCCGCGGAGCTGGGGCTGCGCTGCGAGCTGTTCGCCCGCGTCGGCTGGACCACGCGCGACGGCTGGTGGTGCGTGACCCAGGATCCGCGCGTGTGGGCCGCGGTGCCGACCGTCGAGGCCGCGGTCCTGGCGCTCGGCGGCATGGACTCGCTGCCCTCGCCGCTCCCGACCGCGGTCCGCGAGCAGATCCGCTACCTGCGGCCGGCGTCGCTGCGCGCCCGCGCGCGCGAGGGCTACGCGACGATCCAGAAGGTGTTCTCGCCGGTCGGCTGGCCGATGGCGCTGCCGCCGAAGGTCACCGTCGACTACCTGGACAAGACCTACCGGTCCCTGCACGCCCTGCGGCCCGACGCGCCGATGGCGGTGCTCGCGCCGCCCACGCACCGGGCGCTCGCCTACTCCTTCGCGCATCCCGGGTGGTCGCGCACGGAGGGTGCCGTGCGCGCGTGGTCCGACGGTGCCGGCGTGCCGATGGTCCCCTTGCGTGACCTGTGCGAGTGGTCGTTCGACCTGGGGATCAATAACATCGACGGGATCCACTGGTCGTTCGAGATGCACGAGCAGGTGGCGCGGCGCGTGCTGCGTTCGCTGGGCGGTGCGGAAGGGGGTGCGCAATGAGTGTCGTCGTGGTGACCGATGCATCGGCGGCGATCGTCCCCGACCGCGCCGACGAGCTGGGGATCCGCATCCTGCCGCTGCACGTTCTGTCCGGCGAGAGCGAGTACCTCGACCGCGGCACCGGCTACCAGGCCGAACGGTTCGTCAAGGAGGGCGTGACCACCTCCGGGCCCTCGGTGGGAGAGGTCCGTGAGGTGCTCGCCGAGGCCGCCGCCGAGGCCGGCGGCGACGGCGTCGTGGTGATCACCATGAGCTCGCACCTGAGCTCCACGTACTCGACCTCGGTCGCGCAGGCCGCGCTGATGGACGCCGATGTCACCGTGATCGACTCCCGCAGCATCGATATGGCGATGGGCTTCGGGGTGCTGGAGGCCGCGCGGCTGGCCCGCGCCGGGGCGTCCGCCGACGAGGTCGCCGAGGCCGCGCGCCAGGTGCTCGACGGTGCCGAGGGCTTCTTCTGCGTCGCGACCCTCGACCACCTGCGGGCCGGAGGGCGGGTGAGCGCGCTCGCCAAGCTGCTGGGTGGGGCGCTGCAGATCGTTCCCGTGCTGCGGCTGCAGGACGGCCGGATCGTCTCCGAACGCAAGACCCGCACCGTCTCCCGCGCCCGCGACCAGCTGGCGGCGCTGGCCTCGCAGCACCTGGGGAACCGGCCGGCGCGGGTCGCGGTGCACCACGTCGAGGCGCCCGAGGCCGCGGAGCACGTGGCGGAGCTCGTCCGCGGTGAGTTCCCGCAGCTGAAGGAGCTGGTGATCGGCCGGTTCGGCGGCACCATCGCGGCGCACCTCGGCCCGGGCGCGGTGGGCGTCGCGGTCGCTCCGGCGCTGGTCGACGGCGAGGCCGAGGCAGAGGCCGAGGCCTAGCACACCGGGCCGACCGCGCAGCGCCGCTGGAGCGGGTCATCCACAGGTTCGGGGTTATCCACAGGCGGGCCGATTCTCGGGGTTCCGACGGGCTTTCCGACGGTGCCTCCGGCCTACCTTCGTCGCATGAACGGCGAACGAGAGGCGGCGCCCGAGGCCGGCGCGGCCGAGGAGCAGATCTTCGCGCGACCGGCGTGGTTGGAGGAGTTCGCGGGCGGCGCCGCGCGGGCGCCCGCCGAGCCTGCCGACCCGGCCCCACGGGGTCGGGATGCCCGCCTGGAGGACGACGATTTCTGGGACCCGGAGCCGACGGGGTGGCGCGCGACGGTCGACCGGGTGCGGACGACGCCGCGCGCGGCGATCGCGCTGATCGTGGTCGGCGTGGTCGCCGCAGTGGTGGCCGCGGTCGCGGTGGTCGGGTCGTCCGACTCGGGCGGCTCCGGTCCGTATCCGGTGGTGAACTTCGCCGGGGCGTCGGCGAGTGCACCCGCGGGCGGTGCGGATGCCGGTGCGTCCGTTGCGGTTCGCCCCTCCAGCGCGGCGCCGTCGGAGCTGGTGGTCGCGGTCGTCGGGCTGGTCCGGGCCCCGGGCCTGTACCGCCTGCGGCCGGGCGCGCGGGTGGCGGACGCCCTGACCGCCGCGCGGGGCGCCCTCGGCGGGGCGGACACCGCCAGCCTGAATCTGGCGCAGCCGCTGCGGGACGGCGATCAGGTGGTGGTCGGTGTGGTGGACCCGAGTTCCGGTGTGAAGCTTCGCAGTTCGGTGGTGTCGGGCGCGGCGCCCGGGGCCGCGGGACCCGTGTCCGCGGGGGCTCCGACGGGGGCTCCGGCCGCCGCGGCCGGCACCGTGAACATCAATACGGCGGGCGCCGCCGAGCTCGACAAGCTGCCCGGCGTGGGCGCCGCGACGGCCGCGGCGATCGTCGCGTACCGGGACCGCAACGGGCCCTTCCGCTCGGTCGACGACCTGGCGAAGGTCAGCGGGATCGGGACCGCGAAGCTCGCGAAGATCAAGTCGATGGCCACGGTGTGAGGGATGCGCGAGCAGCTGGACCTGCGGCTCCTTCCGGCGGCGATGGTGTGCTGGGCCGCGGCGATCATCGCGCTGGTGTCGGCCGTGGCCGCGTGGTGGGTGGCGGGGGTCCTCGTGGCCGCCGCCGGGCTGGCGGCGCTCGTGCGGGGGCGCGCCCGCCGGCCCGCGGTGCAGTCCCTCGCCCTCGTGGTCGTCGCGGCGGCGGGCCTCGGCGCCGGGGTGGCCGTGTCGGTCGCCTTCCGGGTGCACGACCGGGAGCGGGCGTCCATCGCGGACTTCGACGGCGCGGGCCCCGTGCAGGTCCTGCTCGAGGTCGAGGAGTGGCCGCGGCAGAGATCGGGCGATCCGGGCGGGCATCTCGACGCCTCGCGCGTACTGGTGCCGGGCACCGTCCGGGCGGTGCGGACCTCTCATGGTGCGGTCGCCGCGCGGGGCGGGATCCTGCTACTGGGAGCGGGTTTCGATCTCGGCGCACTGGTTCCGGGGGAGCGGATCGCGATCCGGGCGACGGTGCTGCGCAGTGCCCGGCCGGGCCTCGTCGCGGCCGTGCTGATCGGGTCGGGGCAGCCGGCGGTGCTCGATCACGCGCCGCCCCACTTCCGCGCGGCCGCGGCGGTGCGGCGGGCGCTGTCGGATGTCGCGGCGGCATCCTTGCAGACGGACGCCGCGGGCCTGTTGCCGGCGCTGGTCCTGGGCGATGAGTCGGCCACCCTACCGACGGTGCGCGGCGACTTCCAGGACTCCGGGCTCACCCACTTGACGGCCGTGAGCGGCGCCAACTTCGCGATTCTGGCGCTCTGCGTCCTGGGCGCGTGCGCCGCCGCGGGGCTTCCGTTGCCGGCGCGTGCCGGGCTGACCGCGGCCGCCATGATCGGCTTCGTGGGATTGGTGGGCCCGACGGGGTCGGTGGTCCGGGCCGCGGTGATGGGGCTGGTCGGCGTGGCGGCCCTGGCGCTGCGGCGCGGGCGGCAGCCGTTGGTCGCGTTGTTCGCGGCGGTCGTCGTGCTCATGGTGGTCCGGCCCGTACTGGCCAGGGACATCGGCTTCGCCCTGTCGGTGGCCGCGACTGCCGGGCTGGTCCTGTGGTCGCCGGTGCTGCGTGATCGGCTGGTGGCGGCGCGCGTGCCGGACACCCTCGCGGGCCTGCTCGCGGTGACTGTCGTGGCCCAGGTGGTGACGCTGCCGCTGCTGGTCGCGTTCTCCGGCCGGGTTCCGTTGGGCGGGCTGGTCGCGAATCTGTTGGCGGGCCCCGTGATCCCGGTGATCACGGTGGTGGGGACGCTGGCGGCGGTGGTGTCCCCGGTGGTCCCGCCGATCGCGGGGGTGGCGGTGCGGGCGACGGGGCCGGAGCTGTGGTGGGTGATCACGGTGGCGCGGTGGTGCGCGCGGATCGGGGTGATCGAGGTGCCCGGAGGCACGGCCGCCGGCGTTCTGCTCGCCGCGGCGTGCGTGATCGTCGGTGGGGTCTGGAAGTATGGGAGTCGTGGTGGACAGCGCGCGGGTGCACGTGGTGGTGGGGACCGAGGGCCTCCTGGTGGAGCGGGCGGTCGCCGCGATCGTCGACGCGGCGCGCGCGAGTGCGGGTGACGGCGGCATGGGGCTGCCGGGTGGCGCCGGTGACGCGGTCCCGGTCACGCGCATCCGGGCCGGCGATGTCGACCAGTCCGAGCTGGTGGAGCTGCTGAGCCCGTCGTTGTTCGCGGAGGAGCGCATCGTCGTCCTCGAGGCCGCCGCCGAGGCGGGCAAGGCTCCCGTCGATCTCATCGTGGAGGCGGCTCGGAACCCGCCGGACGGCATCACCCTGGTGATCGAGCACAGCGGAGGTGGCCGCGCGAAGTCGATGGTGGCGGCCCTGAAGAAGGCCGGGGCCGTGATGGTCGAGGTTCCGACGATCACTTCCGCCCGTGATCGGGCGGACTTCGCCAAGTCGGAGTTCCGCGCGCAGAAGGTCCGGGTCTCCGACGAGCTGGTGGACCTGCTCGTCGATTCCGTGGGCAAGGACCTGCGGGAGCTGGCGGCGGCCATCGCCCAGCTGGTGGCGGACACGGGCGGCCGCGTGGACCTCGCGGCGGTGCATCGCTACTACGCGGGGCGCGCCGAGGTCACCGGCTTCGAGATCGCCGACAAGGCGGTCGCCGGACAGGTCGCGGCCGCGCTCGAGGCGCTGCGCTGGGCGCAGCACCGCGGCACCCCGCACGTGCTCATCGCCGACGCGCTGGCGGACGCGGTGCATTCGGTGGCGCGCATCCGCGGCCTCGGCCGCACGCCGGACCAGTACCGGGACGCGGGGGAGCTGGGCATGGCGCCGTGGAAGGTGAAGAAGATGACGCAGGTGGCGCGCCGGTGGCGCGCGGAGAACGTGGCGAGCGCGCTGCAGGCCGTGGCGGCCGCGAACGCGGATGTGAAGGGCCAGGCGGCCGACCCGGACTACGCGCTGGAGATCGCGGTTCGCAAGGTCGCCACCCTCGCGGGCTGAACCCGGGAGGCCGAGCGGCGGGGCGGGCGGGACCGTCGAACGCCGTCACCCGTACCCGGATACGCGAAAACCGCGCCGTACCCTCTCCGGCCCGCGTGGTGCCGGTGGTGGTGCGGCGCGGTGATACGCGCGTCTAGCGGAAGATCAGAGCTTGTTCAGAGCCAGCGACAGCGCCGACTTCTTGTTGGCGGCCTGGTTGGCGTGGATGACGCCGGCGCTGGCGGCCTTGTCGAGCTGACGGCTGGTGCTGACGAGGAGCTCGCCGGCCTTGGCCTTGTCCCCGGCCTCGACGGCCTCGCGGAAGTGGCGGATGGCGGTACGCAGCGACGACTTCGCCGACTGGTTGCGCAGACGGTTGCGCTCGTTGGTCTTGATCCGCTTGATCTGGGACTTGATGTTGGCCACGCGTTCAAACTCTCTTGTCTCGAATAGGACAGCCGGTGATGACTGCCGACGTACCAGGTTACCAGCGGCTCGGATACAACCCAAATCGCGGCACCGGCCGGTGGAACGGCGTCCGACGCCCAGCTTGCCACGCTGTGAACGATGCGCTGCCGAAACGGCGCGGGTGCGGCACGATGACCGAGTGACCCCGCAGAAACAGGCCAAGGCCGGCACCACGGGACGCACATCGGCGTCCGCGACCCGGAAGCCGTCCGCCGTCCCACGACTGTCCGACGACGCGCCGCTGTTCGCGCGCTACGACGAGGCACCGTCGTTCGGGCGGGCCTTCGACGAGATGTTCGCCGACGACGGCACCGTGCGCGCGCCCTACAAGCGGATCTTCGGCGCGCTCGCGTCGGCGGACGAGTCGGACCTGGCGGCCCGCGTGGACGCGCTCGGCACCGCGTTCATCGACCAGGGCATCACCTTCTCCCTCGAGGGCCGCGAGCGGCCCTTCCCGCTGGACCTGGTGCCGCGCGTGATCGCCGCCGCCGAGTGGAACCGGCTGGAGAAGGGGATCAAGCAGCGGGTGCAGGCGCTGGAGATGTTCCTCGACGACATCTACTCCGAGCAGGAGATCCTGCGCGACGGCGTCGTCCCGAAACGTCTGGTCACCTCGTGTGCGCACTTCCATCGCCAGGCCGCCGGCATCCGCCCGCCCAACGGGGTGCGCATCCACGTCGCCGGGATCGACCTGATCCGCGACGCCGAAGGAACCTTCCGCGTGCTCGAGGACAACCTGCGGTCCCCGTCGGGCGTGAGCTACGTGATGGAGAACCGCCGGGCCATGGCCCAGGTCTTCCCGGACCTGTTCCAGCGGCACCGCGTGCGCGCCGTCGCCGACTACAGCTCGCACCTGCTGCGGGCCCTCCGGCGCAGCGCCGCGTCGAACGAGGCCGACCCGACGGTGGTGGTCCTCACGCCCGGCATGGCGAACTCCGCCTACTTCGAGCACTCCCTGCTCGCCCGGCAGATGGGGGTCGAGCTGGTCGAGGGCCGCGACCTCTTCTGCCGCGACAACGTGGTCTACATGCGCACCACCAGCGGCGAGCAGCAGGTGGACGTGATCTACCGCCGCATCGACGACGAGTACCTCGATCCGATGCAGTTCCTGCCCAACTCGGTGCTGGGCGTGGCGGGACTGCTCAACGCGGCCCGCGCCGGCAACGTGGTGATCAGCTCCGCCGTGGGCAACGGCGTCGCCGACGACAAGCTGACCTACACCTACGTCCCCGACATCATCGACTACTACCTCGGCGAGAAGCCGCTCCTGCAGAACGTGGACACGCTGCGCTGCTGGCTCGACGACGAGCGCGAAGAGGTGCTCGACCGCATCGACGAACTCGTCATCAAGCCGGTCGAGGGGTCGGGCGGCTACGGCATCGTCTTCGGGCCCGACGCGAGCGAGAAGGAGCTCGCGACGATCCGCCGGAAGGTCATCGCGGACCCGCGCGGCTGGATCGCCCAGCCGGTCATGCAACTGTCGACGGTGCCGACGAAGATCGGCGAGCAGGCCCGGCCCCGGCACGTGGACCTGCGTCCGTTCGCGGTCAACGACGGCGACGACGTGTGGGTGCTGCCCGGTGGCCTCACCCGCGTCGCGCTCCCCGAGGGCTCCCTCGTGGTGAACTCGAGCCAGGGCGGCGGCTCCAAGGACACCTGGGTGCTCGCGGCCCGGTCCTCGGCCGCGGAGGCGGAACTCGAAGGCGTGGAGGTGGTTCCGAGCCGCGACCTCGCCGAGCAACAGCAGGTGGAGATCGGTCCCGAGCTCAGCTCGCAGGATCAGCAGCAACAGCAGGCACGCCAGCGCCCGCAGGCACGAGAGGAGGAGCGTCATGCTCGCCCGTAACGCTGAGGCGCTGTACTGGATCGGCCGGTACGCCGAACGCGCCGACGACACCGCCCGCATGCTGGACGTCACGGTGCACCAGTTCCTCGAGGACGCCACCGTCGACGAGGACCGGGTCTCCCGGCAGCTCGTCCGCGTCCTCGGCATCCCGGAGCCGCCGGCGGACCAGCCGCTCGACCTGCGGTCCGTCACGGAGGTGGTCGCGTACAACCGCGACCCGGGCAGCGGCTCGATCGCCGCCACCATCGCCGCGGCCCGCGAGAACGCCCGCGGCGCACGGGAGGTCACCAGCTCCGAGATGTGGGAGTGCCTCAACGCCACCTACAACGGCATCGCCGAGCGCGAGCGCGCTGCCCGGCGGCTCGGCCCGCACGAGTTCCTCAACTACATCAAGAACCGCGCGGCGATGTTCTCCGGCCTCACCGACTCGACGCTCTCGCGCGACGAGGGCTACCGCTTCCTGCTCCTCGGGCGCTCCATCGAACGGATGGACATGGCGGTGCGCCTGCTCCTCTCGCGCGCCGGCGACCGCGCGAACGCCCCCACCTGGGTCACGGTGCTCCGCGCGACGGGCGCCCACGACACCTACCTGCGCACGCACCGCGGCGTGCTGGACGCCACGCGCGTCGTCGAGTTCATCCTCGTCGACCGGCTGTTCCCGCGGTCGGTGATCCACGCGCTCACCACGGCGGAGGACTGCCTGAGTGCGATCGAGGGCGGCCGCGAGGGGCGGCTCGGCACCCACACGGAGGCACAGCGACTGCTCGGCCGGGCGCGCGGCGAGCTCGAATTCCTCGCGCCGGGAGAGCTTCTCGACGATCTGCAGCGCCGCCTGATCGCGCTGCAGGAGCTCGGGCAGGCCGCGAGCGAGGCCGTCACCGCCCGCTACTTCCACGTGACGCCGTACGTCGCCTGGACCGACGCCCGCGCCCGCGGAGACATCGACACCATCCTGGAGGGGGAGCTGTGAGCTGGCGTCTACGAGTCGTGCACTCCACCGGTTTCGGCTACAACGCACCGGTCACCTCGTCGTACAACGAGGCCCGGCTGACACCGCGCAGCGACCAGCGGCAGAACGTGATCCTCAACCGTGTGGAGACGGTGCCCGCCACCCGCGTCTACCGGTACACCGACTACTGGGGCACCGCGGTCACGGCGTTCGACCTGCACGCCCCGCACACGGCGCTCGAGGTCACCGGCGCCTCCGTCGTGGAGACCGAGGCCGCCGACGACGCCGGCGAGGTGATCGGCTGGGACGAGCTCGCGGCGGATCGCGTCCGCGACCGGTTCGACGAGCTGCTCAGCTACACCGACTACGTGCCCAAGCAGCGCAAGCTCGCCGCGCAGGCCAAGAAGCTGGTCAAGGACCTCGAGCCCGACGAGGCCGTGCTCGAGGTGTGTCGCTGGGTGCACGAGGAGCTGGACTACGTGCCCGGCACCACCGGCGTGCATTCGTCGGCGACCGACGCCTGGGAGGAACGCAAGGGCGTGTGCCAGGACTACGCGCACCTCACGCTCCTGCTGCTGCGCAGCATCGGCATCCCGGGCCGGTACGTCTCCGGCTACCTGCACCCGCAGCACGACGCGGAGGTCGGGTCGACGGTGGCGGGGGAGTCCCATGCGTGGATCGAGGCGTGGACGGGGCAGTGGCGCGGCTACGACCCGACGAACGACGTCCCGATCAGCGAGCGGCACGTCTCTGTCGGCGTGGGCCGCGACTACGCGGACGTCCCGCCGCTGCGCGGCGTGATCGCGGGCGGCGGCGCATCGGATCTCGATGTGGTCGTGGAGATCACCCGCCTCGCATGACCGACGACACCCCGCTGTGGATCGCCGTCCGCGGCGCCCGGGTGCACAACCTGCGGTCCCTGGACGTCGACGTGCCGCTGCGCCGGCTGGTCGCCATCGCCGGTGTGTCCGGCAGCGGCAAGTCGTCGTTGGCGATGGGCGTCCTGTACGCCGAGGGCTCGCGCCGCTACCTCGAGGCGCTGTCCACGTACACGCGACGCCGCATGTCGCAGGCGCCGCGGGCCGCCGTCGACGCCGTCGAGCACGTCCCCGCGGCACTCGCACTGCGGCAGCGGCCCGGCGTCCCCGGCGTGCGCAGCACCTTCGGAACCAGTACTGAGCTGCTGAACGTGCTGCGGCTCATGTTCTCCCGGCTCGCCGCGCACCGCTGCCCGAACGGGCACTACCTCGAGCCCACGATCGACGTCGCCGCCGGACTCGACCTCACCTGTCCGGTCTGCGGTGCGGTCTTCACCCCGCCCGGAGCGGAGTCCCTGGCCTTCAACTCCGACGGTGCCTGCCCCACCTGCGCCGGGACGGGTACCGTCCGCGAGATCGACGGGGCCGCACTGGTGCCCGACCCCACGAGGACAATCGCCGACGGTGCCGTCGCGCCCTGGTCGATGTTCGGCTTCTCCTTCATGCCCCAGGTCGTCGCGGATCTCGGCGTCCGGATCGACGTGCCCTACGACGACCTCACCGATGCCGAGCGGGAGATCGTGCTGCACGGCCCCGGCGAGAAGCGGAAGGTGGCGGTCTCCAGCAAGAGCGGCAAGCTGTTCGAGGTCAACTTCACCTATCGGAGCGCGAACGCCGCCGTGCAGGAGGCGCTCGACAAGGCGACCACCGAGGCGGGCCTCGGGCGGGTCAACCGGTTCGTGCACGCGGGCCCGTGTGGCGACTGCGGCGGCACCCGACTGAGTCCGGAGGCCCGTGCGCCGCGCATCGGCGATCTCGGTCTCGCCGACGTCACCGCGATGACCCTCGACGAGGTGGTGGCGTGGGCACCGGGCACCGTCGGACCGCTCCCGGCCGACATGCGCGAGATGGCCGGAATCCTTGTCGACACCCTGGAATCGATCGCGCGCCGCCTGGTGGAACTGGGGCTCGGGTACCTCGGCCTGGACCGCGGTGCGGCCACCCTCTCCACCGGTGAGCGGCAGCGGGTGCAGCTGGCGCGGGCGGTCCGCAACCGCACCACCGGGGTGCTGTACGTGCTCGACGAGCCCTCGGTGGGCCTGCATCCGGCCAATGTCGAGGGCCTGCTCGGCGTGGTGCGGGACCTGTTGCGGGACGGCAACTCCGTGGTCGTCGTCGATCACGACCTGGACGTCGTGCGCGAGGCGGAGCACCTCGTCGAGATCGGCCCCGGTTCCGGCGCGGAGGGCGGCCTCCTGATCGCGCAGGGCACCGTCGCCGAGATCGAACGGGACCCGGACTCCGTGCTGGGCGACTACCTCGCGGGCCGCGTGCCGGTTCGGACCCGGCCCCGCACCGCCGACGACGAGGTCTTCGCGCGGGGCCGCATCCACCTCGAGACCGAGCCGATCCACACCGTGCACGCTCTGTCCGTCGACCTGCCGATCGGCCGGATCACCACGGTGACGGGCGTTTCCGGCTCGGGCAAGTCCACGCTGGTGCTCGAGGCCCTGGTTCCTGCGCTGACGGCCGCGGCGGAGGGCGAACCCCCGCGTGCACCGGTGACTGCCCTCGATGCGCCGAGCCTCGGCCGGGTGAACCTGGTGGACGCCACGCCGATCGGCGTCAACGTGCGCTCGACGATCGCGACCTACAGCGGCGTCCTCGACGACCTGCGTCGGGAGTACGCCAAGACCGCGGCCGCGAAGGAATGAGCCTGAAAGCCGGTGCCTTCTCCTACAACACGGGATCGCTGCGCTGCCCGCGGTGCGAGGGCACGGGGCAGGTCTCGCTCGACGTCCAGTTCCTCCCCGACGTCGACATCGAGTGCCCGGTGTGCCTGGGCCGACGGTACGCCCCCGAGGCCTCGGCGGTCCGCTGGCCCGAGGGCGGCGACGGTGCCGGCCTCGCCCTCCCGGATCTGCTGGCGCGCAGCGTCCGCGAGGCCGCCGAGCTCGTGCCGGTGCCGCGGATCGCCACGAAGTTGCGCACCCTCGTCGATCTCGGCCTGGGCTACCTCACGCTCGGCGAGGCCACCCCCGCGCTGTCGGGCGGCGAGGCGCAGCGGCTCAAGCTCGCGGGTGAGCTGGGGCGCGATCAGTCCGACGCGGTCTTCGTGCTCGACGAGCCCTCAGTGGGCCTGCACCCGAAGGACGTCCGGGTCCTGCTGGACGTGCTGCAGCGACTCGTCGACCGCGGCGCGACGGTCATCGTCGTCGAACACGACCTGGACATGATCGCCAACGCCGACCACGTCATCGACCTGGGCCCGGGCGGCGGGGCCGCGGGCGGCACCGTCGTCGCCCAGGGGACGCCCGAGCGGATCGCGGCGACCCCGGACAGCGTGACCGGCCGGTTCCTGCGGGCGCACCTCGCGCGGTCCGGTCGCGCGCGATGAATCCGGCTCAGGACCAGCCGTAGTCGTTGCGCAGGCGCTGGGCGACGGATTCGAAGCGGCGCCGGTCCAGGACGGCGCCCTCGCGCCGGATCCCGTCCTCCGGCACGTCGAGGACCCGGTCGAGGCGCACCCACGAGGGGCGACGGTCCTCGTCCCACGGGCCGGAACCGATGCCGACCCAGTCCGGATCGCCCATGTGCTTGTCCTGACTGGAGAGCATCAGGCCGAGCAGGACGACCCCGGAGCGGCCCACGACGAGCACGGGCCGGTCCTTGCCCTGACCGGCGTTGGGCCCCGTCGTCTCCTCGAACTCGACCCAGGTCCAGACGACCTCGCCCGGATCGGCGCGCCCGTCCAGTTGGGGTGCGTACACCACCGACCGGGCCATCAGTTCGGTCCGGGTCGAGGTGCGGGTCACGGGGCGTCCGGGGGTGAACTCCTTGGGCTCCGACGGTGCCTCGAGGCCGAGCGCCTGGTTCACCGTCTGGGTGACCACCTGGGTGATCGCCTCCCGGCCCGCCCGCACGGGAGGGCTGTTCACGACCTGCGCCGCGAGCCGTGGGCCGTGCTCGCGCGCGAGCTTGGCCGCCACGGCCGCGAAGCGGGTGAAGTCGTTCGCCATGCTGCAAGGATAGATCGCCTCTCTCCGCATGGGCGTTGGGAATATCCCAATACGCGCGTAGGCTCTGGTCATGGACCACGAAATGCGAGAACTCGGTGAACGTATTCGTTCCCGCATGTCGTCGATGAGCCAACGGCAGCTGGCGGAGCGGGTCGGGATGAAGCCCGATGCCCTCTCGCGTGCCCTCAACGGACAGCGTGGGATCTCGTCCCTGGAGGTCGCAGCGATCGCCGAGGCGATCGGGGCGGACACGCACTGGATCATCACCGGTCGCGAAGCCCCGAACCGGATGACCATCGCTGCGCGACATGACTGGGACCCGGAGTCGAGGGAGCGTTCCAATGTCGGGCGCGAGGCGGATGTCGTGGTCCTCGACAAGATCGCGAGCGCGTACCGGCAGGCGTTTCCCGAGGGTGCGTTGGTATCGGCCACGCTTCCGGGCGACCCCGCTCACACGCGAGAGGTGCTCGGGCGCGGTTTCGTCGCGTCGTTCGCGGAGCGGCTGGAAAGCCGATTGGGTGTTGACGTGATCAGGATTCCCGGACTCAGCACGGACTATTCGCTGCGGATAGGTGGGCGGGCGGTCATCGTTCTCGTGAGTACGCCGAACTGGTTCCGGAACAACTGGTCGGCGGCCCACGAGTTGGCGCACCTCGCGTTGGGGCACCACGATGAGGGCACCGGCGTGCGGCAGAACGAGAACTCCGCGGACCTGTTCGCCGCGGAACTCCTTCTCCCGGAGGAGGAGATGCGTGGGATCGATTGGCGCGTTTCGACTCTCGCGGACGTCGCCGCCGAGTTATGGAACCGGGGCGTATCCGCCCGTGCTCTCGCCACGCGGCTGAAATGGCTCGAACTCGCGGATCGGGAGTTGGTGGACGCGCTCACGGCCGAATCGACTCAGCAGATTCTGCGAAAGCACTTGCCGGCGATGATGAACGACCGGTTCCTGATCCGCCGTCGAGGCGAGGGGTCGATCGGGAGGCTGTTCCCGGAGAGCCTCGTCGCGATTCTCGAGGAGCGGGTTTCCGCGGGTGAGGTCGATCCTGAATTGCTCGCCTGGGTGCAGGACGTGGACGTCGAGGAGATCGACTACCCGGAACCGGACCTGGATGAGGAGAGAGCCGCTGAACGCTACGCGTCTGCGGTGGCTCACGGACCGACGTCGGCCGAACTGCAGTCCTATCTCGCAGCGGCGCGGCACGCTCGGTGACGGGGCGAACGTGGCGGTTGATCGCGGTCAAGGCCGAGTGTAGGGCGCTGCAACGCTTCACGTGCACGGTCGATTGGCCGCGTCTTGCAGGCGGCCGCCGGACCGCTTCGCATCCACGGGCATGGGAGTGGGAGGCCCAAGCGATGGTCCGTACCCTGCGTGAGAGGTTCCGCGCGGGGGACATCGTGGTCGTCGTCGAGTCCGCCGACGGCGAGCCGGTCGCCGTCGCACATCTGTCGTTCGAGCTCGATGCTGAGGTCCGGAGCGCGCACCTGAATGTGATCGCGGTCCGAGTGGAGGACAGGCAGGCCGGGGGATCGCGCATCGCCGACGAGGTGATTGAGCGTGTCCGTGCCGAATGTCGCAGGCCCGAGCGGTCGGTTGAGGCGATCACCGCGGTGATTCACGTGAACAACCGTGCCAGCATCCGGATGGCGCAGCGCAACGGCTTTGAGCCGCTCGGCGCGGTACGCGGCTCATATCAGACATGGGTCCTCGATCTTCAGGGCTGATCATCCGCCGCCCGGTCTGGTGACAGCCGCGGTCAGCGACCTGCCGCGACGAGTTCCGCGCAGCGCTCGCCGACCAGCATCACGGTGATGTTCGGGTTGACCGTCGTGTGTTCGGGGAAGACCGACGCGTCGGCGACGCGCAGCCCGGAAACGCCCTTGACCCGCAGTTCCGGGTCGAGCGGAGACATCGGGTCGTCGACGGCGCCCATCCGCACGGTGCCCGCCGGGTGGTAGACCGTGTTGTGCGTGCGCCGGATGTAATCGGCCAACTCGGCGTCCGTCCGGGCACCCGGGCCCGGGTACAGCTCCCGCTCGATCCACTCCCTGAGCGGCCCCGCCTCGGCGATCTCCCGGGCCTTGCGGATCCCGGCGATCATCACCTTCAGGTCGTGCCCCTCGCTGTCGGTGAAGTACCGCGGGTCGACCCTGGGCTTGTCCCGGAAGTCGCGGGACCGCAGCCGCACGGTGCCGCGCGAGCGCGCGTGCGTCACGTTCGGCGTGAGGCAGAAGGTGTCCTCGGCGGTCGGATAGCCCTGCCGCAGCGTGTGCATGTCGAAGGGGACGCTGCCGTAGTGCATCATCAGGTCCGGTCGGTCCAGGCCGTACTCGGTGGGCGTGAAGATCCCGATCTCCCACCACTGGGTGGACTCGCGGACCATCGGCCGCGAGGTTTCGAAGCCGATCACGCCCTCCGGGTGGTCCTGCAGGTGCGCGCCCACGCCGGGGGAGTCGACGAGCACGTCGACGCCGGTCTCCCGCAGGTGATCAGCGGGGCCGATCCCCGAGAGCATCAACAACTTCGGCGAGTCGATGGCGCCCGCGCTGACGATCACCTCGCGCCGGGCCTCGACGAACGTGGTGCGTCCGAACGCGCCCACCGTGATGTCCACGCCGGTGGCGCGCGGTCGGTCGCCGGACGGGTCGAACACGACGCGCTTGGCCCACGCGCCGGTCCTGATGGTCAGGTTCTCGCGATCGAGCACGGGGTGCAGGTAGCTCACCGACGAGGACGATCGCGTCCCGTCGGCGCGCCGGTTGATCTGGAAGAAGTTCGCGCCGTTGGTCACCGTGGTCCCGGAGTTGAACTCGGCGCGGGGGATGCCCACCTCCTCGCACGCGTCGAGCAGCGCGACGCCGCACGGGTCGTTCGGGGGCACCGTCATGATGTGCACCGGGCCGGAGCGCCCGTGGTGCTCGCCGGGCGCGTCGTTGGTCTCGATCCGGGGGTAGAGCCGGTAGACCGAGTCGGCACCCCAGCCCGCCGCGCCGTGGTCGCGTTCCCACGAGTCCAGGTCCTCCCGCGGCGCCCAGAAGGCGATGCAGCTGTTGTGCGAGCTGCAGCCGCCCAACACCTTCGCGCGGGCGTGCCGCATGAACGAGTTGCCGTTCTCCTGGGGCTCGATCGGATAGTCCCAGTCGTAGCCCGACTCGAGCAGCTCCATCCAGCGGTCCAGTCGCAGGATCGCCTCATCGCCCACGTCGGAGGGCCCGGCCTCCAGGAGGCAGACGCTCACCGTCGGGTCCTCGGACAGGCGGGCGGCGATGGCGGCCCCCGCCGAACCCGCTCCCACGACGACGTAATCGAAGGTCTCGTTATCGGAATCGTTCGTGCTCACTGATCGTCCTTCCGCTCGGCGAACCATCCGGTGACGGACGGTCGCAGGTTCTCGTAGACGTGCTTGGCCTCGAGGTACTCGCCGAGGCCGGTGGGGCCCAGCTCGCGCCCGATGCCGGAGGCGCCGAAGCCGCCCCACTCGGCCTGGGGGAGGTAGGGCCCGAAGTCGTTGATCCAGACGGTGCCGTGCCGCAGGCGCCGCGCGACCCGCTTGGCGCGGCCCCCGTCGGCCGACCAGACCGCGCCCGCGAGGCCGTACTCCGTGTCATTGGCGATCGCCACCGCCTCGTCCTCCGTCTCGAAGGTCTCGACGGTGACCGTCGGCCCGAAGGCCTCGTCGTGCACGCAGGCCATCGACGGATCGCAGTGATCGAGCACCGTCGGGAGGTAGAAGAAGCCGCCGTCCAGCGTCCCCGAGCCCTGGTCCCCGGTGGCGAACGCGCCGCCCGTGCGGACGACCGCGCCGTCGGCGCGCGCCCGCTCGACGTACGCGTGGACCTTGTCGCGATGGGCGGCGGAGATCAGCGGCCCGGTCTCGGTGCCGTCGGCGTAGGGCAGGCCCTGACGGATGCCCTCCGCGCGCCGGACAAGTTCGTCGACGAGGACGTCGTGCACGGACGCCTCGACCACGAGCCGGGCGCCCGCGGAGCAGACCTGACCGGAGTGGAGGAACGCCCCGTTGAGCGCGTTGTCCACCGCCGCGGCGAGGCCTTCCGGCGTCGCACAGGCGTCGGCGAAGATCACGTTCGGGTTCTTGCCGCCGAGCTCCAGCGCCACCTTCTTGACGGTGCCGGCGGCGTTCGCCGCGATGAGCCGGCCGGTCACGAGCCCGCCGGTGAAGGAGACCAGGTCGACGTCCGGGTGGGTGGAGAGGGGAGCGCCCGCCCGCGCCCCCGCGCCGAGGACCAGGTTCGCCACGCCGTCCGGCAGGCCCACCTCCTGGAGCACCCGCATCAGCAGGATCGACGTGTGCGGGGTGAGCTCGGAGGGCTTGAGCACGAAGGTGTCCCCGGCCGCCAGCGCGGGCGCGACCTTCCACGCCGCCTGCAGCAGGGGGTAGTTCCAGGGGGTGATCATCGCGCACACGCCCACGGGCTCGTACACGATCTGCGAGGCGACATCCGCGGATCCGGCGTCCACGATCCGGCCGGAGTCCTGGCCGGCGAGCTTGCCGAAGTAGCGGAAGCAGGCCGCGATGTCGGCCATGTCCAGCTCGGACTCGTACAGGCGCTTGCCGGTGTCCAGGGTCTCCGCGCGGGCGAACTCGTCGCGCCGGCGATCGATCGCGTCCGCTACTCGCAGCAGCAGGTCGCCCCGCTCGGCCGCCGGCACGTGCGGCCAGGGGCCGGTGTCGAACGCGCGGCGGGCGGCGGCGATCGCGGCCTCGGTGTCGGCGGCGGTCGCCTCGTCGACCACGCCGGCCTCGGTGCCGTCGGCGGGGCAGATGATGACGCGTGTGCCGCCGTCTGCGCTGTGGCGCCACGTGCCGTCGATGAACAGGGTGGGGTCGGTCATGCGGGTGTCCCTTCGGGTTCGGTGGACGCTTCCGGGTCGGGATCGGTCCGGGTGCCGGCGGACTCGTCGTGGGGGTCGTGATGGTCGGTCGCCGCGCGGCGCAGATGCAGGTAGCCGAGATGGCGTTCGTACTGGTCGAGGATGTCGCCGATGATCTGCTCGCGGGTGTATCCGTTGAGCGTGTATCCCTGCGAGCCCTCCGCGAGGTAGACCTCGCATCGGAAGTACCGGTCGGCCGAGCGGTGCGCGAGGACGGCGTAGCTCGGTGCCGGGGCGGAGACGGGCCACACGCAGTATTCGAAGTGCGGCTCGCCCGCCAGGTCGACGGTGAGCGTCGGGGAGGGCAGCGACTCGCTGCGGCCCGATTCGTCGATCGTCGCCGACACGCCCTCGGCGGTGAACTCCGCTGCCACGTCCCGCATGGCGGGTGCGACGGCGTTCTCCAGGAACCGTAGGGTGGCGCCGCGGCCCGGGTAGTGCACGGTCGCGAGGAGGCGCCGTCGCCAGCTGCCGGACTCGCCGCCGCCCCGCCCCGCGGCGAGCGCCTTGGGCAGCGCTGTGCGGTAGCTGTCCTGCTTGTACGACTCGGAGTGCAATGCCCGCAGCAGCGAGAGGCCGACCAGCGCCAGTACGAAGGAGAAGGGCAGTCCCATGATGATGGTGGCCTTCTGCAGCGTGACGATCGAGCCGTCGTTGCCGGCGAACAGCATCGCGAGGGTCAGCAGGCCGATCGCGAAGGACCAGAAGATCCGCGTGCCGCGGGCGCAGTCCGCCATCGGATCGGCCAGCCTGCTGGTGAAGTTGCCCATCACGAGTGAGCCGGAGTCGGCGCTCGTGACGTAGAACAGCAGGCCGGTGATGGTCGCGACGGCCAGGAGAAGCGGTGCGCCGGGGTACTTCTCGAGGAGCGAGTAGAACCCGACCTCGGGCGTCGACGCGGTCGCCTCGGCGAAGGTCCGGTCGCCCCGGGCCACCTCGAGCGCGCTGTTGCCGAAGATCGAGATCCACACCAGGATGAAGCTGAAGGGCACGACGAGGACGCCGAAGACGAACTGGCGCAACGTGCGTCCGCGCGATATGCGGGCCAGGAACAGTCCGACGAAGGGGGCCCACGCCACCCACCACGCCCAGAAGAACAGCGTCCACGAGTCCAGCCAGCCCGACGGGTCGCCCGCCGACTCGGGATTGATCTGGCCCCACGCGAAGGTGTCCATCGTGCGGTCGAGGAAGGTCGACAGGTAGTCGCCCGTGTTCTGCACGAGGCCGTTGAGGAGGAAGTCGGAGCGTCCCGCGACCAGGATGTAGACCAGCATGAGCATCGCCAGGATCACGTTGAGCTCGCTCAGTCGCCGGATGCCCTTGTCGACGCCGGAGGTCGCGGAGATCGTCGCGACGATGACCGACAGCACGATGAGGCCGATCTGCGCGGCTCTGCCCTGGGGGATGCCGAAGAGCTCGTGCAGCCCGTAGTTGAGCTGGACGATGCCGATCCCCAGGGAGGTGGCGATGCCGAAGATCGTGCCGAGGACGGCGGCCACGTCCACGGCGTCACCGAGCCGTCCGTGTACGCGCTTGCCGAGGATCGGATAGAGGGCGGCGCGGATGGTGAGCGGCAGGTTGTGCCGGAAGGCGAAGTAGGCGAGGGCGCCGCCCATCAGCGCGTACATCGCCCAGCCGGTGATGCCGTAGTGGAAGACGGTCCAGGTGACCGCCTCCCGCGCCGCGTGGTTGTTCTCGCCCGCGCCGACCGGAGGGGCGAGGTAGTGGCTCACCGGCTCGGCCACGGAGAAGAACATGAGGTCGATGCCGATGCCCGCGGCGAACAGCATCGAGGTCCAGGTGAAGAGGCTGTACTCGGGGCGGGACTCCTCCGGTCCCAAGCGGTAGCGCCCGTAGCGGCTCAGGCCGATGAACACGACCACGCCGACGATCGCCGTCGCGAGGAGGAAGTACCACCAGCCGAACCAGGTGGTGATGAAGGAGACGACGCCGCTGATCACACTCTCCGCGGTCTCGGGAGAGGCGAGTGCCCAGAGGGCGAAGGCCAGGACCGAGCCTGCGGCGGCGATGAAGACTCGGCGGTTGAGGGAGCTCGTCGGTGTCGATGTCGTGTCTGCTGGTTTCGATGTTCGTGAGGATTCAGAATCACTCATGCCGTTCGACGCTACCGCGACGGGGGTGAACCGGGGCGAAGTCCCAGGTACTGGGTCACCGCGGTGCGAGCACTCGCGGCGGCATGAGAAACTGGAGGGTGACGTGTGCCGGGGACCCGGCCAGCCGCCCGAGGAGTGAGACCGATTCCCAGCTTCGCCGACGAGACCTTCACCGAGCCCTCGCGTATTCGCAACTTCTCGATCATCGCGCACATCGACCATGGCAAGTCCACCCTGGCCGACCGGATGCTGCAGATCACCGGGGTCGTCGAGGCGCGTGCAATGCGGGCGCAGTACCTCGATCGGATGGACATCGAGCGCGAGCGCGGCATCACGATCAAGGCGCAGAACGTGCGCCTGCCGTGGACCGTGACGGCCGAGGACGGCACGGAGGCCGAGTACGTCCTGCACATGATCGACACGCCCGGCCACGTGGACTTCACGTACGAGGTCTCCCGCGCGCTGGAGGCGTGCGAGGGCGCGATCCTGCTGGTCGATGCCGCACAGGGCATCGAGGCCCAGACCCTGGCCAACCTGTACCTGGCGATGGACAAGAACCTCGAGATCATCCCGGTCCTCAACAAGATCGACCTGCCCGCGGCGGACCCCGACCGCTACGCCGAGGAGATCGCGCACATCATCGGCTGCGAGCCCGACGACGTGCTGCGGGTATCCGGCAAGACCGGTGCGGGCGTGGACGCCCTGCTCGATCGCGTCGTCGAGAGGGTGCCGCCGCCCGTCGGCGATGCCGATGCGCCGGCCCGCGCGATGATCTTCGATTCGGTCTACGACACCTACCGCGGCGTGGTCACCTACATCCGCGTGGTGGACGGCAAGATCGTGCCGCGCGAGAAGATCCAGATGATGTCGACGGGCGCCACCCACGAGCTGCTCGAGGTGGGCATCGTCTCGCCCGAACCGAAGGCCACCAAGGGGCTCGGCGTGGGCGAGGTCGGCTACCTCATCACCGGCGTGAAGGACGTGCGGCAGTCGAAGGTGGGCGACACCGTGACGACCGCGCGCAAGGGTGCCGAGACGCCGCTCACGGGCTATCAGGAGCCGCGGCCGATGGTCTACTCGGGCCTGTACCCCGTGGACGGCTCCGACTACCCGGCCCTGCGCGAGGCGCTGGACAAGCTGCAGCTCAACGATGCTGCGCTCACCTACGAGCCGGAGACCTCCGTGGCCCTCGGGTTCGGCTTCCGGTGCGGTTTCCTGGGGCTGCTGCACATGGAGATCACCCGCGAGCGGCTGCAGCGCGAGTTCGGCCTCGACCTGATCTCGACCGCGCCGAACGTGGTCTACCGCGTGGTCGGCGAGGACGGCAAGGAGCTCGTCGTCACCAACCCGTCGGACTGGCCCGACGGCAAGCTGCGTGAGACCTACGAGCCGATCACCAAGACCACGATCATCGCGCCCAGCGAGTTCGTCGGCACGATCATGGAGCTGTGCCAGTCGCGGCGCGGCGAGCTCGGCGGCATGGACTACCTCTCGGAGAGCCGCGTGGAGCTGCGGTACACGCTGCCGATGGCGGAGATCATCTTCGACTTCTTCGACTCGCTGAAGTCGCGGACCCGCGGCTACGCCTCCCTCGACTACGAGGAGGCCGGCGAGCAGCAGTCCGACCTGGTGAAGGTCGACATCCTGCTGCAGGGCGAGGCCGTCGACGCGTTCAGCGCGATCGTGCACCGCGACGGCGCCCAGGCCTACGGCAACAAGATGACGGTCAAGCTCAAGGAGCTCATCCCGCGCCAGCAGTTCGAGGTGCCGGTGCAGGCCGCGATCGGCTCGAAGATCATCGCCCGCGAGAACATCCGCGCCATCCGCAAGGACGTGCTCGCCAAGTGCTACGGCGGCGACATCAGCCGTAAGCGCAAGCTGCTCGAGAAGCAGAAGGAGGGCAAGAAGCGCATGAAGACGATCGGCCGGGTCGACGTCCCGCAGGAGGCCTTCGTCGCCGCGCTCTCGTCGGACGCCTCGGCGGACAAGCCGAAGGGCAAGTAATGTCCCGACGGTGACCGCACCGTCGAGCCCGGCAGCCCCGGGCGCGGGTCCCCGCGTCCGGCAGGACCTCTCGCGCTTCGCCCTGCTCTCGATCGTGACCTCGCTGGTCGTGATCGCACTGAAGATCCTCGCGTGGCGGCTGACCGGGTCGGTGGGCCTCCTGTCGGACGCCGCCGAGTCCTCGGTGAACGTGGTCGCGGCGATCACGGCGTTCGTCGCGCTCAAGGTGGTGGCCAAGCCGGCGGACCACGACCACAACTTCGGGCACACCAAGGCCGAGTACTTCTCGGCGGTGCTCGAGGGCGTGATGATCGTGGTGGCCGCGGTGGTCATCATCGTCTCCGCGGTGGACCGGTTGCTGAATCCGCGGGAACTCGAGCAGGTGGGCCTCGGTCTCGGGATCTCCGTGGCGGCGACGGTGCTCAACGGGCTCGTCGGGCTCTACCTGATCCGGGTGGGCCGACGGCACCGCTCGCACGCGCTGCAGGCCGACGGCAAGCACCTGATCACGGACGTGTGGACCACGGCCGGGGTGATCGTGGGTGTGGTGCTCGTCGCGCTCACCGGATGGTTGCCGCTGGACCCGCTCATCGCCATCGCCGTGGCGGTGAACATCCTGGTGGTCGGGGCGCGCCTGGTGTGGCAGTCGGGCGCCGGCCTCATGGACGCCGCGCTGCCGACCGAGGATCGGGCGCAGATCGACGAGGTGCTCGACCGCCACCGCGCCGCGGGCATCGACTTCCACGACATCCGGACCCGCGAGTCCGGGCACGAGCGCTTCCTGCAGATGCACATGCTCGTGCCCGGCGACTGGACGGTGCAGCGCGCCCACGACGTCACCGAGGAGGTCGAGGCGGACCTCGACGCCCTCTTCGACGACCTGCGGATCACCGTGCACATCGAACCGATCGACGATCCGCGGGCGTACGAGGACTGGCGGCTGGACTGAGTCGACCGGCCCGCCGCACGCTCAGCCGTTGCGGCCGTCGGCCTCGAGGCCGTAGATCATCGCCGTGTGGGGATGGTCAGGGGTCGGTTCTCAAGCGGCGACGGGGTCCGGCGCCGCCACGGTGGACCGGTCGAACTCGCCGCCGCGGACGCGGGCCGCGATGAGGTACGCGACCAGGCCGGCGAGGGTGATGCCCGCGCCCACCCAGAGCGGCGAGACGTAGCCGAGTCCGGCGGCGAGCGTGAGCCCGCCGGCCCAGGCGCCGAAGGCGTTGCCCAGGTTGAAGGCGGCGATGTTGGCGCCGGAGGCCAGCGTGGGGGCGTCGTCGGCGTGGTTCATGATGCGCATCTGCAGGCCGGGCACGGTGGCGAAGCCGAAGGCGCCCATGAGGACCAGGGCGACGACGGTCGCGACCTGCGAGGTGGCGGTCAGCGCGAACACGCCGAGGACCACGGTCAGCGCGGCGAGCAGCGCGATGAGCGTGAGCGGCAGGTTGCGGTCCGCCGCGCGCCCGCCGAGCAGGTTGCCGACGAACAGGCCGGCGCCGAACAGCACGAGCAGCCACGGCACGGACGAGGACGCGAAGCCGCCGACCTCGGTGAGGGTGAACGCGATGTAGGTGAAGGCGCCGAACATGCCGCCGTAGCCGAGCACCGTGACGAGCATCGAGAGCCACACCTGTCGGCTGCGGAAGATCCGGAACTCGGCGAACGGGTTGCCGCCTGTCGCCGCGGCCGGGGTGTTCTGCACGAGTGCGGCGATGCCGATCAGGGCGAGGACGCCGATGATCGTGATGGCCCAGAAGGTCGAGCGCCAGCCCGCGGCCTGGCCGAGGAAGGTGCCGAGCGGCACGCCGAGGACGTTCGAGACGGTCAGGCCGGCGAACATGATGGAGATCGCTGCGGCGCGACGGTTCTCGGCCACGAGGTCCGCCGCCACGACGGCGCCGATGCCGAAGAACGCGCCGTGGCACAGCGCTGCGACGATGCGGCCCGCCAGCATGAGCTCGTAGGTGCCGGCGAGTGCCGACATCATGTTGCCCACGATGAACAGGACGAGGAGTCCGAGGAGGGCGTGCTTGCGGTTGACCCGGCCGAGTGCCGCGGTGAGGATGATGCCGCCGACGGCCACGGACAGGGCGTAGCCGGAGATCAGGTAGCCGGCCACGGTCTCGCTGACGGCGAAGTCGCGCGCGACCTCGGGGAGCAGTCCCATGATGACGAACTCGGTCAGTCCGATGCCGAAGCCCCCGAGGGCGAGCGCGAACAGCGCGATGGGCATGAGGGTTCCTTAGGGAGTCGGGATAATTGGCGCGTCTGCAATCACCAGCGTCTGCAGTAGTTGCACACACAACGAGATAGATAGTTGCACACGCGGCTAATCCTCGCAAGGTGGTATGCTCGTGGTCACGACGAAAGGGGCGCGGGCCATGGGTATCGCCGACGATGCGGTGGAGATCCGCGCACGGGGGTGGCGCACGCTGGTCGCGCTGCACGCGCTGATCGAGAACGATCTCGAGCGCTCCTTGCAGGCCGGGCACGACCTGTCCGTTGTCGAGTTCACCGTGCTCGACGCACTGAGCCGGCAGGACGGCTGGCACATGCGGATGCGTCAGCTCGCGCGGGCCGCGGCGCTGTCCAGCAGTGCCACGACGCGCCTGGTCACCCGGCTCGAGGATCGGGGTCTGTTGACCCGGATCCTGTGCGCGGACGACCGTCGCGGCATCTACACCGAGCTCACCCCCGCCGGGTGGGACCTGCTCACGGCGGCACGTCCGACCCAGGAACGGGTGCTGCGGGATGCGCTGGCCGAAGCGGCGGAGCAACCCGAGCTGCGGCCCCTGGTCGACGCGGTGCAGGTGCAGGTGCAGGCGCCGGTGGCCGGAGCGTCCTCGTGAGTCGTTCCGGCCTACGGCGCTAGCTGCGCCTTGAGCCCGAGGAACCGCCCGTAATCGCGCACCGGCCCGGCGAGTCGTCGCTTCGCGGCAGCGGTGAGCGAGGTGAAGGGCTCCAGCGCGACGGTGACCTTCTTCGCCGTGGCCTTGCGGCTCCAGATGCCCACGATCTCGCCGTCGACGACGATCATCGGCTTGAAGACCCCGTTGCGGCCGGGGATGATCCGCGCCAGATACCGCTCGTCGAGCTGCGGTGCGCGGGAACCGTATCCGATGATGTACTCGTCGAAGCCGGGGAGGAGAAGGGGCTCGGCGAGCGCCTCGTCGACCTCCGCATCGGTGATGTCGACGGTGCCGGGCGCGACCAGGTAAGTGGTGCCCGCCAGCTCGACGGTGCCGACGGCGGGGCCCGCGGCGGCGAGGCCCTCGTCGACGGATCCCATCGGCAGGTAGGCCCACTTGCCGATGTCCTGCCGGGTCACCGGACCGCGGGCGGTGACGAACCGCGAGACCATCTCTCCCAGTGCGTGATCCGGCTCCCGGCGTTCCGCGACCCACTCGTCGGCCAGGGCGAAGGCATCGGTCTTCGAGGCCGGATCGGCGAACACGATCGCCATGAGCTCGGTGAGGTGCCGCAGCACGTGCCCCGCCTGACCGTTGTCGAGGACGACCCCGTTCTGCGCGCACGCCTCCACGAGCTGTGGACGCGTGAGAACTCTTCCGCCCGCCAGCTCCGCGCGGATGGTCCGCTCGGCACCGTCGACCATGGCGTCCGAGAGCCCGAGTGCCGGACGCCGTTTGGCCGCCTCGGCCCGCGAACGCTCGGTGAGCGCGGCACTGAGCCAGTGCACGTCGTCGGGCGCAGTGATCTGGAGGGTCCCGCGAGCCGGGCGGTTCCGGACGAGGCGCCGCTCCGCGAGATCGGCGAGGACGGCGGCGTCGGAGGGACGATCCGCGGCGCGCAGGGAGAGGGCGAACCGGGCCGCCGCGCCGTCCTGCGCCTGGATCGCGAGCATCCCGCGCGCGGCGTCCTGCGCTGTGCGCCAGTCCCGCACACCGGGCACCAGACCCTGCGCGCGGAGCCGGAGGGCGCGGAGACGGCGGATCTCGGGGTCCACAGATACGGCCACGAGTGATGATCCTGCCACGGGCGTAGCCTCGTCGGTGTGTGGAACACCTGGCTGACGCGCACCCTGAACATCGACCTGCCGATCCTCGGTGCCCCCATGGGGGGCCGTGCCGGGGGCGAGCTCGCCGGGCAGGTGACAGCGGCGGGCGGGCTGGGCATGATCGGCGCCGCCCGGTACGCCACCGCCGAGTGGATCGACGAGCAGCTGCGCGTCATTCGCGCGGCCGCCGGCGAAGACGCGCCGCTGGCATTCGGCCTGCAGACCTGGTCGCTGGCGGACAGCCCCGAGCTGCTGGACTCCGTCCTGGCGGCGCGGCCGAAGCTGGTCTCGTTGTCCTTCGGCGATCCCGCGCCGTTCGTCCAGCGCGTCAAGGACGCGGGGGCTGTGGTGATCTCGCAGATCAACTCCCTCGAGGATCTGCGCGAGGTGGAGGCGGCCGGCGTGGACGCGGTCGTCGCCCAGGGTGGTGAGGCCGGCGGGCACACCGGCCGCATCGCCACCCTGCCCCTGCTGCAGGAGGTGCTCCGCGCCACCGATCTCCCCGTGCTGGCGGCCGGCGGCATCGGCAGCGGTGCGGGCCTGGCGGCGGTGCTGGCGGCCGGGGCGCAGGGCGCGCTGATCGGCACGGCGCTGCTCGCCTCGCCCGAGACCGTCGGCCCCGAGTACGCGATCCCCGCGTTGCTCAAGGCCCGCAGCGAGGACACGGTCTACACCGATGTCTTCGACAAGGCCCGGCATCAGCCCTGGCCCGAGAACCGGTGGTTCGGACGCGCGCTCACCAATGACTTCACCGCCCGGTGGCACGACGGCGACGGGGTGGACGCCTCGTCCGGCAGCGAGGAAGCCGTCAGCGCCGCGTACGACGGGGCCATCCCCGAGATCGGTGTCGTCTACGCCGGACAGGCCGCGGGCCTCGTCGACGAGGTGCGCCCCGCCCGCGAGGTGGTGGCGTCGATCGCCGCGGACGCGGAGTCCCGGCTTCGTGCCGTCGCCGAGGTGCTCGGCTGATGGCCGGCCTCGTCGCGCCGAAGGTCGCGCCGCTGCGCCTGCCGGACCTCGAGGACGGCGTCACCGACGATCTCGTCCCGGGCGACGTCCACGACCGGCAGCGCTTCGCCCAGCCGACGGTCAAGGGCCGCGACCTCGGCGGGATCACCTTCAGCGAGTGCGAGCTCGTCGGGTGGGAGGTCCGCGACGCGGTGTTCACCGAGTCCGCGTTCCTCGAGACCCGCATCTCCTCACTGTTCGCGACGGGCTTCCGGGCCTCTCGCTCGACCTTCCGGCAGGTCGAGGTCGACGATGCCCGCATCGGCGCCGTCGAGCTGATGGACTCCACGTTGCGCTCCGTCGTCTTCACCGGCGTCCGTCTCGGCTTCGTGAACCTGCGGGGTGCCGCGCTCACCGATGTCGTGTTCCGGGAGTGCGTGCTCGACGGCATCGACGCCGGCGACGCGACTCTCACCCGGGTGGCGTTCGAGGACTGCCGCGCGGGCGAGCTCGACGCGACCCGAGCGAAGCTGCAGCACGTGGACCTGCGCGGTCTGCAGGTGGAGCGGATCCGCGGGATCGAGGGCATCGCCGGGGCGACGATGTCGCACCTGCAGGTCGTCGGCCTGGCGGAGGTGTTCGCCGCGCACTTCGGGATCAGCGTCACTGACTGAGGTCGACGGAGCCCGCCCGGGTAGGTTCGGGGTGTGACCGTCGATGCCGTTCTCGCCCCCAGCACCCTGCCCTTCGCCCTGCCGGACTTCGCCGCGTTCGCGGACACGGACTTCGAGGCGGCCTTCGCCGAGGGGTTCGCCCGGCATCGTCGGGAGATCGCGGCGATCGCCGGCGCTGCCGAGCCCGCCACGTTCGCCAACACCGTCGAGGCGATGGAGCGCGCGGGGCAGGACCTCGGGCGCGTTGCGGCCGTGTTCTTCTCGCTGACCTCCACCGACCGCACGGATGCGTTGGAAGCCGCGCAGGCCGCGGTCTCGCCGCTGTGGTCGGCGCACTTCGACGCCATCCTCATGGACGCGGCGCTCTTCGGCCGGGTGGACGCGCTGCACTCCCGGCGCGGCGAATTGGGCCTCGACCCCGAGCAGCTTCGGCTGCTCGAGCGCTACCACCTCCGGTTCACCCGCGCGGGGGCCGGGCTCGACGGTGCCGCCCAGGAGCGGCTGCGGGTCATCAACACCGAGCTCGCCGAGCTCACCACCGAGTTCTCGCGCCGTACCCTCGCCGAGACGAACGCCTCCGCAGTGCATTTCGCGACCGAGGCCGAGCTCGACGGGCTGGGCGCCGACGCGATCGCCGGGGCCCGCGCCGCCGCCGAGGCGGCGGGGCAGGACGGGTACCTCCTGGCCCTCGGCTACCCGCTGAACCAGCCGAACCTCGCGCGCCTGACCAGCCGTGCGTCGCGGCGCAGGGTGTACGAGGCGTCGTCGGGCCGCAACGCGCGGGGAGGCGAGAACGACACCCGCGAACTCATCACCCGCATCGCCGGCCTGCGGGCCGAGCGCGCGGCGTTGTTCGGGTACCCGCACCACGCGGCGTACCAGATCGCCGACCAGACCGCCGGCACGGCGGAGGCTGCCCTCGGCATGCTGCGCGACCTGGCCGTGCCCGCCGCGCGCAATGCCACCGCCGAGCGCGCCGAGCTGGAAGAGATTGCGGACCACGGGATCGAGGCCTGGGACTGGCCCTTCTACGCGCGCATCGCCGAGCAGCGGGCCGGGGCCGACGAGGGCGGATCCGGACCCGCGCTGAACGAGTACCTGGCGCTCGACAACGTGATCGAGAAGGGCGTCTTCGAGGCCGCCTCCCGGATGTACGGGTTGGGCTTCGTCGAGCGCACGGATCTCGGGCTGCACCACCCGGACGCGCGCGCGTGGCAGGTCACGGGGCCCGACGGTGCGCCGCTCGGCCTGTTCATCGGGGACTACTTCGCCCGCCCCAGCAAGCGGGGCGGAGCGTGGATGACGAGCTTCGTGGACCAGCCGCGCCTGCTCGATGCGCAGCCGGTGATCATCAACGTCTGCAACGTCGTCCGCCCGCCGGACGGGCGGCCCGCGCTGCTCAGCCGCGACGAGGTGACCACCGTCTTCCACGAGTTCGGGCACGCCCTGCACGGCCTGCTCTCGGAGGTGACCTATCCGTACTTCTCGGGGACGAGCGTGCCGCGCGACTTCGTCGAGTTCCCCTCGCAGTTCAACGAGATGTTCGCCGCGTGGCCTTCGATCCTCGACGGCTACGCCCGGCATCACGCGACGGGGGAGCCGCTGCCCGAGGGGCTTCGCCGCTCGGTGCTCGAGCCCGGGACGCGCGGTGAGGGATTCGGCACCGTCGAGTACCTCGCCGCGGCCGTCATCGACCTGGCGTGGCACACGATCGAGCCGGGCACCGTCGTCGCCGATGTCGAGGCCTTCGAGGCGGCGGCCCTCGCCGACGCCGGGCTCGACGTGCCCGGCGTGCCGCCCCGCTACCGCGGCCCGTTCTTCAACCACATCTTCTCGGGTGGCTACAGCGCCGGGTACTACAGCTACATCTGGTCCGAGGTGCTCGACGCCGATGCCGCCGCCTGGTTCACCGCGCACGACGGCCCGACGCGGGAGAACGGCGAGAAGCTGCGCGCCGCAGTGCTCTCCCGCGGCGGCAGCGTCGACGCCTCGCAGGCCTACCGCGACTTCCGCGGCGGCGATCCCGATATCGCGCCCCTGCTCGAGTGGCGTGGTCTGACTCCATGAGCGGCGTCGCCCCGCAGTACTCCCGATTTCTGCGCCGCATCGGGTTCGAAAACATGGCGCGATCGAACATGTAGGCGTATCATGGTGGCATGGCGCTACCGGAGGTATTACGCAGTCTCCCTGAGGATCTGATCCCTCAGGGGCTGGTCGATGCCCGGGGTGCGGATGGTGCGGTGGCGGAGGTGTTGTTCGAACAGCGCCGGGCGGAGTGTGTCGCGTACTGCCGCACGATGACGGCCGTGTACGCCTTGCATCGCGCCCTCTACGCCGATGATGAGGCGCAGTACCTGGCCCAGCCGGCGAACTACCGGGAGGCGGTGCAGGCGCGGCAGCGGTTGGCCGCGG